>NZ_JACYVQ010000001.1:0-1732992 GCF_014842675.1 Paenibacillus sp. CFBP 13594
AGCTTGCAAATACACCCCTATCAAAACTAAGAAGCAAATGGGGCGTAAACGGAGAGGTTATTTGGAGGGTAGCAAATGGACTGGATGACTCTCCAGTAACAATTAATACCCATAGTGTGCAAAAGGATATTGGAAACGGGATGACGCTACCTAGAGACTATACAGAACAGTGGGAAATTGACGTAGTCATCCAAGATATTTGTACTGAAGTTTGCAGACGTGCTCGGAAAAAGGGATTGATGGGTAGTGTAGTCACTATGAGCCTATCCGGTGCTGACTTTGATCGTCCAACTGGATTCAGTAGACAGGTTAAATTGCAAGATCCCACTAATATTACTGTAGATGTGTGTAAAACAGCTAAACAGATATTTCGACAACATTGGGACGGTCAACCCGTGAGACGAGTTGGGATATCATTATCCAATCTTTCTAATGCTGAGACTTATCAACTGTCATTGTTCGAAGATCAGGAACAGAAGAGAGCAGTGGACAAAGTAATGGATGACATCAAGGATCGCTTTGGTGATATTGCAATATTACGGGCAAGTTCAATTACATCTGCTGGTCAGGCCATAGACAGATCAAATAAAATTGGAGGGCATTATAAATGAGTAAAAAACTTGAGGCAAATGGGCTTTGGGAATCAAGTCGTATGATGCTGCCACAACATAAAGAAAGAATCATTGAACATCGTTCCAGAGATAATGATGAGATTAAACCTTTGCTACACGAGGACGAATGGGAAGCAATATACCAGAACATAGGCATATCATACAGATATACTGAAGAAGCGAATTTTGAGGTGTTTGAGCTAAATTCCAAACGGGTTGTGAGTGGGATTGTCTCGAAGGTTAATGAGTTAGGAAAGAAGATTAGAGTAGAATGGGAAGATGGACACGAATGGATTGACATAAAAAGTTTAGTTGCGGTGCGATTATCAGGAGGAGGGTTAGAATAATGAAGCAAAGTGCTGAAGAGTTGGAACTAGTGAAAAAATATGCTGAGATGCCTCTATTGTTAGATGTAATAGAGGAGGACAAGAAGAGAATCGATGAGAGCAGCGTTATATTAAAAAAAGAGCTGAAGTTCTATTTAAGTGCCCTTCAAGACAGGGTAACCGCTGACATATATGAATTGAAGAAACAATTGAGAAATAGAGACATTAAAATAATCGAACAGAAAAGAACCAAAGAAAATTTGACTATCTCCTATTCAATTCGGGGCTATCAACATAAGATGAGCCCACTAATGAGTAGGGTTAGAACAGATGTATTGGTGATGTTAGCCGACTACATGAGGATAGATTTAACTGAAATGTGAAGTGAATTGTTCCTTGACTTTTAAGAGTAAAAATAATAAAATAACATTATAAATAAAATATAGATTCATTCTTTTGTACATAGGATATGGTTTTCAACAGGATAGTCAAAGGATTATAATGGTAAGAGATTGTAAAATTAGTCTTTCACGGAGAAAGGGGAAAATTAAAAATGAATGACATCAAAGTATTAAAAAAAGTAGTGGGAGACGCTGTTATTACAAGACCCATAATCCTAGGTAAAGAATCTGAAGAAATCAAGGACTACAACAAAGAGGAACCAATTGCTATCCACCAAGCCTTCTGTGATTCAAGGTACAGATAAGTTTAAGTAAAAGAGTAGTTTCATAAAGAGGTGATAATTTGAAAAAGAAAGAAACGATTGTTAAAGAAGAATGGATTAAGGATTACATTAATAAAAATGGCCCAGTTAACATCTTGGATGTTGAATTTGTAGATGCATACATAAATGAATTTAATCCTAATCATGTAATTCAACCATTCGGAGCAAATGGATGTAAGGAACTTGGTAAGATGTTGTCAACGCTTTACAATGACAATATCTTAAATAGAAGTAGAATTAGTATTCATGGACTTGGACGCGACTATCCAATCTGGGTCTATGTATATGAAATGAGACAGTAAAACGAATCTTTTACTTAGAAAGGAGAAATAAATTTGTACCAACTCTATCATGACAAAGAAAAATCAATTATTGAAGTTAAAGGTTTGAAGAAGGTTTTTCAGAATGCAAATCTCAATATCACAGACGAGCCTTATCGTTACAATCAGTACTATTATTTTTGTAAAAATAGAAAAGCGTTAGTGGAGATGGGAAGAGGAATAAAAGAAGAGTGGCTAAAGGAATTGAAGGCTAGTTTGGAAGCGATTGAAAGAATTAAGATTTAAATCTTAATGAAATGTGGGTTTTGTGAACAGAAAATCAATGCAAATAAAGAGGTTCCTTATAGTCATTACTTAACAGAATACTTCTGTGATTTAAACTGCATGGATAGCAGATATTCTGATTACATGGGAACAATCTATATTAAAGCAGGGTCTAAATAAAATATGACTTTCTTAGAGAAGGGGAATGATGGGATTGAACAAAGAAACATTCGATATGATCATGAAGTTTTATGAACTTGAAAACACACTTTATTTTAAGTTGGAGCCGAAACTAGGATTGGAAGAGGCAACTGAATTGTTTGATCCTTTCATGGATTATCGTGATAGCCTTTTGAAGACTGGAAAATATCTTGAACTAGATAAATGCGTAAACAGGCACGGATTTTTAAAAAGTAAATATGAAACCCTTCCAAGTTACATTAAGCTAACAGTTATCTATGATTATGAAAATGGATATTCATTATGTGAAACAACAAATGGAGATATTTATTTGATTCCAAAAGATTTAATTCAATGGGATGATAAGTAAATGTTTTAATCAAACAAATATTTTATGAGGAGTTTAGAATATGGATACTTTAGTAACAAAACTTTTAGATAAACGAGTTATAGCAGCCTTCATAGCAGCGCTAGCTCTAGTTGTTGGTGGGATACTAACCTTCATATGGAATAAGAAATTGGAAGGAAATAAGATGAGATTAGAGATGAAGCGCAAGGCTTTACTCGATGCATTGAATCTTACGGATGCAATACTATCACACAAATCTGAAAATAATCAAACAGAAAAGACCCCGTTTTCAATGAAAGAGGTAAGAGAGTGTTATAACAACTTGGCTGTGGTGGTGGAAAATAAAGAGGTTCTAGATAAGTTCAAACTAGCATGGGGTTTTAAAGGGGATGCCACCTTTGACATTATTAGGGAACTAAGAAACATGGTAAGACTTGAACTTGGATTTGGAGAGGATGAAATTGATTTAGATATAAGCAGTTCATTTTTAGGATACCTTCCCAACTCTACACCGCCCAAAGAAAAGGATTGAACAAGGCTCATGAAACGTACATTTTACGGAAAGTGGGGTGAATAAGTATGACATGGTTCCTAATATTGCTATTTATAGTATCAGTAGTAACATTAGATAGACTACTGCGTTTAGACAGGGACAGTAATATCATTAGAGCTATTGTAGTTGGGCTGATGTTTCCACTATTTTTGTGTCCACTGTTTGTTATTTATGAAATGAGCCCATGGAAAGAAGGGGCTGGACTTGCATACTCATACTCAGGATTTTATTTGATCCTGATAATATATTTTGCGAATGTTAAACCCAAGAATTATAAAGAGGACAACCAATGAAAAATATACAAGAATGTTCCTATGCACTGTTTTTATTATCTAACTGTGCATTTGGAGAAGAATTGGCGCTTAAAGCGAATGACTATGGAACAAATCTAACACCAATCTCAAGGGCAATACAGAGAATCGGATCAGAGGTATTCGATTTCGAATTGCCCAACCTGTACAACCTAGGTACATATAATTTTATGAGAAAACAGACTCAAAGCAGTAAACTGTTTAAGCAGTTTGATCCATATCTTAATTGTTATTATATTCGTAGAGACAGAACTCGCGTGGTGTATATTGGCTTGCCATTCGATGATAAAAAGAGTATTAGCAGGTTCTTAAGAATTGCCGCGATTTGGTCAGGATTAGAATTTGATGATTTCAAAGCGCGATACAAGACATATCTTATAAAGCATATGGTTAGCAATGAACTTCTTCCTCATGAGCAATTGATGTTTTTCGATAGGTTTAATTATAGAGAATATTTAAGGCCACAATTCGAGTGGTTAATGAATTCTTAATCAAATTTTCCTTTCATTGAGATACAGAGGGTGGGTCATGTATGGCAAACAGCTTTGATTCGCAGCGATTCTATATGCTGGTTGGTAGGAACATTGAAGAGGCTCGAAAGGCAAAGAATCACACTTTACAGTCTTTAGCCGAAGAACTGGGAGTTACGAAGAAAACAGTCCACAGGTACGAGAAAGCAGAGATAAAAGCCAGTATTGATCGATTAATACAAATCGCTCATGTCCTAGGAACAAGTGTAGAGCAACTCACAGAAGGTATTTTAATTTATGATGAATCGAAATAAAATCTTTCTTTTACATGAATCTGGAGGTGAAGTATGAACAAACATATAGATATAGATATCATACTTACCGACGAAGAAATCCAATATATTAATGAACAAGCAGCAATATACCTGAGAGATGAAGAGCAATCCAAGCCTGTACTTGACGCTGATCATAGCTACAGTAAATGGAAAGCAGATATAATGGGTGAGAGATTACAATGGATCAATAAAGAACCGACTTGGGTTGAGTGTATTTTTGTGTGTGCGATAACAAAGAATTTGTATTCATGGCTAGAAGATGGGATTGAAAAACAATCAACTGAGTACGTAATCAACGTTGATCTTATTCCGGGAGAATATATAGGTGACTATTTCAATAATCCAAAGAAGACTTTAAAATACAGAGCAATAACACTGTCTCAGATCGATCCGCACTATAGTAGTAAATATGGACATTTACATCTTTGGTACAGATCACTAGATGGAGCTAAAAGAGGCGTAAAGCGTTTAATAAGCAATTTAATATATCGGCCAACTATGAGGGTAAAGTGGAAAAGGGCAGAAGCGAATATTCAAATAAATTCTTTCTTAGTAGAAAGGGGTGAGCAAATAGATGAAAATACACAATCGTGAGGCCGTATTTAAAGCCGTATCGGGAAGTATCAATAGAAACTTGAATGATGACACTTCTGATAGAGATGTTAAATTCTTTGTGTTACCGAATTTCAATGATCTGTACACAGGATCGCTATATAAGAATTTTCAGACTTCAGAAGTAGAGGATATTGAAATTCATGATGTGAGAAAATTAGAAAAGCTGCTAACCAATTCGAATTTAACTTTTCTAGAATTGCTTTATTCAGTTGAGGTTGATACATATAGATATCCTGAAATTGAGCAACTTCTTGCAATGAGGGATAAAATAAGTACGATCAATTTAAGAAGCCTTTTCAATAGTAGCTTCGGTATGTATAGAGGGCAAATGAAAGACCTTACTACTCCTAATTCTGAGTCACAGAAAGTTTTGATTGATAGGTACGGATATAATACGAAGAAAGCCATGATGTCGCTACACTTTCTGTCATTCCTAGCCAAATTTTATGTTTCTGACTTTAAAGATTTCAAGAGTGCGATTACATACTGTGGCATAGGTAGAGAAAGCATGATGGATATTAAACATGGTAAGTATTCTCTTGACGAATTCAGAGAGATGGCTAAGTTTAATGAAGAAGTTGCTCTTGATTTAGAACAGAAGTACTATGATGTTCCTTTTGATAAAGAAACAGATCATCAGTTAAAAGAGTTATTGCGTACGTTGGTTAAAAATCATCTGAAAACAATTTAGAAGGGGGGAGCATAGATGGGCAACTTGGATCACTTCAAAGTCTATAAAAATAAAGTACGAGATAGGTTCAAGGAAAACAGCGAGAAAGATAATCAGGTTAAGCCTTTAACAAGGGAACAAATGTGTAAAAGTATTGATTTGATTAGTGTTTCAGAGTTGATTGTTGATGAGAGGGATTCTAGAAGATTTTAAAAATTGCAATTAGGAAATGAGGCGAAGTATAATGCCACAAATTTATTTAAGTAAACAAGATAAAGAGGCGGCAGAAATAGTGTATTTTATTTATAAAGATAAAATGGAATCTGGTGGAGTGTTAACTTTCAATGAGAGTGGCGAAGAGGATATTGAGGGTCACTATTCACTTGTTGACAAAATTGAATCACTATTTGTAAAGTTAAGAAATTCTGAATGAAAGTTTACTTTCACAGAGAAGGAGGAATTTTAGATGGGTTGGAGCATCGATTTAATATCAAATAAAAAGATATCGGAAGAGCAGGTTGATACTTTGGTTAGCAATTTACCTGCAAATCTTTCGTTTCCATTAGGTAACACTAAGCAACCATGGGGATGGGCAACAATGGTCGATATAACACTTAAAGATGATAATGTCCTATGGTTAAGTGGATCTTATGGTATGTCTGGTAAAATAGCAGAAGAATTTGCATTACACATAAGTAATGAACTGATGAGCTTAGGTCATGAAATGACGGTGGCTTATAGGTGGTAGACCAGTAGAAAGGAGGGAAAGTTTTTGTCAGATGAAAGAGAATTGTACAAACAAGCGATGAGACGAATTGATGAACTGATTGAAGAGGTTTTTCAAATTTGTGATGATGTGGCAGATACAAACCATTACGAAAAAGACTGGGTATTAGATCGATTTAGAGAAAAATTTAATAAAGCTAGACGAGAGTCAACTTAAGCAGAGAGAAGTACATAAAAGGTTGATATCATATAGAAATGAGGATGAAGAATGAAAATTAACAATCACAAAGGATGGGCCGAGATTAAAAAATCGCTAAACTATACTTCGGAAGTTAGAAAAAAGATGATCTCACTGTCTGCCAAACTAACCGTAGCTATACTAGGAAAGCAGGAAGAGGCGGGAATCAGTAATGCAGATCTTGCTCTGAAAGCTCAAGTTAGTGAGAGAAGTATTGTTGATTTAACTGAGGACGATAGTGTTCCTAGCATCGAAGTTTTGATTAAGTTAGCGTTGGCAATGGATATGGAATTAGAGATCATTTAATAATAATAAAATAATACTTGAACAATAAATATACATATGATATTATAAATTTAAAGGAGGGATATTTATCAACAATACCTTATACATAGATAGACACCAGAACTACTATGAACGTAATAATGCGGATATCCAATTGATATCGCGCAAAACAAAAAAAGAATTAAAGAAGTACTGGCATACACAGTGGGAACTTTTCAAGGAGTCAGAAGATTATCTCCTCTCAATCCTTCCAGACTGCAAATGGTGTAACGGTGGTGGGATTGAACGAGCAAGCACTTGGGATACAGGATATGACTGTCCAGACTGTAGTGGCACTGGAAAATATGGTTGGCAACATGATAAAAATCGTAAGATGGTCATGATGAAAGAGTTCATCAAACCAAGCAATAATGCAATTAGATTGAAACGTAAAGGTTTACTAAGGAATAAGCAAGTTGAACGGTGCTATGTATGTCAGAAAAAGAACGTATACGGGTTCAAGCCTGAATACTGCTGCATGGGGAACTATTATGGAATTGAATACCCTTGTGGATGTATGGGGCTACCACTTGAACCACCACTGTGCAGCATGAAGTGTGCTGAGAAAGTATTTGGTAAGAGATCTAAAAGAAAATCTAGGTAAAAGTACAGTTTCATCAGAATATTGGATTAGGAAATGAGAGATATACGGAGAATGAATGAGTATAAGGGAGGTGAGGAGTAAGTGATTTATGATGTAGCTAAAGGTCAAAGATTTAAGCATTATAAAGGTGGAACTTATCAGTTTGTGTGTTTTGCAACCCACACTGAGAAGCTAGAGGGCCTAGTTGTTTACAAAGATGAGAGCAATCAAGTATGGGCAAGACCCGTAGATATGTTCTTTGGACACACTGATGAAGGAACAAAGCGATTTGTAGAAATAAATGAATGGGAAGAAAATGAATAAATGCGGATAGGATTGATTGTAAGTGGAAGTAGAGTTTAAAACAGTAGACGATATATTAAAACACTATAATAATAAAGATAAAGAAAATAAGGATTCAGAAGTTATGGAGAAAATTGAGTAAGTGTAGTATATAAAACAATACATATATTACCGATGAAACTGCATAATCCCGTTTGATATACTTAAATGGGTGATTAATATGTTTACTTCTCCAATGTTACTATACAAAGCACCAAATAACTTGCCATTCGATAGTGATTTGCACTTAACAGAGCTTAAGCTCGATGGCATACGCCTTATCATCGATTACAGGGATAAGGTAAAAGTCTACACAAGACATAACAATGATGTTACTGCCAAGTTTCCTGATTTGGTTGAAAACATACCAATTCAAAAAGGAACAACGCTTGATGGAGAACTGATCGTTACTGATTCAGATGGTAAGCCGAACTTTGAATTTGTCATGGAACGGTTCATGTCAAAGAAGAGTAAGCATAGGGTTACATTCTGTGCTTTCGATATAATCAACTTTGAAGGTAAAAGTGTGATTTCAAAACCTCTTATAGAACGTAAAGAAATACTGTCCAATGCATTCGTAGACAATGATTACTATGCTAAATCGATATATATAAGAGGAAACGGAATTGAGTACTTCAATCTCGCCAAGCAGCAAAAACTTGAAGGTGTTGTTCTGAAGGAAGCTACTTCTAAATATGAGATCGATAAGCGATCAAATACATGGTTGAAGGTGATTGCGTATGAGATAGGCGAATACTACATTGCTGGATACAAGAAAAATGAATTCGGGTGGCTTTTGTCTGATGGTAAGCGAATAGTAGGAATAATGAGTTTAGCTGTCGGTACAAACGAGAGAAAAGCGGGATATAGAGTGTTTCAGCAACTCAAGAAAAGAGAAACCGAGGATACTGTCTATATCGATCCTGTCATTAAGTGTGTAGTCAAGCATAGAGGACACACCAAAAACAACTTACTAAGATTACCTGAGTTCGAAAGTTTTGTATTCTAAGGAGGTGATTAAACTGGCTAGACCAGTTAAGTGCAGATATTGCAATGAATTCTCAATGTTAGATGATAGTATGACTATAGTGGAAACACAACATAAATATGCAAAAGATAAATTTGATTCTGATGGTAAAAAAATACGCAAGAAGGGTGAAACATACAGTAAGAAAAATAAAGTTCATAAGAAATGTGCTACTTTGTTTCAAAAGAAAGTAGAAGAAACCAAAATTGAAAATGAAAATTGGGATGTATTATGCAAATACATAGAAAAACTTCATGATTTAACTGTAATCCCGAAATCAAATATTACTAGGCTTAAAGATTTGAGGGCTGGATTCGAAACTAAAAATGGAGAAAGAATTAGAAAGTGGAGAACTGGCCCAGATTTCTCACTTATGTTAGATGCCTATGCCCTATCAGAACTTACGATTAAAAATAGCTTAAAGAACAAACTAGACGGTTCAAATGATGTTAAATCAATAAATTACTGTATAAGCATAATGATTGGTAAATTAAACGAAGCATTTGTTAGACGTAGAAATAGAGAAAGACAAGTTCAAGAGCAAAAGCTAAACAAAGAAGTTACGATTATTGAAGAGATATCTTACACTCCTAAAAAGACAAACAGTAATGATATTTCAGATTTCTTATAGGGGGGATTAAGTGTCAAGCATCAAAGAAAAATTAAGTAGAGAAATCGTTGCAGCCGAAGGGTACTTAACTGGGTTGTTCTGGAGAAATCCTGATAATTATAATTTTTATTCAGAAGAAAAGTTGAACTATAAATCATTTATGAACACAGCCTACGGATTCTTTTTCACATTGGGAAGAAAGCTTTCTGAAAAAGGAATCAAGGTCTTTGACGACATATCGGTCTCACAAGTAGTTGCTGAAACAAACACTTCTACGACATATGAAAAATATGGTGGATTTGAAACCATAAATGAACTATCTTCGGAGGTAAGAGACAAAGAAGATAATTTAGATGCTTACTATGGTGAAGTGAAAAAGTACAATCTTATCAATAAACTGATTGAATACTTTGGAGAAAGAGTCATTACTGATGAAGGTAAGTACAACTACAAAAAGATGACTAAAGAGCAATTGCATACATATTGGAACGACAAGATACTTCAACTAGGGATTGACGGTGACAACAAATATGATGAGCATTTCTTACTAGAAGGTTTAGACGAAGAAATTGCAGACTGGGATGAGAATCCTACAGTTGGATTGCCATTCTATGAGAGCAAGAGAATGACTAAAATTACTACTGGATGGGATTATGGTCACGTTTACATGTACGGCGGTTTCGGTGGTAGCGGTAAGACGAGTCTTACTGTAAACAAAGTTATCATGTCATGTATTCAGCACAAAGAAAAACTTTTAGTTATAGCAAATGAGCAGTCGATCTCTGAGTTTAAAAAGGCGTTAATTGTTACAGCAATGGGTGTTGGAACAAAGGAGTATGTGGATAGGCAAAAACTAAATGAAGGTGGATTTAGTGATGATGAAAAAGAAAGACTTCGTAAGGCCGTAAAATGGGTAAAAGATCTGTGTGATGGGGATGAAAAGTTAATTACTTTTGTCTTCATGGAAAATTACATCATGGACGATGTGAAAAAACTTGTTAAACACTATGCAGCTAGAGGACTTAAGCGGATCATCATAGATACAGGTAAGCCATCTGAAGGCGATGCAAGCATGGCTCGGTGGGAACGCTTTGTGGAAGACATGAAGGAGATATATAAACTTGCACGTCCTAATGGTGGCGGTTTGAACCTAGCCGTGTGGATCAACGTCCAACTTGCAGATACAGCACTAAAAATGAGATTTCTGAACGAATATGCACTTGGAGATGCCAAGAAGATTAAGAACGAAGCATCTGTGTTAATTTTGGGCAGGTTTATGTGGGATGATGAATACGAAGGTGGTAAACATGAGTTATTAGTAGATCAGTGGGATGATTTTACTCAAACTTACATAGATAAACCTCTTAAACGAGATAAGGGACATCAATATTACTTGCTATTCTATGGAAAGAATAGACGTGGAGCAGATAACAAAACTGGGCAAAAGGTATTGGTGTTAAAACCTTACTTTGGAATCAATACATGGTATGAAGTTGGATTCACAACGGTTTACGATGATCATAACTACTAACAGGGGGAGGTTGTGTGTCTGACTCACTCAAACTATTAAAAGAACGAATATATGATGAAGGCACAATTGGGCAGCTATTAGACGAGTTGGGCTGTTTAGATATAAAGATTAAATCAGGGCGCAGCGGAGACGATCTAGTCACAGCTAGACTGCCGGGTTCGAAAAATCCACGGGGAGCACAGATCTACCTGAATGAGACACTTCATACAGAACTGGTCGGAGAAGGTATAAGTGGAGACATATACGCTCTAGTTGGATTTGTCTTATATGAATGTAAAAACTTTGATGAAGTCAGGTCTAAACTGTATCAAATTAAAACTTACATATGTAACGCTCTAGGTTATGAACACACTGAAACAAACTTTCCTAACGAAAAACCGAAGACCGATTGGAATTGGTGGCTTAGGGATATACAAAAGCAACGTCCTAAAATCTATGAAGTGACAAGCAATCCAGTTCTAGACGACAGAGTTTTAAATGAATTCATTTTAGATGGATGGTACGATTGGATTGGTGAAGGAATAGATGTTCATACCCAAAGAGAGTTTGGTATTGGATACCATTTACCCACGAACAGAGTGAGTATACCTATTCATAACTCAATGGGGAAATTAATAGGCGTTAAAGGTAGATATGTCGGTCTAGATAAAGAATTACTTGCCCATAAAAAATATTCGTATATTTACCCTTGTAGTAAAGCTATTGAACTATTTAATTTACACAGATCTAGAGCTCATATTCAAGATAAGAAGAAAGTGTACATTGTTGAGGGTGCGAAAACAGCAATGACCTTATGGGGATGGGGAATTAAAAACTCTGTATCCATTGAGGGAGATAGACTGTCTCCTGTTCAGGTTAAACTTCTCAAAGATTTAGGAATTGATATTGATTTAGTGTTTATGTGGGATAAAGGTAAGGATGAAGAGTTTGTTTTAAATCAATTGAGGCAGATTAAGGGTAGACGAGTCTACTATGTGTATGACAATAAAGATATATTTGCAGACAAGATGTCACCTGTTGATGAGGGTAAAGAACAATTCAATACGTTCTTAAATGATTGTATTTGCACATATTCCAAATGAAATTAATTATAAGGGGTGTTCAATGTTTACCGTAAAGCAGCTTGAAGAATTGAGTTTTCTATCTTGGTGGGATCTGGAGTGTCCACCTTTAAAAGTGCTTTTTGATGATTGGAAAGATGTAAATGGCTTAAGTGATGATGTTATTGATAAGATGATGGACATTCTTATGGAGCAATAATCAGATAAAATATAGTTTTCATTAAACATTAAATAATAAAATAACACTTGACATAATTACACAAAAGATTATAATGAAATTATCAGATCGAAAGGGATGGTTAAATGTATGTTGAGATAAGCGAATCTGATTTTATGAAACTAGACTCCAGCGAGGAGGCAACACATGTCAAAATTTTAGCCAAGCTTAGGGAAATGCCTGTAACCATTGAAAAGCTTTACGAGATGAAAGTTAAGAAATATGCAAATAACGCAAGCGTCGATAGTGAAACATACATAGTAGATGACAACGGAAGGGAAAACTTTTCATTCTGGATTTGCTGCAAAAAGGAATTTTTCAAAATCGTTAAATAATAAAATAACCATATATGAAAGTTGGATTTCATAAACAATGGGAGATGATGATTGCATGAGCAAGACGAGAGAAGAAATTGTGCAACTGGTCACTAAGAAAAAGAATCTGACGCAGAAGAAGATTAATATTTATTGCCTGACTCACACTCACACTCACAATAATGAACCCAGAGAATACTGGGTAGAAGCTCCATATTCAGTAAATGTATTCAATACACTAGTAGCATACATACAATTTGAAGTGTCTGATATTGAACAATCATACGGAATGGATCAAGAAGATGTGATTAAAATTCTTGAGCAGTTTTATGATTGTAAACAAACAGAAAAACCAGATAGAGGAACATATTTTGAAATTGATTTGTATTACAACTGGGAGTACTTCTGTAGTGCATATGACGATGTTCAAAAGATTGAGAGTATGAGACGTTTAGGACTGAAAGAGGCTTTAGTGGACATCGTTGAGCGATTTTATCAAACTCACCCAGAATGGAGACCAAAAGATGTCGTTACAAATTAAGGATGAAACGGTATATGTGATTTATCGAAATGGTCAGCCATATGAAACACAAGGCAGGAAACTCGTTTACACATCCAAAGGAGCTGCTAATGGAGTAGTCACCAAGGAAGCACACGATGAGGCAAAGTTGTCATATAACCGTGATTGGTTTGAACTGAGTAATAGTAAGCGAGAGTCCATGACAGAGAAAGTGAAGAGAGAGTTTAACATTGTGGAATATGGCCCTAAGAGGTGAGTATGTGAAAAACCTAGATTACGATAGATTATTGGATGACTGGGCAGACTTAGTTTTTAAAGAGATGGATGAAGCAAAGGCAATTCTCAAGAATGAACCCTTTGGAACACCAAGGTTCTATGGGGCCAAGGGGTATGAAGATGGACTGTCCATGGCAATGGCTATTTTGGGGACACTCGAAAAAAGAAAAAGAAAGAAGTATGAGATCATTGATCAGAATGAAACTACCAAGGATGAAAAAGAGTGTAGAGAGATTATTGAGGAGTACGGACTTACTTTAGAATATGTTCCAGACAAGAGAATTAAGATTACATTTGAAGATGGAAATCATAAAACATACACAGACTGGCGTGAGTTAAACCACGACCTTTCCGAAGCATTTGTCTTATATGATTGATACAAGGAGCGAGTATATGAAGGTAAAAGTTAGTTCTGAGGTAGCTGTTGCACTCAATAAACTACAATGGGATGAATGGTCTAAACAATTCAATCTTATCGGTCACTGCCAAAGTTTCTCTGGCAATGGCAAGAAAATCCGAAATACCTTTAATGATGAGTTTTCAACACTTAATCATATCCCACCTTTGGAATTTGCGAAGATTCTAGTCAATGGATACGAGGTAGAAGAATAAAGCTTAAAGAGGAGCAGTAAGGAGGGGGAAAATATGAAGGACGAAATCACTGTAACAATCAAAGACTCTAAGGATAGAACTTTCAGTAGGGATTGGAAGAATACAGATGATAAAAGGGATGCTATTAGATGGACGTTGGAATTGAGAGACTTACCTCACTATTTAGACATTGCAAACATCGTAGAAATTACAGTGATCTAACTTACATAGATTCTATTTGAAATTTGAATTTCATAAACAAAACAAATAGTTACATAGAAATTAAAAACTTACAAAAGGAGTTTTACATATATGCAAACCAAAGAGCTAAAGGTGCTGCTTCAGCAAAATTTCAACAAACTGTCTCAAGATGCCACCAAATTGTTTGAGGTGGATGTGGACAAAGACGAACTCTGGAATCTATATCTTGACAGTTTCCCAAAAGGAACAAATGAGATTTTCCGTGAACGAAGAGAATACGATTGTAGTTGCTGTAGACAGTTTATCAAAAATATTGGAAACGCAGTGTTTATTAAAGACAATCAGGTCACTACTATTTGGGATTTTGAGACCAACGAAACAAAGTTCCAACCAGTACTTAACGCACTTTCAACCTTCATTAGGTCTCATGATGTTTCTGATGTATATGTAACCAAGTTTAAGAAAATCGGCACAGATAAGAATTTTGAAAAAACAAATACAAAGATCATTGAATGGGATCACCTATACATGGAGTTGCCAGAAGGATTCTTTGACCAAAGCAGTAAATCAGAAGCAGAAACAAAAGGAGTATACAGAGATACACGCAATGTATTTAAACGATCACTTGAAGAAATCAGTGCAGACAGTTTACTTACAGTTTTAGACCTCATTTCTCAGAATTCCTTGTATAAGGGCGAAGAGTGGAAAGGAGTACTAACTGAATTCCTAAAGCACAAAAATGCATATGACTTACTAAGCTCCATTCAGGAAAAAAATAACTATGTATGGGAACAATCCGTTAAAGTTGGTGGTGCAATCGGGCGCATCAGGAACCACAGTATTGGCACTCTACTTATCAATGTTAGTGAAGGCTTGGATTTGGACACGGCTGTAAAGAAATATGAAGTGATTGTAGCACCTCAAAACTACAAGCGGAGCAAGCCAATTTTCACTCAAAGAATGCTTGATGATGCTCGCAAAACCATTGAACAGCTTGGGTACTTAAATTCATTGGGTCGCAGACACGCAACTTTAGATGATATTACAGTGAACAACATCCTTTTCTCTAACAAAGACTCAGCGAATCGCATTCAGGGTGCTGCCAATGTTTTCGATAAGATGTCAAAAGATATTGGTACTAATCCCAAGAGCTTTTCACGAGTCGAGGAAATTTCCATTGATAGTTTTATCGAGCATATCCTTCCCACAGCTAGGGAGATGGAAGTGTTTCTGGAAAATAAGCATTCTGGAAATATGGTGTCACTTATTGCTCCCGAAGACAGCAGCGCAGAGTCAATGTTTAAATGGGACAATGCTTTTAGTTGGGCCTATTCTGGCAATATTGCTGATAGCGCAATGAAGGAACGAGTAAAATCAGCAGGTGGCAATGTAGAAGGCGTACTCAGATTTTCTATTCAATGGAATGATGGACACTATGATGAAAACGATCTAGACGCTCACTGTTATGAGCCTGATGGGAATCTACTTTACTACGGCTCAAAGACTAACAGATACACTACGGGCCAACTAGATGTGGATATTATTAATCCGCATAGGGGAATTCCAGCAGTTGAGAATATTACTTGGACAAACAAAGACAGAATGCAAGAAGGAACATATAAATTCTTAGTTCATAACTTTTCACATCGCGGAGGGAAGACAGGTTTCAAAGCAGAGATTGAATTTGATGGACAAATTTATTCCTTCGACTACAGCCAAGAATTGAGAAATGGTGAGAAAGTTGAAGTAGCAGAAGTGAATTTTAGTCGAGACAAAGGGTTTACTCTTAAGGAAAAATTGCCTTCAAGTGCATCATCTAAGGATGTATGGGGAGTAAAGACTAATCAATTTGTTCCAGTAAGTGTTGTCTCATATTCGCCTAACTACTGGAATCAACAACAAGGAATTGGGCATAAGCATTATATGTTTTTCCTAAAGGACTGTACCAATACAGAATCACCATCTGGATTTTATAATGAATTCTTGGTAGAGGAATTGATGCAGCACAGAAGAGTTCTTGAGGCACTAGGAAGTAAACTATCTATTAAATCTGTGGATGATCAGTTGTCGGGGATTGGATTCAGTTCGACTAGACGAAATGATCTACTGGTTAAAGTAAAGGGACAAACTGAGAGAATTCTTAAAGTGAAATTTTAATAACCAATATTAAGGAGAGATTAACTATGACAACAGAAAACATTTTTGAAATTGCAACAAAAACTAAGATTCGATTCCAGTTTAAAGGCTTGATGAGCACAGAGGATCTGTGGGATTTGAGTGTTGAAAACTTAGATTCAATTTTCAAAACACTTAATTCTCAACTGAAACAAGTAAAAGAAGAAAGCCTATTGAATTCTAAAACAAAAGAGGATAAAGAGCTTGATGTAAAAATTGAACTAGTAAAGCATATTGTTTCAACTAAACTTGCAGAGAAAGAAGCGCAATTTAAGGCAAAAGCTCAAAAAGAACAAAAACAGAAGATCCAAGAAATCTTGTTCACCAAACAAAATCAAGAATTGGAGAACAAGTCCGTTGAAGAGCTACAAGCAATGCTTGGTCAATTAGATAAATAATCATTCGGGGAGATGGGAGTGACAAGTGAATAAAGTGACTTTGCTTGTTACCCCGTTCCTGTAAAAGAAGAGTTTCTTAGAGAAAGAAGAGTGCAAGTGAAACAGTTTAAAGCTAGTTACCTTCATAAGGGATCAACACAAAGTATTATGCTGGGTACAGACAACATCAACAAAGCGTTATCATATGCACAAGCACTTAAAGAGAACGTGGTTAAAATTGAAGAAATTCAGAATGATAGTTGCAGGGAAGAATTTTATATTGAGAAAGTAGAAATAAGACAACTTAAAAAGGGGAGTAACAAGGATGAATGAAGGTATTGTTAGAGCAGTTCCCAGAGAGCCATTAATGGGGTCAGATATTGCTGAGAAATATGGTTACGAGGTTAACAATGCGCTTTGGTCATTGAAGGAGTTGCATCGTACACATGGAGGAAGTCCAACAATTTCAGGTGTAGTTAATATTGATGTGTCAACCAGATCTCACACTGTTCCAAGATATAAACTTCTTTTCCCAGATGGATTTGTTGACTATGCCAAGATAGATAATTTCGATACATTTTACACTTTGGTTCCTGAAGTACTATAACAAATTAAAAGGAGAAATACATATGAACATTCGAGAAGCAAAAGAAACTATTACAGAGATGGGTAAGGCATTGCATGAGTTGCAAATTATCAGTTGGAATGAAGTGTTTGAAAATCTTCCCGACAAGGAACTAATTGAAGATGACGTTTATGACAATCTACGCAACCTTCAAGATGGCATCAGAGAATTGAAAGAGTTTTTTAACTAAAATAGCTCTATAGGAATACCCGCCAAAATAGTGAGGGTACATATATCAGAGTACTTCACATTTCAAATGCTGGTGTAATTGAAATCTAAAAGAAAATATACTTTCAGAGGAAGTTGGTGATGTATGGCTAAGATCCTTAAAGACTTTCTAGTACGAATAGACGTTGAACAAGACAAGCTTCGTAAACAAAGAGTATTGCTTGAACAGGCTGCCGATTACCCGCAATTGTTTTTTGATAAAGCTTCTGAAGCTATCAGCAGAAAAGATCCACTATTCAAAATCATGAGTGTTTACGAAGAAGGACAAAGGAAGATGGACTCACAAGAGCTTACGGAATACATAGGAACACTGTTAGATAAGTTTTTCAAAGAAGAGATGGATGATCAGAATGTAAGTGTCAAAACTACCTCATCATCCTCACTGTATTGCGTAATGATGGACGATGTCCAACTTGCACATTTTGATCCGTATGAAAAGTTTTATGGTCAACGAAATTATCGTACAACCAAGCAACTACAAGATGACTTCGACAACACGTTAACTCGACTTAATAATGAAACAAGCGAAGTAAACACTAAACTTACAGATATGAAAAAAGCAAAAGAGGCTACATACAAATGGATTGTTCAGTATTACATGCAGAAGGATAAAGGTATTTCAAGAAAGTTGTATCTATGTGCGAAAGATACACTCATCTACACCTTCAGAATGAAACAGGTTAATGAAGGAATGGATAAGAAAATTAAGAAATACGAACGACAAATAGAAGAGCTCAAGAAAAGAAAAGATAATCACATAGAGTGTGGGACAGGAATCGAATTGTTGGAGTTAAGGTTACAAGCGGCAGATGTTATATCGGATGTATTTAAGAAATATGGATACAGACATGAAACAGAAAACTATAAACTTTATTAAAGGAGAACATACATATGAAAAATATTATCGCTAGTTATGCTCTTTTTGCTGGATTGATTGCAATGAATCGCCTTGCTAAACCCGTGCTTGAATCATATCCCTCACACGCTTTTGAATTGACGGCAATGTATGGCGCAACCACATTCCTATTGTGGATGATTGCTTTCAAATACATCAATAAAAAGTTTAAATGAAACTGCTCTTTTACCTAGAATTGTGACTTGGAAAAGCCAGTAAACACAAGGGTTTTGAAATACTACCTAACTAATTTCTGAGGAGTGGATTGATTTGAAAAGAGTAAATATCAAAATCATCAACAAACAGACAGGATTGGTAGACAAGTGGTTAACAAAGAATTGGATTAATAATAGTGAGAATATTGCATTGCCTGAAAAATTCAAAATAGTTATTCAATAATTCTGATAAAGGAGTGATTTTGCCATAGCATGGAAACAAAAGCAACCAAAGATTCCATTTGAGTCATATGACAATACATATTCAAAATTAGCTAAGATTAACGGGATTGAGAATATCGATGAGTTTCTTAATCCACTATCAAATGTGGTACACAGTCCATATCTACTAAAAAACATTGAATTGGTTGGACAGAGAATCAAAAAAGCATTGGATATGAATGAACCAATCACAATTTCAGGTGATCCAGACATGGATGGAGTATCTTCTCTTGTTATTCTCTACAAATTTTTAAGCAAATTTACAGACAAGTTGTGCTATGTGTGTAACGAAAGATCAGAAGGTCACATGATCGGTAAGTTGATACAAAGTATCCCAGAAGAAACAAAACTGTTCATTGCATTGGATAGTTCATCCAATGATGTGGAGTCAATGAGACATTTGAATTTAAAAGGAATCGACTGTCTAGTTGTTGACCATCATACAATTACCAACGAAAATCCTTATGCTGTCATCGTCAATCCGCAACAGTTTGATTGTGAATATCCAAACAAAAACGCATGTGGAGGGCTTTTAACCTTTAAGTTGTGTCAGGTACTAGATGATCTCATGAAAACATCATATTCTTATGAATTAAGTGATTTGCCGGGATTCTCATTGATGGCAGATATGATGTCAATGATGGAAATGGAAAATAGATATTATGCCAAGTTGTCACTAAAAGGATTGAAACATGAAGGATTAAAGCAACTCTTCAAAGGCATGAACAAAGACATAAAAAATCTAACAGCAACTGACTTTTTGTACGGGGCGAGTCCTGCTATTACTGCGGCAACAAGGGTTGACAACATTAAATTAGCAATTGATTTTTTAATGTGCGACAAAGAAACAACCAGTTTGAAGAAGTATGTTAAAGAGTTAATTAAGTTAAATGAATATAGAAAAACCGTACAAGCTGATGCCCTTGAGCGACATAAGGGAAGTATTAGAGATGATGATAAGGTGGTGATCATTTGTGACCCGTCTATAGGGAAAGGAATGAATGGCCTTGTAGGACAAGAATTGTCTAAGAATTTTAATAGACCAGCAATCGTATTAGGCAATGGAGACGATGAAGATACATATGCAGGAAGCTTTCGCGGATTAGAAGATTTCTCTATGCTTGATCTACTAGAAAACTGTAAAACTATTGAACATACAGGTGGACATCCCGGTGCTGGAGGACTGAGTGTAAAAAAAGAGAATTTACAAGAACTGAAGGATGAGCTCAATAATCGGTTAAGTAGTTTCGCTCCAGATGACACACTGTACTATGACTTAGAATTTAGTGTCGATGAAATCGATGAGAGATTCATCAATCATATTACAGAGTTTTATCGGTATTCAGGTAATGGTTTTAAGCCGGGAACATTTTTAATCAAAGATCTATTCATCTCAGATAGAAAACCTTTAGGTAAATCAAATAACACCGTAAAGATAGATTGCGGAAAGATACAGCTAATGAAGTTCAAAGTCGATATTGAGTATTACAACAAGGTTCCGGTATTCACAGATATAGAGGCAATAGGTTCACTCAATATGAACATTTGGACTGAATATAAGCCTAAATTTAAAGTTACTAAGACATGTCAATTGTTGATTGAAGATTATAGAGAATTAATTAAATAATAAAATAATACATATACGAATGGAGAAATATACATATGAAATTTTACGGAATCGCTACTACTAACAATAATCAAAACGTGGTAATCGATAACTTGCCAACAGATTATCTGGGAGCAGTTAATGCAGCAAAACAACTAGCAGCTAAAAAAGGCTTCACGTTCCAATGTGTTAAGCCAGCAGAAAATGGTCGGAAGGAAGGATCTGTGTTGACGAAGTTTAAGAAGCAACGTGCTCAACGCAAATCTAATAAACGGTAATACATATGAGCAATCAAAAAGTAAGAATTAAGGTCTCGGAACATGCAAAGCTACGCTGTGAGCAAAGTAATGTTGGAGTGGGATATCTTATTAAGATGATATCCTCCATTCCAAATGTTCAAGGTAAGTTGAGATGGATGACAGAAAAAGGCGTTATCGTGATCGAACGAGTAAACGAAGGGTTGATTCTAATTCGTACATTTATTGCTCGATTCAAGTATAAGGGTAAGAGATACCGTAAAGGGTGTATGACATTTTAATACATAGATAGGTGATCAATTGGACAATGAAGCACAAGAATTTATTTTTGGTAAAGTTGTATTTAGTAGGCCAGCAGTAAATGAGAGACCAGAATACATAGTCAGATTTATTGAGAGACATAAAGAGTATGACAGGATGAACAAGTTTTATGATTTGAGGGATAGATTAATGAAAAGACGGATCAGAACAATTAAAAATCCTTGATACATAGTGGGAGGTACATATGTTTTTCAAAGAAAAAAAGATTCACAAACTTAGAAACGAACTTAAGCGAGAAAAACTAGAAATTTCACAAGAAAAGGACTTTGTCTTAAGTGAATTAGATAGAGATCCCAACAACCTTGCCCTAAAGGATAGAGAGTCATTTTTGGTTGGTGTCGAAGTGGGTCTATTAAAGTCTCAAAGATTAATTAGAAAATTGTACCGAGAAGAAATTTAACAAATTATCTTGTTGAAATACAAGATTTATTAAAAATGAAAGGAGAATGTAAATGTATTATTTGCGCAAAGAGCCAGAAGAAAGGGCTATTCCTGAGATTGTCAAAACTGACGATACATCGATCCCCGAAAGAAAGTTTATGAGCGATGATAGAGCCATCTACAAACACCATGATTTTTCACGTTTTTATCGTGGTTCATTCAAAGGGTTAACCGAAAAACATCAAGGCATGAAGGTGTATCAGTATAAGACACTTAAAAGAATCATTGAACTAAGAGAAAGTATGTATCAATACTGTGGCGAATATTTTGATATTTACGATGAAAATGGCAAGGTTGCATTCTAAGTTTGTAAAAAATGTTAAATGAGAAGGAGCTATGAAATGGCATCGATAGATTTTTCTAAATTAAATATCAAGTTAAGTGGTCATGAACTTGCGGATGAGATGGTCAAATTTATAACAAGTAAATTAGGATTCGAGCACAGCCAACTTGCTCTTAGTCATATCGATATCTACGAAGAATCGGTCTGGAAGAAGAGCTCTAACTCATTAGCACTACTTATCACAGATGATCCCGAAATGGTATCGCTTTTCAAGGCAGCTAAAAAGATAGCAAGTCTATAAAATAGTGGTTTCACAGAGAAAGGGGCGGCAATAAATGAGCGATACCCAATACATAGACATTAAAGAATTCAGAGAAAAGGGATATCTGTTTGAAGCAAATCGTCAGTTTTTTCATCCTTTGGGATTAGCATTGGAAATTCGAATTGATGATGAAGGTAATGAAGTGTTAGGTGGTGTGTGGGACTATCGGAGCGATCCTGAAGGAATTCTATATGATGAGAAAACTGTGACATCTAAGAAATCTTTTGACAAGGCGCTTCGTGTAAACGTAGAACGCGCAGAGAAGGAAATGGTCAGAAAGAAAAAATATGGTTTCGGAATTCAACCTGTTGCTTATTCAAGTCTTGAAATACATAAGGAAGTGCGTTTGAGGGAGGAAAATATTGATGCCAAACTATTTGAATAGCAAGAATGAGAAGAGTATTTACTTGTATGTTTGCGGTAGTGATTACGCTGCAATCGAATTTTCAAGAAACTATAATCCTCAAGAAGTATATGAGGAAATGTGTAGTAACGGAGAAACTCATAGATTTATTGACGAAGATGATTATATTGAATTGAGGATTGTAGAGTTTAAGCAAGTAGACAATACATTTGTAGATTGGATTAAAGATAGCTTGTGTGATTATGACCAACTGAAGGCTAGGGACATTATTGAGGTACAGCCAGTATAGTCAACATAAGTTTTCAATCGGAAAGGAGACATAGATATGGACGAATTGATTGAGAAAATTAAAGAAGAAATCGGAGATACAATTACATACTACGAAGAGACTGATGCTCTGGCTTACGAAGGTGAAAGTCTTGGCCTACAAGAAGCATTAGATATTATTCACGATCAACAGGAAATTGGAAAATATACATAGAGGAGAATTGAAAAAATGTTGATTATCGATCTAGAGAATGAAGAGAAGACTTTTACAGAAGTAGATGAGGCTGTAGAATTTTGCGAGAAAGAGTTTGGTTATAAGGGTTCTTTGTGGGATGCGGTTAAACGAAAGTGCAATCTAAATCAGCTTTGTGAACTGCTTCGTGCAGATGAAATTTGTGCTTGGATTCATCCATAAAAATATTAGGAGTGATTTAATAATATGATGATTTTTCTGTCCATTTTATTCTTTGCTTTGAATTTGTATATGATCTTTAAAGGGCCACTGTTCTCAGAGACGGGCAAGAAGCTAAAACTACTTGAAATTTCAGAGGTAGAAGGGAAAAGAGCAGACAGTGAATATAAGAGTAAAGTGGTTGATGGTTTTATGAAGGATGGCTGCTTGCCGCTGATTATGGCTTTATTGTTGACTATAGTTGAAGTGATTTATTTGGTTGTTGCTATTGGATTTGATCCAATTAAGATTCCAACACTGCTTGCGATTCTGTTCTTCATCTTTACATGGATTCAAGCATCACTTAAGAAAAAAGTTAAAGACATGACCGATTCAGAAATTGTTATTGAGAAAGCGAAACTTCAAAGCCGTAAAAGTGTGACATATAGCAGCGTGTTGAAGGCCATTATGTGGACTACATATTTTGGATACATGACTTACATTTTAGTATTTTAAGTGAAAGATATATTTGATAAAGAAAACGGAGTGAATATATGAAAAAAGCACTTATCAGCATTGGAATCATTATTGGGGTCTTAATTCTAGTCATAGCAATTAGTGTAGGAACAATTTGGAGTCATCGTAATACAGCAGTAAAACTTGAAGAAAGAATTGAAGCACAGTATGTTAGCAATCAATCTAATTACGATAACATGTGGAAGAAATTTAAAGAGATGACTCAGGTAACAGATCTACAAGCAGAACAAATTAAGGATGTATACACTGGACTTATTGCTGGAAGATATGATGATCAAGGGCTCCTCTTTAAGATGGTACAAGAACAAAACCCTCAATTAGATACATCAGTTTACAGTCAACTTCAAAGGGAAATCTCAGCAGGAAGACAGCAATTCGATAATAACCAGAAGCAAATTACAGACATTATCAGAGAATATAATACATATATCAAAGTTCACTTTATTATGGCTTCAATCACACAAAGAACGACTTATGACATGAACAAATATGTTATTACATCGGAGCAAACACAGGATGCCTTTAAGACTAAAAAAGCAGATGTAATTGATCTGAAATAGGAGCATCTAAATGGCAATGTTTATATGTGTAGGAGTGTTAGCACTAGTTCTTCTAGTTAGATTTGCAACAAAAGCGAGATGGGGACTGGCTTTAGGAGCTGTCTTAGTATCATTTATTTTCACTCCACTAATTGTATTTATTGATTGCTCAAGTCAGACTACAGCAACTGAAGTTTGGTCTGGTCGTGTAATCGGATGGGAACACAATGAAGAGTGGGATGAATGGCATCAACCCGTAACTAGCTGCTCAAATGACAATGTGTGCTCTACAACTCCCGGCTATTGGGAACATCACGATGCTACAAATTATATTAAAACTACTGATAACGGGAGAGTTCAGGTACATGTCTCTCCCGATGGTAGAAAATTAAACGACAAATGGCCTAATACAACCGAAGAACTAAAAGTGTTGTGGCCTTATAATACTCCAACAGCTTCAACACATACATATGAGAATAAAGTTCAAGCATCTTATTCGATTTTCAAGCATGACGATATAGATTTAGATAAGTTTCCCAATCTACCTGATTATCCTGAAGCAATGCGTGATTACATATACGTGGATAGAATTGTTGGTGACGTGATAAATAAAGATAAATCGCTAACCGTTCTTTCAGAAGTAAATTCACAGCTCAACAAACCAGTGCCTAATCCTGAGAAACCCGGCAAATCAATGTCGTGGAAACAGGTAAACATTATTTTTGTTAATGTTGGAGTCAATAAAGATCCAAGCTATGGTTTTGCATTGCAGGACAAATGGGAAGGCGGCAATAAGAATGATTTCGTAGTTGCTTTCTCTGTAGACGAAGATAATAAAGCAGTTTGGGTATATTCATTTTCGTGGAGTGAAGTAGAGGTTTTAAAGCTAGAAGCAAGAGATTACATAATGAATTTGGACAATCTAAATGACTTTCCTTCAGTCATAAAGGATGTAGGGAAACTTGTTGAAGATAAGTTTGTACGCAAACAATTTGCTGACTTCAATTATCTTCAAATAGACACAAGCAATGGCGCATGGATATTTATATGGATTTTGAACGGACTAATCGTTTTGGTGACTTCTTATCGGATGTTGAACGATTACAGATTTTAGGAGGGGATAGTTAGTGGAAAGATTCATCGGAAAAGTATTTATGACTGAAGAAAACATTAGGACTCTATATCAATTGCCTGATGATGTACTAATTAAAACGATTTTGGTAGATCCAGAGACAAATGATTTGCAAATTATATTGAATAGCACCAAAAAAGTGGAGGGGTATACTTACGAAAATGACGACTATTACAGAGTAAAGGGATTAACATTGAAGTAAAAGTGAGATTTTATTGGAACAGGGGGTATTCGATGAGTAACAATACTAAATTTGAATTGATTTGCGAAGGCGAGATTGTTAATAAACACAGTGATGGTGGTCAGTATTATGGTTGGGTTAATCCATTGGACTTCTTGCCTCCTATTGGATCAACTATTGAATACATGACCTTTAATCAAGGTAAAAACTACAAAGAGGGACTAGGCGAGTTGAAGATATTTGTAGTTAAAAGTTATAAATTCACAACTGAAGAGGATTACAACAACCAATACCACAACAAGGTTTGTAAAATCTTAGTTGATGAGCAGATTTAAATGAAAGGCGTATTTCAAAGGAAATTGGAGGTTAAAAAATGGATTCGAAGTTAAGCCTTAATAGAATCGAGACTGCTCAGTTGTTAACAGATGAGTGGAATAAGTTATCAGATAAAGAGAAAAACAATGAATATGCAGTGTGGGTTGAAGATCTAATTACAAATGGAAAATATGTTATTGAATTAGGACAGTATGGTGTGCAAGATACTTATCTGATCCCTGACTATATATCTATCAAAGGTCATGATCAATGCTGGAGTGAGATACATGGAGAATGGATTAAAAGACAAAGATGAAACTTACATCTATTAGAAAGGAATGATGAGAAATAAAAACGAACATATTCGTACCACAGAAGATTAAAGTAGGGTTTCAAAATAGAGATAATACATATACGAAAACATTAGCTTATGTTACTTACTATGATGTAAAAGGAAAGGTTCGCAAAGAGACTTCATGGGAGAATTGGCGTGATAAGAAAATTGACCCTATTGACCACGAGAATATTCCAACATCAGGTTTTGTATTGAATAAAAAAGTCGGAGACTATGTATCTGACTGGAATCATCGTCAGGCATATGTAAGGGTGTATGACCCAAGAGGATTTGAATTTGAGATTACAATTGAGAACCTATTATACATACTAGAAAATGCAAACTCAATTAAAGGTAAGGGACTTGAGGGTGAATTCATTTACGGATGGGATGGTAAAGACCTTGTACTTTTACCCGTAGAATCTCCAGACTATAAAGAAATATCTAAGTTTAATAATATCCTACATGAGAAAAGTTATATAAAATCTAAAGAATTAATTATTGGAGCAACTTATCGAACCAAGGATAATCGAGAGTTTATATATATGGGTAGGTTTGAATATTGGGACACAAAATGGGTCAGCCCCGAAGATGTTCGCCAGAGTAGCTATACCGTGAACGTCAACAAGGGTAAACAATACATCTTTGCGAAAAAGACAATCAACTATCGCAAAAAAGAAGATTTATATCTATTGAATATAAAATCTCTAGGAGATCGAATCATTGAAATTATCACAGAAGAGTGCACTGATGACTACGCAGAAATGTTCGATTTGTTAGAAAAAAGTAGTCATTACTCTCCTTACGATGAAAGTAAAGATGAATATATTATTTATGATAAAAACAGATTCATCGATAAGGTAAAAGAGAAAGAAGGTGCTTGGTTTTACGGCACATCTGTTTACATCGAGAACCATAAAGACGGTATGGCAGAGGTGAAAAGAGAGAATCGCGAAAGCGAGAACTATGTTATTGCAACTAAGACAAGAGTACCATCCAGATGGGGAAGCGGATATGAAACAAAAGAAAATATACTTTACAGAGGAACATTAGAAGAGATTTGGAATAAGTTTCAACCAAGATACAGGAACAAATATCTCACAAATGGGAAACTACACGAAATCGGAGATGAACATTAATGGCAAATTTAAATGATTCCAAGATTCTTGAATTGAAAAAGCAGATTGAAGAAAAGAAGAAATCAGTAAGTAAATCTAAAAAGTTTACTCCTGTGACTAATTGTTCTATTGAGTTAGATGGAGTGAGAATTAACATTCAAACATTAACAAAAGAACAACTCATCTCGTTACTAGTAAAACTTAATTCTTATGCTGCATCTGCAATTGATTTGGGACTTCTAGAACAGTACTCCATTAGTGGATATAACATTGCAGATTGGATTGGAGATTTGAAGTCTAAACTTGAATTCATTAGTAGCAAAGACGAAGAACAGAAACTTAAAATCATGGAAGCAAAGCTTGATAAATTACTGTCTGATGATAAGAAGGTTGAGCTTGAACTTGATGAGATTGCGAACATGTTGAATAACTAAGGAGGCATTAGCTTGGACATTGCTAAATCACTGAGAGATAAGATTGATGCATTACAAGAACATGTAGATCAGATCAATCAAGAGGATGAAGAGGACTATAATCCTAAAGACTGGTCAGGAGGTAATTTTGATGATTGCTATGAGATGGGACGTAGCCATGGAAGGAAGTTTGGACGGTTGTTCGCATATAAAGAAATTTTAGAATTGCTTGAGTCAGAAAAACGTTGATACATAAGGGTTTTTAGAAGTTGGAATGTTGATGAAAGTCAAATTTTATCAAAACAATTAAAGGAGAAATATAAATGATTAAATGCGTTGAACTAGGTACAGGAAACTTAATTGGTGAAGTTGAGAGTATTCCAAATGGGAACTTTGAACACATTCATAACGACTATACCTATAAGTTTAGACACATGATTGTGGGTGAAGTGGCGTTCTTTACAAAAAATAGATACAACATTACTATTGAAAACAACTTTTCTTACCATTCCCCAAAAGAAGGACAACCTCGGAAGTATGAGCAGATTCGCAATGCAGCAAAGGAGTTAGCATATCTACTAGAAGATACAGTTCCAAATAGTCGGGAGAAATCATTGGCAATGACAAATCTTGAACAGGCTGTATTTTGGGCGAATGCTGGAATCGCTCGTAATGAATAGGAGGGACTGCATGAAACAATACGATGGCGAAACAGAAGAATACTATGTCCTTGAAATGATGAATGCTGACGATGCTGCTCTAAATGGTGATCGGGCAAAGATTGTCAAGACACATCATGAGAGCTTACCTTCTCCAGATATCATTGCCAAAGAAGTGAAACGTTCAGGATTTGATACTTTTGAAGTTACTCATGTTAAAGAAACAGTTAAACGATATCAAGTATAGGAGAAAATATGAACCTATTAAAAGCAGCGGAACTAATGGATAAGTATTCAGACTGTAAAGAATGTGGAAACGATAAAGTTGGGAACGGAGAAGGCGTATTAAATATTGATGACAATATATTCTTTCGTTCATGTAAGTGTGGATGGAAAATTGAAGTAGACACCAATAAGTAAGTAAATTGTACCTTTCATAAAGAATTGAAAAATATATAAATAAGAGGAGATGAGCATTATAGCTACATACGGACAACAAGTGTGGGGATCAGTAGAGATAAACAAACAGGTTACCATCACTTCAAGCAACAACACATTCACTTTTAATGTTGATAGTACCCCTTATACACTAACTCTTCCAGATGGGATATACACCACTATTAGAGAAAAACATGAATCAGAGTTAGTTCAAGCTATTACAACAGCAGCGTCTTCGTTGGCTATGCCTGTTGTATTTAAACTGGGAGGTATGCATTACGACCAGAAATATAATGTGCTCATCGTGGAACACACTGATAAAGAGAATGAGCACGTATTGGATAACTTTACCGGGAGCGCAAACGATACATTGTTTGGTACTATTAAATTCAACCTAACACCAAGAAATTAAAGTTTATAAATGATAAAATAACATTGACAATATAATAATTATGAAGTATGCTTGGAAAGTAAACAACAACTAAGAAGAGGTGTTGAAAATGGATAGAAATAATCGGCTTCAAAAATCACTGGATACTTTAAAAAAAAGTTTGGAAGCATTGAATATGGCTATTGATCGACAACATCTCGCAACCAATAATATGGAACAATCAACCAAAGAGTATTTTCAAGTAAAAAATCACTTGGAAATGAAGGGTTTGAAGGGAAGGGAGTGGAAAAGCAATTCAACTAAACGAAGCAACACTTAGTTTATCTAGAGTGCTTATTGATTGTTTTAAAGATGACATTGGCACAGAGCATGAGAGTTTATTGCATGAAGATGGCTACATTAGTAAGACGTTGAAGAAAAGATTAGGTAAAAAGCAATTCGATGAGTTTGATAAGTATGGACTAGAGGTGTGGAGGAATGCTTGGGGAGAGTTTGATCGAGTAGTTTTCCATACCAGAGAACTCAGTTAAATGAAAAAAAATCAAGGGAGAGAAGAATTTGAAATTAGGTAATAGAGATGTTGTTGGTCTGCATGTGTTCGATGAGTGGGGAAGTAAAGTTGCATACTTAGATTCACTTAAAGAAAGTAAACTTGTAACTTCTGATGAAGAACAAACAATACTATTTGTAAAAGATGCTCTTTTAGACATCGAATTACTGAAGTTTATCACTAACGAGGAAGATCAGTATTTAAATGACTATGAGTCTTTCTTTAACAAGAAGACACACCGAACATTTTCGTTCAAAAAGATGTCAAAGAAATGTAAACTGATCGCTGAAACATACTATAGAAGTACCTATGGAGAAGATCATTATACATATTTTGAAATACCAAACGCTCGGATTTCAAATTCAATTGATTTCTATACCAGTTCAACAGGTAATCCGAATGATACAGACATTATGTTTATTATTGAGCCTTTTAATGAAGAGAATGATCTGTTTAAAATTCATATTGAAGAAAAAGACAACAGTGCTTCGATGCCAATTACAGTTCACAAAGTTGAGGTAACATGTAAAGATATCCAAGCAAATGGAAAAGAGTTTATAGAAAAATTTGAAAAAGCTCTAAATGCAAAATTGAGAAATATTAGATCAATTTAATTAAGTTAAAAATAATTCTTTTACAAAGACAGAGATATTTGAAAGTGAGGATTTTAATGCCCCGATTAGTAAACAAACCGAATAACAGACAACTGGCTTTTGATGAAAACAGAATTAATACATATACAGATAGAGTAATGAGTGGATTTGAATTAGACAAGTCCAAGTTGATCAAAGGTGTAAATAGTAAACTAAGACGTGACGAGGTAACAGCAGAGGAAATCAGTGAAGCATTCTCAATGACAGCGCTAGACTTGATTACAAAAGAAGAACCAGACTGGAAATTTGTTGCTGCAAGAGGACTACTGACAAAGCTATACAAAAAGGCCGCAAACAATCGGAAATATAAATCCTATGTTGATGAACCATACGGTTCGTTTTATCCTATGATTCAAACTTTAGTTGAGAAGGGGATCTTTAGGGAAGAGCTACTCTCATGCTACTCAAAGGAGCAAATTGAAGAGTTAGGTGAATACATAAATCCTGAACATGATTTACTATTCGACTATATTGGGTTGCTGACTCTCACTGAGAGATATTTGACTCATGACTTTGATGGGAAACTAATGGAGCTCCCACAGCAGAGATATATGGTTATCGCGATGTACTTGATGCATAAAGAACCTGAAGACAAACGTATGGATCTAGTCAAAGAATCTTATTGGGCAATGAGCAACATGTATATGACAGCCGCTACACCTACAATGTCTAATGCTGGTAAAAGGGTTGCTGGTCAATTATCCAGTTGTTTTATTGATACAGTAGATGATTCACTTGAGGGTATTTTTGATTCCAATTCTGATGTAGCTCGACTTAGTAAGACAGGTGGAGGAATTGGAGTCTACCTTGGCAAAGTCAGAGCTCGTGGATCGGATATCCGTGGACACAAAAACACTAGTTCTGGTGTAATCCCTTGGATTCGTCAACTCAACAATACAGCCGTCAGTGTAGACCAACTCGGTACACGTAAAGGTGCCATTGCGGTATATTTAGATGTATTCCATCGAGATATTTTAGCGTTTCTTGACCTGAAACTTAACAACGGCGATGAACGAATGAGAGCGCACGATATCTTTCACGGTGTCTGCTTGCCTGACTTGTTTATGGAGAGAGTGGAAAGTCGTGGAGAATGGAGTCTATTCTGTCCTCATGAAGTAAAATCTATTATGGGATGGCAAGGTAGCAATGGAAGATCACTCGGATTGGAAGACTTCTATGACGAGGAATCGGGCAAAGGAACCTTCAGAGAAAAATATGAAGAAGCAGTAAGTCATCCCTTGCTACAAAGAATCACTGTTCAGGCAATTGACATTATGAAGCGTGTGATGAAGTCTCAATTAGAGACTGGGACACCATATATGTTCTATCGTGATACAGTGAATCGCGCAAATACTAACAGTGTTCACGGAATGGTATATTCTTCCAATTTATGTACCGAAATACTCAATAATCAGTCTCCAACTGTTGTTGAAAAAGAAGAACTAGTCACCAAAGATGGACAAACACGAATTATCATTTCTAAAATTCCCGGTGATTTTGTTGTATGTAATCTGAACTCCATAAATTTGTCTAGAGCAGTGCCAAATAATGCTCTTGAGCGACTTGTTCCAATTCAAACTCGTATGTTAGACAATGTAATCGACATTAACAATATTGATGTACTACAAGCTCAATACACCAATGAACAGTATAGAGCTGTTGGATTAGGAACGTTCGGACTGCACCACCTGATTGCTCTCGAAGGCATTCATTGGGAGTCTGACGAAGCAGTAACATATAATGATAATCTGTATGAAAAGATTAATTATCTACTTGTAAAAGCCAGTATGGAGCTGTCCAAAGAAAAAGGACACTATCCTAAATTTAAGGGTTCTGACTGGGACACAGGGGAGTATTTTGTTAAGAGAGATTATGTATCAGGTGAACGAGAAGGAAAATACATAACCACCGAACAGTGGAAAGAGCTTCAAGCTGAAGTGCAGCAAAACGGCATCCGAAATGCTTGGTTGTTCGCCATCGCCCCAAATGGATCTACATCAATTATTGCTGGTTCAACTGCATCGATTGATCCACTATATGAATTAATTTCATATGAAGAGAAAACAACGTACAAAATTGCCAATCCGGCTCCGGATCTGTCCGAAAAAACAAGCCCTTATTACCAAACGGCGTTCATGGTGGATCAACATGCTTCCATTAATATGGCGGCTGCCCGTCAGCGCCACGTCGATCAGGGACAAAGCTTCAACTTCTACGTTCGACCAGAAATCAAAGCTACTGACTTTTTAGCGCTTCATCTTCATGCATGGAGAGCTGGTATGAAAACTACCTATTATGTTAGAAGTAGAGCTTTAACAGTTTAAGGTCACGAGTCATGTGCTAGTTAAATATAAGGAGAATACGTAATTGAAAATTCAGAAAATCTTCAACACAGATGCACCTAACAAATCTACGCGCATTATTGAGGGAGAAAATTCGGGTATCCTTAACTGGAATGATATCCGAATGCCCCACATGTATAAACTTTACAAAGTTTTGCTGCTTAATCATTGGATTGCAGATGAAATTCCCATGTCTAAAGACGCTTCACAGTTCACTCAACTTAATAAAGTGGAACAGGATACATTTAAAATTAACATTTCGCTGCTTGCAGTATTGGACTCAATGCAAACAATGTTTGTTGGCGATGTTAAAAGGTATTTTACAGACTCATCGTTGGAAGCAATCTCTGCAATCATTGGGCAGCAGGAAGTTGTACATAATCAGTCTTATTCCTATGTGCTTTCCTCAATTGTATCTGATCAAGAACAGAAAGAAATTTTTGAGTATTGGAAGCATGATCCTGTATTACTTGAGCGGAATCAATTCATTTCAAATATTTATCAAGAGTTCCGTGACAACCCTAATCCACAAACGTTCTTTAAGTCAATGGTTGCCGATTTGATTCTAGAAGGTATTTTCTTTTATAGTACGTTTGCTTTTTTCTATAATCTGGCTCGTGATCAGAAAATGATGGCGACTAGTCAAATGGTTAGCTATATTCAAAGAGATGAAAACCAACACTGTTACTTTTTTGCTGAAGTGTATAAACAGTTGCTGGTGGACTTCCCTGAACTGAACACACCTGAGAACATGCAATATGTATACGACACAATTGATCAAGCCGTTAAACTTGAAACAAATTGGGGACATTATACCCTCAAAGAAATTCAGAGTATTGATTTAGATGAGTTAAGCGATTATATCAAATACACAGCAAATAAACGCCTAAAGTTGATGGGTATGGACAAACTATATGAAGGTGTAGATGTGAATTGTATGCCATGGATTAAGCCATTTTCAGATGAAGCTTTAAACTCAACAAAAACTGATTTCTTTGAAGCAAAATCTCGTAACTATGGTAAAGTTGGCGATGATAACGGATTTGATGATCTATAATTGAAATATCTTAATGGGGAGCTTATGATGACAAATAAAAAGAATGATTTCTATATGATCAGAGAAGTACATGAGAAGTTTGGCAGTAAAGTATCAGATATACCTGTATTACTGACTGGAGATGAAGTTTCAACCGAGTACTCAGTCATTTTGTCTAAATTGTCTACTAAGATGAAAAACCTTTCAGCACAAGGTCTTGGCGGTGAAGTTCTCGCTCGATCAGCATATGTCATCGAAGAAATCGCAGAATTCTTAGGAGCTGAAACAATCGAAGATCAAGTTGATGCTTTGGGTGATGCTAGGTACTTTATTGGAGGGACATCCGTTATGAATGGTGTAGACCTTGATCCAATCATGGTCGATATCAATGATGCTAATCTAGGCAAACTGTGGGAAGATGGAAAACCAAGATTTGATGACACAGGAAAATGGATTAAACCACCTTGGTGGGAAAGTGAATTCGCTCCAGAGCCTAAAATTAAAAGTCAGATTGAACGACAGACGAAACTGGGTGCATCAAGATTTAATTAATACATATGGGCGGTGGTTAATCCACTGCCTTTTAATTTGAACATTAAGAGAAAAACAAAAAATAACATAAGAAAATTTAAGGAGAATGTACAATGATGAGATACACTTTTATATATGAGGTTTTGTCAGACAATTCAAGTTCAGAGTTTAGTCAAGAGGCCGAAAGTCAAGAAGAAGCTGCTGAACTTATTGTTGCACGTATTGCAGATCTGGAATTTACGGACGAGTCAGATATCAGGTTGGGCAAAGTAATCAATATCAGTAAAAAGGTAGGAGACAATTACATTGCCTGTGAAGGGTGTGCATCTTAAATGAAAAACTATCTCGATTTATTACAGGATATTTTGAACAACGGTGTGCATAAAGGAGATCGCACTGGAACTGGAACACAGTCGGTATTTAGTAGACAGCTTAGATACGACCTATCTGAAGGGTTTCCACTGGCAACAACAAAACGAATTCATCTTAAATCCGTAATTCATGAACTGTTATGGTTTTTGAGTGGTGAAACCAATATTACCTACTTGAAAGAAAATGGTGTGAAAATTTGGGATGATTGGGCAAATGAAGACGGTGACTTGGGCCCAGTGTATGGTTCTCAGTGGCGCACATGGGAAGCACCAAACGGAGAAAAAATTGATCAGATAGCAGCAGTAATTGATTCAATTAAAAACAATCCCGATTCTCGAAGACACCTTGTCAGCGCATGGAATGTGGCTGAGATCAACAATATGAAGCTTCCACCTTGTCATTTCGCGTTTCAGTTTTACGTTGCAGAGGGTAAATTATCATGTATGCTTACAATGCGTTCCGTGGATACGTTCCTCGGGTTACCGTTTAACATCGCGAGCTATGCACTCTTGACTCATATGATCGCGCAGCAATGTGATCTAGAGGTGGGCGATTTCATCTGGTCTGGCGGGGATGTTCACATCTATTCCAATCATGTTGATCAGGTTAAAACTCAGATGGAGCGCGAACCTTATGCGTTACCTAAGCTGGTAATCAAGCGTAAGCCGGATTCTATTTTTGATTATAAATTTGAAGATTTCGAATTTGAGAACTATCAGCATCATCCGGGCATTAAAGCTCCAATTGCAGTATGAGTAAACTTTCATTAATAGTTGCTATGGATCAGAATCGTTTAATCGGTAATAGTGGAAAGCTGCCTTGGTATATTCCTTGGGATCTTCAATACTTTAAGAGGATTACAATGAATGCAAATGTTATCATGGGAAGGCGTACTTATGAGTCTATCGGTAAAGTTTTGCCAAATCGAACTAATATCATTATCACTTCAGACCAGAATTACGTTGTCAGCAATGGGATAGTTGTTAACCATATTGAAGAGGCATTGCGATATGCAACAGATACTGGTATAGAGACATTTGTAATCGGTGGTAGCTCTATATATGAGCAGTCTCTTCATCTTGTTGATCTACTGTATCTAAATGAGATTCAGGCAAAGTTCGATGGTGATAGTTACTTTCCTCAACTTGATCGGGAATCATGGAGTGTGGATAAAGAAGAGATAATTGAAGCAATCGGAAAAAACGGCGTTACGTACACTATAAAAAGCAGAATAATGAAAAAATTATAAATGATAAAATAACACTTGATTATAAATAAAATAGATGTTAAACTAAGTACAGGTCAAAGAGAACCTGTACTTTTTCTTTTAGGAGGGATTATATGTTAGAGAAGGTGATTGATAATCTTTAAATTGGCATTGGTAATATTACCACCGATAATGTTGGGGTGGCTTATGGTCAAGCAACGGAACAAGATAATTGAAGAATTAAACAGATTTAATTTAAGAAATAACCTTGAAAATTTATTTTACTCAACAATGTTTGCTTTTATTGGATTTAACATTGTCAATTCTTTGACAAGTAAATACTTTGAAACGGCTACAATACTAGATGCACCAATTTCTGTCCCAGTGGTTTACATCTATAGTGTCACATTCAGCCCTATCATAGAGGAGTACATATGCAGAGGATTTATATTTAAACGGCTCAATCACAAATTAGGATTTACATTATCTGCACTAATCAGTTCCATAGTATTCGCAATTCCACATTTCAATCCAACCGCATTCTTAGGCTATGTATTTATTGGATTCGTGTGGTGTTGGTATTGCAAGAAAAGCAACAGTCTCTTAGTTCCAATAATAAGTCATGCAGCATTCAATTTTATATCAATACTAATCATGTCGCTGAAAGGGTGATAATACATATGCTCAACAAACTAATCCAATATCTATTCTGGTGTAAATCCTTTGAAGGTGTTCGTGAGGCACACAGAAAGATGTGTTACGAAGCAGGTAAGGATGCCAAAGAACGAGAGCTCTGCTATACATATATTGATGAACGTTATGAACAGTAGGAGGAACATAAAACAAATGAAAATTAAGCCAAGTGTGATTGATAAGTACAGTCAACTGTGTATGAAGAGTTATCTGAGTTGTGATTCGTTTGAAGAAGTACGATATAAGATTAAGAAGTGTGTAACACTTGGACAAGTAGTAAAGATTGAAGACAATAAGAAACATATTCAATACTACTATAATCGTTTTATCGTTGAAAATGGTGAGGTTATTGATCTATATCAAAATAAGAATTCATACATAGAAGTTTCAGAAAGAGTTAAGGCTGCATATGATCGGCTAGAAGGAAAAGTCATTGTTTAAGTAAAAGCCGTCTTTTATCAAAATATAAAATACATATAACAAGGAGTTGTTAACATGAATTTTAAAGTCACTAACATGGAAATCTCCCAACATGCTTTCATACGTGTACAAGAAAGATATCCGAACTTTGGTAAGAATAAGAGATCTGCAACAGAGTATATTAGATCACTACTTAAGACTGCTGAATACATTGGAATCGTACCAGATAACGAAGGTATTGACGGTCACATGTTCTCCTATGCTAAGAAGATTGCCATCTACCTAAACATGGAAGGTAACTTAGTCACAACTTTATATGATATCGACAGAGACAATCGAAATCATATTTCATTTAGAGATAAAGTGGTGGATTTCTATAAGAAGGAATTACGCAAAATACATAGATCAGAAATGGCTAAACGGAAGAAAGCGGAAGAACTGACGATTAAATATGAGGCAGAAATTGCGGTACTGAAATATAAAAAGTATATGACTCGTTCCGAAAATGTCCGCATTGAATGTGACAATCTAATTGCAAGTTTGGAGAACGAATTGGCAGCCATCAACAGGGATATCAAAGATACTCAGTCAGAAAAGCGCCATATAGCCATTGCTATTGCAACAAACAACTTTTAATACATAAGAAAACTAAAAGAAAATCTAATTTTATCGGAAATTAAAGGAGGAAAAATGCCATGAGTAAGCAGGAAGAAATCAAACAAGCGTTGGCGGCAGCTACACCGGGGCCTTGGTCCGTATATCAGTCAAGAGTGGGAGCGAATCAAACAGAAACTTTGATTGGCACTGAGTATGATCATCCTCAACTAAAGTCACCAATCAGCATCGTTGGTCATGCATTTTCAGTCGGAATTGAGTACACATACATCCGCGAGGAAGATGCTGAACTGATCGCCAAGGCTCCTGAATATATCGCTTATCTACTCAAGGAGCTTGAAGAGGCACAACGGAGCAAAGATGTAATGTCAAACTACCTCAACGAATTGATGCATAACACATCAAATATGGTTGTCGCTTCACAGATTTACAACGTACTGCGTGAGGCTGTGGGACGAGATGATTTTAATCCGGTCATTCAAAAAGGAGATAATACATATGAATAATTTTGCAATTGCTAGGGATTTTGAAGAGGGTAAAACAGAATTTCTACGAGAGGAATCAGGATCAGATTGTTACACAGACGATATCGGGTGTGCAATTATGTATGACGAACATAGCGCAATTCGAGAACTGATTGATGATGAGTATCCTATCAAATTGAAATATGATATTGAAGGTGGAATTGAGGGTTATGAACGAGTAAAACTGTGAATTAATAATAGATCATACCAAGGAGGGATATACAGATGATCAGATGGTTTAAGAGATTGATATGCAATTACAGAGGACACAAGTGGGAAACGTATACCGTTAGCACGGGTTACTACAGCTACGACATTGAACAAGCAGGATATTGCACACGTTGTAGCTATGACACTCACGGAGAATACGAATAGGAGAGGATACATAAATGACACAAACATTGAGCCGAGAGCAGGTACTGGTGATGGAACCAGTGGAAATTGACCGCTATATTCATACGAATTTGTTTGATGGTGAAGATTTAACAGAATTTAAGTATAAACATGTAACTTATACAATACCCGACAGACGTGTTTTTGTTAAAGAGACTGATACAGGTGTGACATGGAGAGAATGTCTAGCCTACTCTTTAGAGATTTCATCTGCGTGGGAAGTTGAAGAGAAGATCAAGGAACTGAGGTTACAGGCTAAATATTGCATAGCATTAAAGCAGGTCGTGATTGGCACAGGTGAGTACGTTGGAATGTTTGATTATATCCACGCAACACCTGAACAACGTTGCAAAGCTGCGTTATTGGCTGTATTGGACATATAGGGGGATATAAATGAATCAATATCTTATATGCTTTAAGACAAAGTCTGAATGGGAAGTTGGTCTCATGTTTAAAATAGATGTTTCAATCAATAGACCTAATAACCCATCCGATGATGAGGTCATCAACGACTATCTGAAATTGAATTATGGCGAATCTATTGATTATGAAACTCTTCAATGTCATGTATTAAGCGATGTTATACATATTGATCAAGACTATTGTGTGGAGACTTAATCGAATTAAAATTCAAAAAGGGGTTGGAGATATAAATATGAAGATTATAGATGTGGATAAGCTGACTCAATGGATCAATACTGAGAGGATGGAATTGGATTCAGGAGGTCAATCAGCATATAGTATGATTTTGAAGGAAATTGAAAGCAGAACTTTTGATTTATCTGATCGTTATATTGGAGTCGATGACAGTAATGGCAAGAAGATGTGTGAGGGCAGCATTATAAAAATCACTTTTGATACTAACTATTCAGAAAAAGAATATTACATTGGAGTAATTGAATATGGAGCAGATCGAGGATATCCAGCTTTTGATTTGGAACCTTGGATAGATTGCGAAATGAATGCAATTAGCTGGCTTAAAAGTGAGAGTGATCCATCTGTAATAAAGTATGAAGTGATTGGAAATATCAAAGATAATCCTGAACTATTGGAGGTTAAACAATGAATCAAACAAGAACAGAATTGGAAATTGGACAATCTCTATGGATTAACAGTTCAAGTTTCTATAAAACAGAGCCCGGAGTAGATGAATACATTATTGAGAAAATCAACAAGACGAGTGTCTATGTGATGAGGAAGGGCGGTAGTTACTTATTACGTCTCGATAGGAAAACATTGACTGCTTCAGAAATGCCATTCTTTTATAAAGCATATCTTAGTGGGAGTCAATACTGGTTAACAGTAGAAAGAGCAAAGCAAAAAGAAGAATTGTTAAAAAGTTTAAGCTCAAGATTAAAACTAATGAGTCTTAAAGAGCTCCAAGAGTTCAAAGAACAAGTCGATAATTTGTCTGTGAAAGTCTAGTTTTAAATAGATATAAATTGGGGGAAGGCCAATGCTAAGAATTAAAGAAGATTACTTCAGAAATATTATAAAAAGCATTAAAGATAGAACATTGAATTTTGATGCTGAAGGTGGATGTGCCTGTGGACGGTTAGAGATTAAATTAAGCGATCATTTGTATTTAAGTGTGTATCGAAGTTGTCGTAAATCGAATTCAACTCCAGATGATAAATTATGGAATATTGAGAGTGTTGAGTTTTATAAGAAGCCATTTGATGAATTTGAAGAAGATTATCCCACTTCAGTTAAAATGAAGCTTTGCAAAGAACAAGAATACATATTGATCGATGCTTTAAGAGCAGTAACTGAAGAGGATTGGGGAGAAGAAAATAGATGAGCTACTTACAGATGACAATGAATCAACTTTCGAATATTTTGCATAATGTTTCACAGCATCCGAGTGAGAAAGGGTGCAATGACGCTCTAAACAGTATTAAGCAGATCCTTAAAGATTACAATTATGCGGGTGGAGAAGTAACTATTCAAGATTACAGAGATAAAAATCCATGGGGGAAAATGAAGGAGGGTTCAATTTGACAGAATCAACATTTGAGAAGCCAATCACAGTAACTGTTGATGCATTATCTTATTTATCGAAAGTATTGAAAAATGGACTGAAAAAGGATTTGCAAAAAAATCAGAAATTATGTGACGACTGTTCAGGAACTGGACTAGAAATTACAAATCAAATATATGGACTATCCAATGATCCAGATAAAAGAAAACTCTTTCCGTACGATAATCAATACATAATCAGTTGCAGACACTGCTACTCAGGAGTAGTCAATCTGTGTAAATTTTGTAATGAGAAATTATCACGATTTAATGATTGCGATTGTCCTGAAGCACTGAATGAAAAAGGTATTGAAAGAGCAACAAGAGAACAAGAAATGTGGGATAAAGCAATTAAACTAGATCCGTCCGATGATATTGCCAAAAAAATGGGGATGTATCAATCAGATGACTATCCATATAGCGATGGATATTTCGCAAGTTTTGATGAATTTATTGAGTCATGGGAAGATAATCATGAACCAGAAGATCTGAAACCTATTTATGTATGGGGTACTCGCTCAATCAGTTTGTCGCTTGATGCTGCTGATATCTTAGATCGAGAGTCTGAAGATTTACATGAGGACGCATTAGATAACATTGAAGGAAAAGATGAGCTACAAAAGTTTCTGGATGAGTGGTGCTCAAAACAAAAATGGACAACTACTTATTACGGTGAGAACAAATATGCAATTAAGATTCCTTGGGATAACTAAATGGAGACGGCGATGAAATATCATATCACTCCAAAGCAAGCTAGAGAAGTAACAGAAGAACAATTTTACTCTTTCTTTAATGAAATCGTACCTCGTAGTAATTGGGCTAGCTATCATTGTAGAAAGATGGATATTGGTAAGATGATTGACTACTTGGACGAAGTAACAGTTGGTAGAAGTATTGTAGATAGGAAATGGAATGTGTGTACTTTTCTTACTGATAGACACTATGAAGGAAAAGAATTAGTCGATGCCTTATGGGAAGCGATGAAAGAGGATATTAGCGAATAGCTACATAGCAAACAGGGGGTTATTAATTGTTCAATGCAGATGTAATTCAAATATACCATCAACACTATAGTGAAATTGAGAATTTTATTGATCAAATCATTTCTTTTCATGGTCGAATCAATAATGAGCACTAAGAAATTGAGAATATTTGTTCTGTGGATGTAGGCTTCAAAATCGAAACAAGTGTATTTACATATGGATGGGGAGATATATATAAAGATATTTATATACCTTTATCACTATTTACAAATAATGATGAATACAAGAAATTACAAGAACTTGCAGAAGAAGCAGAACAGAAAAGGATAGAACTAAAATCCAAAGAAAAACAAATTGAATTAGAGAAGAAATTAAAAGAAGCCAGAAAATTCATTGAGAAACATGGATAACAATGATGTTTGTAAAATACCTGTTTTAAAGAGAAAAACCACCCAGTTAGGATGGTTTAGGCTAGATAGTATTTAAAAGAAATTAGTAGAAATGCAGTCGAACAAGTTGTAAATGTCCTCAAAGTTATTAAATACAAACTTAGAAACTTTATTGCTTTGAATAGTAATATACACCCGTGTACATACATAATTAAAACAATTGAATACTTTTTTCATAGAACTAACCACCTTTTAGTAAGATGATTAGTAGTAGAACTGCATTCAAAGTTTTTTTAGAAATCGCTCGGATTAACGAAATGAAATGGAATACCGAGGCAGATTTGATCGTAATTTTGTACAATAGTTGAACAATACAACACTGTGTAAATTTGTTCTGGAAAGTAAATAGATAAAAATGGTATTTAAAAACCAATAGTCACTCTGAAATTAAAAAATAGAAAAGGGAGAAATGATTATGACACTTGAAAACAGCATTAAAGATACAATCACTAAAAAGCTTGAGGATGGAACTGTAGAGAAGTTGATTGAGCAACAACTTGAGAAAGGTGTAGTAAATGCACTTGAAAATCTATTCCGCTCATATGGCGATGTCACAAAGATTATTGAGGATAAAGTTAAATCGGTAATGGTTCCCTATCTTGAGTCTTATGACTATTCACAATACATAACTAAACTGGATACGGTGCTGGTAGATGTACTTCAAAACTCAGCACTTGAGAATAAGCAACTTCTTAGTAATTTCAAAAATCTTATGATTTCAGATGACAAAGTAAAGCAATTGAATGTATCGGATCTCTATAAGCAATGGATGAGCTATGTATCTAAGAACATTGATACGAACAAATTAGAGGTTGATTACGATGATGGCGTTAGTTATGAATATGCCGAAGTTACATTAGAGGTAGATTATAGCGAAGAAAGACTTTGGGGTTCGTATGAGTACGCTAACTTGATTTTTGAATGTGAGAAAGATGAAGAGATGAATCAGTCAATTAGATTGCATCGCTGGAAGGAAAGTAAAGACAAAGGGTGGAACATTGAGCGTCATGAAGTAAAAGATATAAAATCTCTTAGACACTTAAATGATTTTGAACTCTTGTTGATGAAGTTGAATCAGAACTACACAACCTTAAATATCGATGTCGAGTCAGATTCAGATTGTGTTGAGGTTGAAGCAAAACCAGAGCCGACATTTAGTTAATACATAGTCTTAATGAAACACTTGTTTTAAAACAAAAAAAAGAGCAACCACACCAATTAAGGTAATGACTGCTCTCGTTTAAACCTTCGTCTATTGTAGGTATATTATACGTTTTACATAAAATATCGTCAACACAAATACATAAATAAGGGCATGCGCCAGAGTTGCATGTGTAATAGGTAGAGAAAATGAATTTTAACATGATGCTACAACAATATGATCCGAATTTTGACAATGAAGCAATGATTAAGGTAGCAAAAGAAACAGATAACAAAGAGTTGAAAGACAGAGTAATCAACAACAATATTCGTGTCGTTGTAAAGCTGGCGAACCAGTGGAAGAAATCTGGCTATAGAGATGATTTAGATGATTTGGTCAGTTTAGGTCTCTATGGTTTGATTGTTGCATTTGATACCTATGATACTTCAAAGGACATCAAGTTTGTTACTTATGCTAGTCGAATTGTATGGATGGAGTTTGTGAAAGCAGAACGCTATAAACACATGAAGTGTCGTGGATCATTTCAAACGGTAAGTATTGAAACACCAATAGGAAAATCAGGTGATGGAAGCGATAAAACAATTGCTGATATTTTATCAAACGAAGAGTTTTCAAAGTTCAGTCAGATCGAAGAGGATGAATTCAATAACCAACTTGTTGGACTTATAGAAACAAAACTTAACGAAAAAGAACGTGTAGTTGCTCAAAAATACTTTTTTGATGGTATGGGTATATCAGATATTGGAAAAGAGATCAATCAAACGAGACAAACAACTCATTTTCAATACAAAAACGTCTTAAAGAAATTAGCTCCAGCGTTTGCATAATACATAGAATACATAGTTTAAATGAAACTTATATTTCACATAGAAAAGAGGAGAATCTTGAGCAGAAATAAAATTATTAAGTATTATGTTTATGACAATATTACATATAAAATCACATATAAAAATAATTCTGAGTGGGTTGAGAGAGTAGGAGTAATTCATAGTCACAATGTGAAAATCAAGAAGAAGCTATGCCCTTTGGTGTATCAGACTGTATTCAACGTTAATTACTCATTGAATATTGGAAAAAGTTATATCGAAGAAGCGATTAATGATTACTTTGGGGAGGAAAATGGGAATGGATAATCGACAACTTAAATATCTTTTCTATTCAGAAGAGATGGAGTCAATCAGGCAAGCCTACTACAATGAAGCTTATAAACAAGGCAAGTTTGATGAAGCAGCAAGCAAAGGCCACACTAAAGAAGTATTCAGTTGGGATGGCGATGATTACAGTGTTTGGAAGGACAGAGTTTGGTATTCAGATAAAGATCAGTTCCATATTGCAGTAGAAGGATACATGGGATTTGCAAAATTAAGTCATGCAATTAACAGCTACGAAAAGTTTAATGTAGAGTTTAAAAAATACATAGAGCAGCATGGAGGATTAAAAGAAAGACATACTGGTGGATGGAAACAAGTATATAGGACAAATGAAATTGATATATCTTTTGAAGGTGAATCTTATTGGATCTTTCTTGGTGGACATAAATCAGAAGAATTAAGCGATCTTTATTGGTATATGTGCGATGTTATTGAGCAATTAAAAGGTATCAATGTATGAATGAAAAGTGGATAGTAATATCATTTTGGGATCATAGAACTGAGTCGGGTTACTCAATAGAAGAATTCTATTCAGAAGAAAAAGCTTTAGACTATTCAAAATCTATAGATGAAGAAGATTTATATTGTGTAGCAAAAATCGTAAGTCAGTAAAAGATGCATTTGAATTGAAAAGGAGAGGTTCATATAGTAAATATAATTTTCAATGCTTGGTTGGCTCTATGTTTAATCTTCAGTCTGGTTGTATTTATACGTGTGGTAAAAGGCAAGCTGGTATTTACTTGGGGTCACTTGTTGTGGCTCATGATTGGGGCAATCATAGTGATTATTCCTTATCAAACATTTATATATGTACTAACGGAGAAAAGATGAAAAAAGTAAATAAGCACTTAAGCATATACGGCTATAAACCGTCAGCAAGACTAAACAGTAACACCGACTTTTTATACTGTCGGAACTGTGAATATACACCAAAATTCACATCAACTAAAGAGTATTTTGTGCCATCTAAGTGGTATCAGTTTTCAAATTGCTTAGATACATGTACATGGATTATTTGTTCAGATTGCTACACACCTTTAGAGGTAAAGGAGGATAAGTAAATTGTCAGTTTGGTACACATCGGACAGCCACTTCTCACACAAGAACATTGTTCAGCATGAGAACAGACCATTTAATACAATTGAAGAGATGGACGAATACCTAATTGAGCAATGGAATCAGACAGTGAATAATAACGATACAGTATATCATCTTGGTGACTTTGTATTTGGTGGAATCACTAAATGGGAAAGTATCGTGCCAAGACTAAAGGGAAAGATTCATCTTACAATTGGTAACCACGACAATGCCAACGCAGTAAAGAAAATGGCTCATCACTTCGAAGAGGTTGAAAATATGATTGTTAAAAAAATTGATAAGCAGCATCTATTCCTATTCCACTATCCAATTGAGATTGGATTAACACCAAATGCTTATTCGATTCATGGACATATTCATAGTAGATCATCGAATTATGTGAATCAGATCAATGTAGGAATTGACAGTTCATTTACAAGAGATACTGTTGGGTTTGGTAACTTGATTCCCGAAGAGTTAATTTTAGAAGACCTGAAGGTTAGAAAAGAACAATTGTTAGAACTACGTTCAAATACAGAGTAGAGGTGCTAAGCTATCCTAGTATACAATTATAATAAAATAATAAATATGAGATTTAAAAATGGATTGATTGAGAAAGAAGATTATGATAAATACATAGCAAAGTTAATTGAATGGCAATTGAATTATGACTTAGAATACTACCAGTCTGAGGATGATCCATTTTAATTAGGAAGGTAAATACATATGATAAAACTAAATGACAAAGAATTGTTCGAGCTGTTCGATAAACATTTGAGAGTATTCTATCCGGCTTTTAAGGATAAGAAATTGAACATGGAGTACATCTTCGACCAAAAAACAGTAACATATGATTATATACTAAGAAGACTTCACTTCAATAGTTTCATTATCCGTTTTCAGTTTGACGGAGACGATCTAAGAAAGTTCACATACCATGAGGCAGTCAGCATGATCAAGAAAGAGTATCCTGAAGCTAAAGTGAATTTAGAATTATACATAGAAAACAAGTTAAATGGCATAGCTAACCCAAGTAAATATCATGAGGTTGTTCAATTTTATTGTGACGTAGAAATCGATGATGTTGAACTGTCTGGAGACCAAATTAGTTCGATGATTGACCTTGCTTTGGATACTCGCAGCGAAAAGTGTAATAATCACGAATGGTTGAGGGAATTATCCTTGAGCTATCAACGTTTTTTGAAGCACAGTTCCCGATGAAACATCAATTTTACAGGAAGGGGCCAGTGAGACATGCTTAAGCGTATTGTAAGTAAGATTCACAAGAAGGAGTATCTGAAAAGTGTCATAGAGATGTATTTCGTTATGTATTTGGCACTGCTATTATCAGTGTTAAATATGGTATTGCTCATTTATATAATAATAAAATAACACTATACAAAATAAATATTAAATGATACAATCATTCTTATAGAGGCTACAAATGTACACAAATATACCAAACTATCTAAGATGGGAACCAATGTGTACATGACTTTAGAGGAGGTTGTATCACTTTGAGCAATATACTGAACTTAGATCTGGGTTTTAAATGGACCAAAGCAGAAAGAGACGGAAAATTTTATCGTCAGCCTACAATAGTAGGAGAAGCAAAAGACATGTTTGATCAAAATATTAAATCAGATCATTTCGTCTATAATGATGAACTATTTGTGGGGAATGTTGCACTAGAATTCAGTGACATAAAGTACTTCTCACTAAACAACAAAAAGGCTGAAGCTGAAACTAGCGATGTTGTTATGAAGACCACTTTGGGATACTTAGCAAAAAAAGATAAGGTGAGTTTGGTCAGTGGACTTCCCATTAACTTTTACTTCACACAAAAAGCTCCATTCGAAGAAAAACTACTTGGCTTAGCCGATCAAGGAGAATATAAAATTCGCAAGGGTAAAGGGAAGAGTTACCCAGTGCAACCCATCGTCGAAAGGTGCAAGACGGTTCCACAGGGTTTGGGCATTACAATGGATTATTTACTAGACGACGATGGAAAGATCGTCAGATTAAAAGAAGCAAAGAAAAAAATACTTACGGCAGACTTAGGGTTTTACACTCTAAACTTATTGGGATTTGATAAGTCAACAATAATGAAAGAGTCAAAAAGTGTATTGGTTGGCGTCGAGAAAGCTTACACATTGCTGCAAACTTACATACAAAAATTAACTGGGCATACTCCTGCAATTTACGAATTAGACCCATTCGTGATTTCAGGCAGATACCAAGGACACAACATCGTCCCTTTGATTAGAAGAGCATTTAAATCATTAGCTTTACAGATTAAGAATGAAATTGAAAGTCTGAATACGGAATTCGACATATATTTAATTGCTGGTGGAGCTGCTCGATATATCTTTGATTACTTAGATCTACCTAATAAAGTCTTGATGGATCAGTTAGCTCAAGTGAGAGGATACGGGAAGATAGGTAAAAAATCATGGAAATAGCGGCAAGAGCAAGATTAAGACCGATTAAAGACGAGGATCTACGCGAAGTATGGAAAAACCTGCCTCCGCACGAAGATAAGAGTGATGTTGTAAGGAAAGCACTTAGGTTGCTATTCTTTGGTAGTACACCTTACTTACACAACTCTCATTCGAACCATCCAACTATTAAAGAAACTGTTGAATTCATTATTCAGAGTGAACAGGAACAATCAGAGGATACAGAATTATATGAGGAAAAGTTGGAAGAACTGTTCGATTCATTTTAATGTAGGCTTCGGCCTACTTATACATAGATTGTGAGGAGTGTCGAATAAGTATTTTGCTGTTGAATCACCAGTATACTACTTTAAGAAGGTGATAAGAATATATCCTTTAATAATAAAATAATAATGTAAAATAAATATTTGATTAAGAATGAGGAGGGTGACTTAACCAATTGTGTAATCAATGCGAGTCTATTCTACTCCACAATCACTCAGATAGAGGATCAAACCTCAAACTACGTGATACGACAAACAGAATAGATGATCTGATACAAACCGCCAATGATATGGGACATAAGGGTGTAGCATTCACAGAACATGAATCAATCTCTTCGCATGTGAAAGCAATACAAGCAACAGAAAAATTAAAAAAAGAGGGTAAGATCGATAAGGACTTCAAACTAATTCTAGGCAATGAAATTTACCTAGTGGATAGTCTTGAAGAAGTAAGAGACAACTATAAATCAGGTGGAGTCACCAAGTTTCCGCATTTTATTTTATTGGCTAAGGATGAAATTGGACACGAGCAGATTAGACACATGAGCTCAGTAGCTTGGGGTCAATCTTATTTTACAGGGCCAATGCTAAGAACTCCAACAGTTAAAGATTTTCTTAAATCTGTAATTGCTAAAGATCCCGGTCATTTAATTGCTTCAAGTGCATGTCTTGGATCTCCTCACTGTATAGGACTCTTAGAAATGAAACGCTATTTAGAGGTGGGTGATTCAGAAAAGGCAAAAATAGCATATCAAAAAGTATGTGATTTCACAGATTGGTGTATAGAAGTATTCGGTAAAGAGGATTTTTATCTTGAGTTGCAACCTGCATACAGTGAAGAGCAAATTTATTGTAATAAGGAATTACTCAAGTTGGCTGATAATTTTGGACTTGAATACATAGTTACAACAGACAGTCACTATCTAAGACCAGAAGACCGAATTGTTCATAAAGCGTTCCTGAATGCTAAAGAAGGTGAACGTGAAGTTGATGCCTTTTATGAAGCCACATTTGTGCAGAATCACGAGGAAATAAATGAACGATTAAATTACCTGAGTCATGATGTAATTAAAAGAGCACTTGATAACACTATGGCAATTGGACAAAAAATTAAAGACTATACGATTCTTAAACCAACTGTTATCCCAAAAATTGAACTCCCTGATTTTCAACTTAGAGGATTATTCAGATCAATTTACAGCAAATACGAATACATAAACAAGATGGCTCATGCACCCAATGATCAGGATAGATATATTGTTAAGTTGATTGAAGATGGATTTTATGAACTAATGCCCTACAATACATATAGTAAAGAGAAATTACATGAAGTAGCAGGTCGAATTGATACAGAATTAGGTGAACTGTGGAAAATCTCAGAGAATCTAAATCAATCTATTGCGAGTTATTACATCACAACACGAGAGATTGTTAATGTAATTTGGGATGATGATTGTGGAAACAGTTTAGTTGGTCCTTCTCGTGGCTCTGCTGCTGGCTATCTGATTTGTTTTTTGTTAGGTATTACACAAATAAATCCTCTCGAATATGGTATTGAAATGCCCCATTGGAGACATTTAACGTCAGAGCGTCCCGAATTTCCCGATGTGGATATAGATACAGAAGCGGCTAAACGGAATCAAATCTTCAGACAACTAAAGAAATACTTTGGAGAGGATCGAGTATTACAAGTTTGTACTTTTGGTACTGAAGCCTCCAAATCAGCAATTCAAACAGCAGCTAGAGGTTTGGGAATTGACAGTGACACGGCAATGTATGTTTCGGGATTAGTTCCATTTGAACGTGGAAGTAGTTGGACATTAAACGAGTGTGTCAATGGAGATGAGGAAAAGGAAAGAAAACCAGTAACAGAATTTATTAACGAAATTAGTAAACATGAGAACTGGTTACAGGTTGCAATGAAGATTGAGGGATTGATCAATAAACGTAGTATTCATGCTAGTGGAGTTATTGTATTTAATGAAGAGTATTATAAAACTAATGCAATGATGACTGCCCCAAACGGTACGCATGTTACTCAGTTATCGCTTGAAGATTGTGAAGCAGTTTCTAATATGAAATTTGATCTACTTACAATAGAAGGTTTAGATAAAATCAGGGTTTCATTAGACAAGCTGATCGAAAGAAACTTAATGGAATGGCAAGGAAGTTTAAGAGCTACATACAATAAATATCTACATCCAACACAGATTGATATTGCAAGTCCAAAGGTCTATGAGCTTATTGGTGAAGATAGTATTACAGACCTTTTTCAGTTTTCAACCGAAATTGGTGTACAAACTGTAAAAAGAACTAAACCCACAAACCTGATTGAATTGGCTTCAGCAAACTCATTAATGCGTCTGATGGGTACTGGTCATGGGAAAGAATCACCGATTGATAGTTTTATCCGATTTAAAAATGATATTTCGGAGTGGTACTCAGAACTACATAAGCATCAATTGAATAGTGATGAAATTGCAACTATGGAGAAGCATCTGCTTAAACTTAATGGTGTAGCAGACACGCAGGAATCAATTATGCTGCTGTCAATGGATGAGAAGATTGCTGGTTTTGGTATCAAGGATGCAAATAAACTACGTAAAGTAATTGCAAAGAAAAAAGCGGAAGAAATTGAAGACATCAAGAACACTTTCTATGGTAAGGGATTGGAACTTGGAAATCGAAGAGAAATTATAGACTATGTATGGAACGTTCAGATTGTTCGACAGCTTGGATATTCCTTCTCAATTCTTCACACACTTGCATACTCTATTATAGCCCTTCAAGAAGCTAACTTGAATATAAACTACGATCCAATCTATTGGAGAACGGCCTGTTTAACTGTTAACTCAGCATCAGTGGATGACAGTAGCAATGATGAAGATGAAGAAGACCACAAGTCACAATCAACGAATTACGGTAAAATTGCAGCAGCCATCGGTAACATGCAAGCAAGAGGTGTGAATATTGGTTTGCCTAGTATCAACAAAGCAGGATTTGGTTTTGAGCCTGATATAGAGAATAATCAAATCATCTTTGGTCTCAAAGGTATTAATGGAATTGGTGATGAAGTCGTTCAGAATATTATTAGGAATAGACCATATTCAAACTTTAACGATTTCATTGATCGAATGTACAAAACTTCTGAAATAAAGAAATCACAGGTTATTCAACTTATTAAGGCAGGTTGCTTTGAGGAATATGGCACTAGATTGGAAATTATGAAAGCATTTGTTGGGCTACTATATACACCAAAAACCAAACTTAATCTTCAAAATCTTAATGCTGTTATTGAAAATAAATTGATCCCCGATGGTATGGAAACTTACAGTAAGACTTTCAACTTTAGAAAATATGTAATGAAAAGGGTATTTAAAAAGGAAGACAAAGAAAAATTCTATGTTCTTGATAAAGTCTCTACTCCATACTACTATGAACACTTTTCAGGTGAAGGGATTGTTGATTACAGTGGCAACTTCCCAGTGATCAAAGAGTCAACCTTCAAAAAGGAATATGACAAGAAAATGGAAGGAATAAAAGAGTGGCTGTCAACTGTAGAAGTCTTAGAAATGTTCAATAAAAAAATGTACCAAAATGAATGGAATACATATGCAGATGGGCCAATTAGTAAGTGGGAAATGGATTCACTATCATTTTACTACACAGAGCATGAACTTAAAGATATTGATAACGAGAGATATGGCATCACTAATTACGGAGAATTATCTGAAGACCCAGTTGTAATTGGAACAATAGAATCACGCTACGGAAGCAGACCAAAGTTTAAGCTTAGTACAATAGCAGGAACCGTATTAGATAAGGACAAGAATAAAAATACAGTTACATTATTAACAGTAGATGGAGTAGTCACAGTTAAGTATTATGATGGGGCATTTGCGAACTACAATAAGCAAGTATCAAGACCCAAGTCTGACGGCTCGAAAGAGATTCTTGAGAAAAGTTGGTTTACTCGTGGAAATAAACTTGTTTTACATGGATATCGAAGAGGATCACAGTTTAGACCGTATAGATATAAGGACTCAAATGTGAGGCATACTACAATGCTTATCGATAAGATTGATAGCAAAGGAAACATTAAAGTATCCCAAGAGAGAGTAAAAGTATAGGAGGATTATATATGGAGCACAAACTCAGCAAGGAAAAGATGGAACAGATTATCGGTAGGGAGCTCACTAAGACTGAATATGAGGAAGTAGTTGGAACTGTTCTTATTCAACTTTTGCATGAGCAGAATGGAAAATCAAATGGATAGATTCGAAAGCGAGTATTACTATATCCACTTTCCAGACCCACAAGAGAGCATCATTCAATACTCAAATTGCTATGGATGCAAAGAAGTAATAAATGTAGGTGAAGAGATATTAGATGTGTATGGAGTATGTGTGCATGATACATATGATTGTTTATTTAAAGCAGTAGAAGCTAAACGATTAATTGCAGGAGAGGAATGATTGATTGAATCTTATTGAGCACGATATGAACTTACATAAGCAAATTGAGAAGTACACGTTGGACAAGCTGAAGGAATATTTAGATTTGGACTATATGAACATTGAGAATTACGAGAAAGCAACAGCTAGAGAACAAGAATTGACTAAGATAAAATTAGAAGAAATGAGACAGTGGATATGAGTAAAATATATCTTTACGGTTTTGATTTAAGTATGGAGTGTACAGGAGTAACTATCTTTGATTTGGATAGTTTAAACCCAGTACTGGTTACAAGTATTTCAACATCACATTTTAAAAAGTCTGCAACTCATGGACAAAAACTTAAATACATAGAAGATGAAATAATCAATATCCTAGAGGAGTACCCTCCGTATATCATAACAATTGAGCGAGGTTTCAGTAAATTTAATTTGAGTACACAAGTCATATATAGGGTGCATGGGGTAGTCAATAAACTATTCCATCAGGTTGATCAGATTTACTATCCCCCTAAGACCGTAAAAGAAGCCATATGCAGAGGAGATGCAACAAAGAAATATGTTCAAGACACCATACATAAGCAATACTCGAATATAGAATTTAAGAATGAAGACGAATCAGATTCTTTTGCCGTAGCTCTAACATATTTAATTAAAACTGAGAAGATTGAATGGATTAAGCCATTAAGTAAAAAGAAGTGTGATACTACTAAGAAGAAGATCAAAAATTAGATATTGGTTCAGTATAGACAATTAAATAATACATAGAGATTGAATATTTAAATTTTACTTGGAAATAGATATAATTAGAGGTGATTGATCTGAAAAAACAAAATAACTCGGAAACATATGATATCCCGAACCTTGGCACTTTGATTATCAATGGGGAACCATCTGTGGAAAACTGTAAAACATTTATTAAGATTTTAATGGACAATAAAAGAAGAAAATAATACATAGAAAAGTCATGTTGCTACTTGGCAGCTTGGCTTTTTTTGTACTATAATTGATTATGCAACCAAACGTGTGATGTTCGTAAATAACCCAGTTGGGAGGTCGTACATTGAATCAATATGTAATAAAACACGTGGCGGTTTATCTGCGTAAATCACGTGGTGATGAGGAGAAAGATTTAGAAAAGCACAGAGCAGAGCTGTTGGCAATGTGTGGACAAAACAATTGGGCGTTTGTAGAATACGCTGAAGTTGGAACGGCAGACTCTATCTCGATGAGACCCAAGATGACTGAACTGATGAGCGATATTGAGCAGGGTATGTTTGATGCTGTACTTGTAATCCACATTGACCGTCTGAGTCGTGGTGATGAAGTTGATAGGGCAACACTGAGCAAATTATTTGCCAGATCTGAAACTCTTTTGGTTACTCCTCAAAGGGTATATGACTACAACAATGATACCGATATGCTCATGGCTGAATTTGAGGGTATGATGGCTCGGATGGAGTATAAGCAAATAGCAAGACGTTTCAGACAAGGTAAAGCGAGAAATGCCAAGCAAGGGCTATGGAGTAACGGAGTCCCACCATTTCCGTATATTAGAAATCCACAAACAGGAAGGGCTGAACCTGTCGAGGAAAACCTCCCTACATACAGATTTATGGTGGAAAAATGTATGAGTGGATGGTCGAGTACAGACATTGCTTGGGAACTTAATAAAATGGGAATCAGATCTCCTAGAGATGGAATGTGGAATCCAGCAGTCGTTAGAAGGATACTGTGCGATGAAGTTCATCTAGGTAAGGTGGTCGTGGGGAAGAAGCGAAAAATGTCCAACACAGGCGACTTGGTATACAAGCCCAAAGATGAATGGATCATTTATAATAATTGTCATACAGCAGTTAAGACTCAACTCGAACATGACAAGATTATGTTCATCATCAGTTCTCAGATTAAAACGCCCAAAGCAAGCCGATCTGGGAAAAATGCACTATCTGGATTAGTTATTTGTGGTAAATGCAAACACACCATGTCTATACAAAAAAGAACAGGAAGAAGTTATGACACATTAAAATCTTGTACTCATCGGAATCCATTTGGTGAGAGATGTAGCAACTTAGGTGACAAATCAGATGTGGTAACAAACTTCATTTTAAATGCTTTGATCATTAAAAAGAAACAAATTGAGGACGCAATTGCTGAAGGTTTGAGTTCATCTGATATGAGTAACCTAGCCGACATTGCGCAAACAAAAGTTCAAGAAATTAAAAAGCAAGAAAACGCAATTGAACGGATACACGATTTTTTAGAAGATGGAACATACACAAAAGAGAAGTATTTGGAGAGGCTAAATCGTGCAAATGAAATTCTCAATAAACTCGAAGAAGAATATAGAGTAATAAAGACACAACTTGATAATACCTTGAATGCTAAAAATGAAGATATGCTCATCAGCGTTAATGATGTACTAAATCAGATTTCAGAAACGAAAGACCCTAAAGAGCTTAATCGGGCTTACAAAAGTATCATTCACAATGTAATATGGGTCAAGAATGATTTCGATGAAAAGCCAACGGTAACCGTAAATTTTCTTTAGGGGTTTAATGTGTATAAAGGCTTTTAAATAGGCCCTGCTAACTGGTTCTTTCATCAACACCAGATGGTACCGTGATACTGCCAATCAGTAAGGTGGGATTCGGATTTGCTGCCGGTGGTAGTGATTTTCACGTCAATGGAGAAAGTAATGGCAAAAGTGGTGCTACGGGTACCTCTGCTGAACATGCCAGTTCAGCAAAAGTGGCTTCTCCATTTGGTGGAGGTAGTGGCGGCGGTGTATCCATACGTCCTATTGCGTTCCTGGTGGTAGGTAAACAGGGGGTACACATTGTGCCACTCGATAACTCCACACATCTGTTTGAGAAACTCATTGACTCTACGCCTTATGTTCTTGATCGAATTCAAGGCATGTTCCAACGTAATACAACACCAACGAATACAACAGATGTACCAGTAACACCAGATCCATCAACCTATAGCTGAATCAGTTGGTCATGATCCCTCCCGCATCCAAGCGTGAGGGATTTTTGCTGTTTGTTCAGCGAATGGTGAGGTGTTTTTTCGGTGGTTTCCGTATTACATGAGACTTATGTCTATGATCCGCCTAACCTAGACATGAAATAGGTTATTGAAGGGGGAACGTTAATGCACAGAGATACCGTGTTCATGGTTTTGTTTGGCTGGCTGCTATCGGCAGTCGTGTATTTGGTAGGAGGAATTGATCACCTGTTTATTGCAGTGACCATCTTTGTAGGGCTGGATTACATCACAGGGGTGCTGTCTGCATGGTATAGGAAGGAGTTATCCAGCAGGGTTGGATGGTGGGGGCTTGCTCGTAAGTCATTGACATTTGTTTTTGTCATTATTGCACATCAACTGGATATGGTTGCAGGCAATTCAAATGATTTTATGCGAGATGCAATGTTAATGTTCATCATTGGTACCGAAGGAATCAGTATTTTGGAGAACATGGGAAAACTGGGCCTGCCTGTACCGAAGTTTATCACTTCAGCACTCTTTAAGCTTCGAGGGAATGAAGATCAAGTTGAAGATAAGGAGAAGATGTCATGATACAGATCACTAAGGATTACATACCTGTGAATAAATACAGCCGAGCCGGACTGAAATTAAAAGCAAAACGTGGGATTGTGATGCATTATACGGCTTCTCCCGGGGCGCCCGCGAAGAACATTAGCAAATACTTTGCAAGTCTGGCACAGCAAGATTCCAATAAAGCAGTGAAAGGTCGTTATGCAAGTGCACATTTCTCGGTAGATCGAACTTCGATATATAACAGTCTCCCGGATGATGAACTGGCCTATCACTGCGGGAGTGCAACATACACGAAGGAAGCTCTGGCCAAACTTGGGACATATCCGAACAATAGTACAGTGGGCATTGAGATGTGCATTGAAAAGGATGGCAGTATCCATGAAGATACATTCAATAACGTTGTAGACCTCGCGGTATACCTAATCAGGCAACGAGGCTTTCCACCCGTCTTCTTCACACATAAAGAAGTGGTTGGATGGAAGGAATGCCCATTGCCATGGATTAAGCAACCAGGTGAATATGAAAGATTTAAGCAAGCAGTACATATAAAACTAAACCCACTACAAGAAATATCAGTAACGGAGGATGATGATATGAATACGGTTCTGGATTATGCACAATGGGCCTGGAATGAACTTGATCAGTTCATTGAAGATGCCTACAACGACAAGGTGATTGAAGATTGGGCATGGGTAGAGAAGGTACGCAAGAAGAAGTTAACCTATGGAGAATTGTTGTTACTGAAAGTTTTAATTGATGAGCGCAGACGTAAAAAGTCCTAACCGCGAGAGCAGTACATATTGATTAGGAGCTAAGGATGCCTCCTGGTTAACCAGGAGTTAAAGTGTGCCGGATTTTTCAAAAAATAAAAATGTTGTATAATCACGATATGGTCAGGATACTCAAGTTCATATTGGGTCTGAATCGAGGATTCATCGACGACTCCAATAACAGCGAGTTGATTGGTCTCCATCACATGTGTTGGTGTGGGTGAGCTCATACAACCATCCTTTCGTTTATTAAGTCAGAGTCAACAGGGGCGATGGAGATGTCCATGGTCCCTAGATGACCTATACGAGGCAGGATGGGGAAGGTTAAGCTGATCCGGTTCAAAAAGGGTTCGAAATTCAAAAAAAGCAGAACCCCACGTCGAATGTGATGTGGGGTTCTGCTTATGTAACTACTCTTTTGAGAACGTGTCCAGGGCCTCATCTGTAAGATGGAGTTCTGCGAAAGCCCTGCATATCTTTTGGAAAGATCTAATGGTATTTGTCTCGTACAACATCTCAATGGGATCAAAACCTAACATGACAAGCGAATCCACAAGTTCTGTCTGATCTACTTCTGTATGGTGGAGCGCTTCAAGCATGGTTTCAATAACAGTTAAAAATAAAATGGCTTTATTGACTGTCTCGATGGGTGTCCCCTCCTTCGTAATACTACTAGAATAAGCGGAGGAGGACAGAAAATAACGAGAAGGTCCAATTTCTCAGTGATGAATCTATTTAATCTAAAAGTGTGGAGAGAATAACTGGTTGTTGTAAATTAATATCTGATGATAAGCTCTCCCTTTGTATGTAAGATTAAGCTTTTTCGTTTACTTCGTGGAGAATGGAATCAATTAATTCATCATCAATCAGAGTGCTAGCTTTTTCGAGTGCCAACAGAATACCTTGCGGTTGTTCAAAAAAGACTGTAGAGAGAATAGGGGCAACCTCATCTAAATTAATCTTCTCAGCTTTGACCATACTGATCAAGGCAACAACGATCTCATGTCCCTCCACGTTACCTTCCATAAATCTTGTTCGTAAATGTGTTGCTACTATTTCGGTCTTTGACTGCGAGTACGCCATTACATTTCCCTCCAACGGTTTGAATATCTTAGCAGAGCTCCTCTTCATGCAAGTTTAAACCAGGTTAGATTAGGAGTTATCTTAACAATAATAAGGCAGATAGTTTAATTTATCAACAGCCACTAAATCAATAAAATCGGATTGGAATCACCGTTTTATCCAATAAAAAAGACCCGGAGAGGGTCATTTTTTGGGTCTGCCTTCCCAATAATCAGGAAATCCGTTGTAATCCCATGCGTTCAGATTTTCGCTGTCGGCTTGAATGGCAACATCTGCTCCGGAACCAAAGTCAACACCTACGGTTTGCAGTTCTTTGGCCTTAATAACCAGTACCTTACCGGGTGCACCTGCACACACCAGAGCAAGCTTCCACGGTGTCTGTTGGTAGATATGTTCCATTTGTTTGGATGCTGTGCTCACATGAGACCACGAGGGGCAGTCCACCGTTCCCACGATGCTTGTCCACCCGTATCTCCGCTCCAGAATTTCTCGATATTGCTCGGCCTTGGCTCCGCAGATCAGAATAGGCATGGTCTTGAAAGTTTCATAGAATAACTTAAATCGGGCGATGTAATTATTCTCAAAAGCATAGAAGGTCTCTCTGGGTTCAACTTTGTAATATGCAAGGCACATATCAAATAATGGCTTGAAATACCAGTGATCTGTTTGGATCAGGTGTCCAACGTAATCCGCTTTTCGCAGGCAGTGTACAATAATTTCTCTCGCACTCGCGTTGGGCAAGGTTATCCCGCAATAGGTAGGATCATTCAACCAGCCGTAATGAGACTTAATGAAATCCATAGTTAGAACGGCATCGTGGGCCAGAATGGTGTTGGAAGCATCCCCAAATCGAACAGAAGCATGGGCTTCTCCATCAGAGGCCATTTGGAACCAGTTGTGGATTAATTCTACACTCCCCAGCATGCCTGTCACCTTCTTTCCATGTGTGAATAATGGTTTGTTTGGTATACATATTCATCAACTCCTTCTGTACTAGAATAGGAAAAATGCTTCGTTCTCTCTCTTCTTTTGAGGAATCACTCCTTTTTTGTTTAATGTGCGAAGGTTATAGAGCAACAGTCTAGACTATGTAAAAAGGGAGAGGGGATGGACTGTGAAAAACGTATTTATAGGTAGTCCTGTACGAAACCGGGCTTGGATTATGGAACGACACTTGCAATCGCTTGAGCAACAAGCAGTGCAGAAGCATTATATGTATATCCTGAATGATAGTGAAGATCAGACGGAGCATATCCTTGATTGTCATCAGATTCCTTATCTAACTCATCATCTGGGGAGAACATATGGTCATATACGTGGACAATATTCCTATCACAATCTGGCGTTGTTGAGAAATATGCTTCTGGATGAGTTTCTGAAATCGGACTGTGAGTATCTGTTCTCAATTGATACGGATATCATTATTCCCGAGGGTAGCCTAGGGCAGTTAATGGATAATGACAAAGATATATGCTCCATGCTTATACGGAATCACCCAAAGTTAAAGGCTCATAATGCCATGATCGGCGGAAAACATATACCTGAATTCAAAGCGGGTTTGTTCCCGGTAGAACTGACAGGTGCCGTATATTTGATTAAGCGTGAAGTGATCGAAGCAGGGGTTCGATATGGTTCTCATCCAACAGGTGAAGATGCACCATTCTGTGAGCAAGCTAGAAGAGTGGGATTTGAACTGTTTGTAGATACTCGTTTGCGTCCCGTTCATGCCTATGCGGAAGGGGTGGAGTTGATTGCTCAATTGGTTGCTTCGTAGAAAACAACGAGAAAATCCGGTTTTTGAAAGTATAGAAATGACCATTGTCTACCCGCCCGCACTTGACTGGAACCTCTTGTTTCAACGTCCTCAGCAATTGATGACTGCCTTCTCCAATATTCCAGGTATACGGGCTATCTTTATCAATGAAGAAACGTACAGAAAGCAGAGCCGTCCGATTGAAAAGTTAAATGAGGATCTATTCCTTGTGCAGAAAGGTGTGAACTACGATCACCTGGTCAAAGGAAAGAAGGTACTCTGGTTCTCGAATCCAGGTCAGTACAATTATTCGGATGGACGAAAGTTTGACTTTACCGTATTTGATTACCTTGATAATTCCGCTGATGAGTTTGCTGTATGGAAATCCTACATCCCGAAATGTTTTGACCGTGCAGATCTTATTGCCACGACTGCCAAGGTGATGTACGAGGCACATAAACATGACGGCAAACCAATCTTTATGTGCCCTAACGGGGCAGATTACCAACATTTTGAGAAAGCGCGAGTCATTCTGCCCAAACCGGCCGACTTCCCCGATGTTCATGATGGGCAAAAGATTGTGGGTTTCCACGGTGCAATGGCATCGTGGGTGGATTATTCGCTGATTACCGCTATTGCAGATAAGGGATATCGTGTTGTTTTGATTGGAAACAATGCCCTCTATCAAAAAAATATTGTGCATCCCAATGTGACTTGTCTTCCGCACAAAGATTATAAAGTGCTTCCCGCCTACATTGCTCAATTCGATGTCTGTATCGTGCCATTCAAGTTGACAGAGATGATCCGGGGCTGCGATCCGATCAAATATTATGAATATTTGTCTGCGGGCAAACCTGTGTTGACAACGCGTATGGAGGAGATTGTTCATAAGTACAGCGATGTAACTTACTTTATGGATCAGCATAATTGCGGGGTGATGTTGGAGAAAGCGATTCGTGAAAATAGTGCTTCCAAAATTGCAGCACGAGTAAGGGTGGCTAAGTCTAATAGCTGGGATGGCAGGGCAATGGATGCTGTGAAGATGATTAATCAGGTCATAGGAGGTATGAGAAATGAAAAAGATATTTAAACGAATGTTTGGTAGCCAATCGACTACATCGACAATTGAGCTTGAAGAAATAGAGATTGACGCGACGGAGTTCAATGTTACGACATACACCCCAAACACGGATACAACGATTGTATATCTGCCTGCGATCGATTTTCATAGTGAACGATTCGGGCGTCGACCACAACGGCTGTTAAAAGCACTCGCGGAAGTAGGCTACAATGTAATATATATCAACTCCAGTGATGAGTTCTATCAGGTAGATGCCTTGGAGTATCCCCATCCGGAGCTTCAAAACTTTGTCGTAGCCCGTGTGGGCCATAATGTCCGTACGTTGTTTCAAGGTGATCGTGTAATCTATTGGGTGAACGATAGCCGGCTGGCAAGTTCTGTCGAGACAGCCTATCCTGATCTGGTCGTATTTGATTCGCTGACCGATCGGGATCAGTACGAGAAGCACAAACACAAGATGGAAGCTGTTGCTGACGTTGTCTTCATTACACCTGAGAGAATCTATGAGCATGGCAAATACTGCTCACATGTTCATCTGGTTACTGCCGATGAATTTGAGATCAAAGAACGTGCAGAACAGGTAGCGCAAATTATAGATGCTTTGCCAAACAGAATGGCCCCTCTAATGTAGGGGTCTTTTCTTTGACCTTTATTGGACTATTCCTTTTGCAAAGATGACAGGGCTAATCGTGCTTCAATATATTTCGTTTACATTATCGTTAGGGATTAAAGATAGCGTTCTACACTATAAAAAGCAGAGACGGTGAACAGCCAGACGGGTTAAACAAAATGGATCTCCCGATCATCAAGTCATTTACCTGATCCTGGCTTAAGCAAGTCTCCGTAGCTAAAATTACATACTATCCTAAGGAGTGGACTGTTCAATGGCTAAAAAAATGATTATCAAAGGTGTAGGTACGTTCATGGCTAAACGCCTTCCAAAAGATCCGATGGGCGAAATTGAGGTAGTTACCCTGGGTACCCTGCAAGATCTGAAAATTGACCTTAACGTGGAGCTTGAGGACATCTTTGGTGGTGACGGTCTGTTCGCCATTGATGTACTGGTGAAGTCCAAATCGATTGAAGTGTCGGCAACAGATGCCAAATTCGATCTGGATGCGATCCAGTTGATGATGGGTTCAACGGTACAAGAGCAAGTGAAGTCTTATGTATGGGTGCTGAATGAGCAGTCTACAGTGGCTGCAGGCGTATCCAATTCTGGCTTTGCTGAAGCCAAGCCAAAATATGCAAGTAAAATCTATGGAAGTAACGGTGGCATCACAGTTCGTCTCAAAGATTCTAACACATTGCTGAAACAACTCACATCCAAAGGAACGGCCGTGGAACCAAATGCGTTCTTCTACGACGAAGCGAATGGTGTAGTCATCTTGAATGCTGCTCATATCGAAAAGGAGATTGTGCTGAACTACAAACGTGAAGAAACTGTAGACATGGTTGACCTGTTGGTTGACGAAGTACCATTCCCAATCTCTGTCGTTCATCACGGTACGTTCCAGCAAAAAGATGGTTCGTATGCAGGGGTTGAAACCGAGCTGTACATGTGCCGTGCAAAAGGTACATTCAGCATCAATGCCCAGCGCGCTGCCGCTTCTACATCTGCCATCTCCTTGCAGATTCTTGATCCTGAACGTGCTGACGGAAAAATCGGCAGTATCAAACGCTTCAGCGCACCAAGCAAGATCTAATATCTAAATAAGGTTGATTGCTCCTGGCAAGGTATCAAACGGCATCTGTGTCCTCCCCTTCACAGAGCCTTGCCTTGCCAGGTTTTTTATTATATGGGGGAGAATGTCCTGGGGAGGTCTTTAAATTTATGGAAACCGAACAAGAAAAAGCCGAGCGTGAGCTTGCGGAAAAGCTAAATGAGGAAGCGGCGAAACGAATCAAAGATGATCCGGAAAACAAACGGGTGACTCCGGAGGAAGTGGAGGCTGCTGAGCGTGCATTCTTTGAAGATGATGAGATTATTACGCTGCGGGATCGACGGAAATATCGTATTCCGCCATGTAACCTGAAGGATGCACGCCGTCTGATGAAGTTGCTGAAAACGGTGAATATTGATGCCATTATTCTTAATTTCATTCCGACTGAGAATGACGAACTGGACGAAAAGCGGCAGCAGGATCTATTTGATGTATTGGCAATGGCATTCAAAAACTATCCACATATCGTGACCAAAGATGAGCATGGTGAGTATATCATTAATCGAGAGTATCTGGATGAGTACCTTGATCTGAACACAGCTCGTAAAGTCATTGATATGCTCATTGGACTCAATGGTTTAAAAAAGTAGAACGCACCGAGGGGGAGTCTTTGGAGGGAACCGAAATCCGTGATACGGAAACACAGGAACCCGTTCACTGGGGAGAAATCTTCTTCACCCTCCATAAACACTGTGGGCTGAACAAGTGGGAGATTTGGGAGTACACACTCCCTCAGGTTGCGGAGCTGTGCAAGTCAGCCGAGAAATATATTCAATTTGAGGTTGAACTTATGACAGCACCTCTTCGCATGTTCGGTGGCGGTGAGGGCGAGGAAGTTGAAGAAGATGGGACCGTCAGACGTAAAAGAACCTTCAATGACGAGGATTACACGGAGATATCTGAAGATGATATCGGTATGCTTGCACAAGCGCTCGGAGGATAAGAGAGAGACATCCCGTTTTGCCTAAATGAAGGTAGAACGGGATTTATGCATAAAGGCGGTGATTCTTTTGACTGAAACAGAAGGACAAGGAGATAAACATTCATTAACACAAGAAATATTAACGGATAAGGATCAATTAACTGGACAAAACGCAGTACTGAAAGAGAGTTCCCCTTCAGGGGTTAGCACACTGATTAGACGAGTGGAGACAATCAGAAGTGATATGCAGTCGCAAATGATTGAAACGCTGACGACCGATTTGGAGCACTTTTATCGTGGAGCGTTCAGTGAAATGAAGGATGTGTCTGCAGCTGGCTCACAGGGGTTGATAGACTCCGTGATGAATACGATGAAATATATTTCAGCAGGTGAAACCAAGGGGTACTCATCAACATTACTTAAGAAATCCCTTGACTCGTCGCAGCAGATGGATCAACAGATAAGCCGAGCCGACCAAAATTTGGAGCTTAGATCGTCTGGGACAACGCATGACAGAGGGCAATTCACACAAACCGGAACGGTCAAAAATCTGCAACGAATTGCACTGCAACATGGTATGGATCAGGAAGATGTGGGTCTTGCCTATCGTATTGGTTCTCGTAATTATGATCATTCATCTGAAGCTGTCGCGTTTGCTGAAGAAGTAGCCAAGCTGCATTCAGCGGGCAATATGGATGTAGAACAGACGGCAATAGGTCTGGAAGCTGTTACTCCGGCATGGGGAAGCAGTAGCTTTGATCTGTCCCGAGTCACAGACATGATGATCAGAGCTTCAACGATGTTGGATGTTGGCATTCAGGACTTGATGGATATGATGCGTCAGACCCTTCCAAAGGTTGGGAACCCTGATGAAACGTTTGCACAAGAGGATGCATTAGCCAACTGGATTAGTAAGGCTGGATTGTTGGTTCAGTCAAAAGGAGATCATCCTCAGCAGGGCTTTGCATCGAATCGAGTTAGATTCGATCTTCTTGCTGAACAATTGAAGGCTACGGATGCAGACGCGTCGATCCATCAGCGCACTGGCAGTAGAGACAACCTTCAATTCCGACAACGAGAGATCGAAATCACTTTTCAGATTGCAACACATGAGGCGATGCAAGGGTTGAAAGAGGAATTTGCCGAGATGGGCGATTATCTTATCGCAGTCATGCGGTTAATTGGAGATCGTACGGGTGGCATTGTTGATCATATGGAATTGCTTAACCGAATTATGGATGAAGTCGGAGTTCAGGTTGCGTGGGATAAGTTCGGTGAAGTGATGAATGAAGGCGATCAGAAGCGATACAATGCTACGAATGCGGATCCAGGGAAAGTCGAAAATACGGGGAGCGATGTTCCCGAGCCACTTCGAGTCGTGGATGTGCAACGTGCTGGTGTAGCGCAGGAAATGGGCAGACAGCAGAGTCGTCTGCAGACTCTGGAACATCGCAGAACAGAAATTCAAAGTAGGGCTGCCGCCAAGAAAGATGATGTACTTCAGGCACGGACTAACCGAGATCATAAACATAATATGTACAATCAGGCTGTACAAGATGGGGATACAGCGGCTTCTTCCATTCATGCAGAAGAACGTGACGAAGCTGAGAAGCGAGTCAAAACGTATAGTCGAGAACTTCTTCTGTTGCGAGAAGAAATGCATTCACTCGATATTCAGATTGCAAAGACGAAGCGAAGTCTTGAGTTTCTAGGCCGAGAACTGGATGACACGAGTAGAGCAATGATGCAACTTGAACACCAAGCTAGAGTTTTGATGATGGCGATGGATGACATGGACCTGGATGCAGTTGAACTACGAAACAAGTTGTATTTCCTTAATGCTGAGTTTACATACGGTTCAACCGATGTTCAGCGCTACGAATCCGAGATCCAGAAGCTGCGTAAACAGTCAACTCTATTAAACGATGTTCTCTCCACATTGAGAACCGAAGTCAATGAGTTAAATGCTTCCTTTAGACAAGGCATGATCGATGCTACAGCATACATATCCAAACTGAAGGAACTCGAACAGGTTCAGCTAGCGAGTATGATGAGTGGTCCAGGAGGATTGTTAGTTGTTCCAGGTGCAGGAAGTGGTGGATCCCCTGTTAAGGATGACAAGGAAGATTCAGCAAATAAACCTTTTTTAGAGAGACATCAAGATTTTATCAATGACGTAATTAAGGATATGGCTAAATCAAAGATTGAGGAAGTTATGGATTTTGGTTCAGAAAAGAAGAAGAAGGACAAGCCCAAGCGACGAGGGATAAAACAGAGATTCGAAGATATGAAAGAAGTCGGCAGTAAAAAAGCATTTTTTAACGGTCATGCACCTATTCGTGACAAGGACGGGAATGTACTAAGAGGTCCGGATAAACCTGATGGAACCCCTGGAGATATCCTTACCCAACGTGATATTACAAGCGAGCGTAAGAAAAAAGGAGACATTCCAGGGAAATTAGCAAAGCTCGGCAAGTTCGGTAAGTCTATACTGAAACCCCTAAAAGCTGTTCCTTATCTTGGTGCTGCCATGACTGCTGTGGATGTAGTGTCCGGTCTTGTTGATCCGCTGAGTAATATGGGTAAGTCAGAAGCTGAGAAGCAAAGTATTCGTGCAACAAATAAAGAGGAACTGGCCAAGGATTTTAAAGATATGGAGCAGTCTTCAGTTGTAGGTAAAGTGTGGAAAGGCCTTAACCTTGGAATGGATGCAGTTGTTAAGGGAGGAATCAGCAGCCTATTTGGTAACAATGCTACCAATAATAAGTTCGGGGATTACTGGAAGGGATTTAAGGCGGTATGGAGCGAAGACGGCGGAGATGCAGTTGAGAAGAAACTGGGCAAGGAATACAACTACAAGCAGGAGAAAAAAGAAGCCCAGATTCAAATGGATAAAGAGTCTGGAAAGCCGCCTGGGGACAGCAAACAACAACAACCGCAGATACAATATATTCAACCTCAAATGCAGTATATTCCTGCTGCGGGCGGAATAGGTACCATTGCTAACGGCTATACGCCTCAGCCACAGAGCAATGGCATTGATGAAATGATTGCCAAGATTAATCGGCAGCTTAACAAATCGACAAGTGATAACGAAACCAATTACCAAGTCACTCGATCCCGTCTGTTGATTAGTGGTGTTCGCGAAGATTCTGGTCAGATGCGCGCGCTAATGGAGAAATATTTGCAAGAAAATATCAAGTTCTTCGATAAGGCCATTGCAAGTTTACAGAAGACGTACGACAAGATGGCTGAAGGTAAGGAGAAAGATGAACTGGGCCTGGAGATCAATGAGAAGAAACAGCAGAAGGCACAATCAGAGCTTGAACTGAATGGTGTCAAAAACAGCCAAATTGATGAGCTTAGACGCAAGATGAATGATCAGTTTGAGTTGACGCAGTTGGACTATGATAAACGAATGTATGATCTCCTGGCGGCTAATGGGGGTAAGGAAGATGCACCAGAATTAATTGCATTGAACAAATCCCGTGCATCAGAAATGAACTCACAAATAAGTTCGATCAAGCAAGATTGGAAAAATCTGCTGAATAGTGGTGTGTTTAAACCGGGCTCGGATGAATATATGCAGATTTTTAAACAAATCCAATCATTGGGTGTAGAACAGTCCAAAAATTTGTATGAAATTAGCAAAAAAATGGATAAACCGATATCTTCATTCAACATTCCAGCAGGTCTTAAGGTCATGGATTACTTTGATTACATGACCACGAACAATACACATAAAAGTGTGATGGTTGGTTCGGGTGATGTTACGGTTCATGTGAACATTGATAATATGACAGGCAGCACAAAAGATGTGGAGAGGCTGACATCTACGTTGGATAAAACACTGCGGCAGAACAGTCCTGGTATTGCAAACCGAATGGCCAGCAATGTTGGTGCGAGAATGGGAAGTAATCATATCCCCAGATAAAATAGGTAAGGAGGGCGTCTGATATGACTCAGCAAAATCCGTTTGGCTTAGTTAATGACCGGTATAAAAGAAAGCTGTATGTAGATACGGGCATGAAGTTCGAGCTAGTAAACGGAAGAATAATTGATCCGTACTCTTCACTTTCGCCCAATCCGCAAGTGAGGGAAATTAAAATGATTAATGCTCCCTCGCATTTTCATCAGATGGGCGTGTCTTCTTACAAGGCGATCATTAACATCCTGTTTAAAGATAAGCAATCCTATCACGACTACGCGATGTACGTAGGATGGACACACAAATTTTATGATGAGAAGGGTAATATCTATGTTGGTGTTGTAGAGTCCATCAAAGTCGACCCTATTTTCTACCATCAGGATACGATGGATAAGGATCAGAAGGGGTACAAGGTCGAATTGACCATGACCCTGATCAAAAAAGATGGTTATGACCGTAAGAGTGCAATACAGTTTCAGGATTTACAGACGACAGAAGGCAAGGACCACTGGGCAAGAGATTCCATTGAACGCTTGGCTGATTTGGGACTGACGGTTGTAACACAATTGGATGGCACACCCATTTTATATTTCAGACCGGAAAACTTCATAACCAGAGCAGAGTTTGTTACTTTCCTGATGCGAACCAAGCGTCTGCTGGAACGAACAATTCGAGAGTAGGGTGACCTACTCTCTTTTCTGTCTATTCTAAAGATAGGAGGTGTTTATCATACGAAAATGGGTTGATGTAAACGAAGGGGACTGGTTCTATAACGATGTTATGGAAGCCACGAATATGGTTTTGGAAGATGGTGAAGTCTTTGTTGCCGGGATCAACTATAACAAGTTTGAGGAAGGCAAACCTTTTGTATATGAAGAAATCAAGGGGCAAGCGGGGCAAACCTCATTCAGTCTGCCTGTGCTGATTAAACCAACAGATGACAACCCACTTTATGTGTTTATTGACGGTGTTCAAACGATCTACCAAACGGCTGAAACCAATAGTAAGGGATTAACCGATGTGGAGTTGTATACCGGTGTAAAAGCAGGACAGGTGGTGTCCTTCTGTAGTTATGGTGAACCGTTGCTGGACAGTGCTTGGAAAAGGCCACCCGTGTCCTGGACTGGAGATCTGCCCAGAGCTGTACTTAGTGCAGCGACGACCTATTTCTACGATCCATTCAGTCGTAATCATCAGGAATATTTGTATGCAGCAGGCCAACCGCTTCGCAGGCTCAGTATTCCTTCCGAGGTATGGGCAGACACCATGGGAGACGCAGAGGCAGTAACCAAAATTGCAACAAAGGCGATTGGTTACCGAACGGATGTGTATTGTGTCAGCCCTGGGGGCTCGGTGTTTCTTCCTTTTAATCTAAACGGTGTCACCTGCAAGTTCAATTATTGGACGAAGAATAACAAGTTCATGAGTGAAAATATCAAAGCGACAACCCTCAAACCAGCATACAACAATTGTTTCTTTCCTAATGCCATTATACAGCGGGGAGAAGCCTTTCATCTGATTAATAAGTTACGCAAGGTGTTCTATGCCAGATTTACGGACATGGAAGCACCAACGACGGAGATTAATCAGCCTATTACGGCATTTCAAGGTCAACGGGTGTTTAGGCTTAACGGCAATTATCCGGCAGGTAAAAAGAAACTTAAAGTTACAGTGAAATTTAAAGACGAAAAAAAAGATAAAGACCAAGAAACACCGGCTTATTCGGAAATTGACAACCACACGGTTGTTTTTAACCAACCTTTTTCAGAAGGCGACGAAGTGACGTTCTATTATCTCAAAGATGTGAGCGAGAGGTTCGCAGACGTCGGCAAAGATTCGGCCATTTATTATCGGGACAAAAAGGAGCGAGTTGTACAGAACAAGGATGCCTTCTGGAAAATAGCTGTCTCGGAAATGGAAGACGAAACATTTGCGAACAATGATCCACTAATTGCTGGCATTCCGATCAATAACAAGCTGGATGGTGCAGCGATAGTAACAGATATGGGGAGACCTACAAATGGCACAGAACAGGCAGAGGTATGGTTCCTTGGGAATTCCGCTATGACCCGGGCTGAAGCCGTAGCTTTCCTGGACCGATTCATGAAGTGGACCATCGAGCGATTCAAGTAAGGGGGAGATTACAATATGATTCCAATTTCGGATGAGGTTATGAATGTGCTATCCCAGCGTCTGAAGCTGGGGGAAGGAGCGCTTCCCAATATCCGGGTCGAAGTAGATCGGCTGGCATTTATCCCGGGACGGACAGAAGAGTTCAGGCATATCGTAACCGAGCAGGTACCCATCATCAGTACAGAATCCGTTTGGGTGGATGAGTCGAGTAATGGTATATATAACGGTTCGACTCAAGCGAATGCTCAGGAGATTTTTTTTCCGGTTAAGGGTAAAACGATTGATAGTATTACAGTTACAGATAATTTTGGCTCTCCTCGTGATAAAGGTACAAGAATTCATAAAGGTATTGATTTGTTTGATGAGATTGGAACGCCGATTTTGGCTGCATGGGCTGGAAAGGTTGTTCGAATATCCTATAGTAAAACAAAGGGTGCTGGTAATGCCGTAAATATAAGACATGCAAACGGTGTAATCACTAAGTATTTCCATTTAAAAGAGATACTCTGTTCGGTGGATGATGAAGTAGCTCAAGGGGCTGTCATTGGAACACTAGGCAATACGGGTGGCGTATATACCGGTGGTCATAAGGTGTCTGCGGCTGAACGTGCGGTGGGCAAGGGACGACATCTACATTTTGAAATTTGGGAAGGAGTCAATCCAACAACGAGAACTGGAGAAGGTGGTAAGGCAGTTAATCCTCAATTGTATTTCAAGGGACAGCGCAAGTTGCACGGAAATGCGAAAACAACATTTACTGATATAAAGCCGGTTCAGGTCGAAGGATATCCTGGAGAGATCAAACTGAATGAGAAGTTCGACAAGCGAAACTGGCATGAGAAAAACGTTTATACAATCGGATTGAAATTTTCGGATTATGCCAAGATTGAATCGGGCTGGACTATGTTTGATTCAGGAGGCAAGTTGCTATACACCTTTGAAGGCAAAGCTGCCGTAGCTGAATTTGAGATTAACGTTACGAAACTGAGTATGCCTACGCAAGGGCTGCTTAGTATTGGAATGGGGACTAATTTTAGTGAAGCAGAAGGGGATTCTTTTGCTGTGGTGATTGATGGTAAAACGTATGCCTATGTGAATAAGTTTAACGGGGCATATGATCTGACCAAACTCACGGAATTGAATAATATTGTGATCCCTGCAAAAGCCAAGAGTATCAAGATTAAGGTGACGTATGGGGGCAAACAAAACTCCACTGTCCCAACCGGGTCTGTTCCTGCTTCAAGTAAGAAGTATAAAAAATTTGCCATTGATTATATTCGCATACAAGAGTTGTTGCCTGCTCCGTTGAAGAATCAAAAGAGTGAAGAAGGGCTCGATCCGTCTAAAGGATATTATCAAACGAACAGCTACACAGATTTTATCAATAATAGAAGGATCGAGACGGATGTTATTCAGGTCGGATCTTTTGTCTATATGGACACACAGGTTCTTCCCAATATTATTAGTGCCGAAATCGATGACCAGTTTGATTCTGAAGCCAGGGAAGCACGGCTGACCATCTCCAATCCGAGAGGATTCTTCTCCCCGGATTATAATCCTGCTCATTTTCCTGAGCTTGGGGGTGTGCCGTCTCCATGGTCTTATTTCGCAAACGGATTCCATATCGGGGTGCTGAGTGAAAATACACCGATACGCATATATATGGGATATGGTCAGCACATGATGCGGGTATTTACTGGACTGATTGACAAGGTGGACATCAATGGCGAAGGCTCCACGCTGGAGATTACGGCCCGAGATATGTACAAGCGCATTATCGAGAAAGTCATTTCCGAGAAAAAAGCTTATCCAGAAGTAGATGAGATTGATAATGTGCCAGATCCGGTGCCGCCTGCAGCAGTTGGCACGGACCGGACATCATCCATAATTCAGGCCGCACAGGCCCAAGCTGCAGCGTATGGTGTACCTGATCATAAGTTTTTGCTTGCGATATGCAGGCACGAGACCGTTCTCGGAACACAAGGTAAGGGTAAAGATGAGAACGGCAGCTTTATTCTTGGATATGGCTGTCCTAGTGAGGGGCCGTGTACTGAGAAATACGCAGGTATTCAGGAGCAAATGAAGCGCGGAGCAGAACGGATGTCCAAGGCGCTGGCGTCCAGAGGGAAAAAAGTGAGTTCCAAGGCGGATGTACTTTATTTCCATAATGGTGGAGACATTGCTCCCATGACCTGGAGTCAAGATCGGGAGAATTGGGTGGACAAGGTATGGACCTATTATCAGGAGATGCTCGCAGACCCGGCAAGCTGGACCATTACAGCAACCTCCACTCCGGCAGTTAATCCAACACCCGCTCAGCCTGTAGAATTTGAAAAGCCGGCTTGGGTCAAATCAACCGTTGTACTAGATCTGGTTAAACATGCAGGTATGGTGGGTTGGAGGGCAACCAGTGAGGATCGCTCTTATCCTGATTACGTGATTGACGAGACCTATCTGATTGAGGTGAATCAGAAGACGGGTAGGGTCATTGTCCCCGTACCGGGTCAGGAAGGTGAGTTTGAAGTTAAGGACGCAAGTACAGTGCTGACACCGAACGGATGGCTTAATCCATTTATTGAGGAGTATGGCAGGACGTTTGAGCAATGGTCAGGCAAAGTTACGGAAGCCGTTCAGGAGGTAATCTCGGAGATACCGTATCGAAGCTACTGTGACCGTTATGGTACATACCGACTGGAACGCTTGAATTATGACAAACCTGTCGTGGCAGAGTTTTCCGAGAATGACAATTTGATCTCCATTACGAAATCCACGGATTGGTCCAGAGGAAGAAGTCACATCGTTGTTATCGACTCGAATGCTAGTCAGAGCAGTTTCGTGGACAAGGAGATTTTGCTCGAACTCAAAGGAGAAATCCGAACCATGGTGCTGGCCGTTCCTTGGGCGAAGACGGTTGAAGCCAAAAGACAGGTGGCAGAGCGAGCTTTTTTTGATATGAAACGGATGTGCCGTACGCTTCAGGTATCCATTCCTGCGAATCCTGCGCTTGATCTGCTCGACAACGTTATTGTGACGGATAAAACGACCACCACACGAGCTGTTTATACGATTAAAAGTATTAAAACCAGTTATTCGGTCGACCGTGGCATGTTACAGGTCATTGATATGATGTGGGCAAGAAAGGGAGTGATGGTGTAATGGCCGGCATTGTGAATGAAAATATTGTATTTCCCGTACTGGATCTCATCCACCGGGAGCTTCGCAAATATAGCAGTATCTCCAATTCGAATGTTTCTCCTCTTGAAGGTGAGCCTTCCGTTACATTGTATCGGGAGCATATGCAGGACCCCGACAGGGTGACTGGAGCAGACCTCGTCTATGAATCGGCATGGAAGGTTTCGATCTGGATGAAGTTTGGCTCAGAGGATGAGGAAGACTTTCCTTTCGGAGTGGGCTATTCCCATCCGGATTATGATTATTACAAGTATTTCAGGTTAACGCAGGTGACGGCCCGTACATATGATCCAGCTGGAGAGTCCATGTTCACTTACAATATTGGTCTAAATTATGATGACGAGGGACGCTTAACTGGAACGAGCGTAAGTCGTATATAACATGTAGGAGGTGGTTCCATGGCATTTAATGTATCTTACATCGCGGGTGGCGTCATCGACAAAGTGCGCGAGCTGCCGTACCCACACTTCAGTAAAAAAACGATCCCGTTCATTCGGGGACAGATGTTGGACATTCCGGCGGCGAAGACCACCAAGTCTGATACGTTCACCTTGGCGTATGACACGGAGTTTCTGAGCATTGCATTTGCTGCGAGCCACTACTGTGTCGGCGATTACTGGGAGCTGACGATCGGGACTGAAAAGGTGTGCCACACCATTTATGCGAAGGAACTTCCCGAGTCGGTTTCCATGGGGAACAGTTTCGGAATTGTCTACCCGATTCCGGCGGGAACGACCATCACGTTTGACTTTTTTAACGCGGTGGCTGAAGCCAAGTCGGTCTGGTACAACATCAAATTTTTGAGATAAGGAGGGTGACGATGGCACTGCAAAAACCGCAGACGAACTTTGCCGCTTATATTGACGGAGAGTCGGAAGCACAAAAATTGATCAACACGCTGGCCGATGAAATCGTAGGTGCTGATATTCCCAGAGTAGAGGGCGGAATTGACGCCAATCGCTGGGAGAAGGTATACGAGGCAGAGCAAGATTATTGGGTAACTTATACCCCTAAAACTCGGCCTAATATCCAAGGGAAGTACCTTCATACGGATGGTAACTTGTATGATGTGATTAAAATTCCTGACTACAGTAAACTTAAGTTTAAAGATGGAACACCAGCTGTTGAAGATGATGGTTTTCTTCATGAAGTAAGTTCCGTATATTGGGATCAAATTGTTGAGGGTAGTAGTCGTCCCGCAGTCAGAGAAAAGGATTACGGTAATTACAGAACCGGTAGAAAGATTCAAGTTGTTCAGTTTTCTTATACAGATAAGACTGGAGCTAATATTTTTGTAGACGTTCCTAATCAGCTGGCTACATTGGTAACAGACTTGACGAAACCTGACGGGGTTACTGCCTATATCGTAAAACAGAAGCAAACACTGAGCACGGGTGAAGAGGTTTACGTGAATGACTGGAATGAATTTGAGTTAGTTACGGAGCTTCCTGGTGACTGGAACTATAGTCTTAAAACGGCCTATCAGTGGGAATACGTAAGATATTTTGACTATTACGGAGACTGGACTTCTTTGAAATCTAGTATTGTGGAACCTGGTAAATCAAAATACACGTTTACTGAGCGTTATTATACAGCTGATCCCGTTCATGATGTGCCTTCTAGAGTAGTGGTTAAAGGTACGCCAACTGTACCAACAGGAATTCCTGTGCGGGAGTACTCTGTAATGTTGGAGCAACCAACTAATGATTGGAATTATATTAACATTTATTATGGCGAAGAGTTTGAAGGCACAAATACAAGTGGAGATTCAACAACCACATACAGAGGAGCTTGTGATCCAGCTACGGTTAAACCGGGGTTAACACCTACAGTTATAGATCAAGCCAAGGCACAAGCCATTTACGAGATGTGGAACACAGATACGATTGTCAAAACATTCATCCCACCGTCCACGAAGTGGAAGTTGGACTATGATGGCAAGACCGAGATCGTAAGCCCGGCAGCTCGCTTTTTCCACGGCAGACATTCTACAACATCATGGTTGCCTAACAAAAAACGCAGACCGGATTACCTGGTAGCTTACACTTTATCAGTAAATAATGATCGAGTAGTACTTGTTCTAGAAGGTGATCCTTCACCGAACATTCATAGCTATTACCGCAGTTTTGGATACATAGGCAAGATCGTTCCGTTCAATGATTACGATCATGGAGGAAACTTCGGTGTCACTGTAGGTATGGGTGATCTGCGAACAGATATGACAGGTTATACGAAAAATGATATTCTCACGGATCTTAATCCGGATAACTATGCCAAATATGGTGAGTACACTTCAAATGGCATGGACTCCATGTCCATGTTGAAGACACGCAGTAATGTCTTGTTCCAGCGCTATTACCCGGCATTTATTTCGCATCTTCCGAACTATCCTTCTGTGGGTAAACTTCCCCCAGGTCTTTCGAAATTGATTGTAGATACAGATGGGTTCCAGAAATCCCTCTGGACAGGGAAGTATCATGCAAGTCCAATCTACCTTGTTCATCAGGCAGAAGGATATCGGGGTTATATGGACGGTGTAGTTGCGATATACGACCATAACCTGGTCAATCGCGATGAATTAATCGTAGACACAGAAATTCTGAAAGATCCTTCCAAACCTGCGTTGGGTACATGGACAGAGGTTTACAAGTTTTTCAGTATCAAGAGTCCGTTGAATCTATTCAAGCATTCCCCATCACCAGATGTAATTACGATTGCATTTTTGAAAGAGATAAAATAAGGAGGATTACATAATGGCAAATTTTAAATATGTAGAAACAATCACCACTTCACAGGACGTGTTGACAAAACTGAAAGAGGAAGTTACAGGGTTTAAGAGTTTCCCATTTGAATCCACTGCAGGCGAGTCTCAGGAACAAAATCTGTGGGAAGTATTTTACGAAGAAAAGGACAGTAGTGACCGTATTCAGGAACTTATTCTTCGCGGGATCATGACCATTGGAACACAAGCAACACCAATTACTAAACATTTCTATGTAAGTTTCATTAATCATGCTCTGGTACCACGCGTCGTTGCACCAGTTCCAGCCTATGAGGAGCATAGTACGTTGACTGTTCAGCTGCTTGAAGGATTGGAAGGCAGCGAACCAACTACACTACCAGTTACCACTCGCCCTACATTCAAGCTAACAGGACATCCGGTACTCTACCAATGGGCACTGGAAAACTATACACCAACGGATCGGAATAAAGAAAAACCTGTATACATGTATGTAAATGTCATGAACAATCGTTTGGCGATGGTTCTCGTTGCGGACCCAGCAGTAAACTTCCTTGATTACAAAAAATCCTTCCTGTATGCAGGTGCATTGAAACCGTTCAAATACAACCTGAATGACGTAGACGGAAACGTAATGCTGACAGCTGGAGCAGTAATCGAAGAACCAGATATCTCTCAGATTGCAACAACAGGAACGTATTACTACGGTCAATATACTTCTGCAGGTAACAACACACTTCAGATGTTGAAAACCAAATCAGGTATTGAATTCCAGCAGCACTATCCTTCCTTTATTACTCAAGCTCCACCGAAGGGGAAAGCTTATCAAGATCCGGAATTGGGGGATACGGGGTTGGAACTGGAGCCTCAAGGCTTCCAAGCGTCCAAATGGACATCCAAATATCACTTGTCTCCGATCTACGTGGTTCACCCTTACGAGGGCTACCGCGGTCAATTCGATAACTGCATCGCGGTGACGAAGCATAATATCCTTCACCTGGATGAGTTAATTATTGATGTGGAAGGCAAGTCTTGGGACCAAGAGGTGTATCGTTACTTTGATACCGATACGGCACAGAATTTTATGAATCTGTCTGCTAACCAACGCATGGGTGTGGCTATTCTGAAGGAAGTCCGTTATACGGCGTAAGTTAAACTGAATCAAAGCTGAGTCGTATAGATTCAGTGAGAGGGAACTTTCTGAGACTCCACTCAGGGGTTCCCTTTTTTTAGTTGGAAGGGGGCAGTGATGTGAGTCAAGTAGTCAACAAGTTTGATTTCACCGTTATAGATTACACGACAACTCAGTACGGTTACCTGTTTACAGTCGGAACTACAGGAAGCAGGCCTGAGGATTATCGATTTATATATATGCCTTACAGCCGGTATCCAAGTGTCCTGATGCTTGATTTCTACTTGGCAAGATCGATCTCACATGGGTTTAATCATCAACTTGTGGAAGCGATTCGCAAGGATCTGGAAGGAGAAGAACGATTTATTGTCCTAAGTGATGCTAAACAGGATAAAGAAGGACTTTTGCAAAGTTCGATGGAAGGATCGAGCTCAGCTACCAAGCAAGGCGATGTCATGGAATTTTCGTTCGAAATGGAGCGATCTGCGTTAATTGAAGCTTTGGAAATGGATCATCAAGACGAAGGCCACAGGCCCGGAGGATTAAAGGATTCATTCATTCATGAAAATATGTCAGAGGGCTGGCGCGTAGATAACGATAAAGAGTTAAAGATTGTCCGTAATTTGGGTCTAACTCGTAACTTTGTGAAGAATCTGGATAAGTTGGAGCCAGGAAAAATCAGTTTCAGGGTTAGTGAATTTGGGATGATTGCGGATTATGCAGATAGTGCGGAGCAAGATAGCAGCTCTGAACTGGAAATTAAGCAATGGATACACGCTGTTCGAAACGACAAACCGGATATGGATGTGGCAGAGGTTTTCGAGAAAGTGGAGAAAATCATTGGACGCCGGGCACAAAATGACTTTTTGCTAGAAGCCATTCAAGACCACTTCAGAAGTACAGAACTGGAGAGGAGTCTTCAGTCCAGGAAGGTAAGCAAACTAGATGTGGAATTTCTATATCGGGATCTGCTAGGTTTACGTGATGGTCATAAAGAAACATTTGCCGAACAAGCTGCCATGATGGGGAAAAGGGTAGATGATCATCAGCAGTTATCCATTCTATCGGATATGTCGACTGCTTATATTCGTCGCTTTCAGGAAATAAAGTATATGCATTTTGATCGGACATTGCCTTTAGCTCAAAGAATCTCTAACACATCCCAATTGACACTCATGCAAACACTAGGGACAGCTATGCGAGAAACAACGTTTGCTGGAACGACTACAGGCAAAATTGTTCAAGCAATCAGAGACATCGAAGAGAACATGTTTCTTTCACAACTGAATCAGGCTACGCGGGTAATCGAGAATGAAATGACAACTCATGAGAATGTACTTGCCAAACTGAAGGAACGTCAGTACCCCACTGTTCTGCATACCGAAATGAGAAGTACGCGAGAAGTCAACAAGCAACTTTACTTTCATGATGATCTCAGTCAAAGCAGCCGTGACCAACATCGAAATGCGTTAGTCTTTCGTCCGAGTGATACCCTTTGGCATCCGCTCCAAGCTCACAGAATTATAGACAAACATCCAGCAACTACAGCATCCGGTATCATTTTGGCATCCAGAGATATAGGGACTATTACGGATGTGGAAAGGCAATTTCCTTGGGCTGTTCGGGATCAAGCGGAAGATATGAACGTCATGGGTAATCTGACTACGGGGCAAAGAGTTTATTTGGAGAAAATGTATATTGAGCACGAGCGTCCTAAGGCACAACGGATTTATGTGGTTCATAGTGAGGTAGACCGTCATGCAGAACAGGCTTATCGTGAAAGTATGGAGCACGGTTTTGTTTTCAGAGATTTGCAGGAGAGCAGAAGGATCAGTAAGGTCCCTGGGTATGTGGAGAGAGAAAGTAGGCTGGGCAAACGAGTGACTGTAGAGGCTCTTGAAGTACTTAACAAGCAATCACTTGGTGAAAGGGAAAACAAATTAGACAGCTATATTGAGGATAACTTCCTTACTGCAAAAACAGAGAAAAAGAATTTGTACATCCCGAACAGCGAAGAAGGTGCAGAAAGAAAAGCATTCTTTGAAAGTTATACGGCTGGTTCAACAACGGCAGAAAGAGCGTTGGCTCATGATTTGTGGTTACCTGAGTCTGAGGACCATTTGGCTGACAAAGAATTATTACGTTCTACCATGCTCGAAAAGCTAAATTCGTATGGAAAGAATGACGAACAGAAGCATGTACATCTGACAGAGAAACCACTTGTATCACATAGAGATCGTAAAAAGTTACATCTGGAAACGATCCTGCAATCTATCCGAGAAAGTAGTCGACCAACCATGATTCGGGATGAGCTTTTGGACAAATTGGTTGGTGGAGGATGGTTGGGGAATAAAGCATACCCTGGATATTTGGACGAGGAATTTATCGTTGGGGAGATCTTGGAGAACAGCCCGGCAGTCATCTTGGAAATGATGATGGAAGCTGTGAATAATGCAGACGCTTCGGTTTATTTTGATGAACCGTTTTTGGCAGGGGTTAGAGAGCGGGTAGATGCGTTAATCGATTGTGGGATCTTAACAGCTGATAAAGAAGGAAGCAGATCAGGCATCATTTCCTTTAATTTCGAAGGTGCGAAGGAATCTCAGCTTGGTGATATAGGGACGGGACTCTCAGAAGCATCCAAAGATTTGAGCATAACAGTACTTGAAGATGAATCTCGATTGGCCGAACTCGACAGACGTAACTCCACACTAGAGACAGACGTTTTCGAGGGAGTGAAAGTAAAGGAAGATCAGCATGGCGAAATTACGGAAGTCATTTACGGCGCCGATTTTAATGCAAGACCGGCTATTATTGAGTTTGAAGATTCATTAGGTTATCTGAATCCTGGAGGGGGATTATTCCCTGATGACCCAGCGTATGAAGGAAGTCAGGTTGAACGCAGAGGACAAACCTTTGATGAGTACGGGATAGGCGCAAAATACAAACGGGACGGAATGGTTCTTGACCATGATGTCGTGAGTTCCAACATGAACCGTGAAAGCATAATTCATACCGAATTAAATATGGGCGGGGTTTCCCGCGAACGTTATGGAATGATTGATGATGAATACACCATGGGTGGTACAAACTTGCGCCAGATGCTTCTGAACAGCGAATATGCTATTGGAACGTCAAAGACTCGTGAGGGATACTCGTATGATCAACAACCTATGGCTACTAATCCAACAAGAGAAGGTTTAATCAGTGGTGAGTACTCTATAGGCACAGCCAAGATTAGACAGTTGTATTTGAATGAGAGCTATTCAATTGGCATGATTGAACCACGTCAGGCAGCTATTGATATCGATTACTCACTGGCGACTATGGAATGGAGATCAGCATTGCTCAGCGACGATTATTCCATAAGCAGCGCGAAATATCGAGATGGAGTAGCTGGGATTGGATATACGCTTGGTTCATCGTGGGCAAGAGAAAGTGCGATGGATATTGAGTTTAATGCAGGTATGCGTCAAGCATGGGAATCCACGTTGGTAAATATTACTCCTGAAGCGATTAGGGTAGAACGATATGGATCGGTGCAAGATGAGATATCTCTAGCCACTACTGTAATGAAATCTGTGAATCTTGACGATATGCTGACGGCTCATTCCATCATGCGCAAAGGACAATTGAACGTTGAAATCATTTCGGATAACATGAACAGATTATCCCTCATGCTTGAAGATAACCATTTTACAAGAATCGTGAAAGAGGCATCAGTCCACGAGATTGAGAGTGAAGTTGTCAAGTTACGCTTGAGTGAATTGCATGGTGAGGGTTGGTACGGTGGTAAAGGGTTCAGAGATACCAACTTGGTTGAACTGATCTATGATTCGATAAAGAGTACAAAGGATTCGGCACTGGATTATGATGTGATTCTTGCCTATAAGCATACTCATGATGTTTACCTTCATGAGACAACTGATAGCATTATTGAAAAGATTGCTAATCATGAAGAACAACTTATAGCGGATAAACCGCAATATGGTTACATGGACCTCACGCTACCACTAGGCGGTACAAATCTGAAATATGCAGATGTTCCAGTGGAATCCGTGGGTGGGACGGGGCTCAGTTATGGAGATATACCTGTAGAGATTGTTGGCGGAACGAATCTGAAATACAGTGATGTTCCGGTTGAGATTGTTGGTGGAACAAACTTGAAGTATGGAACAATAGAAATCGTGCTCTCAGCGGATAAACCTCAGTACGGCAATTTGGAGGAGAATCTGCTCGCTGACAAACCGCAATATGGATATTTGGAAGAGAACATGTATGGTCTGAAAAATGCCAAAGATTCCACTATTGATGTGCAAATTCATGCGTTTAAAAACGGTAAAGAAACTGATGTGACCCAAACGCTTGAGTTAAATAAAGAGGATAGATCAGCATTCTTGCATGACAATCTATTTGGGGTAAAAGCTGAAAGATGGGCTCATACCCATGAGACGATCAATGATGTAGTGAAGCTGCGAAATGGATCTTTGGATCAGGACATGTTCTACGGAAACAAGGAATTTAATGAATCCATTTTGGACATGGAACTTGTTGGCTTCCAATATAAACAGATAGACCTGATCCAAAGCGAATATGCTTACCTTAAAACGAGAGACGTTCATATTGAAGATAACTCGTTCATGAGCTCCAGAAGTTCTTATGACGCGTATAACCACCAATTGGATTCTGGAATGAACTTGTTAAGAAGCACGACTCTGGATTGGGAGCAATTCGCAGCGGGGAAAATGGATCGATATGGTCATTCACATGAAATGGAAAGTGGCGTTGGGGGTGAGCGAGCCGGTGAGCATTTTGATGGGATATATGGTACCACACTCCAGAGGTTTGCTTTCTCCAGTGAGGAGTTAAGTTACGGAAATAGTCTTCCATACACAAGTTACATTGTTAATGACGGCGAGAGCTTTGGCAGTAAGTTGATAGACCCGGGTTATCTTATTGAAGATGATTTTAAAGGGATAATTGAGGAACGTGAATCCAGTATAGAAAGAGAGTTGCCGACAGGTATAGCGAACGCCAGATTGTCTGAAATTGAGGATCCTGATTCTCTCATGGCTTCATTTGAAGAACGCTGTTCTCAAGTCATCACAGGTTTTATTTTCGCTGAAAGACCTGAGAAAAGAGCAGAGTATCTGGAACAGTTGCATGCGTTCCTTCCCGAGAGAACAGCTCATCTTATGGAAATGTATCACGAAGCTAAGATGGAACCGCGTGAGAGTTTCACACTGAATGATCATCCGGTGGCTGAACGTGAATCCGCTGATGCTTACATTCCGATGATGGACACCATGGCACAGGGTCTCATATTCGATTACTCGGAAGATCTGCTCGATCGAGGGATGGATCCTGAAGATTGGGAAGGGGGATTGGGTGTTCCAGAGGACTATGATCCGAATGATCCGTTTAATGTGTACTATCCGTATTCCAAGGATATGGATGCGCTGGAATTATCCCAGTCAGACGATTGGACTAAATTCGGTCAAGGCGATTGGGATTGGGATCAATTGCTTGGAAAGTTTTATTCCAAGGCAGATACGAAGGACATCAGTGGATGGTACCGCAATAATTTCCTGGCTGAGACGTATAAGTTCTCCATTGATTTCAAGGTGGATACAAGTACGGATGGGAATGGCGCAGGAATTATTTTCAAATACTTCGATGAAAATAATTATTGGATGTTTATGGTTCACGGAGGAGATAGCGATAACAGTCTGGATATGAGAACGCCGATGCAGCTATATAAAATCGTTGCTGGCAATCCAACTGCAGTGGGTTCTCCGATGCAACCCTTTAAGTGGGAGAAGGAAAAATGGTATACATTGTCCGTGTCGGTCATGAAAAATAAACTCCAGATCTACACAGATTCGAAATTGCAATATGATCTGACGGGCACCGATTAACTCGGTGCTCTTTTTGTCGTATAGAGAGATTGGGAGGTGATTGGTATGGGTCATACATTTGGTTTGTTCTCCAAGTCACAGAAAGGTGTATTGTTCGCGAATATGAGAGCGAAGATTGCGGACGAAAGTTACGGCAACCCCAATAACCCTGCGTATCTACCGCAGAGTCCCAATGCACCGAGGAGTGAAACGGACCGGCATGGCGAAGAAAATAATCCTATTCTGGGTGATCCAGGTTACGGTCAGATAGGACGATGGCAGACGGTTCAATTGGATGCACTGGAAAACAGTATTGATCAAATCATTGAGCAATATCTGAAAGATAAGTCGTGGTATGCGAGTGTACGATGCCGTGAAGCACTGTGGAATATGTATCGCAGGATTGAATGGTGGGTAGAACAACAGCAGCCTCCAGATAAAACACAATATCAGCGAGTACTGCAGATGATTAAAGATTGTATTCACAAGATTCTTGAAAATGCTCAGAAGCCTGGCGGTAGTCATCATGGTGTATCGTTGCCCGTTTGTCCGGCACCCTACTACCATCATTTTAGTGGGAATTACTTTAATCATTTTGATGCAACCGTATATGAGATTCCGCTCTTTTCAATGAAAAAGGACGTCCCGTTCTCGAATAAATTCCCTGATTTCTTCAGATATGTATCATCGACGGAGGATCAGGAATGGGTAGCTGTCCACTCCGTAGGCCGAAATGAACAATCTGGTTCAGAGATGATCTTAAAACTGGACTTAGGGCTTCTGGAGATTGGCAACTCATCCAAAATCACATTTAACTGGCGTGTGAAGCGTTATGGACAGATCAGGTTCAAGTACCTGGCTAGTGCCAAGCGCGGTAATGGCATGCTGTTCTATATTAATGGGCAGCAAGTTGGGGGCGAATGGAGCGAGAATAGCGGATGGCAAGAAGCTGCATTTACGTTGCAGCCAGGACAGATGTATAAGTTCGACTGGTTAATTCGCAAAATGAGACCTGAAGTATGGCAGAACAATGGCATTTATATCAAGGATATTGAAGTCGTTGAGATTGTGGATACACGTAAGCCGCCTGCACCAAAAGATTACGATCTGGATGGTGAGCATGTACATGAGTACGGTAATTGGGTAGTAAGATCCCCACAAAGTGTGGCACAAGCGCATTTTCAAGGTCAATTTATTGCAGATGATTTACGAAAGAAAACTATGATAATGGATTTGGACAACGAATGTAACGGAAGTATCTCATTTGCCTACAAAATGGGTGTGGATGAAGAGCCGTATCCCGATCATGATTATCAGTTGTTTTTTGATGATGAATTCGTTCAGCGGAGTCAACGCGGAGATGGAGATCATGGTAGTTATGCTCGATCCTTGCATGGTGTGGAGTGGATACTGAATGGAGAATATTCAGAAACGGAAACCGACCTAGCCAAGATTGAGTATGAAATTGTTGCAGGGCATGATACGACCATTGACCTGAAAGGGGTAGTTGAGGTCATTTGTCCCCCTCAAGAAATTGATCACTGGGAGCCCAGTCTTTATGGACAAGGGATTGGGAATTATCAATGGACAATGTCGGGAATTCCCAGTTGGATTCGTCACAATGATACATTGCGTCTGGATGAACCAAAGCAAGGTGATATGATTGCCCAAACAGAGGTGACTCTAGATGATGATGGTTGGTTTTTATTCAGTTACTCTCATCAATTGAGGACTACTGAAGCGTTCGAGGTAACAGTCAACGGCATGTTAGAACATTATACAACCATGCAAAGTCACGGAGATCAGATACGAATCCCTTTGGAGGCTGGTATTAATCTAATACAGTTTTATATTCGAGATCGCTTGACCGAAGAACCACTCATACATGAGATAGATAAACCGTTCACCTATGGAAACAACACCGGCAATACATATCGTACCTTATCTCCGCTAGGCTCATATGTTGATGTGACAAGGAACTGGGATGTTACGGATGCTGGTGCAAGGACAGAACAACATGGAGATACGATTACGTATAAGGCGGAGTTGAACCCTGGTGCCAAGTTTAGTGTAAAAGAGCATATGCGTATATATCCGGCAATGGACGCCGGATATAATCCTGTCACAGGAGCTTCAAGAGATGAGAACGTGTTTAAAGAGATATTTAATGACGAAGGCAACTATGATGAGGCATTGAGGTTCATAGGGAGTTGGGATTGGAAAGAAGTTGTAGTCGGAGATGGCGTGATGTGGGCCCAAGGTCATGATCAGGATTTCATATGCGAGTTTGAAGCACAGTTAGACAACTCAGGATATATCTGCTGGCAGTATGGAGGGGAATTTGACACCGGCGAGAAACTGGAACTTCAAATTGATGGTGTTTCAGTCTGGACCGGGAGTCAATCCAATGGAGACTATGGAACAAATTGTATGTATCCATTACCATCGGGGAGTCACAGTTTCCGCTGGATTTACCGGGATGGTAAGGCGTATGCACCAGGTAATGGTAGTACGGGCGGAGCAGAAAATGGATCAGCAAATTCCGGAGGGAATGGTACCAGTAATGATCAATCAGGTATAGCAGTTAAAAGTCCTTTTGGAGAAGAGTGTTATCCAGCTTCGTTCAAGAATCATGACATTCAATACGGGCAAAAGCTTTATTCAGGTAAGTCTGATCGTAATGCTTTGTGGAAGGCTTATAATCAGGGACAGGTCTTCTCAGGATCTGGTGGAGCATATGCGATAGGTGTTACGAACAATAAAGCCATTAAACGAGATTTTGTTGTTTCTGACGTTGGGACGATTCAATTCTCGGAATATCTCACTGTATACCCGGTTCAAAAGTTAAAGGTATATGGATTAAGAACGCTTAAAGATTCTACTTTCAAAGCAGAAGCAGGAATAAAAGAGCCGGGTAAAAATTTAAATTATTACTCAATAGATGTCCGTAATACCAGACCAGGTAATAAAGATTCAGATTTTGGAAGTGAACACACCAGAAAAGTTTACGTTGAATTTTATTGTAATGGAAGCTTTGAAATCAGTTTCGATTATATGTGTTATCTATTTGATGGAGATGAGAAAGCCAGATTTCGTGTCCAGTATTACAAAGGTACACAAGTAGAGGCGAAACAAGGTGTAGTCATCTTAGATAAGAAGAAAAATTTAGGGTACAACCAAGGAATAATTAACTACAAATCTATTACTGATAAGCAGTGGAAGGATGCAATACCTTTTAACAAAAAAGTGACTGTTAAGGAGCCGGGTACTTATACCTTGTGTATTGGACTTACGGATACCTTGAAAGACGAAGATGAAGATTCAAAAGGGATTCCTTATCATGCATCCATTAAGAACCTTCAAATTCGAACTGAAGATCCTAACGGTAAAAACGGAGATAAACTAGTTAATTACTCTATTTATGATAATAAAACCTATGTGGATGTTGAGTTGACAAATACTAAGACTGGGGCAAAAAGCCTTCTTAGAAAATTGAAAGTAGAAGCAGGTAACCAAACAGGTGAAAGCATCCAAATTCCAACTAACCTAGAACCAGGAACTAAATATACCATTACATACACACTCCATAAAAATAAGGACTCATCTAACGCCACGGGTCTTGATGCTGGTGGTTTCACCCTTAGTAATGGGAGCTTTACAGAGACCTGGGGCGCTTATTGCACTGATGCGAAGGGGGGGATATATCTAAAGGATAAATCTCCCCATCCAGGAGAAGATTCATGGAATCCACCTGGCCCAGATACGGCTGCGCCAGATGGTGGCAGTCATGTCTGGCTCGACGTTATTCGATTGTACGAGAATAGAGATAGGGCTTGTCGAGGAACCAAAATTGTCATTGAAACTTATGAGGACGGTCAACTATTAATTCCACCACGAGAAGTAACAACTGAAGAGGACCAGATCATCTCTATTGAAGTGGAAAATACCTCAAATCAGAAAAAAAATTACGAGGTTCGTGTTCGATTCGAGCGAGGATGCCCGGGAGATGGCGCCATGATCTGGGGAGGGAAACTGAATATTGATGATATTATCAAAGTTGAACCATCCTGGGCTGAGGTGACTCACTTTGAAGTTTGGAATAACAAACCGATCTGGATGGGCGGCTGCGATATCAGTAATATGCGCGTAAAAATTACACGTGAGGACGGAAAAGTGTTATGGGATGAAAAGTATTACGGGGATGGGTATCGTGGCTTCGAACTGAATGATCTGGCTCCCAAGCCATATAGCAAGTATAAGGTGGAGATTACAACAGATCAGAAGGGGCAAATTAGCGATTGGACAGGAAAACGATATCTGACCACCTTCCGGGTGCATGACTTCAAAACCTACGAAAGATGGGTGTGGGTACCTGAACCGTTTGATTGTCAGCTGGATTTCTTCATTGACAATGAGCTGATCAAAACATTCACCCATGAGGGTGGATACTATACATTTTCACATCCAGTGCCCAAGGGCAAACATGAATTCAAATGGGTGTTCACCTCGCTTCAGGAAGTGGGTACGCGTAGTTACGAATACGCTAATCTAGATTGGATGGAACTGACCAACTGGATCTGTGATGACGTCTATGTCATTCCTTACTGCGAAGGTGGTGGGGGAGACAAGTGTGTTGAAGCACTGATTAAATGTTTGCTGGAAGTTTGGAAAGCAAGGCCTAAGATGTGTGTAATCGGTAAACGCATCTGGTTATTTACGTAAAGAAAGGAGGATCTGTATGGGTGTTGCGAGACTGAAAGAGTCAGGCAGGATTTATGAGGATGCGTTCCTAAGCTCCAACCTGGATTCCAAATGGGAAGTACTCCCTAACGATGCTACTCGCTATGAAGCGGGTAGTGGCAGCCTGGTGCTCAAACATGGTCAAGATCCACTGTATATGTTCTATAAACCTCTGACGGATATGAAGCAATTCGTCATGGATGTGAAGAATAGTTACAATCCCGATACAGAGGGATGCTACGGTGGAGTTATCGTGTTTGTAGACGAACATAATTACATGGAGATTGAAGAGTTTTTGGATATGTCCTTGCCAAAGCCTTTGCTGAAGACTTATCCGTGGATACGATTGATTCGAGATTATAACTATTATACGGCGTATTGGTCAGATGATGGCTTGATTTGGAACATCATTGGTTCTGTAGAACTGGTGGGAGCTCCTAAGATTGGTCTCTATCTGAAGGGTGAAGGAGATCACCCCATGCATGTTCAGTATATTCGAATTAACAAAGGAACATCTATTGCCGTAGACAATCTAACCAAAGGAACTGTGGTTGATCTAATCGATCAGAAGGGTGTTGTGCTTGAGTCCAGGGTATGCCGATCTGAAGAAACGGTTGTACATTTTAACATGGATCCATATCCATATCCGTTTGAGGGCAATTTCGGGATTAGGCTTCCGGATGGAAATCGGTTTCAGGCCATGGACTCTATAAAGTTATACAGGGGAGACCTAATGTATTTTGAGGTTACCCCAGATTTATATTACAAAGAGTCGAATCCTGAAACAGGAGAAGATTTCGATGTGCTTCTTTATCCTAACACGGATCGGTTTCTAGGCTATTTAACCGCAGGTGGTTCTGCTACACAAGAAGTTCGAATGTTTGCCAAGAACCCCATGATATCAGGAGACTTTAAAAATGTAACCTTTGCGCTCACAAGCGGGACGGATAAAGTGCAGATTGCGCCTGATGTTGAAGGCATTCCTGGGTCCTTCAGTTACTCGATCACCGCGTTTACTATTTTGCCAGGAGCGTCCTATCCGTTCTGGCTCCGAATGGAAAGAGAAGAATCTCAAGACAGGTATGCTTCCCAGGTCAAATTTTCGCTACAGATGTATTCGACATACATATGACTTAATCGAATTGGAGTAATTACGTATAGATCATGTAAGGCATGAATGGAGGTGGTCAAATGTCAGTAAGAATTAACCAGTCTCATCGATCATCCGCCAAGAGCCATAAGGAATTGAGGGATATTGGGGCGCATACGCATGATGAGATTGATGCCTATCTTGCAGAGTTGGATGAAGCTAGAGGGTCTGCACTCAGTCTAGGTGACCGAATCACGCGCGTAGAAGAGTCTGCAAGCGATAGCCGAGATGCTGTTAAAGATCATGATCAGAGACTAGGCGATGTTGAGACTAAGGTTATCTCAAACAGCTCACGACTGGATGATGTTCAGCAGGATATTCTGACGGCAAGAGCAGATGTCAATACCCTTTCCAAGGGCCAGGATGACCATGAGAAGAGGTTGAGCCTCGCTGAGACGGAAATAAAAGAAGCACGTGGAGCAGAGGCATCCATAGATCATCGATTTGACACGTTGGAGAAAGCGATTGAAGTTGTAGCGAAGCAACCCATTCAGGATCTCAGTGTTATTAACCCCACGTATCTAGATACAAATAACAGTGTTCAAGTTACGATTAATGCAGGACGAGCCAGTATCAACAAGATTATTGTAGATCAGTTTACTCAGACATTCAGCATCCCGGACATTGTGGCAAACACAACATATTATATTTTCCTTCATGAAAATGGGGAGTACTCTTATAGTTCAGATCAAAAAGAGCCCAAGGATGCCATGATCATTGGTGGACTCGATGTCGGAGTTTCTCCAACAACTTCACTTACGGCTTTGGATTTCAGGTATTTCTTAACAAAGGGTTCTATTGAAAATGACATGTCTGTATTGGGAGTTCGTGTAGATGATCTGGAAAAAACCGTTGGTGAGCAGACCGCAACAATTGCTTCACATCATACGGCGATCGAAGCGATGGAAGCCCAATTAGAAGCAACTGCTGAAGAAGTTGTGGTTTCAAGAGAAGATAAAAACGGAGTCGTCTATGATGCTCTCAAGGACAGACTCGACAACATGCAGAGTCGTCTTGAACTCGCTGAGAGTCGAGGCACCATGGAGCATCAATCCGTATTTCATTTCACTTCTGCTCCTAACAGCAGGTTGTCGACGACTAGGGATTTTCAAGTGCCCAGATATGTGATTGGTTCGAATTCCGCAGAGGTATTTCTGGATGGAATACGCATGGATGCAGGAGACGATTACATTGAATATAACGATACGCTTATACGGTTTACTTTTGATGTGCCTAAGGAAGCCAGAGTAACAGTCATTGGTCGAGGGTCTATTATTAACACCACTTCGGTAACCGAATATACCTACTATCCAGATGGGAAAGTACATACCGAGAAGATTGATGGAGGAATTAACCGTATCATTGAGCACTTCTATAGCCCGGATGGAAATCTAGAACGACAGGAAGTTACCGAGAGTAACGGGCAGATCAAGTCTATTGAGTATCAGCGTGACATTACGGGTAAAGTACTGCGCGAAATCAACAACGGTGCAGAGTATTATGTGCTTCAAGGTGGTGCTACCTTCGATGACACGGACATCCGGAGGAGGCTTGTCTTTCTTGAAGGAAGTACACTTGAGCTCGATGTCGTGTATAACTACTTCTCCAATGGTGACATCGAGTCAGAAGAAGTGTTCTCTGTGGACTTGACTCCGCAGCTATTAAAGAAAACATCGTTTACCTACAATGCCGATGGTTCCGTTAAGACTGAGACCATGATCTATGACGGCCAGGGAGTGCAGAAGGCATTTGAATACGATGCTAGTGGTAACATCAAACAAGTAAAAATCAGAAAGGTTGTGATTTGACGTGACGAGGACCGTGCAGGATGTGAAGTTTGCACTACATACGATTATGGATAAATTAGTGGGCAATCACTTAGAGCCATTCAGTACAGAGGAAATTGAAATCCTGATCTTTGCTTTTGAAAGCAATATCCTGTTTGATAATGTGGCTCATAAGTTTCTGCCTTCACTAAAAGGGTTACCTGAAATTTATGAGGCTGCTAGTAGTGGTGTGGAATCAGAGGATGGAGCTGAGGATAAAGAGCAGTCTTATCAAGAGAATCTCATAACAGAGAGAAGCGACATGGTGAAATCAATTCTGTTAACCGTACTTAAAGAGAACATCTTTCACGAAATGAAAATCCGATTTGGTGCCTAAGGAGGTGAGGTAGTTGGCTGAAAATATTTTATTAGGTGCCCTGCGTCGGTATGAGTTTTACTCGTACTGTTCAACGTTTATTAAGACCCTGTACGACACAGTAACACAGGATTTGTATGGCGATGTCCACTGGGAGTGGTCTTATAGTAACAATAATAACTACGCACAGCCCAAATCCTGGAATACAAGTCTAAATAGTATCGCCAATCAAGGAACAATAACGGCAAAAAATAATAATGATCCTAATATTTTTTTTACAATTTCAATGAATTCTTCCAGTTATACATATGCTAGTGATAATAGTCGTGGAGCGTACTCTAAGAATTATGTTCTAAGAACTGGTTTAAGAAATAATGGATCTACAATATTACCCGATTTATATACTAATCTTGGAGCAGTCACCGAAATCCCTTTTCATACAATGGACTACAACTCTGTTTATGCTAATGAATACCAACGTGTAAACACCGCAGTTAATGTCTACTGGAAGTGGAGTCTATTTATCACAGAGAACTATATATTTCTCTTTGGTGAACCTCAGACAAACTTAAATCTAGCATATCCATTCCGTATGTATCTTGGAAGAGTAAAACCATTCGAAGAAGAAGATCCTTTGATTGCTAACGATAACGTCGGTATTTTCTCTCATTTTCCGCACGGTTTAATCGATAACGATGATGAACTTAAATATCGAACAGGGCGCGGTTACATGCGTTCTTCACGTAATGGAACGCCAAATGCATTATATCACTTTGCAACGAGTTCACAAGTACCTTCACCCGGTTTAGGAGGGAGATTTTTCATCTCACCATTTTACGTCTGGCATGAAACAGAAGGTGCCAGAGGTGAATTTCAAGGTATAAGAACTGCGGTACTCAAGGATGCCAGTAAGTATCCCGATGGATCAATCTTGGATTTGGGCGATGAAAGATATTATGTCTTCCATGCATTCGACCAAGCTCATCCTGCTACGAATCAGCAGTTTTATGCAACAAACGGTACCGCGTATGCAGGTCAACCCTACTTCTTCGATTCAGCGTTACTCCTCGGTGGCGGGCAGCGGGTGCTGCTTTTCGAAATTGAGAAGGAGGTGTAGCGCATGACCATGATTCGCAGACACGAGTTTACCAGTACGCTAAGCTTATTTACTTCAACACTTGTTAACACATTGAAAGATGCGCTCGATCCTTACTGGGATACGGTACATACTGCCGAAACAACCTATGCCAACTGGGGAAATGCGCTGCTTACCAATAAAAAAAATACATCCATGCGATTTACCATGTGTGTGATTGCACACGCCAGGGGCGTCAATATTCGCTGGGGACTGAAGAACCTGGGAAGCAATGTGGCATCACCAGATCTATTCGTCAATCCACCAGTGGACACAGATAAATTCATGACGGAAACGCCATTTTTGTGTCATAACGTGCAGTACAATGTGAACTATAAGTGGTCAGTAATTTCGAATGAGGATATCCTTTTTATTCACGGAGAGAGTCTGAACTACCCGGAACGAGCTTATCCCGTACGAATATTCCTAGGTAAATGCCAGCCACTAGAGCAAGAAGACCCGGCGATTGCCAATAAATTTTATGGCGTTTTCCCACATATGCCTTTATTCGCTTCGGATAACAACACATCAGACCAATATGATACGCCCAGAGGTGTCGTTATGACTTCCCGGAATGGAACGGAGTATGCACTGTACAATTTTGGAACTGAGTCGATTCCTTCTCCAGGTGTGGGTTCCAGATACTATGTTACGCCTTTCATGGTCTATCATCCATCTGAAGGAGCTAGGGGTGAATTCAAGGGTATGCGTTCCATTGTTTTTAAAAACAGTGCCCAGCACCCCGATGGATCAATTCTGGATCTTGGCAATGATGGCAAGTACTACGTGTTTCATGTGGTAGACCAGGATTATCCGAATACAGATTATGGACGTTATTACTACAATTCGAACCTAGCTCCTGTGTATTCAAGGCCGAAGTTTTTCCATGGTGCCAGACTGCTTGGTGGCGGGCAAAGAGCGTTACTTTTCCAAATATAGGAGGTGTTTAAGAGGAATGGCTACTTTCACAGGCAAAGTTAAGATGAATGAATTATTCGCGAATATTGTTCAAGGTTTTAAAACGATTGCGGGATCTCCCTGGTCCATTTTTTACGAGACAGCGAGTGTGATCGTGCTGAAATCGGTGGGCACAACGGGTTCTGATAAACTGTTCTTCAGACTTGAGGTTGGAAACACGAAGGAAACTACGGGAAACAAATTGACCGTGAGTGTGGCTGAAGATGTGATGGCAACAGATGGTAGTATTCCTTTGGGCAGAGCCGAAGTGAAAAAGGACTTTCTATGTCATACGAGTGCGGTTGATACGAATCTATTAATCGATTACCAAGTTTCAGTTCAACCAAACCGTATTATTATTTACTTGCAGGGGGATGTGAATTCGGTCACCGGTATATCCAATCTGGGTTACTTCGGAATTCTGAACAGATATGCCACAGAGACAGATTCCTCGAGTTTGAGTGTTGGCCTCAGCTACAACGGGGATAATGGTATCCGGACGTTGCGTGATAAAGATAAACAGATGGTGAATAACATTTATGATGCTTACTCTGCCATGCTTCCTGTTAATCCAGGGTGGGGGTCCCTTTATCATCTTGCTCCGGTTATTATGTGTAATGGTGTGGAAGGCCCTAGAGGCGAGCTTATTGATATCTATGCGGTACCTTCTGCCGGAGTTTCCCATGGAGATGAGATCAAAGTGGGCACTAAAACATATAAGGTATACTCACTGTCGATTGGTGGACAGAGCTTCTTATCAGGCGCTACGGTTGCTGTCCTGATGAATTAAGGTGGTGATGGACATGGCTATACATCAAGGGAAAGTTGTAGGGACCGCCGAGAGCGGTTCTCTCTATACCCAGAGTAAGGCGGCAGTTCTCCATGGCATTGGATACGATCTTGATGCTGTTCCGGTTACCATTGAAGGTAAGGAAATAGTCTATTCATTAGGAACGTTATCCACTACGGCTGAATTAATTGACATCTACCGTTGGGGTACATGGAGGATGCTGGACAACCATAATGATCAATTGATTGGATACGTTACGGATAAGTATATTTATGGGCCACGAACCAGAGTGGGAATTCCTAATGAAAAAAATATGATACTGAAGCATCAATTTTTGACCCAATCCAGTGGAGCAGGTTTAATTCGAGACACCATAAGAGGCCTAAAAACAAAACAAAATTTTGCGGGGCTTGATTGGTGCATTAAGGTCAAAATTCCTGTCCAGCAAGCGGGGTTAGTGGGGAAAACGTGGGGGGATTGGTCTTACAGCGGAAGTGGTAACACATCTGGCAATCATCTTCGTCCACGACGGTATCCGGATACGCATATTCCTAGAAGGAGGGAAGACTCTTGAACAGGACATGGAAACTGATGGAGGAGATGAGAAAAGTGCTATTGCCGGTATCGTTTGCCCAAAGAGTAGAGTATGTTGCCGGTGGGGCGAAGGCAATGATTGATATTCCCATGGAACATCCTCGATTCATGATCAAAACGATTAGGGTCATTCCGTCCAGAGAAACGAATGTGGAAGTTCATATATTGAACAGTGCGGGTCCACATCCAGAGGTTCTCTACTTCAACAATGCCCAATACTCGACGGGGAATTTTATGGAAGGGATTTACGATATGATCGATTTGCCATATGAGGACGTAGATGGGACTTCAACACTTCACTTGTCGTTAAAAAATCTGGGTACAGATGTAGCCCACTTCGATATCGAGGTCGTTGGATTGACTACGAGGTAGGAGGAGGAGGACCACCACATGGATATTGTTTCATTCAGCAAAGCTGCCAAAGTAGAACGTGAAGTTAAACAAGCCAGGGATTCTTATGCCTCACTTGATGGCAGACTGGACGCAGTGTCAGTAGGAAACGTGGTCTCGGTCAGACTCAAAACTGAACTGCCAACCTTAGGTGAAGCAGGAAGATTGTATCTGGTACGCCAAGACTCAAGCAATCAAAATGAATCAACGACCTATACATACAGCGGTGGGAAATATGTAAAGGTGGGTGGTGATCGAGTTTCAAACCATCCCGAGAATGGAATCATTAATCTTAATGGTTCCAAAACGGTGATCTATACTCATCCGGATACACACAGTGCAGACATGTTAACAGATGGAAGTTATAACGTTATCATGACTCTGAACGAACGTGAAAAGTTGTCCAGCATCGAGCTTGAGGCCAATCATTACAAACATCCTGACACACACAGTGCCGATATGATCAGCGATGGAGAAACGCATGTGAGTATGACCTGGGCTGAACGAAAACGCCTCAATGTCATTGATCCGTGGGAATCGATCAGCGATTTGGTAGATTATACGGATGTAGTTACATATTTTGCTTTTGACATGCAGGGAAGAGTTATTCGACAAGTCGTTACAGACAACTACACCGAGCAGCTGGTCAGAGAACCTGTACTGATCATGCCAGCTTCTCCAGAAGGTTATGCACAAGATGAATCTTTCATGGTCACTTCCATTGGTGAAATTTACCGATATGACGGTGTGGACTTCGTGCAGCTTCCTACTTTGGTTGATGTCATCTATCAGTATGATGATGAGGGAAGAATGGTGGCAAAGTCCATCACCAGGATGGGAACAACACCTGTTCAAACCAACTTCCAATATATATATGATTCATACGGCAATCGTATAGCGGTTAAGAAATACTAATACGGAAGGATAGCATGTGCTGTCCTTTTTTCTTTTAACAACGAAATAGTTTGTGTATCCCACATCTACATATGAAGATTAGCATTAACACTTATTTGGATAAGACGTATAGAGAAAGTAGTATGAAAACGTAATTATTCCGGGAGGTAGTATACGATGAATATTGAACTTACTGCTCATTTCTATTTCAAGGGAAGTGGGAAGAAAAAGACGGTGAACTGGATAGAAGATAATCCTAGATTACAACAGAAAGAGAAAGATTCGGATAAGATCGTACGCGAAATCCCGTTAACTGCGGATGAGGTTAAGCAAGAATATCGCCGACTATTCACCAAACACAAGAACGAGGGAAAATCGATCACGTTGGAAGATACAGACGATGTGGTTCATATCATTGATCTTACCGATGTGCGAAATATTGAATTGACCTCTAAGGAGGGGAATACAGATGCTTTACAGGCTGACCTTTGCACTGAATGATGAGGAAATTGTCACTACCGAGATGACCTCCGATAAGGAGGATCTGGTTGGAGCAACGGAAAAAGCGTTCGATTTGATCGAAAGAGACTATGGTGCCAATGTCATTTTGAACCTGGTTGCGTTTAGCCTGCTCAAAATAGAGCTCACCAATGAAATGATAAATTAAGCGTATAAGCTAACTAATGTTAGCTTTTCAGCACTAACTGCTATTTTATTTGAATAATTATAAAATATAGTTAATAAAGTGATATACCCCAAGCCTAGTTCTGGGGTCTATTCCTTTTTCATGAAAAGTTGATAGTGAATTGATTTAATGCATCCATTGAAACTTGTCTTGTACAAGCAGTTTTGATTAAACTAGGTTGAATTCATATGTTCAGGGGCAGTAGAAGGGGTCAGGATGATTGGCAAGGAGGGATGGGACATTGAGATAAAAGACTTGGAAAGAGAGCTCGCAAAGTTGGCATCCAGAATAAGAAAAGATTTTACTGAACGCGGGCCGGTAGATACCAGAGTCTCTATCATGAATCATTTTATCATCTTAAAGTTTACAGCAAAATTCACCAAGCCTGAAGCGTTTATGCTGGAACATATGCAATCACACTCAAGTCAAATTTTCGCCGAATACAAGATGAAGCTAGCACATATGATGAGAGAAGATTTCAACCCCGTTTTCTCCTATATCAACATGGGTCTGAAGATCGAAGACATCGAAACAACATTTTTTGGCCATGATTTTGCAGAGCAGATTACAGTCTTCAAGATGAACAAGGATGTTGAAGTACTGCTGAAAAATGATGAGATTAAGATGCCTTAAGACCTATGAACTAACGTTTGAATACTGGACAGGTTCTTAGGAACTAATTTTTGTTGTTGACAATATCCTACATATTTCCTTATACTACCCTTATGGCGATCGAATAGATTAATAATCTTGACGAAGCCTATAACCTTGTTAAAGAACTTGAAGGCCATATCTTCGGTAATTGGGACGAAATAGATGTCAGACCAAGACCGACACATTCCACCATTTTGGTATTTTCCAGTGGTGCGCTCTGTGTTGGTCTTTTTGTTTGTAAAAAATGCTGCTTTACCTTTCACCGTATACTTCGTATATAGTCAGTAAAAGACATATAAGCGAACGAAATAAATAAATGTTGCGAACATTAGTTCGTATTTGTTATTCTGAATGTAATAGGATGGGAATAGGGAGGCGGATCAAAGGGAGATTTCTTGATCGTTTGTATGTAATTAGGCTTATTAGCTTCAATTCTGTGTAAATAAGACTACATAAGGTATATGAGATTTCGGGAGCAATAGCGGGAATATAGAGTAAGATCATGCTGGATAGCGACTAGATTGTGAAGAAAGAATACGAACTACTAATAATTAAATAGTTAATGGGGGAAATGTATAATGCCTGCTACAACTGCTATGGGTTTTGATGATTTATTTGAGATTGGGGATATAGACATGTTCCTGAATAAAGCTCAGGAGAAGTGTCGTCACAAGCTTAGAGGTAAAACGTTTGCCGGGATGGAGAAAGAAGATGTGACCCAGGAGATTATGATCAAATTAGTTAAATCCCTGGACAAGTATGATGCAGAAAAAGCCAAAATGTCGACGTTTGTTGATCATCTTATCGAAAATAAAATCAAGGACATGTACCGCAAGTGCATGTCTGAGAAAAATCTCAGTGTGGTTAACGCTGTACAGATCATGTGTACGGATCAGGGTGGTGGCGATGAATCGGAAGGCTCAGATATCGCATTAGCGCTTGGTCATGCTGGGTTTGCTTATGAGAATTTTGAGTTTGTAACAGATATTATGGAAAATATGAGACTGAACGAACGTGAGAAACAAATCTTTAAGCTTCGGACTTCGGGGTATGAATTTGTAGAGATTGCAGGAATGCTAGGTGTATCCAAGGCACGTATATCCCAGTTATGGAAAGCGATTCGTGAGAAATACGAAGCATTGTAGTCATAAGTGGCAATTAATAGCCTAAGTTTGATGAAGATAGATCAGTAACCTACATAGAACAGAGAGAGCACCCTTAACTGGGTGCTTTTTTATGTCGTATAGAGTGATTAGTACAGAAAGGAAGGCGGAACAAGATGCTTAGTGTGGTGGTTTTAGGATTTTCTGTGGAACGTCTAGAGGGGTATTCGGATATCGCTTGGGCAAGTCATGATTCTTCGACAGCTTCTGATTTAAGCAACAGGGAGTATGCCTTGATCATTGAGAAAGTAGTGGTACAGGCTGATGCCGTCTTGGTTAATTTGGATATGGATCATTTGACCTCTACTGATATTGTGATCATGCATCATGCTTATATACATAAAAAGCCGATCTTGGTTGTGGGTTTCAGGCCATTGGAGCCTGTCATTGAAGACTTTGTCTCCAAACGAGTGGCTGATCTGGACGTGGCTGTACACCATATGCGGACGAACTATATGGTCCTAAGCAGCGGAACCAATACTTCATCTGCGGCTCCAATTTAACTGCTGCTCCTATAACACGTATAGAGAATGTAAGGGCAAGAATATTCGCGAGACTTTAACTAATGGAGGAATAATTCAATGACACATGTGATCAAAGCAAAAGAAGATAAATTAACGGAAGAAATCGTAGCCAGTATGATTGGAAAGTATATCCACGCGCCGACCAATATGCATGAAATCCAGACGCCAACCGGCGCAACAACCCAGGCCAACGTATGGTTTGCTGGCAGTGTAGCGGGTTACGAAAAAGCCGTTATTGGATTCAACTACGAAGAGGGTACCTTCCATGAAGAACCACAAACATTTTATAACGTTCATTTAACGGATGGTATGGGGTACATTCTGACAAGTGCTTATGAATTGGAGATTCATGAACTGACCGAAGAGGAGTTTAATCAACTCATTGAAGAGAAAAAGGAAGAGGAACAAGACTCATCTGGTGAAGAGCAATGAAGGTGTTAAACTACGCCTCGGATTTAGCTGTAAAAACGTTTGTGTCCGCTAGCGCTGCAGGTGTGGAAGAATTAATCAACGCATGGATGTTATCCAAGCCACACACGTTCGTTACCGGACTGGAGTTTACCTCCACCGTTGAACCATCCAGCAGCACGTTGGAATTTGCGGCAATCATCGTATATCAACCAAGTGAACAAGACCAATCCTAACGTTGTATGAGATTATTCCTTCTATAATATAGAGGCTTTCAGTAAGGAGGTGGGCGAATCTGTTGCTCACTTTAGAAAGAGTAATAGGTATTGTTATTGCTGTTGTGGTATTGGCTTCGCAATACGGGAGTCTATCAGCATTAGGAAATTACAAACCGATCGGCGAAGAAGCGCTTGACTCCAAGAGATTAAAGGAAGTAACACAAGAAGAGCAGATAAAGCCAGTAAAACCAATGAAGCAAGAAAAACAAGAGAAGCAAGAAAAGCAGGGAAAACAAGTTAAAGATGCATCGGTTGCTCCTGCGCAAATACAAATGACTGATATGCTTGAGCAGTATATAGAACTCCATCATGAGAAAACAGTGAGCCGGGCAAAGCTGCTGAAGTATGTGAGGTGGGTAGTTCAATATTCGAAGGATACGGATATCGATTCCGTCTGGATTCTGGCTATGATGTGGCAAGAGAGCCGGATGTTAGAGGAAAGTGTATCATCTCATGGAGCGATTGGTTTACTTCAGATTCTTCCAAGCACAGCGGAATCGTTTGGAGTGAGTAAACAGGAGCTACATCAGCCTGAAACGAATATTAGGACAAGCATTATATACTTGGAATATCTTATGGATAAGTACGACGGAAATCTTCGTACGGCAACCATTGCGTACAATCAGGGAGAAGGAAACGTAGCTAAGGGAAAGGCTCGCTCCTGGTACTACAATCAAGTGAAGGAGCACCATAAAAAATTGCTTGAAATAATCAAAAAAGGACAATAAACATCAGTTAACAATAGAATTTGAATACTATAGTATAGTTTATCAATTTTACATAGGGAGATCCAAATGGGAAAATTTCCAGAACATATTAGTACGAATTTGCAGGTAGATAAGAAGCACTACACAATGGATGAAGTAGAAAATATTGAACGTTGTAAGCTCGATGAGCATTTCCTCGGGGATTGTATTTTGGTCAATGAGAACTTGATTTGGCATTCTGTTCATAAGTATATTGGAAAGCCCGAAATGATTATTAAGAATCATTGTGTAGAGAAGGATGATATTCTTCAACTGGGCCGTCTGGGATTCATCAAAGCGATTAGGGCATTTGATACGGGGCGTGGCGTGAAATTTAGTTCGTTTGCTGTCACTGCGATTGTCAGAGAGATCCGATGTTTTCTAAGAGATAGCGCAAGCATTATTCGTCCAACTCGCACAGCTACGGAATTAATCAACCGAATCAATCGACTTGAGCACGATATGGGCTACCTGCCACCAGCACATGAAATCGCGTTGCTGCTGGATGAGGAGGAAGATAAGGTCAACAAAGCACTTCAGGTGGGTAAAGGTGTGAAGTACCTGGATGAGCCTGTAGGTGCTGATGATCAACAAACTCAATCCGTGACTTTGATGGATACTATCTATAGTGGGGAGAACATTGAAGAAGGTATTCTGGACAAGTTATACGTTGATGCGGTTATTGATTCAGTCAAGCGCAAGCTTAGTGAGAAAGAAGTGACTGTACTCAAGCATCGTGTAGAAGGATTTAATCAAACTCAGACAGCAGATATGGAAGACATTAGCCAGATGAGGGTCTCTAGAATTATGCGAAAAGTAGCTAAAATGCTGGATAAAAAGGATCAGGCATGATTTTTGCCTCAGCCCTTCATATCTTATATAACGTCTCATAGATAACGTCCCTCCCGCATCCCAGCGTGAGGGATTTTTTGCTGTTTTTGCCCGATGGGACATACTCCAAGTTGTCCGGACATAAGATAGTACAAGATTCCAAGTGACCCGGAGGAATGAATTGATGCGAAAAATAACGAAAGTTCTTGCATGCATGCTTATCCCTGTCTTCTTGCTGTCTTCATTAGGGGTTACTCAAGCCCAGGCAACAATTCAAGGTCCGTCTACACATGCGCAAAGCGCTGCTCTCATTGATGTCACATCAGGCCGGATCTTATACAGCAAGGATGGGGATAAGGAACTGCGGATTGCCAGCTTGACCAAAATCATGACGGCGATTGTAGCGATCGAACACAGCAAGCTGGATGAGAAAGTGAAAGTGACTCCCACGGCTTTTGCCAAAGAAGGATCGTCTCTCTATCTGAAGTTAGGTGAAGAGATGACGCTTGAAAACATGTTGTACGGGCTAATGCTCCGTTCAGGCAATGACGCTGCCTCTGCGATCGCAGAACATGTCGGTGGATCGGAAGAAGGCTTTGTCCTGTTAATGAACAAAAAAGCGGAGCAAATCGGCCTGACCCATTCCCATTTTATGAACCCTCATGGACTGGATGCAGAAGGTCACTATTCTACAGCTAATGACTTGGCCCGATTAACGGCATATGCGTTGCACAATCCGGTGTTCAAACGCATCGTAGCCACGGAGGACAAATCCGCACCGAACCCCAATGAAAGCTGGGAATACTCCTGGCACAACAAAAATAAAATGCTGCGAATGTATGAAGGTGCAGATGGCGTTAAAACCGGCTACACAAAGAAAGCTTTCAGATGTTTGGTCAGCTCCGCTACACGTAATGGACAGCAGCTCGCCGCAGTAACGCTGAACGACGGAAACGATTGGAACGATCATGCACGGATGCTAGATTTCGGGTTTGAGTACTTCCCGTTGGTAGAGGTCGCAAAGCAAGAGCAGCCTGTGCAGAATACAGATGTTGTTACGGGCCGGGGATTCTGGTACCCACTGGCTAAAAGTGAAGAAGGCTCATTGACCAAGAAATTGATACTACACGAAAATCGAGGACAGTCGGAAACGGATGGCAAGGAACAATCGACAGATCCTTCGTTCGGATTGGCAGGTCGCATTGATATGCAACTTGACGGCAAACTTGTTGGCTCAATTCCGGTGTATCGCAAAGGCAGTTATATTCCTCCTGAACCGAAGACAGAAGATGCAACGCTGGGTGGAATCGGAGACGCTTCTTCTTGGGCAGCTGCATGGCGTGCCGTGTTAAGCCACCTGTTGTCTCCGTAGCTAAATCGCCATTGTAAGGGAGGATATCATCCATGATTAATCTAATATGGCTGCTCATGATTTTAATCGGATTTGCTTTTGCAGCCGTCAACGGCAATATCGAAGTAGTCACGCAAGCTGCTTTTGATGGGGCGGCAACGGGAGTCACGGTCTGTTTTGGACTGATTAGTGTTCTTGTGTTCTGGATGGGTATGATGAAAATGGCTGAGGATGCTGGCCTCTTGGCCCGGATTGCCAAGCTGCTCGGTCCGGTTGTGGGTTTCCTGTTCCCCGATGTGCCCAAAAATCATCCGGCGATGGGTTATATTCTCTCCAATATGAGTGCGAATCTGCTGGGGCTAGGAAATGCGGCTACTCCGATGGGAATCAAAGCCATGCAACAGCTGCAGGAGCTTAATCCGGACAAACAAACCGCTTCTCCTGCCATGTGCACCTTACTGGCTCTGAATACGGCTAGTATTACCATTATTCCGACAACGCTGATCGCCATCCGCTTAAACTATCATTCTGCCAATGCTACAGAGATTGTGGGAACAACATTGATGGCTACCATTATCGCTACACTTGCTGCTATAATCGCCGATCGCTGGTATCGGAACAGGGCTTTACACAAACCGCCGCGCATACAGAAAAGTGGCAATCCCGGCATGAAAGGATGAGCACCTTTGTTAACCTTCATCAACTGGATCTCCGTCTGGGCCATCCCGGTTATTATCGCGTTTGTTCCATTATATGCGTTTACCAAAAAGGTCCCGGTTTACGAATCCTTTGTTGATGGGGCCAAGGATGGTTTCTCCACTGCAATCAGTATTATTCCGCATCTCGTGGGCATGATGGTCGCAATCAGTGTATTTCGTGCCTCGGGTGCACTGGATTTTGTGATTAGTCTGTTCGCTCCGCTGGTGTCCTGGATGGGTGTTCCAGGCGAAGTGTTGCCACTCGGAATATTGCGTCCTTTAACGGGGACAGGCTCTCTGGCGTTTACAACCGATCTGATCAAAACCCATGGTCCCGACTCTATGATCGGACGTATGGCGTCTACGATTCAGGGGAGTACAGACACCACGTTATATGTGCTGACTGTCTATTTTGGGGCTGTAGGGATACGGAACGGTCGATATGCACTCAAAGTAGGGTTGTTTTCCGATGTCGTTGGTTTTATTGCTGCCCTCGCCATTTGTTTGCTCGTTTTTGGTTAAAAGATATCTCCTTTCCTTCCGATATATTAGATATGCTAGAATAATAGCGGAGGAGAGTGAGACATGCAGAAGAGTTGGAAACGAATGCTCCGTGTCGGAATGACAGGCGTGCTTGCTATTGCAATGCTCGCAGGGTCAACGGGGCTGGCGGCAGCTCAAGCCGTTCAGACGATACATTTTACAGGTTACTTCGATAAACAGCTGCGTGCACAAATGGCAGTTACGGCAGATTCTTTTCCAGTCGTGAATGTACGTTTGGTCAAGCAGGATGAACCCGATATGGTATATTATGATGTTGGTACCTCGATACTGATCTCGAAGGATGAAGTGCTCACGAATTACCATGTCGTTCAGAGTTTTGCTGAACTGTCTGATGGTGATGAAGGCACACTGACTGTTGCGAGCCCAGGTTCTTTAGGAAAGCCTGTAAAGGCAAAGATTATGAAGACAGATCCGGTGACAGACATGGCGCTGCTGAAGCTGGACAAGGAAATAGACGCCCAACCGGTCACATTTGCAAACGCGAGGGATAACCAGGTTGTCTATACGATTGGATTCCCCAAAAATCCTGCTGGTGATCTGGTCATCCTGGATGAAGATTTTCCTTCAACCTTCAATACGATAGCCAAAAGCAGAGTGTTTAGTTCTCAAGCTTCGGATGTTCCAGGTAAAAAGGGAATCGGCAGTATTGTGAAATCCATGGCCCAAGGTAATTCAGGTGGCCCTGTTCTGGATCAGAACAACCGGGTCATTGGGATGATGACATTTGTGTACGGTGGACGTACCTATTATATTACTTCCAAGACATTGGAGACTTTCATTAAAGAGAGTACTAAACCTCCCAAAAAACAAGTTGCAGTTGCCGGAAAAGTTTCCAATTAAATGATTTGAGGAAAAGGCTTATCTTTACGCCATCTGTGTTCAACAGGTCGTGTAAAGGCAGGCTTTTTTTGCGTCAATCTCAAAGGGGGAGGTAGCCTAAAATACATATTCGTGTCGCCAGTTAACAAAATCCTTGGATTATCCTTGTGATTTCCCTGTTTGATGGGTATCATTAGTGTGAGGTGACATGACAAACATGGAAAGATTACAAAAAATTATCGCACAGGCAGGCATTGCATCCCGCCGCAAAAGCGAGGAACTAATCCTGTCCGGCAAAGTAGAAGTTAACGGGGAGGTCGTAACCGAACTGGGTACAAAAGCGAACCCCGAAGAGGATATGATTACGGTTAATGGAAAACCGATCCGCAGTGAGAAAAAAGTGTATTTGATGTTGAACAAGCCAAAAGGCGTAATCACAAGTGCATCTGACCCGGAAGGTCGGAAAATTGTATCCGACTACCTGAAAGGTGTCAAGGAACGCGTATATCCTGTAGGTCGTCTGGATTATGACACAGAGGGCTTATTGATCCTTACCAATGATGGTGAGTTTGCACATTTGCTGACGCATCCGAAGCATCACGTACCCAAAACGTATCACGCAACGGTCAAAGGTGTGCCACATGGTACAGCTCTGGAGAAATTAAAGACAGGCATTATGCTGGATGACGGCATGACGGCTCCTGCAGAGGTAGAGTACAAAGATGTGGATACAGCGGCTAATGAGTCGGTCATTTCCATTACGATCTATGAAGGACGTAACCGTCAGGTTAGACGTATGTTCGAGGCAATCAACCATCCGGTAACCCGTCTGAAACGGATTTCGTTTGGTGGTATTTTGCTACAAAACCTGAAACGTGGTCTGACACGTCATCTGACCAAAGAGGAAGTCAACAACCTGATTACCCTCGCACAATCAGAACCAGCCAAAAAAATGAAAAAAAGGTAATGTGAGGACACATAATTTTCATAAAACCGCCGCAGTTTTGTGACGAAATTCGCTATAATTGTTCATAGGATGTTCACAGTTGTCTTAGACCAATAAGATGCGAATGCTACAGTCACTTAAAAGGGGAGCAGCACATGGGCAAATCAAGAAGAACGGTGCAAATCGTCATTTTGTTATTGATCCTGGTGTTGGGCGGATATGCGATTACCACATCGGTATCCGGCTCGAATGGCAAGCCAAAGGAAGGGGATAAGTCTCCTTCTTTTGAACTGCTGGGCCTGGATGGTCAAGTTCATACGTCTGATGAGTACAAAGGAAAAGCAATGGTGATCAATTTCTGGGGCACTTGGTGTGAACCTTGTGTTAAAGAAATGCCTGCACTTCAGGCGCAAGCTGACAAATGGAAGGACCAGGGAGTACAATTTGTCGGAATTAATGTTGGAGAAGACCAGATGACCGTGGATAATTTTGTACGGCAGGTTGGGGTTACGTTTTCAATCATGTTAGACCGTGAGAAAAACTCGGTTCGTGATTTTGGGATCTCTCCGATGCCAACGACATTCTTTGTGTCCGACACGGGCAAAATCTCTACCATTCATATCGGGCAACTTGATTTGGACACACTTGACGCTCAAATTTCGCAACTGGCGAAGCAGCCCTGATAGGAGGTCTATTCGTGTTCCAAAATACCAAATGTGAGTGCGGACACCAGAATCCGGTTGGCACTGTACTATGTGAAGCATGTGGGAAACCGATACTGGAGTCTGAAGCTAAATCGAATGAAGTGCTGGAAATGCGTTATGATGGCATGGCGCGCCGTTCACAGCGCAGTAATCCCAACATCATTGACCGCATATGGAACTTTTTTTCATCCGTCAAAATTGCCGTCTATATGATTGTTTTCACGCTTGTAGGTTCTATGCTTGGTACGATCTATCCGCAAGAAAGTACATTTTTAAATATTGATCCTTCCGTTTATTACAAAGAAACATACGGTCAGTTGGGTCATATCTATTATCTGTTGGGTTTATCCCATACATACGAATCCTGGTGGTTTATCTTGCTGTTGGTGCTGATTGGTGCATCATTGGTGATATGCAGTCTGGATCGCGTCCTACCGCTCTACAAAGCACTGAATAAACAGAAAATACGTAAACATACGCAATTTTTGACGAGACAGCGTCTGGTGTACCAAGGATATATCGAAGAGGCACCAGAAGACTGGATTAAGAAAGCGGTTACGCCGCTTAAAAAGAAAGGCTACCGAGTGCACACCCAAGGTGATGCTTTGCTCGCCGAGAAACAGCGATTCAGTCGATGGGGCCCATATGTCATCCATATTGGACTCATTATATTTCTGCTGGCGGTGCTCGCACGAGGGCTACCTGGCCTGAATCTGGATGAGCATGTTGCTTTTCCAGAAGGTGAGATCAAAAAGATCCCGAATACGTCGATGTATCTGAAAAATGAACAGTTTAATGTTGAATTTTACAGTGAGGAAGAAGTACCTGAGCAATTCCGTAACCTGAATAAGACCGTTCCAAAACTGTTCGAAACAAAAGTTGTTTTATATGAATGTACAGCAGATTGTTCGGATCTTTCGAAAAAACCTCAATTGGCTGAGGTGGCCAGACATGATGTTCGTGTGAATCATCCATTAAATTATAACGGTCTGAAAGCATATCAGTTTGATTATGATCTCACACCTACCATTCGGTCCGTAACGCCGGATCTGGTCAATACAAAGACTGGTGAAGTATATGGGGCGATTAAGATTGATATGGTCGATACCCAAAAAACATTTGAAGCGGGTCCTTATGAACTGACCGTAAAGGAAAAGTTCATGGACTTTGGATTGGATGAGAATGGTCAGCCCAAATCAAAATCGCCTTCACCTAATGCACCTGCTTTTCTCTTTCTCATTAAGGGACCGAATCTGCCGGAAGAGGGGATACAATATCTTTATTTTGCGAAGCAGATTGATAAGCAACGGTTTCAGCAGGATGCAATTAACCAACAGCTGATCGGAGCAGAGATTCCTTTACAGTTGGAAGTAGACAGCATGGACAAGGTTGATATTATTCAATCCGTAAGTTATCTCAATATACGCGTGGATAAAGCAATGCCTTTTGTGTGGGTAGGAGCCGGCATTGTCATGTTGGGTCTGGTCATGGGTTTTTATTGGCATCATCGCCGCATCTGGATTCGTTTTGATGATCAACAGCTTACCTTGGGTGGACATACCAACAAAAACTGGTTTGGCTTCAGGCGTGAAGTCGCGGCTGTTTTGAAACAAATGAATTTGGAAGTGGAAGAGAAGTCGTTGGATAACGGGGGGAACCAAGCATGAATTTATTGGATTTCAGCAGCGACGCATTTATCGTAGCTTTCTTTCTCTATTGTGCCGCATTCTTTTTATATGGTGTTGCGGTAATGGGCAAAAAATGGAGCAATCGTGATCCTCTGGACCATATGAATCGCTGGGGTAAACGAGCTTTCATTGCCTCGACTGTCGCTTTGGCAGCACATCTTGTATTTTTTGCAACACGATGGGCTGGGGCAGGGCATATCCCGGTTAGTAACATGTACGAGTTTATGTCTTTTCTGTCCATGATGATCATGGTTGCATTTATCGTTGTATACGCCATATATCGGAAGTCACTACTGGGTTTGTTTGCCTTACCACTTACCATCATTATAATGGCTTACGCTGCTGTATTTCCTCAGGAGGTACAGCCGTTAATCCCGGCACTTCAGTCCATCTGGCTGAAAATTCACGTGACGTTGGCTGCACTTGGTGAAGCATTCTTCGCCGTGGGTTTTGCCGCAGGGTTCATGTATTTGCTCCGTACGGTTGATTTCAGTGGTAAAGACAAGTCTTCAAGACGGCAAAGAGGATGGGTTGAATTCACCCTGGTTACGATCGTCGTCGTTATCGGATTTATCGGGACGGTATTTGCCTTTCGTGCAGCTGGTTACGAGGCAGTTTTTGTACAGAAAACGGTCAGCATTGACACAGAGGTACAGGAAAATAGTACAATAGAGAAAGTGAATTATCGCATGCCTCCGATTTTTGCACCATATAATAGCGAAGTGGAGAGCATGACACCGTTTCTTGGCATGAAAAAACCTTTACTTGAGACGCCTTCCTGGATGAACGGCGTAAATGCCGGGCGCAAGCTGAATACGGTGGTTTGGTCACTTATTGTAGGTTTGATCCTATATGGAATTGTACGACTTCTTGTACGCAGACCACTTGGACAAGCGTTACAGCCAATGATGGATGGAATTGATGCCGATGATCTGGATGAGATAAGTTATCGTGCGATTGCCATCGGTTTTCCGATATTTACGCTGGGAGCATTAATCTTTGCCATGATCTGGGCTCAGATTGCCTGGAGTCGTTTTTGGGGCTGGGACCCCAAAGAGGTGTGGGCATTGATCACATGGCTATATTATAGTGTGTATCTGCATTTGCGTTTATCCAGAGGTTGGCAAGGTCAGAAGTCTGCATGGCTTGCAGTTCTTGGCTTCCTAGTCGTCATGTTTACGCTAGTTGGGGTGAATCTGATCATTGCTGGATTACATTCTTACGCTGGTGCGGACTAGGACAGACTCGTATTGCAAAGGTTGAGTTTAGAAGCGGGAAACACAAATGTACCTTTTTATTGAAGGGTATTCAAATATTGTTCGCCAGATCGAACATAATAGAAGTGATGAGGAGTTATTGCAAAGGGGCTGGAGAGGCATGGCTGAACATGAGAATCGAATACTGGTCGTGGATGACGAAGAGAGAATCCGCAGGCTTTTAAAAATGTATCTTGAAAAAGAAGGTTATGAAATCGATGAAGCCGAGGATGGGGAAACTGCGCTGCGTAAAGCAACAGCAGGGGACTACGGGCTGATTTTGCTTGATGTGATGTTACCAGGTATGGATGGAGTTGAAGTGTGTACCCGTCTTCGTCAGGTGAAATCAACGCCGGTTTTGATGCTCACTGCAAAAGGTGAAGAGATTAACCGGGTTCAAGGCTTCGAAGTTGGCGCTGATGACTATGTTGTAAAACCATTCAGCCCGCGTGAAGTGATTTATCGTGTCAAAGCGATTTTGCGTCGATCTTCCGCGACAGCTTATCTCTCCAAGGAGAGCAATTCGAGTAACAACATCGTGTTCCCGCATCTGGTTATTGAGCATGATGCCCACCGGGTAACCGCTGGTGGCGAAGAGATTAGTCTTACACCAAAAGAATATGAATTACTGCACTACCTGGCAACATCTCCCGACAAAGTTTTCTCCAGAGAAGAATTGCTCAAGGATGTATGGAATTACGAATTCTTTGGCGATCTTCGTACCGTGGATACGCATGTGAAGCGTCTTCGCGAGAAACTTAACAAGGTATCGCCTGAATCGGCGGCCATGATTACGACGGTGTGGGGTGTGGGTTATAAACTGGAAGTACCGAAGTAGTTTTAGTTTCTGGAGATCACTGGTCGGGAAGTTATGGATCACTATTATCTGCCTTGTGGGTTGTGTACTTATTGCGCTGGGTCTTTTTTTGCTGCCCTACATTGATACGAACTTTGCAGAATCCGAATCCAGAGATATTAAGCGGTTGTTCACCTATATCTGTATAATCGGATTCAGTTTAACCACGTTTTTTGCATTGTTTCTATTCACCAAAATAACGCAGCCCATGCAGCAATTGATTCAGGCAGCCAATGCGATTCGCAAAGGGAATTACGGAACACGTCTCTCCCTGGTAACGAGTGATGAGATTGGTGAACTTGCCAACACATTTAATCATATGGCTGCCCAACTGGAAGATAATATTCGAAACCTTAACCATGAGAAGGAACATTTGGCAAGTGTGCTTCGCAGCATGACCGATGCGGTAGTTACATTTGATGGTGAAGGCAAAGTTATTCTGACGAATCCGCCTGGAGAGAAGATCATGCAGGCATGGTATGATCTCGATTGGGAGAGAATGGACGAAGGACAAGAATCCGAGCAGTCTGACAAGACTTTGCGTGATGTACCTGAGCCCCTTCTCCCTTTGTTCAGAATGGTGATGGAGCAAGGTGGAGACCAGAACTCCAATGTTCACGTACAGCAAGGTGTCTGGTCTGTTCAGATGGCACCGTTGTATGCTGACAGTGTTATCAGAGGGGCTGTGGCTGTCTTGAGAGATGTAACCGAAGAAGTGCGTCTGGAGAAAATGCGGCGTGATTTCGTGGCTAACGTATCTCATGAGATACGAACACCGCTATCCATGATGCAAGGCTACAGTGAAGCCCTTTTGGACGGCATGGCAACCTCACCGGAAGAGAGCGAAGAACTGATCCAGGTCATTCATGATGAGTCCCTCCGGATGGGCAGATTGGTTAAAGACTTGCTTGATCTTGCCCGGATGGAAGCTGGACACACGGACATGGTGATGAAGGAAGTTGACCTTGGAGAATTACTTGAACGTGTATATCGGAAGTTCTCGGTGCGTTCAAAAGAACAGGGAATTCAACTGCACTTTGAGTTCGAACAGCCAACCATTGAACTTCAACAAGCAGATGAGGATCGACTTGAGCAAGTATTTACGAATTTGCTGGATAATGCGTTCAGACATACACCTACTGGCAAAAATGTAATGATCTCAGCAGAGCGGGTCACTTATCTTCGTGCTCCATTTGTCAGAGTTTCTGTGAAGGATCAGGGTGTAGGTATCCCTTCATCTGACTTGCCATTTATTTTCGAACGATTCTACAAAGCAGACAAGGCTCGTGTTCGGGGAGAAAGTGTGGGTACAGGGCTTGGTTTAGCGATTGTGAAAAATATTGTTGATGCGCATCAAGGTATGATTACCGTCAATAGTGTGCTTGGCGAAGGAACAGAGTTTATTTTGCAATTTCCCTTGGATTCATCGAAATAGCCTGAATTTCATACAAAAAGTGCGGAAACACCCTCTTATGGAGGGTGTTTTTTTGTTGAAGACTACCGTTTAATCTTGTTCAACGTGGAACAAGATTAGTCTTTTTTTGACTAAAAAGAGTGTCCAAGATAATTTTCCTTCCTATGTTACATAAGCTTGAAAAGCAAGCAAGATAGAGGAGGATTGAGCTAAGCATGTCCGATGATCGAAAAAGGGTCAATATTAAAGCTTTCCTGGAAGGCAGATCTTTTAGAGCAGGCTCTCCGTTTATTCCAATAACCACAAGCGAACTGGAGCAGTTTGAATCCATACTGCGTTCTTTGGCTGTGGCTATTCCTGCTGCAATTAGTCAGCCGATTTCAGCCAATATACTGTCATTACAGAATGGATTACGCCAGTTACTTACTTTTGTAAATCAATCCGGATTTCGTGCCGGAGTAAAGGCAGAATTACAAGCCGTATTGGAATTAACGATTGCAGGTTCAGAGGTTGTCCCTGTTCCTCTTATTAATCTCGCAGGTAACTTTCAAAACTTACTGGATGACTTGTTAAGTGTGACGCTGCTTCTGGAAGCACCACCTGCAGAAAAAGATAAACTTGTAGGATTAATTCGATCGATCTCCATATCGCTAAGCCGTGCGACGACAACTCTTGGAACTGGAGGGATTACCGGACCAGCCGGCCCCCAGGGAGTGCCAGGAGTCCCGGGGGTACCAGGTGTCCCGGGAGTCCCTGGGGTGAAAGGGGCTACTGGCACACCGGGAGGAATTGGACCAGTAGGACCGGTCGGCCCAGTTGGTCCACAGGGAGCACAGGGTCCGGCAGGAGCACCTGGTGTGGGTTTGAACAATATTACTGCATATGATCCTGCACTGGGACCAACTTATGCTCAAGGTCAAGTAGTAAGCTACGAGGGTAGTCTTTATGTTGCCAATGTGAACGGTCCCTTGGGTACACCCGGAAGTTCTCCAGACTACACTCTTTTGCTGTCGGGTGGAACGAATGGAGCAACGGGAGCAACCGGAGCTGGTTTGACAGGAGCCGTGGCATTTAATCCAGCGCTCGCCCCGGGTTATCCAGCAGGTCAAGTCATTACGTATAACGGTAGTACTTACATTACGAGTGTAGATGGTCCTCTAGGAACACCAGGATCTTCATCGGATTACACATTAATCGCTGCTGCGGGGGCGACTGGTGCAACTGGAGCCACAGGTGCAGGATTAAGCGGCATCGTGCCATTCGATCCCGCATTAGCACCAACATATGCAGCTGGACAAATCGTCACGTTTGGTGGCAGTACTTATATTACAAATGTCGCTTCGCCAACGGGTACGCCAGGAAGTTCTCCAGACTATACATTGCTTGCAGGTGCAGGGCCTACAGGAGCCACAGGTGTAACGGGAGCAACCGGGGCGGGATTGACAGGCCTTGTGCCATTTGATCCAGCCGTAGCCCCAACGTATCCAGCGGGTCAGGTTGTAACGTTTAACGGCAGTACGTATATTGCGAATATAGCATCGCCAACCGGAACGCCGGATACATCGCCAGATTACACATTGCTTGCTGGCGCTGGAGCAACGGGTGTAACAGGTGCAACTGGAGTTGGAGTAACAGGAAGTACCGGAGTCGCAGGAGCATCAGGAGTGACGGGAGCGACAGGCGTAGGTTTAAGTGGTATCTTGCCATTCGATCCAGCCGCAGCCCCAACGTATCCAGCGGGTCAGGTTGTAACGTTTAACGACAGTACGTATATTGCGAATGTAGCAGCACCAACCGGAACGCCGGGCACATCGCCAGATTACACGTTGCTTGCTGGCGCTGGAGCAACAGGTGTGACGGGTGCAACTGGCGTTGGAGTGACAGGAAGTACCGGAGCATCCGGCGTAACAGGAGCGACAGGTGTAGGTTTGAGTGGCATTGTACCATTCGATCCAGCCGTAGCCCCAACGTATCCAGCGGGTCAGGTTGTAACGTTTAACGACAGTACGTATATTGCGAATGTGGCATCACCAACGGGAACACCGGGTACCTCACCAGATTACACGTTGCTTGCTGGCGCTGGAGCAACAGGTGTGACGGGTGCAACTGGTGTTGGAGTAACAGGAAGTACCGGAGCATCCGGCGTAACAGGAGCGACAGGTATAGGTTTAAGTGGTATCTTGCCATTCAATTCAGCCGTAGCCCCGACGTATCCAGCGGGTCAGGTTGTAACGTTCAACGGCAGTACCTATATTGCGAATGTAGCATCGCCAACCGGAACACCGGGGACTTCACCGGATTACACATTGCTTGCGGGCGTGGGAGCAACAGGTGTTACAGGAGCAACCGGCTTTGGAGTAACGGGAAGTACCGGAGTCACGGGAGCATCGGGCGTAACAGGAGCGACAGGCGTAGGTTTAAATGGCATTGTACCATTCGATCCAGCCGTAGCCCCAACGTATCCAGCGGGCCAGGTTGTAACGTTCAACGGCAGTACGTATATTGCGAATGTGGCATCGCCAACCGGAACGCCGGGCACATCGCCGGAGTACACGTTGCTTGCGGGCGCAGGAGCGACAGGTGTGACGGGTGCAACTGGCGTTGGAGTGACAGGAAGTACCGGAGCATCCGGCGTAACAGGAGCAACAGGTGTAGGTTTAAGTGGCATTGTACCATTCGATCCAGTCGTAGCCCCAACGTATCCAGCGGGTCAGGTTGTAACGTTCAACGGCAGTACGTATATTGCTAATGTAGCATCACCAACCGGAACGCCGGGCACATCGCCGGATTACACGTTGATCGCTGGAGCGGGAGCAACGGGTGTGACGGGGGCAACTGGCGTTGGAGTGACAGGAAGTACTGGTGAAACAGGAGTATCCGGCGTAACAGGAGCGACTGGTGTTGCGGGGGTGACTGGGGCGACGGGAATTACAGGAGCCACAGGAGTAAGTGTAACAGGAGTAACTGGTGTCACTGGCGAAACAGGAGCGACAGGGATAACCGGAGCAACGGGAGTTGGCGTAACCGGCAGTACCGGATTAACAGGTGCAACGGGTGAAACGGGAGCGACGGGTCTTGCAGGGTTAACCGGAGCCACTGGTGAAACAGGAGCAACAGGTATAACGGGGGCAACGGGAGTCGGAGTAACAGGAAGTACCGGGGTAACGGGTGTGACTGGTGAAACGGGAGCGACAGGTATAACCGGAGCAACGGGAGTCGGCGTAACGGGAAGTACCGGAGTTACTGGTGTCACTGGTGAAACAGGAGTAACAGGTATAACTGGGGTCACAGGAGTCGGCATAACGGGAAGTACCGGGTCAACGGGTGCCACTGGTGAAACAGGAGCAACAGGTATAACCGGAGCCACGGGAGTCGGCGTAACAGGAAGTACCGGATTTACTGGTGTCACTGGTGGAACGGGAGCGACAGGCATAACTGGAGCAACGGGAGTCGGAGTAACAGGAAGTACCGGATTTACTGGTGTCACTGGTGAAACGGGAGCGACAGGCATAACTGGAGCAACGGGAGTCGGAGTAACAGGAAGTACCGGATTTACTGGTGTCACTGGTGAAACGGGAGCGACAGGCATAACTGGAGCCACAGGAGTCGGCGTAACAGGAAGTACCGGAGTTACTGGTGTGACTGGTGAAACGGGAGCGACAGGTATAACCGGAGCCACGGGAGTCGGCGTAACAGGAAGTACCGGATTTACTGGTGCGACTGGGGAAACAGGAGCGACAGGTATAACTGGAGCCACAGGAGTCGGCGTAACAGGAAGTACCGGAGTTACTGGTGCGACTGGGGAAACAGGAGCGACAGGTATAACCGGAGCCACAGGAGTCGGCGTAACAGGAAGTACCGGAGTTACTGGTGCGACTGGGGAAACAGGAGCGACAGGTATAACCGGAGCCACAGGAGTCGGCGTAACGGGAAGCACGGGGGCAACTGGTGCGACTGGGGAAACAGGAGCGACAGGTATAACCGGAGCCACAGGAGTCGGCGTAACGGGAAGCACGGGGGCAACTGGTGCGACTGGGGAAACAGGAGCGACAGGTATAACCGGAGCCACGGGAGTCGGCGTAACGGGAAGCACGGGGGCAACGGGTGTGACTGGGGGAACAGGAGCGACAGGTATAACCGGAGCCACGGGAGTCGGCGTAACAGGAAGTACCGGAGCAACTGGTGCCACTGGTGAAACAGGAGCAACAGGTATAACCGGAGCCACAGGAGTTGGCGTAACGGGAAGTACCGGAGTTACTGGTGTGACTGGTGAAACAGGAGCGACAGGCATAACCGGGGCCACGGGAGTCGGCGTAACAGGAAGTACCGGAGCAACTAGTGCGACTGGGGGAACAGGAGCGACAGGTATAACCGGAGCCACAGGAGTCGGCGTAACGGGAAGCACGGGGGCAACTGGTGCGACTGGGGAAACAGGAGCGACAGGTATTACCGGGGCCACCGGAGTTGGCGTAACGGGAAGTACGGGGGCAACAGGGACAACTGGAGTTACAGGAGCAACGGGAACATCTGTAACATCTAACTCGGCTTTTGCTGAGAACACTAATGGTACGATTGTTGTAATATTGGGTGGTACACTCGTTCCATTACCGAATAACCAAAATATTGGCACAGGTATAACCGTCAATGGGACAAATGACACCTTCACGCTTGCCAATGCAGGTCGTTACTATATCTCATACAAAATAAATCTGACAGCTGCACTTGCTATCCAATCTCGGGTTTTACTTAACGGTACAGCTATTCCAGCGAGTGTAGTATCTCCAGTGCTTTCTCTCAGTCAGCTGCAGTCTGACTTTATGGTTACCGTTACCGCTGGTTCAACAATACAGTTACAATTATTCGGGCTTGTTGGCACAGCTATTCTTTCTCCTCCGGGATCTACACTAAACATTATTCAGTTAAGTTAATAGTTCGATAACGTATTAAGACTATTTCCCTAATGGGCAAATGAAATGGAACTCTTATGGGATTAGTGCATCAGATTGTCGAGAAACCCAGATCATTTTTAGATCTTGGGTTTCTCTTTCTTTCCAGATAGTGGGTCAATCCAATATTAGGTGCTTGGGGCGACCGAAAGAGTAAGTTCCGCACGGCCAGAAGTATCACTCACCATCATTAGAATTACTTTAAAATTGAAATGAATACGTAATTTACTTCGCGACAAAAAAAGACGGAACCAAGAGGGTCCTGTCTTTTCTTATACATTTACAATACGTATGATTATTCCAGCACGATTTCAACAGCAGTATTAATCTCAGGCAGCGCAGCAAGCTGCACAAGCACATCTTTTGGAACAGCTTTATCTACGGTCAGAATCATGATCGCTGCACCACCAATAATTTTACGTCCAACCTGCATGGATGCGATGTTGACATCGTTTTGTCCAAGCAGTGTGCCTACACGACCGATAATACCTGGTTTATCGTTATGTGAGATCAAGATTTGATGACTTTCTGGAGCGATATCTACCGGGAATTTATCCAGACGAACGATACGCTCTCCATAACCTGCAAGGAGTGTACCCGCTACACGGCGTTCCTCAGCATCCTGAGTTGTAACCAATGTTACGGTAATCAGGTTAGTAAATCCTTTAGTTGTTGAGGTTTGGCTTACAACCACATTCAGATCACGGATTTTGGCCAGATGCATGGAGTTAACGATGTTGGCTTCCCCACCCAAATGTCTGGCGAGAATCCCTTTCACAATGTAACGTGTGAGAGGAGAAGTATCTACTTCAGAAAGTTCACCAGCATAGTCGATACGAATCTCCTGCACTGCATTTTGTGTAATCTGTGCTGCAAAACTACCCAACGTTTCACCCAGTTTGAAATACGGCTGCAATTTGTTCATCACGGTTGGTGCAACAGCAGGCATGTTAACTGCGTTCTTGAACGGTTCGTTGCGCAGAATATGAAGAACTTGTTCCGATACATCGATAGCCACGTTCTCTTGTGCTTCTACTGTGGACGCACCAAGGTGAGGCGTAACGATAATGCTTGGGTGATTCAGGAACGGGTGATCAGCGGCTGGCGGCTCGCTTTCGAATACGTCAAATGCTGCACCAGCAACAATACCCTGATCAATGGCTTCGACAAGTGCCATCTCGTCAACTACACCACCACGAGCACAGTTAATGATACGCATGCCTTTTTTCATCACTTCGAATTGTGGACGTGAAATCATATGCCGTGTTTCCGGTGTTAATGGCGTGTGAACGGTCATGAAGTCCGCATTGCGAATGATATCATCTACACTAGCCAGCTTCACTTGCAGCTTCTCGGCACGCTCCTCCGTGAGGAACGGGTCGTAAGCAAGAATGTCCATTCCAAATGCTTTGGCGCGCTTGGCAACTTCACTACCGATCCGTCCCATGCCCAGTACACCGAGCGTTTTGTTTCTTAATTCGACACCCAGGAAGGTTTTGCGATCCCACGTACCCTGAATTGTCTTGGCGTATGCCTGAGGAATGTGTCGTGCCAATGCCATCATCATGGCAAACGTGTGCTCACAGGTTGTGATGGTATTGCCATCAGGTGCATTAATAACGATGATACCGCGCTGTGTAGCAGCTTCCAGATCAATGTTATCTACACCAACACCTGCACGTCCGATCACCTTGAGGTTGGTACCAGCCGTCATAATACGATCTGTAACACGAGTCTGGCTGCGAACCAAGAGGGCATCATATTCACCAATAATGGCAACAAGTTCATCTTCACTAAGACCGGTTTTCTTCTCAACAACAACATCATTTGCATCCACCAGTTGCTGGATCCCCAGATCACTGATTGGGTCCGACACTAACACTTTGTACATGGTTTCTTCCTCCTTAGGTATGTGTATCTATATCGTCAAGGAACTGACCTCAGCGAAGAGGTATTCCTTAAAACCAGGTTGATTCTTCCGCCCAACAACGCGGTGTCGCAACAGAGGGGGAAGGTGAAGCAAATAGAGTGATCCCACAGATATCCTTTAAAATAAATCAAAAAACTCTCAATCCACATACTGCTTGCGCAATAAGGGACGAGAGTTGTCGTGGTACCACCCTAATTCACCGCCGTTTCGCAACGACAGTCTTAGCGGTCAATGAAGACCGAAGAGGATAACGGGTCTAAACCGATTGCACCTACTCCAATTTCAATGCAATAACTCAGGAGCGCTCAAGACCATTTGCCTGCCACCGATTCACACCTACCATCGGCTCTCTGTAAGACGAAGCAACGTCTTTTTTCCATCATCGTGTTTAACGTGACTAATTTTTTCATAATGTATCATGGCTGACATGAGCATGTCAATAGGCTTAAATGTTTTAAAATGTTTTGCAGATGTCTTTAGATTCACACATAAACAGAGTCACCATAAGTAATACAATAGTTAATATACCTACCACAAGAAGATGGAAAGTAAGCTGTTTGGTGAACTAAATTTTACTGCTTTAATGAAGTAATGGCAATGACATCTAACCAGGACTTGGGGCAGGTCTTGAACCTAATTGGTTTTTTGGCTATCATTTAGTATACTATCCGATTGGACAACGTAATTGTTATCCATCAAATTTAACTCAAGAGGACAGACGCATCCGATGAAAAAATTCAAGTTTCCCAAGTTCAAGATTCAGAAGGCTGAGCCACAGCAGCTTACCGAGCGTTTGCTTTTAATCAATCTATACTTTACACAAGGTCTGACACTGATTATCGGAGTTGTGTGGATCTTATTGCAGAAACGAAACTTGTTAGATGTACTCGCATGGCCTGACAATTACCAATTTATATGGTGGGGTCTTGGTCTTGCAGGAATAATGCTTGTTATGGACTTGGTACTGTCGTATGTTATACCTCAGGAAAGCATGGATGACGGTGGAATTAACGAGATGCTGTTCCGTGGGCGTCCGATCTGGCACATTGTATGTATAGCAGCCATTGTTGCTGTGTGTGAGGAATTATTATTCCGTGGAGCCATCCAACATGCCATCGGTCCTTACTGGACAAGTATTTTATTTGCAGTTATCCATATTCGTTATTTGCGCCACTGGATTCCAACAGGCTGGGTGTTTGTCTCAAGTTATGGATTGGGTTGGATTTACTTGCAGTCCGGCACATTATGGGCGCCTATATTATGTCACTTTATTATTGATTTGGTGTCCGGATTAGCGATACGTTTTCGGAGGGGATCATGAATCAGCCATTAAGTAGAATGAAGACATATGGCAGTCAGCGCCATCGTCAATCGGATAAAAAAGAGAAATCCGAGCGTCAGTTGGCTTCTCAAGTAAGCATCGTTGCTGAAACGGCAGCAGCTGCTGAGGTTGGCGGAATCACACCAATTACTTCCGTTTCTTTACCTAGATCACAGCGCAAGCCTTATACAGAAAAACTGGAAAGTCCAGTACTTCCTCAAAGGGCACCATCACGCTCCAAAAAAACGCCAAATTCAACGGAAGAATCGATCCCCGAAGCGGGTTCGCTTCCTACACGGACAGAATTACATCCTTCACGTCGGTTAAAATTGAGCAAGAGGTTTGTTAATTCACTCATTTTTATTTTTGTCATGTTAACGATTAGTCTGGTTTGGTGGGGGGTTGAAGGGGCACCCGCTCTGAATACGTTCCTTCCCTTGCCGTGGTAATGTTTTTACTCGCAGGTTTAATCATTTTGATGGGAGTTTTACTGCTTTTTCATATGTGGCGAGAAGCCCATATTCATCAAATGATTGAAGAAGAGGTTGAAGTGCCTCATCTGCCAACATCCTTTGACGGGGCTATGATTTTGTATGTATCCGATACTCACAAGCGCAAGCTGAAGCAGAAGGATTTGGAAAACGTAAAAAACAAGGTGGACTGGGTTCTCATCGGCGGGGATGTTGCGGAAAAAGGAATCTCATGGTCTATAGTTAGACATAACATGAAAATTTTATCGAACATTGCTCCTTCATTTACGGTGTATGGCAACCATGACAAGAGGGCTGGTACCGCTCAACTTGCGCGAGTCCTTCGGGAATCGGACGTTAAGCTCCTTCAGGATGATGTGGAATATCTACAAAGGGGCAACGACAGATTGAGCCTGATCGGCATAGACTATCGTTCCAAACAGGGCGATGTATTACTACAGCAGATCGGTAACCGTTTATGCAAAATTGCTATCGTTCATGATCCTTTGCAGGCCCTTCGTTTGGAAGAAAATGCAGATCTTATTTTAAGCGGTCATACACATGGGGGACAATTGGTAATCCCATTTTTCGGACCTGTGTTCCTGAGCAAAGCGTATCATCCCGTATCGAACGGGTGGTACTCCCTGAAGCGCAGTCCGGAGGACGTTAACCAAGAAGGCAAAATGCTTGTTAGCAGAGGATACGGTACAAATCATCTTCCACTCCGACTAGGTTGTCCTGCGGAGATGCATATCATCACGTTAAGAGTGCCCGCAGAAACAGCACTCACAGAGAAACAGCCCTGATCCACTGGATCAAGGCTGTTTTATTTTAATGCGCAAAATTACAATTTAACGAGCTTCCAATTCAATTGCACGCGGATCAACAAAGGAATAGCCTTTTTTTTCTAGCTTGGTCAGCAACTCATCCAATGCTTCAACCGTCCATGGCAACTCATGCATCAAAATATTGCTTCCGGGATTTAACTGGTCCAGTACATTTTGGATGACTTTTTCAGGTTTGTCTTTGGTGCTTTTATCCCAATCGAGCGAACCATTAGACCAAGTCATATATAACATACCATTTTTCTTCACAGCAGCCTTCAGTGCATCATTTCCCGACCCAAAAGGTGGACGGAAGAATTGCGGTTCCTCACCAATGGTATCCTTCACTATTTTTTGGACATCTGTAACCTGTTTTGCCGCCTCAGCGTTGGACATTTTTTTGAGATCCTCATGATCCCAGGCATGATTGCCTACAATCTGACCCCGTTCATGTATGAGTTTGAGCAATTCCGGATGGCTTTTCACCCGATATCCATTGACGAAAAATATCGCTTTAGCGTTATGTTTATCTAAAGTGTCGATCAGTGAAGTAATCATTTTTTCTTCTTTGGGTCCATCATCAAAAGTTAACAAGACCACTTTGTTTGGGCTCGCTTCAACGTTTGGTTTAATATAATAATTTTCATTCATATGATACGTCTTTTCCACTTTCTTTTCTGTTGAAACCTTCTCCGAAGATTCAGGTTCTTCTTCTGTCGCAGTTGAATCTTCCGTTGAAGGCTCGGGCACACCAGTTCCAGGTTCTCCTGTTTTAGTTGGGTTAGAGTTACCTTGCTCTTCTTGAACCGTGGTAGTTGATTCGCCCGCTGGTGTGGGATTATCAGATGTTTTTTCTTCCGCTGTCCCACAAGCTGACAGCAGCAAACTTGCAGCAATGATCAATGCGGCGGTATGTCTAAACATGATTTCAACTCGCTTTCCTGTATTTATACGGAATGAGATTGCTCACTACCGCAAACACTAAATATGATTTTAACACTTGAAGGAGGTTGGTGTAATGAAGACGTCATCCTTTTTTTGGGGCATTGTCATTGGTGTTGCAGCCAGTTCATGGCTGTCCAAAGGCAAATTGCCCATGATGTCATCGGGTTCATCACGAAATATGATGGATCAGGCAAAACATAAGATGATGGAGATGACTTTCCCGGGTATGGACGGGTTCACAAGCAAGCAAAATCAACATGGTGAATCCCACAAAAATCCGGCAGCAAAGACTGCAAGAGCAATCACACCGCAGGAAAAAGAAGCGAATATGAGCATGCTCAAAGATTTTATTCGCACCAATCCGGATGTGAAGCATGAAGTTGAGCAAATTTTAAGTCAAACAAACACAACAGTACCGGGTTTATAAACCAAAACCTCCAATTAGAATCATCCACAGTCTGGATTGGCTGTGGAATGATTCTTTTTTTGTCGATTTTACTTCGTGCATTTAGAGGTATAAAATGATAACATAACTACATAGATTTATTTTCAGCACATATTGTTTTGTGCTTCATAATCTGTTATAAGACTTGCTTATAAAGGGGAGATCCTGTATGAAAATAGAACGACTAAGTCACGATAAGATACGGATTTTCCTGACCTTTGACGATCTGAGCGAGCGCGGAATACAAAAAGAAGATATGTGGCAGGAAATACCTAAGGTTCATGAACTGTTCACTGAAATGATGGATCAGGCCTATTCCGAACTTGGATTTGATGCCACAGGTCCACTCGCTGTCGAAGTATTCGCACTTCCCGCTCAAGGGATGGTTGTCATTGTCACACGTGGAAAATATGATCCGCAACAATATGGTTCAGGTCATGAAGATGATCTTCCTGAAGAAGTATATGAAATGGAAGTTACACTCGAGCAAAGCGATTCCATCGTTTATGCATTCAAGGACTTTGAAGTGCTCATTGAAGCTGCACATATGTTGCGTCAGCATGTTACGGATGCTGGGAGACTTTATTCTTATAAAGACAAGTGGTTCTTGCATTTGGAGCCAGATGAGGTAGATTCCACCAAACATGCGGCATTGATTGCCTTGCTTGCTGAATTTGGCGAAGGCTCCTCAGTTACTCCGGCAGTTATGGAAGAGTATGGTAAGGTTGTTATTCCTGCACAAGCGATTGATGTTATCTGCACCCACTTCAAACGCCAGGATTAATCTCTAGTTGTAATCGCGTCTTTAGTCAGAGGAGGGAATTTCGGTGCTTTTGTTTTCGGTCTTAGCGGCAGCAGTTGCTCCGGGTCTCGCCTTGTTAACATACTTTTACCTGAAAGACCGTTATGATTATGAGCCACTTCATATGGTATTGCGGGTTTTCCTCATGGGGATACTGATGGTACTGCCTGTGATGATTATTCAGCGTGGCATGATGATGTGGCTCGGGGATAATCCTTATCTTGAGGCCATTATGATCTCAGGTGGTGTGGAGGAATTTGTTAAATGGTTCGTACTTTATCATATCATCTATAATCACACCGAATTTGATGAGCCGTATGACGGCATCTTATATGCAGTCGCTGTTTCACTTGGATTTGCCACTGTTGAGAATGTGTTGTATGCCTTTGCGGGGAATGCATCCGTCTCAGCCATGTTCCTTCGGGCACTGCTCCCTGTTTCAGGGCACGCTATGTTTGCGGTAATCATGGGTTATTATATGGGTAAAGCCAAGTTTATCGGTGGTAAGAAAAAGCGGTGGTATCTGGTTCTTTCTCTGGTGTTACCTTTTTTCTGGCATGCATTGTACGACGTCATCATGAACACCATGGTGAATCATTGGTTGTGGTTTATAGCGCCGCTAATGGCGGGCCTGTGGTATGGGGCAATGGGTAAAATCACACGAGCTAATAACCGTTCTCCTTTTCGTTTTGTGAAGCGGGAGGAAGAGGTTAAATTATAAAAATACGGACACACTGGTGGACATAAAGCGCATATTGCGCCTATGGCTCCGGTGTGTTTTTATTTTTACAGATAAACTCCCGGGGAATGACCAACAGAAACGGAGATCGTTGTGATGAGAATTAAAATTAAAATCAGATGCAAACAATGCGGTGAGCGATTTACATTACGAGGCAAGAAAGAACGGGGCCGAATTGAGACGGGATTCAAGCAGTGCCTCTGTGATAACAGAGACCAGTTCGAAATTGAAGAAGAGGGCATGGCAACTGGGATTCAGCTGAATTAAAAGGAGGACCCAAACGGTACTTTAGCAGCCTGCTTGTGTAAGGACTGGAAATCGCATGCATAAGAGATCTTTCTTCGATCCACAATAGAGGTAGTGGTTTAGAAGAAAGGAGACTCTACCGATGTATAAACGATTAAGTTCAGTTATGTTTCCGATATTTGCGGTTCTGCTGGTCGGTGCGCTCGTGTGGGGCTATCAGGAGAATCAGGAGAAGAATGCAATTCTGATCAAGGCAGAGAATCAATATCAGCGTGCCTTTCACGATTTATCTTTTCATATGGACAAATTGCATTCGGAGATTGGCAACACCTTGGCGGTTCACTCTACATCACAGGGGATGCATCGCAAAGGTTTGATGAATGTATGGCGACTCACCAGTGAAGCGCAGAATGAGATCAACCAACTGCCACTCACCATGCTGCCATTTAACGAGACAGAGGAGTTTCTCTCGCGTATTTCCAACTTTGCCTATCGGGCGTCGATGCGTGACTTGACGAACGAACCACTAAGTGAGAAGGAAATGGGCAACCTGAAAAAGCTGTATCAGAATTCATCCGAGATTACCAAGAATCTGCAGGATGTGCAGCAAAAAGTGCTGACGGACCGATTGCGCTGGATGGATGCAGAGACTGCCATGGCAACACAAGAGCAAACCATGGACAACACGATTGTTGATGGTTTTCGTACAGTGAACAAAAAGGTACAGGAATACCCGGAGCTTGATTGGGGTCCTTCCGTATCCAATATCTATGCAAAACGATCAGTCAAGAAACTGGGCGGCTTACCGGTGACCAAAGAACAGATTCAGAGCAAGGCTGCAAAATTCTCTGATGCGGATCGTAGCAAAATCCAAGTGCAGGAGAACGGTAAAGGAACAGACTGGGAGTCCTACACTGCCACGATTGATCATGCCAACAATGGCAAACTGATGATGGATTTCACTCGTAATGGCGGAATGCTGATCTCTTACAGTGATACGCGTCCAATCGGAACCAAAAAAGTGTCTCGTCAGAATGCCATGGCTAAAGCAGATCAATTTCTAATGAACAAAGGTTACAAAGATATGAAAGCTGTAAATTACGATGAATTTGGTAATTTGGGTAACCTTACTTATGTGCGTAAGCAAGGGGACACTTTGATTTATCCTGAGAAAATGTCAGTTCGTGTAGGACTGGATACAGGCGAAGTAACCGGCTTCCAGGCGAGTGACTTTGTGTACGAACATAATGACAAGCGCAAAATTCCGAAAGCAACTCTTACGGAGCAACAGGCGCGGAAAAAGCTTAATTCGGAGTTCGAAGAAAATTATGTTCGCAAATCCCTGATTGAGAATGATTACAGCAAAGAAGTGTTGTGTTATGAATTCGGAGGGAAAATTAACGGTTCTCGTTACCGGATATACATTAATGCGAATACAGGAATGGAAGAAGCGGTTGAAGAGATCAAACCGGTCAATGCAACCTCATAAAAAGATGGATAATCTGAATTTTAAGCTGTGCGAATAACTGCGGCAGACCACAATGTGGTCTGTTTTTTCTTGTTCAATGTGAGAAAGGTCATGGTATAATAGTCCTTGTACATACGAAGATAAATACATAAAGTGGCGGTGAACAGCTTGTTTCCGAAAATAAATGAAATTTTATACATCCAGATTGCTTCTGCAGATGAAAAAGAGGAACACAAAGAATACAAATCACGCATTGCAGATATGGATGACAGCAGTTTTCTGATTGAGGTCCCGATGCAACAAGGAAGCAGCCGTCTGAAAAGGCTCTTTTTCGGAGAGGAATTGTCCATTTCATATATTACGGAGGATGGGGTCCGGCATTATTTTAATACCTATGTCACGGGATTTGAGGAAGATGTGGTCCGTCTTGTCCGTATCCGCAAACCGCTTCCGAGCGATATATCCAAAATACAACGGCGCAGCTTTCTTCGTGTTCATGCAAACCTCGAATTGGCCATCCAGAGTGAAGATCTGACCCGTGCCGTCGGATTGACTGAAGATATTGGTGGCGGTGGATTGTCCATCTACGGCGAAACGGGGTTTTCAATAGCTGAAGGTCAAAAACTGAAATGCTGGTTGCTGGTTCCCTACCGGAATTCAACCATTGAACATGTGAATTTTGAAGCTGAAGTTGTGCGGATCAAAACCCTGGAAACCGGTAGACAGCTATGCATGCTGAAATTTGTGCAGATTTCAGATTCGGAGCGCCAGAAAATTATCAAGTTTTGTTTCGAACGACAATTGGACTACCGTACGAAATAGGAATGTTGTGGCATAAGAAGAAGGGACTGCGGGTACCGTAATGAAAAAACGGAGGCATTGCCATGAATCATCGTCAGGCAACCCGCAGATATGAACGACTTTATTATGTTTTCTCCAGGCGAATGGAACGAAAGGTTACGATTCTGATTACAGTCCTTCTAATCCTGCTTGTGGTATATCAATTGCTGCTGTTGGTACCAGGCTTCAAAAAGAATTTGACCACCATTGACCGCCTGGAAGGAACGCCAATTGAAGTGCAAACGATGAATGATTACGAACATCGTTGATTTGTCTGTTTTTGCATCCATGTGTAGAGTGTGGTATAATTTTCACGATGCAGGCAATGCCTGTTTTTTTATTGAGGTTTATCGTTTGAGGAGGAATGCCCCGTTGGCAAGCCAGAACACATCAGAGAACGGGAAAATGAACGTTGCAATTGACGGACCTGCCGGTGCCGGGAAAAGCACGGTGGCCCGATTGGTTGCAGAGGCGCTCGCGTATGTATACGTCGATACAGGCGCAATGTACCGTGCGGTAACCTTGCACATGCTTCGGAAAGATATTGCGCCGGAAGAAGTGGCACAGGTACTTCAGGAAGCCCAAAAGCTGGTCATTGATTTACAACCGGATCCCGACGGACAGAAAGTGTTCTGTAATGGGGAAGAAGTAACCTCGGAAATCCGCTCCCGTGAAGTGACGGGAATCGTGTCCCGATATGCGCAAATCGAGGGGCTGCGTACGCAATTAGTGGATACTCAGCGGCAAATGGCTTTGCGCAAGGGCGTCGTCATGGATGGACGCGATATCGGAACGACAGTACTGCCCGATGCGGAAGTGAAAATCTTCATGACTGCCAGTGTCGAAGAGCGTGCACTTCGCCGCTTCAAAGAACTGGACCCCTCTGAAGGACTGACGTTGCAACAGCTGGAGCGAGATATTGCCACCCGTGACAGATTGGATGAGAATCGGGAAATTTCCCCATTGCGTTGTGCTGAGGATGCTATCGTCCTTGATACAACGGAGATGAACATTCATGAAGTGGTTGACAAAATCGTATCTTATTGCACAATGGTCAGAGGAGAGATCGGTCTATGATTTACACATTTTGCAGCACATTACTGCGGATCATTTATACCATTCTTTTCCGATTGGAGGCCGTTGGACGGGAGAATATTCCGAAAGAAGGCGGCGTACTTTTATGTTCCAATCATATTAGTAACCTCGATCCTCCAACCGTTGGTATCAAAATTCGCCGTCAGGTGCGTTTCATGGCCAAAAGCGAATTGTTTGAAATTCCGGTACTCGGCCGAATTATTAAAGCCGTGGGCGCTTTCCCCGTTAAACGTGGAGGTGTCAGCAAGGAATCCATCAAAACCTCACTCAATATTTTGCGTGATGGTCAAGTGCTTGGAATCTTCCCCTCGGGAAGCCGTCACAATGATGGAGGTATCGGCAAAAAAGGGGCAGCGAGTTTTGCTCTCCGCAGTGGCGCTACAGTTATTCCTACTGCTATTATCGGTAACTACAAAGTTTTTCGTAAGATGAAAGTTGTATATGGAGCACCAGTAAGTTTGGACGAGTTCAAGGAAGACCCATCTGGAGAAGCTCTGGAGAAGGCGACTGAAAAGATTATGTCCAAGATTAACGAAATGGTGCAAACGGGCGTGCCAAGCAAGTAATGGCTTCGTCGGTAGCTGAGTGCATGTTTCCATATTTTTGAGGGAGACTAAAGTTTGAGCACTCAGTGATGAAAGTGTTTTGAACTCTGCTACAGGCAGGTTTGAATATAATGGGGTTTTTGAATTGAGGAGGGTATTTGACATGTCGGAAGAAATGAAAAATCAAGAAGCAACCCAAGATGAGTTGGATCAATTCGTTTCCTTGAAAAAAGGAGATACCGTAAAAGGAACCATCGTCAAATTGGAAGATAACCAAGCCTATGTGAGCATTGGATATAAATATGACGGTGTCATTCCAATTCGTGAACTGTCTTCATTACATGTTGACAGCGCGTCTGACGCAGTAGAAGTTGGACAAGAAGTTGAAGCTAAAGTTCTTAGCATCGACGACGAGAAAGAAAAACTCGTTCTGTCCAAACGTGCAATCGACAGCGAAAACGCATGGGATCAATTGCAAAAGCATTTTGAAGACCAAGACGTATTCGAAGTTGTTGTAGGTGATGTTGTTAAAGGCGGTCTGGTAGCAGACGTGGGCGTACGTGGATTTATCCCGGCTTCCATGGTTGAACGCCATTTCGTTGAAGACTTCAGCGACTACAAAGGACGCACACTGCGTGTTAAAGTGAAAGAGATCGACCGTGAGAACAACAAAGTGATCCTTTCCCAAAAAGACGTACTGGAGCAAGAATTCGAAGCAAACAAAGCTACAGTAATGGCTGGTTTGCAAGAAGGTCAAGTGATCGAAGGTACAGTACAACGTTTGACTCAATTCGGTGCATTCGTTGATGTGGGCGGAGTTGACGGTTTGGTTCACGTATCCGAGCTGGCTTGGACACACGTTGAAAAACCATCCGACGTACTGTCTGAAGGTGATAAAGTTAGTGTGAAAGTGCTGAAAGTTGACCCTGAAAAAGGCAAAATCAGCCTGAGCATGAAAGCTGTTCAACCAGGTCCTTGGGAAACAGCAAGCGAAAAATTCAATTCCAGCGATATCGTAACAGGTGTTGTAAAACGTCTGGTAGACTTCGGTGCATTTGTTGAAATCGCTCCTGGTGTTGAGGGACTTGTGCATATCTCGCAAATCTCCCACAAACACATCGGCACTCCTCATGAAGTGCTGAAAGAAGGACAGGAAGTTCAAGTTAAAATCTTGGACATGAACCCTTCTGAGCAACGTGTAAGCTTGAGCATCAAAGAAACAGAAGAAGCTCCAGCTCAACCACAAAAATCAGAAAGACCTTCAAGAAACAACGCTCCGCGTGAAGAAATCAACAATCCAAACGTTTCCTTGAACAATCAAGGTATGAGCACTACGCTTGGCGAACTGTTTGGAGACAAACTCAGCAAATTCAAATAAGTTAACAATGCATGGTTCTAAGTTATATACTGCATATTTTGCTGAATAACAAAAGCAAGATCGGCGAGCCCCAGGCGGGTTCGCCGATTGTTTTTATTGCGAGTAATTTGGCATGAAACGTTAGCCAAGACATTTCTTTTTTGCTATGATGAGTATCGTAAGTATGGACAGGAGGAGTGGAATGTATGGCAAGACCCGTTGTGGCAATTGTCGGACGACCGAACGTGGGTAAATCCACCATTTTCAATCGGATCATCGGCGACAGACTGGCCATTGTGGAAGACAAGCCGGGCATTACCCGTGACCGCATATATGGAATCGGTGAATGGAACGGTAAACCATTTAGTATCATTGATACAGGTGGTATCGAAATTGATGGTGAAGATGTAATTTTAAAATCGATTCGGATGCAAGCAGAGCTCGCTATTGAAGAAGCGGATGTTATTGTATTCATGTGTGATGCAAAAGCAGGTATTACGCAATCGGATGAAGAGGTAGCAGAGATGCTCTACCGCTCAGGCAAGCCTATTGTTGTAGCCGTTAACAAAGTGGATAATATCGGACGAAGTGAGCTCATTTATGAGTTTTATGGATTTGGTTTCGGTGATCCCATCGGCGTATCCGGAAGTCACGGTACAGGTGTAGGTGATTTGCTTGATGCAATTGTGGAGAAGTTGCCAGAACTTGAGGAAGAGACTTACGATGAAGATGTCATTCGTGTAGCTCTGATCGGACGTCCTAATGTGGGTAAATCTTCACTGGTTAACGCTATTCTGGGTGAAGAGCGTGTCATTGTAAGTGACGTGGCTGGAACGACTCGGGATGCAATTGATACACCTTTTGAAAAAGACGGCCAACGTTACGTGCTGATTGATACAGCAGGTATGCGTAAGCGTGGTAAAGTATATGAAACAACTGAGAAATACAGTGTAATGCGGGCTATGCGTGCGATTGAGCGTGCAGATGTTGTTCTGATTGTCATTAATGGTGAAGAAGGCATTATTGAACAGGACAAGCATATTGCAGGATATGCATTCGAAGCTGGTAAAGCATCATTGTTTGTTGTGAACAAATGGGACGTAGTAGAGAAGCATGACAAAACGATGAAAGAGTTTGAGAGAAAAATTCGGGATCACTTCCTGTTTATGACTTATGCTCCGGTCGTATTCTTGTCAGCCCTCACAAAACAACGCTTACAAAAACTGTTGCCGGTTGTGCAACGTGTAGCAGAGCAACACTCGTTACGTGTGCAGACACATCTGCTTAACGATGTGGTGTCTGATGCGGTTGCGATTAATCCTCCGCCAACAGATAAAGGACGGAGAATGAGAATTAACTATGTGACTCAGGTTGCAGTTAAACCGCCGACCATGGTTATTTTCGTGAACGACCCTGAGTTGATGCACTTCTCATATGAGCGCTATCTGGAGAATAAAATCCGTGCAGCGTTTGATTTCGAAGGAACACCAATTCGCATATTTACTCGGAAGAAGTCCGACGAAAGTTAGGGGAGAAGTGTGTGATTTTACAAATCGCAGCGATTGTACTGAGCTATTTGCTCGGTTCGATCAGCTTTAGTGTCCTCCTTGCCAAAGCGATACGGGGGATCGATATTCGTCAGCACGGAAGCGGAAATGCGGGAGCTACCAATACATTGCGTATTTTGGGTAAAGGACCGGCAATTGCTGTTCTGTTACTTGATGTACTTAAGGGTGTTGCAGCTGTATGGATAGGAATCTGGCTGAGCGACGGTTCTGCCTGGATTCCTGCACTCAGTGGTATAGCAGCCATTGCAGGACATAACTGGCCGCTTTACTTCCATTTTCGTGGAGGAAAAGGCATTGCCACAGCCATTGGTGTTCTGGTGAGTCTTGCTTTCCTACCTGCGTTATGTGCTGGGGTGATCGCCATTCTGTCTATTATATTGACACGCTATGTTTCATTGGGGTCTCTGATTTTTGTAGCATTTACACCCATCTTTATTCTGGTATTACCCGGATATTCAATGAATATCTTCTGGGGGAGTCTGATTATTTGTCTGTTTGCGTTCTGGAGACATCGTACCAATATTGCGAAGCTCGCCAAAGGACAGGAAAATAAATTGGGATCGAAAAACCCTGGAGGGGGTAAACGAGTTGTCTAAAAAAGTTGCTGTTCTGGTCGCTGGAAGCTGGGGAACGGCTCTGGCCAGTGTACTCGCTGCCAATCAGTTGGATGTGATGATGTGGACACGTGGTGAAGACCAGGCTAACGAAATCAATAACAAGCACACCAATACACGCTATCTTCCGGATGCGGAGCTTTCACCACGGATTCAAGCAACAACTGATATGGAAGCTGCGGTGGAAGGCGCTATAGCTGTGTTAATTGTTGCGCCTTCATCAGCCATGCGTGCAGTTACGAACCAGCTTAAGGCTTATTACAAGCCTGAGATGTTAGTCATTCATGCAACCAAAGGTTTTGAGACAGAAAGCCTTAAACGGATGTCCACAGTCATTTCAGAAGAGCTTGAATGTGAAGAAGGACGTGTTGTTGTTCTTTCTGGCCCAAGCCATGCGGAAGAAGTGGTGAAGCGTTGTCCAACGACAGTGGTTGTAGCTTCACTGGATAAGTCATCTGCCGAGTCTGCCCAAGCTTTGTTTATGAATGCCTATTTCCGGGTTTACACGAATCGTGACATGATTGGTGTTGAGCTGGCGGGTGCATTCAAAAATATCATTGCTCTTGGTGCAGGCATGTCGGATGGTCTTCAATTTGGTGATAATGCCAAAGCCGCTTTGCTAACACGCGGTTTGGCAGAGATCACACGTATTGGTGTTGAGATGGGAGCAAATCCGCTAACGTTTTCGGGACTTGCTGGAATCGGGGATCTGGTTGTAACGGCTACAAGTCAGCACAGTCGGAACTGGAGAGCAGGTTCCATGTTGGGCCAGGGACAGAAGCTGGATGATGTTCTGAAGTCCATGGGCATGGTTGTAGAAGGCATTCGAACTACACAAGCTGCCTACTTCATCTCCCAAAAATACGGTGTGCAAATGCCAATTGCGGACCAGTTATATCACGTTTTATTCCAGGAGAGACAGCCGCGTGATGCGGTTGAAGCCTTGATGGGACGTGACCCGAAGACTGAAATGGAAGTCATGAAACTTGAAACCTGGGAGCAATGGCATTCCTGATTGTAATCAGCCTAAGGGTACCTTGTGAAATAAGAAGCTTATTCACCTTTTCTGTAGCAGACTCATACTATACACATGAGTATTGCCGGAGGAGGGGAGACGAATGGGTAACAACATTTCGAAAGATGCACTGAATGCAATCAACAAGAAAACGGGTAAAACGATAACTGAAGGTGCCGTTAAGAAATTGGCAAGCACGGTGAAACCAACGACGATTCAGAATGAAGCTCAGTTGCGCCAGTTGATCAAACAAGTATCCGCCATGGCGAAAGTTCCGGTATCTGAGGATACGGTTAAGGATATTGTGAGTGCGGTCAAGAAAAGCGGATTAAATCCGAGCAGTATGGAATCGTTAATGAAAATGATGATGAAAAAATAATAGATCACACCTGCATGTACAGGTGATCCAGTAAGACAAAAAGACGAGTCGGCTTCTGCCGGCTTGCTTTTTTGTCTTTTTTTTGGAAAGTTGAGCTGAATTTCGTGTTATAATGGTTGCAATTGTCACAGTGTCAGTGATGAATATCGGACTGAAGGGGAGACTGCTGGATTATGAGCGCAATGGACAAGATGTGGCTGTCATTGGTGGCCATCCTCATTATGGGACTATCTGTATTCCTGATTACGTTTGCTCGTGCCAAAACAAAAGGTATTGTACGGGGGATTCTTTCTCTGATTGCATTTTTGATTATGCTGATTGGCTTTTTCGGTGGAATCGCTTCTCTGACCTGATTTCCCATGCCTGAAAGATAACATCCGCATAAGCGCATCATAAGAACTGACACAATGAACACGGATGAGGGGAGTGTGAGCCTATGGGGCCGCATGATACGGAGGGTCGGACAGAGCATTATCCGGAATTACACGCGGCTTTGCTGGAAACGGCCAAAGCCTGGAACACACAGCCACAGACATGGTTACTTGGAGGAAGTTGTGGGTTGCTGCTTCAAGGGGTGGAGTTGCAACAGGCTCCGAGAGATATTGATATCTATGCGGATGTCGCTGCTGCTAAAGAACTCCACCGTAGCGCTCCAGGGGAAATGCTTGACGAGCCTACAGTGGACAAGACGGGACCGTATGCTTCTCTGCTGAGCCACTATCAGGTGGGTGAATGTGCGCTGGAACTGGTTGGTGGTTTCGAAATATGGGCTCGCAAAAGTTGGTACCGCATCGAGATTGAACATGTACTTGCTCCGCATGCACCAGTAGCACAAGTGGGTTCATATACCCTGCGACTGATGCCGCTTGCGCATGAGCTGTTGTTTAATCTGCTACGAGGTCGTGAAGATCGTTATGTCCCCATTGCGACACAGATGCGACAGCAACCACATGCCCATCAACCTATAATGATGCTTTTAAGTCAACAAAATGTATGGACAAGCCGCTTCATAGCCGAAGTGGAAGAGCTTGTTGGCTTTGCATGGTCACAGTAGGGAGGAACATAATGGACTATAAAGTTACTTTTTTACCTATGAACAAATCGATAGCGCTCAAACCAGGGGCAACACTTCTGCATGCAGCACGACGTGCTGGAGTCAAGATTACGACCCGATGTGATGGTAAAGCGGCTTGCCTGATGTGCAAAGTGAATGTGGATGAAGAACATCGGGCGGAACTGTATCCACCAACAGATGCAGAAAAGCGCAAGCTGGGTTCACTGTTGGAAGCAGGTACACGACTGTCCTGTCAGGCCAAGGTGTGTGGATCTCTATCGGTTCATGTTCCAGAGGATCCGCTGAAGGCAGCCATTCGGAAACAACTGGAACGTCAACAAGAGGAAGACGACTGGTTCTGAGCGTTATGACATTGATTCTCTAATGAGTTATTCAAGGAGGACACGAATGATTAGGAACAAGGCAAAATGTGTGGAAGGAAGCAGACGGCAGCGTCTGAAACAACAGACGGGCGGTCTGCTGTTATTCCTGTTGTTTGCTTTTACAGCAAGTGGTTGTATGTATCCATCCCAGAGCAATTCGGACCCTAAGATAGCCTATCGGGAAAGCGTGAGCCGTATTCAGAGTGCGGTCGAGGCATTCCAGCAAGATGAGGGAATTTTGCCAATCATCAATGCAGATATGGAAACGCCAAAATATGAAAAGTTCAGAGTAGATCTGCCCAAGTTGAAACAACTGGGGTATCTGGATGAAATACCTGGGACTGCTTTTGAAAGTGGTGGGAGCGCTTACTTCCTTATTCAGGACGAAGAAGTGAATCCGACCGTTAAAGTGATGGATCTTCTGACCGTACAGAAAGTAAACGATGTGCAACGAATGGTTAATCAATATATGTCCGTACATAACAATAAGCTACCAAGCGGGGAAGAACTGTATCCGGGGTTATATGCTGTGGATATGGAGCAGGCTGCACAGGCGGGCACACCTTCCATTACGCTGAATAGTGTATATTCAGGTCAGGCGTTACCTTTTATGATGGATGACAAAGGCAAGGTCTATGTAGATTATGCTTTTGATATTATGCAGGCAGTGGAAAAGTCTGACGTGTCTCCAGCAGAGACTGAAGATGTTCGGGATTTGCTGGTGGAACACTCCTACTTCGTACCTGTAAAATCCGTTTTCTACAATTGGAAAAATAATGCGCCGGTTGCCCAGCCAATAAAATAAGCATGGTTGCAATTCAAATGATTTAGCTGTATTACCACCATGGCACTAATGGTTTCAAAAAGAGATATTCCAAATAAGGGATATCTCTTTTTTCTTTTGACCGTATGAGCAATAACCGTCATAAAAGCTTCATGGATCTCATAAAGTAGATTGAAATAAAGACGCGCAGTCCGAGATCGGGGGATTCTCCTAATGTCATCACCATAAGATAAAAAAACAAAAATACGCGTCATATTGCCGCATACGGATACATAAGATGATACTAGTCCAATTGCATGTACGAGTTAACGCCGCTCTCGCCGGTTTCATCAGAATGCAACGTTCGGCGGCGGACGACTTCCGGGCACTCACAAAGGCGGCTCTACCGTTGCAGGGATTTCAGTCTTCTGATTGAAAAAACGAAGCGGATGCTCTTTAGCATTTTTCCTTCGGAGTAATTTAGGGAGGGGATTTCATTGGAGAAAGTGGACATTTTTAAGGACATAGCTGAGCGGACCGGAGGGGATATTTATCTCGGGGTTGTCGGCGCAGTCCGGACGGGAAAATCAACATTTATTAAACGATTCATGGAAACGATCGTATTGCCTAACATCACAAGCGAGGCTGATCGTGCCCGTGCAGTGGATGAACTTCCACAAAGTGCGGCAGGCAAAACCATCATGACAACCGAGCCAAAATTTGTACCGAATAACGCAGTCCAGATCAAGGTGGCCGAAGGACTCGATGTCAATGTACGTTTGGTGGATTGTGTGGGTTACGCGGTGGAAGGAGCCAAGGGATACGAGGATGAGAATGGTCCACGCATGATCTCCACGCCTTGGTTCGAGGAACCAATTCCGTTCCAGGAAGCTGCCGAGATTGGTACTCGCAAAGTTATTCAGGAGCATTCTACACTGGGTGTTGTGGTAACAACAGACGGCACAATCGCCGAAATTGCCCGCAGTTCCTATGTGGAATCTGAAGAACGGGTCATTGCGGAATTAAAAGAAGTGGGTAAACCGTTTGTCTTGGTCATCAACTCCACTCGTCCTCGCAGTGAAGAAGCCCTGCAATTGCGTAGTGAGCTTGCTGCCAAATACGACATTCCGGTGATGACACTCAGTGCAGCGACCATGACGGAAGATGATGTGACGGGTGTACTTCGTGAAGTGCTCTATGAGTTCCCTGTGCATGAAGTGAATGTAAACTTGCCGAGCTGGGTTATGGTACTCAATGAGACTCACTGGCTGCGTAGCAACTACGAAAACTCCGTACGGGATACCGTTAAGGATATTCGAAGACTTCGTGATGTGGATCGGGTTGTCGCTCAGTTCATGGAATATGAATTCATTGATCGCGCAGGCCTGAGTGGCATGAATATGGGGCAGGGTGTAGCCGAAATTGACCTGTACGCGCCGGATGAACTGTATGATCAGATTCTCGTGGAAGTGGTTGGCATCGAGATTCGCGGTAAGGATCATCTGCTACAATTAATGCAGGAATTCTCGCATGCGAAGAGAGAATACGACCGCTTCGCAGAAGCGCTGGAGATGGTCAAAACGACCGGATACGGCATTGCTGCTCCATCTCTTGCAGAGATGGCTCTGGATGAACCTGAGCTCATACGTCAGGGCACCAAATTTGGCGTACGTCTGAAAGCAACGGCACCGTCCATTCACATGATCCGGGTTGATGTGGAATCGGAGTTCGCTCCAATCATCGGTACGGAGAAACAAAGTGAGGAACTGGTGAGATACCTGATGCAGGATTTCGAGAACGACCCGATCAAGGTATGGGATTCAGACATGTTTGGTCGTTCGCTGCACTCCATTGTGCGAGAAGGTATCCAGGGCAAGATTGCCATGATGCCGGATAATGCAAGATACAAATTGCAAGAGACGCTGGGAAGAATCATTAACGAAGGTTCGGGCGGCTTGATCGCTATCATTCTGTAAAACATCAAAAGACCGTAAGGGGGCATCCCCTCGCGGTCTTTTTTATGTGATTTCTTTATTTTGGATGAAATGGATAGGAAGAATAGTACTTTCGAAAAAACTTAGCGAGTTTTAGCTTTAAATTGCTAAAACCCATTTACATACTAGGGATTAGCCGTTATATTAATATTCAACTATTGTGATTGAGATCACAGAGAGTGGACAGGGGGATACAGAGATGAAAAGAAAAGAGACAAAATGGGTATGGTTGAGTGTGTTATTAGTATTTACATTGGCGCTGTCCGCTTGCGGAATCAAAAAAGAACCGGCAGCCACTCCGGCTTCGGGTGCATCAGATGATAAACCAAAAACGGAAGCGGTCACAGGCCCACTTAGCGGCAAGCGGATTGCACTTATTATGGAATTCAATACAGGTACTTTCTCGCAGCAATATGTGCAGGGTGTAAAAGAAGAAATCGAAAAATTCGGTGGAGAACTGACAACGTTTGTTGCCGATAATGACAAAGCAAAGATGGTATCCTTGCTTGATAGCGCTATTAACCAAAAATTCGATGCCATTCTCACGGATCATGGGGATTCCCTATTAGAGCCAGGCGTGAAGAAGGCAGTAGAACAGAAAATACCAGTGGTCGTGTTTGACGCAGCTATCAGTGTTCCAGGAGCTACAGTCCTGTCGCAGGATGACCAGAAGATGGCTGAGCTGACGCTGGAGCAAATGAAAAAAGATATCAATGGACAAGGCAATATTGTCAAAGTATGGGTAGCTGGTTTTGCACCGATGGAACGCCGTCAGATAGCATATGGTGAATTCATGAAAGCAAATCCGGACATCAAGGAAATAGCTACATTCGGTTCTGCACAGAACCCGGCGCTGGATACTCAAGCCAAAATGGAAGCTATTCTCAAGCAATATCCAAAAGGTGAGATTACAGCTGTATGGACTGCATGGGATGAGTTCGCCAAAGGTGCAGCGCGTGCGGTTCAACAAGCTGGACGTGACGAGATCAAAGTGTATGGTATCGATATGAGTGACGAGGATCTGCAAATGATTCAGGACCCGAAAAATCCTTGGGTTGCTTCTGCGGCTGTTGATCCAACGGATATTGGTCGCGTCCAGGTACGTTATGCTTATCAAAAACTGAACGGGGACGAGACGGAAGATGCAGTTGTGCTTAACCCGGTCTATGTTCAACGTGAAGCTCTGCCAGATAAACAAATCTCCACTTCGGAGCTGTCAGAGTTCGTTGAAGGATGGGGTGGCAGCACACAAGGAATCAAGGACTGGATGAGCGAATACGGAATTACTGCTAAATAAGCAGCGTATGGGAAGCGCGCCGCAAGGCGCGCTTTTTTCAAACAAATGAAGATATGTATGGTCTGGATGAAAAAAGGGATGCTCCCGGAAGGGAACGATTGGAGGTTAACATCATGAGCACTGCACCGATTCTGCTTCAAATGGAACACATCCACAAGCAGTTTTCAGGTATACCTGCACTGAAGGATGTGGATTTCTCTGTAAAAGGCGGGGAGATTCATGCGCTGCTGGGTGCCAATGGTGCCGGGAAGAGCACGTTAATGAAGATTTTGTCGGGTGCCTATCCATTGGATCAGGGGACGATTCAATTGAGTGGACAAGCGCTTCATTTAAGTTCTCCGGGAGACGCTAAGGCAAGTGGGATTCACTGTGTCTATCAGGAAGTGGATGCGGCACTGGTACCACAGCTGACGGCTGCGGAGAACATTATGCTGGATCAGTTGGCCTCATCTGCTGGAGGTTGGTGGAAAAGTCCACGGAAGCTGCAACAGCGCGCGGTTGAGGCGTTGAAGCAATTAGGGACGGACATATCCGTTCACCAAAAAGTGGCCGATCTGACACTTGCAGAGAAACAGATGATACTGCTGGCACGGATTTTGATCCAGGATGCCAAAGTCATCATTTTTGATGAACCGACTGCACCGCTGAGCCAGGAAGAAACGGATGCATTTTTCCGAATTGTTCATCTCCTGAAGGATCGGGGCGTAGCCTGCATTTTCATTACCCATCGTCTTGCTGAAGTGACGGGTCACTGTGATCGCGTTACGGTTATGAGAGATGGGCAACACGTATTTACCGGTGAAGCAAAGGGACTGACGATCAACGATTTGGTTACACAGATGCTGGGCAAACCATTCGAAGAAGAGTTTCCGAAGACGGAAGCGCCCGTGGGGGAACTGCTGTTGGAGGCGCGTGGGCTTCGTCGTGGAGTGAAGGTCAAAGGTGTTAACCTCTCTGTAAGCCGAGGTGAAGTCCTCGCTGTGGTGGGTCTGGTAGGCGCGGGTAAAACGGAAAGCTCTCGTTTGCTGATTGGTGCAGATCGGCTGGAGGGAGGCGAGATCCGGCTTAACAACCGTAATCTCCGCCTGTCTCAGCCTGCGGATGCGGCGGCTCTGGGGATTGTTTCTGTACCGGAGGAGCGACGTAAACAAGGAATCTTGATTCAGGAGAACGTGGAACGGAATTTGAGCCTGCCTTTGCTTAGTCGTCTTAGTACATTAGGTTTCGTAAGCCGCAAGCGGGAACGTCTGAATGCAGAGTCATTGGTGAAACAGCTTGGAATTAAAACATCGTCCGTGAAACAGGAAGTGAAATATCTAAGCGGTGGTAATCAGCAAAAGGTAGCCATTGGTAAATGGCTTAATGCGGAAGCGGATGTATTTATATTTGATGAGCCAACCAAAGGCGTAGATATTGGGGCAAAAAGTGACATTTTTCGCATCATCAATGAACTGGCTTTGGCGGGTAAGGGGGTAATCTATTTCACCTGTGAACTGGATGAAGGCATGGGAATTGGTGACCGAATCGCTGTCATGTGCGAAGGTGTTATCGTAAAAGAGTTCAAACGAGGCGAGACTAACCAAGAACAGCTGCTATACTATGCAAGCGGTGGACAAGAGGTGCAATCATGAAGGATAAATCACTGGATTTTGCGTTCCGTTACGGGGCGATTATAGTCATCATAGGTGTTATTGCATTTTTCGGCATTAAATTGCCTTATTTCTTTACGTACAGTAACTTGACCGATATTTTGGGCTCGATCTCTATCGTTACGTTTGTAGCGATCGGTGTTACGTTATCTCTCATTGTTGATGGATTTGATCTCTCGGTAGGGGCGACTGTCTCATTGACGACCGTCGTTACTGCTTCGTTAATGATTTGGTATCAACAACCACTGGCAATTGTAATTATTGTGCCTCTAATCATTGGCGCTGTTATTGGTTTACTGAACGCTTTGCTCATTGTAAAATTGCGTATTCCGGATTTGCTCGCCACCCTTGCCACGATGTACATCATCGGAGGTATTCACAAAACGTATGCACAGGGATATACCATTTACAATCACATGCAGTTCCCTGACGGGAGCAAAGCTGCGGGAGAGATGGACCCGACATTCCTGCTTATTGGGCAGGGTAAATGGCTTGGTATGCCGATATCGGTTATCATGCTACTTATTGCGGTAATAGGTGTGCATATCTTTTTGACGTATACGAAATATGGTCGCCAGATGTACATTACAGGGGGTAATGAGGAAGCTGCACGGTTGTCTGGAATCAAGGTGAAAAAGGTGCGTACACTCGCCTATGTAGCCGCTGGAGTGTTTGCAGCAATCGGGGGTATCATCTATGCTTCCAAAGTAGGATCTGGGCAAATCGATGCGGGATCACCGTTGTTAATGGAATCCGTAGCTGCAGTATTTGTCGGTTTCTCTGTGTTTGGTGCGGGTAAACCAAATGTCATCGGAACCTTCATTGGGTCGGTTCTGATTGGTGTTCTTGTGAACGGGTTGACGATGATGAACGTACAGTATTTCACACATGATATTGTAAAAGGTGGGGTACTCGTACTTGCCCTGGCGGTTACATTTTACGTCTTAAACCGCAACCGGACTTGAAATTGTGGGCTGTCTGTATTAGTATGAAATTTGTTCGGCGTCTGAAATCCCTGTGGTTTCAGGCGACATTCTGCCGAAAATGACTGTTGACCGCAGGCGGAGATTTGTGTTCAGCGCTCAAGATGTACGTAGATTTTTTGCGTATGAACGTATATTTCGCTATAAAACGGAAACACAGTATAACATTCAGGACATTGATACAGGAGGTGAAAAACAAATGAACAAATCAGACTTGATTACACACGTATCTGAAGCGACTGAATTGTCCAAGAAAGATGTAACGAAAGCGGTTGATGCCGTATTCGAAGCAATCTCTGAGGCTCTTCAAAGCGGAGATAAAGTACAATTGGTTGGTTTTGGGAACTTCGAAGTTCGCGAGCGCTCTGCACGTAAAGGACGCAACCCGCAAACAGGTGAAGAAATCGAAATTCCTGCGAGCAAAATTCCTGCATTCAAACCAGGTAAAGCGCTCAAAGACGGAATTAAATAAGATTTCTACATATTCCATATGTCGACAAAAAGACCGTGACTTGTTCACGGCCTTTTCTTTTGCCCTTTAACGATGATTCTTGCGGTTATCCGAGTGCTCAGGATCCTCCGGTTGCCCGGTATAAGCAACCAGAATGAGTTCTTCGCCAGCAGCTGCAGACAGATGCTGTTCGATTTCTTTTAACTGATGAATATGCTCGTCTGTAAGTGCGGCAGGGGTGTACTTCATACAGATTCTCCTTTCTGTGGCTGTACAACTGTAGTATGACCCGAGGGTAGCCGATTCTTACGGTCATTCGTATAAGGCGCAGGTTGACAAATGAAACAATCTTAATCATCATTAACGCTATCGAACTAAAGAAGGGGACATGCGTGATGGATCATCCAACCGGCAATGATTATATTGTAATTAAGGCAGAGGAAAATGGTGTCCAGGTGATCGGATTAACCCGAGGTCAGGATACACGTTTTCACCACACCGAGAAATTGGACAAGGGTGAAGTGATGTTTGCCCAATTTACCACCCATACTTCAGCTATTAAAATCCGGGGCAAAGCCACGCTGATTACCAAGCATGGACAGATTGAATCGGAGTAATGACAGATTGAATACATTCAAATGAAGATTGCAGGCATAGCCTGCTTTTTTTCATTGTACAATGAGGTATGAGCCTTTACCGGACAGACTACACTAACAGGTAAAGGCAGGGAGGCGTATATGAAACCGCGGATGATTGTTACTGCTTCAATACTGGCAACGGTTGCGGCGGTCTTTCTGCTTGTTGCGATACAAACCTTACATATGCGTACATGGGGCGGGGACAACGTACAGACTGCCTCTGCATCACATCATCCAGTTCAGCTAACGAATGACAATCTGGTTGATGTGCTAAGCTCCATGCAGCTATCAACTCCCATTGCAAGAGTGGAATGGAAACAGTCCATTTTGACACTGGACCTCAAAGTTAAAGGAACGGGTACAAGTTACACTGAAATCTATGAGAACATGGCAACTGTGGCGGATCTGGGCTTTCGGAGTCTGGATAACGTGGATCAGGTGCTGCTGCGTGTGATGGCAGAAGATGAATGGATGCATAAACGACATCTGTTGCTTGCTGCTGATATTCGGCGTGGAGAGTGGCCTCTGTATGCGATTGAAACATTACGGAACTGGAAAAGTGCGGCCTTTTCAGATGAATTAAAGGACTGGTTTCATTTGATGGAGACCGAACTCTGGAAGAAGCAATTCGAAATGACAAGTCAGGGGTAATAGAATAGCAGGATTCAGTGCGTGCCCGTTCAACATATGCTATAATATATAAGATTGTAGTGCAGAAATGGTTTAACAATGTTAAGGCTCGGAGGCTGAGAATGAATTCATATCGCGTACCCCAACTAGCAAAGAAATATACGGATTACGACATGATTCGACAACATACGGAAATCCCATCATTTCCGGATAGCCGGGCACGTCTGTTGCAGGTATTTGTGGGCCGCACAGACGAAAAGGTGCATCAAGAGTTATATGCTCTTGCAACTTCGCTCGTTCAGTTGGCCATGGATACGCATGATCGAATCGATACCATTTCCGGTGAGCGGAAAGAGCAGGAGATGCGTTCACGTCAGTTGAATGTACTCGCCGGGGATTATTTAAGTAGCCGTTTTTATCAATTGCTTGCCCAAGCGGGCAGAATTGAAATGATTGGCAAACTCAGTGGTGCTGTATCCGGAGTGAACGCACGCAAGATGACGCTGTATGAACGGATGAAGAAGCTTCTCGTTTCGGCTGATGAATACTTGCGTGAAACGGTACAGCTGAGGATGCAGCTGTTTCTTTCATTTACAGGCATGATTCAACATAACGAAGAGTCATTATGGAACAGCCTGTTGACCGAATTCAGCTCCTGCGAAACGATCGTGGAAGAACTGAAGCGGATGAATGACGCAAAACAATATCTTCATAGCTATGCATATTGGCACATATACGAGCATGGTAATGACGATGAGCGCAATGTGTTGCGTCACTCTGAACCGGATGCACGTGCATGGAACGCTATGGTGCTGAAGCATAGGGTTGGCGAGGTTTTGCTGGACAAGCTTCGCGAGTGTACACACCGCATTCAACTGTTGTTGCAAGACGAGGAAGGGCGGATGGGCTTGCATGAGATACATGCAATTCTAGAGCCTTACTTGGCATATTTGCAGCCTTCACATGCGGCAGTAAGGGAAGATTGAGGGGGAGACAGACGAATGGGGAGCGGAGAGACCAAACCGAAAGAAGAATATGTCCATTCGGTTTTTCAGAGTATAGCCGGAAAATATGATGTCATGAATGATATTCTGAGTTTCCGCAGGCATAAGGCTTGGCGTAAATTCACCATGAAAAAGATGAATATGTCCAAAGGCGATACCGGTCTTGATTTGTGCTGCGGCACATGTGACTGGACGCTTGCTATGGCAGAGGCAAGTGAAACGGGGCACATGCACGGACTTGATTTTAGCAGCAACATGCTGGAGGTTGGCCAGACAAAGATCAATGCGGTGCAACGTCAGAAGCAGATTACCCTGACACAGGGAAATGCCATGTCACTTCCTTTCGAAGACAATTCATTTGATTATGTGACGATTGGGTTCGGGCTGCGCAATGTACCTGATCTCAGGCAAGTGTTGTCTGAAATGAAACGTGTGGTCAAACCGGGCGGTATGGTTGTGTGCCTGGAATTGTCCAAGCCAACATGGCAGCCGTTTAAAGGCATTTATTATTTTTATTTTGAGAAGGTTTTACCGAATCTTGCCAAAGTGTTTGCTAAAAGTTTTGAGCAGTACAAATGGCTGCCGGACTCACTGGCCATTTTCCCAGGAAGGCAGGAACTGGCAGACATTTTTGCAGAAACTGGATTACAACAAGTGCAGGCCTACCCTCTGACCGGAGGTATCGCGGCACTGCATATTGGAACCAAGGAGAATCAGCATGTTTAGGAAAATTCGCATCTTTTTAGAAATGATCAAGATTGAACACACGCTTTTTGCTTTACCTTTTGCATTTATGGGGGCCATTCTCGGCTCCATGGTAGTGAATAATACCTTCCCAAGCTGGATGCAGATCATGTGGGTATTGCTTGCGATGGTCGGCGCACGTAGTGCGGCTTTTGGTTTGAACCGAATTATTGACCAAGCGATTGATGGTAAAAACCCGCGTACCGCGATGAGAGCCATCCCGGCAGGACTGTTGAAAAATGGGGAAGTTGTTATATTTGTCATTATCTCATTTGTATTGTTATTCTGGGCCTCATCCAATCTTAATGTATTATCCATGCAGCTGTTGCCTATTGCTGTGTTTATGTTGGTATTGTATTCGTACACCAAACGATTCACATGGTTATGCCACGTCGTTCTCGGAATGACGATTGGTTTGGCACCACTTGGTGGCTGGGTAGCTGTAACAGGAACGATGGATTGGACAGCGATTGTGCTGTACGTTACGATTGTGTTCTGGACAGCGGGCTTTGATATTATCTATGCATGTCAGGATCTGGAATTCGATCAGGGAGAGGGTCTTCACTCCATACCTTCGCGTTTTGGCCTGGTTAAATCCTTGCAGATCGCCAAGTTCTTCCATGTGATTACTGCAATTGGTTTTCTTGCGTTATTGTTGATGACAGATCTGAGCTGGTGGTATGGCGCAGGCATGTTGGTGACGTATGGAATTCTGTTCTATCAACACTATATTGTATCGCCTAATGATATGAGCCGTGTTCAAACGGCGTTTTTTACCATGAACAGTTTGCTTAGTTTAATCGTATTTACGTTCACTCTGATTGATCTGGCGGTGAAATAAATGGTACAGCAGCCGGACAATAAACGACTGGTTGTCGGAATTACCGGAGCGAGTGGCAGCATATATGGCATTCGATTAATTGAAACGCTGCTTGATTTGGAATATAACGTTCATCTGGTCATATCCAATGCAGGGTGGCGTGTACTGAAAGAAGAATTGGATTGGGATGTGACGAATCGGGACGCAGTGCTGGAAGAAAAATTCGGCAACCGTGCCGGTTCTCTGATCTATCATCCTGTGAGTGATATAGGGGCCTCCATTGCAAGTGGTTCTTATCTGGCCGATGGCATGATTATCATGCCATGTTCGATGGGAACTCTTTCGTCCATCGCGCAGGGATCGTCGGATAATCTGATGTCTCGCGCAGCCGATGTTATGATGAAAGAGGGAAGAACATTGATCCTCGTACCACGTGAGACGCCTCTTCATGCAATCCATCTGGAGAACATGCTGAAGCTTTCTCGTCTTGGTGTGCGAATGATACCGGCTATGCCTGCTTTTTATTACAAACCTCAGACTATGGATGAGTTGATTCTGTTTTTGGTGGGGAAAGTGCTGGATAGCTTGCGCATCCCACATCAACTGTTTACAAGATGGGGAGAACCGGATGAACGGGGATAACGACTGAGTTCGATACAAGGCTGTTTTTTGCCAAAGTGTTGCTCGGTTTATTTGTCCCCCGAATCCCGGGGTATTGGTGAGCACTGATGGTGAGTCTTCATGAACCACAGTCTTGACCCATGCTCCGGCAACTTCTGTATTTTGTTTCAGAACAAGTCGCAGAGTTTAATTTTCGGGTGTCGGCTATGACATTCGGAGAAGAAAAACACGTTAGATTACCTTATAGAACAACACAAGCAAGAACGGTAAGCCGGGTTTTTCGTAATGCCTGCAGGCCCGACTTGCTGGAGGGGAAGGTAAGCATGAATTTATGGACTGACAATACGCTGATACGGGTGAACGAATGAAACTATTGGATATTTTCGGGTTGTTAAAAAAGGACATGGATTACATTGAGAAAGAGTTGTATCGCAGTGTTCGAGGAGAACAGAAGCTGCTGAGTGAAACGTCACTTCATTTGCTCAAAGCAGGAGGAAAACGGTTACGGCCTGTTTTTGTGTTACTTGGTGGGAAATTTGGTACATACGACATTGAACGTCTGAAGCTGGTTGCGGTTCCGCTGGAACTCATTCATTCGGCATCCCTCGTTCACGATGATGTCATTGATAATGCGGAGACACGCCGTGGCAAACCCACGGTGAAGTCAAAATGGGATAATCGGATTGCCATGTACACAGGAGACTATATCTACGGTAAGGCACTTGAAATGACTGCCGGATTATCCGATCCAGCTATTCATCGTATCCTTGCCAAAGCTATGGTACAGATGTCCATTGGTGAGATGGAGCAAATTCGCGATTTTTTCAATACGGGACAAAGTGTTCGTAACTATCTGCTGCGGATTCGCCGCAAAACAGCACTTCTGATTGCCGTTAGCTGTCAGTTAGGGGCATTGGCTACACGTGCGCCTGAGCATGTTTCTTCCCTGCTGTATACGTACGGATACAATGTGGGGATGGCTTTCCAGATCCAAGATGATGTACTTGATCTGGTAGGTACCGAGAAACAACTTGGCAAGCCACCTGGCAGTGACATGAAGCAAGGAAATATCACTCTTCCTGTACTTTATGCCCTAGAAGAATCCAATCTGCGGGAACCTTTGCTTAAGGAGATTTCCCGTGTCCAGCATGAAGAAGGACGGGCAAGTGCATGGGATGCAATTGGAATGATTCGCCAAAGTCAAGGAATTGCTAAAGCAGAAGCCCTTGCTGACCGATATATGAAGAAAGCGCTCGATGCTCTCGATCAGCTACCTAACATCAAGACGACCAAAAACCTGCGTGATATCGCTCATTTTGTGGTTAAACGTACGCATTAAACAATGTATGACCTTCAACTCTCGTATTACTCATACCCAAAGATGAACAGAACTGTGAGATTCCTCATTGGGAGGATTTGGACATGTATGTTACAATCAGAGGGATTGCGTTTACATAGTGATTAACTTTGAACCGTGAGTGAGGAGTGAGCTGATGGATCGTACATTTTTGATGGTGAAGCCGGATGGTGTGCAGCGTGGATTGATCGGTCGAATTATTAGCCGTCTGGAAGACAAAGGATTTAAGTTGGTGGCAGGCAAATTGGTACAGATGTCTGAGGATCAGGCAAAACGCCATTATGCTGAACATGAGGGTAAACCGTTTTTCGATGATTTGGTTCGTTTTATCACATCTGGGCCTGTATTTGCCATGGTGTGGGAAGGCGACGATATTGTGGCGCTTGCGCGCATCGTCATCGGAAAAACCAATGTGAAGGAAGCAGCTCCGGGTACCATTCGCGGAGACTTCGCCAGCCACACACCACATAATCTGATTCATGGGGCAGATTCACCGGAAAGTGCTTCCCGTGAAGCAGCAAATTTCTTTGCTTCAGATGAACTGGTGGTATACGACAAGAGCATCGCAGCCTGGTTGTAATTATTAGCCAAAAGGGTGATACACGATGCTGGAGCAAGAACAACTACTAGACCCGGATTACACCGGATTCATTCGTAAAATCAAAGAGAGCACAGGCATTGATCTTGCTCAATACAAGGAAGGCCAGATGAAAAGAAGGCTGACCACACTTCGCAACAAAAACGGGTTTCATACATTTTCTAACTTTTTTGAAGCTATGCAGAAAGATAAATCATTGTTCTACGAGTTCCTTGATCGTATGACGATTAACGTGTCGGAATTCTGGCGTAATCCCAATCGTTGGGAAGTGCTGCGGGACGAAATTCTGCCTGAGCTGCTGGGGTCCAAGCGTCGTGCTAAAGTTTGGAGTGCAGCCTGTTCAACAGGTGAAGAACCTTATACACTCGCCATGATTCTGGACACGATGGGCCTTTTGAAGGACAGCTCCATTACGGCAAGTGATCTGGATGAAGGCGCATTGGCCAAAGCCAAGGAAGGGCGTTATATGGAACGCTCACTTAAGGATGTGCCAAAGGAAACGGCGAACCGTTACTTCAAGCAGGATGGCTTGGTATACCGTATTGATGAGCAACTCAAAAATTCGATCAAGTTCATGAAACAAAATTTGCTGGTGGACCGTTTTGACGATGGGTACGATCTGATTGTGTGCCGAAATGTCATGATCTATTTTACCGAGGAAGCCAAAAATCTGTTGTATCATAAATTTGCAGCAAGTTTGCGTCCAGGCGGTATTTTGTTTGTGGGTAGTACGGAGCAGATCTTCTCCCCGGGACAATATGGTCTGGAGACAGCAGAGACATTCTTCTATCGGAAAAAATAATGATAATGGTTGTTCAGCCGTCTGAAGCACATGTACATGTGTTCAGGCGGTTATTTGTATACCAAGTACAAGAAAGAGCCGACTTTCTTGTCAAAGCCGGTCAGCTATACTATAATAAGCAAAGAAATTATGGGATTTTAGCAATGTGAAGTTTAACAGTTTAAAGGGGGAACGTATTATGAGTTTACGCTATTTAACCGCAGGGGAGACGCACGGACCCCAATTGACCGCTATTATTGAAGGATTGCCAAGTAATTTGACGATTGATTTTGAAGAACTGAATTTCCAGCTTCACCGCCGCCAAAAGGGATATGGCCGTGGACGCCGGATGCAGATCGAGAAGGATCAGGCGAATTTCGTTGGTGGTATCCGTCACGGATATACAACAGGTGCTCCGGTAGCGCTGGTTGTTCAAAATAACGACTGGAAACATTGGCAGAATATTATGAATATTGAGCCGATTGAAGGCAGTGACGAAGAAAAACGTCGCGTTCATCGTCCACGTCCAGGGCACGCTGATCTGAACGGTGGACTCAAGTATAATCTCAAAGACTTGCGTAACGTACTGGAGCGCTCCAGTGCACGTGAGACAACGGTACGTGTGGCATGTGGTGCCATTGCACGTCAATTCCTGGCTGAATTCGGAATCAAGGTAGCTGGACGTGTACTTCGTATTGGAGAGATCGAAGCTCCATATCAGGACCTTCCGATTGATGAACTGATCGCAGTGACAGAAGCTTCCTCTGTACGTGTTACGGATGCTGAGACAGAGAAGAAGATGGAAGCCTACATCGACCAGATTAAACAAGAAGGCGATTCCATCGGAGGAATAGTGGAATGTATCGTTGAAGGTGTACCTATTGGTCTTGGTAGTTATGTTCAATACGATCGCAAGCTGGATGCACGAATCGCTCAAGGCGTAATGTCCATTAATGCATTCAAAGGTGTAGAGATTGGTATCGGATTCGAAGCTGGAGTCATTCGGGGATCACAGGTGCATGATGAAATCATGCATACGGACGAGCGCGGCTACCACCGGGCAACCAACCGTCTGGGTGGGTTCGAAGGTGGTATGACAAACGGTATGCCAGTCGTTGTACGTGGTGTGATGAAGCCGATTCCAACGTTGTATAAGCCACTGCAAAGTGTCGATATTGATACAAAAGAAGCATTTACGGCTCAGGTTGAGCGCTCGGATGCTTGTGCTGTACCAGCAGCGAGTGTGGTTATGGAGCATGTTGTAGCGTGGGAAATTGCCAAGGCATTCCTGGAGAAATTCGGCGGGGATTCCATGGAAGAGATCCGTGCCAATGTTGCTAATTATAACGCTCAACTGGAGAATTACTAATATGCGTCAGCTGACGGTACAGTTGGAGGAACGCTCATATCCGATTCTGATTGGTAGCGGCCTATTGGCACAAGCCCCTCAATATTTTGAGCAATATGGCTTGACCAAAAAAAGTCCTCTACTCATCATTACAGATGAAAATGTGGCTCCCAAATACTTGTCAGGTTTGGAGCAAACGCTGCGTACGGCTGGTTATACAGTCGTATCGGCGGTTGTGCCCGCTGGTGAAACATCGAAATCCCTTTCGGTGTATCAGGATATGATGACCGTTGCGATCGAAGGCAAACTGGATCGGAGTTCTGCGATTCTGGCCCTAGGTGGTGGTGTCGTAGGTGATCTGGCTGGCTTTGTTGCCGCTACATATATGCGTGGAATCAAGTTTGTTCAAGTACCTACAACGATTTTGGCGCATGACAGCAGTGTAGGCGGCAAGGTGGCTGTCAATCATCCGCTGGCCAAAAATATGATCGGTGCATTTCACCAGCCCGAGCTTGTACTCTATGATGTGGACACACTTCAATCCTTGCCGTCGCGAGATGTATCGGCGGGGTTGTCAGAGATGTTGAAGCACGGACTGATCCGTGATGAGGCTTTTGCACATTGGTGTGAGGAACATGCGGAAGAACTGCTTGCGCTTAATCCGGAAGCACTTGGATACGGCTTGGAGCGTGGATGTGGCATTAAGGCAGAGATTGTATCCAGAGACGAACGGGAAAATGGTGAACGTGCGCTGTTGAACCTGGGACATACGATTGGTCATGCCATTGAAGCGATTGCCGGTTATGGAGAATTCCTGCACGGAGAAGCGATCTCGATCGGTATGGCTGGATCAGCATTGCTTGGTGAGAAGCTTGGTGCGCCAGCAGGGCTCTATGAAGATACAGTCCGCATGTTGCGTTCACTTCGCCTTCCAACAACGATGCCTGCGCATCTCGACACGGATGCACTAATGGAAGCGATGATGCATGACAAAAAGTTCCGTGAAGGTCATATGGTGTTTATCATTCCTGATCGGATTGGGGCTGCAAGAATTGTGAAGGACGTACCTGTGTCGGCAGTTCGGGACGTCATTGAAATGCTCAGGAAGGGAGAATGACAGCAATGGTCACACGGGGAATTCGCGGGGCTACAACGGTCACGCAGAACAACGAAGAACAGATTTTGAAGGAAACGGCTGTATTGTTGCAGGAGATCGTGGATCGCAATGAGATCCAACCGGAAGATATCTGCAGTGTGTGGATTACGTTAACTGGGGATCTGGATGCTGCATTCCCGGCAAAAGCTATTCGCCAACTGGATGGCTGGGAACTCGTACCACTAATGTGTGCACTGGAGGTTCCTGTTAAAGATGCCTTGGCGCAGTGCATTCGTTTCATGGTGCATGTCAATACAAACAAAGCTCAGAATGAAATCAACCATGTGTATCTAAACGGTGCACAGGCATTACGTCCGGATTTGGCAACACCTTCTGGCTCTTAAGTAGTGGGTTGTCAAACCGATCATAATGATGTATAGTGAGAACCAGTTGAGTAGAGTAGAGATTGAGCTGAGAGCAGCTGAGCTAGTGGAGTATTAGCAGAGTCCAGTGGGTGGTAACCGGGGCAACAGAAACCGGTCAACTGATTCACGGTACGTCGTGCTACGGAATAGGTAACAGGAACAGGGAAAATAAACGTGTCATTGGACATCTTTATTTTGATATATTATTTTGGTATAAACACAATCAATGCACTTTCCTATATTTTACGAAATATTGGAATGAGTAGTTGAAGTGTTATAACTGATATATTTTCCCGAATTGGATGATGTGAGATGCATTAATTCAGCGACCTGTGAATAATCCGACGGCGAAGTATAGGGACTTGTTATTTATGAAGCATCACCCTGTTGAATACAGCTTATAACCAAACCTCTACCTGATGGTAGAGGTTTTTTTTACATATAACCTTTTCTTCTACCCTTATAGGTTCAACTAAACTTTTTACACAAACGGAGAGGACAGAAATAACCTGTTGAAGCGGAGCGTTCGCCTAAAAGCTTTCTGAAAGAAAGCTACATCGGAAGCATACGCTATCACCGGATTTTCCCTTTAGAAAGGGAGTCAAAAAAATCTGGGGATAACAGCGATCGGAAGGTTGTTCTGTCATCGGAGTGTTCAGTGTAAACCTCTCTAGTTGAACTTATATAAATCTGAAAGGACGTGATTTGATGATAACGCCAAACGTTAATCAAGTACTGAAAATGTCGAATGAGTATAATCTGATTCCGGTAGTCAAACGGATTCTGGCAGATATGGAGACTCCGATTCGTATATTCCGCCGTTATGCTGACAACGACCGGGCATTCCTGCTGGAAAGTGTAGAGGGTGGTATTCAATGGGCGAGATACTCGTTCATCGGTACAGATCCGTTCCTGATGATTTCGGCCAAGAAGGGCCGGATTGTTGTAGAAGAAGCAGGGAAGACTCGTGAATTGCCAGGCAAACCGATCGAAGAACTGAAAGCACTGCTGCGTAAGTACCGCAGTCCAAAAGATGATGAACTGCCACCATTCACAGGTGGGGCAATTGGTTTCTTCGGATATGATCTGCTGTCCTATTATGAGAAGCTTCCAGCCCACGCGCTGGATGATCTGAATATGGATGACATCCGTTTTATGTTCTGTGACCAGATTATCGTGTTTGACCATGTGAAGCAGCAGATGTTGCTCGTTGGTAATGTACACGTCAAGGACGGTGCAACGGATGACGAGATACGTCAAGCGTATGCAGTGACTTCGGAGAAGCTGGAGCAGGCCGCAGAACGTTTGCAGCAGCAAGGACCAGGGGAGAACCTGAATCCGCGTTCCATTCCGGGAGACATTGAACTGGGTGACATCCGCTCGAACCTCACGAAAGAGCAGTTTATCGGTAATGTGGAGCAAGCCAAAGATTACATTCGCGCAGGTGATATTTTTCAAGTGGTATTATCCCAGCGTTTCCACATTGATACGGAAGTTTCTCCGCTTCACGTGTATCGTGTGCTTCGGACCCTGAATCCATCACCTTATATGTACTACCTCAAAATGGATGATGAGATTATCGTGGGTACTTCGCCTGAAGCGCTGGTCAAGGTGGACGGGAATCGTGTGGAGACACGACCGATTGCAGGCACACGTCCAAGGGGGGCAACCGAAGCGGAAGATCGTGCACTCGCTGCTGATCTGCTCCAGGATGAGAAGGAACGCGCGGAGCATCTGATGCTGGTTGATCTGGGGCGTAACGATCTGGGCCGGGTATCCAGCTTTGGCAGTGTGAAGTGTGACATGTTCATGGAGATTGAACGGTATTCTCACGTGATGCACATGGTATCCAACGTTACGGGCGAGCTTAGAGAAGATAAGGATTTCTTCGATGCATTCCTCTCTTGCTTGCCAGCGGGTACCGTATCCGGTGCACCGAAACTGCGAGCAATGGAGATTATCGCGGAACTGGAGAAAGAGGCACGGGGTGCTTATGCAGGAGCAATCGGATACCTTGGTTTCTCGGGTAACATGGACTCCTGTATTACGATTCGTACGATTATTTTCAAAAAAGGAAAAGCATATGTACAGGCCGGAGCCGGAATCGTATGGGATTCTGTGCCTGAGAATGAATATGAGGAAACGGTTAACAAAGCTAAAGCATTGCTCAAAGCGATTCGAACAGCAGAAGCAATGTTTCCTGCCAAAGAAAAGGACAGCACGTTGAGACTGGCCAATGCAGACTACTTTGTCACACCAGCGGCCGCTAAGAACTGAGAGAGGAGAGACCGGAGATGAACATAAACCCAATAATGAATGAGAACCCTGGAACCCCCATTGCTGAGATCACTCGTGAGGAAGGCATGAAGAATGGCCTGGCGAAGATTCTAGAGGGCAGCCATCTGGAGCAAGCAGAAGCAAGAGATTTGATGTACTCGATTATGAGAGGTGAAGCAACGCCGGCTCAAATCGGAGGTTTGCTGATGGCACTGCGGATGAAGGGGGAAACGGTGGATGAGATCACCGGTTTTGCTGAAGCCATGCGTGGTCAGGGCGGACGAATTCTAACGGATGGTAGCGGCTTGCTGGATACGTGTGGAACAGGTGGATCGGGTATTCACAAATTCAATATTTCCACAGCATCCGCCATTATTGCTTCGGCCGTCTCGGTTCGGGTCGCCAAACATGGCAACCGTTCAGCTTCAGGCAAAGCGGGTAGTGCAGATGTATTAGAGGCACTCGGTGTAAATATCCATCTGAACGGGGAGCAGGCCAGACAATGTCTGGATGATATCGGAATCTGCTTCTGTTTTGCCCAGGTATATCACCCTTCCATGCGACATGCGGCAGGACCAAGAAAAGAGCTGGGTGTTCGTACCATTTTCAATATGCTCGGACCATTAACCAATCCTGCGGGAGCAGATCGCCAATTGCTTGGCCTGTATGATCGTTCCCGGACGCCGATGATTGCTGAAGTACTGAATCGCCTTGGTCTCAAAAGAGCGTTGGTTGTGGCCAGCCATGATGGTCTGGATGAAATCAGTATCTCGGCACCGACTCAGGTATCTGAACTTCGCAATGGTGAAGTGCATACCTATGATATTGATCCACGTGATATGGGCTTGTCCATGCATCCGCTCGAAGCGGTGCTTGGAGGAGATGCGGCACAGAATGCCGAAATTATTAAGAGGATCTTCCAGGGTGAGCAGAGTGCCTATCGCGATGTTGTTCTGTTGAACGCCGGAGCGTGCATCTATGTATCCGGTCTTGCAGATAGCATTGCTGAAGGAGTCACACTTGCCGCAGAAGCGGTAGATTCGGGCAAAGCTGCCGGGAAGCTTGAACAGTTAATTCATACAACGGAGGCGTACAGTCATGTATCTTGATCGAATCGTTGCAACCAAACATAAAGAAGTTGAAGTATTGGCACAGACATTTCGTATGGATGAGGCTATCCAAAAAATCGAACAACTACCCGCAACCCGGGGGTTTGAACAAGCACTATCAAGTGGACGCAATCGCAAACTCGGCCTTATTGCTGAAGTGAAGAAAGCTTCGCCATCCAAAGGGTTGATTCGCCCGGATTTTCATCCGGTAGAGATTGCTGCTGCTTATGAGCGAGCAGGTGCAGATTGCATCTCCGTATTAACGGATGTGTCGTATTTTCAAGGGAGCAATGAGTACTTGCAGGCGATCCATCAAGCGGTGAATATTCCGCTATTACGCAAGGATTTTATTATAGATGAACGACAGATTGCCGAGGCAAGATTACTGGGTGCGGATGCGATACTGCTGATTGCCAGTATTCTGACACCTGAACAGATTCGTCAATATCTGGAATTTGCCAAAAGTTTGGGGCTGGATGCCTTGATTGAAGTCCACGACCGAACAGAACTGGAGCAGGTATTGGAGATTCCGCAGGCAACACTAGTGGGCATCAACAATCGGAATTTGAAAACATTCGAAACCAGTCTGAACACGACACTGGATTTGATGGAATTGATTCCAAGTGGCGTTACCTTGATTAGCGAAAGTGGTATTGACGGACCAGAATCAACAGTACCTCTGATCCAGGCCGGTGTTCATGGTATTCTCGTAGGTGAGCATCTCATGCGCAAGGATGATGTCGAGGCGGCTGTATATGATCTGATGGGACCTAAATGATGAATACTTCCATACACGATGGCACAGGCGACAGTATGTCAGAACGGAGAAACCCGCTGCCAGCGGCCGTAAAAATATGTGGACTTCAGGACGTTGAAGTGCTAAAATCGATGATAAACTTGCCTGTGGATTACATTGGTGTTGTTTTTGCCAAATCACGCCGCCGAATCGAACCCGAGCAGGCTGCTGCATTAAGAACGGTGTTGTTCGAATGGTCTGCCTATGATCGGCCGAAGCTTGCGGGTGTATTTGTGAATCCTACGCTTGATGAACTGGAACACATTATGGACATTGCTCACCTGGATGTTATTCAGCTGCATGGACAGGAGACTGCGGAATTTTGCCAGCAGGTGAAGCAACGGTGGAATGCCAAAGTGTTCAAAGTTTTTTCTTTTCCCAAAGATGAAACGGGACCGGAAGCTGATGATGCAGCCATAAGGGCTCTTGATACTTATGATAAATTCGTGGATGCGATATTGCTTGATACCCATGATCCTCTATATGGAGGGGGCTCCGGGAAGACGTTTGCCTGGGAGCGAATCCCTGCCTATGCTGAATGGGCAAAAAGTCGCGAAATTGCTCTGTTCGTTGCAGGAGGTTTGCAGCCAGACAATGTACAACAACTAATACAGACATATGCACCTTTCGGCGTCGATGTATCCAGCGGCGTGGAGACTGAAGGTGTGAAGGATATTGCCAAAATTACAGCATTCGTAGAAAGGGTGAAGCAGGCATGACACATCAATTGCCGGATCAACACGGGCGTTTCGGTCACTTCGGAGGCCGCTTTGTACCTGAGACACTAATGAACGCACTCATAGAGTTGGAGGAGGCATATAGCCACTTCTCTGAAGATGAGGAATTCAACAAGGAACTGAACTATCTGCTAAGCGAGTATTCTGGACGTGAAACGCCATTGTATCATGCAGAGCAATTGTCACGCCGATTGGGCGGACCGAAAATTTATCTGAAACGTGAAGATCTCAATCATACAGGCGCGCACAAAATTAATAACGCCATTGGACAAGGTTTGTTAGCCAAACGGATGGGCAAAAAGAAAGTTATTGCCGAAACAGGTGCAGGTCAACATGGCGTTGCAACGGCAACCGTAGCCGCATTGCTTGGACTGGAATGCAAAGTATTTATGGGCGAAGAAGATACAGAGCGTCAGCAGTTAAACGTATTTCGGATGAAACTGCTCGGAGCAGAAGTGATTCCGGTGACGTCCGGAACACGGACACTGAAGGATGCTGGTAATGAAGCTCTTCGTTACTGGGTCAGCAATGTGGAGGATACGTTCTATGTGCTCGGATCAGTGGTTGGTCCTCATCCATATCCGATGATGGTGCGGAATTTCCAGCGTGTGATTGGTGATGAGACCCGTCGTCAGATTCAGGAGATCGAAGGACGTTTGCCGGATGTGATTGTAGCCGCTGTCGGTGGCGGAAGTAATGCGATCGGTATGTTCTATCCATTTATCGGCGATGAGGATGTGAAACTTGTTGGTGTTGAAGCCGCAGGCAAAGGGGTCGAAACCGAGTATCATGCGGCGACGATGACCAAAGGTACGCATGGTGTATTCCAGGGATCTATGAGTTACCTGCTGCAGGATGAGTATGGACAGGTTCAGCCAGCGCATTCCATCTCGGCCGGACTTGATTATCCGGGTGTTGGTCCGGAGCATTCCTATCTCAAGGATATTGAACGGGCAAAATATGTACCGATCACGGATCAGGAAGCACTGGATGCCCTGCAACTCCTATGTCGGACGGAGGGAATCATTCCTGCTCTGGAGTCTGCACATGCGGTAGCCCAAGTTGTCAAACTGGCGCCTGAACTAACAGCAGATGATATTGTAGTCATTTGTCTGTCGGGACGTGGAGACAAGGATGTTGAATCCATCATGAAATACACGGGAGGTGACTTGGGATGAATCTGATGGACCAGACCTTCCAGCAATTGAAGGAACAGAAGCGTACGGCACTTATTCCATTCTTAACCGTGGGAGACCCGGATGTGGACACAACGATTGATATCATCAAGGAGCTTGAACAGGCAGGAGCGGATATTTTGGAATTGGGCGTTCCCTATTCCGATCCGCTTGCGGATGGCCCAGTCATTCAGCGTGCTTCCGAACGTGCGCTGAAAAGCCAGATTACCATTCGTACTGTTATGGAAACCGCTGCAAAGGCTCGTAAGGCAGGTGTGAAACTGCCGTTTGTACTGTTCACCTATTATAATCCGGTATTGCAGACAGGACTGGATGTATTCTTTGATGAATTGGTCAAACACGATATTAGTGGCATGATCATTCCGGACCTGCCGATTGAGGAAGCGGAAGAGATGCGAGAACGCGCAAATCGTGCTGGTGTGCATCTGGTGCCGCTTGTTGCACCTACATCTAATGCCCGGATTGAGCGGATTGTAACGGGAGCGAGTGGCTTTATCTATTGTGTATCTTCTCTTGGCGTAACCGGAGAGAGAGCTTCCTTCTTTGATGGCGTTGAAAGCTTCATTGAGACGGTGAAAAGTCTGACAGACCTCCCTGTAGCGGTAGGTTTTGGTATCTCCAGTCATGAGCAGGTGGCACATTTCTCCCGCATCTGCGATGGCGTTGTTGTAGGTAGTGCCATTGTTCGTCAAGTGGAAGATGCGATTCCTCTGCTTGAAAATCCGGATACGCGTGCAACGGGACTGTTGCAAATTCGCAACTTTGTGGCACAATTAAAGGGATAGAGATGTCCTGAAGGACATCTTTTGGACACATGAGGTGCAGGCTGATTCGTGTCTAACATTATTTCAATAACAGGAGGCGGTCGGGTTGAAACCGAAATCCCAGATTGTCAATCTGCCTGTGTACCAGCCGGGCAAACCGATTGAAGAAGTGAAACGTGAACTGGGGCTTGAACAAGTCATCAAGCTGGCCTCCAACGAAAACCCGTACGGCAGTTCTCCTGCCGCCCTGGAAGCCATTACGAAAGAAATGACTAATATAAGCATATACCCAGACGGTAGCTCAGTTGAGCTGACGGGAGTTCTTGCCAAGCATCTTGGCGTTGAACGGAACAACTTAATATTTGGTTGTGGTTCCGATGAGATTATTGCTTTGATCACGAGAGCTTTCTTCTTGCCGGGTGACGAGACCATCATGGCAGATCAGACATTTTCTGTATATAAAAGCAATGCAGATATTGAGGGTGCCGTGTCCATCGAAGTACCTCTGAAAGATGGCACGCATGATCTGAGCGCGATGCTCGCGCAAATTAACGACAAAACCAAAGCAGTATGGGTGTGTAATCCAAATAATCCAACAGGTACGATTATCTCCGAGCAGGAACTTACAGCCTTTATGGACCGTGTGCCTGCTCATGTGATGGTCATACTGGACGAAGCTTATTATGAATTCGTAACCGATGAAGCATACCCGCAAAGTATACCATTGATCGAACGGTATCCGAACTTGGTCATCCTGCGGACATTCTCCAAAATTTACGGTTTGGCTTCGCTTCGGATCGGATATGGTATTGCACGTCCCGAAATTATTGATTTGATTAACCGTGTACGTGAACCGTTTAACACCTCACGTTTTGGACAGGTTGCTGCAACCGCTGCACTACTGGATCAGGATTTTGTTCAAGAGTGCTCGAAGCGGAATGCAACGGATCGGGATTACCTGCAAAATGAATTTACACGGCTCGGATTGTCGTATTTCCCTTCACAGGGTAATTTCATTATGGTTGATCTGAATATGCCTTCGGCAATTGCGTTCCAATCTTTGCTCAAACAAGGCATTATCGTTCGCTCAGGATTCCACGTATATCCAACTTACATTCGTGTGTCCGTCGGAACATCAGAACAGAACCGTGCATTTGTCACGGCACTGGAGAACACGCTGGCTGAGAAGGCGGTAACACGCCCTTAATACTGGCGATGAAAGAGTGAGGACCCATGAAACTAAAAATTGCAATGATTGGTGTAGGACTCATCGGCGGTTCACTGGCGCTCTGCTTCAAAGGCAAGCCAGGTGTAACCGTGATGGGCTACGCCCACTTGGATGAACTGAAGGACAAGTACATAGCGAGCGGTGTAGTGGATGATGCTACGCTCTCTCTGGAAGAAGCGGTAGAGGATGCCGACTTTATTTTTTTGTGCGTTCCCGTAGGTTTGCTTGAATCCTATTTCGAAAAGCTCTCCAAGCTGCCATTGAAAAAAGGATGTATCATCACGGACGTAGGAAGCACTAAAGCTTCCATTGCCGCTTGTGCCGAGCATGTGAGGTTGACTGACGCTTACTTCATTGGTGGTCACCCTATGGCGGGGTCGGAGCGCGCAGGCGTAGATGCGGCCTCAGCCGTGTTATTTGAGAATGCATACTATGTCTTGACTCCTTCAGAACATGTACCTGAGGAAGCCTATAGCAGGTTGTCTGAGCTGCTTGCGTATACGCGGGCACAGATCGTGCGTGTGGAGCCTCTGCTGCACGATGACATCGTGGGGGCGATTAGTCATCTGCCACATGTTATTGCTGTTGCGCTGGTGAATCAGGTGCGTGAATATAATGAGTCGAATCCACTGTATAAAATGCTGGCTGCAGGTGGTTTCCGGGATATCACCCGGATTGCGTCCAGTGATGCGATTGTGTGGAGAGATATCTTGCTTAGCAACCGTGATGTACTGCTGGGCTTGCTTAAGGACTGGAATAGCCAGATGACGGCCTTTACGGATATGCTGGAGCATAAGAACGGTGAAGGTATAGAGGAGGCATTCCGTCAGGCCCGCGAGTTCCGCAGTATATTACCAGAACGACGCAAAGGCATGATATCGCCGTTATTTGATCTGTATACTGATGTTCAGGATGCACCGGGTATGATCGGTAAGATCGCAACTGAGCTTGGAGCAAATGATATCAACTTGAGCAACTTGGAGATTATCGAAAACCGGGTGGATGTGCCGGGCATTATGCGTCTGTCTTTCCGTCAGGAAGAAGATATGGAACGAGCCAAGACGTTATTGGATTCCTTAGGCTATCAAGTGTGGATATAAGACGAGAAAGAGGGCGAAAGCCCTCTTTTTTGTAAGGTTATATAGGAGTTCTTATTTGATTTTCAGTCACAGAAAAAAAGGATGTATTATCCTGAATTACCGAAAGATATAATTAATTCAAACAATTTTACTGAAAGTGTTGACAAAATGAAAACGTATACATATAATAAGGGTACAGTATGGTTTCTCTCCACTCCTATCCAATAACTGTATTGCTCCACGTGAGCAATGGCCGCTTATGTAAGCGGTCTTTTTTTTGTCTTAAAAAGTTATGGGAAAGGTATTGATATGTTAAAAGTTACATTTAAACTTACATCCTCTATTTACATCTCCCTCCTTAATCTGTTAGGATACCTTAGATCAAATAAATATCACATTTTTGTAACCTTTTCGGTATGTTGTCCGTCTATATAAGCAAGGCTTACCAAAAAGGCTCAAAATGAAGTCATGAACGTGAAAATGACCGCATATGAATGACAGGTCGGGTTTTGTGAATACCAATGGATTTGCCAGGATGATGCAGACCGTTGTACAATAAATACTGTTAATGTAGAAACGTTGGGGAAATTGCCATTACATAGGGGAATTTGGCGGGAAGGCCAGTTATGGCGCTGAACGCTTTTTATATGCGGTGAGAACCGCAACTTTTTTGTGCCTGTTCGGTAATACATGGATAGAGTCGAACGGGGAGAAGCACATGGATGGGCGAGGAGGGGTCGCACTCAAATGACGGATTCCCAGTTGATTCGAGAGATCAAGGAAGGTAACCTGGAGTTATATTCCGAGCTGATGAGTCGTTATCAGCGTAAAATACTGGCTTTCGTATATCATATGTTGAAAAGTTCCAATATGGAGCTGCTTGCGGAAGATCTCTGTTCTGAGACTTTCTATAAGGCGTTCCGCAGTCTGCACTCTTTCCGTGAGGTGGATGCCTCATTCTCAACCTGGTTATATACCATTGCGAGAAATACGGTACTGAGTGAGCTTCGCAAACAGCGCAGCGGAAATGTCCCACTTGAAGAGAGCGGGATTGTTCCCGTTGCTCCTTCGGAGAATACACCGGAGTATGCTGTACTACGCAGCGAGCGGGTGATGCTGGTTAGGGATGCGATTAACAATTTACCGGAGAAGCAGCGTTCTGCGATTATACTCCGTGAGTATGATCAACTAGACTACCAAGAGATTGCGAATATTCTTGGGCAGAGCGTCAGTTCTGTGAAATCGCTATTATTCAGAGCAAGATCAAGCGTAAAAACTCAATTGGAACCTTATTTCTTCGAACCGGTGTACGAGCCATATGAAGGGATGAAGAACCGATGAATTGCAATGAAGCCCAGGAACTGTTTGCACTGGTCTGGGACTTGCCGGAAACTCATCCTCAGCGGATTGCATTTCATGCTCATCTCGCTGGTTGTGAAGAGTGCTCCGAGCAGTTTGAGGTCTGGGAAGAAGCTCAGATCTTGCTGCACAGCATTCCGGTTCCAGTGACAGAACAACAAGCAGAGAGAGTGAACCGTAACGTGATGGACCGGATCTACGCGGAGTCTCCATGGTTACTGCCGGAAGAGGTAAAGGTTAATCGTTTCTCTGCTGTGATCCGCAAGCATATGTCTTTGTGGATTGCCGCGTTCCTGGCTATTTTTTTATGCAGCTTTCTGTATATGGCAATGTTTAAGCCAGACGTATCAGAAGCTGAGCAAACCAAAGTTGTTACTACGGGTATTCTGGAGACAGGGGTTGCCGGAAGCGGACCATCGTCCTCTGGAATGTATCATTACAACATGACTGGAGCGGACAGAGGAAGTATCATAGAACCTTTTGTTGTGAGCATGGGACCCGCTTATCCGCAGTATTGGATGGCACTCTCTTTACTTGCAATAGGAATGGCGTTATTTTCTCTTGGACGTATGCATCGAACAACGAATAAACGCAAACAAGGTGCGAGTGCATAGGTAATAACCTTTCATTCGCCGTGTGGAGAAATGAGGGATGTAAGTGCGAATCGGGCTTATTCGTCACGGTCTTACAGACTGGAATGCGGCGGGCCGTATACAGGGTCAGACGGATATTCCTCTGAATGGAGAAGGTCGTGAACAGGCAGAGCGCCTGGGAAGACGTCTGCTGAAGGAAGAATACCAATGGGACTATATCATCACAAGTGGATTATCGCGGGCACAGGAAACAGGGGAGATTATCTCCAAGCTGTTGAATGTACCTTTGCTTGAGCCGGACGCACGGTTGAAAGAAAGGGCTTTTGGTCAGATTGAAGGTCTGACTTCAGAAGAACGGGTTGCCCGTTGGGGCCAAGCCTGGGAGACATTGGACTTGGGACAGGAGCAGATAGCGGATATCCAGATTCGTGCACTGGCGTTTCTGGAAGATCTATGGTCTGCCTATCCGGACCAAAACGTACTCATTGTCACTCACGGAGCTTTCTTAGCCAACCTGTTAACAGCCTTGTTTAAAGATCGGTATACAGAACGGATTGGAAACCTGTCACTGACGATCCTGGAAAAGGAACGTGATGACTGGAGTCCGCTGTTGTATAATTGCACACGACATCTGTCTTTGGACACAGCGAAACAACCTAAGTAATCCAACTTGGGTTGTTTTTTTGCGTTTTATGGGGAAATAAAGACTTTATATGATTTCAAACCTCTCATTTTTCTTCTGATTGACCAACTCGGGGCATAGTATGGTTTAAAACATAAAAGATTTCCAAAAAGAGGTTTAGATTATGGGAATTCCGTCAACGATGTTTACAAAACCAAACTATTTCAGGCTCCGAATTAACAGTCGAAGTAGTTAACGGGCGAGGCGATGGACCCATGAATCTAGCGGATATGCTTACTTTTGCCGATATTGGCCAGCTTAATCGAATAGCAGACTATTACCAATGTGAATGCAAGCCCAATTCCAAACATGAACTCATCCAGAGTATTCTCACTACATTGGGCAGCAGACCCTTTTTTGAGCAGCAGGTACGTCAACTGAATCAAGCAGATCAGCGCTTTTTGAACAACTTGTTGTTTGATCCTCGCCAGTATTATGGTATGGAAGAACTCATTGCCATAGCCCGTCAATCGATGGACAAAAAGGAGAGTGAGGCTGGCGCGAGTCCACGTGATCTCATCGTTCGCTTTAATAAGAGTGGATGGTTGTTCAATGGGACAACGCAGCAGACCAGGTATTTGTATCAGGTACCCCAGGATCTGAAATTAAGATTCAGGGATGTGTTATCCACACATCTGCGAGCAGGGATTACCAAAACAACGGAACCACCCATGTATCGGGATGAATATCATCTCTTAGCGGATGATCTCAAGTTGTTCCTGCAGTATGTCCAGCAGCACGAAATTGCCCTTAACGCCGAAGGCATGATGTACCGTCGCTCTCAACAGCAGATTATGGAGCATCTTCACATTAGTGAGGAATTGGTGGGCAAAGGTGGATGGAGATTCGGATATGGCCGTTCCTTCAAGGATTACCCGGACCGTTTCGCACTTCTCTACGACTATGCATTTCACCATCGGCTGGTTCGTGAGGAGCAAGGCACGCTGAAGTTATCACCAGCTGGAGAAGACAAGCTGGCAGCTGAGAAAACAGCCGAAATGATACAGCTATTTAGGTTTTGGTTAAGATTGTATAAAGGTGCTATTCCCAATCTGTCCTCTATTGTGTATTGGACAGGCGAATGTGCCCAGGAATGGTCAACCGCCGAGTCGCTGTTTCGTCAGATCGGTCCGTTCATTCAGCCGTTTTACTATGATACGGCCGAGGCCATTTATGATAACAGAATTGTTAAAATGATGTTGCATCTTGGCATGGTCCGTATTGGGGAACATGAGGAAGGCCGGACGATACAAATGACAGCCTGGGGCACACGTCTTGCTGCATCCTGTCGCTCCATCTCAGGAGACATTACGCCTATTATGTTTGACAAGTGAAGGACAAGTTGCTAAAATCACTCCCAAATTAAGGAGTGATAATAATGATAATTCCATACAAAGGTCTACAACCTCAGTTACACCCTTCAGTATATATGGCTGAAGGTGCAAAACTGATCGGTGATTTGAGAATGGGAGAAGGGTCTTCCGTCTGGTTCAATGCAGTCCTGCGGGCTGATTTGGCTCCTATTATCATTGGAAAGCGCTGTAATATTCAAGATAACGTTGTCGGGCATGTCAATACTGATCAACCTTTGATTGTGGGAGATGATGTCTCAGTAGGACATACAGCGATCATTCATGGTTGTTCTATTGGAACAGGATCATTAATCGGCATGGGCGCCATTCTGCTGAATGGAGCCGATATTGGCGAATATACGCTGATTGGAGCCGGTTCTGTTGTTACTGAGAATAGTAAAATTCCGCCCTATACTCTTGCTTTGGGGACACCTGCCAAAGTGATACGTGAGCTGACTGATGCCGATCTGGAGCGGATGTCCAGAACTTCACTGGGTTATGTTACCAAAGGAAAAGAATATAGGAGCTCTTAAATCCGTTTTGGAGGTGCATCCTATTGGATAAAATGAAAGTTACGTATGAAGTCATGTTGGGGCTGGCAGCTGAGATGGTTTGGGACGAAGCGCTTCGCAAACAGCGCAGCGAGAAGCTCTATTTGGAAATCGATAAAGCGTTAGCTACCGGAGACGAAGTAGCTTTCCGGAGTCTGACGGATGAACTGAGGGCCATAAACTGATAGGCAAAATATATCCTTTCTGAGATAAAAGGGAATGCGCAGAGGCGTATTTCCTTTTTTGATATGTGTAACTCTGAAATGAATGTCTGGATTTATAAGATATGGTCATATATAATATGGGAATAAAATGGATAGAGAGGGGATATAGGGAATTGAAATTCAGTGAGATGACTCAAGACAGCTGGGCTGAACTGCAACTCTATCTGGATACATGCCTTATTCCATACACAGCTATTAGCGGTGAGCAGTCGCCAGTTGAAGCTACCGAGGCATTGGAGCGGCTGAGAGATTTTCTGGATCTGGTCGAAATTCCTTTCAAAGGGAGAATCATGACTTATCCAGCCTTTCATTATGCTAATTCGGAATTGTCAATGACATTAAATTCCTTGTCCGCACAGCTTAAATCTTCAGGATTCAAATATGTGGTTATTATGACATCAGATGGTCATTTAGATGGCATGGACATTCCAGCTGCTGATCTGGTTTTGAGTCGGTCCGTCTTAACTCATGAGGTTGGAGAAGAAGGGATTGCGAGATTTGTAGGGGAAAAGATACGAGAGTTGTGGAAAAAATAGTTTTTAGCGACAAATGTGACAATTTACCAACAATTTTTTAATAACGCTTACAATTGAACCTTAAAAATGTGTGACAAATTCTTGACGGTGTTCTAGGGCTACTATATGATTATGTATGTTCTAGTAAGTCGTGGAATTTATGAAAATGAAAACGTTTGAGAGAGTTGGCTGAAAAAGGGGGTTGGAGACAGTATGAGCAGTGAGCATGACCACGAAGCTTCATTGAAATTGCCAAGCCGCATGGAGATGTCACGCAGGCAGTTCTTGACGTACACGCTTGGTGGAGCTACAGCCTACATGGCCGCCGGTGCAATCCTTCCTATGGTCCGTTTTGCGGTGGACCCGATTTTGCAACATAAGGGAGAAGGCACCTCTGTCAAAGTAGCTGAAATCAGCAAAATTACGAATGAGCCTCAAGAATTCACCTTTGAACTTAAACAACAGGATGGTTGGTATCTGAGTAATGCATCGTTAGTGGCGTGGATTCGCAAAGACGAGCAGGGTAAAATTTATGCACTCTCACCTATCTGTAAACATCTGGGATGTACAGTAGGCTGGAATAGTGACAAGCAGTACCCTGACGAGTATCATTGCCCCTGCCATGGCGCGCACTATGACAAGGAAGGGAAGAATCTTGCCGTAGCCCCCAAACCGCTGGATGAGTACGTAGTCAAGGAAGAGCAGGGTTGGGTATATCTGGGCGACATTGTTCCGAACACCCGAGTGAATTAGGAGGCGTGAACGCAGATGTTTAAAAATGTCTATGACTGGATTGACGAGCGTCTCGACATCACGCCAATCTGGCGGGACGTTGCGGATCATGAAGTTCCAGAGCATGTAAATCCGGCTCATCACTTTTCCGCATTCGTGTACTGCTTTGGTGGATTGACGTTCTTTATTACTGTTATTCAGATTTTGTCAGGCATGTTCCTGACCATGTATTACGTACCTGATATTATCAATGCCTACGCAAGTGTGGAGTATCTGCAGACCAAAGTAGCCTTCGGCCAAATTGTTCGCGGCATGCACCACTGGGGAGCCAGTCTGGTTATCGTAATGATGTTCTTACATACGATGCGTGTGTTCTTTACAGGCTCTTACAAGGCACCGCGTGAAATGAACTGGGTTGTCGGCATGCTGATCTTTTTCGTCATGTTGGGCCTGGGGCTGACAGGGTACTTGTTGCCATGGGATAACAAAGCCTATTTTGCAACAAAAGTAACACTGGAGATTGCCAATACGGTTCCTTGGCTGGGACCGATTATTAAAGAATTCCTGCAAGGCGGTACGATTGTTGGTGCACAGACACTAACCCGATTCTTTGCCCTGCACGTATTCTTCCTCCCCGCTGTGCTTCTGGTGCTTCTGGTCGGACACTTTATCATGATCCGCAGACAGGGCATTTCGGGACCACTATAAACTGAGAAGGGAGGAATCGCAATGGCTCACGGACATAAGAAGGATGATGAGGAAAAGGTTATCTTTGTCGGTGATTCACGGGTCCGTAAAGGGGCGGGATTTATTACCCCGCCTGATTACACGGCGTATCCCGGCAAATCAGAAGCCTTTATTCCCAACTTCCTGCTGAAAGAATGGATGGTTGGTGTCGTTGTATTGGTGGGGATTCTGGTACTAACGATCTCAGAACCTGCACCTTTGGGGTATCCGGCCAATCCAAGCGCATCCGTTATACCCATGCCGGACTGGTACTTCCTTTTTCTGTATCAGTACTTGAAGTATCCATACGCATCGGGCGATTACGTTCTGCTCGGGGTACTGGGAGTCAGCGGAGTCGCTTTTGGAGCTTTGCTGCTGGCACCATTCCTGGACACAGGTAAGGAGAGGCGTTTCTATAAACGCCCCATTGCTTCATCACTGATGATTTTGTCGGTCATTTCTGTATTCTATCTGACGAATGTAGCGTGGACACATTACGAGCATGAGTTGGAAGCAAGTGGACAGAAGCCTGAGCATATTCAACGTGAAGAAGAAGCACTGGAGAGGCGTGAACAGGGGCTCCCACCAGTTTCCAACGCACCCGGACAGCAAGAGGAAGTTGCGATCGTGGAGCAGGATGATCCTGCAATGGAAACGTACAAGAAGGCCGGTTGTATTGGCTGCCATGCGGCTGATATGAAGGGCGCAAGTGGACCTTCACTTCGGGGTGTGGGTGACAAGCACAGTCAGGAAGAGATTCTGACTATTATCAAAGAAGGTTATAACGAGATGCCTGCGATGTACGATCAAGCGATTGCTCAAGGTGTAACGGATGAAGAGATTACTCATCTGACCGAATGGCTTGCGAAACAGAAAGCAGAACAGTAAAATCGAAATAACCAATGAAACCTGATCGTTTATGCGGTCAGGTTTTTTTGAAGTGTTTTTTTGGACAGCACTGTATCGTGCGCAATATATGATCAAGGAAGGGGCAGGGAATGTGGCTTTATCGTATTTCTGGAGTAGGGAATTTCTGACCAATCGTTATTTCCTGTGGCTATTATTTTGGTGTAATGCGGTAGGAACGGTATACGGATACATCTGGTACGGGGAGCAAATGAAATTGACGCTGGCGGAGCAGCCGGTGTGGCAGATCGTATTTGTGCCAGATAGTCCAACAGCGAGTTTGTTTTTTACTTTAGCATTGTTATGGGTCTTGTACCCACCACGGTCCATCATTATCAAACGGATCGGACATGTGATTCAGGCGCTTGCCGTGGTCACATCTGTGAAATATGGCGTGTGGGCCGTATCCATTATTTTCGCTGGCTGGATGCAAGGTGGTACACAGCACTGGCAAGACTGGATGTTGATTGCTTCGCATAGTGCGATGGCCATTGAAGCTCTTATTTATGTACGCTTTTTCGGCTTCCGCTGGGCTTCCCTTGTCGTTGCAGGTCTCTGGACACTATTGAATGATACGATGGATTATACATATGATATTTACCCTTGGTTACCCGCATCCCTCTATGATCATGTAGATGGTGTGCGTAATTTCACATTCGGACTGACACTGGTAAGCATTCTGTGCGCGTGGCTGGCTTTAAGACAAGCGAAACGAACCTAATATCCGATCTTGAGCTTGTTCTAATGAACTGTCCCCCGCCATACATTGGTGGTGGGAGGGATGTCCATGAAGAGAACGTTTGGGATCAAAACTGGCTTACTGGTGGTATCGTTCATGGCTCTGTTGCTTTGGACGAACTTAGCATATCGTGTATCCGCGCAAAGTGAAGCATTGAATTTGAATTCAGATCAGCAAGTGTCCACAAGCAATTCAATTGCACAACTGAATGAGGAAGCAGCCATATTGTATCGACAGGCGCTCGAGAATAATATTGAAGAAGTGCGAGGCAGCATTCTGCGTATCAGTAAAAGTCTGGAGCATATTTCCTTTGAGGGACAAACGACAGTTGAGGGCATTCACGCCTTGTCCGAAACCATTGTTGAAGTGAAACAAGCCGTTGTGAAGGTGAAAAATGACGATGCTTCTCTTCAGCAGTCCTCTGCCAAACTCAGACTTGCAGCAGATAGTCTCGCGAATCCAACCAAGCCTTTATGGCTTCAGTATTATAAAATTGTGAAAAACGATCTGGACGCTTTATCCGCTGCTACAAATCAAGGGCAAACTGCGGCCGTACTGGCAAACCGTTACACCGTTCTGGAGGAGCATTATGAGACGATTCGTCCTGCCGCACTGATTCGCCGTGAACCGTATGAGATTGCTCAGATGGACGCCTGGTTATCTCATACCAAAGGCCTTACCGCTGCCAAGCAACCTGATCTGGCTCAGTTAAAGAGCATGGTGGGCCATGGGGAGGAACTGGTAAACCAGTTATTTGGTCGCGAGAAGGACGAGAGTGCCTTTGTACCTTTTGTACAAGGCCCTGATCGCAGGGCAGCCGGACTGCTCATTAGTTCGGTCATTGTGGCGACGTTAAGTTACGCCGGATATCGAAAATATCGTGCGCAGCAGCAGGGGATTTTTCCTTTTCGGCGCTAATCGGATATGAACTTGATCCTGGTCTATAAGTGGTATATAAAAAAAGACCTCTTTCCACATGAACAGCCACGCTAACGGCTCTTCATGTAAAAAGAGGTTTTCTTGTAGTTTCTGTGTTATATCAGCTTTCTTTGAAACCTTCTCCATGTACATCGTGAACATCGCTGATGATGACAAAAGCTCTGGGGTCAATGGCACGTACAATGGTCTGCAGACGCCTGAACTCTTGCCTGGAGATCACACAGTAGGCCATGTGTTTGGCCTGTTTAGAGTACGCGCCAATGGCTGGAATGAGGGTAACGCCACGATCCATATCCCGTGTGATCTGCTCAGCAATCTCGGGCGCATGGTCACTAATGATCATAAATGCCCGGGCAGAATATGCACCTTCCTGAATAAAGTCGATGACTTTAGAGGCGATAAATACAGCTACGAGCGTGTACAGAATTTTTTCTTTGGGGATGTAGATGAGAGAGAGCCCGATAATGACGAAGTCGATGCCCAGTAATACTCGGCCCATACTCCATCCATACTTGCGGTTGAGAATACGAGCGATGATGTCTGAACCGCCCGTCGTTCCACCCCAACGGAATACAATGCCAAGACCGGCTCCAAGGGTGACACCTGCATATAGTGCAGCTAACAGTAAGTCATTCTCGGTATGTAATGGTTCAATCCAGCCCAGATGAATCAACTTCTCAAACAACCATAGAAAAACGGTTAGTGCCCCGATTCCGATACCCGTATAGATCATCTGTCTGCCGCCCAAAATTTTGAGCCCGATCAGAAAGAGGGGAACATTCAGAATCAAGGTTGTAAGTGAAGGTGAGATGCCAAAAGCGTAATTGATCAGCACCGTAACCCCAGTAAGGCCGCCTTCCATAAGCTGATTGGGGATAATAAAATAGAGGAGCCCAAAGGCATATAAGGTTGTACCCAGCACGATGGGAAGAACCAGTTTAACTTGAATCCAGGTTTTGGCAGTGCTCATAAGATCCCTCGCTGTAGATAAATTAGAATGAAGAAGCAATCATTCCCATCTAGTATACCTGTTTATTGATTCTTTAAAAATGATTTGTAGATGATGATGGTGGAAGTGAATCTAAATAACTGATATTATTAGGAACAAATACGACATCATTTCAAAAGGAGAATCCGTTCTCATGGAGAAAAGCATCGCAGAAATGCAGCGTGAGGTTGATCAGTATATCTCCCAGTTCAAGGAGGGGTATTTCAGTCCTCTGGCCATGTTGGCCCGGATGTCTGAAGAGGTTGGGGAGCTCGCCAGAGAAGTGAATCATGAATTCGGCGAGAAGCCGAAGAAATCTTCCGAAGCAGCCAATTCCATTGAACTTGAGCTTGGAGATATTTTATTTATCACGATTTGTTTTGCGAACTCACTGGGAATTGATCTGGCTGAGGCGCACGATAAAGTCATGCATAAATTTAACACCCGCGATGCCAATCGGTGGACTCCCAAAAACACCGATTAGGCGTAGATTACATATGCTGTACCATCACCCGATCGGGGAGGGTCAGCTTAATGATGAAACCGGAAGAATATATGCAGCAGGCTTATCGCTGTATATTACAAAATGATTTTGAGCAGGCGATTCGTTGGTTCGAGTCAGCCATTCACGCTTATCCAAAACATGCGGAGTTATATTATCGCTGTTCCATTACACACGCCCGCAGCAAACATCTGGTTCCGGCGCTTGAATATGCACGCAAGTCGGTTGAATTGTCGCCAGGAACAGAAGAGTATATTTTGCATCTGCAGACGTTGGAAGCAAAACAATTGACCTCCAGAGCGAAGTTGCTGTTGGAGCAGGCGGGTACTGCAACACAGGAGCGCTATGTGGAAGCGTCTACGCTTCTGCAAGAAGCGGTCCAACTTGATCCGCTCTCAGTGGAAGCTCATGTTATGCTTGCGCTGGCTTACAGTGATTTGAATGAATTTGAATATGCAATTCAGGCGCTGCGTGAGGCGATTTTGATGGATCCGCAGAATGGGCAACTGCATCAGATGTTACAGGAAATCAAGCAACGTATGAAATCCATTCAATAAGAATTCATTTTGCAAAGATTTCTTTTGAGTAGAAATGGATTCAACGATATGATCCAACATAGCGAGGAGATGCAGTCAATATGAGTGAAGTAATCAGAGTTGCCGTGATCGGAGCGGCTGGCCGTATGGGCCGTGAAGTTGTGAAATTGGTACTTCAGGACCCGGAATTGGAGCTTGCAGCGGCTGTCAACCGCTCCGGAGCAGGCACGGATGCAGGAACCCTTGTTGGTTTGCCAGAGTGTGGGGTGCTGGTGACTGATGATATCGAAATGGCTTTTGCCGAAACAAAACCGCAGGTTATGGTTGATTTTACAGTACCACAATTTGCGTTTGCACATACTGAGATCGCGATCCGTCATGGAGTCAGACCTGTCATGGGTGTTACCGGCTTCACGCCGGAGCAGATCGAACAGTTGGACAAGCAGTGCCAGGACAAAGGAATTGGAGGGCTTATTGCCCCTAACTTCTCGATTGGTGCCATTTTGATGATGCGATTCGCAGCACAGGCTGCCAAACATATGCCAAATGTGGAGATTATCGAATATCACGGGGATCAGAAGCTGGATGCTCCTTCCGGAACTGCGATCAAAACAGCGGAACTGATTGCTGCCAATCGGGAAGAACTTCGTCAAGGTAATCCAAATGAGGAAGAAACGATTGAAGGATCACGGGGCGGGTATTACAATGGCTTCCGAATTCACAGTGTACGATTGCCTGGCGTATTCGCGCAGCAGGAAGTTGTTTTCGGAGACTATGGACAGTCACTCAAAATTCGGCATGACTCCTACGAGCGCGCAGGTTATATGCCTGGTGTTAAGATTGGTGTGCAAAAGGTTATGGAGTATACAGGAATGATCTACGGATTTGACCACTTTATCGACTAAAGGAGATTGTCATGTTGAAAATAGCATTTATCGCCCATGATCGTAAAAAAGAAGAGATGGTTAACTTCGTGACGGCATATGAGCCTGTTTTTACGGACCATCAATTATATTCTACAGGAACAACAGGCCTTCGTATTATGGAAGGAACATCTCTGAAGATTCATCGATTCGAATCAGGCCCACTGGGCGGAGATCAGCAGATTGGAGCTTTGGTTGCGCAAAATGAGATGGATCTGATTATTTTCCTGCGAGATCCACTGATGGCACAACCTCATGAGCCGGATATCAATGCGTTGTTACGTCTTTGTGATGTGCAGGGAATTCCCCTTGCCACGAATATCGCAACCGCTGAGATTCTGGTTAAGGCTCTGGATCGTGGTGATTTTGCCTGGAGAGAGCTGGTACATAAGTACAAGCCGGAGGCTGGATTGAATTCAGGTGATTCCGAATGAGTCTGGATATTCTCATCTTTGGAGCACATGCAGACGATGCGGAGATTGGTATGGGTGGAACGATTGCCAAACATACCGCTGCCGGCTTGAAAGTAGGCGTGTGTGATCTGACTCGTGCTGAGATGTCTTCCAACGGAACAGTAGAGCGCAGAACCGAGGAAGCGGAGCAAGCCTCCCGCGTCCTCGGTCTTTCGTGTCGAACGAATCTGGGGCTTCCTGATCGTGGCTTATATCTTACGCCTGAACATGTACAGGCGGTGACGGCTGAGATACGACGTCATGCCCCTCGGATGGTGTTTGCTCCGTATTGGGAAGATCGTCATCCGGATCATGTCAATTGCAGTAAGCTTGTGCAGGAGGCTGTATTTAACGCCAAGCTTCGCAACTACATGCCGGACATGCCTGCCGTGCAGGTGAAGGAACTTTATTTTTACTTTATTAATGACATCGGGCCTACGGATTTGATTGTCGATATTACGGAACACTATGAGCATAAAGAAGCTTCATTGCTCTCTTATCGTTCCCAATTCGAACTGGGAGACGGAGCGGTCTCAACGCCATTGAATCAAGGGTATATTGAACGTGTAAGAGCCCGTGATTCCTTGCTCGGACAGCGTAGTCTCATCCCGTTTGCAGAAGGTTTTGCTACAATTACACCTTACGTGGTTCATCAATTTGGCTCGGGTGCCCAATAAACGATTTTACATTTTACGTTTAATGAAACGAAGGGTTTCATTATTCCATTGCAAGATATCAACCTGCATGAAGCGGGAGATCAAAGGAGCGTCCACAGGATGGATAAAAAGCTAAAAATCGGCATCACCTGTTATCCGTCCCTCGGCGGGTCTGGCGTTGTCGCAACGGAGCTGGGCAAATTACTTGCCGAACAGGGGCATCAGGTTCATTTTATTGCCAACAGTATCCCGTTCAGACTGGGTACGTTCCAGAAAAATATTTTTTATCACGAAGTTGAAGTAAATGATTATTATGTTTTCCGTTACCCTCCGTATGACCTTTCACTGGCAACAAAGATGGCTCAGGTGGCTAAGTCACAGCAGCTGGATCTGCTGCATGTTCATTACGCCGTTCCACACGCAGTATGTGCCTTTCTTGCGAAACAAATGGTAGGGGACGGCCTTAAAGTGGTTACCACGTTACATGGAACGGATATTACGGTTCTGGCTCAGGATGAATCTCTGAAGGATCTGATCCGTCTGGCCATTAATGAAAGTGACGCGGTTACTGCCGTATCACAAGATTTGATTCGGGAAACGGTCGAATTGCTGGATATTCAGCGCCCAATCGATCTAACCTATAATTTTATTGACAAACGAATATATTATCCTCGGGATGCTGCGAGTCTGCGAAGAGACTTTGCTGCGCCCGACGAAAAAATATTAATGCACATCTCCAATTTCCGACCGGTGAAGAGAACTCAGGATGTGGTAGAGGTCTTCCGTCAGGTGCAGGAGCAGGTTCCTGCCAAACTGTTATTTGTTGGTGAAGGACCTGATTTGCCGAAGATGCAATGGAAGATTAATGATCTCGGCTTGAATGATAAAGTTCATTTCCTTGGCAAACAGGATGACATTGCTCAGGTCATTTCCATGGCTGACGTGTTGATGCTTCCATCGGAGAAGGAAAGTTTCGGACTTGTGGCGCTCGAAGCAATGGCTTGTGGCGTACCCACGATCGGTTCACAGGCCGGAGGAATTCCGGAACTGGTCTTACATGGTAAGACGGGATTCTTATCCGCGATTGGGGATACACAATCCATGGCCGAGAACACCATCCGTTTATTGACGGACGATCGTTTGGCTGCTGAGTTCAGGGAAGCATGTCTTCAGCGCGCGCATCACGACTTTTGCAATGATGCTATTCGGCATGAATATGAACAGATATATTACCGGGTGTTGGGAAGGGAAGTTCCGAATCTGAAGCCGATTTGCGGTTAATCATTTCTTAGACGAAATCATACTGTGGATACCACAACAGGCAAGAGAAGAGGTGATATGTGGTGGTTCAATGGACACAGGTTGATCGTGAAATGGCAAGGCAAAGTGAGAATGTACTCACAACATTAAACAAACATGGCTACAAGGCATATTGGGTAGGTGGTTGCGTTCGTGACGAATTGCTGGAACGAGTTGTAGACGATATGGATATCACGACATCTGCTTCTCCTCAGCAAGTCATGGAACGGTTTGACGATTGTATTCCTACAGGTTTGCAGCACGGTACGGTTACCGTTCGTTCAGGCGGTTATTACTTTGAAGTGACCACATTTCGAACAGAGTCCGAATATCAGGATAACCGCAGACCTGCTGCAGTTCAATTTGTTCAGGATATCAAGGAAGATTTACAGCGGCGTGACTTCACGATGAACGCTCTTGCCATGGACGTCACTGGGACAATCGTTGACCCGTTCGGTGGACAGACAGATATCAAGGAAGAGCGAGTCAGATGTGTAGGTTCTGCGATGGAACGATTTGGTGAAGATGCACTGCGGATGCTCCGCTGTGTCCGGTTTGCATCGGTATTCGATTTCAAAATTGCTCATAATACGTGGAAGGGTCTTGTAAGGCAGAAGGACCTGCTTCAACATATAGCGATGGAACGGGTACGGACCGAGATGGTAAAAATGATGTCGGGACCGCATCCATTAAGAGGGTTGGAACTGCTATACAGAAGTAATGCGCTTGCGCATATCAAAGCGCCGATAAGCTCGGCCCGATTCAACAAGATGTTGTTATCCAATCTGGAACAGCTGTCAGGTGAGCATGTGTTGCTCCGTTGGTCACTTATTCTGATTGCTGGCGGTTATAGCAAGGACGAAGCAGACGTATTATTACGTCAGTGGACATTCTCCAATGAACATCGTTCTCGTATAACAGGGGTCCTTCAGGTGGAGCAGTTGATTCATACTTCCGTTCAGGAGCAGAAGGATACGGTCAGTCTCCGTTCCGATTGGATTGTTACTGTTCTGGCTTGTGGTGTTCAGGCGGCAGATGATTGGCTTAGAATACAGTCTACACTGCCAGCAGGATGGCGGAATCAATCCGAACAGGCAGAAATGCAGGTTGTTTTGGTTCAAGAGCTTGCAGCCGAATGGAGTCAATCGATTTCTGTGCATGACTTGAAAGAGCTGGATATCACAGGGGAACAAGTGTTACAAATGGTGCAGCGCAAAGGCGGGCCTTGGCTGGGGCAACTGATGAAACATTTGTTACGAGAAACAGCGATTGGAACGATAGCGAATCAGCATGAAGCACTAAGTGCAGAAGTGAAGCGGGTGGTTCAAGATGACCAAACATGAAGATCTGTTACATATGTTATTAAATGCAGAAGGACGATTCGTATCGGGTGAAGAGATTAGCCGTAATCTGTCCATCAGTCGGACCGCTGTGTGGAAACATGTGAACAAGTTGCGAGACATGGGGTATGAGTTTGAAGCTGTATCCCGCAAAGGATACCGTCTGGTAACGAAGCCGGATAGCATTGATGCTACTGGCCTCCAATTGGCACTGGATACAACCGTATTTGGCCGTAAGGCTGTTTTGTTGGCCTCGACCCTGTCTACGCAAGGGGATGTTCTCAAGCTAGCTGAGCAAGGGCAGGCAGAAGGTGCTGTGGTCATTGCGGAAGAACAAACAGGAGGAAGAGGACGTTTCGGTCGACAGTGGTTCTCTCCTCCGGGTAAAGGAATCTGGATGAGTGTTCTGTTACGCCCTGATCTACCACTTCAGCACACGCCGCAGCTAACTTTATTAACAGGTGTGGCTGTATGTCGTGCCGTTCGAGCTTGTTCAGGAGCTGATGCAGGCATCAAATGGCCAAATGATCTGTTGATTGATGGACGCAAGGTATGTGGCATATTGCTTGAATCCACGGTGGAAGATCATGAAGTCAGATACTGTATTGCAGGTATAGGTGTTGACGTGAATTTTGATCCCGAGGATTATCCGGGAGATCTGACAACTATAGCTACTTCACTCAAGATGGAGACGGGGCAATCCGTAGATCGCACCAAACTAACGGCTGCCATTCTGACGGAGCTTGAACAGTTATATTTTTTGTATCAAAAAGAAGGATTTGGCGTAATCTCAGCCCTATGGGAGGCCCTGTCCGTATCGATGAATCGAGAGATTACAGTGACGAATCCTCATGGTGTCATTGAAGGGAAGGCAATCGGTCTTGACCCTTCTGGAGCACTTATCGTGGAGAAGCACGATGGAGAACATACACTAATCATCTCTGGTGAGATTTCCTGGAAATCATAAACAATTTGTCGAATTTTCACTGGTAAAATGAACATAAGACGTGAAGTTTGAGCAGAACTTTGGTATACTGTGTTCGTGAGGCGATATCGGCTAATGCAGACCGAATTGCACTCCCGTAACAGTAACCTTTGTTCTGCTTTGATGTGTTTTATATAAGCAGACCGCAGTGCAAGAATGAAATACGTTTAAGTGAGTTGTTGGATTCTGCTCTGAGCCGAAGAGGACCGAGACAGAAGGGACGATCGCAAGTGACTCTTTTTTGACTTTTCGGGACTTTTTAGTGGAAAACTAAAAGGTTTTTTTGTTGCGTTTATTTGAAAAGAAGAAAGGAGCCATGAGAGAAAATGGCGAACAAACAAGCATTGAATATTGTGAAAATGAAAAAATATAAGCAGGATGGCGTGCCGCTTACCATGATAACGGCTTACGATTATCCAACAGCACTCCTAGCAGAGGAAGCAGGTATCGATCTGATCCTGGTCGGCGATTCACTTGGCAATGTAGTACTGGGTTATAATTCGACGCTTCCGGTGACCATCGACGACATGGTGTACCACACACGTTCCGTTGTGCGCGGTGCTGAGAAGACATTTATTGTGGCTGATATGCCTTTTATGACGTATCATGGCAGCGTGGATGAGACGCTTAAGGGTGTACGTCGACTGATGCAAGAGGGGCATGCCCATGCGGTTAAAATGGAAGGCGGAGTTGAGATAGCGGACACCGTCAGAGCAGTCGTGCAAGCAGGCGTGCCGGTTCTTGGACATATCGGACTGACACCTCAATCGGTTAATCAGATTGGTGGTTACCGCATTCAGGGCAAGGATGCAGCGGATGCGAAACGTCTGATGGACGAAGCCAAGGCCTTGGAAGCTGCTGGTGCGTTCGGTATTGTGCTTGAACTGGTTACGGAAGAAGTTGCACGGGCGATCTCGGAGGAACTATCCATCCCTACCATCGGAATTGGAGCAGGACGAGGCTGTGATGGTCAGGTACTGGTATTCCATGATGTGGTTCAATACGCTTCTCCGTATACGCCCAAACGTTTTGTCAAAACCTATGGAGATGTGGGTACATTAATCAGAACCAGCATCGAAGCATACGTGAAAGAAGTGAAAGATCGTTCGTTCCCGGCCGAAGAGCATGTATTCAATGCTGCGGATGGTGTTTTGGATCAACTGTACGGCGGACAACGCAAGGAAAAGGTGGGGAGTAACTCATGAAAGTATTACGGACAATCGCAGAGTTAAGACAGGAACTAAGCTTGAAGCGTCAAGCGATTAGGTCCAATACATCCGTTGTAGGTCTGGTACCAACAATGGGTTATCTTCATCAAGGTCATGCAAGCTTGATGCAGGCAGCCAGACAACAGAGCGATATCGTGGTATTAAGCATATTTGTTAATCCGATTCAATTTGGCCCTAATGAAGATTTTGACAGCTATCCGCGGGATGAAGCCAGAGATGTGGAAACAGCACGCTCACAAGGAGTGGATATCGTATTTATTCCCTCTGTGGAAGAGATGTATCCACAGGCAACGCAAACGACGGTATCTGTCTCAAAACTGACGGATCGCTTATGTGGTGCTTCCCGTCCGGGTCATTTTGATGGGGTAACAACTGTAGTCTCCAAGCTCTTCAACATCGTACAGCCACAGCGTGCATTTTTTGGTATGAAAGACGCTCAGCAGGTTGCGGTCATTCAACAGATGGTGAATGATTTGAATATGTCTGTAGAAATTGTACCCTGTCCAATTGTTCGCGAAGAGGATGGGCTTGCCCTCAGCTCACGAAATGTCTATCTTAGCGCTGAACAGCGTACACAGGCGTTGGTTCTGTCGAAGGCACTGCGTGCAGCTCAGGAAGCCGCAGATACAGGTGCAGCTATAAACGCCGCAGATATCCGTCGTATTCTGCACGAGCAGATTGCAACCTCACCACTTGCGGTTATCGACTACGCCGAGATTCAGGCTTTTCCAAGCCTGGAGCCGCTCGCAGATCAGGAAGAAGTTCAAGGACGTGATGATCTGCTCATTGCACTTGCGGTGAAATTCGGAAAAACAAGATTGATTGACAATATAAGGTTGCAAAAATCGGAGGTACTGTCCCATGTTTAGAACACTGATGAAATCCAAAATTCACCGGGCTACGGTAACGGAAGCCAACTTGAACTATGTGGGTAGCATTACCATAGATGAAGATTTGATGGAAACATCCGACTTGATGGAAAACGAAAAAGTGCAAATCGTGAACAACAACAATGGTGCACGTCTGGAAACTTATGTGATTCCAGGACCACGCGGAAGCGGGGTCATATGTCTTAACGGCGCAGCTGCACGTCTGGTGCAGCCTGGAGATAACGTCATTATCATTTCTTACGCCATGATGTCGCAAGAAGAGGCAAATACTCACAAACCAACCGTTGTGTTTGTAGATGGACAGAATAAACCTGTACAAACGATGAAACAGGAAGTCCACGCAACAATTATGTAATCGACTGGTAAGGAGAATGAAATCGGCCCTTGAAGCAAAAAATGAGTACAGGTCACTGCACTAATCCATTTTTTCAAGGGTGGGGATGCATCGATGTTCCAGCATGTTTTCGCAGAAATGAACGACATGTTAGATGAAATTATCAAGAGCTATCCTTCCGCTGAAGGCCTGAACAAACAGGAATTGCTGCAAAAGTGGAATTTGCTTAAGCGGATGAGTGACGGAATGCTGGATGAATGGCTGATGTTTGAAGAAAAGATGAGCCAGGTGAGGGAGCGGGAGATGGATAAGCCTACTTCCCTTGAACCGGAACAGGAAGCTGTTACTGCTCTGCCTGAACTCCATCTGGAATGTTTCAGTCGAGGTCAGGGCTATTTCAAATTACAGATGTATCCGCAGGCGATCATGCAGTTCTCCCGGGTTGTGACCGACCATCCGGAGAGTGCATTGACACGTTTTTACCTGGCGCTCGCGTATCTGAATCTGGAACAAATGGCGGAAGCCGGGACACATTTGCAGCAGATCATGTACCTTAAGGGTTCTCCTCGATTAAAAGGGCTTGTATGTAACGCCCTGGGCTGTATTCAAGCCAAGCTTGCGAATCCCGAAGCTGCATGCTCACTCTTTGCACAGGCCCTTCAGTATGACCCGACATTGACCGAACCACTGTACAACATGGAAGCTTGCAGGTTGAACAGGGGAAAATTGCAATATGCTAATCAGCTGACGACCCTTCATTAAGCGGGAATTCGGCGACAAAAAACGGTGTTCCCTCCTTTGGCATAGCGGCGGGGACACCGCTTTTTTGTCAGTTAATTTTCAAATCCCCTTTTTTTTGCTATGCTGTAACATAGACTGGAATGGAAGGGACCGTACATTGCAATGAAATTTGCCGTATTGGATTTCGAAACAACCGGCACGCAGTCCGACGGTGAGATTATACAGGCCGGACTTGCCATCATAGATCATGACTACAGCATAACTCAAATATATAGTTCTTATGTGAACCCTGGTGTACCGATTCCCCCGTTTATTTCGGGGTTGACGGGTATTACCGATGAAGATGTGGCGGGCGCTCCTTCACTCGAAGAGATGATGATGGAGATGGTTCCGCTGCTTAATGATGTGGTGCTTGTTGGACACAACGTCGCTTTTGATTTTCACTTTTTGCAGAATGCTCTTGACCGTTGCGGGTATTTGCCGTTCACTGGCCGCATTCTGGACACGATTGATTTTCTGAAGATTACATTCCCATCACTGGGTTCTTATCAACTTGGTTATGTGTCTTCCGAATTTGGATTTCAACATGATCGCCCTCACCAGGCAGACAGTGATGCACTGGCGACAGCCTATGTGCTGCTCAAATGTCTGGATGAGTTAAAGGAATTACCGCTCATAACGATTCAGCGCCTCAGTGATCTGTTTGCACCAGAAGACAGTGACTTGGGTTGGTTTTTGGACGGAATGCGCAGTGAGAAGGAAGCAGAGCCGATTCAGGATCTGGACGGACATACCTATTATCGTCAGCTTGCTCTTAATGTAAGTGATTGGACTGATATAGGTGCACCACGCGATGAGCGGGAGGCTAACCCCCTCGATGGTGTAAGCTTCGAACAGTTTATGGACCAGGTTCGGGAGAACCTGAAGGATACGCTGGATCATTATGAAGAGCGTGAAGCGCAGACTCAGATGTTCAGCAGTGTAAGGCAAGCCCTGGATGAAGAGAAACATCTCTTGATCGAAGCAGGAACAGGCACTGGTAAATCTCTGGGTTATCTCTTGCCTGCTATTTACGAAAGTGTGAAGCAAGAACAGAAAGTTATGGTCAGCACGCATACAATCAACCTGCAGGAGCAATTGAGAGAGCGGGACATTCCGATGCTGACTCAAGTGGTTCCGTTCCCGTTTAAGGCTGCTGTATTCAAAGGACGTGGACATTACCTGTGCCTGCGCAAATTTGAACACAAAATCAATAAACGTGAATTCGCCACACCTAAAGAGGATTATTTCACAGCTGCTCAGATGATTGTCTGGCTTACGCAGACCGAAACCGGAGATGATGAGGAACTTAACCTTAGCGGACGCGGAGGGGACTTCTGGGAGACGGTACAGAGCGAATCTGAGTCTTGTCTGGGAAGATCATGTCCATGGTTCCGCAAATGTTTCTACCATCGTGCCAAACATGAGGCCGGGTTGTCTGATATTGTAATCACCAATCACTCCAAATTATTTACGGATGTGAAAGCCGCGCATCAGCTGCTGCCAGCCTATGAGAGTCTTGTGATCGATGAAGCACATCATCTGGAGGATGTAGCTGGTAAACATCTTGGAATGCATATGAAATATTTCACCTTGGTTCATACACTGACCCGCCTGTTTAAAGACAGTCGTAATGGACAGCTGCCTATGCTTCGTTCGCAGTTATCCGGGCATGAAAATTCGGTGCAATGGGGCTCCATGGTGGATCAGATGTTCCCGCTCGCTCTTGAAGTTAAGGAGCTGTGGGATCGTATGAGTGATGCCTTGTTCGGTCTGTTGCCTGAACGAAGTGATGCTTCACCGGGAGAGACGGGGCAATTTTCCCTGCGTCTGAAAGCTTCTCAGAAACCTGCAAAATGGCAGGAGTTGCAGGATCTGGAGAACCAGATCTATGTGACTCTGGGCGATTTGGTTCGCAAAGGGGACAAATTGCTGCTTGAAGTGAAAGAGGATCAGGATGATTATCAATCGGATAGTCTGATTACGGACATTACAGGATTGCTGAAAGATCTGACCACATTGAAGGAGAATCTGCGTTTCTTCATGCGTATGGATGATGCCAAAACGGTGTACTGGATGGAAGCCAGCGGTCAATTCCGCAGCAAATCTCTCCAGCTGTATGCTGTACCTGTAGATGTCAGTGCACAACTTAAGGATTTATTTTTTGATAAAAAGAAAAGTGTTGTGCTTACATCGGCTACGCTTTCGGTAGATAAATCATTCCAGTTCATGATTGAACAGCTTGGCTTGCAGGAAGCTTCCGAGAATAATCGGTTGTTAACGTCGATGCTGCCATCACCTTTCAACTATCGCGATCAGGCACTTCTGGTGATTCCGCGTGATTTCCCGAGTGTGAAGGGCAGTGTGGGTGATGCGCACTTTGTCAATATGCTGGTGCAATCACTTGCAGAGACGGCAATTGCCACGCGTGGACGCATGATGGTTCTGTTTACTTCATACAAGATGTTGCGACAGGTCTATGATCCGCTGAAGGAGGCGCTATCTGGTAACGACATCTCGTTGCTTGGGCAAGGCGTTGACAGTGGAAGCCGCTCTAAGCTGACTCGCAGGTTCCAAGATGCCAAAGCTACGGTACTTCTGGGTACAAGCAGCTTCTGGGAGGGTGTAGATATCCCGGGAGAGGCGCTAACCTGTCTCGCTATTGTGCGACTGCCTTTCCAGCCACCGAATCATCCGTTGGTGGAAGCCAAGAGTGAGTTGCTTCAGGAACAGAAGAAAAATCCGTTCATGAAACTGTCCGTGCCGCAAGCGGTCATTCGTTTCAAGCAGGGATTTGGCCGGTTGGTGCGTACAGCGAAGGACAGAGGAATTGTCATTGTTTATGATACACGGGTGATTGAAGCGTACTATGGTAAATTCTTTTTATATTCTTTGCCTGGTCCCAAAATGGAGCATATGCTCACGGAGCAGATGGTTCCACGAATTACCGAGTGGTTGGAAAAACCTGCTAATGAACAAGAATAATGGTTGTTTTGTTCGTTATATCATTGCATGACACTATCGTTTGGCGTTAAACTTTATTAGATATTTCCGTATCCGATTAAAGCAGTTGCACGTAAGAACTTATAACCTAAATTACAAGGAGCATTCTGTATAAAATGTCATGTTTATCTTTGAGTTTATACAGAATGCTCATCTTTTCATCTATTATTTTATCGTGGCCTTGGTAAGGGGGAGCAAGAATGAAATCGGATAAAATTTCGGAAGCGGTGGTACGACGTCTGCCTGTATACTTGCGTTATTTGAACGAGTTGCATCAGCGTGAGGTGGCTACTGTTTCTTCTCAAGAGCTTGGACAGAGGCTGGATCTGAATCCGGCCCAAATTCGTAAAGACCTGGCTTACTTCGGTGATTTTGGTCGTAAAGGGATCGGGTATGATGTATCCTATTTGATCGAGAAAATTCGTCACATTCTCAAAATCGATCAGCAAATTAATGTAGCTCTGGTAGGAGCGGGTAATCTCGGTCAAGCCTTGTCCAACTACAACGCATATCTGAAAGACAACATGAAGATTGTTGCTGTATTTGATGCATATGGACCGAAGATTGGTAGTCAAATTAACAGTTTGACGGTTAAACCAATGAATGAATTGACGGAAGCGGTTAAAACAGAAAACATCCGCATCGGAATTATCACGGTTCCGGATACGGAAGCCCAAAATGTAGCCGATCAGCTTATTGAATCCGGAATCGAAGCGATTCTTAATTTTGCACCAACCATTCTAAAAACACCGCCGCATATCCGCATTCACCATGCTGACTTTACAACGGATCTGCTTAGTTTGGCCTATTACTTGGAGACTGGAAAGGACGACGAGGAAGATGACAACAAATAGATGGGTAATTCACAACGGCAAATTTGCCGTTAATGAAGGCGGCACAACATGGAACGTGGTTCAAGGATACATGGTTGTCGAGGATGACAAGATTGTGCATATTGGTGAGACATTGCCGGATGGAGACAAAAATTGTACCAAAGTGGATGGAAAAGGACTGTTCTTCCTGCCGGGTCTGATCAATACGCATGGTCATGCAGCAATGTCGTTGCTCAGAGGGCACGGAGATGATCTTGCGTTGCAAGTATGGTTGCAGGAAAAAATGTGGCCGATGGAAGCGAAAATGACTTCACAAGACGTATATTGGGGAACTTCGCTATCGGTGCTTGAAATGTTGAAAGGCGGAACTACAGCTTTCCTGGACATGTACGATCACATGGATCAAGTTGCCAAAGTTGTGGAGCAATCCGGCGTTAGAGCAGCACTGGCACGTGGTGTAATCGGGCTGTGCTCGGAAGAAGAGCAACTGCGGAAACTGGAGGAGTCGGCAGCGTTTGCACGTGAGTGGAATGGACAGGCAGATGGTCGCATTACAACTGTAATCTCGCCACACGCCCCATATACATGCCCTCCTGACTACATAGAGAAGCTTGTGCAGGTCGCGAACGACCTGAACCTTCCTCTCCATACACATATGTCTGAAACGCTTCGTGAAGTGGAGCAGAACGTGGCTGATTATGGACTGCGTCCTGTGGCACATCTGGAGAAACTGGGCTTTTTCTCACGTCCATCCCTGGTTGCACATGCGGTGCATCTGAATGACGAAGAGATTGAGATTCTGGCCCGTCATGATGTGGCTGTATCCCATAACCCGGGAAGTAACCTGAAACTTGCTTCCGGTGTTGCGCGGGTACCAGCGTTACTGAAAGCAGGAGTTACCGTGTCACTCGGAACAGACGGACCGGCAAGCAACAACAACCTGGATATGTTCGAGGAAATGAGACTGGCTGCATTGATCCACAAAGGTGTATCTGGTGACCCGACGGCTGTGCCAGCAGGCGAAGCGTTACTCCTCGGAACGTCATACGGTGCCAAATCCATTTTCTTGAACAATACCGGAGCACTTGAGGTCGGCATGAAGGCTGATTTTATCGCTCTTGACATTGAACAGGCACATTTCTATCCACATACAGACCTGATCTCACATACGATCTACTCGGCTTCTGCCAAAGATGTTGAGCACGTATGGGTGGATGGAAAACAAGTGGTCAAACACGGCGAATGTCTGACGCTGGATGAAGAACGCATTTTGCGTGAGGCTCAATTGGCATTTGATGGTCTGCTTGCTCGTTAATTGCAGGACAGAGCATCATAGGGAAAGGAAGTTCGACTTTTGAAGAAAAAAAAGAAGTGGATATGGATTTCGCTGCTTGCACTGGTTCTGATTCTGTTTGGACTTCAGCGTTATTACGTCTATGTCACGCAGGACCAGCGTAAGGAAGAAGCTCTCGCTATACAGGCAGCACAGAAGCAACTGGGCATTACATCCTATGATGAATTGCGCAAGTACATCTGGGGAGACAAAGAAGGCTCAGACAACATCTACTGGACCCTGATCGGCAAAAATAAGGATAACCAGGATGTTATGGTCTGGGTTAAATTCGATGCAAACAATGAACCGGCTAAGGGTGCAAACGCTGTACACAGTGAGCTGCTGCAGAATGGCATGTCCGAAGCGCAGATCCGCAATCGCTTCAGTTCTGAAGTTCCTGCCGGCGAGATTAAACGAATCATGCCCGGAGTTGTGAATGGAATATATGTGTGGCAAGTGTATTATAAAGACGGTACGCATAACCACTATCGCTTTTATCGTTTTAGCAATGGAGAACAGGTGGACCTGGTCTACACACTCCCGAACAGCTAGTACAAATAGAGTGACATAACTAGAGAATTAGAGAAATGAAAGAACCGGCAGACGGATATCCGACTGAACCGGTTCTTTGTGTTGCCTGTAAACATTTTTGATTTAAATAGTTAAAATTAATAATTTATTCATATTTTCGCCTTCGAAAATGTATATACGATGTGATATACTCAGATATGTACTCACAGTTACATTCAAAACAAATAATCCTGTCGAAATTATCGCAGGAGTCAATGTGCACATATTCGTATATACCAATAAGCCAGTAGGTTGGGCCAAAATCTGGGAGGGGTAATTCACTTGAAGCTAAAAGTATTGCCTATTGCTTTAACTGCCGTCATTTCAGCCGTTGTGTTGTTTGGAGGTTGGTTTGTATATCGTCAGGTGGCCGTGCAGAATCCGATTGAAAAGATGGTTACCCAGTACGATGGAGTCAATGACGTTCAATTAACTATTAACCGCAATGACGTACAATTGAAACTGGATCTGCAACCGGATGTTGATTTGGGCAGACTGGTACAATATATTCACAAAGAAGGACAGACGGTGATTGGTTCACGCTCGTTAAAGCTGGATGTTGTGGATCATTCCAACGAGGCGCTTGAGAACTGGTGGGGTGATGCCATGTTTACCGTAGCCCAGGCGATGGAGAACAAGCAGTACACCGAGATTACACCAACGTTGTCGAAGATGGCGACGAACGGGATTAAGGTGAATACAGCTATGGATGACAACAATGTATATGTCAGTCTCAGTGACGGAGATGCCAGCAAGTTTATTATTCTGCCGCGTATGCCCGGTCAGATAGGAGTGTGGCCTAATGCCTAAATGGACAAAAGAAGTTGCCATCGGATTTTTTCCTGTGTTGATTATTTTCCTTGCGTTTACGGGTGTTAATATTGTTCCGATTCTTATTGCGGCGGCGGTTGTCGGTGGTCTGCTGTTCATGATGCAAATGCGCGGCGGGATTACAGTAGGCGCTGCACAGGAACGTAAACGGAAGAAGAAAGGACCTTCGAAGCTTACTTTTGAAGAAATTGGAGGTCAGGACAGTGCCAAGCAGGAATTGCGTGAAGCACTTGACTTTCTCATCAAACATGAAGAAATTCGGAAGTTCGGAATTCGTCCGTTAAAAGGGATCTTGCTGACGGGCCCTCCAGGGACAGGGAAAACGTTGATGGCCAAGGCTGCTGCCCATTACACAGATTCTGTATTTGTAGCAGCATCGGGTAGTGAGTTCGTGGAAATGTATGTTGGTGTGGGTGCCAGCAGAATTCGGGATTTATTCAAGGATGCGAGAACCCGTGCCACCAAGGAAAATAAGGAAAATGCCATTATATTTATCGATGAGATTGATGTCATCGGGGGTAAACGTGAAGGTGGTCAACAGCGCGAGTATGATCAGACTCTGAATCAGCTCTTGACGGAGATGGATGGAATTTATTCTTCTGAGACACCTCGAATTCTGGTTATAGCTGCAACAAACCGCAAAGAAATGCTGGATAGTGCCCTGACACGTCCGGGACGTTTTGACCGTCACATTCAAGTGGACTTGCCCGACAAAAAGGGCAGAAAGCACATTCTTGAACTGCATGCGGTGAACAAACCTCTGATGGAGGAAGTTAATCTGGAGAAGACAGCCGAGGAATCATATGGGTTTTCCGGTGCGCAGCTTGAAAGTGTTATGAACGAAGCAGCAATATACGCCATGCGGGACGGGCTGTTACACATTGAACAACGGCACTTGTCCCTGGCTATTGATAAAGTCATGATGGGTGAGAAGACGGACCGTGAGTCCAGTGTGGAAGAGAAGAAAAGGGTTGCCATTCATGAATTGGGACATGCCATTATGGCTGAACTCGTTCGTCCAGGCAGTGTTAGTCAGGTGGCACTTAGTCCGCGTGGTCAGGCGCTGGGATATGTACGTCACAACCCGCAACAGGAACAGTTCCTCTATACGAAGCGTTTCCTGGAAGAGCAGATCATGATTGCACTCGGAGGAGCCGCTGCGGAGGAAATGTACTACGGTGGACGCTCCACTGGGTCACGCAATGACTTTGATCAGGCAACGAATGTCGTACAGACCATGATGGCTTCGGGATTGACTTCACTTGGTATTGTGAACATGGATATGGTTACAACCGAAGAACTCATGCGGGAGAATAAATTGATTCTGCAAGATCTGATGGAACAGACAAAGCGGTTGCTTGAAGAACAACGGACAATTTTCGACAATTCACTGGACATCTTGATTCGTGAGGAAGTTTTGTCTGGCGAGCAATTTCGTTGTCAATTTCGTGACAGTGCCCTTCTACCAGCATAATTTATTTATGCTGGTTATTTTTTTTTACATTTCACTCGTGCTAAGATATTATTATATGTTGGGTCGAAATTTGTAATTTTCGGCGAACAGGGTACAATAGAGAATAGAGAACCGAAAGGATGGAGCAGAACCATGTTTTTCAAAAAAATAGGAGTTGTCGGCGGCGGTACGATGGGACAAGGTATTTCCCAGATGCTCGCAGCCAAAGGACTTGATGTGCTTCTCGTGGAGCACACAACACAAAAGCTGGATCATGCCTATGACATGATCGAAACCAATCTGGATAAACAACTGGAGAAATGGGCGATTACAAAAGCGGAGAAGAAATTGATTCTTTCCCGTATTACCAAGGTAGCTCATTTAGCTGAACTTGGAACTTGCGACATGGTCATTGAGACAATTTCAGAGGATCTGGATGCGAAAAAAGCAGTATTCAGCCAACTGGACCAAGTTTGTCCAAGCAATGTCATTCTGGCAAGTAATACATCCACGCTGAGTTTGACCGAGCTTGCAAGCTCGACCAAATACCCAGAGCGTGTTATTGGTATGCACTTTATTCACCCGGTATCCCGGGTTGATCTTGTAGAGATTATTCGTGGACTGAAAACTTCGGATACAACATTCGAAGAGACCAGACGTTTTGTTGAAGAAGTAGCAGACAAAAAAGGAGTCATGATCTATGAATCCCCTGGCTTCGTAACTTCCCGTCTGATCTGCCTGCTGATTAACGAAGCGTTGCATGTATTGCAAGAAGGTGTTGCATCTGCTGAAGATATCGATGATGCAATGCGTATCGGATACAACTTCCAACATGGACCACTCGAAATGGCTGACCGTTTTGGATTGGATTCTGTTGAAGCTGCACTCGAAAGAATGTTCCGTGAATTCGGAGAATTGAAATATCGTCCTTCTACAGTCCTGAAGAAAATGGTGCGTGCAGGACACCTGGGTGCCAAAACAGGCGAAGGATTCTTCAAGTACGACAAGGATGGTGACCGACTGTGAAAGTACTCGTAATTAATGCGGGGAGTTCCTCGCTCAAATATCAACTGTATAATATGACTGACGAATCTGTACTGGCCAAAGGTTTGGTGGAACGGATCGGAATGGATTCCTCCATTCTGACACACAAACCGACAGGCCGCGAGGATGTTACAGAAGTTAGCGAGATTCTGGAGCATACAACAGCGATCCGTAAAGTCATTGATATTTTGACTCATAAAGAAAATGGTGTACTGGATTCTGTAAGTGAAATTCAAGCTGTTGGACACCGTGTTGTTCACGGTGGTGAAGCATTTAAAGAATCTGCATTGGTAGATGATGCTGCCAAAGCTGAAATTCGTCGTTTGTTCGACTTGGCTCCACTTCATAACCCTGCAGCAATGATGGGGATTCGTGCGGCTGAATTAAATATGCCAGGTGTGCCTCAGGTAATGGTCTTCGATACGGCGTTCCATCAAACGATGCCGGAAAAAGCATATCTGTATGCTATTCCGCGTGTACTTTACAAAAAATATAAAGTACGTCGCTACGGCGCACATGGTACTTCCCATGATTTCGTAAGCAAGGCAGCTGCTGAATATCTGGATCGTCCAGTGGAAGATCTGAAAATCATCACTTGTCACGTCGGTAACGGTGGTAGTGTAACAGCAGTTAAAGGTGGCGTATCCGTTGATACTTCGATGGGTATGACTCCACTAGAGGGACTGATGATGGGAACGCGTTCGGGTGACCTTGACCCAGCCATCGTACCTTATGTAATGAACAAGGAAGAACTGAGTGTAAGCGAAGTGAACTCCATGTTGAACAAACACAGTGGATTGCTTGCGATCTCCGGAATCAGTAGTGACATGCGTGAGATTACGGAAGGTATGGAGAATGGCGATGCCAACTCCACGCTTGCTTTTGAAATGTACGAATACCGTCTGCGTAAATACATCGGATCATATGCAGCTGCAATGAACGGTGTAGACGTGATCGTCTTCACAGCTGGTGTAGGGGAGAACTCCGTTGTACTTCGCCAAAAAGTATGTGAACAGCTTACGTATCTTGGCGTTGAGCTGGACGAAGCCCTGAACGCAGTCCGTTCTGGTGAGCCGCGTCGCATCACAACTGCGAACTCGAAAGTTGATGTTCTCGTTGTTCCAACGAATGAAGAATTGGTCATTGCTCGCGATACGCATCGAATCGTATTGAATTCTCAGTAATCTAACTGTAAAGTAAATATAGAATGGCAAGGAAGTGCAGAGGACAGGCAACAGCCTGTCCGCTGCATTTTCAAATTTCAGGAATCAAGGGGAGATATGGCATGGATACGAATTGTGTAATTCGTAATGTGAACGAGCATGTGGGCGAAACCGTAACGATCGGTGCCTGGATTAACAACAAACGTTCCAGCGGCAAAATTCAGTTTTTGCAGTTGCGTGATGGAACCGGATATATTCAAGGGGTTGTTGTAAAAAGTGAAGTTAGCGAAGAGATCTGGAACAATGCCAAGAGCTTGACACAAGAAAGTTCTTTGTATGTTACAGGGATTATTCGTGAAGAACCTCGCAGTGCGTCCGGTTACGAAATGACTGTTACTGGGGTCGAAATCATTCATCTGACTGAAAACTATCCAATCACGCCTAAAGAGCATGGTGTTGATTTCTTGATGGACCATCGTCACCTGTGGCTTCGTTCTACGAAGCAACGTGCTGTTATGGTGATTCGGGCAGAGATTATTCGCGCTGTTCAGCAGTTCTTTGATGGTAACGGATTCACACAAGTTGATCCTCCGATTTTGACACCATCGTCTGCGGAAGGAACAACGAACCTGTTCCACATCAAATACTTTGATGAAGATGCTTATCTGACACAAAGTGGTCAATTGTATATGGAAGCCGCAGCCATGGCGCTGGGTAAGGTATATTCATTTGGTCCAACATTCCGCGCAGAGAAGTCCAAAACACGTCGCCACTTGATTGAGTTCTGGATGATAGAGCCGGAAATGGCATTTGTAGATCACGAGGAAAGTCTGCGCGTACAAGAGAAATTTATCGCTCATGTCGTTCAATCCGTGGTGAAAAACTGCCGTGCAGAACTGGAATCTATCGGTCGTGACGTATCCAAACTCGAAGGCATCGTAGCTCCATTCCCGCGTATTACGTATGATGAAGCGATTGAATTCCTGCATGGACAAGGTTTTGATATTCCTTGGGGAGAAGACTTTGGTGCACCGCACGAAACAGCTATTGCTGAGAAGTACAATACACCTGTCTTTATCACACATTATCCTGCTGGAATCAAGGCTTTCTACATGAAACCAGATCCAAATCGTCCTGAAGTTGTTCTCTGTGCTGATATGATTGCACCAGAAGGTTACGGAGAGATTATTGGCGGTTCGCAGCGTATCGATGATCCGGAATTGATGCAACAACGTTTTGAGGAGCACAATCTCTCGGATGAAGCTTACCAATGGTATCTGGATTTGCGTAAATACGGATCGGTTCCTCACTCCGGTTTCGGTCTGGGATTGGAGCGGACGGTAGCATGGATCTGTGGATTGGATCATGTGCGTGAAACAATCGCATTCCCACGTATGCTCTATCGTCTGTACCCTTAATGCTTAACCGAGGAGCGTCTATGGAAGACACCACATCGAAAGCTTGGTTGGATGGAGCAGCTTATGGCATGACTTCGGGTACAGCCCATCTGCCTTATGCCTTGTTACGTTATTATCACCAGCTTGGCCTATCAGATGCAGAAGTGCTTCTTCTGATTCAATTGCTAGGGTTCCGTCAGGCGGAGTTCAATGAGTTTCCGACGCTTGAAGAGCTTGCTGGGCGTATGGGACTTGCACCTGAAGGTATTGCCAGAATGTTGCAACGTCTGATGAGGGATGGATATATCGCTATTGACGAGCATCGTGACGAGGAACGTGACATCCAGTACGAGCGATATGACTTACATGGATTATATGCCAAGCTTGCAGCGTGCACTGCGGAAGAAGTAGCCGCATTCCGTGCGGAGCAGCTGAGCATCAGTACAGCACGTCAAGATTCGAACAGTGTTCAAAAAGAAGAGGAAGAACGGAACATGTTCTCCATCTTTGAAAAAGAATTCGGACGTCCGCTCTCTCCAATGGAGTGTGAGACGATATCCGGCTGGTTGGATCAGGACCGTTACCAAGAGGAATTGATTCTAATGGCTCTGAAGGAAGCGGTTTTTGCAGGCAAAGTACATTTCCGGTATATCGATCGAATACTGCTTGAGTGGAGCCGTAATCGTGTCAAGACCGTTCAAGACGCGAAGGCATACACGCAGCGGTTTCGTAATGGTGGACGTTGATTCAAGTGTAGGCAAGACACAAGAAACAGGCCAGAAGTCATTCTGTGCCTGTTTTTTTTGGATTATAGAATAGATGAGTGATCAGTAACATCAACCTTTCAGGCAATGCTTTCACTTTGTTTTACAAAAATTTGATAGATCACGCAGGGGTTAACACACAAGCTGTCGTCTATTGTATTGGAGAGGAGGGGAGAGTTATTGATGAAGCGCGCGTAATCGAACAAATCCGTCAAGGAGATACATCCCAGATGCGTACTCTGATTGATAAGTATAGCCAGCATGTATACCATGTGGCCTATTCCGTACTCAGGAACGATCAGGAAGCACAGGATGCAGCTCAGGAGGCGTTCATACAGATGTATAAGTCTCTCCCCGACTACCGTTCTGAAGGTTTCAAAACGTGGTTAACCCGAATTGCCTTTCACAAAGCGATTGATGCCAAACGCAAGCTGGGCAGACGAACTGCTGAGGATCTGGGTGGAGAAGAAAAAATAATCAATTTGCCCGGACGGGATGAAGACGTTCTTACCCGTCTCGTTCGTGAAGAACGTCAGGATAAACTTCGCGAACGAATTAATCAGTTGCCTGCTCAGCATCGTGACATTATCACTGCGTATTATCTAAGCGAAAAAAATTATGAGCAGATTGCCAGTGATGCACAGGTGGCTGTGAAGACCGTGGAATCCCGCTTGTATCGTGCACGGCAGTGGATTCGAAAACATTGGAAGGAGGATGAATGGCGTGAGTAAACAGGAGAAGTATACCGCTGCGCAATGGACTGATTATATTGAAGGCCATATGAGTGAAACTCAAGCGAACCAAATGGAACAGATTCTGATGGAAGATCCGGATGCGATGGACATCTATCTGGAAGCGCTTGGTATCCACGGAGAACTGCCTCCGCTACATGACCCAACAGGGTTTGCGGATTCAGTCATGCATCGGATTGAGGGCATTCAATCACCCAAGGTACAACGCAAATCCCGTGCTGGACGAAACCGGCGCTGGCTTGATCATAAAGTGTTCCATTACGCGGTAGCAGCCTGTTTGACATTGATCTTCCTCTCGTCTGGACTTTTTGACAAGGTAGCACCATATCACAAGTTCCAGGATGGCGACCACAGAGGGTCTTTTTCCGAGAAATGGACGGAGGCAGCCACTACATGGCTGGATAACTTCAAGCCTAAACCATAAATAGTTTTGCATTGCCTGAAAAGAAAGGATGACGACTGTGCACTCAGATCGTAACAAACTACTCGCATTTCTATTAAACCTGATACCAGGTCTCGGTTTTATGTATTGGGGACGGCCTACCAGAGCTGTGGTCTATCCATTACTCTTTTTTGGAACAGGCATTGGCTTCATCATGTTGGCGTTGTTGACTGATGAAAAGGAATTGATGATTGTCGGGTTCCTTGGAGCCATATTCTTCTGGTGTATCAGCATGCTGGATATGATTATCGTTCTACTCCGTGCCCCTTCATTGCACGAAGTTCATTACCAAGGTTATGGGACACATTACGGTGGTCTCCATCAAGGCGCCGCTTACCAGAAAGCATATGCTGGCCAGGAAGAGCCTCTCGGACAGATGGATCAGGAGGAGCCACATCAGGATCATGGTGGAGTGTATGGTGTGCCCGAGGGGCCCTATGGTCAACCCATGTACCGAAAAGGCAGTGAGGGAGAACGATTCTTTACCATTTTGCTTTCATTTGTTCCTGGATTGGGACATCTTCATCTGGGATTGTTGCATCGCGGGTTGTCGTTTCTGATGGCGTTTTTTGGTTCCTTTGCCATGATGGTTTTTGTAGCTTCAATCACCAATGAATCGGTGTTTCTAATGTTCCTGCTCATTCTGCCTGTAATATGGGTATACTGCATGTTTGATGCGGTGCAGCATGTCCACCGTAAGCAGGCTGGAGAGGTACTGCAGGATCGGACGTTATTCGAGGAATTGGAGATGGGCAGAGTAGCCGGACGACGCAGTAAAGTGCTTGCGACGCTGCTATCTGCTTTTCCAGGTGCGGGTCATCTATATCTGGGTTTGCAAAAAAGAGGCATGCAATTGATGTTCCTGTTCCTGGGCAGCATCTATGTTCTGGACCTGCTTCACTTATCAGTGTTCCTGTTCATGATACCGTTGATCTGGTTCTACAGTTTCTTTGACGGGCTACAGTGCTCCAGTCGCTATGGACGCGAGCCATTGATCGATCAGCCGATCTTTAAGGATTGGGCCCGCCATCAGCGCCTGATTGGATTCGGAATTGCCGCGCTGGGTCTATATTACCTGACGATCCGTCTTGTCATTCCACAGCTGAATGAGCTCTTCCCTAATGCATTCATGACGTATGAGATCCGTTCCTATTTGAACACCGTCATTGTATCCTTGCTGCTCATTTTTGGCGGCTTGAAGCTGCTGTTCGGTAAGCAACGGGGTATAGGCACCAATCATGCGATTCATCGGAATGACGAAGAAGTGGATAGCCTCTTTTTATTCAAGGATCGGGATGATCGACTGTAAGTTGTAATCGAAGTGGATTAAGGATGATTTTACTGACGCTGGGATGACAAAGAAACCTTTCATTGCATGTCATCCCACAACATAAAAACACGCCAAGGGCTATGTATACCAGCCTCTGGCGTGTTTTTGGTTTTGCAGCTTTGATTTTGAATAAATGATTGCTATTTCGTAGCGCCCTTCAGCAGAAGTTGACGGTACATCACTTCGAACAGGAACTCGAACGCTTCCAGATGACGTTTCGCTTCAAAAGCATCTTTACCCCAGGCATAAATACCGTGGTTCCGAAGCAAGATCCCTGGTACGTTGGTATCAAGTACACCTGGCACCAATTCAGCGATAGATGGAATATCTGCAAAGTTAGGCAGGACGGGGACACGAATCTCCGCATTTTCTTCCCAAATGTTGAAAGCCTTAATCAATTCGATTCCTTGAATCGGTATGTGTCCATCTGCTCCAAAGAATTCACTTATCAGGTTGTTAAACACGGTATGCACGTGAAATACAGCACCGCAGCCGGTCAAACGATAGATTTCACAGTGAATCAACGTTTCGGCACTTGGTTTTAACGTTGTTGTCTCAATCGCTTTGCCGTGCTTGTCCACAAAAAGGAAGTCTTCCGGTGTGCGAAGGGATTTGTCTTTGCCTGAGGCGGTAACCGCAAAATAAAATTGCTCCGGGTCAAAGTCTCCTACACGCATCGACAGATTGCCACTTGTTCCGGGGAACCAGTTACGACTGGCGAACAACGCTTTAATATCAGCCAGTTCTTCAAGGACCTGACGTTTGTGTTCCAATGTAATCTTTTCAAAGCCCATCGTTTACAGCACTCCTTGTGTTTGCTTCTGTTTCATATCTTCGATGATATCGTAAAAGGTAGCGAATGGCACATGGTCTACACCCAGCTCAATACATTTGTCCGTCAAAATGGAGCGGGAGTATACTAGATCGGCAATCTTTGCACCCTCAAAATCAGTCAGACTGTCTCCAATAAGAATTCGATTATATTGATCTTCCGGGAAGGTACGAATCACGGTCGTTTTGCACATGCCGCAGCCGTTCTCACAAGGAAGCTGGCAGGGATGCGGCCATTCAATCCGGATGGTTTCACCAGAGAAGTCAGCGCCGTTGCAATAGACGTGATCCTGCGGGATATGAAATGGTGCGAGTAACGGTTCAATGAAAAAGTCCATGCCGCCGCTGGTCACATTGAATTCGATCCCTTCGCTGCGAACGTAGTCAAGAAACTCGCTGAATCCTTCACGGATCCCCGCTTGTCCAAGCACAAACTCCACAATTTCATCTTTCTGCGATGCAGGCAGAAGAGCAAACATGGCTCCAACACCTTCACGCAGCGAGATTTTTTGCTCGATCGTATCTTTCATGATCGCTTCAATGCCCTCAGGCTTGAAATGTTTCATGATCGCTACGATATTGTCCGAGAGGGTAATCGTACCGTCAAAGTCACAGAAAATGACTGTTTTCTTATCACTTCTCATCGCTCGCCACCCCACAGGTCCAATGCGCTTTTTAGCTCCGGATGCTCGGTTGCATATTGCGCGAGTGGAATGGAACGCTGAGCTGCCTCAATCGCTTGCAGGAATGCACGTCCGCCTGCCTCAGTGCCCATAGGATGTCCATGAATACCGCCACCAGCATTAACGATGACATCTGTACCAAAGTCGCGCAAAATGAGCGGTACAAGGCCTGGATGGATGCCGGCTGAAGGCACTGGCATACTGGTTCGTACTGGCAGATCAGCTGTCAGTAATTGCTCCGTGATCGCCATATTTTCTTCCTTCGGCATCGTTACTGATCCATAAGGAGAAGGGAAGAGCACCAGATCGGCACCTGCAAGACGCATCAACTGACCAAGTACAACCGAAGCCGACATGCCGTAATGTGGTGAAGGATACAGTGCGCCTGCAAGAGCAGGATGAGCCATAATTGGCACATTGATGTCAGGATCACTGCTGAGTTCATGCAGCACATCATATCCGTAAGACAATACGTTGAATAGCAGGGCATTGGCTCCTGCACCTATGGCGCGTTCAGCTTGCTCTTTCAGACGAGATGTAGGCCCAGTGAGATTAGTTGCATATAGAAGTTTCTTGCCAGTCTCCTGGCGTGCCTGTTCGGCAGCTTTCATGCAGACCTCGACTCTTTTTTCGATAGGTGTCAATTTATTCTCGAACAGGATCTCATCGTCTTTGATCAGATCAACGCCCCCAAGTGCCTGACGAATAAATTGTTCACGAAGTTCATCTGCATCCAGCCCAATAACTGATTTGAAGATACTCATTAATAGTGGACGATCATGCACACCAAGCAGATCACGAACGCCATTCAGTCCAAACTTGGGTCCCGGGAATGCACTGAGGAAACCATTCGAGAAACCAAGCTTTGTTAATTTGATCCGGCCATCCATTGAGATTTTGCCAAAGACCGTCACGAGCAGGGCAGGAATATCACGGCTAAAGTTGATATCAGGATATCCGATGGTAATGTCAGCGTAACGCTCACCCGCAGCCATTCCATCAGCTTCATGGACTTCTACGCTTATGACTTCACCCAGATGCTTCTGCATCACTTCACGCTGAGCTTGTGGCAACTCCGTCCAGCTACCCACGGTCATGCCAATCGCGATGGACTGAGCTTTCTTGCGAAAGTCTGCATGATCATCGTGCAGACGATATGTGGCTGTGCACATGTTATTCATTTTAAATCCCCTTCCAAAGCAGCTCCCATCTCCCGTGAGCGCTCTGCACAGCGGTTGACGGCTGCGATTACATTTTCAAAGAAATCTCCTTCGTCCAGCGTCTTCAGTGCTGCTTGCGTTGCCCCTCCTGGGGATGTCACATCACTACGAAGCTTCATCGGTTCCAAACCGGTTTGTTGTACCATTCGTGACGCGCCCAGCACCGTTTGAACAGTGAGATCACGAGATTGCTGGCTGGATAAGCCACCACGAATACCTGCGGCAATCATGGCCTCCATTAAATAGTATACATAAGCAGGGCCGCTTCCGGAAATCCCTGTGAGCACTTCGAGTTTATCTTCAGGCACGATGGTCACGATACCAACCGCTTCAAACATGGTCATTACCGTACTGCGCTGTTCATCCGTAATCTCCGCAGAGAAGGCAAGCCCGGTTGCACCAAGTCCAATGGTACTGGATGTGTTCGGCATGGTTCTGGCGATTGGCTGTTTACGACCAAGCAAGGACTGCATCGTGCGGATCGATAATCCGGCAATGACAGACACGATCAGTTGATCAGGTGATAACAACGGACCAAGCTCGCGCAGCGCTGCGGCAGCATCTTTGGGTTTCATACAGAGTACAATGACCGGAGTGGAGGCAAGGTGATCCAAGGATTGCGAGGCAGTTCCGGTATGTACAGCATAACGGGTGCTGAGCTCCTCCTGACGTTTCTGGTTGCTGCGGTTCAGCATCGTAATATCCTGAGGACGAACGACTAGGCGGGAGATGAGTCCGCGCACGATGGCTTCGGCCATCGCGCCTGCTCCGTGGAAAGTAATCTTCTGTTGTAATAACGTCTGTTGCTCTTGACTCATATTAATCGTTCCTCCTATATAACTGGTGCTGGGATATTATTGACGAATCTGTCCATTGCCTGTAATCCGATATTTGGTTGACGTCAGTGCTGGTAGTCCCATTGGTCCTCGTGCATGCAGTTTCTGGGTACTGATTCCGATTTCGGCTCCATAGCCAAATTCAAATCCGTCGGTGAAACGCGTGGACGCATTGTGATAGACGGCTGCTGTATCCACATCATGCATAAAGCGCTCTGCATGGTCTGTATCACGGGTTACGATACACTCGGAATGTTTGGTTCCGTAATGTGCGATGTGCTGCATCGCTTCGTCCAGGTTCTCAACCACCCGGATATTTAAAATGTAGTCGTTGTACTCGGTCGCATAGTCTTCCTCGGTTACCTCAAGGGCAGAAGGAACAAGTCGGCGCACGGTATCGCAACCTTTCAAGATTACATTGGCCTCACGGAATTCCTCGGCAAGAGCAGGCAGATGCTTTTCTGCATATGCGGCGTGCAGCAGCAACGTTTCCATGGAGTTACATACGGATGGCCGTTGTGCCTTGGCATTGATGGCAATTTCGGCTGCCATAACTGGATCAGCTGATTCATCCACATAGGTATGGCAGATGCCTGCCCCAGTTTCGATAACAGGTACGGTTGCATTGGCAACCACATTACGAATGAGGGAAGCCCCTCCGCGTGGAATGATAACATCCAGCAGTCCGTTTAACTTGAGCATCTCATCTACGGAAGCACGATCTGCATCTTCAACCAATTGCAAAGCATCAGCAGGCATGTCTGTCGTTGTGAGTGCCTGATGCAGCACCTCCACAATTTTACGATTGGAGGACAGGGCAGAGGAGCCACCGCGCAGAAGCACTGCATTACCTGTTTTGAGACATAATCCAGCTGCGTCTACAGTTACATTCGGACGAGCTTCGTAGATGATGCCAATTAGGCCAATCGGCACTCTTAATTTTTCAACATGCAATCCGTTTGGACGGGTAAATGTCTCTAACACTTCGCCGACTGGATCAGGCAGATCTGCAATCTGACGTAATCCTTCAGCAATGCCAGCAATGCGCTCCTTATTAAGTGCGAGCCGATCCAGCATGGATTCCGGCGTACCTTGTTCTCTGCCTCGTACCAGATCTTCAGCGTTTGCCGTAATGATGGAATCCGTCTCTGTAATCAATGCATCTGCCATGACACGCAGGGCCGCATTTTTCTGTTCTGTATTCAATCGGTTCAGCTGTGGAACCGTGGCTTGGGCTTTGATGGCTTTTTCTCTGACTTCACTCATCTTAATTCCTCCTCATATATATAAAGTTGAGTATTTCGACCACTATATAGCTTCATCTTTATTTTAACGTAATCCATTCGTCTCTATGAATAACCTCAAGCCTGTGGATGCTAGCGAGTTGTTTCATCACTTCGCCACTGGGAAGTCCGGCAATGAGTCGAAGCTGGTCATCATCATAATTGACAATACCGCGACCGAGCAAGGTTTCATCCATGCCAATGACCTCTACGACGTCTCCGGCATGGAACGTTCCAAGTACGCGTTTGACCCCTACAGGCAGAAGACTGTGGCCCCCATGGACAAGGGCCTCTTCAGCACCATCATCCACAACGACGGTTCCCAGCGGAGTAGACATGAAGCCAAGCCACTGCTTTTTACGGGATAACGAAGCGAGTCGTGTCTCAAAGTAAGTTCCTTTGCCCGTGCCATCAACCGCTTTCTGCATATCTCCGGGTTCTTTCACACTTCCCACGAATACAGGTACGCCTCCACGGGTTGCTACCTTGGCTGCATCGACTTTGGATCGCATTCCGCCTGTCCCAACCGCTGAACCTGAACCACCAGCAAAAGCATAAATTTCAGCCGTTATCTCGGGGATACGGTCGTAACGCACGGCAGATGGATCTTTACGCGGATCTGCGGTGTACAGGCCGTTGGTATCCGTAAGAATGATCAGATGCTGTGCCTTCACCAGGTTTGCAACCAACGCGGACAACAGATCGTTATCACCAAACTTCAATTCGTCCACCGACACTGTATCATTCTCATTGAAAATTGGAATCACTCGCTGTTTGAGCAGCTCTTCCACGGTCATGCCTGCATTACCCATGCGTTTACGACTGTGAAAGTCTGTGCGGGTTAACAGAATTTGCGCCGTAGTAACGCGGTGCGCTGCAAAAGCCTGTTGATATGCCTGCATCAGTAATGCCTGCCCAACGGCCGCTGCGGCTTGTTTCTCATGTAGCAGTTTGGGCCGCTGAGGGTAACCAATCTCCCGGAATCCGGCCGCTACCGCTCCTGAGGTGACCAGAAGTACTTCATGGCCCTGATCAGCCAATGCCGCAATTTCTCCGGCAAAAAAAGTGATCGAACTGCGATCCAGACCGCCTTCTTCCGTTGTAAGCGAGCTGCTTCCAATCTTAACTACAATACGTGAAGTCATGGTTTCACTTCCTTAAACATGATTAATTAGTGCTTCTGGAGCTGGCTTTTGCGGTACAAAAAAAACTCCCGCCCTTTAGTTAAAAAGGACGAAAGTTCGTTACTTCCGCGGTACCACCTTTATTGATGATTAGATCATCCGGCTTCATGCCCTGTAACAGAAGGCACTGTCCTGCACGTAACAGGCCGCTCAGGGGTAGGTTTCAGAGAAGAGTCGCGGTAAATTCTTTCAGCAGGGTGGAATTTACTCTCTGGGCGCGACTGATATTCTCTTACTGGTCCCGTCATCACGTTTCGTTCAATATTTCTTATAACATACCATGGAAACTTGGCATATGCAAAGGGGTTATGGTCCTGTAAATTACTTGAATAAATTCAGCTTGCCGATCCGCTCGACAGCTTCGCGTAATCGGTTTTCATCACTTAGCAGTCCTGCGCGCACATAACCTTCGCCATGCGAACCAAAACCAATACCTGGGGCTACGGCCACCTTCGCTTCTCGTAGTAACAAGTCTGCAAATGAAGCTGAGGTATAACCTGCAGGTACAGGCAACCAGCTGAAGAATGAACCTGCGGGTTTCGAAGCTTGCCAGCCAATGGATGATAGAGCGTCATAAAATGCATTGCGACGGAATTCGTAACGTGAAACCAGCGAAGTGACACATTCCTGAGATCCAGTAAGTGCTTCCGTTGCGGCTGCTTGAACCCACCGAAAAGACTAACATAGATATGATCCTGAAGCAGATTAATTTTAGAGACAATCGCTGCATTACCTAATGCGAATCCAACACGCCATCCAGCCATATTATACGTTTTGGATAACGTATAGAACTCAATGCCCACTTCTTTGGCACCAGGGGCTTGCAGGAAACTTACGGGACGATGTCCGTCAAATCCAATTGCACCGTAAGCAAAATCACTGGCAACTACGATTTGATTTTGAATGGCGAATTCAACGGTATCTTCGTAGAACGAAAGGGGAGCCGTTGCTGACGTTGGGTTGTTGGGATAGTTCAGGAACATCAGCTTGGCCTTCTCCCGATCTTCGGCTGTAACAGCTTCGTAATCCGGCAGAAATGCATTGGACTCCAGCAAAGGCATAAATGACATGTTAGCTTTGGCGAGTGCAACACCAGACCAGTAATCCGGGTAGCCTGGATCGGGAACGAGAATGGTGTCGCCGGGGTTAAGCAGGACTTGAGGTAACTGAACCAATCCGGTTTTGCCTCCGAACAGAATGGCTACTTCAGTCTCGGGATCCAGATCAACGTTGTAATCTTCCTTATAACGTTTGGCGACAGCTTCCTTCAGGAAAGAGTACCCTCTAAAAGGGGAGTATTTGTGGTAGAGGGGATTTTCAGCCGACTTTTGCAGTGTTTTCACAATATGAGGTGGTGTAGGTGTATCCGGGTTGCCCTGCCCCAGATTGATTACATCATGTCCACTTGCGATTTCACGATTTACATTTTGAACAAGGGTAGCAAAAAATTGCGTTGGCAGCTGTGTCATTACATCAGAAGTTGGTATCTTAAAAGCTGAACGAGCAGTTATATGGTCTGGATGGGTCATTATATTCATCACTCCGGTTATTAAAAATGGCAAATAGTTCTCATTAATTTATCACGCCAATCCCGAGCTGTATAGAGGGAAATCGATTTGAATAGACAGTACATAGGAGCAAAGAGCAGAGTATTGTACAAAACTGAAAGTACTCATTTAGTTTTGTCCATTGAGCTAAGAGAAGCCATGTTTTATGATAATATCCGATAATGATAATCAATATCATTAATTCATTCCACAACGCACGTGATATAGGGGGAGAAATAGAAATGAAAAAGGGCATTCGAAATACGGCAGTATTATTTACAGTAACGTGGTTATCCATTTTGCTACTAGCTTGTGGAAATCAGGCTGCAACACCTGCTGCCGGCACAGATGAATCCAAAGCAGCCACAGAAACGACAGAGACCACGACTGCAATGGAAGAAACGAATGAAGGCGAGACCCGGATATTCAAAGACTGGACAGGCCATGAAGTAGAGGTTCCTGTAAATCCGAAGCGAGTTATCTATCACGGAGAAGTTACAGGGGATCTGCTCGCGCTTGGTGTTGTCCCTGTCGGCATACTTCGTCAAGAGGGAACCGTATTCGATGATCAGGTTGCTCAGGCAGAAGATGTAGGATTTCCGATCAGTGTGGAAAAGGCGTTAGACCTGAATCCCGATCTGATCATTTTCTCCAACAGTGACGAGGGTCAATATGATCAGATCGCGAAGGTTGCACCCACGGTTACATTTGATTCGTTTGGTTTAATAGAAGATCGCATGCGTATCCTTGGCGATTTGTTGAATAAGAAGCAAGAAGCGGAGGACTGGATTACGGCTCATCAAAAAGCGACTGAAGAGATGTGGACGCAACTTCATGAGAACGGATTGAAAAAAGGGGAGACCGCTTCGGTATTCACCATGTATCCCGGGAACCGTCTGTTTGTCATGGCGGGTGCAGGATTGCCACAGTTGTTATACGGAAAAGACGGGCTGAAGCCAACCGCGGAAATCCAGAAAGTATTGGATGAAGACATGGGATTTGTAGAGATTTCGACTGAAAAATTATCTGAATTTGCCGGTGATCGGATATTTATTCTGGATCCTGTGACCGACGATGCGAAGCAATCCACCAAAGAATTGCTAGATAGTTCAATCTGGAAGAACCTGCCTGCGGTGAAAGAAGGAAAAGTATACCGCTTTGATATCGTCAAAGCTTCTAGTGATGCCCTTTCCAGGGAGTGGTTGTTACAAGAGCTGCCAAAACAGATGATCCAATAATTAGTTATGAGCTAGTAAGGCACTGGTAACACCTTTGAGTAATGCGGATTTAAAAAGTAAAAGGAGCCTTCAACCTTTCGTTGAAGGCTCTTTTTTGCTGAATAAACTCATATCTGGATTATTGACCATCGCTCGCTTATAATCAGACCATACAGAATGATTGATAATTATTCTCATTTTAGAAAAACGAGGTGAACCGACATGCAGGCTTTGGATGCCGATGGGGGAGCGTTGTTCTTTTCAGCATTCATGTTTCGGCTGGATCATCTGGTACGACGAATTGAACCACCTGAACAGGTGATGCTGGAAGTTGCTTGCGAGAAACATGCCTTCCTGATCTGCGAAGAAGGGGATGGGCGTTTATATATTGGACATGAACAGTTTCCGTTTACTACGGGATGTGTTTATCCGCTTTCTCCGGGAGAGGGGCACCAGATTGAACATCGTAACAACTTGGAATTGAAATATTTCGTAATGGCTTTTGATGTTATTCATGTGTTGACGGGTGATCCCGAGCTCTTTACCCGCCCTGTATTTGAGCACAGAAACCAATTGAATGGTTATCCCTATGCTCCGTTAAGTGGTCTGCTTGAGCAAATGTATGTTATTCGGAATTATAAAACAGATGCCGAATACAGTCATTTGAATGCACAGTTCCAAAAATGGATGGAGATGATCATTATCCGGTACACTTCTCCAAAGACGGAACAGAGTATGGAAGCAAGACTACACAGTACGATTCAGTATGTGGACGACCATTATGCTGAAGAAATCACTGTACAGAAACTGGCACGTCTTGCGGAGATCAGACCTGTACAATTTACGACTCTTTTCAGACAACTCACGGGTCACAAGCCGCTCGATTATGTAAATCATGTACGCATCAAACATGCCAAGGACTGGCTTCGCAAATCAGATGAACCACTTCGGGATATAGCGAGTCGCGTAGGGTTTAAGGATGAGTATTATTTCAGCAGGCGTTTTCGCCAAATGACCGGATTATCTCCTCGTCAATATGACAGATCGATTCAGCAGCAGACGTTGGTACAAGATTGGTTGGGTCATGATGTGAATATTCCAGTAAACCCGGAGCGAATTATGTATTACGGAGATTCGGCTGGGGATCTGCTGATGCTGGGTATTCAGATATTGGGAGATCAGACCTATGACGCGGTTGCTCCGGTTAATGTGGAAGCAGCTGTTCAAATGAAGCCGAATTTGATTATTTTTGATAGCAGCAATGAACAGCAGTATGAACAACTTTACCGGATTGCTCCGACGCTTGCTTACAATTCACATGCCACGTTGGAAGAACGAATGCGCAGATTGGGCAGCTGGTTTGGCAGACAACCTCAGGCTGAACAATGGCTAACCTCCTATGAGGAGCGTACTGAGCAGATGTGGGCGAAGATCCATACTGTGATTGAAGAGGGGGAAACGGCTTCGGTATTTACATATCATCGGGGTGCACGATTATTTGTTATGGGCAATATCGGTCTGGCGCCATTGTTATATCATCCGATGGGATTCAGGCCAGTTACCAAAGTGAAGGAAGCACTTGCAGCGGGCAGAGCCTATAAGGAAATTTCGGCTGAAGCGGTACGTCAGTATGCGGGAGATCATGTATTTGTTATGCTGCCTGAGGAATTCGTGGCGAGACAGGCTACAGAGATGCTAATGAAAAGTCCCAGCTGGAAGGCCCTTCCGGCTGTGCAGAATGGACGGGTATACCCTGTGGAGGAGTCAACATGGAATGTGGGTGATGCGCTCACGAGTGATCGATTGTTGACCCTGCTGCCTGAGTTGTTGTGTGCAAGTTCATAATAAAAACAGGCTTGCAGTCCTCAAGAGGATCAAGCTATGATAGCAGGTATTACGGTTCAGAGGAGTGCTTGTCATGACAGAAAAACAACAGGGAGAAATGCGTGTAGCCCTGATTCAGGGCGATATTCAACTCGGAGACCCTGAGGCCAATCATAAACATATGCAGACGTTGCTTGAGCGTGCGGTAGAACAATATCCGGATCTGGGGCTGGCTGTGCTGCCTGAGATGTGGAATACCGGATACGCTTTGAACCAAATTCATGAACTCGCTGACCCGGAAGGCCGGAAATCTCGGGAATGGCTGTCTGCTTTTGCTCAAAAACATCAAATTTCCATCGTTGGCGGTTCCATTGCCGAGAAACGGGATGGTCAAATATACAATACAATGTACGCGTATGATCGTGAAGGAAAACAGGTAACACGATATGATAAATTACATTTGTTCCGTCTAATGGACGAGGAGAAATATTTACAGCCAGGTGCGGAACCTGAAATTTTTGAATTGCAGAACGGTCTTACAGCGGGTGCTTCGATCTGTTATGACATCCGGTTCCCGGAACTAGCCCGCACACTTGCTTTGAATGGTGCCAAAGCATTGATTGTACCGGCCGAATGGCCGAACCCTCGTCTGCACCACTGGCGTACGTTACTTACTGCACGAGCGATTGAGAACCAAATGTATGTGATCGCCTGTAACCGTGTGGGAAAAGGGGGGGACACCGAGTTTTTCGGACATTCTCTCATCATTGATCCGTGGGGTGAGATTGTGGCTGAAGGTGGCGAAGGGGAAGAGATCGTGACTGGAATCATTCGCCCTTCCCTGGTAGATGAGGTTCGCGGGCGTATTCCCGTGTTTGAAGACCGTCGACCTGGCGTTTATTTTGGCGAAAAATAAAAATTGAAATAAAATTCTTTAGATAAAGTGTTTATTCTTCCAGGGCGCGGGTAATGATAACTATCCCGTTACCAAGGAGATGATCAATCAATGGACAACCATGTGAAAGATACGCTCAGGAGACTGGAACAGGATAACACAAGGGAAGATCACTTAAGAGCATTCTTAGAGAATGGAGCAGGAGGGCTATCACCCCCTGATTCAACTGTTCAGGACGAAGGCCGTGTAATGAATCAGCAAAACAGGCTGACAAGCGATCGTAATTTGCGTAAATAAACCGCCAGACATGAAGTTTTCTTATGTACGTTTCTACGTTAACATTATAAATTAGCATTGTAGCTAAACAACTTAACAAGCAACATTGTACTGTAACCAGTTACTGTGATTGCAATGTAAGAACTCTATCCTGCGGATGCAGGAAACGAGTATATGACAAAGGCTTGGCCCATAAGGGTCAAGCCTTTGTTTTGGTTCAGTATGAATTGTACCTAAAGAAATGTACCTTTAACATAGAGCAATTTCTTAGTTTCCCTTTGACAGTTCGGCCACCGTTTGTTGAAACGTATGGATGAATGCTTCGGCTGCCTTTGACAGTACTCTTCCTTGACGATAAGCCACAACAAGTGTTCTGCTGGGAGTTGGCTCAGCAAGCGGCACGTACACAGGTACGAATTCACTGCGCGGCGCACGGGCAATAAAGCGTGGAACCAGTGTAATACCCATGCCTGTGGCGACCAGCGACTGAACGGTTTCAATATTTGTGCTCTCAAACACAACTTGGGGATCAAAACCAGCCTGCTCACAGAGATCAAATGTAAGTTTGCGGAAACCCTGTCCTTTTTTCAATACAACAAAGGGTTCATCACGAAGCTCTTCAATTCGCACAGGAATCGGATGCTCCGGATCTGCCCTGCGTGCCAAAGGGTGATTCGGGGGAACTGCCAGATCAATCTTTTCCTCTCCAATGGCAACGTAGGCGAGACTTGGCTCTTGTAAAGGAAGAGATAACAGACTGAGATCTGCTTTGCCGCTTGCTGTCAATTTCTCAAGCGTAAGCCCGGAGTCTTCCAATAAGGTAACCTCAATCTCGGGATAAGCTTGTTGGAAAGCTGGAAGCACGTGTGGGAGCAAGTGTGAACCCGTGATCGGCATGCTGCCCACAACGACTTTACCTTTGCGAAGCTGGGAGATGTCTGACATTTCCTGACGCAATAGCTCCACGGCATCTACGATCTTCTGGGCTTGCTCGACAAACGTAACACCCGCATGGGTTAACTCCACGGTACTTGTATTACGCTGAAACAACAGCACACCCAATTCTTTTTCCAATTTGGATAATTGCTGGCTTAATGAAGGTTGAGCAATATGCAGTTTCTCTGCTGCCCGGGAGAAATTGCGTTCGGCCGCAATTTGCAACGTATATTGAAGTTGTCTGAATTCCATCGTCATTGGTCATTCCTTTCGTTATGCCACCATTATATCACTACAGATAAAGAAATCATTAATTTCGCTTAACCGCTTGCACTCCATCAGAAGAGTTGCTATACTAATTTTGAAAACGCTTAATAAGAACCACTTACCCGGGTAAAACAAAATCAACGTTTTCATGTGTACCAGTTTCAAGTGTTAGCACAGAACCATTTCAAATGTTCATATTCTTTTTCGTTCATATAATTGAATAACATTCATCCAACGATGGCGTGTTACTGTTCGGCAGGCAAGACCTAGATTGGGTGGGAAGAGTTTCTCTTTTCCTGCCCTTTTTAGGTCTTTTTTTGTTCCCATCAAGAAACGGAGGTGCACCATGAATCACAAACAATTAGCCCAATCGATTATGGAGCTGGTCGGTGGCAATGATAATATCAACACGTTAATTCATTGCTCTACCAGGCTCAGACTTACCCTGAAGAATCCGGATATGGCGAAGACCCAAGAAATTAAGAGCCTTGATGGTGTTATTGGCGCAGTGAATAGCGGCGGACAATATCAGGTTATTATCGGTAATGACGTCGCGTACGTCTACAATGAACTTGCCAAGATGATGGATACTCGGCAATCAAACGAAATTCAGGAGAAACAAAAAGCGGATTATAGCCCCAAAGGACTGTTTAATACTTTTGCCAGTGTCATTGCAGGCATTTTCCAACCTATTATCCCAGCCATTGCTGCCTCGGGCATGCTTAAGGCACTTTTGCTACTGGCGACCGTGACCGGCCTGATGTCTAAAGAGAGCCAGACATATACCGTTTTGAGTGTCATGTCTGATGCTGCCTTTTACTTTCTTCCGATTCTACTGGCCTATTCCAGTGCAAATAGATTTAAAACGAACCCCTTTGTTGCCGTTCTGTTTGGTGGAATCATGTTACACCCGAATATGATTGGTCTGCTTGGGGGGGAAGATCCGGTGTCCTTTATTGGCATACCTGTTGCATCCGTTCAATATGCGACATCCGTGGTACCGATTATTTTAACGGTCTGGTTCATGTCTTACATTGAAAAGTTCGCGGACAAGATCTCACCAGGACCAGTAAAAATTTTCCTCAAACCTTTGATTGTTATTCTCATTGTTGCTCCAGTTGCCCTGATTGTACTTGGACCTCTGGGGATGTATCTCGGAACGGGAATGTCCAACCTGATCTATTGGATTCAGGATAAGATTGGATGGTTGACCGTTGTCATTATGGCTATACTGATGCCTCTGATTGTCATGTTCGGTATGCATAAAGTATTTTATCCCATTATTTTCGCAGCCTTGGCTTCACCTGGATATGAAACACTGGTGCTGGTCGCGATGCTGGCATCCAATATGGCGCAGGGAGCAGGCGCACTGGCGGTGTCATTCAAAACCAAAGACATCAAGTTGAAACAAGTCGCTTTGTCTGCAGGAATTTCAGGTGTATTCGGTATCACGGAACCTGCTCTCTACGGTGTACATTTAAGGCTCAAGAAAACGCTGTTTGCCTGCATGATCGGCGCCGGAGTCGCTGGGTTGTTCGCAGGTATTGTGAATCTCAAGGCATATGCTGCCGTGGGTCCGGGGATTGCATCTATGCCTATGTTTATCAGTGAAGATCATATGAATATTATCTATGCGATCATTACCATGCTGATCTCTGCTCTTGTCGCGTTTGTCGCTGTATATGTCATTGGATTTCAGGATGTTGTTCCAACAGCAGTGTCGATAGCAGGCAGTCCTACAAACAAAGCGAGAGGCGAATCTGAAATCCAGCCATCCAAAGGGATCAAATCGAAAAAGATCGTTTTTGCTCCACTGGAAGGCAAAGTTCTGCCATTAAGAGAGGTGAAGGACGAGGCCTTCTCGCAAGAAGCCATGGGACAAGGTATGGCCATTCAGCCAAGTGTTGGCAAGGTGTTTGCCCCGTTTGATGGTAACGTTGAGACGGTGTTCCGCACTAAACATTCCATCGGTCTGAGATCGGTAGAAGGTGTAGAAATTCTGATTCATGTCGGATTGGATACGGTGAAACTGAAAGGCCAGCATTTTGATGTAAAAGTGAACGAAGGAGAACAGATCTCTCATGGTCAGCTCCTGATTGAATTTGATCTTGAAGCTATACAAGCCGCAGGTTATGACACCACGACCCCTGTAATTGTGACCAATTCCTCGGATTATCTGGAGGTGCTGGGCAATGAATCTGCGGCGACAACAGGACCGGGGAAACCATTAATTACGGTGTTATAACTCGCTGAAATATGAATGAAAGGCAGGCAGCCTGATATGGAAGTCATAAAAATATTGAATTCGAGCATTGTTCTTGCCAGACGTGGTGAGGATGACAAGGAAATTATTGTGATGGGAAAGGGCATCGGCTACAGGAGCAAACCGGGAGATGTCGTGGGCGAGGATGAGATCGAGAAGATCTATGTCCTTGAAAATGAAATGATCTCTTCGGATCTCACCGCTCTGATGAAGGAAACGCCAAAAGAATATCTGATTCTGGCTGACGAAATCATCTCCCATGCCAAACATACATTGTCCCGCCATATGAGTGATCATCTCTATGTCGCATTAACGGATCATCTGTATATGGCCATGAAGCGATTCAAGGACAATATGACGATCCAGAACCGAATGTTGTGGGAAGTTAAAAAGTTCTATCCACAGGAGTTCAACATCGGGTTGCATGGTCTGTCTCTCATTCAAAAACAGCTTGGACTCTCCCTGCCTGAAGAGGAAGCGGCGAATATTGCCTTTCATCTCGTGAATGCGCAGCAGAATGATGACAATATGAATCAGGTCATGATGATGACCAATACCGTCAAGGATGTACTCAATATTATCAAAATTCACTACCAAGTGGAGCTGGATACACACAGCATCAACTATTCACGCTTTTTGACCCATTTGCAATTTTTCATTCAACGGCTTTTTGAACATAAAACGTTAAACACGCAGGATCATGAGCTCTTTGAGCAGATCGCGAATAAATATCCGCAGGAGGAAGCCTGCGTATTGCTAATCAAGGATTATATTGAAGCACGGTTTGAACATACGATCTCCAATGAAGAGATGATGTATTTGATTATTCATATCAATCGGGTCATGAGTCGCAATTGAGCAAGAATCAAAGAGTTACAGAGATAATCCAAGGAGGAATACACAATGACCAATACAACAAGAACGTTTCCAGAAGATTTTCTATGGGGAGGAGCGATTGCTGCCAATCAGGCAGAAGGAGCGTGGAATGTGGATGGCAAAGGTCTGTCTACAGCCGACATTGCTATCTATCGAAAAGGTGTAGCCAAGAGTGAGTATAAAAAGCATAATGCGATCAATGAAGAACAGATCAAAACTGCGATGGAGTCTACCTCGGACAGAGAATATCCGAAACGCAGAGGCATTGATTTTTACCACCGTTACGAGGAGGATCTAGCCCTGTTTGGGGAGATGGGTCTCAAAACGTTGCGCTTATCTATTGCTTGGACCCGAATTTTCCCGAATGGCAACGAAACAGAGCCGAATGAAGCCGGTTTGCAGTTCTATGACCGCGTTATTGATGGCATGCTGAAACAAGGGATTGAACCATTAATTACGTTGTCGCATTATGAGATGCCGATGTATCTGGTGAATCACCACGGTGGATGGACGGATCGGAAAGTCGTCGAGTATTTTGTTCACTTTTGCAAAACCGTGTTCACCCGTTATAAGGACAAAGTGAAGTATTGGATTACATTTAATGAAATTGACAGCATTGTTCGCCATCCGTTTACGAGTGGTGGTATTGTGCCGGAGCGTTTCGAAAATGTGGAGCAGGCTGTATATCAGGGGTTACACCATCAATTTGTAGCGAGTGCACTCGCAGTGAAATACTGTCATGAGATCATTCCCGGTTCCCAGATCGGATGTATGCTTACCAAACTGACAACGTACGCTCATACATGTAATCCCGAAGACGTACTTGTTGCTTCCCGGGATAATCAATTCAATCTTATGTTTACGGACGTACAGGTGCGTGGAGCGTATCCGTACTTTACGAAGAGATTTTTTGCCGAAAAAGGGATTAACCTGGATATGCTTGAGGGGGATGAAGAGATTCTGAAAGTACACACTGTGGACTTTATCTCATTCAGTTATTATATGTCCCTGGTATCAAGTGTGGATGGCGACCGATTGGAGCAGGTGAGTGGCAATACAACTGGAGGGGTGAAGAACCCGTATCTGCAAACGAATGATTGGGGCTGGCAGATTGACCCGGTAGGTCTGCGCATCTCACTGAATGAACTGTATAGTCGTTACGAGGTGCCTTTGTTTATCGTTGAAAATGGAATTGGGGCGGTAGACACGATTGAAGCTGATGGTAGCATTCAGGATGATTATCGTATTGATTACTTCCGCTCTCACATTGAACAGATGCATGAGGCGATTCTGGACGGTGTTGAACTGCTCGGCTATACCAGTTGGGGAGTAATTGATCTGATTAGTTATTCTTCTTCAGAGATGGAGAAACGATATGGCTTTATTTATGTAGATCAGGATAATGACGGCAATGGAACACTGGAGAGAAAACGAAAGAAGAGTTTCTATTGGTACAAAGATGTGATTGCAAAAAACGGTTTGTAATACAGTAGTCGGACAAGCAGTCTCATAGAAGGCGTCTTTTCATTTCATAACAGAAACTAGCAAAGCAGCTCTGGATTCAGGGCTGTTTTTTATGTTCTAGATAAAAAGCATTGACAGCGAAGCAGCGGAAACGTAGTATAAGACGTATCTGATAATGATAATTGTTATCAATTGAAACCTTTGCGACGAGCAGTGGTTTATTTGTCTTTCTCTCATTATAGGTTAAACCTATTACATCTATAGATATTATATCTTGGAACAATGAAGGACAGGGTGATATATTTATGTCATTCAAGAGCTTCACTTTTTAAAGAAAACAGAGGCTCTTCCAAGGACCGAACTTATAATGAGGTGAAAATGATGAGTAAAAAAACGATGTTTGAGAAAATTTGGGAAAATCACGTAATTCATCAAGAAGAAGGCAAACCAAGCATTCTGTATATCGATCTGCATCTGGTGCACGAAGTAACTTCTCCACAGGCATTTGAAGGTCTTCGTCTGAGCGGACGTAAAGTTCGTCGCCCTGAACTGACATTTGCAACAATGGACCACAACGTTCCAACGAAAGACCGTTTCAACATCACAGATCCTATCTCCAAACAACAAATTGATACACTTTCGCAAAACTGTCGTGATTTCGGCGTGAAATTGTATGATCTGGACACGATTGATCAAGGCGTTGTACACGTTATGGGACCTGAACTGGGTCTGACTCACCCGGGTAAAACGATTGTATGTGGTGACAGTCATACGTCCACACACGGTGCGTTTGGCGCACTGGCATTCGGAATCGGAACAAGTGAAGTTGAGCACGTTATGGCAACTCAATGTTTGCAACAAGCAAAAGCCAAAACAATGGAAGTTCGTTTTGTCGGCAAACGTAACCCGGGTGTAACCGCGAAGGATATGATCCTCGCAGTCATTGCCAAATACGGTACAGACTTTGCAACAGGTTATGTTATTGAGTACACAGGTGAGTCCATCCGTGAGTTGAGCATGGAAGAGCGTATGACGGTCTGCAACATGTCCATCGAAGGTGGAGCAAGAGCAGGATTGATCGCTCCGGATGAAACAACATTTGAATATCTGCGTGGACGTGAATACGTACCAGCGGATGCCAAATTCGATGAAGCTGTTGAAGGTTGGAAACAGCTTGTAACCGATGAAGGTGCCGAGTTCGACCATGTGGTTGAAATCGATGTGGAGACATTGATTCCGCAAGTAACTTGGGGAACAAGCCCTGGCATGGGAACCGACATTTCTTCGAAAGTTCCTGTTCCGGCTGAATTGCCTACAGAAAACGAACGCAAAGCGGCTGAAAAAGCGCTTGAATATATGGGACTTGAACCGGGAACACCAATCGCCGAGATTCCAATTGATTATGTATTTATCGGTTCTTGCACCAATGGTCGGATCGAAGATCTGCGTGCAGCAGCACAAGTGGCTAAAGGTCACACGGTATCCAGTCAGGTTACAGCAATTGTTGTACCAGGCTCAGGACGTGTTAAAATTCAGGCTGAACAAGAAGGTTTGGATAAAATCTTTACGGAAGCCGGATTTGAATGGCGTGATGCGGGATGCAGCATGTGTCTGGCGATGAACCCGGATGTATTGAAGCCAGGTCAACGTTGTGCTTCGACGTCCAACCGTAACTTTGAAGGACGCCAAGGACGCGGAGGACGTACGCATCTGGTATCTCCGGCAATGGCAGCAGCAGCAGCGGTTAAGGGTCACTTTGTGGACGTACGGGATTGGAATTTCAAAACAGAAGCAGCGATCTAATCTATAACAGACAGAAGGGAGAACGTTTAATATGGAAGAATTTAAAACATTACAAGGCATCGTTGCACCGGTAGACCGGGTCAATGTAGATACAGACGCAATCATTCCGAAACAGTTCCTGAAACGGATTGAACGTACCGGATTTGGACAATTTTTGTTCTATGAATGGCGTTTTGATGAAGAGGGCAACAATAATGCTTCCTTCGAAATGAATAAACCTCGTTATGAAGGGGCATCCATCCTGATCTCACGTGCCAATTTTGGCTGTGGATCATCCCGTGAGCATGCGCCATGGGCGATTTTGGACTATGGATTCCGTTGTGTGATCGCTCCATCTTATGCAGACATTTTCTATAATAACTGCTTTAAGAACGGAATCTTGCCAATCAAGCTATCAGAAGAGCAAGTTGAAGACTTGTTCCAACGTACAGCGACACATGAAGGCTATGAGATGAATGTAAATCTGGAAAACAAAACGATTACTGATGCATACGGACTGCATATCGATTTTGATCTGGATGAGCATCGTCGTCAATTCCTGTTGCAAGGATTGGACGATATCGGTTTGACTCTTCAACATGATGATGAGATCGCTGCTTACGAACAACGCCATGCGGCAAAACTGTTCGGTTAATCGTTAAAGTATCGTATAGTAGAAAGCTTCTGCCTCGCCAAAGGGACCTTGTTCCCATCGGTGAGGCAGAAGCTTTTTGTAATTTCAGAAGCTAAATTAGCTTAATAAGTCAGCTATATATAGAACTTCTCATTTTTTTTGGTCGAATACTTCAACAGATACAATCAACAGCCGACTAAATAGATAAACCTAAAAATAGATTACTGAGGTAAATCCAAAGGGTCGTTTTTTGTATTCTGAAAATAGACATAGATATAACAAGCCAAATGCACGAAATTCACAAGTGACCAAACCATAAGCCATATGATTGGAGTTGATAGGGTAGTCCAGATACCAAACCATGGCAGCACACGTCCTCCGCCGATAAATGTAACCAATGGGAACAGAGACAAGAGAATTAGAATCGGGATCAGTCTACCCACTGTGATCAGAATCAATTTGCTAATCGTTAGGCGTTGGTTGCTCCGAAGTATGCGAAAATAGGCGTAGATGCCCCATGCAAGCGTAGCGATGATCAGCGCAATCATAATCGTTTCCATATTCCGACCGTTTACAAAAGAGGTTTGGGGTTCCTGCCCCCTCATAATATCCGCTATTCCATCAATAAATGCCGAGTAATTCACATAAGCGTTTATACCAGAATTAAACATTACGGCAATGCCCATGTGCTCGTTCAAATAAACCAGTTCTTCTGACTTGTAGGTCCAGAAAATGCCGCTGTGGGAGATCGTTTGGCCGCTAGAAGCATCTTGGTTTGCAAGCCAGCCCATGCCGTATGGACTGATATCTCCTGCGGAATGATATTGTTTCATCAGCACAGGGGAAACGAGGTGGCCGTGATATTGGGAAAGCATCCAAAGGGACATGTCCTCTGCAGTTGAAACGATGCCGGCGGGGCCCTCAATGAACCAAAGCGGTTCGGATTGACTTATAGAGCGTCCAAAACTCAGGTAATGTCCTAGCGGGATAGTATTATTCTCATGGAACTGCTGCGTTGTACTGACACTGAAGGTATGATTCATTCCTAGCGGTTCAAAAATATGTTTTTTCAGGTAATCCGAAAAGCGCTCTCCGCTAACACTTTCCACGAGGTTCGCCAGCAGCACGTAATTAGGATTATGATAGCTGTAGGCCGTTCCGGGGATATGGGCAAGTTGAACCGTGTTTAATAATTGGTTCGCTTCCGACAGTGATTGGAATTGCGGAGTCTTTGTCATATCGGGATTTATCTTGTCATTGAGACCACTCGTCTGATTCAGTAAATGACGGACCGTGATGTCAAGAACGCGGGGATCCTGTGGAGAAAGCTCTGGAAAATAGGAAGCGTAAGTAGCATCCAAGTTGATCCGCCCCTTGTCCACCAGCTGCAGAACGGCCAATGCAGTAAAGGACTTGCTAAGTGAAGCAATGGGAAAAGGGGTATTGCCCGTAACCTTCTGGCCATCTGCAAATGTCCCGTAGCCTTTTGCGTAAAAGACCTCATCGTTATTGGCAATCGCCAGTGAAGCAGCCTTAATGTGATTGGCCTTCATGCTCCGATTCATATATTCATCGATCTCCTGCAGAACTTCTGTCCTGTCTCTGGTTTCATTGGCGGATAAGGGGTTCGCCCACGCGATACATAACAACAAGCAGCTAATTGTGATATACATCATTTTTTTCAGTTTTAGCATGATAACACTCCTCGAATTCAAGATAAGGAGATGTTATCAGATCATTTTCAACTATTTATCAACTTGCGTCCCAATACTTGCCGTCACGCTTCCACCTCCGTCAGGACCGTTTGCAATCTGAAGACTACCTTCCTGTTTTTCGCAAAACACCTTGCAAACGTAAAGGCCCAGCCCGCGATGTTCGCTCGCATCCCATACTTCGCCTCGGTAAAAAGGGAGTATAGCCTTACTCAGGGCCTCGTCAGAGAAACCAGGACCGTCCTCGGAGACGGTAATCTTCATAATGCCCCCTTGCACGTCATAGTGAACGTTTAATTGACTGGCTGCGTATCTTGCCCCATTAGCCACTATATTCTCGAAAATCTGCATGACGAGATAGGGATCTACATGCACTGAGGCATTATCATATTCCACGGAAGAGACAAAACGTATGCCGTACTGTTTCGCGATTTGCTCAGCGCTGCCGTCCAGCAAAGCCGTCAATGAGATCGTATCCATCGATTGGATGTTCAACGGCACATCCTCCAGTCTCTGAATGGAGTTCATGGCCTCTGCATAACTCTCCAGACGCAAGATGTGAAGGTTCATAGTATGGATCAGGTCGAGCACCTTTTCTTCCGACAACTTCTTCTCGGGAAGATAGGTGGCGAGAAGCTCGGCGTTTCCTTTTAACACGGACAGGGGGGTCCTCAGATCATGGGCAAAAATAGCATTGATCTGCTTGCGCTCTTCAACCGAACGCCAAAGTGTCTTGAGGTTTTTTTCCAATTGTGAGCGCATGATTTCAAATAGCGCGATCAGCTCGCCCATCTCATCCTGGCTGTCATAGGAAATGCGGAAATCTAGATCGTTGGCTGAAATGTTCTCGGATGCTCGTTTTAATAGCTCCAGCGGACGTTTTAGCTTCCATCTGTAAAATAGAACGGCCATGGTGACAATTCCAGTCGCTACGGTGAGCAGAACCGCCGTGACGAGGGAGGGCATGACCCAATCCGTTTCTCCGAAACGTAGCCGCAGCTTCTCCGCCCAAGCAAACTCCATAGTTATAACGGCCAGCACGGCAACGAGTGTGACCACACACAACAGCATAAAAGAGTGCAGTAAGGACAATCGCTTTAAAAACAGGAGTCTAGTCATGAACTTGGCCATTTGTAGCCTACTCCCCAAACGGTCTCGATTTGATTATCACAGCCATATTCCTTTAATTTGTAGCGAATTCGCCGGATATGCTCTGCAATCACATTACTGTCGCCTTGCTCGTCCATGCCCCAAATCTTTTCGTATATGCGTTCCTTTCCAAACACCATATCAGGATGCGTGGACAGCAATTCGACAATATCAAACTCTTTTTTTGGCAGTGAAATTCGCTTATCCAGGTAGTAGAGCTCCCTAGCCGTATAATCAATGACCAATTCATTGTTAAACCTTACCGAAGATTTAGTTTGGATTCGTTGTTCCCTGCGTATATGTGCTTCGACCCTGGCGCCCAACTCGCGAATGCTGAAAGGTTTCAGGATATAGTCATCGCCTCCGGCACGAAAACCTGCTATTTTATCAGCATCTTCGATTCGGGCCGTTAAGAATAAGATCGGGCAAGAGACGAAGTCCCGAATTTTCTCACATAATTGAAGTCCGTTCTGTTCAGGCATGTTGATATCTAACAAAACGATATCGGGTTGTTTTTCCACTTTCCGCAGCGCTTCCCGGCTGTCCTTGGCCGTCATCACGGAATATCCGTTAATTTCAAAATAATCAGTCAGTAGCTTTCGAAGATCTGCTTCATCATCCACGATCAGTATTTTAGGCATCAAGTCTCAATCTCCTGTAATCAAGTATTTGAACTCAGCATAGCAAAAATGGATGAGGAATGTAATTTTCATATGATTTCGGGAACTAGACGATGGAGAAAGTAACCTTTTTGCCACTCTGTTTCCGACTAAATATGACAACGTTGTAACCGGATGATCAGACAATATCTGATAAACTGATTAGTAGATTATGGAAGGTTACATATTGTCACTGATGTTACGCTGCAGAGAATCAGGTCGGATGTTCAAAAGACAAAAAGAATGGTGGATGAGGTATGAAAAAATGGTCGGCAGCAGTCGTTTTTCTTCTGTTCCTATGTTTATTCCCAATCATGGCCCATGCAGACACCACTCCCTCGATTGTACTCGACGGTGTAACCATTAACCAGCAGACGGGTGCACCTGCAGAGAATATCGGGAAAACGGTCATGGTTCCAATTCGAATTGTATCCGAGAACCTGGGTTATAAGGTGAAGTGGGAGAAGGAAACTCAGTCAGTCCAGGTTCAAAAAGGAAACAGCATGATCCAAATGACGGCTGGCAAAGATGCAGCTACAGTGAATGGAAACGTGGTGAACTTGGATTCGCCCCCACTGATCAAACAGGGAACTACGCTTGTTCCGTTACGCTTTGTTGGGGAAGGCATGGGTCTACGTGTTGGCTGGGACAATGGAACCAAGACAGTAAGCCTATTTAGTATTCCTCCTGTAGTTGAAACGGAAGGTGACAGTGACCCCGTCGATGCACCTGTCCCGGATGGTTTGACAGAACTTCAAGGCATCAGCTTCAGCGGAGATCGGTTGATTGTAGCAACAAACGGTAATATTAGCCCCAAAGTATCCAGTATTGGTGGGCCAGACCGAATTATTGTTGATCTGCCTTCAGCGAAGTTCTCTCAGGAATTCATTCAGGGACAAGCATCTAATCCGGATGGCAGTGGACAGATTATCGTTACAGATTCATCAATAGTTTCCAAAGTCCGTTATGCCATGTTCAGTAAATCGCCTTCTACCGTGCGTGTCGTTCTGGATCTGAATCAGACGGCTACAGCCAAATGGTCTGTTGGAGATAACAATGTCTTGCTCGTGGACCTGACAGCCACGAATGGAGAACCGACAAGCCAACCGGCAGTACCTACCAATGATGGTAAAACGATTGTGGTCATTGATCCGGGACATGGTGGTCGTCAATCGGGTGCAGTGAGTTTGTCAGGAGCTTATGAGAAGGATTTCAATCTGGCTGTAGGACTGAAGGTACAGGCAATCCTTCAACAATACCCAAATATTCAAACGGTCATTACACGCCAGGATGATACAGAACTTTCACTTAAACAGCGTGTGGATATTGCTGAATTGAATCAGGCAGATGTTTTTGTGTCCATTCATGGAAACAAATTTACTACACCGGTACCAAACGGCATTGAAACGCTCTACAGTCGTAAAGAAAGCAAGACTTTGGCTGACACTCTTCACAAATATGTGTTGCCTGTAACAGGACTCAAGGATCGTGGGGTTAAAACGGCTAGTCTGCATGTGACGCGTGAAACAACCATGCCTGCAGTGTTACTTGAACTTGGTTTTTTAAGTAATCCTACAGATGAAGCAGTCATGCTCACAGAAGAATACCAGGACAAATGTGCACAGGCGATTGTGGACGGTATTGTTGAATTTTTGGGACTGTAAAGTGGATTTTGCGCAAATATGAAGGTTAGGGTATTACGTTGTTTGGAGATGTATACTTGATAAATAAGGAAAAAAGAAGACATTAAAATGTAAAAAAAGCTTGATCTGACAACGTTTTTTTTCTGTTATGTTGGAATATATTCGCAACTTTTGAGAGCGAGGGGCGTCTAATAGGTGTCTGGTAATGCCCAAGCGGTCAGTCGGAGTTGGAAAATGACAACATGCGGCAAAAAAATATGAGAATGGTAGGGGTGAAGGATGAAGAAGTTCGGTTTTTTGGTACTGTTATTTGTCTTTGGGCTCGTATTCCCGGGCTATAGTCACGCAGCAACAGACACGAAAATTATCCTAGACGGAAAAGAAATCGTACAGCCATCGGATACAAAAGCGGAAATTATCAACAGCAAGGTGATGGTTCCGATCCGGGTTGTGTCCGAAAATCTTGGATATAGCGTGGAGTGGAAGCAGCAAACGCAAACAGTGACTATTAGCAAAGACAACACTGCCATGCAGATGATTGTTGGACAGAAGACGGCAACGGTGAACGGCAGTAACGTAAACTTGGATGCCCCGCCACTCGTGAAAAATGGTACTACGCTCGTACCTCTCCGATTTATTGGTGAGGAAATGGGTCTTAAGGTGGGTTGGAACAATACCACGAAGACGGTAACATTAGTTACCCAGAATTCAGGTTCCGGAAACGGGACAACCACACCTCCGAACTCTGGCAATGAAGGCGGAGGATCGGATCAAGAAGGTCTTGTACTGGTGAACGGCATCAGCTTCAGCGACAACCGCTTCATGATTGCAACAAGCGGAAGTACGAAGCCGAACGTCTTCACGATGACAGGACCAGATCGAATCGTTATAGACTTGCCGAATACCGCATTTGCTGATTCATTCAGTGAAGGACAGGCTCTAGACAGCAACCAGAATGGACAACTCGTCGTTAGCGGCTATCCGGATGTATCGAAGATTCGTTACTCGTTATACAGCAACAGTCCATCTACAATTCGTTTTGTAATCGATCTGTCCAGTTCAAAAGGGTACAGTGTGCAAAATGATTCCGGGCTGGTTATGATTAACCTCGACAATCAAAGTGGTACACCTGCTCCTCCAGTTGGTAATAATGGCAAAAAAGTTGTCGTTATCGATGCAGGTCACGGAGATCAGGATCCTGGGGCAATCGGTGTAACTGGTAAACGTGAAAAAGACTTCAATCTGGCAATGGCTCTGAAAGTGGAAGCCTTGTTGAAAAAAGAATCCAAAATTGACGTTGTGTTAACGCGCAGCGATGATACATTTTTGGCATTAAAAGAACGTGTGAAGATTGCACAAGACATAAAAGCGGATATCTTCATCTCCATTCATGCTAACAGTGGCCCTACTGCTGCGAACGGTGTAGAGACATTCTATACACGCTCCAACAGTAAAGCACTTGCTACAGTGATGCACAAGTATCTTTTGCAGTCATCCGGACTGAAAGATCGTGGAGTGAAAACGGCAAGTCTCCATGTGACCCGTGAAACGACAATGCCAGCAGTTCTGCTGGAAGGTGGATTCCTTAGCAATAAGAGCGACGAAGCAGCCCTGTTCACGGAGAGTTTCCAGAACAGTGTTGCCAAAGGTATTGTTGCAGGAATCAAGGAGTATCTGGGAATTAAATAAGGGACAAGCCCTTATGTTGAGGAGGCGGAGTTAGAATGAACAAGAAAATATGGATTGCAGCCTTGCTGGTAACGGTTATGGCAGTAGCTGCTGGATGTGGAAGCAAGCCAACAGCGGCTCCGAATCAGACGCAAGGCGCAGGAACGGAAAACAATGTGACCGAGGTTGAAGGCGAAACAATTACCGAACCGGTAACTGCTGAACCAGAAGAGAACACAACACCAACAGAATCCACGGAAGGCAGTTCGGAGGAAACGACTACAACTAATCCGCCAAGCGAAACGTCTACGGACACGCCAACAACTTCCGAAAGTAATGAAAAGAAAACGATCACTGTATTCTATACGGATGAAGAAGAACTGGAGTTGCACAAAGCTTCGGCAGAGATTTCATACGCATCGGATGATGCCAAATATAAAGCTGCCTTTGAATCACTGCAACAGAGCAAAGACGCTAAACTTGTTCCGCTGTGGTCTAAAGAAATTGAATTGAAGTCTGTTCAGTTCAAGGATGGAGCTCTTACGCTGGATATTCATATGCCAGATACGGCACGTCTTGGAGCAGGTGGAGAATCTTATGCGCTGGATGCTCTAAAACAAACGTTCTTCCAGTTTGATGAAGTAAAATCACTAGATTTACTGGTGGATGGTCAGCAGACGGAGAGTCTGATGGGCCATGTGGATCTTGAACATCCAATGACAAGATCCGAATAGGCTGTGCAACAGGCTGTTGTACCGTGAATCCACGGAATATGGGTCGTTTTACATGAGAGAGGGGAATCATAGGTGACTTTTAAATATAACCATACATCACACTCTAAAAAAGTAGTATCAGCCGTGCTTGCAGGCATGATGGCCCTTAGCGCCGGCGGAGCTGCCATGGCAGCAGAATCAACAGAAACGGGGCAGGGTCAGACTGCTGCAATAACAAATACGGCTGCACCAACTGGTTTGTTCAGTGACATCAAGGTCGGATACTGGGCTGAAAAACATGTGTACAAACTGGCATATCAAGGCATTCTTCTCGGTAACAACGGCCTGTTCCGTCCAGGAGACGCGGTAACACAGCAAGAAGCTGTAACGATGGCAATCCGTTTTATGAATCAAGAGGGCCAGTTGAATACCGACACGGCTGCGGCATTACCGACAAACATGGAAGTGGGAAATTATTTCAAGCCATATGTCGCGCTGGCACTTCAACTGGGACTGATTGACAAAACGGAAGAATCAACGGTGGATGTATCCAAGACCTCCTGGGGTCAAAAACCTGCTTCACGGGAATGGATTACGAAATTGTTAATCCGTTCATTGGATAAGGATGCTGAAGCGAAGGCACAAAACAATCAATCTACCGGATTTGCTGATAATGCAAGTATTTCCGAAAGTGGTAAAGGTTATGTCAATCTGGCTGTTAGCCTGGATCTGGCCAAAGGTGTGGAAGGCAACAAATTCAATCCAACTGGTTCCGTAACCCGTGCTCAACTGGCTACCTTCTTCAGTCGTGGTGAATCGCTAACAGATACAAAGTATCCGAACACTTCCACGGGTTATGTGACTGGATTGAAAGATGGGCAGATCACGCTGGTTGTGGACGGCAAAGCCGTTAACTTCGCAGTGAACAGCAGTACGCCTTACTTTACGAAAGACAGTGAGACGCGTGCTTCATCCACAGATGTGAAACTATATACAAAAGTTATGGTTGTGGGTTCGGCAGGTGGGGCTTCCTATGTGGAAGTGGTTGATGCTACACCACAGGTGGAAAGCGTTGAAGGTACATTTGCACGTTCATTGTCTGGTAATAAAATTGGTATCTTTGTGGGCGAGAATTACGAAACGTACAGTTATGATGAGGCAACTGCATTCATCGATCAGAATGGTAATGCAATCAAACTGTCCGATATTACGGCAGATAGCATCATCGAAGTACAGCGTGAGACGTTCTCGGCTGACAAAAAAACAGTTGCTATTCGTGTGAAATCCGGCATTGTGAACAAGAGTGACAATGGCGTAGTTGCTGAAGTATCCACTTCTGGCAAAACGATCAAACTTGTCAATGCAGCGGGTGCAACAGAGCAGTTTGCATACAATGACAATCTGCTTATCACATATCAAAACCGTATCATGTCAGTGGCCGATCTCAAAGCCGGCAGTGCCGTGAAATACACCGTAAAGGACAGTGTTTTGCAAACTATCACATTGTCTCAAGGTGTGGAGCAATCTGTGCGCGGAACATTGGTTGAGATCGGTGGCAACCAGTCCACGTTAACGTTCAAACGTGAAGGGGGTTCCCTTGAGGCGAAATTGCTGACTGAAAAGCCGGAAGTTATTATTAATGGTATTCAGGATGCGACGCTAAATGATCTCATCACAGATGCAACGAACGGGGATCAGGTGGAGTTGTCATTGAACGCTGACGATCAGGTAACGCGTATTCAGGTGATTGGACGTCAAATGGAACCTATGAACGGAGTAACGGTTGTATCTTACAACAGCAAAACAAAGGTACTTACCGTACTGGACAACAACAAAAAACCGTTTGTATTTACATTGGACGAAAAAACCAAACTGGACTACAATTCGACCAAACCTACACTGGCTGGTCTGGAGTCGATTTTAAATGATGGTCGCAAATTGGATCTGACCTATGTGGGAACACGTGCGTTGTCCGTTAAAGTGATTTACAAGTACGAAGGTACGATCAACAACATTGACACATCGGGCAGAAAAATCAGTTTGTTGTCTGGTAATCAGACGATTACAGTGCCTTATACTACCTTACCTACGGTTGAGATCTATAACAAATCGGGCGCAAGTCTGGGAGATTTGAAGATTGGTGACAAAGTGACTGTAACGCTTGGAGCAAATCAGGATGTAGTGCAGAAGGTTGCACTGAACACTGTGGCTCAATTCGAAGTGGTTGCCTTGGAAGCAAATAGTCGTATTCGAGTAAAATCCGATCTGTTGACAAGTCAGTTCTACGTGGATCAAGCAATACTGACAGGAGAGAGTGGTCAGACGATCACGCCTTCACAACTGACAGCAGGCAACTTGATTAATGTAACGTTTGAAGGAACTACGCCAAAGGCGGTTCAAGTCGTGAAGCGTACGCTGGCTGAAGTTACAGCGGTGGATGCTTCATCCGTAACGCTCAAGCAGTTTAACGGTCAGACTGAAACCGTGCCTGTTAGCGGTGCTGTTAAAGTCGTGAAATCTGGCTCTACATTAACTTCACTGACGAGTCTTACGGTTGGAGATCGTGTCGAAATGACAAAAGATACGGATAATTCCACACGCTTCAGAGTACTAACTGTCATGAGCAAACAATTCTGGTCTTATGATGGCGTGGGTAACCAGATTTTGGTTAAACGGGAAACGACAGCAGACACAAACTATCGTTTTGCACTCGGATCAAGTGTTTTTGTTCACCAGGGTGACAATACTTTAAGCGTGCAATCTCTCAGAGATAATGATAATATTGTATTGTATCTCCTGAACAATGTTATTCTGGAGATTCAAAAACAGTAATCGTTTCTTTTCGAGGATCAAAAGAATGACCGTCTTGATACGGGATCTTTCCCGCATCAAGACGTTTTTTTTGCAAGCTTTTTGAGGTCCCCGCAAAGTACTCGGATGAAGCTTCGAAGTAAGGCTCCGCAGAGTGGAGTCATTTTGTGGGAGGTAGCTCTTCATGAATGCAGCGACGGTTAGGCATATACTCGAAACTATGGAAGCAATGTTTCCTGATGCACATTGCGAATTAAATCACAGCAATGCATTTGAATTGACGGTAGCTGTCCTTTTGTCTGCCCAGTGCACCGATGAAACGGTGAACAAGGTAACCGCAGATTTGTTCCAGAAGTACAGAAGCCCGGCAGATTATCTGGCGGTTCCTCTCGAAGAGTTGGAACAGGATATTCGGCGAATCGGCTTGTACCGGAACAAGGCCAAGCATATTCAGAACATGTGCCGAATTCTAATAGAGCAGTATGGCGGTGATGTACCGCAGGAACATGATCAGCTTGTGACACTACCAGGTGTCGGGCGGAAAACCGCGAATGTAGTTGTTTCCAATGCGTTTGGTGTACCGGCAATTGCGGTAGATACTCATGTTGAACGTGTATCCAAGCGGCTGGCGCTTGCAGGTTGGGATGACTCCGTACTTGAAGTCGAGAAGAAACTAATGAAGCGCGTACCTCGGGATGAGTGGACTTTAACTCACCACCGGTTTATATTTTTTGGACGCTACCATTGCAAGGCACAGAACCCTGCGTGTCATATCTGTCCATTGCTGGACATATGCAGGGAAGGGAAAAAACGTATGAAAACGTCCCAAATCAGGAAAGATAAGGAACGTGTCACCACCCGAAAACGAAAAATAAATTAATGAGCAGAAAAGGATGAATAATCATGAAATGCATTTCCGTGTACACTGACAATTTTGAGGCCTTCTCCGATATTTTTGAACAAATCGTTGAACAGGAAATGGCTGAAAATGAAGAAAAAGAAGTAGAAGGTATCACAGTAAGCCATTCTGGCGACGTGCCTGAACATTATCTGGAGCGTATGTCCGTTAAACCAGAAGTTGTGGTTATGAGAGACAAAGGCAGAGACATTACAATTCTGCAACATGGACAAGTATTTGAAATCTTGCTGCCTTCCATGGAGAATGCAGTTTCATAAGAAGTGATTACACTGTGGGGTCTGTTGTATTAATGTCATGAGGATCGTTGTGGTTAAAGTGATCGCATCGCATTCATGCAACAGACACTTGGCTTAAGCATTTTGCTAAATGCCGAGTATAAAGAGTATTACAGATAAAACCGACTTGTTCGGTTTTATTTTTTTTAGTTTATAGATTTATACGTTCATTTATGTATATTCAATTCCAACCGTTCAAATTCAAACTTGATAATGTTAAAATAAATGTTGTAAAAGAGATAGACGTCGAAACGGATGTCAAATTAGAGGAGCCAGGGGGAAGGCCAGTCATGTCCAGAACAGATTACCCAAAAGAAATGGCCAAACCTCTGCTTCCGCTGCGTGAAGCGATGGAGCAGACAGGGGACCATACAGCTGTACAGGCTATAACGGATTTAATCAGCAAGGCGGAAATGAAACATCTGACGATTGCGTTCTGTGGTCATTTCTCTGCAGGCAAATCGAGTCTCATCAACAGTTTGTGCGGTAAGCGAGTGCTGCCTTCAAGTCCCGTGCCAACAAGTGCGAATGTGGTATCTATACGTAATGGTAAGCCGAGAGCACTTATTTATACTACGCCAAACGTAAGCGCTGACAATGGAGCAGGAACACTTGAAGTTTCTCCAGAGGAATTGGAGGCGTATTGCAAAAATGGGGGAGCGTACAGTTCCATTGAGGTATGGGATGATATTCCCCTGCTGAAGGATGATGCTGTTCTGCTGGATACACCCGGTGTGGATTCTACAGATCGGGGGCACAGTCTTGCGACCCATTCCGCGCTCCATCTGGCGGATGTGGTCTTCTATGTCATGGACTATAATCATGTCCAGTCCGAGACAAACCTTTCATTTGCCAAGAGTCTGTCGGATTGGGGCAAACCCTTGTTTTTGATCGTAAACCAGATCGACAAGCATCGGGAACGTGAGCTTTCTTTTGAGCAATATACCGAAGGGGTCGAAGCTATATTTGCAGCCTGGGAAGTTAGATATGACGGACTGTTGTTTACTTCCCTCCGCGACAAGGAGCATCGCTACAACCAGTGGGATATGCTACCGGAACTCATTGGACACATGATGCAAGAGAAGGAAGCGTTAATTACGCACAGTTTGGCAAGTTCGGCCAGTCATGTAACGGAGCAACACCTGACGAGAGAAGCGGAGAAACGTGAGGATGAAGAAAATTCTCTGCTGGATGAGATTGGTGGCAAGGAAGGAATTGAACGCTTGGAACGGGAGCTGGAGCTTCTCGATCAACAAGCAGAAGACATTCGTACCGGGCCTTCACGAGTGCGTGAGAAATTCCGGGCAGAGCTTGAGCCTCTTCTGGCGAATGCAAATCTTACTCCTGCGGATATTCGCGCGTCGGCTGCTGCCTATTTGGAGAGCCGTAAACCGGGTTTCAGGGTAGGCTTATTGTTCTCAGGCGGCAAAACCGAGCAGGAGAAACAACGCCGTGCTTCTGAACTGGTGCGGTTATTACAGGATCAGGCTTCCGGACAAGTGGAAGTACATATTCGTACGATGCTTAGGCAGCTGGGTGAATCCCATCAGGTATGGGGAGCGGAGTGGGAGCAGGCGCTCAATTCGGAGCTGCCTGCTGTAGATGAAGCATTGCTGGAGATGAAACGAAGTGCCAGTGCAGAGGTATCTCCAGAGTATGTGATTCAATTCAGCAAAGATGTGCGGGGCGAGATTGAGGCCCGCTATCGCAGGTCGGCCATGATGCTGGCCGACCGCATGCTGGAAGCGCTGGGCGCGCGAGGCGAAGCCGCGCTCCAGGCGCTGGACGCCAGCCGCGCAGCGTTGCTCGCGCAATCCGCGGCGGCGGCGCGCTACACGGCGCTCCAGCGCAGCGCCGCCGCAGAGGCAGCAGGGCTGCGCAGCCTGCTGCCTGATGCGGGCCCCCTCCCCTCCGGGCTATTGCCGGAGGTGAAGGGCCCGCACGTGCCCGCGGTGCCTGAACCGGGCGAAGCTTCCGGTTCGCATGCGGGCACGTCAACGTCTGTGGCTGCGCAGCCACAGACGTCAGAGGCACCGCCGCAGCAGCGCGCAGTCGCGGCGGCGGTGCCTGGGCCATCGTCGGCGGCTGGCGCTGAACGCCGCCGACGCCTGGACGCAGCAGCGGCACGGCTTGAAGCCGCTGCTGCGCTGGTGGAGCCGTACCCCGCCATGGGGTCGGCGGTACGGGATCTGCGTGCACGCGCGGCTTCGCTTGCGGGCGGCACGTTCACACTGGCGCTGTTCGGAGCATTCAGCGCTGGCAAATCCTCCTTCGCCAACGCGTTGCTGGGCGAAGCTGTACTACCCGTCTCGCCGCATCCAACAACAGCGGCGATTAACCGGATCATGGCTCCTGCAGGGGGCGCGGAGCATGGAACAGCCCGGGTCCGCATGAAGACCCGGGACGCCTTCCAGGAAGACCTCGGCTATTCCTTCCGATTGCTCGGATTGGGTGAGCCTGGAGCGGAGTGGCAGAAGCGAGTACGGTCCCTCTCACCTCAGGATGTGCATCCGGCGGGGCGCCCTCATTACAGCTTTTTGCAGGCAGCGGCAGCCGGTTGGGAAGAAACAGCGGACCAGTTAGGTCAGGATGTACTGGTGGATCTGGAGGGTTACCGTAATTTTGTCGCAAACGAGAAGAAGTCCTGCTTTGTAGACAGTATCGATCTCTACTACAGTTGCGATGTAACGGAACAGGGTATTGTGCTGGTCGACACACCAGGAGCCGACTCCGTCAATGCTCGTCATACGGGTGTAACCTTCAATTATATGAAGAATGCGGATGCACTCATTTTTGTAACGTATTACAACCATGCTTTCTCCCAAGGAGATCGCCAGTTCCTGAATCAGTTGGGTCGTGTTAAGGATAGTTCTGCCATGGATCAGATGTTCTTTGTTGTGAATGCCAGTGACCTCTCTTCCTCTGAGGAAGAACTGGAGCAGGTGCTCGATCATGTGAGCACCCAACTGCGCAGTAATGGAATTCGGGCACCACGACTTTTCCCGGTATCCAGCATACTTGCGATGGAAGGCAAGATGGCAGGTGATTCGAAGCTGCTTGAACAATCCGGTTTTATCCGTTTTGAGGAAGAGTTCAACCAATTTGCAGGCAGAGAATTAGCCGACCTTGCGGTAGGTGGAGCTTCCGAAGAGATGGCACGTGTCATTCAACGGCTGAAGAAACGCGCGGAGGATGCGGCTCAAGGGGAGGAAGCTTTGCAGCAGCGGCGGGATGAACTGGAGACCATCCAGGGACAGTCACGCCAGCGCATACAGCAACTTGCAGCAAGATCCATGAAGGAAGAAATGTCACAGGAAACAGCAGAATTACTCTTCCATGTGCGGCAACGACTTGCCTATCGCCTTGGTCTATTCATGGCAGAAGCATTCCATCCATCCGTACTTCGGGAGGATCGAGGCAATCTGAAGATGGCTTTTGCAGCCTGTGGACGTGAACTGTTACGCATGATCGCCATTGAACTGGAGCAGGAATTGCTCGCCACAACCCTTAGACTTGAACAGGCAGGTCAGACCTGGCTGATGAAGCAAGTTACGGATTGTATAGATGAGGTGAGACAGTTATCAGGGGGCGTGGATGTGTCACTGCCACTGAACGAACGCTGGAGTACACCTGTGCTTGAAGAAGTTCGTCTGGAAGAACCGTCTGGATGGAAAAGCTATTTGAATTATTTCCGCAATCCGAAACAGTTCTTCGAAGGAGATGGACGTCAGCGTTTACAAGAGGCACTTGATCCTGTCCTCAAACAGATGATCATTGAAGTTCTTCCTGCTGCGCAAGACAAACTGATTCAGTTTTATGACAACCAGATTTGTAAATCATTGCAACACCAATCCCGTCAGTTGGAAGAACGTCTGGACGAGGCGGTGAGTGGAATTCAAGATACACTGGAGAGCGGAATTCCGGCGGAGCAATGGACCAGCTTGTCTAACCAACTGGAACAGATTGAACGCAGTTAAAATCGCGGCATAACACGTATTCTCTGGAAGTCTTTGTAAAACAAAATGAATGATACAGCAACACATTGAAAATGTTGCGAAAATCAACCCAAAAAGGCCCCTGCCGAAAAGGCATATAGGGAGCCTTTTTTTGGTACGAACAACCTGAAATAAAGAGAATATTCAAACATTTGATTGAAAGGTGGGTATTTACCTTCGTTAATGCGTCAATAAGCTGAAAGCAGGCAGAATATGGTCTGTTATTCGCTTTGCCGCGAATGGGGTACGGTGATAAACTTCATAAATGTTCATAGTATTTTTGAACGACATAAGAGGAGGAGAAACATGGATGTTCTTAGGCAACTGCAAATCTTTTTTTGGGAAAAGCGAACGTATTTATTTGTATCAATCTTGTTCCTCGCCTTAGCGACCGCACTTGGGTTGGTGTATCCTTACATGCTGAGGATACTGATTGATGACATCATTGTTCCGCGAACTTTTGAAGACGTTCCCATAATTGCCTTGACAGTGTTAGGTGTAGTTATTTTGAAAGCGGGAATGCAGTTTTTACATGGCTTTTTTGGAGGACGCTTGGGTAACTTCCTGGCGTACAGACTTCGTAACGCATGTTATGAAAAGCTTCAATTTTTATCCTTCCGTTATTATGATACGGCCAAGACAGGTGATCTGATGTCCCGCCTCACGGGAGATTTGGAAGCCATCCGTAACTTTATCGGATTTGGTTTCGCCCAGATTCTCAACATGGTTTTGATGGTCGTATTCGGCGCAATCATGATGATGACCATGAGTTGGCAGCTGACGCTGTTCACGCTCATATGCATCCCATTACTTGCCTTCGTTGCGCTGAGATTCGAATCCAAAATTCACCCTGCGTTTCAGGAGATGCGGCTGGCGCTCAGTTCACTGACAACAGCGGTACAGGAGAATATCACTGGAGTACGTACGGTAAAATCCTTTGCACGTGAGCCTTATGAAGTGGAGAAATTCTCTACACGTAATGAACGTTACAAAACAAATCAGATTCATGCGGCAACATTGTGGAGTCGTTATTTTCCGATCATGGAGATTCTTGCTTCGGTGAGTATCGTGCTGTTGCTGGTGATTGGTGGAAGAATGGTTATACAGAAGACGCTGACACTTGGTGAACTCGTTGCCTTTTTCAGTTTGATCTGGTACATAATCGGTCCAATGTGGAACCTTGGGTTCCATATCAACAACTATACGCAATCCAAAGCTTCAGGTGAACGGGTGCTCGAACTGCTCAATACGCCAGTGGACGTGGAAGAAACGCAAGATCCGGTCATTGTGGAAGCAGACCAAGTGAATGGTCATGTGACATTTGAATCCGTTACCTTTGCCTACGGCAACAAAATGCCCGCAGTAACCGATATTAATTTTGACGCTGAACCCGGTTCTGTAATCGGTTTCCTCGGGGGAACAGGGTCAGGTAAATCGACTATCATTCAGCTTCTGATGCGTGCATATAACGTGAACTCGGGAACGATCAAGCTGGATGGTAAAAACATCAAAGATATAGGTATCCGCAGTTTGCGGAGTCAGATCGCTTCTGTCTTCCAGGAAACATTCCTGTTCTCATCCAGCATTCGCAATAATATTTCCTACGGGCTTAAGAACGTCACCATGGATGAGATCATCCGTGCAGCCAAGCTGGCCAAGGCACATGACTTCATTATGGAGTTCCCGGACGGATATGACACGGTGGTTGGTGAGCGCGGTATGGGTTTATCGGGTGGACAGAAACAGCGGATTGCGATCGCAAGGGCTTTGCTGAAAAATCCGAAAATTCTGGTACTTGATGACGCAACAAGCGCCGTGGACATGGAGACAGAACACGAGATTCAATCCGGTTTCCAGGAAGTTATGCGCGGCAGAACGACATTTATTATTGCACACCGTATTTCTTCACTACGACATGCAGATGAGATTCTGGTGCTCGATGAAGGTCGCGTGGTACAACGTGGCAAACATACCGAACTCATTGAAGTGCCTGGACCATATCAGGATGTTTATAAAATTCAATATGCAGATTATATTGCCCGCGGTAAGCGGGAGGCTGGGGAGCAGGTGAATTCATGAGTGCCGAAACGATAGCAGACAGGCGCGAGGCCAAAGGGGCCTCTGAGAAGAAACTGAATGAACGCTTTGTGTATCAGGACGATGAAATTATTGAAAAACCGTTTAACTGGAAAGAGTTCGGACGTTTGTTTGCATACATGAAACCCTATGCGAAACAACTGTTACCACTTGTTATTCTAATGATGATCTTGGGTACCATTACGAAATTGTCCGTACCGTTTCTGATCAGTCTGGCAATTGACCGGGCCATCGCACCGGCAACGGGGTTGCCAAGCATGACTATGCTTTATCTTATCGCAGGCTCCATATTTGTTTTGTATCTGATTCAATGGGCTGCGAATACGTACCGGATCAAACTGACGAACATTATCGGACAGCGTGTTATTTATGATCTTCGCTCGGATCTGTTCAAGCATATCCAGAAGCTATCCTTTAACTTTTTTGACAAAAGACCGGCAGGTTCCGTACTGGTACGTGTTACAAATGATATTAACTCCCTTCAGGATCTGTTCACCAATGGTGCAGTTAACGTCATGATCGACTGCGTACAGTTGCTCGGGATCATTGTGATCTTGCTGTTGATTAACTGGAAACTGGGTCTTGCCGTGATCATTACGGTGCCAATCATGTTTATCATCTCGACCAAACTTCGGGTGCTGATCCGTCGGGCTTGGCAGGATGTGCGCATGAAGAACTCTCGGATTAACTCCCACTTGAATGAATCCATTCAGGGGATTCGAGTGACTCAGGCTTATACACAGGAAAAAGAGAACATGAAGTATTTTGACAACATGAACCTGTCCAGCAAAAAGTCATGGGATAGGGCATCAGCAATGAACCAGGGCTTCGGACCACTGATCGAGATTACCGGCGGATTCGGGACATTAATCCTCTTCTGGTTTGGTGCCTATCTGATTCAGGATGGTCAATTGACCGTGGGGTTACTTGTCGCGTTTGCCAACTATGTCGGCAACTTCTGGGACCCGATCAACCGTCTGGGACAGATGTACAATCAGTTGTTGGTTGCGATGGCATCATCGGAGCGTATCTTCGAATTCATGGATGAAAAACCAAGTATTGCGGATAAACCAGGTGCCAAGCCACTTCCTTCTATTAAAGGAGATATCGCATTTGAAAATGTTGTTTTCGAATACGAGAAGGGCAGACAGGCGCTGAAAGGGATCAGCTTCTCGGCGGCTGCGGGCCAATCGATTGCACTTGTTGGTCATACGGGCTCAGGTAAAAGTACGATCATCAATCTGATCAGTCGTTTCTATGATATATCTGGCGGACGTCTCACCATTGACGGACAGGATGTGCGGGATGTAACGGTAGAGAGTTTACGCAGCCAGATCAGCATTGTATTACAGGATACCTTCATCTTCTCGGGGACGATTCGTGACAATATTCGATTTGGACGACTGGATGCAACGAATGAAGAGGTGGAGGACGCAGCCAAAGCAGTCAATGCACATGAGTTCATCATGAAGCTGCCTGGCGGATATGATACCGAAGTTGAGGAACGCGGGAACGTATTATCCATGGGACAGCGACAACTGTTATCCTTTGCCCGTGCGCTGCTTGCTGATCCACGCATACTGATCCTGGATGAAGCTACAGCCAGTATTGATACGGAGACAGAGCTTAAAATCCAGGAAGCGTTGAAGGTGCTGTTGCAGGGAAGAACGTCCTTTATGGTCGCTCACCGTCTCTCAACCATCCGGAATGCAGATAACATTATCGTCCTGGATCATGGTGAAATTAAAGAAGAGGGCAACCATGAGCAGCTGATCCAAAAACAAGGCGTCTATAATGGATTAATAGAAGCTCAATACAGATTTTTGTAATGAAACCTTCGGACGCCTGTGAAGCGTCTGAACACATATGAACTTATAACACTCTGGTGTTTTTTAGCCTGATCCTTCAATAATAAGTGCATCTTATGCATTGAAGACAGGTTAGAGGATAGCCGGAGTGTTTTTTTTATTCGTTAGTGTGGTATGTTATATTTTTGAAGAATGAAATCAATACAATCGTTCATGGTTGGAGGGAGATCAATGCAGATGGACAACAACGAAATAAATTCAAAGCATTTGGATCACCTGGATCATATGAATTTTAGGCTCCTTCACGTGAATTATACGAGTGATCCTGCGACGGAGTGGCTTCTGAGGAAACACTTCATTGAAACATACATGTTATTATTTGTAGCCAGTGGACAAGGGTGGTTAAAGATAGATGGCAGTTTCATTGAATTAAAGGCGGGCGGACTGTATGTAGGCTTCCCGGGGCAACTGGTTGAGGCAAATGTGCATTCGTTGGATGAACGAGGTGTGTATCACATGAGTTTTGATGTCATGTACACATTGGATCAGGAGGGTGGGACAGCCCTTGAAATGATGAAGCAATTTTTACGTAATGAAGTGAATGGCGAGGTCAGCTCCTCTTCGCCCGTTGCTGTTGGCGTGATCTGTCAGATGATTTACCACCACACATTGAAGAAGGATGGTTTGCAAAGGTACTATGGTCAGATTCGTTTTCAGGAACTATTGTATACCATGTTTTACGACGTGGCCTGTGCCGAAAAGACGGATCTGATTTCACCAATAGAACATGTTAAAGGCTACATGGAGCAGAATTATTCAAAGAGATTAACCATTGAGGAATTAGCAAATGTGGCACGAATGAGCCCTCGACATTTCATGCGTTTATTCAAGAAAAGGTATGGTTACAGTCCAGTGGACTATTTAACGCTATATCGAATTAAACAAGCCCAGATCTTAATGAGAAATGATCACAGTTATCGACTCAAGGATGTGGCATCGTACGTGGGCTATCAGGATGAGACGTATTTCCGGCGTAAATTCAAGCAAATCTCTGGCATTCCACCAGCAGCGTTTATACGTAATAGCAAACAAAAAATTGCTGCAGTTCATTCTGTGAGCATTGGTATACTGCTTGCATTGCAGATCATTCCCTGTGCCGCGCCGGCAAGTCATCCGTGGACATACTATTATAGACGTAAATATGAAACGGACAAAGTTATGCCACTCGCTGAGAGTGAGACCACCTGGCTGGAACAGCTTCGATTAGTTAAACCTGATTATATTATTACGATTGGGACAGAGTCTGAGACTCCGCAAAGTCAGCTTCAATCCATTGCTCCTGTGTGTGAGCTCCCGTGGGGAAAAAGCGATTGGAGAGAACATTTGAGATATGTTGCAAGCTTTTTGGACAGGTCGGATATTGCAGAGGTGTGGCTTCAAAGATATGAAGAGAAGGCAAAGATCATTAAGAATCAACTTACAGATTTCATACGAAAAGACAGGCTGGTTGTACTCAAAGTTCATGGTGAAGCGTTGCAGATGTTAGGCCCAAGGAGCATTGCTTCCGTTTTTTACGTTGATATGCAAATGGAGGGTCCCGAAGGAGTTGAGACTTATTGGGAACGGGGCACAGTGACCATTAAGGAGCTATCTGTTTTCAACGTGGAAAGAATATTACTGATTGTGGGTGATGACGAGACATCCAGGCAGACATGGTCTGCTGTGCGTAAGTCTGAAGAATGGCTTGCGTTGTTAGCGGTACAGAATGGCAGAGTGGATATCCTTTTGTCGAGCGTCCTGCTGGACTACGCTGCGTTTACCCATGAGCTTATGTTGGATGAAATATTAAAGTTATGGCAAGATCGTCCATAGCAAAAAGTCTGAATAGTCAATATCATACCTGAACATATTTTAATATACTTACTCCTATATCAAATGATAATGATAATTATTATTAATTAGACGTTGTCATAACTAAATGCCATATAGGGGGTACATAAAGAATGAGATTCAGATGGTTAACGGTCCTATGCACCATGATGTTGGTGCTCATTATTTCGGCTTGCGGTGCAACGGGGCAAGGTGAGGCTACGAGCGAAGGCCAGAAGACTGGTTCTGCCAATACATCCCCAACAGAAACAAGTCAGGTAAAAAAAGTGACTACAAAGATGGGAGAAATTGAAATCCCGGTTGAACCACAAAGAGTAGTGGGTCTGTCCCTTGTATATCCTGAGTTTTTGTATGCACTTGGCATCGTACCTGTTGCTGTGCAGAACTATCACGAGGATCATCCTTCTTATTTGGAAGAGCCATTCGCGAATACCATGAAAATGGGCATCGCACGAACGCCGAATTTTGAAGCGGTTATGGAGACAATGCCTGATTTGATTATAGCTCCTGACTGGTGGTCCGAAAAGGATTATGATCAGCTTTCTCTGATTGCACCGACTGTACTTCTTCCACAACGTGATGATTGGCGGGACGAATTGCGTGATATTGCCAAAATTCTGGACAAAGAAGAACAGGCAGAAAAGGTTATTGAAGATTTGGTAGCGAAGGAAAAAGTTGCAGCCGACAAATTAAACGAGATGATCGGAGAAGAAACAGTTCTCTATATTCGAGTCATGGAAAAAGAAATCGTCCTTCACGGGGAGAACCTTGACCGTGGAAACTTCGTGCACAAGCGTCTGGGTATGAATCCGCTCCCGAATTTCCCGAAAGATCAAGTTGCCATGTCCGTATCCATGGAAGTGTTGCCTGAATACGATGCAGATCACTTGATCGTTCAACTGGATGACGATAAGAATCCTGAAATTAAGAAGAAATTTGAAGAGATGTTGGCAACTTCACTATGGAAAAATCTGAAAGCAGTCAAAAATGATCATGTGTACATGGTTGGTGGTAAAGAATGGCTCAATCTGGGGATGTCTCCACTGGCTGACGAGTATGTTATTGATGACATTGTAGCTGTTTTTGAAGAGAAAAATAAATAAGGCAAACGGTTCATGTTACACATATCTCTAAATTCACTACTAAATAACAGGATGTGTCCAAAATGAATAAGGAAGATATCTATGACTTGACCATCGTCGGAGGCGGACCGGCAGGATTATATGCGGCCTTTTATGCCGGGATGCGTGATATGAGAGTTAAGATCATTGACGGCAAAGACCAACTTGGTGGTTTTCTGCATACCTATTCCGAAAAAACTATTTGGGATGTGGGCGGCCTGCCACCAATGAAGTGTTCAAAGTTGATTGAGTATCTGGTTCAGCAGGCGAATACCTTTAATCCAACGGTTGAATTGAATTGCAAAGTAGATCGGTTCGCCAGGCTGGACAACGAGATTTTGGCTCTGTATACTGCTGAAGGCGACATACACTATACGCGTACAATCATTGTCGCAGTAGGCCGAGGTATCGCAGAAATTCAGAAATTGGAGCTTCAGGAGCCGATTCAATATGAGCATGAGAATCTTCATTACACCGTGCAAAATCCAGAACATTTTTCCGGGAAGCGTGTGCTCATTTCAGGAGGAGGCAATAGTGCAGTAGATTGGGCAATTGAACTTGCTCAACTTGCACGGAGCGTAGTGGTCGTCCACCGAAAAAATGAGTTTCGTGCAATGGAACGCAATGTTAGCGAGATGAACAATGTAACGGATGTCAGAACACCATATAGCATCACACGGCTTCATAATCATGGTGAACGTATCCATCAGGTTGTAATTACGCATATGGAGAGTCAGGAAAATGTATTGTTAGATGTGGATGAAGTCGTAGTTAGTCATGGATATAAAAGCAATTTAAGTGATCTTGCCAGTTGTGGCTTAGAAATGGATGACGGAATGGTTCTAATGAGTCACCATGCACTGACGAACCTCCCGGGTATTTTTGCTGCAGGGGATTGTGCAACTCACGATAGCAAAGTCAGACTTATTGCCGGAGCCTTCAATGATGCGATTTTAGCTGTAAATAGTGCGAAAAAATACTTGATTCCAGATGCTCCCATGATGGCGTACGTCTCCTCCCATAATGAAATTTTCAGAGAAAAAAACAAACAAATCCCAAGGTTCTAAACTTGGGGTTTGTTTGCTTATTCATGTTCACTGGAATATTATAATCTGCTGTTTCAACATATCCTTATTTCTGGGAAGAATGGAAAGGTTGACGAATCTGTAAGCGATAATTGTAAAATTTGATCGAAAAAACACAAAAAATCTTGTAAAATTCACAAGAAAAATAGGGAGCACTCTTGCAATCTTTAACCAAAACCCCGAAAATAGAGAGACAGATATAGAAGATTTCTCTTTGGGAGGATTGGAAAGAACATGTGGGGTGCTCCTTTTACGGCTCAAGCCAAAAAAATGCTGCTACTAGGCAGTGGAGAATTGGGAAAAGAGGTCGTTATTGAGGCCCAACGACTGGGAGTAGAGACGATCGCTGTTGATCGTTATGAGAACGCACCTGCAATGCAGGTCGCGCACCGGTCTTACTGCATCGACATGCTGGATGCCGAAGCTTTGAAACAATTGATCCGTAAAGAAAAACCTCATTACATCGTACCTGAGATTGAAGCTATTGCAACAGAAGCTTTACTGGAGCTTGAGGAAGAGGGATTTTGTATAGTGCCTACTGCCCGAGCTGCACGTCTAACGATGGATCGCGAAGGCATCCGTCGGCTTGCAGCCGAACAATTGAAACTTCCGACAGCTGATTACCTTTTTGCGGACAACCTGGAACAACTTCAGGAAGCCGTACGTGAGCTTGGCACACCTTGTGTCATTAAACCATTAATGAGTTCTTCCGGCAAAGGGCAGAGTGTATGCCGAACACCGGGCGACGTGGAGGATTGCTGGAACATTGCTCTTTCGGGGGCTCGCGGCAAATCCGTTCGTGTCATTGTGGAGAGCTTTGTGCAATTTGACAGTGAGATTACACTACTCACCGTCAGGTCTGTATCAGGCACCGTATTTTGTCCTCCGATTGGTCATATTCAGAAGGATGGGGATTATGTCGAATCCTGGCAGCCTCATGCAATGACTCCTGAGCAATGGGAGCAGGCCTGTCATATCGCCAAATCCGTCACAGATGAACTTGGCGGTTATGGACTGTTCGGAGTGGAGTTGTTCCTGACCTCGGATGGTGTTGTGTTCAGCGAGGTATCTCCTCGTCCACATGACACAGGTATGGTTACAATGGTGACGCAAGACAGTTCCGAGTTTGCGCTGCATGTACGTGCAATTCTTGGTTTTCCGGTCACAGGTGTACATCTGTTGACACCGGGAGCTTCAGCAACGCTGAAGGCTAATGATGAAACATCTGACTTTACTGTAGGCGGGATTGAAGAAGCACTGGCTCTTCCTCGTACTCAGATTCGTGTATTTGGCAAACCTGAGACCAAAGTAGGACGCCGAATGGCTGTAGCCTTAAGTGCTGGTCAAGATGTGGAAGAAGCTCGTAAAACAGCGGTGCAAGCCGCTAATATGCTGAAAGTGGAGGTAAATCATGTCCAATAATGTTGAGGCCCCTGTACTGATGATCCGAGAGTGTGAACTACGAGATGCTGAAGCGGTAACGGGACTGATGCGAGAGGTCAGCTATCCGACAACAACCAATGTCATGAAAGAACGTATTGAATGTTTGGAAACCAATCCAAACGCATGCATGCTTGTTGCCGAAGTGGATGAACAAATTATTGGTGTGATTGGCTTGCAATGTGTGCAAAGTCATGCCTATCCAGAACCTGCCGCACAAATTACTTCCCTGATTGTAGGTCAAGAACATCGTGGTGGTGGGATTGGCCGTCGTTTGATGGCTCGTGCCGAAGATTGGGGCAGACAGCAAGGTGGTAAACAACTGTTTGTCACGGGTGCAAACCGTGAAGTGACTTCGACAACGTACTCTTTTTATGAGCACATTGGTTTTCAGAAGAGAGGCTATCGGTTCAGTAAAGTTCTTCTATAGTATAAATAAAGTTTCTTCTATTGCATGGAAATTCTCATGATATCCTGATCTGCACATTCTGGTGTGGTGAATGATAAATAGATGGTGAAGCGACATTCGACTAACTTTGTTAGTCAGAATGTCTTTTTTTTATGGCTAAAAAATGACAAAAAAGTTACTTTTCCATATTTTATAGGTTCACAATCTCCTGTCGAATTGATATACTGCTAGAGTATTAATTACAAAGTTGTAATAACTATTTTTAAGGAGATGAATGAATTTGAAAAAGAAATGGATGAAAACTGTCGTAACGAGTAGTCTGACAGCCGTACTGGCCGTAGGGGTAATGCTTCCTGCTTCCGCGTCTGCTGCAGATTCAACATATAAGACTATCACAACGTACAAAATTACAAGTACAGACAGCTTGAAAGCTTATATTGAGAAATGGCTCAAAGAAAATGGATATAACGTATCCGAGGGGCAAATTGTAGATAAGCCTGCTACGCAGCCTGATCAAACGACGAAACCTGCTGAGCCGACAACAAAACCTGCTGAGCCTACAACTAAGCCTGAGCAACCGACTAAACCAACACAACCAGTTCAAGAAAAACCGGAAACTACACCGGCTAAAGATCCTTCAAATACGGGAAATACAGGTAACAATACAAGTAATAATGGTAGCGAAAGCACACAATCCGACTTTGCTACGCAAGTTGTAAAACTTGTGAACGCTGAGCGTGCCAAAGCAGGTCTGAACGCTCTGACTTCAGATGCTCTTCTGGACAAAGTAGCTGTCGCCAAAGTAAAAGATATGAGCAACAATAACTATTTTGATCACCAGTCACCTACGTATGGTTCTCCGTTTGATATGATGAAACAGTTCGGAGTAACTTACAGCTATGCAGGTGAGAACATTGCCAAAGGACAAAAAACACCTCAGGAAGTTGTAACAGCCTGGATGAATAGTGCAGGACACCGTGCCAATATCCTGAGCAAAAACTTTACGCATATCGGTGTAGGGTTCTACAACGGATACTGGGCTCAAGAGTTTATCGGTAAATAATCAATTATAATGAAGAAAGTATGAACTTTCTTTTCCACAAGGTTATGCCAGCACAGTTGAAATCTGTGTATGGCATAACCTTTTTTCCGTTAAATGACATATAGAAAATGAATTCTGCGAATGTAGCGGCAAAATTTGCAAATTAACGACAGAACATTTATGTTATTTAGGAATAGCATCATCAGGGCGTGTCTGAAAACTCCGAAGGAAGCGGATTTTTAGACACGCCTTAATGTAAAGTCATTATAAATTATTAAGCACCCGGATTGGTGTACATGAGCGGAGATGTGATGATGAAAAAGAAAAAAAGCCTTGATTCAGCACCATGGATCTGGAGAACCGTCAGTACAGTATCCATCTTGGCAACCTTGTTGTTGTTATTTGGATTTGGATACGCTATAAAAGACGTGATTTTCCCCGAGGGAGATTCAGCGTTAACTACAGGCCAGGAGGCAACTGCTCCATCCAAGGATAAGGAAGGAGAACCCGCTGTAGTGGAAAATGGCAAGATTCGGATGGCCGTCATTGGCGATTCCCTGGCAAGAGGTACGGGGGATGATGAGGGACTCGGTTTTGTGAGACGTGCAGGGAACCTGCTTAAAGATAAAGGATATGATGTTCAGGTTCTTAACAATCTGGGTGTGAACGGTTTGAGAACGGATGCTTTATTGGAAAAACTCGATGAGCAAGGCGTACGTTATGTCCTACAGAAGTCCAATTTTATTTTGCTCTCGATTGGCGCGAATGATCTGTTCCAGGGAGGGCAAGTTCTACAGGGGGAAGATCCGCCAACAGCAGAGCAGCTGGCAGCGGCTTTACCGGAAACGTCCAAACGCCTTCAAGAGATATTGAAGAAAGTAAAAGAAATCAATCCCGATGCACAGATTGCGTACATAGGGTTGTACAATCCATTTGGCGATGTGAAGGAACTGGAGAAGCCGGGTAATGCAGTGGTTGCTGCATGGAACGACGCTGCACTGGCTATTTTGAACAACGAGGACAAGATGACACTGGTCCCTACATTCGATTTGTTTGAAAATCATCTGGGGGAGTATCTCTCGTCAGATCATTTCCATCCCAACGGACAAGGTTATGAGCAAATTGCAGTTCGGATTGCACAGGAATTCCAGACAGATACACCGGCAGAAGGGAGCGGAAATTAAATGGCAGAGCAGCAGTATGATTCCGTCCTATCGGTACAGAATCTGAAAAAGCGGATCGGACGCAAGTGGATTATTAAAGACGTTACATTTGACGTAAAACCTGGTGAAATCTTCGGATTTCTCGGTCCCAACGGTGCCGGAAAAACAACTACGATACGGATGCTGGTCGATCTGATCAAACCGACAGAAGGAAAAATTAAAGTCTGTGGTTATGATGTGAATCGAGACCCTGAGCGTGCTTTGAAGTATGTAGGCTCCATTGTTGAAAATCCGGAGGTATATACATATCTGACAGGGTGGGAGAACCTGGAGCATTTTGCCCGCATGCAACCAGGTGTGGACAATGAACGAATTCAGGAAGTTGTGGATATTGTGCGTCTGGATCAGCGGATTCACGATAAAGTCAGAACTTACTCATTGGGTATGCGTCAACGGCTCGGTATTGCACAAGCACTGCTTGGGCGACCGCGTCTGCTCATTCTGGATGAACCGACAAATGGTCTTGATCCAAAAGGCATTAAGGAACTTCGTGTCTTTATTAAGCAACTTGCCAGCGAAGGTATGGCTGTATTTGTCAGCAGTCACTTGTTAAGTGAGATTCAGCTTCTCTGTGACAGAGTAGCCATTATCAGTGCTGGGCGTGTGCTTGCCGTTGGAGGTGTAAGCGAACTGATTGAAGATCATTCCAAGTTGGCCATATGGCATGTTTCACCACTGGAGCAAGGCAAAAAGATGTTACAGGATGCAGGAATTGCTTTGGTAGGTCGACCTGCGGATGTGATGGATGATACCATTGTTGCGGGCCTTGGTCCGAACGCTGTGGTTGCCGAGATGCATGAAGATCGAATTCCTGATCTGGTGCAGCAGATGGTTCAAGCAGGTATTCAGGTTGAAGGGGTACAGCGGATCCAGCCTACGCTTGAACAACTATTCTTAAAAATGACAGAAGGTGAATCCATTGAGTAATATCATGCCGCTGATCCGCAATGAAACGATTAAGATGGTGAAGAAAAAACGGCTTTATATTATATTTATTGTACTTGCGGTCCTCGTACCGATGTTTACGTATGCCCAGATGAAATCTGCGGAGAATAATCGCGACAAGTTTGGCGGCGATTGGCGTCTTGAACTGCAACAGGCCATCACAGACAACCAAAATTCGCTCGGTAGCGATCGGGTACCTGAAGAGTACAAAAAATATAGAACAGTATATATCCAGCAGATGCAGTATTATCTTGAGAATGACATCAATCCCAAAGAACCGGGTGGTGTTACCTTTACGCGGGAGTTCATGAACAACGCGGTTGGATTGTTTATTCCACTGTTAATCATGGCTATTGCTTCAGATCTTGTTTCTGGTGAACGTACGACAGGGACGATTAAAATGCTTTTAACGCGTCCGGTTAGACGCTGGAAAGTGCTTTTGAGCAAATTAATTACGCTGATTATGTTTGTTTCGATCATCGTGGTATCCGCCTACATTATATGTTATGTCATATCGGGTGCGGTTTTTGGTTATAAAGGCTTCAACATGCCAATCTTCACAGGATTCAAAGTTGTGGGAACAGATGTCGATATGTCGGCAGTGCATGCTGTAGACCAGTGGTTGTATATGCTTATGCAGGCAGGACTGATCTGGTTTGTGAGTGTAATTGTGGCTATGCTTGCATTTATGGTATCCGTGCTTGTGCGCAGTACTGCTGCAAGTATCGTTATCATGATGGCCGCGCTGATTGCAGGAACAATCTTGACCAGTATGGCAGCATCTTGGCAGACAGCGAAGTATCTGTTCATGGTTAACCTCGAACTTCCGAATTATTTGTCTGGCGGGTTACCTCCAATCGAGGGTATGAATTTAGGTTTTTCCCTTATTGTGCTTAGTGTTTGGGGCATTGCTTCACTCATTGTGTCATTCCTTGTCTTTACGAAACGGGATATCTTGAATTAAAATGGACAAGGATAAGAAAACATCTGTTTGCATTTTAGGCATTTTTTTAGTTGCAAGTTAAGAAGGGGGAGCATGAATGGTCGAGCAAATCGATATGTCGGCAGGTTCGACAGGCGGAGGACAGGGGTCTTCAGGCTACGACGCGGACGACATTCAAGTACTTGAAGGGTTGGTGGCGGTACGGAAACGGCCGGGGATGTACATCGGCAGCACCAGCACTTCAGGTTTACATCATTTGGTATGGGAAATTGTCGACAACGCTGTCGACGAACATCTCGCCAAATTCTGCTCCAAAATCGATATCACGCTGCATAAGGACGGTTCTATTACGGTTCAGGATAACGGAAGGGGAATTCCGACAGGTATACATAAAACAGGGATTCCTACTCCCCAGGTCGTGTTTACGATTTTGCACGCAGGCGGAAAGTTCGGTGGATCAGGATACAAAAAATCAGGCGGTTTGCACGGTGTAGGTGCGTCAGTTACAAACGCATTGTCCGAGTGGCTTGAAGTCGAGATTTTCCGTGATGGCAAGATTCATCGTCAGCGATTCGAGTATTGGAAGGACAAAAAAGGGATTGAACATGTCGGTGAACCGGTCTCCGGTCTCGAAGTGTTGGGCAATACCAATCGGACAGGTACAAAAGTTACATTTAAACCGGATATTCGGGTGTTCCAGAGCGGTATTCAATTTAATTATGATACATTGGCAGAACGTCTTCAGGAGATTGCTTTTCTGAATTCAGGTCTGAGAATTGTGCTCAAGGACGAACGTTCGGGCAATCAGGATGAATACATGTATGAAGGCGGAGCAAGCCAGTTTGTTGCTTTTCTTAACGAAAATAAAGATGTGCTGCATGATGTTATTCACTTCTATGCGGAGAAGGATGACATTGAAGTCGAAGTGGCAATCCAGTATAACGCGGGTTATACGGAAACACTGGCTTCATTCGTGAACTCGATCCCTACTCGGGGCGGCGGTACTCATGAGACCGGATTCAGGGCTGCATATACCCGTGTAATGAATGATTACGCACGGCGTACCAGCATGATTAAGGAAAAAGACAAAAACCTCGAAGGTAATGACCTGCGTGAAGGTATGATGGCCGTCATCAGTGTCAAAATGTCAGATGTTGAGTTCGTAGGTCAGACGAAGGATCAGCTCGGCAGCGCTTCCGCTCGAAGTGCTGTGGATTCGGTCGTTTCCGAAAATATTCAAAGGTTTCTGGAAGAAAACCCGCAGGTAGCTCAAACGTTAATTCGCAAAGCGGTTCAAGCCTCCAGAGCCAGAGAAGCAGCACGCAAAGCACGTGATGATATGCGTACAGGCAAGAAACGCAGTGAGAGTTCCAACCTGAACGGCAAACTAACGCCGGCGCAATCAAAGGATTTTACCCGAAATGAGTTGTTTATTGTTGAAGGTGATTCCGCAGGTGGTTCTGCCAAACAGGGACGTGACTCGAAGATTCAGGCTATTCTGCCGCTCAAGGGAAAACCGCTCAATCCGGAAAAATCAAAGCTGGCCGACATTCTAAAAAATGAAGAATACCGTGCCATTACAGCGGCGATCGGGGCGGGCATAGGAACCGAATTTGCAGTTGAAGACAGCAATTATTCCAAAATTATCATTATGACCGATGCGGATACGGACGGCGCACATATTCAGGTGCTGCTGTTGACCTTCTTTTATCGTTATATGAAGCCTTTAATTGATGCAGGCAAAATATATATTGCTCAGCCGCCATTGTACAAACTTACTCGTAAGTCTGGTAAGCTTGCGAGTGTTCGATATGCATGGACGGATGAAGAACTGGCGAATTATATGAAGGAATTCGGTAATAATGTTGAGCTTCAACGTTATAAAGGTCTTGGTGAGATGAATCCGGATCAACTGTGGGAGACAACAATGAATCCGGAAACTCGTGCGATGCTGAAGGTACAGATTGTTGATGCAGCAAAAGCAGAACGTCGTGTATCTACGCTCATGGGTGATAAGGTTGATCCGCGGAAACGCTGGATTGTAGAGAACGTCGACTTTACAGAGTACGAAGAATAGAAGGTGCTTGGAATGAGTCCATCAGAACAATTTATGCCGGCCTTTCTCGAAGAGGTCGTTGGGGACCGTTTCGGTCGCTACTCCAAATATATTATTCAGGATCGAGCCATTCCGGATGTCCGGGATGGGTTGAAGCCAGTACAACGGCGTATTCTATACGCCATGTACGATTCAGGTAATACGCCTGACAAGACTTACCGCAAGTCTGCCAAAACCGTTGGGGACGTAATGGGTAATTATCATCCACATGGTGACTCATCCATCTATGAGGGCATGGTGCGGATGGCTCAGCCATGGAAAATGGGCCATATGCTCGTGGACGGTCATGGTAACTGGGGATCACAGGATGATGACCCGGCAGCGGCGATGCGGTATACGGAGGCCCGTTTGTCGCCCATCGCGATGGAGATGCTTCGCGATATCGAGAAACGGACGGTTCTGTTTAAGGATAATTTTGATAATACGGCCAAAGAACCGGTTGTATTGCCATCCCGTTATCCGAACTTGCTGGTTAATGGTGTCAGCGGTATTTCCTCCGGATTTGCAACGGAGATTCCTACACACAATTTGCGTGAAGTCATTGATGCCTCGATCGCTGTGATGGAGAAACCGTCGATTGAGCTGGACGAAATCATGATGTTTATGAAAGGTCCTGACTTTCCAACAGGCGGATTGATTATGGGCGGTGACGGCATTCTGGATGCCTATCGCACAGGTAAGGGACGGATCTATATCCGGTCCAAAACCGAGATTGAAAACATGCGCGGTGGCAAACAGCAGATCGTCATTACCGAAATTCCTTATCAGGTCGTGAAATCTCGTCTGGTTACAGCGATGGAGAACATCCGACTTGAGAAGAAGGTTGAAGGTATTGCTGAAGTGCGTGATGAGAGCGGACGTGAAGGTCTGCGAATCGTGGTTGAGTTGAAAAAAGAAGCTGACGCACAAGGTATTTTGGCTTATTTGCTGAAGAAAACCGACCTACAGGTCACCTATAATTTCAATATGGTGGCGATTGTGAATAAAGCACCTCACCAATTAGGATTGAAATCGATCCTCGAGGCTTACATTGCCCATCAGCGGGAGGTTGTAACCTTCCGTACCCGGTTTGAGCTGGAGAAGGCGCAAGACCGTGCGCATGTGCTCGAGGGCTTGGTAAAAGCACTTAACATCCTTGATGAGGTCATTGCGGCCATCAAAGCGTCGAAGAACCGTCAAGATGCCCAAAATAACCTGATGTGGATGTTTGGATTCACGGAACGCCAAGCAGATTCCATCCTTACTTTGCAATTGTACCGTTTGACGAATCTGGAGATTAATTCTCTGGAGAAGGAACTCGGTGAACTGATGAAAAAGATTGCACAATTACAATCCATTCTGGATAGTGACCGCAAGCTCATCGGCGTCATCCGCAAGGAATTGATGGAGATTCGTGAGAAATACGGCATAGACCGTCGTTCTGCGATCCAGGGTGAAGTGGAAGAACTTAAGGTTAATCTTGAAGTACTTGTGAATGCGGAAGATGTATTTGTTACGTTATCCAAAGAGGGATATGTGAAACGTACAGGCATGCAGTCCTTTACACGTTCTGGTGGTGAACGGAGCGGAAGTGGTGTAAAAGACGGCGATTATATTGCTCAGGTTCTGGAAGTAAATACACTTGAGAATCTGCTTATCTTTACGAGGAAAGGTCAGTATTTCCTGTTACCTGTTCATCAGGTACCTGAATTCAAGTGGAAAGATCCAGGCACAGCCATTGTGAATGTCATTCCCCTTGCGAAAGATGACCGTATTGCAAGTGTGCTTGCTGTGAAATCCTTTGAAGAGCCAAACCACAGTCTGGTCTTCGTTACGCGAAGAGGACAGGTGAAACGAACGGAGCTGAAGGATTATGTTACCAAACGGTCCGGTGCAGTTGCGGCTTGTAAAGTGGGCAAGGACGATGAAGTGTTATCTGTACATCTGAGTACAGGTGGTCAAGATATTATGTTGATTACAAAAGAAGCCATGGCCATTCGTTTCCGAGAGGATGAAGTCAATCCAATGGGACGTGTATCCGGTGGTGTTCGTGGTATTCAGTTAAGAGAAACAGATGAAGTTGTATCGGCTCTATGGGTAGAAGGAGATGAAGGCGAAGTTGCCGTGTTGTCCGATCTGGGATATGGTAAACGATCATTACTTCTGGATTACGCTATACAGAGCCGTGGAGGCAAGGGGCTTGCCACATTCGAGTTCAAAGAAGGCAAACGTGTGAAACCGAATGGTAGCCGTATTGTTGGAGCGTTTTATTGCAAAGAGCAACGTAAGATCACTGTAATGACCAAAGAAGGCCAAGTGTTCCCGATCTCTTCGGAAGGTGTTCCGATTACAGAGCGCAAACATATTGGCAAGCTGATCGTTCATGTGGACAAACAGGACGAGATCGTTGAACTTCTAAGGGACTTCAATGAGAATCAACCAGCATCATCTTCATAAAAACAAACAAACGAGACTTTTCGCAGAACAGCTAATCCTGTCATGCGAGGAGTCTTTTTTTGTTGTTCAAAGGCGGATTAGAAGAGGGCATTCGTGCGAAGTTTAACAACCTTCGTCGATTACGGTCGATCGCTAGGAAATTGAAAAAAGGCAGCAGGAATGCGGCTTTGGAGCGCGAAAACTTAAGCAGGTGAAGTGATAACCGGTTGCAGAGAGGAGCGATGGAAGATGTATAATTCCGATTTTGCCAAGTGCTGGTCCAGGTTGACCAAAGATTATAAATTGCATATGGATCAAGAGCTGGCACCCTCATTAACGGAGGCTCAGCTGGCTGTTCTGGAGGTACTCGAAGATCATCAGAAGATGAAACCTTCGGATCTGATTCCTTATCTGTCGACTACACCAGCTGCTGTAACCATGCTGCTCGATCGGATGGAGAAGAATGATCTGATTCGCAGGAATCGGGATAATCAGGATCGACGCATTGTGTGGGTATCTCTGTCAGAGAAAGGAAGAATGGAGACAGAGCGGGGAATCACCATCCGTAATGAATTCATGAACTCTGTTCTCAGTAACATTTCGATGCACAATCAACAATTGCTGGTATATCTGTTAGGCAAAATGACAACACCCAAAACCAAAGAGCCTGCCTTATCTACTTCGGTATAATACCATGCTGATTCTTCTGAATAACCATAGGAGTGCCTGCTCGTTTCATGCAGGAGCCCTATGGTTATTTTATTTACAAATTACATATGCTACACACTGTGTCCAGGTTAGTTGAGTAAAGGCATGAGATGTAACACAGTTAGTATGTCCTAATATTATTTTTGTGAATTCATATGTAAAGAGTTGACTATGTAAATATTTTTGTTATAATAAATAATTGTTCCCCTGATATTTCGTGTACGAAATATTATATTCCAAAAGTAAAAGGGTGAATCAATGACTGATACGTATGAAGTATTCTATATTATTAATTCGTTCCGCCAGGTGAATCAAATGCTCTTTCGAGCATTTTGGAATGAAAACAAGGGGATCGAGCTAACTTCGATTCAGTTTATGGTGTTATCGATCCTGAGGGAGCGTCCTTCCATTGGCATCAACGAAGTGGCTGAGCTATGTCATATGGGCAGCAGTTCCATGAGCGCTGTTGTGGAGCGGCTCGTCAAAGGCGAGTATATCGTCCGGACACGTTCGGATGCTGACCGCCGATCCGTTAAACTTCAGATTACGGAAAAAGGGGAACAGGCCCAACAGGAAACGCACCATTTGTGGATGGAAAGAGTGTCACCCATTCTGGACATATCGAAGGAAGACCTAGAGCACCTACTTAGAATTCATAGTCAAATGATTGAAAAGTTAGAAGGAAGAGAGATGAACAACATATGAGTACGACTACTGCTGCAGCTCCATCCTCCGCGATGGACAACATCAAGAAAGGCCCGATTGTAGCGGCATTGTTAATTGGTGCCTTTGTGGCATTCCTGAACCAAACCCTGATGAACGTAGCTCTTCCTAAAATCATGGAAGACCTCGCGATCAATGCAAACAAAGCCCAATGGTTAACCACGGGTTATATGCTTGTCAACGGTGTTCTGATTCCGGTTACGGCATATCTGATTGCCAAGTTTTCAACACGTCAAATTTTCATTACAGCCATGACTCTATTTACCATAGGTACATTAGTCTGTGGTCTTAGTCCAACCTTCACCATTCTGATGGTAGGTCGTGTCATTCAAGCGGCAGGTGCAGGTATCCTGATGCCTCTGATGACCGTTGTATTCCTGACCATCTTCCCTATTGAGAAACGCGGTCAGGCCATGGGAACCATGGGGATCGCGATGATTCTGGCCCCTGCGATTGGGCCTACACTTTCAGGTTATGTGGTTGAGCATTATTCCTGGAGATTGTTGTTCTACATCATCTTGCCATTCTCTATTATTGCAACGGCAATTGGTATTGCTTTTGTCAAAAACGTAACACGTCAATCCAGACCTAAACTGGATTATCCAGGCGTTATTTTATCTACACTAGGTTTTGGTAGTTTGCTCTACGGATTCAGTGATGCGGGTACCGATGGATGGGGTAGTGCAATTGTCATTGGATGTCTCGTCGTAGGTGCGATATCCCTGATTCTGTTCGTTATTCGTCAACTGACAACAGATCATCCGCTCCTTGAGTTCCGTATTTTTAAATACAACATGTATACATTAACAACGATTATCAACATGCTCGTGACAATGGCGATGTTTGCAGGTATGATCCTGCTCCCTATTTTCCTGCAAAACATTCGTGGATTTTCACCTATTGAATCAGGACTTCTGATGATGCCCGGTGCGATATTGATGGGGATTATGTCTCCAATTACAGGTCGCATATTTGATAAAGTGGGCGCACGCTGGCTTTCGGTTGCAGGTCTTGCCATTACGGCGATTACAACGTTTGGACTGAGTCGTCTGGCAATCGATACTACCTACGGCTACATGATGTTTATCTACACGGCTCGTATGTTCGGTATGTCGATGCTGATGATGCCAATCCAGACAGCAGGTCTGAATCAACTGCCTCAACGTCTGAACGCACATGGTACAGCGATGTCCAACACTTTGCGTACTGTTGCCGGAGCGATTGGTACAGCCATTCTCGTTACCATCATGAGCAGCAAGCTCAAAACACATCTGGCGGATGCAGTGGCTGCGGGTCAGGTTGATCCTAATAATAAGACAGCGATGATAGCTGCTACAGCAGATGCAACGATTTATGGTGTTAACTATGCATTCATCGTGGCTACCGGAATGACTTTGGTTGCTTTAATTATGGCGTTCTTTATTCGTAAAACGAAACCGGCTGTTGAACCTGTTACTGTAGAACATGAAAAAGCGACGGCTACAGCATAACGAATATCAGAAAAAAAAAAAGAGAACTCTAGCAGTTGAAATGGGGTAACCCTAACTGCCGGAGTTCTCTTTTTTTGGTGTGCGCGATAGGAGGAGAGTACTCTTATTATTCGGGCTGGATCGTTGGATCGATAAGAAATACAGGATCGGGCTCATGACCGAACTGTTTTAGGTTAATGGTTCCGTTCAGTTGAAACTCCACACCTTCGCTAATCAGTTCTGTTTCCTGCATTATGCGCGAGTGTTCGTCCGGTATGGAGATTTCGCCTTTTGCGTTGACAACACGGTGCCAGGGCAGACGTTCCTTGCGGCTCATCGAGTGCAGAATACGGACGACTTGTCTCGCCGCTCTCGGACTTCCAGCATGGGCTGCAATCTGACCGTACGTCATCACTTTACCTTCGGGAATCGCCGCGATGATCGCAATGACTTGTTTGGTAAACGGGGTCATCAGGATGTCTCCTCTCTGTATCTTAGGTATATAACTGAAAATATGAAAAAACGTGTCGTTCAGATACAGAATCTGAACGACACGTTGTATGGACAGATCTACCTGATCCTGTGCACTTATAGAGGTTGTTCGATAAAACCGCTTTTGATCCCATCTTCTAGGTACTGAAAACCAGTCTTTTTGAACATGTACTTATTGAGATTGTCCAAAAGCTTTTTGGTACACGGCAGCGGGCCATTCTGCCCAGGGGAATTCTCTTGCAGGTAAAGATTGCAGAATAACTTCTTCCTTGGTAACTGGATGAGGAAAAGCTGCAATCGCAGACCATAGAGCAATCTGTTGCCCGGGTTTATTCACGCTTGCGCCGTACTTCTGATCCCCGTACAGAGGGCAGCCGATTTCTTTCATTTGCACCCGAATCTGATGAGATCTTCCGGTGTGCAGTTCGATATGGACGAGGCTGTAACGGTCTGTCTCGCCGATAACACGGTAATCCAGAACGGCATCCTTACCGCCAGTCGTACCTTTAGGTACAACAGTAACGGTATTTGTACGTGCATCTTTCAGGAGCGTGTGTTTTAACGTTCCCTGCTGTGCAGGCAACTTGCCATGTACAACAGCCGCATATATTTTACGGAAATGACGTCCCCGCACAGTCTCGGACAATCTCGAAGCTGCTTTAGAAGTCTTGGCAAAAATCATTGCCCCTCCAACAGGACGATCAAGTCGGTGTACTAACCCGAGATAAACATTACCAGGTTTGTTGTATCGTTCTTTCAGATCCTGCTTCAGTAATGTAAGCAAATCCGGATCACCTGATGAATCTTCCTGTGTAGGTACATTGACCGGCTTCGTAATGCCTAACAGATGGTTGTCTTCAAACAGAATCGGAATTGCATCGTGGTCATGCCGATGTTCTGACATGATTAAGACTCCCAACGGCCCAGAATACCACAAGGCAGATCCAGACCACTGCGTGTGATCGGCAGACCAATTTCACCTGCAGTAATGTCACCACCGTACTGAGCAGACATCGTCATGGTCAACATGTTGCGCAGAACCGTAGAGGAAATGCCCGTAGTGTAGGAGTTAACCAGCATGAATAATGGATTATCCGACAAAATCGTCATACATGACTTCAAGAAAGGATATAGGTTCTCTTCCAGTTTCCATGTCTCTCCATTAGGGCCTCGGCCATATGAAGGAGGGTCCATAATAATGGCGTCGTAACGATTTCCGCGACGTTGTTCCCGTTGTACGAATTTGAATACATCATCTGTAATAAAACGAACAGGGCGATCAGCCAGTCCGGATAATTGAACATTTTCCTTGGCCCATTGAACCATGCCTTTAGCTGCATCCACATGCACAACAGAAGCGCCTGCGTAAGCTGCGGCTACCGTTGCTCCGCCTGTATAGGCAAACAGGTTCAAGACAGAAATAGGACGTCCTGCATTGGAGATTTTATCCATCATCCAGCTCCAGTTAGCAGCTTGTTCAGGGAACAGGCCAGTGTGCTTAAAGCTGGTAGGTTTAATGTGGAATTTCAAGTTTTCGTATCCGATCGTCCATCGCTCGGGAATAGGCTTTTTCATATCCCAGTTACCGCCACCGGAAGAGCTGCGATGATAGTGACCATGCACCTGACGCCATTCATTGGTTTCTTGCTCGAGGGGCCAGATAATCTGTGGATCGGGTCTGCGTAAAATCACATCTCCCCAACGCTCCAGTTTCTCGCCGCCTCCTGTATCGATTACTTCATAGTCCTTCCAATTCTTAGCTACGTACATAATGATTTATCCATCCTTCAAAAGTCATTTGGATACTATTGTACAACAAAAAAGGGCTTGTACGCCAGTTGGGGGACGGGATCATTGGAGGAAGGTATTACAACTGACCTTAAAAGGGTGAAGGTTGTTTTAGCTGTGTTGAAATCCAATGTGCGCCATATACTGAAAAGCGAAGATATCTAAAATTTAATTTGACAATGATAATCATTATCACATATGATTTTGTTAATCCAAAATTCATTCTTTCTTCATAGAGAGAATATTACATGATCAAATTAAAGTGAGGGAAAAATAGATGGCTAAATTGTTAGTGGCTTATGCAAGCATGACAGGAAATACAGAAGAAATTGCAGAACTGATTGTGGAGGGAATTACAAAGGGAGGCCACGAGGCAGATCTGAAATCCGTAACGGATTGTAATGCATCTGATGTATTGGACTATGACGGATTCATGATCGGTGTGTACACCTGGGGAGATGGGGAGTTGCCAGATGAATTCCTTGATTTCTATGAGGAGCTGGATGAGCTTGACCTAAGTGGTAAGAGAGCTGCGGTGTTTGGTAGTGGTGACACCTCATATGAGCAGTTCTGCGGTGCAGTTGATCTCGCGGCTGCCAAGCTGCAAGAGCGTGGGGCGGAGGTATCTCCAGAGATGTTGAAAATTGAATATAGTCCGCTTGAGCAGGAGAAAGAAACATGCCGTGACTTTGGCAAACGCTTCGCTGCTGCCGGATTACAGGTATCCTAAAGATCATGTTAAGACATAATGTTCAGGCAGCGATGCCAGTCGGAAGGAATGACCTTCCTGAACGTCTGCTTGAAGATTACAGATTGGAAGAAATGCTGCGCAGCCCACACCGATTCATCCGCCCTGAACCAGTGTCTGAGCAGCGTCTTCCACTGCAATGGAGGCACCGTGTACAATATGCGGTGAGCCATGCGGTCAATGCCTTCTACAGTCTCGACCCCGATGTTCGCAAAGAAGTACCCGTGCAGTATTTACTTGAGAAGTGGTGGCCCAGAAAGACGGATGGTTTCGAATCTGTTCTCCATTACTGGGATGTGAAGAACAAGATTACGGATGAATTGTCACTCGCTATTGCAATGAATGATGATCTGAAGCATCCAGCCATTCTTTTTGAACAGTGGAGAACGGAGTTACCTTCATTATCCATGCATTTGTCGATGATATTTCAGGCGGCCTGGCAACCAGAAGGCTGGGATTCGCTGCTTATTCAAAAATATATGGTTGTCCATGATCCAAACGTAGTTGAGGCGTTTCAACATATGGTCAGTGCATTCTGCTGGGAAGCCTTCGGAAAATTACCGGGTATGATCGAGATATACTGTTTGTTGGAAGGACGCAAAATTAGGTACATCCCTGGACGCCAGTCTCTGATACGTTCCATGGACTACATTCGCTTGATACGTGACAGCATGCCGCAAGCAGAAGTGGTGGAGTCAGAACAGTTTACGACGCGTGATAAAGCGCGCATCCACGAAGAGGTAGATCGCTGGAAAACGGAAGCCGTTGAACCGAAGAAAACATGGTTGATGTGAAGGCGATTGAAGGATAACGATATATCATGTAGATAGAGGAGGGAAAGTTACCATGTCTACCGGTCTAAGTCAAGATATAAGCAGCGGCAAGAGACGTGCAGGAACATGCGAATTCAGTCCGTTGCCAGTACCCCAGTCGGTTATACGAAAGTTGCTTGATGAAGCAGATCCTTCATTATATGTAATGAGTTCAGAACCTTGGAGGTTTATGTTGTTTGCAGGCGAAGGACGACAGCTTTATCTGGAAGCGGTCAGACAGAGCTATCCACCGCATCTGGCTGATCGCTACGGCGACTGGGCTACATATCAATACACGGAAGCAATCCCTACCCATCTGGTTGTCGTGGCGCCTAAAAATGCCCGTGAGGATCATCTTCTGCCGGCCAAAGCCTGGAGCAAACGCTTTAGTATTCTGGCTGCGGAACAGGGTTTGAATGCGGTCTGGAAGATTAATGATTATCAACAACATCCTGTGTTTATGAATTTGATGGGTTTGACAAGTGAAGAGAAGGTTCTGGGGGTATTCCATATCGGTTACGGAGACCAGCCTGCATTGCGGGATATGGATGCAAGCAGACCAGCCTCTGAACTGATGACGGTCTATGACCATCTGGTATAAAAAAATGTTCATTAGTTCTCTTATTTGCTGGTGTTGAATAGAAAATCACGAACGAGCTGACGATTCGTCTGATCTTTGTTATATACGGAGTATAATCGATTGGATACTGTAAGGACATTGCCAAAAAAGAATCGTTCGAATTGGGTCTGTCTGCCCCCGAATGATCCAGCCCCAATCTCCCAGATCAGGCGGAACAGAGCATTGCGTTCATAAGAAGCCATATCGTTCCCTTTCAGATATATATTCAGTGAAGGAGCGATATCGGATTGAAACTCTTCTTCCTGAGGGATCATAATTACCCCGCTCGAGCCCAAAAGTTGCAGAATTTCAATCATCTCAGGATAAAGTTTCGGAAAAAGCAGATTGGCTGCCATCAATGGTTTGGGTGCAGGTAATACAAATCCTCTTCCGTCTGGTATGGCACCTGCCTCTGCGGCCAAAGCCAATGCTTTTAACGATTCAAGACCTGCGAACAGACGTGCAGTTTTCTCAATAACATGTGCTTCCGTATTCAGATCGAGAGTATCCGTGAGAAGCTGAATTGTACCGAGAACAAATTCCGTCTTGGCAATATAACGGCACAATACCTGATGACCTGCGTGAATATGAAAGTTACTGCCACTGAAGAGACGCGAGGACATTTCCTCACTTCCTGCAAAAAATATTCGTTCATGCGGAACGAGCACCCGGTCAAAGATGACGATATTGTCCATTTCTTCATATCTGGAGCTCAGGGGATAGTTGGTGTGAGATTCAGCTGCGTAGGTATCCCTGCATACCAAACTGATACCCGGAAGATCATTGGGGACAGCAAAGGAGAATGCAAATGGATTTTCGTCATCAAATGGGGCAGGAGAAGGGGACGGATAGACAAAAATCTCATCCGAAGTGGCAGCTTGTGTAGCCATCATGAATGCTCCGCTAATAATGAGACCTTCCTCGGTACGATCTACGACCTTTGCGGCAATAGCATCCTCAGTGGCATCCAATTGCCCTGAAATTTTGCTGGCATATGGCTGGATAAAGGCATGCGATAGCGTAATATCATGATCACGGCAGTAGGCATAATAATTCTTGAGATTTTCTGCATATTGGGGAGATAATTCGTTCAGGAGATCCGCACCTGTGTAAAAGGACATGATGGCTGTATTCATGTAATCGGGTGAGCGACCAAGAAAGCCATGATGCACATTTGCCCAGATATTCATCCCTTCCCGGCGTTTACGGAGGTCGTCTGCACTGGTTGGAGGCAGGAAGGATATGCCCACAGGTTTGCCGTCTGCCGGGGAGGCATACGTCATCGTTTCTGCAAATTTAGGATCAGATTGCAGATCATACATGTACATCTGAGTCTCCATTAAACCAGCAAATGCTACATGTTCAGAGCGTTTTCCAGTAATAAGGTTACCTTTGTACCAGCAAGGGACGGACTGGGCATCAATTCGTTCGCGATACTGTGTGCCACTTTTAACAGGCATTGTTATTCACCTCTTGGTTCTAATCGTTCATGGGCATACTGACTTCTTACGTAGTGTACGTAGGTCATCTGTCCAATGTGCATTTAAGAGGTGAGAAGGATTTTTACAGATTAGGGCTTGATAATAATTATCATTCTTGTTACAATAGACAAAGAAAAAAGGAACCGGTAAGGGCTCCTTTAAGTGAATCACATGAGATTACTTATTTTACTTCAAAAGTCTTACAGTCTGTTTCAGCAGACTGACTTGCTTCTTTGTTACTGTGACTCACGATGTAGATCGAAGAAGCGTTACATTTGTTCTCTTGAGCCCAGTGACGACAGGAATTAACTTCACACAATACGTCTTTTGCCATGATTGTTAACCTCACTTTAATTGGATTACAGTCGTTGGTATAAAAGATCCGGATATAACAAGTTGCCGCTTGCGAATCTGGAAAATTTTTGCTCTCACGAAATTATGAGGGCTTTTTTGCGTTATACACAACGATGCACACTTAGAATAGCAAATTTTATTGAAGCTTGCAACCAAATGCCCCCATCTGTGGCAAAATAGTGGACGTGTTGTGGTTATATTTGCAAAAAGGCAGTAGTATGTTATTATTTAATAGTAATTATTACGATTAATAGTCTGAATGATTCTATATAACTTGAACTAAGCATTTACATGAAAACGGAGAGGACAGAAAGAACCTGAAGAAGCGGAGCTAAAAGCTTTTTGAAAAAAGCTACATCGGAAGCATATACTTCGCCTTTATCCCCGGATTTCCCCTCTAGGGAAATAATCAAAAAATCTGGGGATAACAGCGATCGGAAGGTTGTTCTGTCATCGAAGTGGTCAGTGTAAATATTTATTAGTTCAACTTATATAACTTGAATCACGGACTGAAACTATAAATGAAGGAGCATGTGTATAGATGAGCAAAATAAACCATATGAACCGGATTCCCCGCGCGAAAGGGATCGATATGGCTGCTTTTTACACGCCGAAAGAGTGTAGACTTAAAGCCCAGCATATTGTATTTTCCGCTGAAAATGAACGCATCATTAATGAATTTGTCACCATTCTGGGCATGAAAGAGAAGTTCAGAGAGCATGATGTATCAATCCCCAACAAAATGGTCATGTTCGGGCCACCCGGTACGGGAAAAACATTAACGGCATCACATCTGGCGGAGCGCCTTGATCTGCCATTGGTTCTTGTGAGATTAGATGCGATCATTCATAGCCATCTTGGGGAGACGGGCAGTAATGTACGCAAGTTATTCGAATATGCACGAATGAATCCCTGTGTGTTATTTCTGGATGAATTTGATGCCATAGGCCGGACACGTGAGAGCAATGATGAAGTGAAAGAGATGGCTCGTGTCGTCAATACGTTATTGCAATGTCTGGACGAATTCGATGGGGACAGCATTCTGGTGGCTGCAACGAACCTGGAAACCCAACTGGATCACGCCATCTGGCGGCGGTTTGATACGAAGATGACCTACGGTATGCCTGATGATTCAAGTCGTAGATTGTATATCAGCAAGTTGGTGGGGGCATTTGAACAGGAGACCCGGCTGGAAGATTACATATGTGAACGCTTGGCAGGGTGCAGTTATGCGGATATAGAGCAGATCGTTCTGAAAGCAAAACGGAAAGCGATCATTGCCAGCAGTACACTTCGTAAGCAACTGATTTCGGATGCTTACGATGAATATAGGCCACGTGTATTAGAGTGTTGAGTGTTGAAATAGCCCAGGCTCCTGAATGGAATCCTGGGCTATTTGTCATGTTAGCATGCTGCGACGTTACACTTTAACGGCTGCACCGTATGCTTTTTCTGTATTCATAGCTTCTTGTGTTGCAGTCCAGCGTGGCAGGCTTAATCTGAACATGCTGCCTTCCGGGCTGCTGGAGACAAGTGTCAGTTCACCGCCCTGTTCCTGAGCGAGTAACCGGCTATAGGTTAAGCCTAGACCCAGGCCACGGTTACGACGTTTCTTGAGTTCTCCACGATAGAACCGTTCGAAGATTTTGGGTTGTTCTTCGGCTGCGATGCCTGTGCCGTGGTCCTTAACATCAACGTACAGCATCTGTTCTTCTGTACTTAGATAAATATCGAAGACAGCCTTTTGTTCAGGAGCTGTGGCATGAAGTGCGTTATTGAGCAAATTGACAATGATCTGCTGAATGCGGAGAGCATCCCCCATGGTAAAGAAGTTAATCGGAGGGGCGTGCAGCTGAACCTCTGGCATTTTGTCCTCATACGCAATCTTCCACTGATAGATGATCTCACCGACCAACAATTTCAGATCCGTCCGTTCCTTGCGAACGGCAACACTTCCTGCAGCCATGGCGTTATAGTCAAGCAAATCTGCGACCATTCGCTCCATGCGTTCAGATTCCTTCAAAGCGATATCCAAAAATTCTTTACCTTCCTGTGGACTCACGACATCGTCACGTACTGCCATAACGAGCCCCTTGATGGAAGTTACCGGTGTCTTGAGTTCATGACTTACCCCTGCCAGCGAAAGTGTACGCCATTCTTCGAGTTGTTGGAGACGAGTAGCCATATCGCGAAATGAATTTACAAGTTCATTGATCTCACGTTCTCGTGTATCCAAGTCAAGACTCACATCATAATTGCCACCTCGAATCTGTTCAGCGGCATAGGCGACCTGACGAATCGGTCTGGATAACTTTTTGGACAGGAGATAGATTGTAAACCATCCACAGAGGATTAGTCCTCCGAGGATTAGAGCCACGAGCCCTATCGTCTCTGGACCAAATGTAATGGATTGTTTGGACTGCATGACCCACACTTTACCCAAGGTTTGATCGCCCTCGGATATGTTGACCGTTACACCTGCATATTTGTTGTTTCGAGGTTCAAGATAGTCGTCTGACAGTCGATAATGCACATCTTTTTGCTCCATTTTAGGCTGGGAAAAGATCAATTGATTGTTGTTGTCCAAGATCATGACACAAAAATAATGATCTGTATTAAATAGTTTCTCTCGCTTGGTTACCAGTCTGTCCAGATCGGGTGGAACCCGAAGCATATTATTTTCACTGGTCACATGATCGGCAATCTCCAGACCAAGCAGTTCTGCGGTTTTGAGGCTTTTCTCAATGGAAGTTGTTCGAATCCAGTAGAGTGCCCCTGCCGCAATAATCGTGAAACCAATGCACAAAATGAGAAAATATCGCAGTGTCCAGTGTGACAGAATGGATATCGTTCGTTTGGGTTTCTTCTGTTTCAGTTGGCGATCCAAAATTGATACCCCATTCCTCGCAACGTCCGAATTTCTCCCGTATCTGGCGACCAGTGGGAGAGGGCTTGACGTAGTCGTTTAATCGATAGATCTACAGCACGGTCACTGCCATCATAGTCCATCCCCCATACCTGTTCAATAAGATGATCTCTGGTAAATGTCCGATTCGGATAATCGGACAGGAAGAACAGTAACGACAGGTCACGAGGTGTGAGTGCAACCTCTGCTCCGTTCAGCAACACCTGCTTGGCAGCAAGATCAATGACGAGATTTCCAAAGGAACGCTTCTCTTTGCCACCTGAGGTCCAATGTGGATTACGACGCAACACCGCATTAACTCTGGCGACCACTTCTTCCGGTACAAAAGGTTTGCTCATATAATCGTCAGCACCAGCATTCAGTCCGTTGAGACGGTCTGAAATGTCATCCAGTGCGGTTAGCATGATCACGGGACAAGCACTTTTTTCACGAATAATCCGCAGCAGATCCCATCCGTCCATTCCTGGCAGCATCACATCAAGTAATACAAGGGAAGGCGTTACGGTATCAAAAAGGGTAAGTGCAGTCGGTCCATCAGCTGCATGATGAACTTCAAATTCTGCTTTTCTCAGATAAGCAGCCAATACTCGTGCAATAGCTTGCTCATCCTCGACGATAAGTATGGATTTCAAGAAAAGCGTTCTCCTTTCGCTTTGTAAACTTGTACTGATTTTACATGAGCTAGAGCGTAAAGCCAATCCTGTATTACGGATTTCAAAAAAATATGGGACTTGTCTTATCTTGACTTCTTCCTGACACATTCAATTGATATGATTCACTCCAAGAAGCAACCTAAACAAACATGTACTGGAGGAAACATAGAGATGAACAAGAAAGCAAAAGCATGGCTTATTACAGGTGTAGCGGCGGTTGCCGTAATCGGTGGCGGTGGTTACTATATCACAAACAGTTACTTGGGAAACAACGTGGAGATTGAGAAGGTGCTTCCTGCGAGCACAGCGACATCCACAACAGCTGTAGATAGCACAGGAACGCCTGTAGCCAATGAAACTGCAGGAGCAGAGCAACTGAACGGAGACTGGAGCATCAGCGAAGGTTCCAAAGTATATTTCTCCGTAACCACATCACAGGAGACCGTTAACTTTGTGGACGAGCAGGTAACAGGCAATTGGACAATTAATGTAGACGATGCTGCTCAGATGAAGGCAGAAGGACAGATCAAGATGGATGGAATTGATTCCGGGAATGGACAGCGTGATGGTCACGTGAAGCAAGCCGATTTCTTCGACGTTGCTACATATCCACAAGCTACATTTACAGCGACTTCATTTGAAGGGGTACCTGCGGAATGGCCTGTCGGTCAAACGGTTGATATCAAAATGAATGGTACCATTACGGTTAAAGGTATTGAAAAAGAAGTAACTTTTGACGCAAAAGCTGCTTATGAGAATAATGCAGTATTGTTGTCGGCAACATCCATGGTAACGTTCGAAGATTTCGGAATGGAAAATCCGCATTCGGTTGTGCTCTCGACTGAAAATGATATCCAGGTACAACTTGAATTGAAACTTACTAAATAAGTGTAACAAAGACCATATACCTGAAAATCTGTTCTGTTCTTCCTTAGGGTGGACGGACAGATTTTTTGCTTTCTTTTGCAAAATAGTGTGATCGATATTGTTCAATTGTAACTATCACAGGATCATATTGTTAAAATAACTGCTGTTTCCTTTGGATTATGCCGTGTTACCCATCACTATTAAGCGCTTACAATGAGGAGGATTCATAACATTCATTGATCCATGCACAATCAAACACAAAAAGGGGGAGATCAAGAGTGAACAAAAGGTACATAAGCGGGTGTCTGGTATTACTGATGCTGTTCTGTGATCTGGGACTGATGGTTCGTCCAGCGGCTGCAGAAGATGCAAAAGTGAACGTGGCACTTAACAAGGCGGTTACGGTAAGTGAGCAAGATCTATTGTATGAGGGACAAAAAGAAAAGGCGGTGGATGGTGATGTGAATACTCACTGGAGTGCGAGCTCACCTTCTTCTGAAAGCAATCCTCATTGGTTGACCATAGACCTAGGTGCGCCATATGAGCTTTCCGGAGCGGAGTTGACTTGGAAGGACAAAGACCAAGTTGTAAAATATTTGATTGAAGTATCTGATGATGGTAACAACTGGTCGACTGTTGTGGACCAAACGACTAACGATATAAAACAGACTGTCGCCAGTGAAGAATTCCAGACCCGTACATCTGTCCAGTATGTGAAGGTTACGATTCCGTACTATGCGGGAGCAACTTGGTGGCCGGGGATATCCGAGCTTAAAGTCTGGGGAAAAGAGGAAAAAATTGATCCAGCAACCATTACCGGATACGATGCTGTTCAGGTCAATACAGTAGCTGGGGTTGCACCTGTTCTGCCAACAAAAGTGACAGCGAAGTATCTGAACGCCAAATCTGGTTCGGTTCCAGTGGAATGGGAAAGTATCGACCCTTCAGAGTACGCACATGCGGGCAGCTTTACCGTGACGGGTGCAGTATATGGAGCCCCTGTTCAACCGGAGGCCACTGTAACCGTTGGAGGATACCGGACGGATTACGTAAGAGGAGTGGATATTTCCACGTTGACTGCCATTGAGGACAAAGGCGGAAAATATGTGGACAGCAACGGTACAGAGCGTGATCTGCTCGATATTCTCAAGGATCGCGGTGTCAATTATGTTCGTCTTCGTCTGTGGAATGATCCACAGAAATCAGGGGGATACAACGATAAGGAAGATGTCATTCGTTTGGCCGAGCGGGTGAAGAAAAAAGGTATGAAGATTCTGCTGGATTTCCACTACTCGGATGAGTGGGCGCACCCGGGTCAGCAGCTTCGTCCAAAAGCTTGGGAAGGTCTTTCGCCCGAAGAGCTGAAGCAGGCCGTATACAACTATACGTATGAAGTTGTGGGAGAAATGAAAGCTAAGGGCGCCATGCCTGATATGGTGCAGATCGGTAATGAGATCAACAGTGGTGTTCTGAACGGCTTGAGCAGCGACGTGGATTTTAAGCAAAATGTTGCATTGCTGAAAAGCGGAATTGATGCTGTACGTGCAGTAGAAGGAGAGATCACCGATAACGCGGATAAGGTGAAGATCATGATCCATCTGGCTGAAGGTGGCAAGGCAGATACGTTCAAATGGTACTTTGGAGAGTTAAGTAAAGGCGGACTGGACTATGACATTATCGGACTATCGTATTACCCTTTCTGGCATGGGACGTTTGCGGATGTGCAGAAAACGATGAATGAAGTGTCAGTCGAGTTTGGCAAAGATGTCATTATCGCTGAAACGTCCTATCCGTTTTCCTACAAAAACGGGGACGCTCATGGGAACATCATCGGGTCGGACGAAGCGCTTCATGTTGGGGGAGCAGACTTCCCCGCAACCGTTCAAGGTCAATATGATGCCATCGCCGGCATTATGGACATGATTGCGAACGTGCCAGGAAATCATGGCGCAGGTTTCTTCTACTGGGAGCCAGCGTGGATTCCGGCGGGTGTAGGCTGGATTGCATCCGAAGGTAATGCATGGGAGAACCAAGCGATGTTTGATTACGACGAATTTCCGGCCAACGGCGGGCATTCGTATGAAGGCAGAGCGTTATGGTCCCTTGATGTGTATAAACGCGGACTGGAGCTTCTGCCCGCAGACCGCCAGCAACTGGATGCGGCACTTACACGAGCCAAATCATTGGTACAGACTGATTTTACTCCGGAAAGCTGGGTGACTCTGGCTCCGGCAATCTCGGCAGCGGATGACGTATACCAACAGGCATACACGCCGGGCGGGGTAACTCAAGCAGATACAGATGCAGCGACAACAGCACTAGAACGTGTGATGCAACAGATGCAGGTTATCGCCCCGCAGCTTGACGAGCTCAGAGCTAAAATAGCAGAAGGGCGTACGTATCAGCAGACTGACTGGTCTGCGGCCACTTGGGCGGTATTGACCAAAGCGCTGGAAGGCGCTGAGCATGTCTTGAATGATCCAAGAGCAACACAGACGGATGCGAATACAGCGGTTAAACGTTTGCATGATGCGATTCAAGGTCTATCCAATGTGGACAAAACACAATTGCACCAGTACATTCAACAAATGCAGCAGCAGACTAAATCTTCCTATACACGCCGGAGCTGGTCTGTATTGGAACAGTCTTTGCAGGTAGCGATCCAGGTCCGAGATAACCAAGCTGTTGTCCAGTCTGAGGTGAATTCAGCACTGAGTATGTTGAAACAAGCCTTTACTAATCTGGTCTCTCTGGAGGCTTTAACAACGGGCAAAACGGCAACGGCTTCAAGTAGTGCAGGGACAGGAGGTAATCAAGCCAACTCTCCTGAAGGTGCAATTGACAACAATCCGAACACTTCATGGGGAACGGATAAGAGTATCGGAAGCTGGTGGCAAGTGGATTTGGGACAAGTCGCTAACCTTCGCAAGATCGAGATGTCGATGTGGAGTGGCGGTATCAAGTACAAGATTGAAGTGTCCAATGACAACCAAAATTTTGTGAAAGTAGTGGACACCACAAGTGATGTTGTTGTATCAACCGCACCTAGCCATGTACTTCCAGAAGGCACGGAGGGACGTTACATTCGCGTAACGATTAAAACAGGTCCCACATGGGTAGGATTCATGGAATTTGAAGCCTACGGTACGTTCCCGGCGGACAAAACTGCACTGCAAACTACTGTAGATACCGCTGAGAAATTAAAACAAACCGAATACACGACATCAACCTGGAATGTATTCAGTAAGGCGCTTTCTGAAGCGAAGGCGTTCATGCTGGATGTTGAATCTTCAACGCAAGATGTAAGCAATGCGGATCGGTCGTTACAAGATGCTGTGAGTAAGCTTGTGCGTCAAGATGGTACACCTGGCCCTGGTCAGCCATCACAACCAAGCGTACCTTCACAACCTTCCAACCCGGGAACAGCTCCTTCAACGGGGAATCCGGCTGAAACACCACCGGTTGAACCTGGGAATCCGCCAGTTAAGGGTTCGATCACGATAAAAGGAACAGCAACTGGGGATGACAAGTATTCGATTCGTCCGGATGCATCCCAATTAACTCAGGCACTGCAGTCCATGGATGCAGGAAATCGTACGTTGAAGCTGCTTGCAGATGTACCTGACACAGCCGAGACAGTCACATTCCAATTGGCTGCAAGTCAATTGGCAGCATGGGTTCGTTCCGAGGAAGTAAAATCTCTGGATGTAGTCGTAGGACAGACGACCGTTCGTGTTCCTCTAAAATCACTGCCGCTAACCATTGCGGAGACTAAGGGAACGTTCGACATCGTAGTGGCAACAGGATCGACAGATGCACTGACCACATCACAAAAAGCAGCGATTGATGATCATGCAATTGTTGATGTGAATTTGTTAATGAACAATAAGCCATTGCAATGGACAAACAGAGCGGTTGAGATTGCTCTATCCAATGTGGAGCAACCTAAAAAGAATGATGTAGTGATGGTTGTGCATTCCATATCTCCAACTGGGGAAATGAAACCTGTTACGTACTCCAAGTACGATGACAAGACCAAAACGATGCCGTTCAAACCGCTGGAATCCGGCAGTTATGTCATTACAGAAGTTGAGGTGCCATTACATGATCTGCAAAATCACAACTGGGCTCTCCAAGAAGTGCAGAACCTCTACGGTAAGGGAATTATTGCGGGGATGAGCGCAACTCGTTTCGCCCCACAAGGTGAACTGACCAGAGCACAATTTTTGCAAATGATAATTAAAGGTATTGGTGATACACGCCAGCCGGATCCCTCTATTTCAACACCAACGGATGTGAAGGAAGGGCAGTGGTATGCCGATTCAGTAAGACTTGGAATTGAGATGAACATTATTCAAGGCCGAGCGGATGGAAGCTTCGGGGCCAACGAACGGATTTCACGAGAAGATATGGCCGTTATGCTGAATAGAGCTCTTCAAGTTGTGCAACGTGAGGATGCAACCCATTCTGTACCAGAAAATATGGTGTTTGTAGACAACGATGAGATCGCGCCATACGCCAAAGAGGCTGTAACCTCGATGCAACAACTTGGACTGCTAAATGGCATGCCCGATGGCACGTTTGCTCCGAAAGAAACAGCGAACCGTGCACAGGGAGCTGTTGCAATCGCCAGATTAATGGAACAACTGTATTAGAAAATAACAAAGCAGGTAAGGAGATCGAATCAACTGATTCGGTCTCTTTGTTTTGCGGAAAAAAAGAGGTTCAGAAGTCATCCCTTTCTCTACATAGGCATATGAATCATTTGTTAATGTCGTATTGACAATATTGAATTCATTTGTTATCATTTCGATAATATCAAAACGACAATATTAAGAAATGGGGAATGAGCCATGTTTGGATTCCGATTTGCAAAGTTTCAACCCAGTGAATATGTAATGAAAGTGAAAAATGGTGAGGTAAAACGTCAGGGTGTTGGATTGTCCTTCTATTATTATGAGCCCACCACATCGGTAGTGGTGCTACCCGTGTCCTCGGTGGATGTACCTTTTATGTTCGAAGAGATTACGGCGGACTATCAGACCGTTACTGTGCAGGGACAGCTAAGTTATCGCATTGTAGATTATTTGAAAATAACACAGAGCCTGAATTACACATACAATTTGCGCAAGAATCGGTATATTTCAGACGACCCCGGCAAACTGGACCAACGGGTAATCACCACAGCGAAAGTACTAACCAAGAAATATCTGGAGAAAATGCCGTTGAAGGAGGCCATTCAATCCAGTGAACGGCTGGCAAGCAGCATGAAACGCGAAGTTGTGCAAAGTGAAGAGTTGGAGAAACTGGGCGTTGAGCTGATGAGTCTATCCATCCTGGCCATTCTGCCCAATAAAGAGACGATGCGTGCATTGGAAGCACAAGCGAGGGAAGAGATTTTACGTCAAGCAGATGAAGCGCTGTATGTGCGTCGCAATGCATCGATTGAACAGGAGAGACGAGTGAAGGAGAATGAACTGAACACCGAAATTGCCGTGGAGACAAAGAAACAGCAAATTCGTGAGACCCAATTGCAGGCAGAACGCTCGGTGAAACAGAAACAAAACGAGATGGAGCAGGAGCAGCTTCAGTTCAATACAGCGATGGAGGAACGCAAGCAGCAACTGATTGAATTGACCATTGCCAATCACAATGCCGAGGCAGATGCCAAAGCGTATGAGATTGCTGCCGTGATGAACTCATTGCAAAATGTACAACCAAATGTACTGCAAGCAATGGCGAATATGGGCATGAATTCTGATAAGCTGATCGCACTAGCATTCCAGGAACTGGCCGAAAATGCAGGCAAGATCGGACAGCTTAATATCTCGCCGGATCTGTTGCAGGGATTGATGTCTCCCGCGCCGGGCAGAGATCAGGGAGGTAGAGGGCGATGAGATTAGGAAGAAGAGAGGCAGAGCAAGCAGGGAAATCAGTACGTCATCAGGCTACGCCGGACGATCGAATGAGCGAATACAAGCTCATTCTCGTTAAGCGTCGGACCCGACTGGAAGAGTTGGTGGTTCGATATAACACGGTGCAGCAAGCTCAGTTTTATATTGAACGTCTGGGCGCAGACTTCAGTGATTATATGGAGGAAGACCGTCGTTATCGGTTATCTGTGCAGCAGGCACAGCAGCAACTGGGTCAATTGGGCCGTGTACAGACCGTTGATCGGGAACATGTGCCTAATTTTATCTTTGGAGAGCAGGATATCGTGGTCGTGGTTGGACAGGATGGGCTTGTAGCCAATACCCTCAAATACGTAACCGAGCAGCCGCTAATAGGTGTGAACCCGGACCCGATGCGGTGGGATGGCGTGTTATTACCTTTTACCGTGGAAGATCTGAGCTTCATTGTTCCTGATGTCATTCGAAAGCAACGAACATTGAAAGAAGTCACTCTCGCCAAAGTGGAACTGAATGATGGACAGTATTTATATGGTGTGAATGATCTGTTCATTGGTCGGAAGACGCATGTATCGGCACGTTATGAAGTGCGTTTGGGTTCATCCGCAGAACAACAATCTTCCAGTGGCATCATTGTATCCACAGGCATGGGATCGACAGGCTGGTTCAAAAGTGTGCTGGCCGGAGCCACCGGAATTGTAGGGTCCGCTGCTTGGCAGAACATGAATTCTGAAGATGAGGTTGCTGTTGCATCCTCATCCATTCATGGAAGCAGGCAGGAGCTGAATCATTTTAACTGGGATGCGCCGTACTTATATTTTTCAGTACGTGAACCTTTTCCGAGCCGAACGACAACTGCCAATCTGGTGTTTGGACAGATCCATTCGAAGCAACCACTGCACATTGTATCCCAGATGCCAGAGGATGGTGTTATTTTCAGCGATGGGGTCGAGCAGGACTTTCTTGAGTTTAATTCAGGAGTGGAAGCTATCATTGGTTTGGCAGAGAAGAGAGGGCGTCTCGTGGTCTAAAGCTTTATTTTCAAGCCGTTTCCGACTAGAATGGGTAACTAGATGTGATACACTGACGTCAGGAAACGGAAAGAGGGTTAACGATGCAGTCGATATTGTTGGTTGAAGATGATGCCAAGCTAGCAGGATTGCTGGCGGCTTATCTGACCCGAAATGGATTCCAGGTACAGGTCACAGAAGATTTTCGTCATGTATTGGAAGAATTCGTGAAGATGGAACCGGATCTTGTGCTGATGGATGTGAATTTGCCTCAATATGATGGGTACTACTGGTGCAGGCAGATACGTACACATTCCATATGTCCCATTCTATTCATATCCGCTCGGGATAGTGGCATGGATCAGATTATGGCGTTGGAACATGGAGCGGATGATTATATTACAAAACCCTTTCAATATGAAGTCGTTCTTGCCAAAGTCCGTAGTCAGCTGCGCCGAGCCTATGGTTCTTACGCTGCTGTTCAGCAGGAAGTAACAGTTACGAATGGTCCCATGATCCTCTATCCTGAGCGATTTGTACTGGAATATGATCAACGTTCAATAGAGCTGACACAGAAGGAAGCGATACTGGTGGAAGCACTAATGGCAAAGGCAGGCCGAGTTGTCAGCCGAGAAAAATTGTTAGAGCAAATGTGGGAAGATCAGCATTTTATCGATGATAATACGTTGAATGTCTATATTACACGTGTTCGCCGAAAGTTGAAGGAGCTGGGTGCAGAAGAGATTTTGGAGACGGTTCGCGGAGCGGGTTATCGTGTATTGGATCTGGATTCATCCGCACAGGGAAAAGGGAAATGAGACTTTTCCTGAAAGACCACCTGTTGTTAGTCGGAATTTATGTGTTACAGATGCTGCTGGTTCCGTGTGTCTACTGGCTCTCTGGTGAGGGCCGTCCGATGAAGATTGTCCTTTATGGCATGCTGATCAGTACTGTTGTGCTGTTGATCTATCTGGTCATACGTTACCTCCAGCTACGAGCGTATTATCGTCTACTTGAACAACCACGTAAACTGGTAAACGAGCCTTTCCAAACGCTTGGAAATTCGGTCGTGGCGGAAGCCATCCAGGAATTGTTACATGAACTGGAGCGTAATCGGCAGAACGAGATGGGTCAATTACGTACTAGCAAGGATCAGCAGGTGGTATTCATGAATCGCTGGGTTCATCAGATGAAGACGCCCTTGTCCATCATCCAACTGACCTTGGAAGATGTGGACGATGAGACGGCTGGCAGTATTCAGGATGAGCTGGATAAAATGCGCAAAGGACTTGAGATGGTCTTGCATTCATCACGGCTTGAACAGTTCGAAGGGGATTTTCGTGTAGAGCTGCTGTCTCTGCATGAGGTGCTTCGGAGTAGCATTGCAGAGAACCGGCGTTTGTTTATTCGCAGAGGCATTACGCCGGATATCCGGATGGAGGGCGACCTTCAGATATACAGTGATTCCAAGTGGCTACGGTTCATGTTCACCCAGATTTTGACCAATGCCGTGAACTATTCCGATAGCAAATCAGGCAAAAAAGTGATCATTACCGGCTATAAACAGGAAGAGCGTACAATCCTGGACATTCAGGATGAGGGAATCGGCATCTCGTCCGAGGATATTCATCGTGTGTTCAATCCCTATTTTACAGGTGAACGTGGCAGGCAATACCACGAATCCACAGGGATGGGGTTATATCTGGTTCGTGAGATCAGTGCACGTCTGGATAACCGGGTAGAGTTGTTTTCGGAGCTGAATAAGGGAACGTTGGTCAGATTTAGCTGGCTTCATTCGAAATATCCGCAATAAAGAGCGCTTTGCCCACAGCCATGGGTGAGGTGTTTTTTTTATAGATACAACAAGTTATGGAGGCAGGGGAACAGAACCTTAAACGTACTGTAAGGGAAGTTTAAGGTAATTCGATAGCACCGTTAGGGGAGGTCAGTTAGGATAAGAATAGAATTAACGTATAAAGAATGATGGATCAGGAGGGAATTATGTATGGAAATGTTACAAGTATCGGGACTGAACAAAGTATATCAGGGCAAAGTGCAGACTCAAGCCCTTAGTGATATTCATCTGACAATCAAACAAGGTGAGTTTGTGGGTATTATGGGCCCGTCCGGCAGTGGCAAAACCACATTGTTAAACATGGTCTCTACCATTGATGAACCCAGCTCAGGCAAGGTGCTAATTAATGGCATGAACCCGTTTGATATGAAAAAGAAAGAACTTGCCATGTTCCGGCGTCGGGAACTCGGGTTTGTCTTTCAGGATTTCAATCTGTTGGACACGCTGACGGTTGCCGAGAATATTGTACTTCCATTGACGCTGGACAAGGTCAAACTGAAGGAGATGGAGAGTAGACTACATCGTATTACAGCCAAGCTTGGGATTGATCATATTCTGGATAAACGAGTGTACGAAATCTCGGGTGGACAGCGACAGCGCACAGCCATTGCGAGATCCATGATCAATATGCCTTCGATTGTATTGGCGGATGAACCCACTGGTGCATTGGATTCCACTTCATCTCAGGCTGTCATGGAGTCGCTTGAACAGATTAATCAGCAGGAGAAAACGACCATTATGCTGGTGACACACGATCCCCTTGCTGCAAGTTATTGCAATCGAATCGTATTTATCAAGGACGGGAAACTGGCAGCGGAGGTACACCGCGGAGATAATCGGCAGACGTTCTTCCAGCGGATCATTGATACTTTATCCTTCTGGGGAGGGAATTCACATGAGCTTTCCTCAGTTCGCGTTTAATAACATTCGCCGCAATGGGCGAGCGTATATTGCTTTTTTTCTTAGCAGTGTGTTTATGGTCATGATATTTTTCGCTTATGCAGTATTTATCTATCATCCATATGTGGCAGAGTTGCCAATGGGTGACACTACCGCTACGGGGATGCAGATCGCTTCGATTATCGTGTATGTGTTTGCATTTTTCTTTGTTATGTATTCCATCAGTGCTTTTCTCAAATCACGGAACAAGGAGTTTGGCATTCTGACCATACTTGGTGCGGAGCCTGGACAGATTCGGAAATTGGTCATATTGGAAAATATGTTGATCGGCTGTCTGTCCATTATTGCCGGTATCGGCGGAGGCATGTTGTTGTCCAAGCTGTTCCTGATGTTAACCACTCGTTTTATCGGGATGGATGATCTGTCCTTTTATTTTCCGGTGAAAGCGATTCTGATTACGATCGGGGCCTTTCTGTTATTATTTTTCTGCATTTCACTTTTCACATTGGTATTTATCGGAAACAAACGGACGTTAGAACTTTTGACGGGGACCAGCAAACCTAAAAAAGAACCCAAAGCTTCGTGGTTCTTCTCACTTCTGGGCCTGACATTACTTACAATTGGATTTGTAGCACTCCGCAGTAAATTGAGTGGCGGTACGATCTTGCTCGCAGCAGTGACAGGCATCGCAGGGACGTATTTTTTCTACTCACAACTTTCCGTGCTCATTATACGGGTATTGAAGCGTAATCGTAAAACGGTATGGCATGGTACTCGTCTGTTATGGATCTCAGAGATGAGTTACAAAATGAAGGATAATGCTCGGATGCTCTTTATGGTGACGGTAGTGATTGCGATTGCTTCGATGAGTGCAGTTGTGATTTTGTCACTGGATCAAGAGAACCGGGAGCAGTTTACAAACAATGATTTTCCAATTCAATACAATGTTTTCAGACCAGCAGAGCAATTGGATATGAGCGCTATTGATTCGATGCTTGAAGCTGCAGGCTTGGATTATCAACAGATATATCTGGAATATTTCTGGTCCGCTGCAGATCAGAGTGCTGTCTCGGTTATGCCGCTTAGTCACTACAACCAATACAATCTGACACAAGGGAAAAAGATGTTCCAATTGGATGCCGGATCTGCCTTATTTGTGGATACCCGCAATGAGAAGGATCAGGGTCAGATCGAGCGCAACAGATTTCGTAATTTTGCGAAGGGAGACAAGTTGACGTTGAGTCTGAATGCGAGCCCACTGGAAGCTCGGGTTACGGATACAGATATCGATCCACAGTTTGGAACCCTACTCTATGCTACAGGTGTAGTTGTCCTACCGGATGAGAAGTATGAAGAGATTGCCCAACAGATCAAAGAGAATATGATATCTGCTAAATATCTGTATCAGATTCCTGCATGGGGTCATGCTGTACCTGACCGCCACTCCTCGGAAGCCATGGTTAGCGATCAGCTTCTATTCTCCGCGGATTCCATTCGGAGTAGCAACGCTTCAACGGATAACCACTCTGGATATCTGAGTACGCGGTACGGTGATTTTGAAAGATTCAGACAGGGGACAGCACTATTTACCTTCTTGGGCATATTTATCGGATTAATCTTCTCGATCTCTTCCGCAAGCTTTCTGTATTTCAGACTGCATACCGATCTTGAAGCGGATGGAAAGATGGTGCATTCTCTTTCGAAAATGGGTCTCAGTTTCCAGGAGATGAAACGATCATCCACCGTTCAGATTGCTATTCTGTTCTTTTTACCGATCGGAGTAGCTATCATTGAAACTTTGGTCGTGGTTAAGCCATTTCTTACTGAATTCGGTATTACCAATTATACGATGCCGCTGTTGACTGTATTTGGTGCCTTTGTACTTGCACAGACGTTTTATTTCTTTGTTATTCGTTCCAGATATGTATCTTCTCTGCGCAAAATGATGGTGTAACTATCTTAGAAACAAACGGTCATAGGGACCGACCATGATCTGTTCATTGCCTGCATTCCTTGATTCAGATCAAGGAAATGCGGGTTTTCTTGCGATAAGATGAATGTATTCACAGATTATATTATCGAGGAGGAAGATTAATCATGAGTATTACGTCATTGCAAGAAGTCAAAACATTCAGCGAGGACCGTTTCACAAAACGGATTTTATTCCAACAGGGTGATGGAGTGACCTTTGTACTTCATTTTCTGCCAGGTCAGCAGCTTCCCGTTCATAAACATCCGGGCACAGACGTTATTTTGCTGGTTGTCGAAGGCACAGGCACTCTTATTTTGGATGGAAAGGAACAAGAGGTGAAACAAGAGGATGTGATCCATTGTGGCGGTGAGGTGGAGTTCGCATTCCATAATACAGGAGATCAGGAGGTTCGTTTGTTCGTGGTATTAAATAAAGTTCCAGCAGCATCGTATGCAAAGGACATCTAAGATCTAATATCAAGGAATTGATAGAATGATTCACTGATCGGCACTAATATAAGGGAAACTCTATTCTGGAGTTTCCTTATTTATTTTTTATTCAAGAATACATTGACCAAGTGTGGCTTCCTTCGAAAAACAAAAAGCATACCTGGGTCTGAGAACATCAGATTTAAGTACGCTTTTTCGTATTCCGGCAGCAATTTGTTCATGCATCCGGTCTATAGTCATAGTGCCTAGAAGTACCCCAGCATTTCTTTGGCTTCATTCGACATCAGCTGTGGAGACCACTGTGGCTCCCACACGACTTGAACATCAATATCAGTCTTATTTGTATTTTCCTGCAAAACCCATTTCACCGCACCAACAATTGTATCGTGCAGCGGGCAACCTGGTGTAGTCAGCGTCATCCGTACATGTACCCGTTCAGGCTCTTCCCTTACTTCATACACCAGACCCAAGTCAACGATATTGACACCTAATTCAGGGTCATATACTTCCTTGAGACATTCCAGCAAATGCGTGGTTTGTTCCATCATGTTCACTCTCCAGTCCATTTTATTAACATTAACGTCTGAATACCAAAGCAATATTTGTTATATAAACGATGGAGACAAGAGACAAAATCGTCCCTCCAACCATCATGACCTCTGCCAGATTAATCAGAATTCCACTGACAAGCAAAAGGCTTCCAGCGACCATGGCGAGCATACCCCAATTGACATACCGTTCACTTAGCATACCTGCCATCAGCGGTGTTCCGGGTCTGCCTGCCTGCTTGCCATATTTGTGGGTCCACCATAGAAAGGGCACGATTTTGGAGGCATAACCAAGTATGGTGAGAGACACCCAGCCCCCGAGATATACCCATCCAGACAGCAGAACAACACGTGGGTGGAGCAGTAGTTCAGTCCCTTGCGAGGAATAGATCAGTAGGGCAACAGCATATACAGCCAACGCACGGCTTACATACACAGACCAGCGGATGCCCGGACCTGGGTTACTTTTGTGCCGTTTCTCCTGAATTTGCTCCAAGTGATACACATAGAAGAGAAGGGCTGCGGTTAGAAGTAGGAGCGCGAGCCAGAGCAGACTTCCCTTAATACCTGTCAGAAATGCGACAACACCTGTAACTACAGCTGCATTCCACAGAACCAGGACCACTTTTTGCAGTCGAATGGAATAATCGTGGGATAAGTAGAACATGGGAAGCATTTTGTAACTGAAGCCGGTAATTAACATGCCAAACCAGCCAAGTGTTCCCATCCAGATATGTGCGCCGAATAAGCGTTCATGCAGACTATTCCAATCACCAAAGGCAAAATTCAGACCCATTAGCATACCGGACAGCCCGGTAAGAACCAGATAAAGACAGGAACAAGCTGCGCTGATCGTTACCGGATTCCACTGTGAGGCACGGAAGAGGGTAACGGCCATATTCCATCCGAACAACAGAATGCCAGAAAGCGCGAGTGTAGCAGAAACGGCAATCCAGATGACATCTGCATGAATGAAGCCGTATAAGATACCCACGATTCCAATACTGAACAAGAAATAATGACAATAACCGAGAAACAGACTGTAGATATTGGATTGCAAAATAACATGTATCAACTGATAAACGGCACCCATAGCCAGCATGGTTGCCCACCCGAGCACAAACAGATGGGCATGAAACCAGCCTTCGGGTCCTCTGAGTTCATCACCAAGCCAGCCTGTCAGCGAGAGCAGGGAGAATGCGTGATACATTACAAATCCAAAGATGCCCGTGATGATAAAAAGAAACGGCAACCTGGACATGGCTTTCGCCTCCTTACCCTTTTTCAATTCTCACTTTGGCTGTACCATCCGCCTGATCTGCAACTGTGTAGAGACAACCCAGATTGTTAAGTTCCTCAATCAAGAATACAGGCACACGGTCATTATGAATCAACACGACATCCCCGGGCTTGCAACGCTCCAGTGCCGCAAGCGTTCGCATCATCGGCTGAGGTGGTTCTAATCCCCGGTTATCAAGTACGACGGTTGGAGCCTGAGAAGATGGATTGAACTCAGCTTCCACAATAATTTCTTCTGGACGGCCCTCGCAGGAAAATGAGGTATCACCTGAAACCGAATCCAGTTCAGTCTTTGGGGGCGTACCGGATAAAACCGCTGCAGATATGGTATCTGCACTGGTTTTATTTTTTTTGTGCACAAATGTGGTGACCCAGTGATCTGAACTCTTGCGTTCTGATGAATTGGAGTACCCTTTCATTTTGAGAATACCGAGCAGAGGCGTTGGTTTGAATGGAGCGTGTAGTACAAATACATCTTCATGTTGAAGGCCTTTGACCGTGTCCATGATCAACTGAAACGGCTCCAGCTTTTTACTCAGATGAGAACGCACATCCAATTCAACAATATGGACTTCAGATGGAGACATGTGCGTTCACATCCAATCCTGCACCAGCTACATCCGCCTGCTGTACCAACTGTAGAGATGATTCATACAGGGCGACCATACCACCATACAGAGCATAGAAGAATGACTCCGGCGCATCGAGGGAGAAGGACAGATATGCTTTGGGATCCATTCCGAGCACACGCTCAAAAAGTCTCGCACTATCATAGGCGTAAAAACAGAAATGAGTATATTCGAACACAGGCATTTTTTCATAAATGGTAATGATCTCTTGTGCATATTCCACTTGCTCACGCTGTGCCATTTGAATCATGGTTGTGGCATCTTCCAGCCGCAGCGTGATGCGAAGTGTAGTGTCATCAATAATATCAACGTGCGCCATAGCGCTTCAGCTCCAATCTATAATTTGCTGATTTTGACCTGGAACGTTGTAGGCCCCTGTTCAATGTACTCCCAGTTGAAGCCGTCAGGATGTGTGGATTGGAACTGGAATCGTAGCGGTTTTGGATCGTGATCATTAATAAGCAGCATGGATTCCTGCGGTTGCAGCTGATCAAAAGTTTCGAAGATAATTTTATGTTTCAAATGCGGTGGATACTCCGTGGCATTAATAGTTGCTGCATATGTGTTCATGTGTCATTCCTCCAAATAGGGATAGTGTGGTGTTGCAATTTGATTATAGAAAATGTGAAGAGGGGTCTTTGTGAGCCTGCTCACACATTTCCTTTTGCCATAATTTTGCCTTATTTGGACCACAATCCTGTTTGGAAAAGGGTTACGGAGCATATATAGATGTGCACTTGTGCGCTATGTTTCACTTCTTGTGATATTTTGCACAGTTGAGCGAACGAGACATCCTTATATTTAGCGTCAAGATGACACTCGATGAGAGGAAGTATGTTCCCTCCTTCGGCTGATGTGAAGACAGCACCCTAGAGAAGGGAGGTACGTGTATGGAATCGAAATTAATGGACCCATTTGGAAGAATACATGATTACTTAAGAATTTCGGTTACGGATCGCTGTAATCTCCGCTGTGTGTATTGTATGCCGGAGGAAGGAATGCAGTTTGAACCGACAGAACGAATCCTGTCCTATGAAGAAATCACGTCCATCGTTAAGGCGCTTGCTCCATTAGGCATTAGGAAATTGCGTTTAACTGGAGGGGAGCCTCTTGTTCGCAAGGGTCTGGATCAACTGATTGCCATGTTGTCCGCCATTCCAGGAATTGAAGATATCGCATTGACAACCAATGGCATCTATTTGGCAGCCTATGCGGATCTGCTGAAGGCTGCGGGGCTAACACGGGTGAACATAAGCCTGGATTCTTTGAAGCCAGAACGATTCGCAAGCATTACCCGGGGCGGCAAGGTGCAGCGTGTGCTGGATGGCATTAAAGCCAGTCAAAAGGCTGGATTTCATCCGATCAAGCTGAACGTGGTGCTGATGAAAGGCGTGAACGACGATGAAGTGGAAGACTTTCTGAGGATGACCCGGGATGAACCCATTCATATTCGTTTTATCGAGTACATGCCTATAGGTGACAGTGGTGATGGCTGGAGATCAGGATATCTACCACTCGAACATGTGCTGGAAACATGCGGAGCATCATGGAACTACGAAAGCTGTGGTGAAGTTTACGGCAATGGTCCCGCAGATAGTTACCGCATAAAGGGAGCTGCTGGAACCTTTGGTCTGATCCATCCGGTCAGCAGTCATTTCTGCGGAAATTGCAATCGACTCAGGCTGACGGCAGACGGAAATATCAAACCTTGTCTCTACTGGTCGGATGAGTTCAATGTTCGTCCACTCGTAGGTGATGACAAGGCGGTTCAGGGCTTATTTTACAAGGCACTCGGAGCCAAACCCGAAACCCATGACATGGTAAAAGCCTTAAACGGGCAACAGATCGACGGCACGCCAACGTTGCGAAATATGTCGCAAATCGGAGGTTAGCAACCGCAGTTCAAGATTCAGACTTGCATTAACAGGTCACATTTGTGGGAGGACAACAATGAGTAACAAAAGCATGCCCTGGATGGGCAAACTCAAATATTTTGCCAAACGTGAAAAAAGTGCGGAGGGCTGGAGTGAAATGTCCCCGGTTAATCGGGACTGGGAAGATGTCTATCGCCGCCGCTGGCAGCATGACAAAGTGGTACGTTCCACACACGGAGTCAATTGTACCGGATCATGCAGCTGGCAGATCTATGTAAAGGATGGCATTGTGACCTGGGAAACGCAGGCAACCGATTATCCTTCAACTGGACCGGATATGCCGGAATTTGAACCACGGGGATGCCCGCGTGGAGCGAGCTTTTCATGGTATTTGTACAGTCCACTGCGTGTCAAACATCCCTACGTACGTGGTGCGCTGCTGGATATGTGGCGTGATGCACTTCAGACACATGGTGACCCGGTCCAAGCGTGGTCCAGCATTGCGGATGATCCTGCAAAAGTAAAAAGATATAAATCCGTACGTGGTAAAGGTGGATTGGTTCGTGCGTCTTGGGGAGAAGTTACACAGATTATTGCAGCTTCTTTGATTCATACGATCAAAGAATACGGACCCGACCGAATTATTGGTTTCTCACCGATTCCTGCCATGTCGATGGTCAGTTATGCAGCAGGATCACGGTTCTTATCCTTGATGGGATCACCATTGCTCAGTTTCTACGACTGGTATGCGGATCTACCACCGGCTTCACCTCAGATCTGGGGTGATCAAACGGACGTACCGGAGAGCAGTGACTGGTACAACTCGGGATACATTCTGGTATGGGGCTCGAATCTGCCAATGACGCGGACACCGGATGCCCACTTCCTGGCTGAAGCACGTTATCGGGGAACAAAAGTGGTATCCATCAGCCCGGACTATGCGGAGTATGTGAAATTCGCAGATACGTGGATGTCGGTAAAACAAGGGACGGACGGCGCTCTGGCGATGGCTATGGGCCATGTCATTCTAAAAGAGTTTTACATTGAAAAACCTACGGACTATTTCATGCAATATGCCAAACAGTATACTGATTTTCCAAATCTGCTGATTGTAGAAGAAAAAGATGGCGTACACACAGCAGGCAGATTTCTCGTTGGGGAAGATCTGGGCATCACAGGCAATAATATGGCTTGGAAAACGCTTGTATATGATGAAAACAGTGGAACCTATGCCATGCCAAAAGGAAGTTTGGGCTTCCGTTGGGGCGAAGAAGGCACATGGAATCTCAAAATGGAACACGTAGAGAACGGTGAGCCGATTGATCCAAGATTATCCTTGCTCGGTGTTCACCACGACCTCGTCACCATTCAACTGCCCTACTTTGATGACGAAGGTAAACATATCATGCAACGTCAGATTCCTGTACGTCGAATATGGCTTGAGGATCGATGGATCATGGTCACAGCCGTATATGATCTTGTGCTTGCGAAGTACGGAGTCGAACGAGAAATGACCCGCTCTGCGGATTCAACAGAAGTTGTCACTAATGGAGAACAGTTGAGTGTACGTATTAACCGTGGAGACGACATCTTGCATGAACCGCAGGAAAAACCGTTTACCCCTGCATGGCAAGAGAAAATTACCGGTGTAGATCAAGAAACGGTTACGCAGATTGCCCGTGAGTTTGCACAGAATGCCATCGATACCCAAGGTCGGTCCATGATCATCATGGGAGCAGGTATTAATCACTGGTACAACTCCGACGTTATCTATCGCGCAATAATTAACCTAATTCTGATGACTGGCTGTCAGGGTGTGAATGGTGGAGGCTGGGCCCATTATGTCGGTCAAGAAAAATTGCGTCCGGCTGAAGGCTGGCAAACGATTGCCTTTGCTCGTGACTGGACCGGACCTGCACGTCTGCAGAACGGAACATCCTTCTTCTACTTTGCAACAGATCAATGGAGATACGAGGAGACCCAAGTCGAAGAGTTGACTTCGGCGCTTGAAGGTGAACCCCGGTTCCAGCATGTAGCCGATTATAATGTGATGGCTGCTCGTATGGGCTGGCTTCCATCCTATCCACAATTCAATCGCAACTCGATTGATCTGCATCAGGATGCATTGCAGGCCGGAGCAACGACGAAGGAAGAGATTGGTGCTTATGTTGCTTCCGAGTTACAGAACAAAAATCTGAAGTTCTCGATCGAGCAACCGGATGATCCGGCGAACTTCCCACGTGTGCTATTTGTCTGGAGAGCAAATCTGATCTCAAGTTCTGGCAAAGGACATGAGTATTTCCTCAAGCATCTACTCGGTGCTACGAACGGATTGTTGAACGATGACGATCATGGATTGCGCCCAGAACATGTGGAGTGGGTGGATGAGGCACCGGAAGGCAAGCTTGATCTGATGATCAATATGGATTTCCGTATGGCAGGAACAGCGATGTATTCCGATATTGTGCTGCCAGCAGCGACCTGGTATGAGAAAAGCGATCTGAGCAGTACGGATATGCATCCGTTCGTTCATCCATTCAATCCGGCGGTAGCCGCGCAGTGGGAATCCCGTTCCGACTGGGATACCTTCAAGGAAATCGCACGTGTATTCTCCGAGATGGCTGCGCAGCAATTCGATGGGTCGCAGAAGGAGATCATTGCTACACCGCTCTTGCATGATTCACCGGATGAGCTTGCTCAACCGTACGGAGAGATCAAAGACTGGAGTGCGGGAGAATGTGAAGCAATCCCGGGTAAAACGATGCCACATATTCAGGTCGTGGAACGTGACTATGCTGCCGTATATAACAAAATGATCAGTCTAGGACCTGTGGTGAAGGATAAACCAATCGGTACCAAAGGCATATCCTGGTCTGCTAGTGAAGAGTATGAAAAACTCAAGGGTATTCTGGGCGTGCACCGTAAAGATGGCGTTGGACAAGGATGTCCGGATCTGAGCACCGACCGCAATGTTGCGGAGGCCATTCTGACCTTGTCCAGTACAACGAATGGCAAGATGGCCGTACGTGCGTGGGAAGCGCTGGAACAGAAAACGGCATTACATCTGAAAGATTTGGCTGAGGAACGGTCTGAGGAATGTTTTACATTTGACGAGATCACTTCCAAACCGAAAACGGTCATTACCTCGCCTGCATTCAGCGGATCTGAAAAAGGCGGACGCCGATATTCGCCATTCACCACCAATGTGGAGCGCCTGATTCCATGGCGTACATTGACCGGCAGACAGCAGTTCTATATTGATCATGCGATGCTCCGTGAGTTCGGAGAGACATTAGCGACATTTAAACCTGTGTTGAAGCATACGCCGTTCCATCCGAACAGCAAACGTCCGATCGAAGGTGGCAAAGAAATTGTCCTGAATTACCTGACACCGCATAACAAGTGGTCAATCCACAGTATGTACTATGATGCGCTGCCGATGCTGACGTTGTTCCGAGGTGGCCCAACAATCTGGATGAACTACGAAGATGCAGAAGAAGCCGGACTGGTCGACAACGACTGGATCGAATGTTTCAACCGTAACGGGGTAGTCGTTGCCAGAGCCGTAGTAACACACCGTATTCCTCGCGGCATGGCATTCATGTATCATGCTCAGGACCGTCACATTAACGTTCCGGGTACCAAAATATCACAGACACGTGGGGGTACACATAACAGTCCGACACGTATTCATGTGAAGCCAACACATATGATCGGTGGTTATGCCCAGTTAAGTTATGGCTTCAACTACTATGGCCCGACAGGTAACCAGCGTGACCTCAATGTCATCATAAGAAAACTGCAGGAGGTGGATTGGCTTGAAGATTAAAGCACAAGTCAGTATGGTCATGAATCTGGACAAATGCATAGGGTGCCATACATGTAGTGTAACGTGCAAAAACACCTGGACTAATCGTCCAGGTGCAGAATATATGTACTGGAACAATGTGGAGACCAAGCCAGGGGTCGGTTATCCAAAACAATGGGAGGACCAGGAGCGTTATCGCGGTGGCTGGGAGATGAAGAATGGCAAACTGGAATTGAAGTCCGGCACAAGGGCAAGACGCTTGCTTAACATTTTCCATAATCCGGATCAGCCTACCATTGATGATTATTACGAGCCATGGACATACGAGTATGAGAAACTGACGAACAGTCCGGAGAAAAAACATCAGCCTGTAGCAAGACCGAAATCCCAGATTACGGGTGAATATATGAATCTGGAGTGGGGTCCGAACTGGGAAGACGATCTGGCAGGTGCCCATGTAACGGGGATGGAAGATCCCAATATGAAGGGTGTCGAAGCCTCAATCAAAATGGATTTTGAACAGGTATTTATGATGTACCTGCCACGGATCTGTGAACACTGTCTCAACCCGGCCTGTGTATCCTCCTGTCCTTCCGGAGCGATGTACAAACGGGAAGAAGACGGCATTGTACTGGTCGACCAAAATGCATGCCGCGCATGGAGATTCTGTGTGTCGAGCTGTCCTTACAAAAAAGTCTATTTCAACTGGCAGACAAACAAAGCCGAGAAATGTACTCTTTGTTTCCCACGGATTGAAGCGGGTCTACCAACGATCTGTTCCGAAACCTGTGTGGGACGTATCCGTTATATCGGCCTGATGCTGTATGATGCAGACCGTGTTGAAGCCGCTGCTTCGGTTGAAAATGATCAGGATCTCTATGAATCCCAGATGGATATTTTCCTTGATCCGAATGACCCTGAGGTGATTCGCGAAGCGCGCGAGGCCGGAATTCCAGAGGATTGGATTATTGCAGCGCAACAGTCCCCTATTTATAAAATGGTTATTGACTGGAAAATTGCGCTCCCGCTTCACCCAGAATACCGCACCATGCCAATGGTATGGTACATTCCACCGCTTAGCCCGATTACCAATCGGGTAGAGGGACAGGGAAGTTCGCTGGAGGCCAATGATATTTTCCCGGCGATTGATAACATGCGTATTCCAGTGGAATATTTGGCCAATCTGCTTACGGCAGGAGATACGGATCGAATCCGTGAAGTACTGCGAAAAATGGCAGTTATGCGCATTCACATGCGTAACCAGCAGACGGGCAAGACCAGTGAATCGGAATTACTGGAAAGAGTAGGCATGGATGCTCAGGAAGTGGAGGACATGTACCGACTGCTCGCTATTGCGAAATACAATGACCGTTTTGTCATCCCGCCAGCTCACCGTGAGGAAGTGGAAGATCTCTTCAGCGAACAGGGCAACTGCGGACTTGATTTTGCAGGGGGGCCAGGTTCTTGCGGAGTATTCTGATGGGAGAGGAGACAACGACAACGATGACGATCGAACTCAATGAAGGAACAGGTCAGGCTCTGGTTTACGATACGAATACAAGAAGAATGGTCTGTAAACTGATCTCCTATCTGTTGCAATATCCCGATACAGTGTGGAGAGAAGGGCTGCAGGGAGTGAAGGAAGCTATACAGTCCATTTCCGATGAGACGGTGAACCAGATCTTGCTGACATTTGTAGATGAAGCACAGGCAGTAAGCTCGATTGAGTGGCAGGATGCCTATGTTCGTACATTCGATTTTGATAAAAAGTGTAACCTCTATCTCACGTATGTTCTTCATGGCGATGAGCGGGATCGGGGCCCGGCTCTGATTGAATTGAAACGCAGATATGAAGCTGCAGGATTTTATATGGAAGTAAGTGAGTTGCCGGATTATCTGCCTATGGTGCTTGAATTTGTGGCTGAGGCTCCTGAGGAAGATGCCTTGGGTGTGCTCTCCAGCTGCTATAAAGCTCTGGTCACGATGACCGAGAGCATTACCGGACAGAACAGCCCATATGGACCATTGCTCAGTCTGATGTTACAGGTCATTCCTGAGCCCCCAGCTCCTGATGTACCCAAACAAGAAGAAGCAGTTAACCAACAACCTGAAGATCTTATGCAGATCGCGGCTCAGATGAGGAGGGGGAATCGGTGAGTACACTGGAACTGTTGTTATGGGGCGCTCTTCCCTATATGGTCATTGTTTTCTGTATTACGGCAACGATCTGGAGATATGTGACGAATCCCTTCAGTTGGACGTCCAAGTCCAGTGAGATGTTGGAGAAACGCATGTTAAAATGGGGCAGCTTACTCTTTCACATCGGAATATTCGCCGTAATCTGTGGACATATTGCCGGTTTGCTTGTTCCGGTAGAGTTCTATCGCTGGATCGGCCTCAGTGATGAAGGATATCACTTGATGGCTATCGCAGGAGGACTGCCTGCGGGGATCATTGCATTTGCAGGTGCAGTCATTCTACTGGTTCGCCGTTATGTTGTTCGCCGGGTGCGGGCAACAAGCAGCATCGGGGACTGGCTGGCCCTTGTCATGTTGATCATTGTCGTTGTCACCGGGATACTAGCGACCTCGGCCAATGCGGTGAATCACACAGGTTTCGACTATCGAACAACGATTAATCCATGGTTGCGCGGTCTGATCGTATTCCAGCCTGATCCGGTTCTGATGCAGACGGTACCGCTGAATTTCAAAGTACACATTCTGCTTACCTTTGTACTGTACTGCGTGTTTCCATTTACTCGTCTGGTTCACATGTTAAGTATGCCACTGGGTTATCTGAAACGCAGTTATGTGTTGTATCGCAGAAGAGATGGAGCTGTGTATCCGAATCAGGAACAAAAAAAGGAAAGGGCGATGTAAATGCAACATAAAGGAAAGGTTCAACTGCCCTTGCAAACCGCAAGTCTGGTTCTTGGTTTCATGGTATGGGTTATCCTGTCATCTCTGATGCCATTTATTAAAGAGGATATTGCGCTTACATCTTCCCAGCTTGCATGGGCAACAGCAATTCCCGTATTGATCGGATCGATTGCCCGCATTCCAATTGGTTATTGGACGAATCGATATGGAGCACGTAATATTTTCATGATTAGCTTTGTCCTGTTGCTGGCTCCTGTATGGTGGATTAGCCGTGCGACATCGTTCAGTGATCTGGTGATTGGTGGACTGTTCCTCGGTATTGGTGGAGCTGTCTTCTCCGTCGGTGTAACTTCACTGCCCAAATACTATCCGAAAGAGAGACATGGGTTTGTTAACGGGATCTACGGAATTGGTAACCTGGGTACAGCACTGTCTGCATTTGGAGCCCCGCTGATCGCTGATCGTATGGGATGGTCTACGACGGTTCTGCTCTACAGTATTCTGCTACTAGGAATGGCAGCGCTGAATTTTGCTCTGGGAGACAAAAAGGAAACACGTGTTAATGTTCCACTTATGCAGCAGCTGAAGGCCATATCACGCAACAATAAACTATGGTTGCTCTGTTTGTTCTATTTTCTGACATTTGGTTCGTTCGTGGCATTTACGGTATATTTGCCAAATTTCTTAGTCAGTCATTTCCAGATGGACAAAGTCGATGCAGGTATTCGTACAGCGGGATTTATTCTCGTTGCTACCATCATGCGACCTATTGGAGGCTGGCTTGGAGATCGATTTAATCCGTTCAAAATATTAATGTTTGTGTTCGGCGGATTAACGATTGCAGCGATTGTATTATCCTTCGCGCCATCATTCTATATCTATACGATTGGATGTCTGACTGTGGCATTATGCGCAGGGACAGGTAACGGAACCATTTTCAAATTAGTGCCAATGTATTTCGTCAAACAACCAGGTGTAGCGAATGGAATGATCTCCGCTATGGGGGGACTGGGTGGATTCTTCCCTCCGTTGATGTTGACTTTGTTGTACAGCATGACGGGTCATTATGCCATTGGTTTCATGGCTTTGTCTCAGATTGCGTTGGTCAGTCTTGTACTTGTGATCTGGATGTTCTACCAGGAGAAGCTTCAGTTATCTGCCAGCATTCTGGAGAGTACCATTGAGGCCATTCTGATCACAGATACGAACAGTGTGATTACATCCGTGAACCCGGCCTTTACTGCGGTCACTGGTTATAGTGCTGAAGAGGCGGTTGGACAGAAGCCAAGTCTGCTGAAATCCGGTAAGCAGGATAAACGTTTCTATGACCAATTATGGCTGGAATTACGTGAAAAAGGATATTGGCAAGGAGAGATCTGGAATCGGAAGAAAAATGGAGACATCTATCAGGAATGGCTAAGTATTACGGCAATCCGTAATGAAGCAGGCGAAGTCAAATATTATGCGGGCATGTTCAGTGACATGGGCAAGCCAGAGCTCACAATCGCCTGATACATGTATCGGTAATTGTGCATACAGCAAGAGACCTTAACATCGATTGCAGGCGTTAAGGTCTCTTTTTGCACACAGAGATTGGTGTAAGGAATTGGGGTAACCCTAGTGGAGCTTGATGATCATGCATCCTTTTGTTGTTTCAATGCTTGTAAATCAAGAATGATAATTCGGCTGCGATCCACTTCGAGCAAGTGCTCTTTCGTAAGCTGGTTTAGAAGTCGGTTTGCTGTCTCCCTTGTTGTTCCGATGGAGTTGGCGAACTCCTGATGTGTCATGGGCAGGTTGATGATAATCTGGTCTCCGACCGTCTGTCCGTGTTGCTCTGCAAGCATTAAGAGGAAAGAAAGCACACGGTTGCGCACATCCTGACCAGAGAGTACTTGCAATTTATCCTGTAATTCTCGTATTTTGTCTCCGAGTACACGCATGATTTTGATCGCAATCGATGGAGTGCCCAGCATTAATCGTTCGAACAATCGGACAGGTATGGCCAGTAGTTCAGTAGGGGTAATCGCTTCAGCGGTAGCCGGATAGGGGTGTGCGTTAAAAAAGCCGGTGTGCGGGAACATATCTCCTGTTTTGAGGAAAGAGACAATCTGTTCATGCCCGTTCTCATCCGTTTTGTAAGCTTTTACAATGCCCGTACGGATGAAAAAAACAGCTTCTTTTTCACTACCTTCGCTAAAAATGACCGTTTTCTTGTGAATGCTTCTAGATATGGCGATATCTTCGACCTGCTTTAATTCCTCAGGGCTAAGGTCCTGGAAGATGGGGAACTGTTGTAGAAACTCCGCTGCTGAATCTTTGTTTACCCTGCTCATGAGAATCTTTCCTCTCTGTTTTCATATTTCTGAACTTTGACATCATTCAATCCTAGGAGGTTAACTGTGAAGTGAAAACCAATACAATCGTTATCCCTCATGAACATGGCGGTTGGGCCATGGTTAGTGTGCCTTTTCTGGTAGGTGTGATTGCAAGTGGACCGCATTGGCTGCATGTGCCCTTATTTGTAGCCTGGCTTGGACTATATCTAACCGCGTATCCCTTGTTGCAGTCCCTGAAAAGAAATGCCAATCAACATCGTCTGTACAAATGGGCTGCAATCTACGGTACAGTGGCTCTAATCTGTCTTATTCCACCCATTCTTGGTGAGTCCACGCTGTTATTCTTCGGCCCTGTACTGGGCGGACTGTTGCTTGTGAACATCTGGCATGTGAGAAACAAAGTAGAACGCTCGCTTACCAATGACTTGTGTGCCATGCTAATGTTCTCTCTTGGAGGCGCAGCTGCCTATCTCATTGGAGGCGGGCACTGGGACTATGGCATGGCGATCGTAGTTCTGTTTTCTTTCTTACATTTTACAGGAAGTACGTTCTTTGTGAAATCGGTCTTTCGAGAGCGAACGAATAAGGGTTGGCTGATGCTAACTCGCCTGGTACATATCCTTCTAATCATTATACCGATGGTGATCGGGTATCCATGGATGTCTTTGGCGTATGTCTATTCCGCTGGGCGCACCTTCATATATGCAGGCAAAACACTGCGCCCTATGAAGGTGGGAATTATCGAAATTATTGGAGCCGTGCAGTTCTTGCTCTGGTCCATTCTGTTGTAATCCGCATCATTTCATCATAGCGTGATTATTGAACACAGCAGGTGATATAGGTCACAACGTCGCAGGAATGTTTTTGATTCGTCAGCCAAGGTTAATGGAATGATAGAACATAATTGAACTTGAGAGGGGTCGGCCCAGATGTGGACTGCATTCATGTGGGGCGGCATCTCTGCCTCAGCGGTTGTCATAGGCGCACTCGCAGCATTGTTTCTGAAGATTCCCAAACGAGTCATTGGCTGGATTATGGCTTTTGGGACAGGTACATTAATCGGGGCAGCTACCTTTGAACTACTCGGAGATGCGCTGAATGATGGAGGGATTATCCCTACAGCCATTGGATTTACGGCGGGTGCCGTCGTATATACGCTGTTTGACTTGCTCGTTTCTGCAAAGGGAGGGGCAGGGCGCAAACGCTCGGGAAGGTCAGGAGACTCGAATCAAAGCGGCCTGGGTATCTTTGCAGGCACGGTAATGGACGCTATCCCGGAATCCATCATGCTTGGAGCCAGCTTGCTGGCTGGCAACGGTGTCAGTGTGGTGCTGGTGGTATCGATCTTTGTCAGCAACATTCCTGAAGGTCTTTCCAGTACGGTTGGACTGCAGGGCAAGTACAGTCGTGGCAAAATTATATTAATGTGGCTGAGTGTACTATTGATCTCCGCGCTTGCGGCTTTGGGTGGATATCTGTTTCTGGAACAGCTTCCAGAGGAGATGGGGGCAGCAATTGGTGCATTTGCAGGTGGCGGAATCATTGCTATGATTTGCTCTACCATGATGCCGGAGGCTTTCGAAGAGGGCGGACCTGTTGTGGGTTTGATTGCATCCATGGGATTGCTCGTATCGCTGTTGTTGGATCTATAGAGGACAGAACAAGCTTCCAATCACTTTATATAAAAAGAGTATCTGAACAGAGTGATTTCTGATCGGATACTCTTTTTGATTATTTAACCAAAAGGATGATATTAATGGTTGCCGGAACAGCTTCCTCCGCACCCGCAAGCTTCCTTACCTAGTTCATTGGCTTCGGGCAGGCGGTTCAATTCCACGGATTTCGTGAAGTAGTGACTGATCTGCTGGTGCAGCTGGCTGAATTCCCGCTGAGCATAGATAAACCGACGAATGAGGGGATGATTATAGAGTGCACGTTCTTCCTCTTCATACACCTGGATTTCAGATGCAAGCAATTCAATGTTCTGTCGTTCTTTCTCCTCCAGTGCCTGGTGTTTTTCCATAAAACGCTCATACTGGGCTGTGGCTTGCTCATCTGCTGCAAACTGATCAATCATGTCCCGCATCTCTTTGTAGCCTTCATCTTGTAATAGCAGTGAACATAGCTCCTGCATTTTGTGCATAATGATCTGTTTGTCCAATTTAACAACCGTATTCATCGTATAAACCTCCTGTAAATCTTTTCTTAACTGTATACTGTAACGCTAAGCTTCACTGTGACGATACTCACATCCAATGTGAAATATAATACTTGTCCCAAAGCTATATAAGCTGAACTAATCATTCACACGTTAACATTGATGGGAAGGTCATTCTGCCCTCGTGGTGTTAGTGCAAATAATCTTTAGTTCAGAACGGAACCATTTCCCTAAGCTGCTCCAGTTGAAGAATAAGGATGCAGTTCCCTGTAACCTGAAGCAGTCCCTGGGTCTGCATCGTGGCGAGTTTACGACTAAGTGTTTCGGGGGTGATACCAAGCAACAGTGCCATATCTTTTTTGAAAACAGGCAAACGGATCTCATGCCTTGCATGATTTCGGGTATGAAAATACAAAAGCAACTTGGCAATCTTCTGTTCCGTTGTCATCGCACTGAGCGAGCTGTTCCATTCATCGGTTTCACGGAGAAGATTGGAAATGGCAAGCAGGAAATGATAAGCAAGCTTTGGATCATGTTCCATTAACTGGTCAAAGTCATGCTTGCTGATAGAGCAGATGGCCGAAGGCTCCAGAACTTCGGCGTTCGCGGCATGTGGTTTTTGGTGTAACAGGGAATCTTGTCCGAAGAAATCTCCGGGAAACAGAAACCGGATAATATGTTCCTTGCCATTTTCATTGTATTTGGATAACTTTACACATCCCTGATGAACCACGTAAAGCGTATCTGAGCGTTCGCCCTCCTGAACGACAACTTCGCCTTTGTTATATTTGCGGGTATGCAGAAGGGAGGTCAGCAATGCAGCTTCGGCTGGATCAAGATGCTGGAACAGAGATACTTTGGAGAAACAGGCATCCTTCGCTTCGTGTGTACAGATCATCATTTAATCACCTCGAATTGTTCAGGATAGGTATAGCCATTATCTATTGTCATGTCTCAGTGAGACATCGCGGGTCCACCATGATCAGTACCATCCTTGGTCACACGCAGAACAGCGGCAGCGCCTTTGGCTACATGGTTGAACTGGTGGGTTACAATCGCATAATCGCCTTCTTCGGTCACGGTGAACTCTACGACAGCTCCACCACTTGCGGGAAGCATAACCGTCTGTATTCCATACTGGATGTTGCGTGGATTCCCATCGGTATACACACGGTCCATAATGGTACCGACAATATGGAAGGATGAGACTTCATTGGGTCCGGCATTACTGACATAGATCCGCACCGTATCTCCTACTTTGGCTAACAGGGGATGCTTGACTAATCCATAATCATTGCCGTTAAATACGACATAATCCGGTTCTCCGTTCAAAAAAGCTTCATAATCATGCTCTTTGTACCATTCACTCTGAACAAGGGTATACTCACGATCAATCAAGTGATCAGAAGGGTATCCAGCTTTGGGCTCCACAATAATCATGCCGTACATCCCGTTTGCGATATGGGCAAGAACCGGTTTGGTTCCACAGTGATACATGAATACACCGGGTGAGGAGGTGGGATAGGTGAACGTGCCTTCCTCACCTGGCATAACATCAATAAATTTGCTGCTGGGAGCAGCATGTACAGCGTGGAAATCCATGGAGTGAGGCAGGCTGGAATCTTTATTTTTTAACGTGAACACCAACGTATCTCCCTCGGTCACTCGCAGGACGGGTCCCGGAACAGTACCATTAAATGTCCAAGCGTTGTAGATCACTCCTTCGGAGATTTCGACATCTGTAACCTGGGCCGTCATTTCAATATATACCATAGTACCTTCTCTGCGAATGATCGGGTCCACCGGGGGTTGACTGGCCGCAGAGTAGGAGACTTCATCGTTGTGAAAAGGTTTAATCGTATCGGTGGAACTACAGTGAGAGAGAGTTGCTGTGAATATGGCGAATACGAGTGACCATTTATATACATTTATGAAGGAAAACATAGGTGCACAACCTTTACTAAGTGATGTTTTTCACAATCCAAAAAGCAGGTATTCTTTCAATCCAGTATTTATGTAGTTATAGATTACGTTATTGAGGCAGGAGCTGGTGTGACGGGGCACACACTTGGGTATGTCTTATTAGAGCCATTTTCAACAATCTGGCTTCCATTCTTGTGCTGAGGAACGGAGTTTCATATAATTTTAGAGAGTTGGATTGGTAAATGTTGAGTATTATGACGGTGTGTATGTCGTAGTTCAGAAGAAAGGTGGATACAGGATGAAACGTTTCGAAGATGAAGGTGCGTATAAGTATAGTTTCTATTCGGTTCTTCGACGGGGAGAGCGGATTGCTGTGAAATGTCCCCAATGCGGTGGACACGCATCTATAGAAAAACGGAACAATCAACTGGGATGGAAGTGTTTTGTATGTTACGCTCAAGCTCTTGAAGAATCAGTGTATCAATATAAAGCCAAGGGGAATTGTGCTGTATGTGAACGCTGGTTCAACATGGAAGTCACAGACGAGAAGAAGACGTCTCACCGATCAACGCATGTGGAATGTCCGCATTGTGGTTCTGTTAATCAGGTTGAGCTACATGCCAAGCCGATATACGGAAGGTGTTTTTCCGAGATTCGTGCAGGGAAAGATCCAGTGTTCGGTTTGGAATTATACTTTATGGATGATTTCAGAGGAAAAATAATATGGGCTGTGAATCGGGAGCACCTGAGTTATCTCATCGCTTATGTTTCCGCAGATCTGCGTGTAAAACATGCAAATATGCCTATAAGAACGGCTTCACATAGTATCCCGGCTTATATTAAGGATGCGAAGAACAGGGATGTGGTTGTTCGTACACTGTCGAAGCTTCAGCACAAGACTGGATGAGACTGAAAGCGAAGATGAAGCGTTAAAGCTGCAAGGGAGAGTAGAACATGAAACTACGATTTAAATTAACTATTTTTGCAATCATTCTGGGTATGTTGATGATTCCGGCTTATTTTATTTTACAGACTTATGGCATATTTCAAAAACAGACAGTCCTATCTGACTATGCTCTCGCGGTTGATGTTAAAGGGAAGTCCTATGAAGCCTGGCCGCTGATTAACAGTTTTGCGGCGATGGATAAACAAGAGGATAACCGTCAGTTTTATTACCGGATCGATATGAGTCATATCCAATACCTGTTTAATCTGGCTTATCGGGAGTATGAAGTGAAGCCCGGTGGGGACAATCCATATCTGGCTGGTACTATAAACTATCAACATACGGACCACAACTACGTACAGACCGAGAAACAGTATGAGAACGCCAATGATTTTTCAACGGTCTTGAATCTGTATGATCAGGATGGGCAGGTGATTTACTCCTACGATAACACTGGCAAAGCGGATAACGAATTGGTGAAGTCCATAATTCATCAGGGAATGAGCCGTAACAGTGGCGGTAGTAGTGAAGCTGCCCGGGATCCTTATATCAATATTACGGCGCTATTCCGTGACAAGCTAAACATCGATGTGAAACTGACGGTGGATGAGGAGCACAAAGTAGTTACTATTCGAATGAACAAATCGGAGGCGAGATGATGAATGAGTATGGTGTGCAACACGGACCTGCTTATCTGGAAGGTTTGACAAGAAAGGACAACGACATTAATTCCGAGGAAGTGGAGTGGAAAGGCAAACTTCAAACGAGTGATGGTCATGATAAATTCCATATTTTTTATTATGGTGACTTGATGGAAGATGATCTGATTACCTGGCATGATTCGACACCGCTTCTTGTATATGCGGAGCATACCGTTACAGGTGAACGCTATCTGCTCATTGATGCCGCCAAGCACGGATATGATGCCATGTTATGTGAGACCTATTCGGAAGAATCACTACGTGACAGACCTCTTCGCCCTTATCTGGATGTTGAAGGAGAGGACATCTTTGAGGTGGAATTGAAGGCCTACTACAATGTGCCATGGGATGAAGAGTTCGGCGAAGATGTAGATGAAAATGGTGCATATGAACTGATTACGGGAGAGCGCATGCATTTTGATCAGGTCAAACGTGATGGATATGATGCCTTTGCCATTCGTATTCTGAATCGTAAAGGGGTACAGACTGACATTGTACAGGAAGAACTGGCTTAGATCTGTAACGAATGAACCAAATTGAGATGGGAGATGTCGACAAATGTATATTGTATCCCGTGTACTTAAGCCGGTTCCAGCGGAGGAACTGGATCACTTTGAACAACAGCACGCCATCTCGCTACCTTTGTCATACCGCACCTGGATTGAACACTACGGGGAAGGAACATATACGGGATGGATGAATGTGCAGAGGCCAGACCCAGAAGTGTTGAAGCCTTTTGTGGAATATGATTTTTGGATACATACGGATGATTCGCCTATAAGTCAACATCAACTTGAGCAGTGCATCTCCATCGGCAGTTCTGTAGATGGAGATTTCCTTGCTGTTCATCCGGAAGTTGAGGGACTGTTGTGGCTACCGCGTCATGATGAGAATATCACCTTATGGACATGCTCGGAGACTGAATTTGGCGAAACGCTTGATCGGATCTATTGTGGGTATTACCATCAGGATAATCCAATAACGCCACTTTACTTTGAGCCGTGGAATGAGTTGCGGAAACATACATTTTACCATTTTTCAGGCACGGAACAGGGAAGCTCCATGAAGGAACTCGCCGATACATGCAAAACAGAATTTAAGTGGGACGCTGTGTTGGAGAATGAGTACATGTGCAAGATGTTCATGGTGTCGATGGGAGGATATTTACGATTTAACTATGCTGCTGGGAGAGAAGTTGCCCTGTTCTATGAAGAAAAGAATGGTGCGGAGGAGGCAACGGATAACGAAATCAGTTTGTTCTTGCAGGCACATTATTGTACGGCATATGAATAGGGGCAGAGTGGAGGGACACCTATGAGTTGGTTAAAGGAAGACATTGCGGAACAATGGCGCAATGAAGGCAAGCGTTATGCAAAGGATGTCAATTCATTTGTCCAGAGAAGTATGCAGGGAGAGCAACCGGATGAATCCGAGTTGGAGGGAGACTCCAGAAGCGGAATAAGTACTGAAGTATTCCATATGGTGAGACAAGCCAATCTCCACGGTGACTTGGAGGTGCTCCGACGTGAGCTGCCCGCAGCAACGTGGCCGCTGAATGAGGCGTTTCAGGCTTCCATGCAGGCGGTCAAAGTTGTAGGTTATCTGAACGAAGAAACGTGTGTATGTAACACGGGTATCTTCACAGAGAATGGTCAGATCTATACGATGAATCAGCACGGATGGCAGTTGATTTCTTCGTATACTTTTGCAGGTTGCTCATCAGACGGATTGGACTATGCGCTTGCAGGACCGGATGGGATTCGTGTCATTCGTCAGCCAGATCGCAAGTTGGAAGGACAAGAGATAGCGACATATCGTTGGGTAGATATTCAATCCCGGATACAGTCGTCCTCACCTCGAATTGAATCACTTGCTGATTGTGAGCATCCCGAACGTACACTAGAGGGACTTATACCTATGGATGAAGGCAGGGCACTACTTATACATTCACGATACGGGATATATCTTGTAACGGAAGATCAATTGACCTTACTTCATCCCGATCTGGCAGAGATCGATGAATATGAGCTAGAGGATACACAGATAGATATGGGGCATGCAGCGGTATCTCGGGATGGTCGATGGATTGCCTATGGCAGCCAAGGGAGCAATCATATGGTTATGGACCGTCGGCTGAGCAAGACATACTCTCTCTATCCAGAATCGAGCTACTCTCATTATGCAGCATTCACCAGTGATAACCAGACCGTCTGGTTTAACGCATGTCATTTCTATAACGGGGTCACGATACAGGTCCCGCTGGAATCAATTGCAGGCAACGAAACGAAGGAAGATTGGCCGGTCATGGATGAGAATGCACGTGTGTATGCGGCAGTGGAAATAGACGCGGGCATGGTGCTTGGAGATGCATATGGTTACCTGTATTGTGTGAATGGCGAGGGTGAGGAAGTATGGCGTCATTTTGTGGGCAGTACGATCTATTCTCTGGCTGTATCCCCTGAGCAGTCCAAGCTAGCAGTAGGTACCTATGGCGGTATGTTGCATGTGCTCGATCTTCATTCCAACGAGATGGACGAGTACGGGATCGGTACAGGCAGTCTTCGTGAGTTGGAGAGGTATGTATTGTGGCGTGGAGAAGAACCTCTGCGCTGGTGAGGTAGCATGATGACCTGTTTAGGGGTGAAGGCATGGAACGTGAAGAGGCTGTAATGTTATTAAAATGTCATGCTTTTTCCTATGATGATCTGAGTCATCCCAAGATGGAGAACGGTTTTATTGGCAGTCTGCGCCCATTTCGCGGACATTTGATTGAGGAGAATTTTCATGAATTGATGAAGATATTACGTGTTCTGGCACCAGAACTTGCACAGCCTTCACTGGATCGGGGAGTCATGGCATGTCTTTGGGGAATTACTCATATGGCACGTGCCTGGGCCGTTGAACCCGAGGGCATGCTCCGCAGAAACAATCTCATCTCGGACGAGCAGGTAGTGTTGATGGAACAATGGCTTAATTTGTTATCTTACGGAGTCATGATCCTGATCGAAGGTGGCGGAGAGGAAGAAGCGTTTTGGGAATATCATCAATATGTGCAAGAAGAGAATGGCGGAGCTAAGAAAGGGGAGGTCTAGTGAAACTGGAGTCGAATGTAACATTAAACGTACTTATTGACGAGCTGAATCGCTTGTTGGATGAGAAAATACAGGATCAAGAGATTCGCCAATTGTTTGAAGAGTATCAACATCGGGAAGGGGCATCCGAAGAAAGTCTCGATGTATTCGAAAAGGAGTATGGAATTAGGCTACCTGGCGATTTTCGTACCTTTTACCAAGGCAAAGATGGTAGTGGCTATGGGTTGCATGTGCTGTACCCGGGTGATGCTGAGGCTGGGCGTTGTACGCCATTTTATCTGATGTCATTGGAAGAGATTCGAGAGACCAAACAATACTTCTGTGAAGTGGATGAGAAGCTGGAAGAGTATTATTCTGCGGAAGAGATCAGCCAGTTGGACCCTGAGATTAAGCCGTACCTGTTCCACAAACCATGGATTCCATTTGCAACGATCGCGGGAGGTTCACTGTATCTGATGCTCGATTTTGATCCAACGGAGGAAGGGACGTATGGACAGATTATTATGTACGTGCATGATCCGGACTTTATCTATTATTTAACGCCTACCTTCACGGATCTCCTCAGTATGTCGAACCGAAATCTGAAGATAATGGATGAGATTACGTATTAAGTCCTGAATGATTAGAGAATAGGTTTCGATAATAAAGAAGCTGCCGAAGCAGCTCCTTTATCTGATCTGAACCTGAACTTTGGATAAGTCTCATGATTACCACTGAAAGAAACGATGTCCGTGAAATCCTCCGCCTGGAGGTCCTCCGTGTCCACCTGGACCACCTGGACCGCCGTGAGGTCCGCCGGGATAGCCACCTCCTGGGAAATGACCAGGGTGTCCACCGGGGTAACCACCGCCGGGATAGCCACCGTGCCACCAAGGACCACCGATCGGATATGGTAGTGGAAAAGGAACGATGGGTGGGTATGGATATGGATACGGATAAGGGTAGGGATACGGTGTGGGTGGATAATAAGGGTAAGGATAACCCGCAGGTTGCGGGGATGATACTGAACCAGGGCCGTATGCCATGTAACAAGCCTCCAATAACTGGATTGATGATATCAGCCTATGCCACAATGGTTTCAGGTGATACAGCAGATTGAAGATTAATCAATATAGAGTCATGAGGGGGAACCTATGGTAGCCGTAGCTTTTCACACCGATCCAAGAGGAACTGCCTATGAACTGTTGATTGACGAATTGATCGAGAAGACAGATCGTTTTATGCTGGTTGACCGAAAGTATGTTGAGGGAGATACACCTGAGAGGGTTGCCAAAGTATTACAGAGACTTGAGCCGTATCTAATTGAAAACAGTACGATGGAAGAAATGATGATGCAAAGTGGCGCCATGTATGCAGAAGGCATCTATTACTTATATCGTTGCACGCCTGAATCCGGGCAGGTCCTTAAGGAGGAAGCCAATCGCTTTCATGACTGGTTATATCCGTCATTGCCGGACGATCTTTGTTTTCTGAAAGAGGATGGGAGTGATTACTTCTACACGGTTGCTCATGAGCATATGTATGGCATGCACATTACACAAGAAGAAGCAATTGAGCTAATGGAGCGTATTCCAGGCTTGTTTTTCGATTTAAATCGTCAGAAAGATATTCATCGACTGTTGGATGATGCAATCAGGCATCAAACCGATGTGCTGAATATTAGTTCACATTACTTAAAAGAGATTCCGGAACGGATTCGGGAATTAAAGCACTTGAAACGTTTGACGATTTTTGAGCAGGATATTTATACACTTCCTCCAGCCCTTTTTGAACTGACATCATTGGAAGAATTGGAGATCATGACAGCGGATTTGGAAGGTATTCACCGAGACATTGGAAAATTGAAACAACTTCGAGAGCTTAGAATTTATTGCGGTAGTTCTTATCATGTTCCTACCGGGTGGAAGCCAAAGGAGAAGTCGGATCTTGGTCTGAAACATATTCCAGCCGAGATTGGTGAATTGAGCGAACTTGTGAGTCTGGATATAAGTTACTCTGGCATTCGTGAAATCCCACCCGAACTGGAGCAGTTGAAGAAACTGCGTTATCTGAGTATAACGAATAGTTTAATTGAAGGAATGCCGGACATAGTCAAGCGAATGACCTGGCTTCAGAGTGTAAATTTGAACAGTACTCCACTAGGGATCAGTTGGGAGGACATCTCCGACGAAGCAGAATTATAATAGCCAAATATCCCTCCTCCCGTGTATCTGAGTCAGGGATATTTGTTATGCGATGAAAACTTGGCGGAAATGGGCTCACGTATCTGGGCGCTGGGCATAAGCTGGCATATAGGTTATGACCTAAACCGAGAGCGAAGGGCAGGCGTTTTATTTTGGCAACCTCATACATGGATTATACTTTACCCACCACCCAATTTACTTACGATTTGAGCAAGAATCCGTTATTCAAGAAGGATGAGGATAACTATATAAACTCTCTTTCCATCAACCAGTTAAACACACTGGGCAATACTTCTTTACTGGATATTTTCCTCAACACAGGCAATGTGGTTGAACCACATATTCATCAGAATGCAACCGAACTGGTATATTGCATCAGCGGTTCTGCCGTTGTGTCCCTCATCAATCCGTTCACCAATGAGTTACTTCATTTCCCAATTACTCCGGGGCAAGTGGCGAATGTACCTCAAGGCTGGTGGCATTATGAAGTGGCTACTGCAGATCAAACGCATTTATTGGCGATCTTCGATGCACCCGTGCCTGAAGCGATATTTGGCTCAGACATCTTGCGACTTACACCTACCAAACTTCTGGCTTATACGTACTGTCTAGATGAGAAAAAAGTTCAAGAAGCGCTGGCTCCCATTCAAAAAACAGTGATTATTGGCCCGCCGGCAGATTGTATGACTTCCACTGCCCCCAACTCTAACAGTGCTCCGAATGTGAATCATCAGCCGTACGTAATGCCTAATGTACAACCAAACACACAACCCAGCATGCAACCAAACACACAACCAAACATGCAACCCAATGCACAGCCCAACATGCCACCAAATACTCAGCCCAATATGCAACCTTACGTAAACCGTCTTCCGTACTGGGGGACTTGGGTCGATCCACGTATTATCCACGAACCGGGTTGCCCGTATTATATAGAGCTTCCTGTGAATACGAATATTCAAGAGGAAAGATGACGGTTTATTAGGCAAGGTTTATCTAGTACACATAGGTACTTTAGTTGAATTAGGTAAAGCAAAAGAGGCTTCCGCAAAGGAACGCTTCTTTTTTTGATTAAGGATGTCTTCATACTTGCGGAAAGCCGTGTTTAGAGCTAAGCATGAGGCGCTAACGAATCGTAGTCGTCTTAATCAAGGATTTGAAGCGCGCCCAGAAATCTAAAGAATCTGAGACACCTTATATCAGAATAAACAGCCGTTTGACGTGTTTATATCGGGGATTATGGGAAATAACATGTCTGGAGTTCCTTACAATTTTAAATGAGGCTATATATGTTCAACTAAACATCTACATGATAACGGAAAGTTATTCTTCCATCGGAATGCCAGTGTAAATATATTCATTAGTTGAACTTATATACTATCTACTTACGATGTGTAATTTCGGCCCAAACCAATTTCCGTTAATAATTGACGATAAGCAATTGAAGTACGGTCAGCGGGAATATGGGCCTCGGCATGCAGATCCAGGGGCAGATCCTCCGGTTTCTGTGACTCGACCATCTCGCGGTCCTCTTCGAATACCTGCAAGTTGAACTTGATTGTGTCTTCAATAGGAGCGTCTTTGTCAAAGTTTCGTGTGATTGGACAGAATAGACGCGTATAACGAGCAGAGATCGGCGAAGCACAATTCAGAATATTCAGCTTGTCGTCTCCTGGGAAATATACCGTCAGAGAAGCCGCAAAAGGCGGGAATACCCGAAACTCACGCAACCATTGGAAACCTTCTGGAGCAACAAGACCTTGCCCTTTGCCATAGTTGCTCACCGTACTCCAATACTCGGCCAGTAACTCATTACCTTCACGTTTCACTTTGTATTGAGGGACTTCTGTGTTGTTTTTGTCACCAAACGTTTCCGTATGCACATAGGCAAAATGGGATACATCGAGGAATCCCTCCATTTGACGTCCAGAAGAACCGGCAATATCAAAGTTGGGTGGCAAAATATTGATATAATCCGGATCATCCCATCCAGGGAAGGAGGGGATCTGTTCTTCCGTTCCCGCCAAAGTGGTCCAGATTAAACCATAACGTTCAACTGCCGGATACACGATAAGTTTGAGCTTAGGCGAGATCTTGGAGCTTGGGTGTGCAGGTACTGCGGTACATTTACCTTCACAATTGTAACGGAAGCCGTGATAAGGGCAGACAATCTCACCATTTTCTACCCAGCCTTTGCTAAGTGGGGCCCCGCGGTGAAAACAAAGATCCTTGGCTACGACAACCTGATCATTACTTCGATAGAGAACCAGCTTCACATCGAGTAATTGAGCAGCAAGTGGTTTGTCTGTTACTTCGGTAGCTTGTGCTACCGGATACCAATATTGTGATAATACATGCCAGTCTTCAGCGGTGAATGTACAACCTCTAGGCAATTCGGACGTATTAGGGTTTGCGTTGGAAGTTATCATAGTAAAACACTCCTTGCCAATATGAATAAACATTTCTCTTTCTTATGTCAGAAAAGTTAACTTTATTAGCCGTATGTTACTACTCTTTTGGTCAAAGCATCAATATATCCAACCTACTTTTGGTTAAAATCACAAACGGTACAGCAAAAACCGTACATGGATACGGAAAAAAGCGGATTTTTCTTACGTTAGATGTTAATTGTAGAAAAGAGAACAACCATTCAGTATGTTTTTCCATTACTGATTATTAACTCCATGGAGGTTGTCCTGCCATCAGAATCTCAGTGTGAATATTCGTTAGTTGAGCAACCATTCTTGTGAGAATAAAAAGATTTTCGTAAAGTATGTCACAGATCCCGGCCGTCGTTTGTCTACAGTATGTAAACCAAATGATGGAGGCGAATGAAATGAATTTAAGAACCAACTACAGAGCAGTGAGTCCAGGCGCTTTTAAAGCGATGATGGCGATGGAGCAGTATATATCCGGGCAATTTGAAAATAAAGTATTGTATGAGTTGTTAAAAATCCGTGTGTCTCAGATCAATGGCTGCGCCTTTTGTCTCGATATGCATGCCAAAGATCTGATGAAACTGGGAGATTATGCGGATCATATTCTATTGCTGAGTGTGTGGCGTGAAGTGTCTTTCTTCACGGATCAAGAACGTGTTATGCTGGAGCTGGCTGAGGCGGTGACCCGTATCTCGGAACACGGTGTACCCCTTGCGTTGTACGATAAGGTTCGTGAACATTTCAGTGAATCCGAACTGGTGGATCTGATCCTTGCCATTAACACGATTAATAACTGGAACCGGATTGCGATTACAACAGGAATGTATCCGGGCTGCTTTAACTAAAATACATGCACCATGCCAGAGGAGGCCATTCTTATGAATTCCAATCTCCACGCCAATGAGCCAGAAGTGTCTTCTCTGGATGTTGGTGAGCTGTATATTCGGTATAAAAATTATGCATTTTCAATCGCTTACCGCATGCTCGGCAGTGTGGTAGAAGCTGAAGATATGGTTCAGGATTGCTTTGCGGGGATTCAGAGCAATATTACTCAAGATATTCGTAATCCGAAGTCTTATATCGCCAGACTGGTGGTGAACCGAAGTTTGAATCTGCTCAATTCTGCCCGCAACCAGAGGGAAAATTATGTTGGAGAGTGGCTTCCGGAACCGATAGCAGACAGTAAAGTGGGAAACATACCAGAGGAAACGATGCAGAAGAAAGAGCTGATTTCTTATGCCTATCTGGTCATGTTGGAGCGGCTTTCGCCTGTTGAACGGGCTGTTTTTGTACTTCGTGAAGCTTTCCAGTATGACTATTCTGAAATAGCGGATTGGCTGGGCAAAACGGAGAGTAACTGCCGTCAAATTTTTAGCCGCGCCAGACGGAATTTGCCTGAAAAACTTCCACCGATCGAGCAGAGTGATGCCGATATGATAGCCAAGGGTGAATTGCTTACCCGTTTTACAACGGCTTTCCTTCGTTATGATGTCGCTGCGATGCTCGAGTTACTGGCAGATCAGCCTGTATTTACAGCAGATGGCGGTGGCGTTGTGCATACTGTGATGAGAACGATGCATGTTCACAAAGGTGTGCTTGCACTCCTGACCTCACGGCGAGTCCTTACGCGATTGCGTGAAAGAGAATGGGTACCGATGTGGATCAATGGCGAGCTTCAACTCGCGTTGATGAAAGAAGGACAGTTGTCCGAGGTGCTCTGTTTGGGGTTGGACCCTTCTGGAGAGCGGATTGAGGGCATTTATCTCGTCGTTAATCCGAACAAACTTACATCAATAGACACTTCAACTCTTTGATCCAAACGTAAGGAGTTGCAAGGTAAACTCAAAAGCGGCAACCTCTGTCTCAAGGACTGCCGCTTTTTTGGCGTTCACATTTTGCGATTCAGCTTCGGATTATTCCCAGGCAAATTGTTGTTGAACAGATTCAATGATGGCTCGTACTTCAGGTGTAAGCTCATCATTGTTCTGATTCAGAACCTGCAAAATCTTTTCCATGGTATCGAGAAGAACACTCCCCGTATTAGGCTCCCGCTTAGCCAAAGCTTTCTCGTAAGCCTGTTTCACCTCAGGGTCCATGGTGCGAATTTCTTCATCCGTGTACCAATCATAAGCAGGCGTGTTGTCACTTCCGTAAAAGAGATAATCCACAAATAACCCTTGCTTCACTGCTGATGTACGATTAGAATTCGGGAAGTTGTTCAAAAAGGCTTCTTTCTCCAATGCACGCTGGATTAATTCGTTCCAGGAGATGATAATGCCACCATCCGACGTGGTCATCTGATTGGATTCGGTAGCCATAATGTCGATGTATGCAGCAATATCAGCCTTAACAAAAGGTTTGAACTTTTGGTAGATCTCATAATTGATGATAGGGTAATACAAGCCCTCACTGGTTTCCAGTTTGAACCCGAGATCAGATGCTTCCTGCAGAACCTTCCTCACGGATGGATCTTTAATTTCTTTCAGCAGACGACTGTATGTAAGCTTCTGTTCGTAACCAAGTTGTTCATGGGCCTGAGATAGGGCTTGTTGAAACTGTTCCGTATACATTTGGTTATCCATATCGGCCAGCTTCATATTCTGCATATTCTCCAATTGCAGGGTCATTAATGTTGCCTGCCAAGGACCGACTTTGTCGATATGATTCATCAGGTATTTACGTGCTTTAGCCACACTCGCTGTGGATTTCACTGCTTCCGTTCGATACGTTTGGAATTGATGATACACCGCTTTGGAAGCGGGAACAGGTGCAGCCAGTGTTGTTGAAGTTGTAAGTATTGAGCCGATGGCAGTACAGCCGAGAGCCATAGCCAGTAAACCAAGTTTAGCAGGTTGCTTCCATCTCATTCGTATACCTCCCCATAATGAAGAAAAAGCCATTTGAATTCTCGTATAACGGCATTTCACCGTATTTTATATGTATGATCCGTAAGTGGACTAAGTACGGGTTTGTCATTGATTAAACCAGTTTCTGGTAACCAAATCAAGAGTCTTCAGTAGGAAAATGATTGTAAATAACCAAAAAACAGCCCCTAAAACCCAAATGGGTTGAAGAGACTGTTCTAAGTGTTCAGACTTTATTTTCTAACTTAATGAAGTGGTTTATTGCTGTTAGGCATCTGAGGTGCTCCGGTTGCTGGAATGTATGCCTGAAGCATCTGTTGTGTATCACTTGGGGTGAGTTGAGGTACTTGGTAATAGGCGTTTTTATTCTGGAACATGAAAATTTCATAGGCCATCTCGATAAAATGCTGGATCTGAGAAGCGATGACTCGGCGAACCGTTCCATTTGTGATCTCGCTACAGGACATGCCGAGCAAACTCGCATGTGACTTGATCAGTCCCAGCATATGACCGCTAATTCCGGCATCCTTTACGTCAGCAAGGCTCTGGTTTGGTTTTTTCGGTGCTGATGGCTTAAGGCCATATACCGGTGGTACCATGTTGGGGATCATATAGGTAGCTGTCTCTTGATGAGGCTTCTGTCCGGATGCAAAACACTCTGCTGTCAGATTGTACTGGGATAAAATGAAGTTATACTGCCGGTCCAGAATGCCAATCAGTTCCTGGCTCTGCACGAATGTACGGAAGATCATATATTGATCCAGCACATTAATGGTGGAGGACAGGATCTCATGCACATCGAACATCTCATGACCGCCATGATTCATGTTAGGCGTAACATTGGGATTTGCGTTTAAAGTAGGTTGTACTAAATTCTGTGGGTTCATCGAATTCGGATTCATTGGTAATTTGATTCTCCTTTGGTAAATGGTATGATTCTATATAAGTTGAACGAAAGAATATTTACACTTCTCACTCCGATGACAGAACAACCTTCCGATCGCTTTTATCCCCAGATTTTTAATTCTATTATACAAAGGTGAAAATCCGGTGATAAGCTTATGCTTCCGACGTAGCTTTCTTGTAGAAAGCTTTTAGCGAACACTTCGTTTCTTCGGGTTCATTCTGTCTTCTACGTTTTCGTGCAAATGTATAGTTCAACATCTATAGTATGCTTAGAGAGTGGTAAACTTATGTAATATGTTAGGAATATTCCACAAATAGGAACAGGTATGGTGGTGATTAAGTGGAGGAGACCGATTGGAGTGTAGCCAAGGATGTGTTTGTCAAATATTACGGGAGCGCTGTACAGATGCATCGAGAAGGTGTGTATGCGGACTATAAGCGATGGAACGTACCCCAAGCGTTAGAGGAACAATGGATAGGGGAGCGAATTCAACAATTAAGTTCCGAGCTGTCTATCATGAATTGGGATGCGGTAGATGAGCTTGCGTTGATTGCCAAACATCGGACAGAACCCAGTATTATTACGGCAATTACAGCATTTGCTTCAAGACAAATGAAGAGTGCGGACAGTATGGTTCGTCTCATGTATGCTGAACGTCTGATTGAGCTGATTAAACGGTATGAATCCTCTCTGCCAATGGACAAGATACGGGAAACCTATCAATTGACGATGGACTTGCTTGTCGATGTGGCGACTAAACCGTTGGTGCTTGATCCAGGCCATGAATTACAGCAGTATGGATTAAAGGATAAACGTGGATTGAATTTGCGTGTTGAAAAGAACAAGGAAGAAATCATCCGATATTTTCGAAATTAATTTGAATTTTATCAAGTGAGGTCAGAATCATTGAGAAAACTGAATTATATTCGCATATTTATTTTCCTTTGTGTGGTCACAGCAGTAACGCTTGGCTTGCACTATGTAGCCGCAGATTGGCTGGATCAGCGTTATTTCCGCTTCCTGATCTGGAATCTGTTTTTGGGCTGGATTCCCTTTGTGTTCTCTTATGCAGCCTATCTTCTAAGTGATGCGAAATGGAAAGGTGCCGCATGGCTTGCAATAGCAAGTGGTCTGCTGTGGTTGTTATTTTTCCCGAACTCTTCTTACATTGTTACGGATTTGGTTCATCTGACAGCGAGAAGTTCCCGGTATTATGGTGGAAATGGAGTGGACTACACCTATTGGTACGACTTGAGTGTTGTTTTAATGTTTGTCTGGACGGGGCTCCTGCTTGGCTTCTTGTCCATGTATCAGCTTCAGGAAGTGATCTATCACCGAATTGGACGCTGGGCATCCTGGATCTTTGTACTCGCAGGTAGTGCTTTGGGAAGTTACGGGGTATTGCTTGGACGTGTATATCGACTGAATAGCTGGGATGCACTGACGAATCGCGAGACGCTGGTTGAGCTGATGCACGAAAGTGTAAGCCGCCCGTCACTTGCGTTTTGTCTGTTCTTTGGCACGTTTATCATGACAATCTACGCCACACTGTATTACCTGGTTAACACGAGGTCTCCTCGTGAAACGCAGAAAAGTGCAGGAAGTCCTGAGGTTGACCTGCAAGCGTTGCGCTAAATTTTGTTGCCTTGAGGCATGCAGCCAAATAGAACTAATCTTAATATATTGCTTAAAGGGCTGTTCCAAGTCATACACATGGCTATTGGAACAGCCCTTTAACATTATAACGAGCCCTGGATCTGCTGAAAAAACACACCTCTACTTATCAGAGATTAACGCAAGGATTGTTTTCACAACCAGTTCGGGTTCATCGTGGATAACCATATGACCACTGCGGGTGGCCACGATGAGCTGACTATCCTTCGATATATTCAACATGTTATGCTGCCCCGATTGCCATATGGATTCGAGCTTCTGCCCCATTTCAACCGAAATCCCTGCTTGAGCATAGTCTTGAGGACGTCCGCGTGCAATGATACGTACAGGTATTGATCCAAGATTTTGGCCACGAATGGCATCTTCTGTTAAATGGGCGAGTAAGGCTTCTTCTTCTTTGGCATGAAAAAAGGAGGGCGTGGCAATCACATTAACAAAAGTATCTCGATCTTGCTTGGTAACCAGACCATCCAGCAAAAAGTCTGGAAATAATCTGAAAGCGCCGGATAACTTCAGTAAGGATAGGAAGGAGGCAGACGGGTTTCCCTGAAACTGAGCCTGTTCCAACAAAGCCTTTGTATTCTGTTCATCATTTTCAGGTCTCGCGTCAATGAGGACAAGGCTCTGAACCTCACTTGTATAGGTCTGTGCAAAGAGTCTGGCATACATACCACCAAGGGAATGACCTACCATAACGTAAGGTCCCTGAATATTCTCCTTCTCCAGAGCTGCATGTAGCTCTTTGACGATATTCGAACCTGTACGTTCTGTAGGGGCAGATTCACTCCAGGCATATCCTGCACGATCATATGTGACCACCGTTGCATGTTGGGCGAGTGCCGCAGGAATGTCTCTCCACGACAAACTCGTCTCACCACTTCCAGCCTCCATAAGTATGGTCGGCGAGCCATTGCCTTGTTTGTGAATGTGCAGTTGGTAACCGCCGATTTGAACTAACGTACCCGGAGGTGGAAAATCCTTTTTGGCCTGCGAAGAAGCAAACCACTCATAGAGGAATGCTGCACCAATTAGTAGTAGCACTATGCAGAGCAGCTTCACCATGATAATGAAAATTCTGAATCTCTTTCGTTTTTTGGTTGGAATAGTTGTAAGCATGATCTTATGAATTCCTCTCCTACAGTTTTTTATTTAGTACAATGTATTAAAATATATTATAGCACAGTGTATTACTAAAATAGAAGTCTGGTGTATAATGTTGTCATGCCAAAAATCGTAGATCATGAAGCTCAGAGGAAAATCGTTGCTGATGCAGCAATCCGGGTCATTCAAGAGCATGGACTGGAGCATGCTACAGTTCGCAATATAGCAAAGGAAGCGGGACTATCTGTAGGTTCCATGCGTCATTATTTTGCCACACAGGCCGAATTGTTCACCTTTTGCATGAATCTTTTTGCAGAAAGGGTACAGAAAAGGGTGGAGGCATTACAGATGAGTGGATCTGTAATGCAGGATATGAAGAATCTGCTCTTGCAATTTCTCCCGTTGGATGAAGATAGAATGATGGAAATGGAGGTATGGTTTTCGTTTACAGCCAAATTATTGGTGTACCCCGAATTAAAAAAGTTAAGTGATGAGATGCATCAGGGGATGTATCGATCGGTTCAATGGGTGGTTCAGGAGTTGCAAAAGCAGGGGATGACACATCCTGAACTGGATGCCGAGATGGAGATAGAGAAGTTATATGCTCTTGTGGATGGACTCGCCATTCATATGTTAATGCAGCCAGATAGACTTACAGTAAAACGAGTAGAACAAGTGATTGAACAGCATTTGAGCATACTTTGTTCAACTTAGTCTTACCTTGTATGAAGAAGGGGTATTTCCTTTTATAAGGGAGTAATCCTTCTTTTTATGAAAATATGGCAGGTATGCAGGATATGACGAAGAATTAAGAATGAGAATGTAATGAATACATAGACAAGTAGGTGAACAACAAAATGTTGAATGTATTAGAGCTGACAACAAAAGTAGAAGAATTCATGGAACGCGTGAATTTTTCGGGTGTTGTATTACTCCTACAAGGCGGGAAAACCCTTTTGAATATGAAACGTGGTTATGCGAATCGCAGTGAAGAGCTTGCCAATCAGGTGGACACACGGTTCGGCATTGCATCAGGATGTAAGATCTTCACGGCAGTGAGTATATGCCAACTCATTGAAGCGGGTAAGTTGTATGCCGATTCCAAGCTGGACGATGTGTTGGATGTGGAGTTTTCATTATGGGACGAAGGAATTACCATTCAGCAGTTGTTAACACATACGTCAGGCATTCCGGATTATTTCGATGAAGAAGTGATGGATGACTTTTCAGAATTATGGAAAGACAGACCCGTCTACGCGATGCGGCGTTTAAGTGACTTTCTGCCCATGTTTCAGCATCTGCCGATGAAGTCTGCTCCGGGTGAACGTTTTCACTACAACAATGCGGGTTTCATTGTGCTGGGGCTTATTGTGGAACAACATTCAGGACTGTCGTTTACAGATTATGTGGAAGAGCACATTTTCAAAAGTTGTGGCATGAAGGACTCCGGTTATTTCGTAACAGATCAGCTCCCGCGCAACACAGCTTTAGGGTATATCGATCATGAAGATGGCTCCTGGAACACCAATATGTTCTCCATTCCTGTCAAAGGTGGATCAGATGGTGGGGCCTATGTTACCGCGCCGGATATGATTCGATTCTGGGATGCTTTACTGGGTCACCAATTGTTGAATGCTGAGACAACACGGCAGTTATTAACTCCACATGCTCATCAAGAAGATGAAGAGTATTATGGGCAGGGGATCTGGATTGACCGCAAGGGGGAGGAGATTTTTAAATTTCATGTCATGGGGTTTGATCCAGGGGTGTCGTTCATGTCTTCCGTGTATCCAGACTTTGATCTACAACTGGTTGTGCTCTCTAATCAAGAGTCTGGTCCGTATCCAATCACGGTTGCCATCGAAGAAGCATTGGCATAACGAATAAACCCTCAGCCTATGGATTGGTTATCCTACATCAGGTTGGGGGTTCATTGGTCTAACCATTGGTCGAACAACATAAAAGAGCGGCCTGCATTTATAACATTTTCCACAGCTCAGGAGCGATTAATCGAGGGAAAACATCCAGTGGAGGTTTCTCTTTCTTTCGTTTGTCATTGGTTAACACCGTAACAAGTTCCAGCTCAGGGACAATATATACATACTGACCACCAAACCCTCGCGCGTAATAGTAATGGAGATTGGATTGCGTGTCTTCAGTAGCAATATCTTCCGCGTCAGACCTTTCATTCGGATAGACATCGACCCACCAATGCCAAGCATAACTGCCGTAATTAGGTGGGCTGACTGTAATGAATGGCTGAGTCGAACGGGATACGAGATCACTTGAAATGAGAGACTTACCCTCCCACATCCCTTGCTGTAGAAATAGCTGACCGAATTTTAGCAGATCTACGGGTAACATCTTAAGGCCGAATCCGCCGGTGTGTACACCTTGGGGGTCGCTTTCCCATTCATAATCCTTAATTCCTAGCGGGTCAAAGAGATAACGTTCTGCGAACTCGGCTACATTCATACCTGCATTTTGCATCAGAATGGCGGATAGGATCTGTGATACTCCTGAGTTGTACTCCATATGTGTACCCGGTACATGACTTAACCGTTGTTCCAACGTAAAATCCACCCAATGATCGGTGCGGGTCATTCGAGGGAATGAATTTTGCCCACCGAACTCATCCCAGTTGAATCCGGCTGTCATGGTGAGCAGTTGTTCCAGAGTGATTGCTGGCTTACGCGGGTCAGGATCGGATGTCAACTGTGGGAAAAAGGTGGAGATTGGGGCTGATGCCTCTGGCAACAAGCCTTCATACATCGCTATACAGATGAGTGCGGACAGCACACTCTTGGTACATGAATTGATTTTTGCAATATCGGTCGCAGCCTCTTGGTTGCGGTAGTGTTCGTACATAATCTCACCGCGTACGCTGACGAGGCAGCTTCGCAGATCCAGCTGCGGAATGATAAGTTGTAATTTGGCTGACAGTGATGAAGGATTCATAGTGTCCTTTCTGTACGGTTGATTTGTAATAGGATTTTGTGATAGCACGTTATCGCTCTAGAGCATTTGAAGGATGTAGACTTAACATCGTTTGGGATTGTTAGTTTGTCCCAGTATGTAGTCTACACTCACATTATGGAATTCAGACAGCTTGATAAGAACAAAGCTTGGAATATCTAAAGCGCCAGTTTCATAACGAGAATATGTTGTTTGAGAAATTTTCAGCATCTTAGCCATTTGTTGTTGAGTCAGATCTTTATCTTCTCTTAGATCACGAATTCTTATATACATAGATATCACCCTTGATCAGCTTACTCTATGCGGAAACTGCATATTGATTTTTATGCAATTTTCGCATAAAATTAAACCGAGCTAATTAATGAGTTTTTACTGTGAAAAGATTATTAGGGAGGGATTGAAATGAAAAGCATATTAGAAGAAATCTATTATGGTAATCTGAGACCAGAAGAGAATATTGTTCCTAAAGGTTCGGAGTATCGATCTATTAATAAGGAGATTACAGGTTACATCGAAAAATTTCAGAAAAAGCTTTCGGAGGGTGACTTTAAACAGTTGGAGGAACTATTAGACATGATAGATAATATTAATTCCACTAATTCTTGTGAGGCATTTGTGACAGGATTTAAAATAGGGACATTAGTTACGAACGAAGTTTTTCAATGAGAGTAGGTAAGAATTAGCTAGAAATCAATACTTATATAAAAAGCCTACTCGCATAGAGTAGGCTTTTATGGGATCAACTTGTTTTAATAAAGTGATCAGAGTTTATTCTAATCTCCGGTAAACGATGATTTTTAATGATTTCTTTCCAATGATCCAGTTCGGTACCAACGTCTTCACTTTTCATAATAATCAATTGAGTGACTAAAGATGAAATACTTGCATGTAGTTCGAACTCATCTTGAGACAAGATTAAATCATCGTTCTCGATAATAAAATCAATGTTATTGTTGGAGAATTCAATCAAAAACACGCAATCTTCTTTAGAAAAAATCAATGGTTTTGATTTTATAGTTTGAAGGATAGCATCACAAGCTGCTAGTTTCATTGTATGTGATCCGTATTTTAATATTTCAAATAATTGATTTAAGAGAGTAGTAGGTTCTTCATCAATATGGCCTTCTATAATTAACTCTAAATAGCTAGGTAATGCACGTAGAGCATGTTTAATTGAATCATCGGGAAATTTCCAAATTAAATCAGCATAACTTGTTGTAAAATTCAAATCTAAATGTAGCCTCTTTGCTTGTGGAAGAAGGTAGACAAAACAATAAATTTTACAGTGATATATCTCATTAATAAGGGAGCTTAATTTTTCTTTAAGCTTACTATCTAAATAATCCAAAGGAATTGTTTTCAGAATAGTGTAACTGAGATATTGAACTAATAATATTAAGTAATCTGGTGAACGAATTAACCAATTTCTTTCATTCTCTGTTCCTAATAAAATTGCTTTTTGAGAGTCCCACCAATAAAAGAATTTACTTAGCCATTCCGCGAGTATTTCCATTGGGATCTCTTTATTTTTTTCTAAAGTTTTATTTATAATTGATGAGAATTCTTTAAAATAATTATCAAATGCTGAACCGTCACTTATCACCCCATTATTTGTAAACTTCGGGATCTCTTTATTAATGATAAAATCTTGGATAATCTGAAGTGGTTCTCTTTGTTTTAAATTAATGGAGTCAAAAATAAATTCAAAAGTACTTTGAAATACAAAATTACTAAAACCGAAAGAACGATTAGAGGGCAATGAGTTAATAATTAATGCTAGTTGATGCTCTTGTTCTGTTGTCAGGTTTTGCGTTTGATAAAGAAAAACTAACCTTATTAGTGCGCTCTCTTCATTAGCATTTTCGAGTAGATTAGATTTTATTTCCTCTTTTATTTCTAATTTAATTGGTGTTAAGTCATTAATTGATAAAAATATAAGAAAAGGATCGAAGAAATAATTTAAGCTATTTTCAACGAAATTATTATCAAGAGCCACTAGTAATTTTTCAAAGAAAGTTTTCTTTAAATGGTATGTTTTCGAGAAAGTTAATCTTTGAATTAAGTTCGAATAAAGCTCAACCTCAGATATACTATAAATTTTTTTGTTTTCAATTAGCTCGAAAATCATCTCATCAAAAAGTATTTGTTTTTCTGAAGAGAATGCAAAATATACACGTGATAAAATCTCTATTGCATGTTCAACTGGAACTAGTGGAGAAGATTCTATAAGGGAATTAATTAGTATAGACTCGATTATTTTTAACTGAGGAGATTTAAGGTAATAAACAAATTGTCTAGTGAAAATATCTCCAATATCTTTATTGTTTGCATAATATAATCCCTTTGTCAGTGAGAAGTTGGGAAGAATAATGCTAATGTTTTTATGTGCAATTTCAAATCTTTTACGTATATAGTAGAGTCCAAGTTCTTCCTGTAAAATTAAAGCCGCATAAGAGTCTAAAATTTCTTGACTCATAAAATCACCAAATTTTGAACTAGACTTTCTAGTTCTGGGATCAAATCCAAAAGTCTCTTTGTTACCTAAATCATAATTATAATCTTTAACAGATAACCATGTTCTTTCAAGTTCACTGTTTGAATTGCAGCTATGAGAATTAATTTCACGTAATCTCTTTGAGTAGTAACCACGTTTATTAGTAATGCGTTCTAAATTATGGAGCACTACACTTTCAAGAGATAGTAATCTATAATTTTCATTATCAATTGTTAATAATTTTTTTATTTTTAATAAACTGAGTTCGAGTAAATTTTCTGCAACTTGCAATTGCTTTATATTAGAATAAACTACAGCTTTTTTGATATTCCATTCATAATCATTATCCGTGACCTGCCAATTGTTTAATTCAATTAGTACTTCACTGACCTTATTTAGTGCTAACAAATTGAGAATGGTTTCGTACTGAAGAAGGTGTCGTTGCTCCGAATTCAGTTTACTGTCTTTTAAGATATCAAAATACTGATTGAACTTACCTTGATCAAAATCCAATCTAGCTTCTCTAAGGAGAACAAGTTTTATTTCATTTAGGTTAATATCTGAATCGTTAGATGAGACAAAATTTCCTATGATACTTTCGAGAATTCGATGTTTATTAAAATCAAGAGGTATTGAAAATATGTTAAAATACCAGAGAAATTCATTTATTAAATTTATTTTTTCTTGGCTAATATTGTCTTCATTAAAGTTACTGAAAAAATGATTGCTGAGATTATGCAACTTGAGGGCATTTGATCTTCGTATGCTATCCGGTAATACTACCCAGCCAGGATAATTTTTACGATTGTAAATAAAATTATTAAGACTTCCATCTAATATACGATGTGGCCATTCATTTTTTTTCTTTTTTGATTCGTTCATTAGGAAACGGAATATATCTGTATACATATCATTAAAAGGATTTGAACTGCTTGAGTATAATCTTGTAAAGTCGATTAATGTTATCCCCTTCTTCTCCAATTCAACTCCACGATGCTCTTGATCATAACCAAGCATGTATACTTTAGGCATGTGCTCGCCTAAATTCTCCGACACCCATGATGTCCAGTTACTAAAGTTAGGATCATCTCCTGAAAAACCTATTAATACAAAAGTTGTTTCCATAATTGACTGCTGAACCATATTTACAAATGGACTAAATTTTACAGGATAATTATCATAATCCGATTTAGTGAAAATAAAAGGTCTATTTGCAGGGAAACTACCATGAAGCTTAATGATACGAGGTTGAACTGAATTTGGAATGTCACTTATATCATAGATAGTTTGATAATTTCTCTCATGTACATGGCTTTTAGCACGTTCTAAAAGAGTATCGTAATTAGTTGTATAAATATCGCTCCAAGGTAGTTTTAATAAATCAAAATGGAGGCTATCAGGTTCGTAATTGTTATCTGGTATAGCATTTTTAAGAGCTTCATCTAGACTGGTTCTACCGTACTCTTTAACATATAACTGACCTATCTCTAATACATCTACATTGCTAAGGTCTCCTTTGTGGCTCAAACTTTTAGTTAGTTCATCTTTAATATCATGCCAGAGGGCCATGCCATTAAAAGAATCTTCAATCTTTTTAGCATTTAAGCTAAACCCAGCACCAACCATTACTGTAACTCTGCTTTTTCCATCATCTGACCACAATCTATCTCTTATTTTTTTGAAATGAGGATACATATCAAGATTTTCTTGAAAGAATTCTTCAACATCCTTGGTCATAGTTATTCTCCTAGAATATGTATTTTTTTAAAAATATTTAAATGAAAATTTATATTTCTAATATGAGAATTCGACAATTCTCTTAAATTAGTGATAGGTTATAATAATACTATTTTATATTATATCCCATTCATAAATTCAACTAAATATAAAATTGATTAGTAGTAGGAGGGTGCACCTTTGTTCAAAATCGGAAATCAAGGATCGTTCGAAACGCTTCCTGATCAAGCTAGGGCAATATATGAGGGAGATACCGGTGCTGTAGAACAATTCATTAAGCAGGGCATGGGTCTCGAAGAAGAGATCACACTCAGCAAATACATAGCATTAACGCCGTTAGACCTTGCCTTAATCTGCAATCAACTGGAAGTGGTTAAGTTGTTGTTCGAGCATGGAGTTAATCTGAATGTCAAAAATAATCCGGCGATCCTGAAGGCAGTTAGATACTGTGGAGAAGAAATGGTGCGATACCTGTACCAACACGGTGCAAAGTTAAATGGCCTTAATCGGGTCAAATCCAGTGCATATGATGAAGCCTACTATGGTAACAAAAAGAATATAACCGTGCTGAATGAACTGGGGTTGGATATTCGTAAATATGGAGGCAAAACGTTGCGCAAAGCGGTAGCTGATCACGATATGAAGACAATTCAGTACTTGCTGGATCAAGGATTGGACGTCAATTACAATGAACCGGATATGGTATACCCGTATAAGGCGACACCTCTCACGGTAGCTGCAAGACTTAATAACATGAAGATGGTTCGATATCTGGTGGACCAGGGAGCAGATGTGACCATTCAGGAGAAGGATGGAGAGCGAGCGTACACAATTGCAGTGAGTCAGAAAAATGAAGAAATGGCTGAATATCTAAAGGGGCATGAACCTCAAGAATTTCATGATATGAGCAACAAATTGCAAGCATTAAAGTCATTTAAACTTCCGCAGCAACTTATTGATTTTCTAACTAGTGGACTCCGAAGAATAGACTTGCAAGATTGTGAATCAGGCATCCGATATATAGAATTCTTTCATCTGATCGATACGGTGGAGATGAAAATGGGCAGACATAAGTTACTGCGTATTTCTTCGGACATCGATCAATATTCACATATCCTGATAGTCTGGAATCCGAGCAAAAAAATGATTGGATATGCAGACATTGAACATCAAGAGCACGGAACGATAGCTACATATGAAGAGTTCATGTTAAATCCAGCTACAGCTATAGAGGATATCCTGAATTAGATGGAGTATGCACGAGAATTCCATGAACCTCTTTCCTATGATCATACGGAAGAGGTTCTTTACTATTACGAACATGTTAATATAGGAAAAATATCATATGAAAAAAAGTACGATAGTGTGTGATAAAGTCTTAATGGTAAAATACCAAATTATGTTATAACCGTGGCAACAAATATCATGTATGTGCTTTGATATTATCTCACCCATCCCCATCCTGAACCAGAGCAACTCAGTTTCAATGAAATTGAGATTGGCTTACTTAATGAAACGTTTCGAATTTATATTAATATATTATTCTTATGATAATCAGAATTTGTAAGCGTTTTATTTTCTTGTTTACGGAAATGGGAAATTTATGATAACATATACACGAAACGTTTCGAATCCATTTGAAGGGAGAACATCATGAAAAAAGCAAAAATATTCAGCTTCATTTTAACTTTTTGTCTGTTCGCTAACTTATCTTTAACTCCTATGGCCTCAGCAGGTGACTCAAGCAATTTAATTGGATTTCGAGCAGAATTGAAAGCGATTGCATATAAGACCTATACATTTTTTGAGGACTATACGGATCAGAACACTGGCTTGACTTACGATGAAGTTCGGCTCACTGAAAAAGGGACAGAAGAAGCTAAACGTACCTCGCCCACGAACATCGCCATGTATATGATGAGCACCGTTTCAGCGCAACAATTGGGTATCATTTCGAAGAAAGAAGCAGTACATCGCCTGCAAACGACTATCAATTCCCTAGAAAAGTTAGAAAAGTGGAACGGCTTATTTTATAACTGGTATAACACAGATGACGGTACAGTGAAGAAAGATTGGGGACAATTTATATCCCAAGTCGATAATGGCTGGTTATCCGCTGGTTTAATTGTTGTTGGGCAAGCCTATGAAGAACTTCATGGGGCAACAAGCGAGTTGGTCGAAAATATGAATTATACTCCGTTATATGATCCTGAAGTCGGCCAATTCCGTGGAGGCTATGATGTGGCTAAAGGCGCACTGACGGATCACCATTATGGAATGTTTTACACGGAACCACGTGTAGGCAGCTATATTGCCATTGGGAAAGGTGATGTTCCCCAAGAGCATTGGTGGAAGATGTATCGCACATTACCTCAAGAATGGGATTGGCAAGCTCAGATTCCTCAAGGCAAATCCGTTAAGTACGATGGAGTGGATGTGTTTGAAGGAAGTTATGTATACAAGGATAAAAAGTTCGTGCCAAGTTGGGGAGGCAGTATGTTTGAAGCTCTTATGCCCGGTATGGTTATAAAGGAAAAAGACCTGGGTACTCAAGCTTTGGGATTGAACAATCAGCGTCATGTTGAATTGCAGATCGAATATGCCAAAGAAAAAGGGTATGCAGCATGGGGCTTTTCACCTTCTGCAACTCCGACAGGTTACAGTGAGTTTGCAGCAACGCCGTTAGGGACCTCAGGTTATAAAGATGGAGCAACGGTTACAGCACACGCAACATTCCTTGCCCTGGATTATGCCCCTGAAGCTGTTCGAAAGAATATTAAAGCTTTAAAGAAATTCAAAATGTTTGGCAAGTATGGGTTCTATGACTCAGTCAATGTTGAAACGGGAGAACTCGCAAAAGCTTATCTGGCACTGGATCAAGGAATGATTATGGTGTCGATCGCTAACTATCTTCAAGACGGTGTTATACGCGATTATTTTCACAGTGATGTGATAGGGCAGACGCCAGAAGAATTGTTGAAAAAAGAAGTTTTTTCTATTCAATGAAGGGGAGGAAAACTTGCCATACCGATTGTTTAAACGGAACGAAGCAGAGTGTTTTCTGCTTCGTTCCATTTGCGTTTGTCGAACCGTCTCTTAGGTTTAAACCTCCTATCCGTAGCGAGAACCGCCAAGAGCCTTCCGGTAAACTTGAGATGTTTAGGCTGGGTGAAAGGAGTGGTTTTTCTCATGAATGATGCAATGACTTCCAGAGTTGTATTAGTAGTTATCAAGATCCTATAGAGAAGATTTCTTCTTCGTATTTAATACCTCAAATGCCTCTGTCAAAAAATCCATGGTATGCTTAGGGATCAACGACTAATAGGGTTTTACGTTTTATAAAGTTCTTCATTCTTTTCTTCGTCATTGAGAATCAGGTGATTTAATTGGGTATTTGTAATGATATCCTTCAACTGTTGCTGTATGGAAGGATGATCTGGTTTAAGATCGTGTAGGGTAGCTCGATGGACAAGCAATACCAAATTGAATAATTGTTCATCCAAGTAAGTTTGCTTAGAGATATCCTCTGGGAACACCTTTTCAATAATATCCGTAGAAACATACTTTTGAAGTAGCTTCTTTTGGTCCTCCTCAACACGCATCGAGTTCATAAGTAACATGAGTAATTCTGAGTTTAATTCATTGAATTGATCTTTTTCCTTTAACCATTTTATTCGTTTAATTAATGCCAAAGAACAATCAATAGCTTTTCTCCTATGTTTAAGCGATTGTTCTTGAACTTTAATTATTTCATCAAAAGAATATTGCGGATTATCCAAACCGGCTTTAATCTCGTTTAATGAAAGTCCTAGAGTTTGCAACAATTGAATTTCATGCAGCCTTTTAAAATCCTCATTTATATATACATGATGATCATTTTCGTTCTTTTGTGAGGGAACCAATATGCCAAGTTGTCGATAATGTCTTAACGTACGAACTGTTGTGCCCGCCAGCTTTGCAAATTTACTCACTGTTAATTGCATCTAACGTCCCTCTTTTCAAATAATCAGTTCTTGTATTTTCGTGCCAGAATAATTCCAATAGAAATATTATAAATGACATGCGCAAGGATTGGGGGAATTAACGACCCGGTAAAATAAAAGAGCAGTGCAAAAATCAAACCATTCACAAACACAACGATAAGGACACCTGTAGCTCCTCTATATTGAGGAACATGTATTATCCAAAATAGAAAAGTGCTTATTAGAATGACGAGCCAATCCAGGAACAAAGAATATCCAATAAATAATCCGATCAGGACCCCTCTAAAAAAGAATTCTTCAAATATACCACCTATCGCCGTTAAAGCTATACCACTTGGTTGAATCATTATTTTTTTAATCATATCTGACCCTTCGGTTTTAGGGAGTTCTGTTCTTGTTTTGATAAATGTAATTAGAACAATCGTAGTAATAAATAAACTAAAAATAAGACCGATGATGATTGCGGATAATACACTAATCTCGTTTGGTATGAATAGGGAAGCTATAAATGGTAATATTCCTCCCCACTTAAAAAAAACAATAAAAATAAATCCAATAAATAGAAAAGCTGATTGCGTTAGTAATGCGATCAGCAGTATTTTGTAATGTTCCTTTGTATGGGTCTCAGACATCATGAAAACTCCTTTATCACATTTTTTTCATTGTAGATTGTGACGTAACGTCCTCCGCAACAGCTTTTTTTATCAAAGTATTGATCAGTTACTCATAACAAACGTTTGAATTCTTGCTCGGTGATCACAATATGTTTCTTTTGCAACGTGGAGGAGGTTCGTAATTCACATATTTACAGCCTTGCTCCATCTGCAACCATCCACATCAGGGCTGAACGAAAAGTACCGCAGTAGCGCGGTTTTACACACCCTATCGTGACAATGCAGAACCTACATATTTACCGTGTCATCTTCGTTTCACTATACTTCGAATTGTAAGCGTTACCAAAATGGAGTCAGCAAGAATGCAAAGCAGTAACATAACCGTAGGTAATGAAAGACATAGAAAGGAGTGAGAAAGTGAAGGAGAGTCACACAGTAGTATCCGTAAATCCTTCATTGAAGAAGAACTCCCTTGGCAAGAGAATTTGGAAAAACTGGGAGCTTTATCTGTTCATGCTTCCCGCGTTGTTGTACTTCCTTGTTTTTCATTATGGCCCGATGTACGGCATTCAGATTGCTTTTAAGAATTTCGTACCTTCAAAAGGAATTACAGGCAGCGAGTGGGTTGGTTTTGACCATTTTGAACGGTTCTTCAATTCTTATTTTTTCTGGGATCTGCTCTGGAACACATTCAGTATCAGCTTCTATGAACTTGCCATCGGATTTCCGTTGCCTATCATATTGGCGCTGGCCTTCAATGAAGTCCGCAACGGCCCTTTCAAGAAATCGGTCCAGACGGTCACCTATGCACCCCATTTCATTTCTGTAGTTGTCATGGCAGGTATGATCATTACCTTTTTATCACCCTCAAGCGGAATGATTGTCCGGTTCATCGAATTCATTGGTCTTGAACCAGCACAGTTTCTGACTGATCCCGCATGGTTTAAGACGGTGTATGTATTTTCCGGCGTCTGGCAGAGCACCGGGTGGGGAACCATTATTTATCTCGCAGCCTTGTCAGGCGTAGATCCCCAGCTCCATGAAGCAGCCATTATGGATGGAGCAAGCCGAATTAAACGGGTGCTGCATATCAATCTGCCGACGATATTACCCACGATTACGATCATGCTGATCTTGAATATGGGTAATATACTGGGTCTTGGTTTCGAGAAGATTCTGCTGCTGCAGAATTCACTCAATATGGAAGCATCCGATGTAATTTCCACCTATGTATACCGCGCCGGTTTGGTGAACGCCCAGTATAGCTTCTCAACAGCTGTCGGATTGTTCAACTCGGTAGTCAACGTTATTTTGCTTGTTACGGTCAACCAGATCGCCAAACGCACCAGCGAGAACAGCCTCTGGTAGAAAGGAGTTGAAGTCTTTGGTTACTGCGATGAAAGAATCTCGGGGGGACAAGCTTTTTCTGATCAGCACTTATATTTATCTGGGTCTGGCAATGCTGGTTGTTCTCTATCCGCTCATCTATATTCTCAGCGCTTCAATCAGTTCGCCGCAGGACGTCAATTCGGGAGCGATGTGGTTGTTCCCGAAAAATGTAACACTGGACGGATACAAGCTTGTGTTTGAGAACCCAAAGATATGGAGTGGTTACTGGAACACCATTATCTACACAGTGGTGGGCACTCTGCTCAATCTCGCCGTCACTCTGCCGGCCTCGTATGCGCTCAGCAGATCTGATTTTGTCGGGCGCCAGTTGTTCATGGGCCTCATTCTGTTCACGATGTTCTTCAGCGGCGGAATCGTGCCGACATATCTGCTGGTCAAAAATCTTGGACTCATGAACAGCATGTGGGCATTGGTCCTGCCGGTGGCCGCTTCGGTCTGGAATATCGTCGTGGCCCGCACTTTTTTTCAGACGACCATTCCGAAAGAACTTCAGGAAGCAGCGCATATTGACGGCTGTACGAATCTAAAGCTGTTCATTCGCATTGTTCTACCGCTGTCGGCACCGATTGTAGCCGTTATGGCCCTGTTCTATGGGGTCAGCCACTGGAACAGCTACTTCCCGTCCCTGATCTATTTAAATGATGAAGCGAAGTATCCGCTGCAGATGGTTCTGCGTCAGATCCTTGTTCTTCAGGAAATGACAGCGGAAACGACGGGCTCTTCCATCAACGGCGAGGTGGCCACCGCCATGAATAATAAGGCAGAAACGGCATCCCTGATTAAATATGGAGTCATTGTTGTCTCCACACTGCCTATCGTGGCAATTTATCCGTTCCTGCAGCGTTATTTTGTCCAAGGGGTCATGATAGGCTCTGTTAAAGGTTAAACAGCTAAAATGTGATGAAATCAAGGGAGGAATTATAAATGCCAACCACACGCAAGTCATGGAAGCTTCTGTTATCTTCGGCTCTAGTTATTACATTACTGGCAGGCTGCAGCAGTTCAAACGAAGGTGAAGCGAACAACAATCTCGGAAAAGTCGCTGTGAACAATGAAGGTTTCCCGATTGTTAACGAACCCGTTACTTTGTCGCTTATGGCGCCAGATGTAGGGATTCAGAACTGGGAGAACATGGCTGTGCTTCAGCAGATGCAAGAGAAGACCGGTATTAAGCTGGAATACAAGAACGCACCGAAGGATAGCTTCGAAACGAAGAAAAATCTGGTGCTCGCCAGTGGAGATTACCCGGATATCCTCTATGCTGCCGGTTTGACAACTGCAGAGCAGATGAATTACGGAGAGCAGGGTATCCTCATTCCACTGGAGGGTCTGATTGAAAAGTATGCTCCGAATTTCAAGGCGCTGTTGGAGGAGAATCCGGATGTCCGCAAATCGATAACTGCACCGGACGGGCATATCTATTCCTTGCCAGTAGTAGAACTTAGCCAGCACTGGTACCGCAATCCGATGTGGTATAACGGGGACTTTCTAAAGGCGCTGAATATCGATAAACTCCCTGAAACGACAGAGGAGTTGTATACCTATCTGAAGCGTGTGAAAGAGGAAGATCCCAACGGCAATGGCATAGCCGATGAAATTCCGATTTCCTCGGTGACAACACCCGCTGCGAACCTCCGCGATATCCGTACATGGCTGCTTGGTGCCTTCGGCATTTATGAAGAAGAAATTTATGTGGATGATGCGGACAAGGTGCATTATACACCACTTGAAGAAGGTTACAAGGAGTATTTGACTTATATGAACCGCCTGTGGTCTGAAGATCTGCTGGATCATGAGAGCTTCTCACAAACAGCGGAGCAAAAGAAGGCCAAAGCACAGAACAATCAAATCGCCCTCTTTTCGGACTGGCATGCCTACATGAGCAAAGGTGGAGAACCTTCGACGGCGGATCCGATGTTTGCACCTGTTCACAGTGAATCAGTTGCTGCTCCAGCGATTGCAAAGAATAGGGGGATTACAAGCGGCGCCTTTGCTATCACGCAGAGTAATCCTGCGCCGGAAGCCTCTATGCGCTGGGTGGATTATCTCTATTCGTATGAAGGTGCCATGTTCTTCAATAAAGGTCCAGAGGGCACTCTCTGGGAGTACACTGACAAAGATAACCGGGTCAAACGTTACTTGCCGGTACCCGATGGTAAGGAAATGGAAGATTATCGGGCAACGCTGACACCTAACTACGGCATTCCCGCTCCTACCCTGTCCATGGATGATATTAATAAGGGGCTGAAGACAGACTTTGACCTCTGGGTAGAGCAGGAGACCAAGCAGAAGCTTCTCGATAAAGGCGCACGGATTCCGTATCCCACACTGTTCCTTACGGTGGAAGAGCAGACCGAAATCAGTGGCCTGAATTCTGATTTGAAGACATATGTGAATCAGATGGAGGCGAAATTCATCACTGGAGCCGAGCCGCTTACGGGTTGGGACAATTATGTGGCGACCGTCAAAAAAATGGGCGGAGAGCGTATGGTTGAAATCAATCAGGCTGCCTATGATCGTTGGAAATCCAACTAATCAGGTCCATGCGAAGAAAGTTGCTGTAAAAATAAAAGGTGAGATATAAGGTTGCAACGCATCCCTGAATATTCATGCAGATGCAGGAGGAATAGACATGCAAATCACGAGACATCCGAATAATCCCATTGTTGTCCCGGGCGACTATGAATGGCGTAAGGTTACGGTTTTCAACCCTGCGGTCATCATCGATAACGGTAAATTTTATATGATTGAGCGCACTGCTGGTTCCCTAACTCCATGCAAAAATTATTTGGGTCTGCTAGAGAGTGAAGACGGGGTGAACTTTACCCACGTGAAGGATGAACCCATTGTGACGCCAGACATGCTGGGATTCCCTTATGGTAGTGTGCAGGACCCGCGGATTGTCAAAATTGACGGAACCTTCTATCTGAACTACGCCCTTCGTCCCTGTGCCATGAGTTATTACCCTACCGGGGCAGGCGTCCCCCTTCGCTCTATTCCGGAATATCCGGATGGGTGGGGGGACGAGGCGGGACATTGGCTAACCCGGTCCTCCATTTTGAAATCAGATAATCTGCTGGATTGGGAGTATGTGGCGGACACGACACCTCTTGAGATTAATGACCGGGACAACATTCTGTTCCCTGAGAAAATAGGTGGCAAATTCGTACTGTTGCGCCGCCCTGAGGAATATGTAGGGGAAGCCTACGGTACGGATAAGGCGGCCATGTGGATTACCTACTCCGATGATCTCGTGAACTGGGAAGAGCCCAAGCTGCTTGCTACCGCCCAGAACCTCTCCTGGGAATCGCGTAAGATTGGGGGCTCTACGCCCCCGATCCGTACGGACAAGGGTTGGCTGGTACTCTATCATGGCGTTGATGAAGACATTGTCTACCGTGTGGGGGCCATGCTGCTGGATTTGGAGCAGCCCGAGAAAATCATTGCCCGGACACATCATTTTATTATGGAGCCAGAGACGTATTATGAGAAATTTGGGTTCCAGATTCCAAATGTCATCTTCCCAACCGGAAATGTGGTCAAAGATGGACTGCTCTATATCTATTATGGGGTAACAGATACGGCGATTGCCCTTGCAACTGTTCCGCTGGGTGAGTTGGTAGAACACATCCTCCAGGAAGGGCAGTAGCTAAATAAACCATAAATGAAGCGATATCTTCAAATATAAGAATGTAGTACAGAGGGTGCGGAAGCTCCGCCAATTTAAACAGGTCTTTTAATAGTAGCTCCTCTCGAGGCATGTTCCTTGCGATACTGCCCTGGCGTTAAACCGATTTCTTTTTTGAATTTGCGGATGAAATTTGGCGCATCCATGTAACCGACCTGTTCGATAATTTCTTTGAGCGGTGCGCTAGTATTCTCCAGCAGCCGCATGACTTCATCTACACGCCGCTGCCAGATATATTGTGAGAAATTGCGGCCGGTCTTCTCTTTGAAGCTCCGGCTTAAATAAGAAGTTGAAATGGCAAACTTAAGTGCCACATGCTCTAGGCTGAGTGTGTAGTCTGCAAACTGTTGATCCACGTAAACCAGAATATCATCCATTAATGTAGACTCGCTTGTCTTCGTATTCAGCTCCACCTGCGCGCAAATGTCAGCAGCAAGACAGAGCAAACGACTCTCCAGATCTTCAAGTGTTTCAAAGGCAGTCAGTTCTGACATATTGGCGAACACCTCGTTCATACCAAGCTCGGAGGCGGTGCGTAGAAAAGCGTTCAGCAGATCGAAACAGATGCAGCGCAGTAGATGAACCTGTAATGGCTCATTTTTGATCGTATGAATGGTTTCGGTAATCAGTTGCACGGTTACCGATTCGTTGCCCTGCTTAAGGCTCTGCTCCAGTTTCAGCATGGATTTGCGTGGAATCCAGAAGCTCTCGGAAGTAGAAGGGTTCAGCTCTGCAAGCTGCTCGAAATAAGTTACCTGACCGCTGTGTTGGATGATCCGATGCTCCAGAGCTGTAGCAGCTTCAATGAAGGATTGATTAAGACGGGCCAAGTCCCCGTATGCCGTGCCGACACCGATACTCAGAGATAGCTGCGAATGCTCGCGGATTACCAATAGAATGGCTTCAATTACCTCTTCCAATTGGTTTTGAATCGGCTTCTCCACATCACCGGGAAGTGAAATTATCAGAGCAAACTGGTCTTTGACCGAGAATTCTACGCCGAAGATCTGAGCACCGGTACCTGGAAGACATACATTGCTAAGTATATCCTGCAACAGAAGGCGTTCCTGCCAGCACTTGTCGCCAGGCAAAGTATCATCCCAAGACAATATAGCCGAGAAATAGAGGCCTTGTCCTTGAGGATGCCGGAATCCGGCGTTCAGAATCATTTGTTCGATCTCCGGATCATCCGGCTTGCCTTGCTTGAGTAACAGCAGCATGCACTGATTACGGACGAAGGGCTCCTGAAAATCAATTTTCGCACTGTAATTGTGTAGGGTCTGTCGTATCCATTCCCATTCATTGTGGAGCTTGGAAGCATCATCGCCGTTGCCTCTCATCTTGTCCATCAAATCTCTGATTGGATGGTACTGCCGTTTGGCTAGCAGCAGCGCAGCAGCTATACCGGTAATGACAGTAATGCAGAAGACAATCAGGATCAGAGTCTGGACATGGGCGACACGGCTGAAGAACTGGAAGCTTGGCATGGTGGTTACATAGGTCCAGCCATTTTCTTCCGATTGAACAGAAACAACGGAGTATTGTTCTCCGTCCATCTTCAAATTATGGATACCAGGCGCAAGTGTAGCTAAGTTCTCAATTTCGTCCTGTGGAAGGCTGATGCCATGGCTGTTCGCGGTCAACACCTCTCCGGAGGGACTGAATATATAGCTACTTCCCGAAAAATCACTCAAAATCGAATCCATAACCCCGGTAAGATTGGATTCTTTCATTAAATATACAACGGTACCATATGGAAACGGGTCGTTAGGTTTGACGGGCACAAGCATGACGAGCATCGGCTCCATTCGGGAATTAACCTTCACGTTCTCAGCGGGACGGACCAGGGGCTGCCTGGTTTCATTCAAATCCTGCCGCAAATCTTCCAGACTCCAATGCTCGAACTGATAGAGGCTAGCAAAGGTGACATCAAGATTAGCCAAACCGCGGTGCGAATAGATGTGGGAATCGTTATGGAAATAGAGAAGCAGATCCTCTGCAATACTGCTGCTGGCTTTGTAATTGGCCAGCGCCTGAATCGCCTCCAAGCTGTAATAGGGATGTTGTACCATATAAGGTGTCAAGTGTTTGTCATAGGCGATTCTCCCCGCTATTTCCTGAAGTTCATTCATCCGGTTATCTATCGTGCTCTTCACCTGGTTAAGCTGATTGACATTTGCTTGTTCAATCTCAACACGCAATCCCTTGACAGCGTTTTCATATATAAAAATAGTTACACCTGTCAGAGGGATAAGAAATATGAGAATGTAAGAAAAGGCATATTTCAGCAGAAGCCTTGATTTGAAATGATTCCAGCTGAGCCTGAATCTGTCGAGCAAGGATGGCTTGAGTGCCGAATTTGCCATGAAGCAGTCCTCCAATGTTAAGATATTCGGATTAAAATCACTGTTCTCTTCTGGATTACACTTGTGCTAGTATAAACATTATAACATTATAATCTTTGAAATGAAGTAGCTCATCAGGCTTATTTTAACGATTTGGAAATACAGATCTCATGTCATGAATCATTTTTGAAATTTGCCTGTATACCGGGGTTGAAAAAGGAGATGGGATGAGTGGGCACAGAGAATGTGCTGCGCAATTTGCAGCTTGTTGACGGGCGGATCATGGATATCGCCATTCAGGACGGGATCATCACCGCCATGTCACCGCCAGGCCAGGCTGAAGGAGAAATTGAGTTGGATTGTTCAGGGTTATATGCGTCCAGTGGGTGGATTGATCTGCATGTACATGCCGTCCAGGACCTTGATCCCTATGGCGATGATATCGACGAAATTGGTGTGAAGCAGGGGGTAACAACGCTTGTAGATGCCGGAAGCTGCGGTGCAGACCGAATTGGAGCTTTCTATACCGCAAGACTACAGGCTGCTACACAAGTATTTGCTCTGTTGAATATTTCAAGGATCGGGCTCGAACGGACGGATGAACTGTCGCAGCTGGAATGGATCGACCGGGCCAAGGTCCTGGAGGCGGTAGCGGCTTATCCTGATTTCATTGTTGGTCTGAAAGCCCGCATCAGCGAAAGTGTTGTCAAAGACAGCGGTATACAACCGCTCAAGCTCGCACGCACACTCTCGGAAGAAACGAAGCTACCGCTCATGGTTCACATCGGTTCTGCTCCGCCCGCGATCTCGGATGTGCTGGAGTTACTACATTCGGGCGATGTAATCACCCATTACCTTAACGGAAAGTCCAACAATCTGTTTCATCCGGACGGCACACCGCTGCAAGAATTACTGGATGCGGCTGCTCGGGGAGTTCATCTGGATGTGGGGCATGGAACAGCGAGCTTCTCCTTCCGGATTGCAGAACAGGCCAAGGCTGCAGGCATTGCACTAAATACAATCAGTACGGACATTTACCGAGGCAACCGTATGAATGGTCCGGTATACAGTATGGCGAATGTGCTGACGAAATTTCTGTACCTCGGCTACAGTCTGGAAGAGGTCATTCGCGCGGTTACAAGAAGTCCAGCGGAGTGGCTCGGTAAGCCGGAGCTCGGGAAGATCAGGGTGGGACAGCCAGCAAACCTGACTTTGTTTTCCCTGGAAGCAGGAGAAAAGCAACTTGAGGACTCGGAAGGAGATGTCCGGGTCACGCAACACTATATTGAGGTTAAAGGAGTCTTTGCTAATGGGTCACTCATTACAGGCTAAATATGGATTGAAGCGTGTTATTAATGCCAGTGGAAGAATGAGCATCCTTGGCGTTTCTGCACCAACGGATTCAGTCATGGATGCGATGAAACAGGGCGGACAGCGGTACGTGGAAATTGCGGAACTTGTGAACAAATCCGGAGAATATATTACACAGTTACTTGGTTCGGAAAGCGCAGTTGTGGTGAACTCTGCATCCAGCGGTATTGCGTTGTCGGTTGCAGCCATTGTGACCGCCGGAGATCCGCGTCTAAGCCTTCGTCTGCACCAGGAGCCGATATTGAATAATGAAATTATTATGCTCAAGGGACATAATGTGCAATATGGAGCGCCAGTTGAAACCATGATATTCCTTGGTGGCGGCCGGGTAGTGGAAGTCGGATATGCGAATGAAGGCCGCAAGGAGCATATCGATCAGGCGATCGGTGAACACACTGCAGCCATTCTTTATGTTAAATCGCATCATACTGTTCAGAAAAACATGATTTCGGTGGAAGAGGCTTGGGAGGTTGCACAGCGTAGAGGGGTGCCGCTGATTGTGGATGCGGCAGCGGAAGAGGATCTGCGCAAATATATCCAATTTTCGGATCTGGTCATTTTCAGCGGGTCAAAAGCTATTGAAGGCCCTACTTCCGGCATTGTCGCCGGCAAAAAGAAATATGTGGAGTGGTTACAGGTACAGCTGCACGGGATTGGCCGCAGCATGAAGGTTGGCAAAGAGACCATTTTTGGGTTACTTCAAGCTCTGGAGGAATACCAGGACAAAGCGGACAATAGTGAACGAGAGAAGCAAACGCTGGAGGCTCTTCAGCCACTTGGTGGACTTCCTGGTGTTTCAGTCCGCATCGTGCAGGATGAAGCCGGCAGATCGATTTTCCGAGGACGTGTACAGATTGATTCCTCTCTTGCTGGGGTGGATGCGAAGAAAGTGAATGACCAGCTTCGTGAAGGTGTAATTGCGGTATATACCCGAGACTATGGCGTCAATCAGGGGTATTTCGATATTGATCCAAGGTCGCTGCAAGGGGATGATTTGCAGGTCATCGTCAGCAGAATACATGAAATCGTGGGAGGCAAACCAGAATGAGTCATATTCAGCAGTGTCTGTATAAGAATAGGGCGGCAATTAATGTACTGGCAGGAAGTATCGGGAACGCAAGAGATGTATACGAGGCTGCGGAAGGTTATGTACTTGTGGGTGTGCTCTCCAAAAATTATGCTACGTCGGAGGAAGCCGTAGTTGCCATGACTGAATATGGTCAGGCTATTCAAGAAGCCGTATCCATCGGACTTGGGGCTGGAGACAGCCGTCAGGCTGCAGTTGTGGCCGAGATTGCCGCGAGCTACCCGGGAAGCCATATCAATCAGGTATTCCCGGCAGTGGGGGCAACCCGTGCCAATCTGGGACCTAAAGATAGTTGGATTAACTGCCTGGTATCTCCGTGCGGGCAGCCAGGCTATGTAAATATATCGACTGGCCCTGTTAGTTCAGTAACCACTCCGCAGGCCATTGTTCCGGTTCATGCCGCGATTGCACTGGTTCGTGACATGGGAGGGAACGCGCTCAAATATTATCCGATGCAGGGATTGAATTTGGAGGAGGAGTACCGTGCGGTTGCCAAGGCTTGTGGGGAAGCGAATTTTGCTCTGGAGCCCACTGGCGGAATTGATCTGGATAACTTTGGACCCATTCTAGAGATTGCACTACAGGCAGGTGTACCTCAGGTTATACCACATGTCTATTCTTCAATTATTGATTCACAGACCGGGAGTACGAACGTACAGGATGTCCACAGACTGCTGGAAACAATGAAATCGTTGGTGGATCGGTATGCCTAGGGTTGCTGCTTTTGGCGAAGTGATGATGCGGCTGCAGGTTCCGGGCTACGAAACGCTGGTCCAGAGCAGCAGGCTGGAGTATTCTTTTTCCGGCAGCGGGGTGAATGTAACGGCAGCATTAGCCAGATACGGCCATAATGGCGCTCTTATTACGACCTTGCCGGAAACTCCGGTGGGCGAAGCGGCTATCGCTTATCTGCGCAAGCTTGGGGTGGATACCTCTCTTATTAGACACGGCGGTAGACACCTTGGGATGTATTTTCTGGAGAATGGCTTTGGAGCACGTCCAGGCAGAGTCACTTACACAGACCGGCTGGGCAGCAGTTTCAATACGGCGGATGCGGCCAATTATGATATGAAAGATCTTGCCTCCCGGATCGACGTTCTTCATTTGTGTGGCATTACGCTGGCTATGAATGATGGCGTGCGCAAGCAGATGAAACGGCTTGCTGAGGAAATGAAGAGTGCTGGGGGCAAGGTTGTATTTGATTGTAATTACCGTCCTGCGTTATGGGGAACGGATGGTTATGTCAAGGCCCGCCCGCATTATGAGGAACTGCTGGGGCTGGCAGATCTGGTGCTAATGAATGAGAAGGATGCGATGGGTATTCTTGGCATTGGAACCGGAGAATATGATAGAATAACACAGATGAAGCAAGCGATTCCTGAAGTTGCACAGCGCTTCGGAATCGGAACGGTAGCAGGAACCCACCGTGAGATTAACGCGGACCATACGCATTCCTTGACAGGATATATCTATCATCAAGGTACGTTCGTATTTTCCCGCAAGCTAACATTCCCGGTGTACGACCGGATTGGTGCCGGCGATGTGTTTGCCAGCGCCATCATCCATGGGGAATTGCAGCAATATCCACAGGAACATACGGTTAATATGGCAGTGGCGGCAGCGATGCTGGCCCATACCACACAAGGTGATACAGCGCTTTTTACCGAGAATGAGGTGCTTCGGGCGCTGTCGGACCATACCTCAGATGTTGAAAGGTAGTGAACAGTGAGTGTCCCTAAAGCGCAAGCAAGGTCCTTTATATCAGCAAATCCAAAAAATTCTCAAAGATCGGATTCTACATGGTGTATATCCTCTCGGAAGCATCATTCCCTCCGAACCACAGCTCGAAAAGGAATTCGGGGTCAGTAAAATGACAGTCCGCGGTGCGGTCCAAGAGCTGTCCCAGGAAGGCTACGTGCAGAAGAAAAGCGGTGTTGGAACGATAGTGATGCGCAATACCTCTCATCAGAAGCTCTCAAAGGGCAAACGGTTTACGGAACTTCTCGTAGAAGAGGGCCATAAGCTTGAAAAGAAAGTTCTGAATTCCCGGTTACTGACCAATGATGCCGGAACGGAGCAATATGGTCTCTACGGGCCGTACTGCCAGCGGATTGAAAGGCTCTATATTCTTAACGGACAACCTTATATTCATCTGATACACTTCTTGGCAGCAGCTGCATTGCCCGGCGGAGGCAAGGAAGCAATGAATGCAGACATCCAATCGCTGTATGATTCACTGGAGGAGAACGACATTTTGCTGGAGAGCTTCAAAGACCGTTTCTTTGTAGAGCCGGCAGCTCCTGAGGTATGCCAACTACTGAAAATCCCCCCGGGAACGCATCTGCTCAAGCGCCTTCGTAACTCCTTCGACGAAGAAGGCAGATTAATTGAGCACAGTATCGGCTGTTATAACACGGAACTTCATCATTATCTGGTTAGTTATGACACTTGAGGCCGGCGGACATATCGTGAAAGAAATCGTATTCATACTAAAAAGGGTCCTGCAATATTCATAACAGGACCCTTTTTGCGTAAACTAGAAATCCCTCAAACGATCAAATACCTCATATAATTCCTCGTGATTGACCTTAATCAAATCATCTTGACGCAGTTCCAAATTCTCCTGTAACTGATTCAGTAACTCCGTTAGAACAACATAAATTTCTTCCCGCTCAACAGTTTCAATAAAGCCGGCCTTGGCATCCATCTTGTTGAAGGTCTGTGTGTAGTTCTCAACCATGGAGACGAGCTGTTTGTGTAGAGACTCCTGATCGATGGAGACTTGACTTAATTGACGGATTTCCTTTAAGCACTGCTTGTACAATTGAGCTGCTTTTTTTGCGTGAGCTGCCTTGATGTGGTCACGCCCATCCCAATCCCGAAACGGATTGTTCAGGTTCTCCGCAAGCCACTCCGGTTTGCGTGCTTTGGTGATCTCGATATCAAGGCCTGAATTAGCGGATTTTTTATATTTTGTTTTGATCGATTTGGCTGCATCGGCAGGCAGGCTGGTTAGCCACAGCGTAGCCAATTTTGGAAGTTGCTCTGGATCAGGGAATTGTTCACCATTGAAGCCGAACAGGTCATATGTAGTAAATGTTTGCAAATTCGCCAAGTGCTGAATCGATTCTATATGGGATACCTTGCCGGGTTTACCCCAAAATCGCAACTCTGAAAGTTCAGGATAATACTGCACAAGTGGCTCCAGATTGAGTTCCGTGATCTCTCTGATATACAGACCTTCAAGTCGTGAGATACCCGTAACCTGTGGCAGGCCTGATGGAACATTGAGAGTGATGCATTTACCGTCTTCATGCGCCACAATATGCATACCAGGAGACAGCTCACCTGTGAAATTCAGACTCTTCATCTTTGAGTTCAAAATTAACTCCTTCAACCCGCTGACATCCACAATAAGGTTGGTCAGGTGACTCCTGCTGATATCCAGTTTTGTTTGACCATGATTAGAGAGATGAAGTTCATTAATGAACGGGTTTTCCTCTATAAATGGAAAGATTGATTCCGAGTACCCATCCATTTCAATATGTGTCAGACAAGGCAGCTTTGCAAGTTCGGCTACCTCTTCGGCAGACTTTGGGCTGAATTCACGGAGTGTACTCGTACTGCTTCGCATTACACGATCGCCAACCATGATTTGTGTGTCATCATCCGCGGCTTGTTTGAACTGTGCTCTTCGGTGCGCATCGATACGTTCCCATTCGCGCTGGAGATAGAGACTTTCTCCGATTGGCCAGCCTCCACCATACGTATTCGTTTCCTCGGTGTAGAGAGGAGGGATGTTGCCTGCAAGCACATACTGTGAAGGAACATTAGCACTCACGAAACTATGGGCAAGTCGATCATGCCAGAAATAGAAATTACAGATCAGTGGTTTCATCTGATGAAGCTGCATTTCATTAGGCAGTTGATCACCTGTCCAATCCAACTGAAGAACAGAGGCAAGCGTGTCGGAAGGTTTACCTTCCATTTCTTTCAGCCTAATTACCTGGCAGGCGGTGTATTGTTGTAATTTTTCGGCGTACACGCAGTACACATCTCCAATATTGGGGATCACGTTATGCTCCTTTCGTTCTGCACCATTCGATGCTAAGCTACTTGTAAACCAAGGATTCTGCAGAACTAATAATAGATGAATTATATCAAAGTCATTCAGAGACTACCATTTTGGGATAGAGTCGAATAGGCTTGAATACTTTTATAAAAAGGAACGATGTCTATGGATACAGGTATGAGCCGTAACAAAAAACTGGGTGAGTTTTTGAAATCACGGAGAAGCCGCATTCAACCGGAACAAGTTGGATTGTCAGGATCATATGGACAGCGAAGAACACCGGGGCTAAGGCGGGAAGAAGTAGCGGTACTGGCTGGTGTCAGCGCAACGTACTACACATGGCTTGAACAAGGTAGGGAGTTAGCAGCTTCACGAGAAGTAATGCAAAGTATAGCGAACGCGCTCCGGTTAACGCCGGAAGAGAAGAGTCATCTGTTTGACTTATGGGACCCGAATACGGAACATGAATTCCTTGCTTCGTATTCACAGCTGGAGCCAGGTTGGCAGAGCATTATTGGCCAGTTAACTCATCCTTCCTTTATAACTAATGAACGGTCTGAGGTACTTGCCTGGAATGAAGCAGCTGATACGAACCTCTTTAACTTCTCGTCGATGAATATGAATGAGCGTTTAATGATGCGGATTTTATTTTTAGATGCAACGCTCAGGGAGCGTATGCACAACTGGGAGGAATTCGCGCGGCACTCGGTAGCTGTTTTCCGTACGTATTATGATAAGTATCCGAGTGACCCCGAATTTGCCAGAATCGTGAAACAATTGAGTGAAGAAAGTGTGGACTTCCGAACGATCTGGAACCTGCACCAAGTCGAATTAAAACAAGTCAATCGTGTGCTGCTTGAAACGACGGATCGGGCAGATGGTGTTGTACATGCGTACGATATCTATTCCATGAATAATCTGAACAGCCAATCAGGCATTCATTGCTGTATTTATGTTCCTGTTGTCATGTAGAAGGTTGAATAGACTAGTAATTTCTTTACTAGCATACACGGAGTGTGGTTGGGGTCTCGGGAGTGAAATAGAATGAACTTAAGCTCAACGTAGCTATTTATCGTTTCTATTTTAATATGAAAAGAGGGAGCCTCATGCTCAAGACAAGAACGTTAGGCAATGACAAATTACGTATATCTGGGCTCGGCCTGGGTGTGATGATGATGCCGGATAATGACGAATCGGTACATACCATTCAGGGTGCATTGGATGCAGGAGTCACTATGTTTGATACGGCGGATCTGTACGGAGAGTATGAAAAACAGCGATTTGGAGGGAATGAAAAACTGCTTGGGCGTGCGCTTCAGGGCCGAAGATCTGACGTTGTTGTTGCCACCAAATTCGGTATTACGCACACACAGGGTCCCAAGGGAGATCCAGCCTACATCAAAAAATCAGTAGATGCGAGTCTCTACAACCTGGGAATGGATTATATCGATCTCTATTATCAACATCGTCCTGATCCGAATACCCCCATTGAAGAGACGGTAGGTACACTTGCCGATCTGGTTCAACAGGGGAAGATTCGATATATTGGTTTGTCCGAGGCGCCGGTAGAGATCATTCGTCGTGCACATGCTGTTCATCCGATTACAGCGTTGCAGACGGAATATTCCTTGTGGAGTCGAGAACTTGAGGATGAGATTATGCCTGTCCTGCATGAATTGAACATTGGCTTGGTTCCATACAGCCCATTGGGACGTGGCTTCCTGACTGGTCAGATCCGATCTATAGATGATTTGCCGGAAGACGATTATCGTCGTCACTATCCGCGTTTTCAAGGTGAGAATTTTCAGAAAAATCTGGAGGTTGTTGGATTGATCCAAGAGATGGCTAAGGAAAAAGGATGCACGGTTTCTCAACTTGCTCTAGCCTGGTTACTTGGAAAGGGAGAACATATCGTTCCGATTCCGGGGACCCGTAATTTGGATAGAGTTCACGAGAACTTAGGCGCGTTAGGAGTTTCGCTTACGGATGAAGAGATGAAGCAGATTGATCGCATATCACCCCAAGGCATTGCAGCTGGAGGCAGATTCCCTGGCCAAGTCTAGCTCCTTAAGACAAGATACAAGAAACCAGCAGTTTCGGATGAAAAAGAATGTATAACAGGTCATCGGTATTATCTTTCTACTCTCCGGCATACAGTACAACAATGAGATGTATGCTCAAGGAGGAGAAATGATCGTATGATGAATCCGATTTTGCAAGCTCCAAATGTTCCGCTAGCTGCCGATTCCAATGCGGTGGTCAATTATCAGAGGGATTCACGCAACTATGTAACCCAGTTGTTTGGAGAACAGCTGCCGACCATTGCGAATGGTTTCTTCAATGTGTACTTAAGCAAAGGAATCATTGTGCAGCCGCACTGGCACACCAATGTCACGGAGATGATCGTGGTTATCAGCGGTGAAGTTACAGCGTCAGTCTTCAATCCGTTTACGCGTGAACGATTGACATATCGTCTGAAACCAGGTCAGGTTGTGGTATTTCCGAAAGGCTGGTTTCACTGGTTTGTTGCTGAGACAGATGATGTATATGTATTAACTATCTTTGATCAACCAACTCCTGATATTGTGTTTGGAGCGGATTTCTTGGCAGCTACACCGCCGGAAGTGGCTCACCGCGCGTACTGTTTGGATGAAGAGGCGTATGCCAAAGCCGTTGCGTCCATTAAAAATGATGCCATTCTGGGCCCTCCAATAGGATGTGATACGCAGGTTTCTGATCAATCGACTTCGCCTTCCAAGACGTCCGTGTCACCATCCGATAAGCTGAAATCATAATTCAAAATTCCTTATTCATTATATAAGTACAGAGCCTGTAACTGGAGAATAACAGTTGCAGGTTTTTTGACGTGTCGATGTGATTATTGTATGAAGTTCATGGAGGGGTTGGCATTATATTAGAAAAAAATTCATAATGCCTGAGTCAGTGTGTTACGTTCTCTGTTAGTATAGTATGAACATCCAACAAAAACGGAGGACTCATGAATGAACATGTCAGAAATGAAAACACTTGAAACTGCAATGAGTTATGCACCTATCTTGATGTTTGATAGAAACGAACCCTTTTATCCGGATTTTGTTGGCATTTCTGTGTTACATCAATCTGGGCCTTCACCATCGTTCAGAAGGGACATTAAGTTTCCGACCGAGGTAGTACAATATGTAATTGAATATGCAATTTGGTGGGATTATGAGATTGGACATCTGTACGAAATGGAGCATGTATGGATATATGTGGGTCATAACGGAGAGGTAGTAGACTGTGAAGCGAGCTTTCATGGGAAGGTTCTGCGTGGATTGTTGAAGGAACGGGTCAATGTGGTTGGACATCATGTATGTCTGTACTCGCAGCCTGGCAAACATGCTTTCTCACCACTTCCGGTTGTATTTGAGTTATTGCCAAACCTGTATAGTGCAGCAGGTGCCGAAGCTGGATGTGATGGGCTACTTGTGAATGAGTTATTCCAAGGTTATTTTGAAACGAATGAACAGATTGATGCTCAGGTGGAACGTTATCTAAAGACCAAAGCGTTCGTACCTACCATGGAGTTCGAAGAATATCTATTAAAGCCGGAGATGTTCATGACATGGGATAATCTGTTTGATATTATTCCGCACAGGATTAAGGAACGCTTAATGGAATTGGATCAGTTATATAACACATAAAATTAGTTTTAAATGGGTTTTATGTTATTTAAAGAGTGTGTTTTTCGCTTCAAAACCAAACTTTGTTGATTCAGGTTTGGTTTTTTTTTAATGGGAAATTGGACTCAGTATAAGTGTGCATTTATTAGACTTAAGTCATGAAATGGGTATGAAAACATTAAAAGAAAATATTTTTTTTGATGGAATATGATATGTGTTAGACGTATGAACTATACAGTTTCTTGTGTAAATATAAGAATACCATATTACATGAAGGTTTGTATGGAGATGTATGTGTATGTCAATGAAAATTGTTCATTATACGTATATGTGTAAGTTGTAATAACTATTTGATAGGAAATAAGTATAAAAAATATTAAAAAGTAGATTCTTTATATCCAAAATAAAAATTCATAATAGTGCAAATTTGTATAAATAAAAATCTTCTATTCAGTTTTAATATATTTATGTCGAAATAGATCGTAAGTTGTCTGGAGCGCGACCAAGAGAAGGGTTTACATAGCGTTATATACATAACTGGACACTAAGATGCCTAGGAGGAGATTACATGAAGTGGTTTGGAAACTTGAAAACAGCAACAAAGATTATCTCAGCATTTTTAATTGTGTCGATAATCCTTGCGGCGCTTGGGGTCTACTCCGTAGTAACATTGAGAAGTACGAATGAACGAATGCAAGAGATGTATAACAACAATTTGATTTCGGTCAGAGAACTATCCTCGGCCCAGGTTGATTATCAGAGGATGCGGGTAAACGTGCGTGATTTGAACTACGAAACTGTGGCAGCTGAACAGACCCGAATTACTGAAAATATCGCTACAATTCGTCAATCCATGGAGGAGCGACTTGCTACGTACCGTCCTCTTGCTACTACTCCGGAAGAAATGGAACTGCTTCGTAAATTAGATACCCAGTACGACAGTTATATGAAACTGTATGATCAGGGCGTGACTATGGCGATATCAGAGGGTGATGCCGCTTTTATCGCTTTTCTGAAAGCGACATTGAAACCTCCTGGCGATGAGGTGGTACAAACACTCGCAGACCTGGTGAACCTCAATGTAACCCTCGCAGAACAAGCTAACATCAAGTCTGAAGAAGCTTACAACACAGCATTTGCGGTAACGATTGTTATGGTGGTCGCATCTGTACTCTTTAGTATCCTCATTGGATATATCATCTCTCGCTCGATTTCGAAACCACTCATGTCCATGTTGGGTCTGGCAACGGAAGTGGCTAATGGTAATCTTACCCTCAAATCAGACATCTCCAGCAAAGATGAAGTGGGTCAACTGGCCGTAGCACTGAATCGTATGGTCGACAACCTGAAAGAGTTAATCAACAATATCGTGATGAACTCCCAAAGTGTTGCTGCTTCTTCGGAACAGATCTCGGCCAGTACACAGGAAATCGCAAGTACCAGCACAAGCCAATCCAGCGAGGCAGGAAACATCTCCGAATTGTTCAAGGAGCTTTCACTTGCCATTAACTCCGTCGCTGCAAGTGCCGAAGAAGCGGCTGAATTGTCCAATGACACTGTGAAGACTGCACGTGAAGGTGGACTTGTAGTACAGACTTCATTGGAAGGTATGCAAGCTGTTAATACGAAAATGACCAAACTTGAAGATGATTCTCGTAAAATCGGTGACATCATTGAGGTGATTGACGATATCGCTGAGCAGACCAATCTGCTTGCGCTGAATGCAGCAATTGAAGCGGCACGAGCGGGAGAACAAGGGCGAGGATTTGCCGTAGTGGCAGATGAGGTCCGGAAGCTTGCAGAACGAAGCAGCGAGGCGACCAAAGAAATTACAGCCATCATCAAAGCGATGCAGGAAAATACGAGACAAAGTGTGCAAGCCGTAGCAGCCAGTGTTGAGCAGTCTTCCATGACTGGACAGGCGTTTGATCAGATTATTGATATGGTCAATAACTCTTCACAGAAAGTAAACGAAATTGCTGCTGCATGTGAAGAAGAAGCAGCCCAAGCCGCAGAGGTGATGAGCTCTGTTGAATCCATCTCGGCTTCCAGTGAGGAATCCGCAGCAGCGTCTGAAGAGACGGCAGCAACATGCCAGTCTCTGGCACATCTGGCGGAAGAACTGGCGAATTCGGCAGCTGCCTTCAAAACAAATTAATAAAATTGAATTGAGGGTGAATCGATGTCTTCACTTCAGAAGGAACAATATATTGAGCTGTCGGTAGGTGCAGAGACTTGCGCCATTCGAATCGAAGAAATTCACGAAATTATTAAAATGCTCAGCATTACAGATATCCCATTCAGCCGTCCAGAGATCAAAGGGGTAGTTAATCTGCGTGGCAAGGTTGTATGTGTGATGAGCCTGCGCAACCTGCTGGGTATACCGGATGAACCGGATACCAGAGCAACTCGAATTATCGTAGTTCGGTATCAGGATGAATATATTGGCTTGATCGTGGATCGCGTGAACAAGGTAACCACATATTCGGAAATACATCCGCCAACCGGCGGATATGGTCGTAACCGTGAAGGTTTATTCCATGGTGTGGGTCAACAGGAAGACAAGCTTGTGGGCATTTTGAAACTGGACGAAATATTGGGCGGTTAGGGAGGTATATACGAATGATGGATTTGTCTGCCTACCGTGACATCTTTATCGAAGAACTGAATGATCAACTGGAACGTATGGATCAGTCTTTACTGGCATTGGAGCTCTCGCCTTCTGTTGAACTGGTTCAGACGCTTTTTCGGGCAGCTCATACCATCAAGGGATCGGCATCCACAATGGATTTCCGAGAATTAAGCGATCTCACGCATGAAGTGGAGTATGCTCTTGAATGGGTCCGGGAGAAAAAACCGGAGATGACTTCGGAGCTAATTGATACATTGTTTCGCTCTTTGGACGCCATGAAGGTACTTCGTGATCAGTACATACGTGGGGAAGCCTATGGAGATTTTCGAGCAGTAGTACGAGAAATAAAGGATTTAATTCAGACCCAGGCAGTAGTCGGGCAACTTAAAGTACCTCAATTGCAATCAGCAGAATCGATTGTGGCACAGGTGGCTATAGTGTCAGGTAAGCAGTTATTGTCCATTCATATCGTGCTGGAGCAGAAGTGCATGATGAAAGCGGCCAGATATCATATTCTGCGCCAACGTATTGAGGACATCTGTGGTACGGTTGTCGCTACATCGCTCATGGAGAGTCAACCGGGCGCGCAGAATGAAGATGATCATTATGGTCAGTTCATAATCATCGTAGCAACGTCGAAGGATCCCCAGCAGCTTAAGGCAGAGCTGTCTTCAGACTCGGATATTCATATGCTGGAGATTGATCCATATCTGCTGGAATCCAATGAGGTTGCAGCCGGTTCTGCACCACTTGAATTAATCTCAGAAACAGAGCAAACGAAACAGCGCTTGCCTGCCTTGAATACAACTGGGCCAGATGAGAAAGTGAAAGCTGCTCAACCTACAGTTCGTGTGAGTGTTGAACGTCTGGACCATTTGATGAATTTGGTCGGTGAACTGTTAATTGATCAGACATCCCTAGCAGATCTGAGTGGATCGGGCGCGCGTAAGGAGTCTTCCTCACTCATCCAGAGTATTGGTGGAGTATCTGATCATATGGGCAGGGTTATCAAGGAACTGCAAGAAGGTGTAATGAAGACACGGATGTTACCTATTGATCAATTATTCAGTCGCTTCCCGAGATTGGTTCGTGACCTAGCGCAGAAGCTTGGTAAAGATCTGGAACTGGTTATTCAAGGTGGAGAGACTGAACTTGACCGGATGATTATTGAAGAATTGAGTGACCCGCTAATTCATCTCATCCGCAACAGTGCTGATCATGGCATTGAAAGCGCAGTGGTTCGTGGAGAGTTAGGCAAGCCGTCCAAGGGACGTATTACCTTAACTTCGTTCCATGAAGAGAATCATGTCGTTATTCGGTATTCGGATGATGGCAAAGGTATCGATGGGGAGAAGATCAAGGCTTCCGCCTTGGGCAAAGGCATCATTAGTGAGGAACAGGCTGCACGTCTATCAACACAGGAGGCTGTACATCTCATATTTGAGCCCGGCTTCTCCACAGCTTCTTCTGTAAGTGAAGTATCAGGTCGCGGTGTTGGAATGGACATTGTGCGCAGCCAGATCGGGCGGCTTAGCGGTATCATTGATATTGATACGGAGGTGGGTGTTGGTACCACGTTTACGATTCGTTTACCGCTCACTTTGGCGATTATTAAAGGTCTGTTAGTCAAAGTATCGGGTCGTGTGCTGATTTTGCCGATGTATAATGTTGCTGAGATTGTTCGAATTTCACCTGAAGATATTCAGATGATTCAGGGGCAACAAGCGATCCTGAATCATGGACGCATAGTACCTTTTCACCGACTGTGCGACAGGCTTAACTATTCACGAACGGACCGCAAATCTAAGACCATTCCACTGGTGATCGTGCGTTCCGTTGACAAAATTGCAGCATACGCTGTAGATGAGATTATAGGCAATCAGGAAGTCGTTATTAAGACGCTTGGTACTTATCTGGGAGCGATGAGCCATCTATCTGGAGCAACAATCCTCGGTAATGGTAAGGTTGCCCTTATATTGGACGCGTCCTATCTGGTGAGTCTTTAATCGTTAGATAAACACATACATTATGCAAGCCAAAGAGCCTCATCATCCATACTGGATGGTGGGGCTCTTTGTTGTACCTTTTGACATGGTGACCACTCAGGATTTGAAAATGAGATCCATAAACCTGTTGGCAGCCAGAGAGATCGGCATATTGCGTTTGGTCATAATCCCCACATGGGAAGGGGGCAGCGGGACATCAAGTTGAATTTCGAAGAGAGAACCTTCCTCCAGCTCCTTGGAGATAAACTCACGTGTGACATAGGAAATACCCAGTCCTCGACGCGCAAACTCAATCAACAGATCAACGCTACCAACCTCAATCTCAGGTTTCAACGTGTAATTATAGCTGTTAAACAACTCAGTTATAGCCATCCGAACCCGGCTGTTCCGGGAGAAGAGAATCAGTTGATGCTCCAGAAGCATCTCAAGTGTCATGACTTTACCCTTCAACTGAGCATAACGTTCCCCGGCTACAAAACAGTCTTTCAACTGAATGCTTTCCCTGACTTCGAGCTGTGGATCAACAATGGGCATCCGAACAACACCAAGATCGATCTTGCCTTCTTTCAGAAAGGTAATGACTTCCGGCGTGGTTCCATGACTCAGATGTAGCTTGATATTAGGGTACAAGGTGTGGAATTCCTCCAGATACGCCAGCATGTAATGCTTGAACAGGGAGTCACTGCCACCAATTCTCAATTCACCATTGTCGAGATTCTTCAGTGCGGCCATTTTTTCTTCCGCAAGTGAGATCAGAATCTGGGATTGTTCAATATAGGAGTACAGACTGGCACCTTCCTGTGTCAACGCTACACCCTTGGAATTTCGATAAAACAAGGTGAGACCAAAGCTCTCTTCCAATTGCTTAATGGCATGACTGACGCTGGGTTGAGTGATATACAGTGCTTTCGCAGCCTGTGTCAAACTTCCCGTTTTGGCGGCCCAATAAAAGACTTTATATAGTTCGTAATTTGTAGTCATAGATGTGGTCTATAGCTCCTGTGAAATATATTAATTACTTGTATAGCTATAAAACGTATTATAGTGTAACTACAACAAAGAAACCAGAGTTACTTGGAAGGAGAACGGTGAGATGGAACCAACTACCATTGTTTTATTTGGTGCTACTGGCGATTTAGCCAAAAGAAAAATATATCCTGCCTTATATAACTTATATCTTGAGCAGAAGCTTCCTGAAACCTTCTCATTGATTGGTCTGGGGCGTAGAGAGTGGTCTGATGAATTCTTTCAGGCACAAGTGGAAAAATCATTAAATGAATTTTCCAGACGCCAAGCGGATCCTGAAGTTGTGAAGTCATTTGTGAAAGCTTTCCGCTACAGTGTATTGAATATAAGCCATAAGGAAGATTATATAAAGTTGTTGGGATTAGTTGAACAAAGAGAAGCTGAGCTTGGCATTCCGTCCAATCGCTTGTTTTATCTCTCGGTTGGTCCGGAATTTTTCGAACCGATTGCCGAGAATATTCAAGAAAGTGGGCTGGGTTCCACAGAGGGCTGGAAACGCCTCGTCATCGAGAAGCCATTTGGTCACGATCTGCAGTCCGCCAGAGACCTTAATCGCAAATTAAGCGAATCATTCACGGAGGAAGAGATTTATCGGATTGACCATTATTTGGGCAAACCGATGGTACAGCGTCTGGAGACGTTGCACCAGAGTAACCCAATCATGAAGGCGTTATGGAATAACCGTTACATCTCCAATGTGCAAATTACGGCGAATGAGACTGTAGGTGTCGAAGAACGTGCATCCTATTATGATCATGTTGGTGCAGTGCGAGACATGTTCCAGAATCATATGTTGCAATTGCTCATGATGATGGCGATTCAGCTTCCATACAACAGTACTTCCGAAAAGGTTGGATTGAAGAAAAAACACATTATGGAATCGATCCAGCCGTTACAAAAACAAACTGTGGGCGCAAACATCATCCGTGGACAGTATGCAGAAGGCAGCATTCAAGGTAAACCGGTCAATGCTTATGCTGCTGAACCGGGTGTAGCCGAGAATACGATGAATGACACATTCATTGCTGCCAAATTGCAAATTGATGATTTCTTCTGGCGTGGTGTTCCGTTTTACATTCGCACGGGTAAAAGAATGAAGGAGAAATCAACACGTATCGTGATTGAATTCAAAGAACCTTCAGGACAGACAAATGTGCTGAAAAACAAGGGTTCCAAGCCAAACCTGCTCGTCATTGAGATGAGTCCGGATCAGAGCATGACATTGCAACTGAATGCAAGTGATCCTGAGAATAAAGGTGAATTCAAACCGGTTCATATCGATCTTTCTCCGGATAAAGGTGACCTTGCGGAAGCTTACGAGAATCTGATTCGTGATGCTTTGCTGGGTGATCCAACATTCTTTGCCCATTGGGATGAAGTAGAATTGTCATGGGCGTGGGTGCAACCCATTCTGGATGCATTCCAGGAAAATCTGTTGCCACTTCACCTGTATCCTGCAGGTAGCTATGGTCCGGCTGAATCAGATGTTATGCTTGAAGAAGATGGTCACCACTGGTGGTTTGATGAGCCAGCGGATCAGGAGTCTTTAGTTACAAATAGCATACCCTTGGCGGTTAATGCGAATCTCTAAACCATAAAAAAATTATATCTGGAGGTAATTAAATCATGAAATTTTTTATCGATACAGCTAACGTGGAAGATATTCAAAAAGCATACAAAATCGGTGTATTGTCTGGTGTAACAACAAACCCATCTTTGGTAGCCAAAGAAGGCGTGAAATTCGAAGATCGTATTGAAGAAATCTTGCGTTTGGTACCTGAAGTGGAGTCCGTTTCTGCGGAAGTGACACCAGATGCCCTTACTGCTGAAGATATGATTGCACAAGCGAACGAATTGATCAAAATTAACAACAGCGACAAAAACATTACGATCAAATTGCCAATGACACTTGCAGGACTTGAAGCTTGCCGTTACTTGACCAAAAAAGGTGTGAAAACCAACGTAACGTTGATCTTCACTGTGAACCAGGCGCTTCTGGCTGCTCGTGCTGGTGCGACATATGTATCTCCATTCCTGGGACGTCTTGATGATATCTCTGAGGATGGCGTACAATTGGTTACCAAAATTGCTGAATTGTTCCGTACACATAACCTGGATGCACAGATTATTGCGGCTTCCGTAAGACATCCGGATCACGTTACACGTGTAGCGATGGCTGGAGCACATATTGCTACTGTTCCATTCTCCGTTATTGAACAGATCTCCAAACACCCGCTGACAGATCAAGGTATGGACAAATTTGCAGCGGACTGGAAAAAAACAGTACAATAATCTATAACCATTCATTCGTTTCAACTTACTATATAAATAATGGAGTATTGGGAGGACATAATGAGTAAACAACAGATTGGTGTTATTGGATTGGCAGTAATGGGTAAAAACCTGGCTTTGAATATTGAAAGCAAAGGTTTCTCGGTAGCGGTATTTAACCGCTCCCCGGAGAAAACGAACGATCTTCTGAAAGAAGCAGAAGGTAAAAACCTGACAGGTGCGTTCACCATTGAAGAATTCGTGGAATCCCTGGAATCTCCGCGCAAAATTCTGATCATGGTACAAGCAGGTAAAGCAACAGATGCAACGATCGAACAACTGCTTCCTCATCTGGATCAAGGCGACATTATTATCGACGGAGGTAATGCTTACTTCCCTGACACACAACGTCGCAGTAAAGAACTGGAAGAAAAAGGGTTCCGCTTCATCGGAGCAGGTGTATCCGGTGGTGAAGAAGGCGCACTGAAAGGCCCTGCAATCATGCCGGGTGGACAGGAAAGTGCTTATCAGTTGGTAGAACCGATCCTGACAGCGATCTCCGCTAAAGTCGGCGATGACGCTTGCAGCACATATATCGGACCAGACGGTGCCGGACACTATGTGAAAATGGTGCATAACGGTATCGAGTACGGAGATATGCAGTTGATTGGTGAAGCTTATCACTTGCTCAAATCCGTATTGAACGTTTCCGTTGAAGAGTTGCATGAGATCTTCACCGAGTGGAATCAAGGGGAGTTGGACAGCTACCTGATCGAAATCACGGCAGATATCTTCTCCAAATACGATCCAGAAACAGGAAAACCAATGGTTGACGTTATTCTGGATGCGGCTGGACAAAAAGGAACAGGTAAATGGACAAGCCAAAGTGCGCTGGATCTCGGCGTTCCATTGTCCATGATTACGGAATCTGTATTCTCCCGTTTCCTGTCTGCCATGAAGGACGAGCGTGTAGCAGCTAGCAAAATCCTGAGTGGACCAGCAACTGAAGCATTCTCTGGCGACAAAAAAGCGTTCATTGAGAACGTGCGTAAAGCATTGTTTGCAAGTAAAATCGTATCCTATGCACAAGGATTTGCACAAATGCGTGCAGCTTCCGATGAATACGGCTGGGATCTGAAATACGGCAACATTGCCATGATCTTCCGTGGCGGTTGCATCATCCGTTCGCAATTCTTGCAAAACATTAAAGAAGCATATGACAAAGATGCAGAACTCAAAAACCTGCTCTTGGATCCTTACTTCCAAAACATCGTTGAATCTTATCAAGGTGCATGGCGTGAAGTTATAGCGGCTGCTGTAAAACAAGGGATTCCGGTACCTGGCTTCTCCAGCGCTCTTTCTTACTACGACAGCTACCGTACAGAGCGTTTGCCAGCAAACTTGCTGCAAGCTCAACGTGACTACTTCGGTGCTCACACATTCAAACGTGTGGACAAAGAAGGTTCATTCCACTTCCAGTGGATGGACACAAACGAGTAATTTTAATTCCGAAAATATAGCATTCCTGCAGTTGTCCTTGAATTTAGCTATTCAGGGCAGCGGCAGGGATGCTTTTCTCGTTAATGGGTTGAATTTGAATATCATCAAATTGTAATAAAATGTACGAATCTGGGTTTGGCAAACAGATGATCTGACCCTTCAACTACGTTATACTTGTTCAGACGGAATTACATCCGTGATAAAAATTAAGCATACAACTTATTGACGTGGAGGTTAGACCGGGCATGTTTGTATTAGTGGGTATATTGTTTTTAGTGATATACGGTTTATTAGTGTTCTACATAGGCTGGAGCGGTTGGAGTTGGATGAAGCCTATCGTGTCCGCCAGATTTCGATGGTTTTATATTATAGCGCTTGTATTCCTTGCCGTTTCCTTCATTTTGGCACGGGTATTTGGAAGCATTTCGTTCCTCGGAATCATCGGTTCTTACTGGCTGGCGATTTTCTCGTTGTTATTGTTGATCCTGCCCGTCGTCCACCTGACGATGTGGTTGTTAAAGTTAACCCGTATTCCTAGACATCACACACAGAAATGGGCGGGTGTCGTTACGCTGGTGCTGTTAGTGTCCACAATGGGTTATGGGATTTTCAATGCTTACAGCCCGGTAGTGAGAACATATAATATCCAGATTGATAAAAAAGTAGAAGGTGTGGACAAGCTCAACATTGTTATGGCTGCCGATATGCACTTTGGACTTCTATCTGGTCCCGCACATGCCAAACGCATGGTGGAGGAGATTAATGCTTTGAAGCCGGATCTGGTACTGTATCCTGGAGATATTATTGATGACAATCTGGATATGTACCTTAATAGCGGAATTGCCGACATTATCAGTGAAATTCAGGCCCCATACGGTGTTTATGCTTCTCTCGGGAATCACGACAAGTTTGATGGTCCGATTGAAGATCTGATCGCTGCGCTGGAGAAGAGCAACATGCAAGTTCTGTACGATGACAAGATTGTCCTGGATGACAAGATCACTCTCATTGGACGGAAAGACCGGACAGAGAAGGATCGTGCAGAAGTGGCTACTTTAATGCAAAATACGGACTTGAGCCAACCGGTACTTATGATGGATCACCAGCCATATGATCTGGATATTGCGGAACAGAACAATGTAGATTTGGTGGTATCCGGTCATACTCACCGCGGTCAGATTGCACCTGCTCAGTTCATCACACAGGCTATTTACGAGAATGATTGGGGCTATCTGCAAAAGGGTTCCATGCATTCCATCGTAACCTCCGGATTTGGATTCTGGGGACCTCCAATTCGTACAAGCAGTCGTTCGGAGATTGTGCAGATTAATGTGACGTTCCAGTAATGATGAAGGCCCTTCGAGAGAAGGGCCTTTTAATAACTATAGTTTAACCATTTTCTTGGATTTGAAGTTCCATTCGTAGACTTCCCCTGTGTACATGTGGATGTAGTAAAGGCCATAAGTCACTTCATACGTTTCTCTGTCTGAGAATGAACGCATTACATAAAAATCTCCGTCTTTGGATTCCTCTCCAACAGTTAGGCTATACATTTCGATTTCTTTCTTAATTTTTTTATATAACAGTTCAAACGCTTGATTCCCTGTTAGTTTAACTAATGGTTGTTTGCCAATGTACAGATTGTTAGACTTTAAAGCTACGTTCTCACCAAGTGCAGTACTTATGCTTCTAACTGGTACATATGTAGTATTGTTATAAGTTATTGCATTAGCTGTCGACTTCTTTGTTCCATCTACATAAATATTTACTTTCTGTAGTAAAGCTTTTATGGGCGTTCCTGATGCTGCATAAGCTGTAACTCCTGTAAGCATTGATCCAATTGTGATACCAATGAGTAATCCTTTTACTTTGTCCCTCACGAATAAATCCCCTTTATCTAAAATTACTTCCTTCAATTAAATCATTTCTCTATTTAAGGTGAAAAATCCTTCAAAACATTTACTTTAGTTATAATCTCATTCAATTCAAGCGATGAGTCGTTGGGAATATTTCGTTTGAATCTGCTCCAAAATGTGAATACTAAAGCATATGCACCCTTAAACGTGGAAGCTTAGGGAGAAGACTCATGTAAGGGAATGAAGTGTAATAGCAATAGTAGTATTTTTGGGTTGACACCGTTTTCAGGTTATGATAAATTATATCCGAGGCTTGTTACCGGTAATGCGGGCAAAACCACTATGGAAATGATTTTATTATTTCTGTTTTGGTTTTGCCCTTTTTTATTCCTCAAAAAAAACCAGGTGGGTCCATAATGATTATTAAACAGATATTTAATAACAATATTGTCAGTACCGTGGATGACAAAAATCAGGAACTGCTGATCCTCGGCCGGGGTATCGGATTTAAGTTCAAAGCAGGCGATGAGATTGATGAAGAGCGGATTGAGAAGGTATTTCGTCTTCAGGATGCATCGATTTATGAGAAATTCAAATCCATCGTAGCTGAAGTGCCGATTGAGATTCTGCAGGCAACAGATGATATTGTGACACTGGCACGAACGCAATTGAACAAAACCATCAGTGACGGGATCTACGTCTCGCTGTCTGATCACATTCACTTTGCTGTTCAGCGCTTGGAAAAAGGAATGATTACTCGTAATCCACTTTCTTGGGAAGTTCAGCACTTCTATAAGGCGGAGTATGATGTGGCCAGAGAAGCACTGACCTTGCTGAAGGAAAGATTGGATATTGAGTTTCCCAAAGATGAAATCTGTAATATTGCCTTACATTTCATCAATGCGGAAGTCAATGATTCCATGAACGATGTCACCCATCTAATGCAGCTGCTGCAGGAGATTATGAATATCATCAAATATCACTTCAATATCGAATTGGATGAAGATAGCGTTAATTATTTCCGCTTCATCACCCATTTGAAATATTTCTGTCAGCGTGTCATTACGCATTCTTCACATGATGATGCCGAGGAGTATTTGTATGAAGTGGTTCGGAAAAACTATCCGGAGACATTCAAATGTATTGGCAAGATCGAGACTTTTATCCATAAGAATTATCAGTATGACATGACTCACTCTGAGCAGTTATATCTAACGCTCCATCTGGAACGTCTGATGAAAACCAAGCGGGATGCTTAAAGTCCACGCAATAGAATGAAATTACAACTGTATACCCTATGGGCTTGTTACTGTTCAATCAGGCAATACCCGAATGAGATGGCGCCACATTTTGCGCTATATTCGTTCGGGTATTTTTTATTGGAAAAATGAGGAGGAAAACATCATGAAACATCAGGAAACGGCGCAGGAAATTATTAAAGCCGTTGGGGGAACAAACAATATTAACTCAGTTTATCACTGCGTCACACGTTTGCGCTTTGATCTAAAAGACAACGAGAAAGTTGACAACGGCTCACTCAAGAAACTGGATAAGGTCATGGGCACGAATATTTCCGGCGATCAATTCCAAGTCATTATCGGTAATGATGTGGCAAAAGTATTCGATGCCATGGTGGAGGAAAATCCGGCAATCCAGCAAAGTACAGAAAATAAAGAGCCAAAGTCGGATAAAAAACAAAATGTAGTACTGAAAATTTTTGAAACAATCGCAGGTGTCTTTGCCCCAATGCTTCCAGCGATTACTGCGGCAGGTATGCTCAAAGGATTACTTGCACTATTCGTGTCCGTAGGTTGGATGTCCGCCGGAACGGATACGTATCGTATTCTTTCAGCCATCGGTGACGGCGTATTCCATTACCTGCCTTTACTGATAGCAGTCAGCGCTGCTCGTAAATTTGGCAGTAACCCGTTTGTTGCGATTGCACTAGGTACAGCACTCATGTATCCAGACATGACAGCATTGTTATCTAGCGGTGAATCGGTTGGATTTTTGGGAATTCCGGTTACAGCAGTAAGTTATGCTTCATCCGTTATTCCGATTCTTCTTGCAGTATGGTTGATGTCTTATGTTGAGAAATGGGTTGACCGCGTTATCCCTGCTGCACTCAAGCTATTGCTTGTGCCGCTGATTACCTTACTTGTTATGGTTCCGGTAACGCTGATTGCGATCGGTCCATTGGGTACATTTGTAGGTAGCGGATTGTCTGGCGGCATCAACTGGCTGTTGAATGAAGGCGGATTGATTGCAGGTATTGTTCTTGGCGGTGCGATGGCGCTCATTATTATGACAGGAATGCACTATGCACTTGTGCCGATCATCCTGAGTAATATCGCTACACTGGGCTTTGATAAATTCTTGCCACTGACCTTTATCTCCAATATGGGTCAGGCTGGTGCGACACTCGGCGTATTCTTCCGGGCAAAAGATAAAAAACTCAAAACCGTGGCATTATCAACGAGCTTCACAGCACTCATGGGTGTAACGGAGCCGGCTATGTACGGGGTTAACATGAAATACAAAAAACCATTTGCCGCAGCCATGATTGGTAGTGCAGTGGGTGGCGGATTCGCCCTTGCTTTTGGCGCGAAAGCGTATGTACTTGCGGGTAACGGTGGTCTCCCAGGACTTCCTTCCCTGATCGGACAGACATTCTGGTATTCCTTTGGGGGGATGATTTTGGCCTTTATCGTGGGTGCAATCATGTCTACGATATTTGGTATTAAGGAAGAAGAAGGAGACGCAGAGGCGTTAGCTCAATTCTCACCAGGTGCTTCTTCTGCACCAGCGAAAGTAACTTCCAATGACGCCGCAACCGTGAACATGGAAGACATGGGCGATCCAACACCAACGAGTGATGCAGTAGCTGTTGCACCGATGACAGGTAAATCCATCCCACTCAAAGAAGTCAACGATCCAACATTCGGTGATGAATTGATGGGTAAAGGTGTGGCATTTGTTCCAACGGTGGGCGAATTGGTATCTCCAGTGACAGGTACCATCATGAATGTGTTCAAAACAAAACATGCGATCGTTGTCCGTAGTGATAACGGAATGGAATTGTTGATTCATGTTGGAATTAACACGGTGAAGCTGCGTGGACAGTACTTCGATGCACATGTTGCTACAGGAGCACGTGTACAAGCTGGAGACAAGTTACTCACATTTGAACTGGCCGAGATTGCCAAAGAATACGATATTACAACCGCTATGGTTGTTACCAATACGGCAGATTACAAGCAGGTTCTACCTGTGAAATTGGGCGAAATCACGATGGGTGAAGACGTCTTGAAAGCTGAAATCTAAACCATCTTAGGACTAATAGACAAATTCAAAAAAAGAAGGAGAGATACGGATGATGAATCGACAAGGGTTTCCGGAAGGTTTTCTGTGGGGCGGCGCTATTGCCGCCAATCAGGCTGAAGGTGGATTCGATGCTGGCGGCAAAGGATGGTCGACGGCCGACATGGTTCCTTATTTTGAGAAAAAGGACTACACCAACCTTAGAGAACTGATGCATGTTACCAGTGCAACGGTTGAGAAAGCAATGGCACATCATAGCGCGGAAGGTTATCCGAAGCGTTACGGGATTGATTTTTACCACCGTTTCAAAGAGGATATTGCGCTGTTTGCCGAGCTGGGCTTCAAGACATTCCGTCTGTCCATCAACTGGCCGCGTATTTTCCCGAATGGTTATGATGCCGAGCCAAATGAAGAGGGACTGCGCTTCTATGACGAAGTGTTCGATGAACTCCGGAAATACGATATCGAACCACTGATAACACTTTCGCATTATGAGATGCCTATGGCACTTGTACTGAAATATAACGGCTGGGCTGGCCGTGAAGTGATTGGACATTTTGTGAGATATGCGGAAACCGTAATGACCCGGTACAAAGACAAAGTAAAATACTGGTTGACGTTTAATGAGATTAACACGACCATTATTGAACCGTTCACAGGCGGAGGTATTATTGAAGACCGGGTGGAGAATACGATGCAGGCTTCCTATCAGGCACTTCACCATCAATTTGTAGCCAGCAGCCTGGTAACAGAAAAAGCACGTCAGATTAACCCGAACTTCCAGATCGGATGTATGCTTGCACGCATGATTCACTACCCGGCGACATCGAAGCCAGAGGATGTGCTGCAAGCACAGATCGATAACCAGCTGAACCTGCTGCATACGGATGTACAAGTTCGTGGTAGTTATCCAACGTTCATGGCTCGGTATTGGGCAGAGAACGGGATTACGATTGCCATGGAACCAGGGGATGAGCAGATCCTGCGTGAGCACACGGTTGATTTCATCTCGTTCAGTTATTACACATCCTTGGTGTCCGCAGTAAATCCAGAGGAATATGGAGTGACGGGTGGTAACCTGTACAGCACGATTAAGAACCCGAATCTCGAGCGTACGGAGTGGGGCTGGCAGCTTGATCCGATTGGTTTGCGCGTTGCATTGAAAGAACTGTATGATCGTTACCAATTGCCATTGTTTGTGGTAGAGAATGGACTTGGAGCGAAAGATACGGTTGAAGCAGACGGTTCCATCAACGATGATTACCGTATTGATTATCTGAGAAAACATATTACCCAAATGAAAGAAGCCGTTATGGATGGTGTGGACCTGATGGGATATACCAACTGGGGAGCGATTGATATTATCAGTGCATCCACTTCGGAAATGTCCAAGCGTTATGGCGTGATTTACGTGGATCAGGACGACAACGGACAAGGCACATTGAATCGATATAAGAAAAAGAGCTTTGGTTGGTACCAAAAAGTCATCGCCTCTAATGGTGAAAACTTGGAATAAATTAATCAAAAGAGGCACCCCAGGCGTAGCTAGTGTTACGTCATCGGGGTGCCTTTTTATTATCATCTCGCAGGATTCTCATCAGCGCTAATGGCACTTCAAAGTAAAAAGGATGACTTCATAACATACTGGATGGTATACTGTGATCGTATTGGGGGAGGGATAACCATGAAGAAGCCTATTATTGCTGTAGATATGGATGACACGATATGTCATCTGGTCAAGCGGGCCATATATCACAACAACCTCAACTTCCCGACCCATCCGTTGCGGTATGAGGATATGATTCATTGGGATACATCTCATTTGCGTCATCCAGAGAGCACGCACGATGTATTTTATGGTCGGCCGGGTCTGTTCGAGGAATTGGAATTATATGACGAGTATGTTGTAGATGAGATGCGAAAGCTGAACGATGCTTATGATGTCATTGTCGTGACGGCAGCAGAACCAAAAACAGTCGTTGAGAAGTGGAACTGGCTTCAGCAGCACATGCCTTTTATAACCGCTGAACAGTTTATTACATGCAAAAGAAAAAACTTGCTCGGTTTCGATCTGCTCATTGATGATGGAGCACATAACCTGATTCCCGCGCATGAGGACGGCAAAAAGGTTATCTGTATCCCGCATCCGTGGAATATACAGGAGCGTGAGCGATACAACTTTCCGTTGATGTCTTCATGGAAAGAAGCCAAGGCATACATAGATGAAGTGTTACAGGTTGTTAATGTCTGAAAGTTAGTTAACCTTATTGTCCAGAGTGCAATGCTCTGGATTTTTTGCGATAGGCGAGAGGTGTTTCGCCTGTTATTTTTTTGAATGCGGCATAGAATGAATCCATATCCCGATATCCGACCAGCTCTGCAATCAGGCTGACTTTGTGCTGTGAATTCTTTAGAATTTCGCAGCTTTTTTGTATGCGCAGATGTTGCAGGTGGCCGCTAAAGGTCTGTCCGGTATGCCGAAGAAACATTCGTCCAATTTGCTTCTCGCTCCAGCCCGATACACGGACCAGATCAGACATCCGAATACGATTGCTTACGTGTTGTTTGAGATAATGAAGAATGTAATCAAAACCGGTGGAATAATTCTCTACATCATGTTCCTTTTGATAAAGTTGTCTGTAGGTCATCAATACCAGCTGGCTCACCAGGGTGTATAACATGGTAGAGGAACCGATTCCCGGAACGGAGGATTCACGGTACAGCTTCACCATTAGTTCTTCAATCCGGTCGTTGTGATCCACAACGGATATATAAGGAACTTGATTTTGTCCCAGATTCATCAGATGTTGAATGATTTCTTTTTCCTGAATGATGGCTGTCAGCGTGTTGATCAAATCAGCATTAAACAGACAATTATATATAATTAATGGATGCTCGGTTACGTTTGTGCTTACAGGACGAAAGACATGAGGAACACCAACAGGAATGACAAACAGCATGCCTTTTGTCACGGGAATGATATCTTCACCGATATGATGAAAGCCCTTTCCTTCGGCAACATAGCTATACTCAATAAATTCATGTGCGTGAAAAGGAAGCACAAAATCTTCAGAGCAACGATTGACAAAAAGTTGCAGATGATTATGTAGAAAGTATTCGCTTTTCATGAGTTGTACAGATGAATTCACAATGCAACCTCCTCGCACAGATGGCTGAATTACCGGATGAAATAGTCCGGATTACCGGGTATTTACGACAGCAGGATCGATATAATTATATCGTAACCCCGAATGGGAAGCCAAGATGGAAAGGATGATCTACTGATGTTCAACGTTAGTCACCTTCGTTGTGAGTATAGGAACAATCCGATAGGCCTTGATGTCAAATCACCGCGTTTAAGCTGGCAGCTGCAATCCGATCGTCGGAACTGCATGCAATCCGCATACCAGATTCAGCTGTCATTGACGGAAGATTTTGATGGAATTGCATGGGATTCTAGCGAGATAACTACGGATCAATCCATACATGTGGAATTAAACCCGTTTCAGCCTTCTCCGCGAACGCGATACTATTACCGGATTCGGGCATGGGATGATGCAGGAAATGATTCGGGATGGTCCGAAACGGCTTATTTCGAGATGGGACTTATGGATCGTCATAACAAGTGGCAAGCAGAATGGATCACAGCTCAACCATCAGATGATGGAGATACGTCATGCCCGCGTATGCGCAAGCAGTTTAATGTAAAACAACCTGTTACGTCTGCCAGAATATACGTAACAGCACTTGGATTATACGAGTTGCATATGAACAACACAAGAGTAGGAGAAGATTATTTTACACCTGGCTGGACCTCTTATCGTAAGCGATTACAATATCAAACTTATGATGTTACCCACCTGCTTCAGGATGGACAGAATACATTAGGTGCTAATCTGGGTGATGGCTGGTACCGAGGATATCTTGGCTGGAACAAAGAACGGGAGATATTTGGTTCAACGTCCGCATTGCTGCTGGAACTGCATATGAAATACGCAGATGGATCAGAGGAATGTATTCTCTCCAATGGGGAGTGGACGGCTGCTTCAAGTGCCATTCGTATGTCGGACATCTATATGGGAGAGACGTATGATGCACGAATGGAGTCTGATTGGTCGGATTCATCTCAGACGAATTGGGCACCTGTGAACGTACTGGATCATCCCAAAGATATCATCGTTGCGCAGGAGAACGTACCCGTCACCCAAGTAGAACAGCTACAGCCAATCGCTTTGTTAACAACCCCACTGGGAGATCGTGTAATAGACATGGGACAGAATATGGTGGGATGGGTTAGATTTAGCATTCAAGGTGAGGTTGGTCAGACGGTTGAGCTGCATCATGCTGAGATATTGGATCATGAAGGCAACTTCTACACCGAAAATCTTCGCGCCGCCAAGCAGTGTATTCGCTACACTTGCAAGGGGGATGAAGTGGAAACATTTGAGCCGCATTTTACGTTCCAAGGGTTCCGTTATGTTAAACTGGTTGGCTTCCCGGAACACGTTAGTCTGGATGAATTCACCGGAATAGTGCTGCACTCGAATATGGAGCAAACAGGTCAGTTCTCATGCTCCAGTCCACTGGTGAACCAACTGCATCACAATATATTGTGGGGGCAAAAAGGGAACTTCCTTGATGTGCCGACAGACTGTCCACAGAGGGATGAACGACTCGGATGGACTGGCGATGCACAGATGTTTGTCCGCACGTCTTCCTACCTGATGAATACGGCACCCTTCTTCACAAAATGGTTGCGGGATCTGGCAGCGGATCAGGGAGAAGATGGAGGTATTCCATTCTTCGTTCCGGATCTGAGAAGTTCCACTTCAGAAGGATGGGGTGACACCAGTCATTCCTCCGCCGCTTGGGGGGATGCAGCAGTCATCTGTCCATGGACCATCTATGAGATGTATGGAGATGCCAGAATACTGGCTGAGCAATATGAGAGTATGAAGCGGTGGATTGAGTACATTCACGGGCAGGGCGATAACCCATATCTGTGGAACACGGGATTCCACTTTGGCGATTGGCTGGGACTAGATTCCAAGCCCGATAGTTATGTTGGCGCAACGGACAAGGACTATGTGGCAACTGCATTCTATGCCTATTCGGTTTCGTTAACTCAAAAAGCGGCTGAGGTACTTGGAAAGACAGATGATGCTGAATATTACAAAAAGTTGCATACAAACATTGTTCTTGCGTTTAATAACGAATTCGTCACTCCAGCCGGCAAAATTGCTGTTCCCACGCAAACAGCACATGTTCTTGCCCTCCAATTTGATCTGTTGGACGCCACTGCCCGAACTCGTGCTGGCGAACAATTGGCAAAACTCGTGAAAGAGGCGGGCAATCATCTTACCACAGGTTTCGTGGGCACACCTTATCTGAATCCGGTATTGAGTGATGCAGGTCTTCACGACCTGGCTTATACATTACTTTTTCAAGAGGATTATCCGTCCTGGTTATATCAGGTGACTCAGGGCGCAACGACTGTCTGGGAACATTGGGATGGGATCAAAGAGGATGGGAGTCTCTGGAGTGCTGATATGAACTCATTTAACCACTATGCGTACGGTGCGATTGGAGAATGGTTGTATCGTTATGTTGCTGGCATCCGGTCCGATGAACATCAGCCAGGATTCCGAATGGTGCATATCGAGCCGCAACCCGGACCTGGACTGGATTGGGTGGAAGCGAGTCTGGAGACGATGTATGGTCAAGTTGCTTCAAGCTGGCACCGGCTGGCGGAGGGTGAAATGGAGGCTCGGGTGCACATTCCCGCCAATACGAGAGGTACTGTTCGTCTTCCTGGAGCAGGTGCACAGATCGTTTTGGAGCAAGGGAAACCGTTGGATCAGTTGGATCAGATGAGTGGAGTTCAGGATATTCAAAACATTGGAGACGATGTTGAAGTCACCCTTGGATCTGGGAGTTACCGATTCACGTACAAAGTCACGGATGCGAAAAAGTAACGAGATATTCAACAGTCTGCATTGACAGAGTCCGTATAATGATAGAATAAGTGGTAAGCTGTACAGTTGAAGAGGATCTGCACACACGCAGGTCCTTTTTCGAACTTGTCTGAGAGTGAATTTGTAGTTTTTGAACAATGAAAGGAGCATGACCATGGCAAAACCTGCATTCAAAGATGCGCCTTTACGTAGTGAAATAGAGGATTTGGCTAAGAAACAGGATCACCATACATTGGCCTATTGGGCTGCGGAGTGTGCGGCACGTGCTTTGTATATATTTGAGAAAAAGACGGAGGATCTCCGCGCCCGTGATGCCATTGATGCAGGAAGAGGTTGGATCCGTGGAGAAATTGCCATGGTTGATGCTCGAAAGGCGGCTTTTGCAGCTCATGCTGCTGCACGAGAATTGGATAATGTCGCTGCCTCTTCTGCATCTCGTGCGGCGGGGCATGCAGCTGCAACGGCCCATGTGAAAGACCATGCGGTGCATGCCGCAACGTATGCAGTGAAAGCTATCTTTTATGACTGTTTGATGGAAGAGCAAGAACGTCGTGTCCTGGAAGAGAGAACGTGGCAATATCAATATCTGTTAGGAGGATGTAATGATCATGGGGAAAGAACAAGTTAGATTAATTAAACCATCACGAGCATATAAGGAAGCATATTTGGCATTTTATGAAGACTGGGTCAGAAGTGGAGAGTTGATGGTACCGTGGGTCATTTCCAAAGATCCTTCTGCGTTTGATGAGATGTTGGCGTTTTTGCAGCGCAATGAACAAGGGATCGACATCCCGGAAGGCTGGGTCAAAGACAGTACATACTGGCTGGTCACGGAGAGTCAACAAATTGTGGGTGCCGTCAATATAAGGCATGAGCTTAACGACAAATTGTTCAACAGTGGAGGGCATGTTGGATATGGCATTCGTCCAGGAGAGCGGCAAAGTGGCTATGGTTTCGAAATTCTCAGGCTGTCTTTGGAGAAAACGAGAGAGCTAGGAATCTCCAAAGTATTGGTTGTATGCGATGCGGTTAATGAGCCATCCAGAAGGGTTATCCTTCGAAATGGTGGCATCAAGGATGTAGACTATGTAGAATCCAATGGCAACGTTGTTGAACGATTCTGGATAGAAAATGTCGAATAATGCAGAATAATGGTGTAATATAACGAAAATAATATGGATTATGATTGTATTACCCTCGTGTGCTGATTAAAATGAAGCATAGAATCTGGATTGCGGCCGGAAACTATCATCCCATATCAGGCACAAGTGAGGTTATCTTTATGAATCAACCGGTTAATCGGCCCCGGCGAATTGAGTATCTGGATCTCTATCGTGCTTTTGCCATTATGGCAGTGGTAGCGATCCATGCGACTTCAACAGCAGTTGCGCATTACCCCAAGAATACATTAGATCATGATGTGTATTATTTCTGGAACACGTTTTTGCAATTTGCCGTTCCAGCGTTCCTGTTCCTGTCATCCCTGGTTTTGTTCTACAACTACAGCTCCAAGGTGAATGAGAAGGGGTGGATGCTCGCTTTTTATAAAAAGCGTTTATTCAATGTATTTGTACCCTATGTGGTGTGGTCCCTTATCTATTTTGCCATTAAACAGTTGCTTGCGGGCAAAGAACCTTTGACCCATGGTGTTCAATTTGCCAAACAATTAGTGATGGGAACCGCTCATACGCACTTGTACTTTTTTCTGATTATTCTTCAATTCTATATCGTTTTTCCGTGGCTTCTGTCCCTTACACGCCATCGTTTGTTTAATCGTTATTTGCCATTATTCTTTATTGCGGGTCAAGCGATCTTTTATGCACTACATTTGCAGTTTCACTTCGAACGGACAGGAAGTTTGTTACCCAGTTATCTGATCGTGATTGGATTTGGCGCATGGGTTGGGCTGAACTTTGAGTGGGCATTAAAGAAACTGTATACTCACCGTTATGTACTTATAGCTGCGTTATTGAGCGGAGGTGCCATTTTTATATATGGTAATGCTTATATCAAAACCGCTTTTGCTGCATATCCGGTGGTAACCTATACCGTGCTGTTCCTGTTCCGAAATCTGTTTACGTTGTCAGCCTGCTTGCTCCTGCTGATCTTTAGTGAACGATTGGGTGCAGGAAAACATACGGAAGTTCGTAAAGCTACGCATGTTCTGGATTCCTTGGGTACAGTTGCGTTTGGTGTGTTTTTAATGCATCCCCTCGTACTGCTCTTCTGGAGACGTGAATTTACAGATGACCTGGCTCGACACTTCAGCGTGGGTATCATCCTATCTTATGTTGTTACTCTCCTGATCTCATGGATCTGCGCAATGGGATTGCGCCGGATGAAGTGGGGATGGGTCCTGATCGGACGGTAAGTATAAGTAAACATATGTAATTTAAGATAAGAGATTTCAAGCCCTCACGCATTGAGGGATTCACTTGAAACCTCTTTTTTATTTGCACTAAAGGAGGTATCATAGAGTTTAATGTCCATAAAATTGAATTAATGGAATGAACGCTACCTTGTCAGGAGTGATCGAAAATGAAATTAGTGATTATTTTTGGCCCACAGGCTGTGGGCAAGATGACGGTGGGGCAAGAGCTGGAGAAGATAACAAAGCTAAAATTGTTTCATAACCACATGACGATTGAAATGGTGTCTCCTTTCTTCAGCTATGGTACACCACAAGGCAAAAGACTGGTGAGTCTGTTCCGTCAGGAGATTTTCGAGGAAGTGGCGAAGAGTGACCTGCCGGGTTTGATTTTCACATTTGTGTGGGCTTTGGACGCGGAGTCAGATGGTGAATACATCCGTAAGATCAGTGAGTTGTTTACATCCCAAGGGGGTCAGGTCTGTTATGTGGAATTGGAGGCCGATGCATCGGAAAGACTAGAGCGCAATAAAAGTCCGCATCGCCTGCTACACAAGCCAACAAAACGTGACATAGCTTGGTCTGAGCGAGATTTACTTGATACGATGAAGCTATATCGACTGAACTCGGAACCGGGAGAAATCAAGCATGAGCACTACATACGGATTGATAACACACACAAGAGCCCGGATGAGGTGGCAAAGTTAATTCAGGAACGATTTAATTTATAACCTGATGAAACGTTTATCTTAGCAGGGTAGATATGTTATATGAGAGGGGCATTACATCATGTACTTTGTTTTATTTTTGCTCATAGGACTTGTTTTATGTTATCTGATCCCATTCGGTCCGATTTTGGCTGGGGGCATTGTTTTCGCCCTTGTGATAGATCATTACCGCCAAACGATGCATATGCGTGAAGATATCCGAGACATCAAGAATCAACTGGGACTAATGAACAAAGGCGAGGCGCAGGAGTATGAGATGGATAAAGAATACACGCAAGTCGATCGTTTGGATTCAGAACAGATGGACATGATTAATCGAAGAATTGAAGCGGAACTGGAGAAAGAAAGCAAAAACAATAAACCGTGAATCCCTGTAAAATAATTCTTGATTTGCTCACTCCTGTGAGTATATATACCTAGATCGGGAGTCATGCTAATACGATATTAACTTTATGTTGCACTGTGTAGAAATTTGTAATAATATGAGGGAAGCGCGTACAACATATCGGGTTGTAACTGTTGAATCAGGCAAAGCCGTATACCTTGAGAAAAGGGATTGGTTTGTCTTTTTCTGTATATTGGAGTGATAAAGTGAAAATCGAGAAGGTGCTGAACAATAATGCTGTAGTTGCGATGAATGCCGAACAACAGGAAGTTATTATCATTGGCCGGGGGATTGCTTATCAGAAGCGGGCGGGTGATATGGTTTCCGAGCAGCATATCGACAAGATATTTACTTTACAGAATGAAGATATTCAGGAAAACTTCAAGGCATTAATCTCAAGCATTCCTTTGGAATACATGAAAGTATCCGAGGAAATCATCGCTTACGCCAAGCTAAAACTTGGCAAGAAATTAAATGAGAGCATCTACTTACATCTCACAGACCATATTCACTTTGCCATTGAGCGGTATCGTAAGAATCTGCCTATACGCAACGGGTTGATCTGGGAGACAAAGCAGTTATACAAAGAGGAATATGAAGTCGGAATGGAAGCGCTCAATATGATCTGTGATCAGTTTGGTGTGATCTTGCCCGAGGACGAAGCCGGATTTATGGCACTTCACTTTGTCAATGCAGCGTTGAATGAGGAAATGCCCAACATCAAGAGTATGACGCAGGTCATGCAAGAAATTTTGACAATCATCAAGTATCATTTCAAAATTGATTTTGATGAGAACTCACTGACATTTTATCGCTTTGTGACGCATTTGAAGTTTTTCGCTCAACGTTTGGTGAAGGGAAAACATTACAAGAGCAACAACGATGATGAACTGTTCCTGATGATTCAGAAAAAGTATCCGGCAGCGCACAAGTGCTCGGAGAAAATCAAGAAATTCATTGAAAGCAACTACACGTATCAACTAACTGACGAAGAATTGATGTACTTAACGATCCATATTGAGAGAGTTGTGAATGCAACTACTGAATAATCCCATAGATCAGCTTGCAGGGTTGCAACCACTAGGGCAAAACCTGAACGCTTGAATGACAGAACATACCGTTAACCGGATGTTCCATACATTCAGATGTTCAGGTTTTTTTATTCTCTCCAATATGCTTTGAATCCGTGTCTAGCCAGAAAGGAAGAAAAGACTTCATGAAACACGAGCAATTAGCCAAGGACATTCTGTCTGGCGTTGGTGGTAAACAGAACATTAACAGCGTAGTGCACTGTGCGACCAGACTTCGTTTCAAATTAAAAAATGACAATAATGCCAAAACAGACGAACTCAAAAATCTACCTGGAGTCATAACGGTAATGCAAAGCGGGGGGCAATACCAGGTAGTTGTGGGTAACGAAGTGTCTGATGTGTATAAAGCCTTGTTACATGTGGGTAATATGAATGCGGATGAACCGGTCTCAACTGATGAGTCAGAATCTTCCGGTAAAAAAGAGAGTCTCTTGGGTCAGTTTATCGACTTGATCTCGGGTGTATTTACACCAATTCTCGGCTTGCTTGCTGCAACAGGGATGATCAAAGGTTTCCTGTCCATGTTTACTTCTCTCGAATGGCTGGACCCGGCTTCAGGAACATATCAATTGTTGAATGCTGCAGGAGACTGTCTGTTCTACTTCTTCCCAATCTTCCTGGGTTACACAGCTATGAAAAAATTCGGTGGATCTCCATTCCTCGGGATGGCCATCGGAGCATCACTTGTATATCCGACCTTATCCGGTCTTAGCGGTGGAGAGCCGCTATATACGTTATTTACAGGCACATTGTTTGAATCTCCGATTCACATCACGTTCCTGGGTATTCCCGTGATCTTGATGAGTTATTCCTCATCCGTAATCCCGATTATTATTGCTGCTTATTTTGGAGCAAAGGTAGAAGCATTCTTCAAAAAGATCATTCCTTCTGTTGTGAGAACGTTCCTCACGCCATTTTTTACCATTCTGATTGTTGTACCTGTAACATTCCTCTTGATTGGTCCAATCGCAACATGGGCAAGTCAGCTGATTGGTGCCGGGGTATCGGGCATCTATGACTTGAGTCCGTTGGTGACTGGTATTGTTGTTGGTGGATTGTGGCAAGTATTGGTTATCTTCGGGTTACACTGGGGTATCGTACCAATCATGTTGCTCAATCTGTCCACTCTGAAAGCAGATCCGATTCTGGCGATGATGTTTGCTGCTTCTTTTGCTCAGATTGGTGCCGTTCTTGGGGTTATGCTTAAAACGAAAAATACCAAACTCAAATCACTGGGTGTTCCTGCCTTTGTGTCCGGGATTTTCGGTGTAACTGAGCCTGCTATTTATGGTCTTACTTTGCCACTGAAAAAACCATTTATTATGAGTTGTATTGCTTCTGCAACCGCTGGTGGTATTATTGGCTTTGCAGGTTCCAAAATGTTTGTATTTGCTTCAGGAATCTTTGGTGTTCCAGCGCTGATTAGTCCCACAGAGGGGATCAACTATGAATTCTGGATGGCCATGATTGCCACTATCATTGCTTTTGTACTAGGTTTTGTTCTCGTTTATTTTGTAGGATTCAAAGATCCTGCTAATCCAGAGGCTGCCAAACAGGCTCCAGAGCCAGTAAAAGAAGAGAAGGCAGCACTTGAGCCTAATCCGAACAATCGTTACGAAATTGCCAGCCCAATGACGGGTGAGGTAGTTCCTTTGCAAGAAATTAATGATGCTACATTTGCTGGTGAACATATGGGTAAAGGGATTGCTATTCGCCCAACCAGTGGGAGAGTTGTATCCCCGATTAATGGTGTGGTACAGACGATTTACCGTACCAAACATGCGATTGGACTTGTAGATGATCAAGGTGTAGAGATTCTGATCCATATTGGTCAGGATACGGTACAGCTCAAAGGTCAGCATTTCACTGCCCATGTGAAAGATGGAGATCGTGTGAGTGTTGGCGATCTGATCGTTGAATTTGATCTGCAAGCCATTATTGAGGCGGGTTATGAGACCGTAACACCGATTATTGTAACTAATACGGCTGATTATTTGGACGTGGTTGCTACAACAAATCGTGAAGTGCAAGAAAAGGATAAATTGGTTACGGTTATTGGTTAATTCTGCTTTAGTGCGTATTTATAAATGTGAACATCATGAAAAAAAAGGGACCATTTCGATACTTTCGAAGGGGTCTCTTTTTTCATTTTTGGTCACTCCAATGTATTTGTGGAATTAATAAAAATAAGTGTTGCAAACGTAGTTCAGATGTACTATGATGAGTTCAAGAAGTAAGCGCATACATCAATCGGATTGTAACTGTTCAATCAGGCAATGCCGACCATCCTTAGTTCATAGGGTATGGAATGTAACTTACTTTCGTTATCCAAATAATTAAATACCAATGTGTACAGCCTTACAGGGTTGCAACCGTTAAGGGCAAAACCTGAATTGCTGAATAACACGACTGATTTCCGGACGATCCGGTATGTTGTGTATGTTCAGTGGTTCAGGTTTTATTTGTTTCAAAAGTCATGGGGAGTCTACTTAGAGAGGGAGAATTACAATGAGCAACTACGATCAATTAGCTAAGGACATTCTGTCAGGTGTAGGTGGTCGAGACAATGTAAACAGCGTATTCCATTGTGTAACAAGACTGCGGTTTAAACTGAAAAATGAAAGCGTAGCCAAAACGGAAGAACTTAAAAATCTGCCAGGTGTTATTACTGTCATGCAAAGTGGTGGACAATATCAGGTCGTTATCGGCAACGAAGTGCCGGATGTATATAAAGCAGTTGTTAAGGCGGGGAATTTCCCAACCGAAGGTCAGTTTGAAGAGGAAGCAGACAACTCAGGCAAGAAAGTTGGATTGTTCAGTCGATTTATCGACATGATCTCCGGTGTGTTCACACCATTACTCGGTTTGCTGGCTGCAACAGGTATGATTAAAGGTTTTACAGCGATGTTTTTATCATTCGGATGGCTTACGGATACTTCCGGAACGTATCAACTGTTGAATGCAACGGGTGACTGTCTGTTCTACTTCTTCCCGATCTTCCTTGGTTACACGGCAATCAAGAAGTTTGGCGGTTCACCGTTCCTGGGTATGGCGATAGGCGCCTCGTTAGTTTATCCTACGTTGTCTGGGTTGACTGCCGGGGATCCATTGTACACTCTGTTTGCAGGTTCATTGTTTGAATCACCGATTCACATCACGTTCCTGGGGATTCCGGTCATTCTGATGAGCTATTCAACATCGGTTATTCCAATCATTATTGCTACTTTCTTCGCTGTTAAAATTGAAAGATTCTTCAAAAATATCATTCCTAAAGTCGTAAGCACGTTCCTTGTTCCATTCTTTACTTTACTCGTTATCGTTCCAGCAACGTTCATTCTTATTGGTCCAGTATCCACATGGGCGGGTCAGTTGATTGGGGCGGGAGCAACAGGTATCTACGAATTAAGCCCAGTTATTACTGGTTTGGTTATTGGTGGATTGTGGCAAGTGTTTGTATTGTTTGGTCTTCACTGGGGACTTGTTCCTGTCATGCTTCTTAACTTGAGTACATCTGGTGCTGACCCAATAATTGCAATGTCATTCGCAGCTTCCTTTGCACAGATTGGTGCTGTGCTTGCAGTGATGTTCAAAACAAAGAATACGAAATTAAAATCTTTAGGTATTCCTGCATTCATATCGGGTATCTTCGGTGTAACTGAGCCAGCCATCTACGGTCTGACACTTCCACTGAAAAAACCGTTTATCATGAGCTGTATTGCAGGTGGTATCGGTGGCGGTATTTTGGGATTAGCTGGTTCGAAATTATACATCTTTGGTGGACTGGGAGTATTCGGGTTCCCAAGCTTCATTAATAAAGCTACAGGTGTTGATTCCGGATTCTATATGGCTCTGGTGGCATGTGGCATTGCATTCATCCTTGGTTTTATTCTGACGTATGTGGTTGGATTCCAAGACAAAGTAGAAGCTAAACCAGCTCCAGTACCTGTACTTGATCCAAATCCGAACAGCAGATACGAAATTGTAAGCCCAATGGCTGGTGAAGTCGTTGCACTGAAAGATATTAATGACGTAACGTTTGCAGGAGAGCACATGGGTAAAGGGATTGCAATTCGTCCAACCAGCGGTAGAGTGGTATCTCCAATTACGGGTATTGTTCAAACGGTATATCGCACGAAACATGCCATTGGTCTTGTAAGCGATGATGGTGTAGAGATGCTGATCCATATTGGTCAGGATACGGTGAAGCTGAAAGGTGAATATTTTACAACCCATGTGAAGGACGGAGACCGTGTTAACGCAGGTGATTTGATTGTTGAGTTTGACCTGCAAGCGATTAAGGATGCAGGATATGAGACGGTTACACCGATCATTGTCACGAATACTTCCAATTATCTGGACGTTGTAGGAACGAAAGATGCATCTGTTCATGAGAAAGATAAATTGATCACGGTATTAAGCTAATTGAAATTACAGATGGTTTAGGAGGTACTCCTCAATGAATGAAAAATTTACAGCCTTCCCGGAGAATTTTCTCTGGGGAGGAGCAACCGCAGCGAATCAATTGGAAGGTGCCTATCTGGAAGGTGGCAAAGGTTTAACAACGGTAGATCTGATTCCGATTGGTGCGAATCGATGGAATATTGCTCTGGGTAATCTGGATTCATATGAGCCAAAAACAGGGGAATTCTATCCTTCACATGAAGCCATTGACTTCTATCATCGATATAAGGAAGATATTGCGTTATTTGCAGAAATGGGATTCAAGTGCCTCAGGCTTTCAATAGCCTGGGCACGGATTTTCCCTAATGGGGATGAAGCGGAACCAAATGAAGCAGGCTTACAATTTTATGATGATGTCTTTGATGAGTTATTGAAATACAACATTGAACCTGTTGTGACGATCTGTCATTTCGATGTACCTGTGCATCTGGTCGAGACTTACGGCGGTTGGAAGAATCGTAATATGATCGGTTTCTTTGAGAAATATGCGACGACGCTATTCAATCTATACAAGAATAAAGTGAAATACTGGATGACGTTTAATGAGATCAACATGTTGCTGCATCTTCCGTACATTGGAGCGGGTATTGTTCTGCAGGATGGTGAAAACAAAGATCAGGTTCTGTATCAGGCAGCACATCATGAATTGGTAGCCAGTGCACTTGCGGTTAAAGCTTGTCATGAGATTATTCCTGGTGCACAGATCGGCTGTATGCTAGCGGCTGGAATGGTCTATCCATATAGCTCTAACCCGGATGACGTATGGAAGGCTATGGAGAAAGACCGCGAGTCGTTCTTCTTCATCGATGTGCAGTCGAAGGGAGCATATCCGGGTTATACCAAAAGATTTTTCAGAGAAAATGACATTCAGATTGAGATGCAACCAGAAGACCAAGATATCTTGATGCAGAATACAGTCGATTATATTGGTTTTAGCTACTATGCAAGCCGTTGTACCAGTACAGACCCTGAGATTTTGAAAGATTCGACAGAAGGCAATGTATTTGGTTCGGTGAAGAACCCTTATCTGCAAGCTTCCGAGTGGGGATGGACCATTGATCCCAAAGGACTCCGTATTACATGTAATCAGCTTCATGACCGCTATGGCAAACCGTTGTTTATCGTAGAAAATGGACTTGGCGCAACCGATGTGTTGTTAGACAATGACTCCGTTGAAGATGACTATCGCATCGAATATTTGAATAGTCATTTTGCCGAGATGGCTGAAGCGATTCAAGATGGTGTCGAGCTGATAGGTTACACAAGCTGGGGACCGATTGACCTGGTCAGTGCGGGTACCGGAGAGATGAAGAAACGTTATGGCTATATCTATGTAGACCGAAATAATGATGGTACGGGCACACTTCGCAGAGTGAAAAAGAAGAGTTTTCACTGGTACAAAGATGTCATTGCAAGTAATGGCGCACAATATTTCTAATACAAGGTGTTCGATGCTATAGAATAAACAAAGAGCAGTCTCGTTATAACGGGATTGCTCTTTGTTTATGAGGGGATGAATTTGACCCCTGATGTGGCTTTCCGATATAATAAAGAAATGAAGAGAATCTTGTCACTTAAGAAGGGAGGAGCATCCACTCATGAAGAAAAAATCACTTGCGTTTATATCTTCGGGATATGGATACTCCACTGCTGTCTTTTTCTAGAATCTATTCCAAGGGTGAAGTCTGCCCAAAATCGGAAGGAAACTAGGAAATAACGCAGAAAAATCTTAAGAATGATGAGGTAATCCAGATGAATATGGACAAAATTACTAGAACAAATCCAGAAAAAATGCCAGCTCCTGTAGGGCAGTACACGCATATTACAAGAATCCCGAGGAATGCAGAGTTATTTGTGACTTCGGGTCAAATTGGAGCAGATCATAATGGACTTTTTCCAGAGAGTCTGAATGAGCAAGTCACTAATACATTTAATAATATTAAAACAGTGCTCGAATCTGAGCGTTTAGATGCTGAACATATTATCAAAGTGAACGTATGGGCAACCGAGGAAATCGATTGGGATTTCTTATATGCCGAGTGGGGACAATTATTTAGTACGGATTATCCTGCAATGACGATTGGATATATTACGGCGTTAGGTTTACCAGAGATTAAAATTGAAATAGAGCTTTGGGCAGCAAAAGTTTAACCTCGAATACTTTTTAACCAAACGAAGGAGCATCTTACTTACAGATGCCCCTTCGTTTTTTAATTTGTGTAAAAATGGAAAGGATATGCCCTGTGTGCAATCATGAGCGATAGTAGGTGTATTATGGCACCTGTAAGCTCCGATAGGCATTCAATCGTCCATACGTCCAGTAGACTCCGGAGCCGGATACTGGATCAGAAGCAAAGCATAGTGCATCCCGAATCTGGGCATTGGTTTTACCTTGTGCAGCGAGAAGTGCAGCTACTCCAGCCACATGTGGTGCTGCCATGGATGTTCCACTTAGGTAGGCATAGGAACCACCCAGATAGGTGGATAGGATGGTATCTCCTGGTGCAGCCATATCGACCCACGAACCATAGTTGGAGAAATTGGATTTGAGATCGGAAGGATTGGTTGAAGCGACAGCTATGACGTTGGGATACGATGCGGGTACGATCGGGAATGTAGTGTTGTCGTTGCCGGCTGCAGCAATAATTACGGCTCCACGATCCCAGGCATACTGCACAGCAGCTTGGAGGAATGCGTCTCCCATCGGACCACCAAGGCTCAGGTTAACCACCTGTACACCGTTATTGGCAGCATAGACAAGACCGTTACCCACATTACCGACCGTTCCTTGCCCGTTGTTATCCAGGACCCGGAGCGGAACGATGGATGCAAGTGGTGCAGCGCCTGCGATGCCCACCCCATTGTTGGTAACAGAAGCAGCGATCCCTGCTACATGTGTACCATGTCCGTTCCCGTCTTCAGGGATATTATCATAATCAACATAATCGTAACCGGGGATGAGCTTGGAAGCCAATTCTGGGTGGTTTAGCTGTACACCAGTGTCGATAATGGCGATTTTAACAGAGCTGTTACTTTGAGTGATATCCCATGCAGCGGGTGCATTGATTTTGGACAGGTTATACTGGTAAGGGAAGAAAGGGTCGTTAGGGGTGAAGGAAGCCTCAACAAGGTAATTTGGCTCTGCATGTTCAATCAACTCATGATCTTTGTAATGTTTCAGGATCCGGTGCATTTTTTTGCGGGATTCCACACGGTACCAACCCAAATCCTCGTATGTTTCCGCGACTTTACATCTCCCTTTTTTGTGAAGGGTGTGCATCTCATCTGGTGTTGTACCTTCCTTGAATTTGACTAAGAGCTGCTTGGGGGCATGTGGGTGAAACTTGCTCTCGGCACGTTGGTCCAGAAAACGATACACGAACACGATTATTGCTAGCGAAATGAAACCAAAAACACCTAACCATAACCACATTTGCGTTTCTCCCTCCAACATGGATTGTGACACGCCTTATCGTATGCGAACTCTATCAGACTGTGAGGGCATGTTTTTAATTTGGTTAGTAGTGTAGATAGATTGATAGGAAGGGATAAATTCGGTAAGATGATATGAAGTGAGCCGCTTTGGCATGAACAAGATTTAAGGCAGGGCCGAGAGGTAGCTCCTAATACAGAGGATAAGGAATGTGGATTTATTGACACAACTTCAGAGTATACCGACAGTCACACCAGTTCAGGCACACCAGATTCATGATGCCATTGATTTTGCCATGCGTGTACGCAGAGAAGTGTTTCCCATGATGGATCACACGAGGTTACCTGTGGATTTCGAGCAGTTCACAGAACATTATCTGGAATCCAATGAATCGATTTTTCTTGTTGCAATGACAGGGGATGCGGGCATCGTCGGAACGATTGGGATATTACCATATGATGGACGTATTCAGGCCGTGGACGGCCGATATGCAGCCCAGTCCGCAGCCGAAATTGTGAAATGTTATGTAGATCCTGCGTATCGCAGATACGGCATTGGTTCCCTGCTGGTAAAAGAACTGGAGAATGTGGTGAAGGATATGCACTATACGACACTCTACTTGCATACACATCGCTTCTTGCCAGGAGCCGTAGATTTCTGGAAACGTCAAGGGTATACGGTTATTGCTGAGGAAAATGATGACTGGCAAACTGTACATATGGACAAGTTGGGATGAAGGTAATCATAACCAAATGACATTACAATGGTATTGGAGGAGATCTATCCATGTATTCAAGTCTGATTGAGAAACTGGAGCATACCGAGGTTATACGCTGGTTCCCGAATCATCAAGTTCAAGAGAGCTGGATTACCGAAATTGAACAGGAGTTGGGCTTTCCGTTACCTCCGTCCTATCGCTGGTGGCTTCTGAATTATGGCATAGCGATGTTAAGTGGAACCGGAATTCTGACCATATCGCCTCCAGAACACCGAGAGTATGCGGACACTGATATTTTGTATAGATACCGACTTGCCGACGAAGACACGAAGAAGGAAGGGAAGCTGGAACTGTTTGTACCGGACGAAGATGAATATTACTATTTTGATACGCGGACGGCAGATCACCTTGGAGAGTACAAAGTGATGCGTTTGGATTATTTTAATGGGGAACCTGAAGTATACGCGGATTCTTTTGCCGAATTTTTGGAGAAGTTGATCGATCAGCGAACACCACGGAATAGGTAATTTTGTAAAAGGAAAATGCCTGTCGGCACTCGCACGGTTAGACATAAACAACATACATGATGGGGGCTAGGCAGATGAACAAAACGAAGCGAAAAATTGTTTTTATTGATATTGATGGCACATTGGTCGACGATGATGGAAACATTCCGTTGTCAGCACAGAAGGCTTGTAAACAGGCCAGAGAGAACGGATATCTGCTCTATTTATGTACAGGCCGATCCAAAGCAGAAATTTATGATTCCATCTGGGATGTCGGATTCGATGGTCTGATTGGTGCAGGTGGGGGTTATGTTGAGTTTGGCAAGGATGTGTTATATCACAAAAGGGTAACAGCGGAAGATGTTCGACATATGGTCGATTTCTTTAATGAGAATGGCATTGACTTCTACCTTGAATCCAATTCGGCATTGTACGCGAGTAGCAATCTTCAACCTCACCTGGAACGCCGTATCTATGGCGATGTGGAGAATGACCCTGTAGCCAGAGAGAAGAAGGAGCTGAAACCGCACCCGTTTATTGCCGGATTGACGTATGGAGAGGCCGATCTGTACAAGGATGATGTGAACAAAGTATGTTTCTTGGAGAGCTCAGCTATCCCGTTTGAGCGAATCAAGCAAGAGTTTGAAGGGAAATTCGAAGTCATTCAGTGCACTGTGCCGATCTTTGGTGAAGGAAGTGGTGAACTGATGATCCCTGGCATTCACAAAGCCATTGCGATCGCCGATCTGCTGAAGCATCTGGGCATGTCCCAAGAAGATACATTTGCCATCGGTGATGGCATGAATGATGCCGAGATGTTGGAATTTTGTAACATCGGCATTGCCATGGGTAATGCAAAGCCAGGTCTGAAAGCCATTGCAGATGATATTACTGGAACAGTAGAGGAAGATGGATTGTATCATAGTTTTGTGAAGTATGGATTGATCACTTGATAAAGTAATGAGACAATCTGGAAAACGGGTAATACGTACACCCTTTGTCCCAAAACTTATTTTAGATCCTGCATATATTATTGCAGGGTCTTTTTTTCACGTCCGTTGCAGTATAGGATTCCAGGTAAGGAGAATCGTGAGTTTCCGTTCATAGAAATAGATGACCCTCCTTTTGACTTTATTATTGCATAACTCCTAATGAAAGTTTATTATAAATTTTGAAAACAAGGAATTTATTGGTTTTATGTTGTCGAAGTGCATGAAATATAAAGTTGATACATGGAGGATGCTGGATGAGTAATGTAGCTCTGTTGTTTCCTGGACAAGGTTCTCAGATGGTTGGGATGGGTAGAGACTTTTGGAATAACTTCGATGTGGCTAAGAAGTTATTTGAAGAAGCCAGTGATGCCATTTCTTTCGATTTGAGAAAGTTATGTTTTGAAGGTAGCATGGCTGATTTGACAATGACAATGAATGCTCAGCCTGCACTTTTGACTGTTAGTGTCATTGCTTATCAAGTTTATATGCAAGAAATAGGGATGGAACCCGCTTATTTGGCTGGGCATAGTTTGGGAGAATATTCGGCTCTGGTATGCGCAGGTGTTCTCTCATTTCATGACGCCATTAAACTGGTAAGACAACGAGGGAGTATTATGCACAATGCAGACTCGGATCAGAAAGGTACCATGGCCGCCATTTCAGGTATTCATTTAGATACACTTCAAAACATATGCGAACAAGTTTCCACGATCGAGCGTCCTGCTTGTGTGGCTTGTATGAACGCTGGCCAGCAGTTTGTCATTTCGGGACATCGGCACTCTATACAAGAAATTATTAAAAGGACAGAAGTTTTGAGAGCGAAACATTCTTATATCAATGTAAGTGGTCCCTATCATTCTCCCATGATGCAAACCGCAGCAGAACAATTCAAAGTTGAATTGGATCAATATCAATATGCCCATGCAATATACCCGATTATTTCCAATGTTACAGCAGCACCCTATGAGTCTGATCGATCTGTCGTTGATTATTTAAACATGCAGATGACGATGCCTGTAAGATGGTCAGAGTCTATGCTCTATCTGGTTGCAAATGGGGTTACTGAAGTTATAGAGTTGGGTTCTAAACATGTGTTAGTTAGTCTTACGAGCAAAATAACGAAGCGTATTGTACCTTACTCGCTAAGCCAGCCTTCCGATTTACTAATGCTTACCAATACACAAGAAAGGAAAAATAAACGAATATCGATTCGTAAAAAGTTGTTATCAGAACTAACAGTAACCGCACTGATTTCACGGAATTATAACCCAGATTCGATATCATACACCCAAACGGTTGAGCCATTATTTCACCAATTACAACGGGCAAAGGAACAAGTAAACAACAATGAATATGAACTTAGTGAAGAAGAGATAAATGATGCTCTACAGGTATGTCATTCCATTATTATAGCAAAAAAAATTCCATTGGATGGAACCGCGTTGATTGATGCAATCTAGTACTCGTTCTGTTCTTTTGCAAGATCTGTATTACAGCGACAGACTGCCTTTTTATAAGGTAGTCTTTTTGTCTTTTAATGCATCTGAACTTGTTGAAGCTTCAGATATTGGTAATAAATATGTCAATAATCCAAAAATCAATCTCTATTTTTTACCATAAAGTAACAATAAATTGATTGATTTTACATATATTTCTATGGTAAAATTTTGCTTGAAATATGTGTAAATAATTAGATAAGCATGTTAGAGATGATTCATTTGGAGGAGAGATATGTATACTAATCAGTTTCAAACATTAGTGGATATTATCCGCGACAGAGGTAAAATAACGGACCGAGGTATTCGTTTTATCGATGCGGACAAACGTGAAACTTTTATATCTTATCATCAATTATTTACTGAGGCACAAGGGTATTTAGGTTATCTACAAGCCATCGGAATTAAACCTAAACAAGAGATTATTTTTCAGATTCAAGAAAACAAACGGTTTTTAGTCGCATTCTGGGCTTGTATACTCGGTGGAATGATCCCTATCCCTGTAAGTATTGGTGAAGATGAAGAACAAAACTTGAAAGTATGCCGTATTTGGAATTTGCTAAATAACCCTTTCCTGATTGCATCTGAGAAGGTGCTGGATAAAATGAAGAGATTTGTTTTGGAACATGACATGTTTGATTTCCATCATCAATTAGAAGTCAGAACGGATCTGATCCAAGACACCATATATCATTATGAATCTATTAATAATATAGTTGAACCTCAGTCTGATGACTTGGCATTTATTCAATTCTCTTCTGGATCAACCGGGGATCCGAAAGGCGTTATGCTCACCCATAGAAACCTGATTTATAATACTTGTGCTGCTATTAATGGCACACAAATTAGTTCAAACGATAGTTTTCTCTCCTGGATGCCCCTTACCCATGATATGGGTTTGATTGGATTTCATCTCGTACCCCTCGTGGCAGGAATTCATCAGTACTTGCTCCCAACGGAATTATTTATTCGCAAACCGATTCTATGGATGAAAAAAGTAAATGAACATAAAGCAACCATACTGTCTTCCCCTAACTTTGGTTATAAATACTTCCTGAATTTCTTTCGCGAAGACAAAGCGGAGGGATGGGATCTGTCATCTGTCAGAGTCATCTATAATGGGGCGGAACCTATATTACCCGAAGTGTGTGATGAATTCCTAAATGTATTGTCAGCATATCACTTAAAGAAAACAGCCATGTTTACCGTATATGGATTAGCAGAGGCCTCTGTTGCCGTCTCCTTTCCCAAGGTAGAAGAAGAATTTACTGCGGTGTACGTTCACCGGGATCATCTGAACTTAGGGGAGCGTGTCATCGAAGTCGAGAAACATGCTCAACATGTGGCATCATTTGTTGCCGTTGGCGAAGCAATTGATTATTGCCATCTTAGAATTTGCGATGAGGAAATGAACAGTGTTCCCGATTTGGTTATTGGAAAAATTCAAATCAAGGGGGATAACGTCACCCAAGGTTATTATAATAATTCACTAGCAACGGAGAAGTTATTAACGCACGACGGATGGGTGAATACAGGAGATCTGGGTTTCATCATGAACGGAAAACTGGTTGTAACAGGGCGGGAAAAAGACATTATCTTTATCAATGGTAAAAATGTATATCCCCATGACATTGAACGTGTCGCCATCCAATTAGATGATATTGAACTCGGAAGAGTTGCTGCTTGTGGTGTGTATGATTCGAATAGTCAAAGTGAAGAAATTGTTTTGTTTGTCGTGTACAAAAAAAAGATCGAACACTTCCTGCCTCATATTAAAGAAATCAAAAGACACCTATACAAACATGGGGGATGGAGTGTCAAAGAGGTACTGCCCATCAAAAAATTACCCAAAACAACAAGTGGGAAAATCCAGCGGTATCAGTTAGCCAAGCAGTATGAAGCAGGCAAATTCTCAACAGAATCTGCTTTCATCCATGACTGGATCAAGAATGACAATGACAAGGCAAAAGGAAAGGTTGCTGTTTCGGTTCGAGTCATAGAACGTGAATTAACTTCACTATTTTCTGAAGTGCTGGTTGGGAAAAAGGTTGACCTTGAGGATAGCTATTTTGATATGGGTGCAACTTCATTACAGCTGGCCCAAATCGCTGAACGTATAGAACAAAAATACGGAGAAGAACTTGCTGTTACGGACCTCTTTACCTATCCCTCGATAACTGAATTGGCAGCATATCTGTCCAGAGGCTACAGCGAGACCGTGAAAGTCAACCAAACTCAAGAGGATCATACGTCATCCAAAGATATTGCTATTATCGGTATGTCTTTGAATCTCCCTGGTGCATCAAATGCAAGCGAGTTTTGGCGTGTTTTGGAAAATGGAACACATAACATTCGGGACTACCCTGAAAGTAGGATAATAGACGCAGCGGATTATATACAATCCATGCGAAGTGAAATGAGCGAAATTCAATGGATCAAGGGTGGTTACTTGGATCAAATTGATCAATTCGACTACTCTTTCTTTGGCATAACCCCAAAAACCGCTCAATTTATGGACCCGAATCAAAGGATGTTCTTGCAAACGGCATGGCATACGATTGAAGACGCCGGGTATGCAGGGGAAGGAATCAATGGAAGAAATGTGGGCGTGTACGTGGGGTATTCCAAAGTTGGATATGATTACGAACGGCTGGTGACGGCGAGTTACCCCGCAGAACTCAAAAATTATATCATTGGAAATTTACCATCTGTACTGGCGAGCAGGATTGCATATTTCTTGAATTTAAAGGGCCCGGCCTTAACGATTGATACCGCTTGCTCCTCCTCACTTGTTGCTGTCCACATGGCATGTAAAGGATTGCTCGCTGGAGATTGTGAAATGGCAATCGCAGGAGGCATTCGAACGGCATTATTACCAATAAGTATCGGACTGGATATGGAATCTCCAGATGCATTGACCAGAACATTTAGCGAAGATGCCAACGGCACGGGATTTGGCGAAGGTGTTGGATCGATCATGTTGAAGCCAATGCAGCAAGCGATTAAGGACGGAGATCATATCTATGGTGTGATTAAGGGAAGTGCGATTAATCAGGATGGCAAGACGGTAGGAATCACAGCACCTAACCCGGAGTCACAGACCCATGTGATCGAAAAGGCATGGAAAGAAGCCGGCATTTCTCCTGATACGCTTAACTTTATTGAAGCACATGGAACAGGGACAAAATTAGGTGATCCGGTTGAGTTCAATGCTTTGCGTAAAGCTTTTGAGAAATATACGGATCGGAAACAATTTTGTGCAATCGGATCTGCCAAAGCTAACATTGGACATGGCTTTGAAGCGGCGGGAATCGCTGGATTAATTAAATCTATTCTTATGTTTCAACAGAGAAAGATTCCACCATTGGTTCACTTTGACAAGCCTAATCCCTTGCTTAAGTTTGAAGCCTCCCCTTTTTATGTGAATCAGGAATTAATGGCTTTTGGTGAAGAAGAGGGTCCATTACGATGCGGGATTAGTTCTTTTGGTTTCAGTGGTACGAATGCACATGTTGTTCTCGAAGAATATGTTCCTTCCAAAACAGTAGATAAAAGCATGTCCCAAGAGCCTCATCTATTTGTTCTGTCTGCTGCCACCGAACGGGCGCTGGATGAACTGGTCAGAACGTATCAAGAATATCTAACCGATCACACGGATGTTTCCATTCAACAAATCTGTTATACAGCCAGTACGGGAAGGGCTAATCTGGATTATCGGCTTGCCATCGTAGTCACGAGTACACAAGAATTACATGAAAAATTGCAACGAATTGCAAACGGAGAGGGTAAACTGCCCAATGTTTATTTTGGTTATGCCAAAAAAGACAAGACGCTTGTTACCGATCATCTGTATGCTCAGGGCAAGGTAGAATCTTTAAATGAACTCGGCAAGTTATTTACACTGGGGGCAGTGATTGATTGGGAAAGGTTTTATAATCATGAAGTCATTCGGAAAATTCCATTACCGTTATACCCATTTGAACAGAAGCGGTGTTGGATTGAAGTCAAACATCAGATACCAGCGGGACATAGGTCAGAGAGGAATGAGGTTCAAATGGAGATGAATGCAAACGATATTGAATTAAAGATTAAAACAAGTATCAGTCGTGCATCTGGTTTGAAGTTGGAAGAGCTGGATCATCAAGCTCATTTTCTCCAAATGGGATTGGATTCCATTATTCTTGTGCAAATTCAGAAGGAGATCTCAGAGCTGTTCCGTTTGGATATCCCGATGGAAATGTTTTTTGAAACCCTTACAAATATTAATTCCTTAGTTAAATATGTGTCAGAGAATATAAAGCATCATGATGTATCTGAAAATATAAACAATCAAACAGTTCAGGAGCATACTGAACAACGAAATCTGGCATCTGTGAACAATATAAACACGGCAAAATCATCAGGGAATGTGTCGGAACAAATTGTGATGTCTGCCATTCAGCTCATGGAGTCCCAATTAAAAAGTTTGAATGTGTTGTTAGGCGAGCAAATGAATGCTGTTCAATCGCCTCTTTTGGAAATGAAACATCATGAGACCAAACCAACCAAAGAAATCCAACCCAATTCGGAATCGAAGGAAGCCAAACCTTTTATACCGTATCAATCGTTGAAGATTCATGAAGAGAGCGGATTATCACCGCTTCAGAACCAGTATGTTGAACAATTTATAGCCAAGTATACCGCAAGAACCAAAGGTTCAAAATTAAAAACAGGCCAAACACGTTTGGTTCATGCGAATAATCGCAATGTGTCTGGATTTCGCTCGTATTGGAAGGAAATGGTGTATCCCATTATTTCAACACGTGCAGAGGGATCTAAGTTATGGGATCTGGATGGGAATGAGTATTTGGATCTGACGATGGGATTTGGTGTAAATCTATTTGGCCATAATCCAGCTTTTATTCAAAATGTAATAGCAGACAGCCTCCAGGAACAATTGCCTCCATTGGGCCCTATGTCAGACTTGGCAGGAGATGTCGCAGCTAAAATTTCCGAGTTGACAGGTGTAGAGCGTGTCGCATTTTATAATTCAGGAACAGAAGCTGTCATGGTTGCACTTCGTTTAGCGCGGGCGGCAACGGGGCGTTCCAAAGTTGTATTATTTTCCGGATCATATCATGGTACACATGATGGGGTGTTGGGTGTAGCGAATCCTGGGGATGCTTTATCGTCTGCGCTGCCTATGGCTCCTGGTATTGTTAATAGCGCTATGGAAGATTTGATTATTCTTAATTATAACCATCCGCAGTCCCTGGATATAATTCAGAACCTGGGTGATGAATTGGCTGCTGTGCTTGTAGAGCCGGTGCAAAGTCGAAGACCTGATATGCAGCCAACACAATTCTTACGGGAACTTAGAGAAATAACAAATCAATTTGGGATTGCACTTATTTTCGATGAGGTCATCACTGGATTTAGAATTGGTCTGGGTGGAGCACAGGATTGGTTTGGTGTTCAAGCAGATCTGGTTACGTATGGGAAAGTGGTCGGTGGCGGGCTGCCTATTGGCATAGTCGCGGGTAAGGCTGAATTTATGAATCCGGTAGATGGTGGAACCTGGAACTTTGGTGATGATTCTTACCCTTCCGATGCAGATAAGAAAACGTTTGTCGGTGGAACCTTCTGTACACACCCTCTTACGATGAGAGTGATGTTAACGGTACTACAGTATCTTCAATCTGAAGCAGAAACCTTATATAAGGAATTAAATGAAAAAACAGATTATCTTGTTAAAGAATTAAATGCGTTTTTCAAAACAGCGAATGTACCGATGCAAATGGTGAACTATGGATCATTATTTCGATTTATATCATTTGGAGATATGGAATTATTCTTCTACCATTTAATGTATAAAGGTTTATATATTTGGGAAGGCCGTAACTGTTTTATATCGACTGCGCATTCAATGGAAGACATGGATACCATCATCAAGATCGTAAAAGAGACGATCCATGAACTCCGTGAGTGGGAATTTATCCCTGGTAGCACGCCTATTTCGGAATACTCTCTCTCTTTAGAGCAAAAACAATTGTTATTAACTTCATTACATGGGGAAGATGCAAATGCTGCATTAAATCAGAGTGTTATTTTAAAAATGACAGGCGAACTGAAACCTTCTGCGTTGGATAAGGCCGTAAATCAGATTACACAGCGTCATGAAGCTCTGAGAACAGTCATTCATGCCGATCGTGAAACACAACAAATTCAGCCTGTAATGGAGTTTCAGTGCACATGGCTGGATTTCTCAGCACACGATGGTGAGAACCAAGAACATGAAATTTCCAATTGGTTATCTGCCGATGCAAATGAAGCCTTCGATTTACAGTCTGGGGAACCGCTTTTTAGAATCACTTTGCTTAAGCTGGCAGCAAATCAACATTTTATGGTACTGACATTTCATCATATTATTGCTGATGGCTGGTCGATTGCTTTATTTATTCAAGAGTTGGAACATACCTATTCTGCTCTGGTCCGAGGGGTTCCCGTTCGATTGCCTGAAACGACTCCATTTCGTGAATACCTAACGTGGCAACGACTTGAGCATGAAAAAGGGGCATTTACCCAAGGAATTCAGTTCTGGAGGGAGCAATTCTCCTTATCCTATCCCAATTTTACACTTCCATCGGCACCGTCTGATGATGTGCCCAAGGGATTTGCTGGTGAACGATATTCCATCAAGTTGGATAATCAATTAACAGAGTCTTTGCGAACGTTAAGTATCAATAATAAGAGCAGTTTGTTTGTAACGATGTTTGCAGCGTTTCATTTATATTTGCATCAACTAACAGGGCAATCACACCTTGTCATCGGGGTGCCTACAGCGGGTCAGTCTCATATGCAAAAAAATGCGCTGATTGGCAACTGTGTCAACATTGTACCTGTTCATCATGCCTTGTTAACGAAGCAGTCCATTGTAGACCATGTTCTTCAGCTCAAGGAAACGCTGGCTCTTGTCATGAAGCATCAGCATGTTCCATTGACCCTCGTATCCGAACAGCTTGCTCCTATGACTGCACCGGATACCCGGATTTTATTCAATATGGACAGAACGATTCATCATCTTCAATTTGAAAATATCAAGACTGAATTCATGTCGTATCCGATCAAACATATTTCTTACGATTTATTTCTTAATATTACGGATGTTAGCCATGAATTGTACCTGGATTTTGATTACAATACCGATCTCATTGGACCTGAGATGATGAAACTGTGGTCTGAAGGATTTAAAGGTTTGCTGCAACATATGGTGAGTCATCCAGAGGCTGAAATTTCGTCTTTGACGTTGTTCTCATCCGAGCAACAGGACCAATTACAGGGAATGTATAATCGGTTTGTTACGGAGCGTCTTCCTCACGTTAATCATGCAGCCATATTCGAGCCTCCAGTCAATGACGTGGAGAAAAAGCTGGCTTTAATCTGGGAGGACGTATTATCGCTTGATCAAGTGGGGAGACATGATCACTTTTTTGTTCTCGGAGGAAACTCGCTCAAGGCGACAGTAATGCTTTCAAAGGTACATGAGCAGCTTAATCATAAAATTTCAATCGTTCAATTTTTCAACAATCAAAGTCTGAAGGAGCTAGCGAGTCTGATTACAGGCGAGAATAAGGAAACATTCATTCCGATTAAGGCATTGGACGTCAAGGAATTCTATGAGACGTCATCTGCACAACAACGGATCTACTTTTTGGATCAATTTGAGCCAAATAGTGTGTTTCAGAACATGTGCGGCCATATCACGGTCACAGGAAATATCGATGAAGCTAAACTAATTTCGTCATTGGAACAAATCGTGCACCGTCACGAAGCTTTTCGCACCAGTTTCCATCTGATGGATGGAGAGCTTTACCAGCGTATTGCTCCAACGATTGATTTTGAAGTACAACGATCTCAGGAAAGCTCTGCTTCATTCGAACAACATGTTATGACGTTTGCCAAACCATTTGATTGCTCCAAAGCGCCGTTAATACGTGCCGAATTCATTCGTATAGACGATGATCATGTAGAGATCCTCATTGAGATGCATCATATTATATCGGACGGATATTCCGTTGGCATTCTTGCGAATGAACTGATTGATGTGTATGACGGAAGAAACATGTCGGACATTGAGGTTGAATACAAAGACTTTGCAGCTTGGCAGAAAGAATTTCTGGCAGGAGAGTCTTATAAGCAGCAAGAAAAATATTGGCTGGATCAATTCAAAGGAGAACTCCCGAACCTTAATCTGCCTACTGATTTTGTTCGGACAGCTCATTTAACTTCGGCAGGTTCAAGATTGTCATTTGTGTTGGACGCACACTTGAAGCAGTCGCTGGAGAAGCTTGCGAAACAAACGGGAACTACGATGTTTATGGTGTTATTGGCAGCGTATAATGTGCTGCTTCATCAATACACAGCACAAGAAGACATGATTGTAGGCACGCCAACATCAGGAAGGAACCATCCGGATGTCGAGAATATGATAGGTGTCTTTATCCAGACGGTAGCGATTCGATCACAGCCGGTGGGGAATAAGTCGTTTCGATCCTATCTCGAGGAAATAAAAAAACAATCCCTGGATGCATTGGATAACCAGGACTATCTTTTTGACAACCTTGTAGAGAATTTAAACACACATCGGGATACAACCGGGACAGCACTTTTCAATACGATGTATATCTTCTTAAATACCGCGTTGAATCAACGGCAAGAACAGGATTGCAGCTTTAAAGTTAGAGAATTAAATGTCGGTGTATCGTTATATGACCTGATGTTCATCGTTGAGGATGATAACGAGTGTCTGGAAATGCACTTTAATTACAAGACGGAGCTGTTTGAACGGGATACCATCGACAGAATGAAAACACATCTGTTCAACATCCTCAGAGACATTGTGATCGAACCGGATATTGTCTTGTCCGATATTCAAATGCTGTCTGAACATGAGCAGAACGTTCTTTTATATGACTTTAATGAACCCAACATAGAATATTCCCGTGATCAGACCATCCAGGAATTATTTGAAGCACAGGTGGAACGGACACCCGATCAATTAGCCGTTGCTTTTGGAGATGAGCAATGGACGTATCGTCAACTGAACGAACGGGCGAATCAATTGGCATATACGCTTAGAGCTGAGGGAGTGCAGCAGGATCAATTTGTAGGTATTCTGACAGATCGTTCGATTGATATGATCGTTGGCATCTTTGGCATTCTAAAAGCAGGCGGGGCGTATGTACCGATTGATCCGGATTCTCCTGACGAGCGTATCCGCTATATCCTGCATGATTCGGGGGCCACGTTGTTAGTCACGCAAAAGCATTTGAAGCAGTTGGTATCGTTTAATGGAAAAATGATTGATTTGGACGATAAAGAAACCTATGCAGCTAATCTGTCGAATCTGGAACCAGCGGGGAATTCCGAGCAGTTGGCTTATGTGATCTATACTTCAGGCACAACAGGCATGCCAAAAGGTGTGATGATCGAACATCGTCAGGTTCATCACTTGGTTAAAGCGTTGTACAGTCAAGTGATAGATGATCAGCATAGTAGTATGCATGTTGCTTTACTTGCGCCTTACTATTTCGATGCATCTGTGAAGCAGATTTTTGGCGCACTGCTGTCAGGACATGCCTTGTTTATTGTAGACAAGGACACAGTACTGGATGGACAAGATTTAATGAATTATTATCAGCACCACCAAATTGATTTGACAGACGGTACGCCTGCGCACCTGAAATTACTTTCGAAGGCAAAAAACGTTCAAGGCATATCGCTAAAATATATGCTCATTGGCGGTGAAGCTCTTTCTCAGCAAAGTGTAAATGAAATCACATCCTTATTTGCTCTCAATCATAAAACGCCTCCAACCATAATTAATGTGTACGGTCCAACAGAATGTTGTGTGGATGTTGCGACATACCGTGTACTTCCAGAACACCTGGATACAGCGAATCAACGAGCTCACCTACCGATTGGTCGAACATTAGGAAATAATCGCCTGTATGTATTGAACAAACATGGCAAAGTTCAGCCTGTAGGCGTCATAGGGGAATTATGTATCTCTGGCGATGGGGTGGGGAGAGGATACTTGAATTTACCTGAGCTGACAGCAGAAAAATTTGTACGTGATCCGTTTGTCCAGGGAGCGACAATGTACAAAACGGGAGATTTGGTGAGATGGCTTCCCGGTGGCCATATCGAGTATTTGGGAAGAATGGATCACCAAATTAAGATTCGCGGATACCGGATCGAAGTAGGAGAAGTCGAAGCGGCGCTGTTAGATCTAGAGTGTGTGAAAGAAGTTATCGTCATTGCACATGAGGATGATCACGGGGACAAATCGTTATGTGCATACTTTACAGCGGATTCCACGCTGACGGTGGGAGAGCTAAAACAAAGCCTCTCTAAGGTGTTGCCGAATTACATGGTTCCAGCCTACTTTATACACTTGGATCACATGCCTCTGACATCGAACGGGAAAATCGATCGCAAATCGCTTCCGAGTCCAGAAGAAAACATACAAACGGGAAGTGAATATATAGAACCCCAAACTGGGGTGGAAAAACAGTTGCTGCCTATTTGGCAGGCTGTGCTTGCCGTGAAAAAAATCAGTGTAAAAGACAGTTTTTTTGATGTAGGAGGCAACTCTTTACGTGCGACCAAGCTGGCCGCCAAAATCAATCAAAAGCTGAATATCCGTATATCGGTTAGAAACGTCTTTGAATGGCAGACCATTGAACAGATGGCTCAATCTATTGAACAAATGGAACAGGATGTAGTAGTGTCCATTCCTCAAGTAGAGGAAAAAGAGTATTATCCTATTTCTTCGGCCCAAATGAGAATGTACATTATGAGCATCAAAGCTGGCAAGGAACTCATGTACAACATGTCAGGTATGTTTATGCTGGAAGGATCGCTTGATCGGATCCGATTGGAAAAAGCATTCCAACAATTGATTCATCGTCATGAATCGCTTCGGACCGCATTCAAAGTCATACACGGAGAACCGAAACAGATCGTATACCCTAAAGTGAACTTTGGAATTGAATTGATCGAGTCAACGGAAGAAGAGATCGAAGATCGCATTGAACAGTTTGTTCGCACATTTGATCTCGGGCAAGCACCTCTTATGAGGGTGGGACTTATTGAACTTCAGCAGGAGCGTCATGTATTGCTGGTAGATCTCCACCATATCATTGCAGACGGACTATCCGTGCATCTTCTGATGACTGAACTTAGCCAGTTCTATAAGGGAGAGGAGCTATCTCCTCTTCGAATTCAATATAAGGACTATGCTGAATGGCAGCAAATACAGCTTCATAGTGAGCGGATGAAAAAGCAGGAGAAGTATTGGCTTACTGTGTTTGATGAGAGTATCCCGCTATTGGATCTGCCAACAGACTATGAAAGACCTGAAACCCTAAGTTATGCGGGAGATGTATTGGACATTGTTTTGCAAGAAGACATCCTTCCAGGCTTAAGGAACGTGGAAGCACGGACAGGAACAACGTTATATATGACTCTATTAGCCGCCTATACCATTCTATTATCTAAATACAGCGGGCAAGAAGATATCATCGTGGGTACGCCGATTGCAGGCAGGACACATGCTGAGCTGGAGCCGGTCATGGGCATGTTTGTGAATACACTGGCTATTCGAAATTATCCTGCCGCGGATAAAACTTTTACGGAGTATCTGCTGGAAGTCAAAGAAAATATGTTGAACGCATATGAGAATCAGGATTATCCGTTTGAAGAATTGATTGAGAAAGTGAATGTAACCAAAGATGCTCGGCGGAATCCGTTGTTTGACACCATGTTTGTATTGCAGAATACAGATGCTTCAGAGATTCAGATGGATGGGGTAACCTGTAAGCCTTATGCTCCAAATACGAGAGTATCCAAATTCGATTTAACGTTGTATGTTACCGAATTGCAACACAAGTTAGAAGTGGCCTTTGAATACAGTACGATTTTATTTGAGAAAACAACGATTGAAGCGATGTCACAAAATCTGTTGGTCATATTAACAACGATTGTCAACGACCCTCATATTGAAATCAAGAAGATTCAATTGGTTGAAGAATTAATAGATGAGGATACGCTGGCTGATCTAATTGAAGTAGATTTCTTCTAAGCTAACCTAAAAATATAAAGTGATCGGGGTGCCGTATGTCTATTTTTAAGAAACAGGAATCGTATTGGGCAAGCCGATTTGAAGATGAGGATCATCTTGTTCATTTGCCTTATTGCAAGACAACCTCCAAACACCCAGACGATACGCAGCACCAGAATGATATATATAAGTCTTTGTCAGCCGATGTTTCACATAAAATCAAGTCCATGTCGCGAAATGCTCCTATGGCCATTTACACGATATTATTAACCGGAGTTCAGTGCCTGTTATATAAATACACGAATGAAACCAAGATGATTATTGGCATACCAACGATGGAAGAAAAGAACAATGATCTATCGCTCTCGAATAAGGTTCTTGTCTTAAAAAATAATATCAATCATGTAATGTCATTCAAATCCTTATTTAATCAAGTGAAGATCAGTTTAACGGAAGCCATTCAGCATCAACGAATCCCTTTCAGAAAAATGGTTGAACGTTTAAATGTTCAGTATGATTCGAACCATGTACCTCTAATTCACACCTTGGTTTCGTTGAATGAAATTCATCCTGCCCTTGATGAAAATCACGTAAAAGCGACGACAATGTTCCACTTTGATCTGGAGAACGACTCCATTCAGTTAAGATTAGTTTATGATGATGATCGTTATGATCGGGATTATATGGTACAAATTGTTGAACATCTTGACCAATTATTTTCCGTAGTTCTAAACCAACCTGATCTGGAGCTATGTCAAGTTGATATGTTATCAGAGTTTCATCGAAACAAGCTGTTATATGACTTTAACGATACAAGGGTTGAGTATCCACAGAACAAGACGATTCATCAATTATTTGAAGAACAGGTGGAACGAACACCGGACCATCCGGCAGTCGTATTTGAGAATAGACAGTTAACGTACAGAGAGTTAAATCAAAAATCCAACCAATTGGCCCGATTGCTTCAAGCTAAGGGGGTGCAGGCGGGTCAGTTCGTTGGCATTATGGCAGAGCGCTCACTTGAGATGATCATAGGTTTATTCGGTATTTTAAAAGCTGGCGGGGCATATGTCCCAATCGATCCGGAATATCCGGCAGACCGTATTCACTATATCCTTGAGGATTCAAAAGTGGCTTGGTTGCTGCATCAAAGTCATATACAGAAACCTGAACATTTTGCAGGGACATGTGTCATTCTGGATTTTGAAATAAATCACCATGATCATCATTTAAATTTGGTAGATGGAGCGATCTCCAGTGATTTGGCATACATGATCTACACGTCTGGAACAACAGGTCATCCCAAAGGCGTGATGATTGAACATGCCAGCATTGTGAACTCCCTGCAATGGAAATCGGATTTTTATCATTTTACCGGAGATGATCGGGTATTAATGCTGAATCCTTTCGTTTTTGATTCATTTATTACTCATTTCTTTGGTCCGATGATATCTGGCTCGACCGTGTATTTGTTAAACCAGCAACAGTGCAAAGATGCTATAGCCATCAATACGATGGTCAAAAAACAGCAAATCACGCACATCCAAAGTCCACCCAGTTTCTTGATGACCCTTTTGGAACAAGTAAGCTCGGAAGATTGGGTATCCATGAAAAATGTGGTGGCTGCGGGTGAGAAGATTGTTCCTGCCTTAATACACAAATTGCAGCGCATCAATCCACGTATCGAAGTGTGTAATGAGTACGGGCCCACCGAAAACAGTGTTGTATCCACAGTTCTGTCGATCAAGTCGGCAGATCAAAATATCTCAATCGGGAAGCCTATTGCGAACAATAGAGTCTACATTTTAGGAGAACGGAATGAATTGCAGCCTATTGGAGTTCAGGGAGAGTTATGTGTAGCCGGAGCAGGGCTATCCAGAGGTTACTTGAACCGTCCAGAACTGACGGCGGAGAAATTCGTGGATGATCCATTTGTTTCGGGAACAAAAATGTACAAGACAGGTGACTTCGCAAGATGGCTGCCCGATGGGAACATAGAGTATATAGGAAGGGTAGATCATCAAGAGAAAATTCGTGGACACCGGATTGAACTTGGTGAAGTGGAGACGGCTCTTCTAAATAGTACCCAGATAAAAGAGGCCATCGTCATAGCCAGAGAAGATGAAACGGGAACCAAACAATTATGTGCATACCTGGTAGGAGAGGATGCAATCACGATCGGGGAACTGCGGGAGGCGCTGTCCCAGCAGCTGCCAAACTACATGATTCCGTCCTATTTTATACAGCTGGATCAGATGCCGCTCACGTCTAACGGGAAAATAGATCGCAAAGCGCTGCCTGCTCCCAAAGAACATATGTTAAAGGGAAAGGAGTACGAAGCACCCCGAACGATGGTGGAACAACAACTTGTATCGATCTGGGAAGAGGTACTTGGGGTAGAGAACATTGGGATTTTGGATAATTTCTTCGAGCTTGGAGGAGATTCGATTAAATCCATTCAGGTTTCTTCAAGATTATATCAAGCAGGTTACCAGGTGCAGATGGATCATCTGTTTAAAAATCCAACCATAGCAAGCTTGATTCCCTATGTTCAACCCATAAGTACCCTGTCAGAACAGGGAATCATCACTGGTAAAGTAATGCTGACTCCAATCCAGCATTGGTTTTTTGAGCAATACAAGGTGGACGCCCATCATTATAATCAGTCCGTGATGCTGTATCGGAAAGAAGGTTTTCACGAAGCCACACTTCGCCGTGTATTCGATAAACTGAGTGAGCATCATGATGCACTTCGTACGGCATATCGCCTTACAGAACAGGGTTATGAGGCGTGGAATGAAGGGCAGGAAAAGGACCCCTTATATACACTTGAAGTGATGGACTTCCAGTCATTGGAAGATCCGTCTCAAGAAATCGAGAAGAAGGCAAATGAAATGCAAAGCATGTTCACTTTGGAACGTGGACCTTTGATGAAGCTGGGCGTATTTCAATGTGCAGACGGAGACCATTTACTCATCGTTATTCACCATCTAGTCATCGACGGGGTTTCATGGCGAATTTTGATCGAAGACCTATCGAGGGGCTATGAACAATTAAGTGATGGACAACCCATTCAACTACCGCAAAAAACGGCTTCATTCCAATTATGGGCAGAACAGCTCCAGTTGTATGCGAACAGTGATGCGATAACGCAAGAAATTGCATATTGGAACGAAATTGAAAAAGTAACCTATAAGCCGTTACCTACAGATTTTGAAGCGGATCATGCACTGGAAAAAGACAGTGAAGAGATCACGATGGAATGGTCAGCGGCAGAAACGGAACAATTATTAAAACAAGCGAATCGTGCTTATAAAACGGAGATTAGCGATTTGCTGCTCCATGCATTAGGCATGTCTATTCACCAATGGACGGGCATGGATAAAGTGCTGGTCAATCTGGAGGGACATGGAAGAGAACAAATTTTACCGGATCTCGATATTACACGAACGATTGGATGGTTTACGAGCCAGTATCCGGTTGTACTTGATATGGAAGCAAGTTCTAATATGTCTTTTCTCATCAAAACAAACAAAGAAATGATTCGTCAAATCCCTAAAAAAGGGATTGGTTATGGTATTTTAAGATATTTAAGTGCACATCAGCAAGAAACTCCATATACCTTGAATCCTGAAATTAGTTTTAACTATCTGGGACAATTTGATCAGGATCTTCAGAATAGTGGGATGCAGATCTCTCCCTATCCAGGCGGAATAACAGCAAGCGACAATCACAGAAGAAATGTTCTTATCGATATGAATGCTTTAATTGTGGAAGGCAAATTGACGTTGTCCCTTCGGTATAGTCGCACACAATATCAAAAAGAAACGATGGAGCGAGTGGCAACATATTTTAGAGATCATCTGCAAGAAATCGTGAAACATTGTGTGACAAAAGAGAGGCCGGAATGTACACCAAGTGATCTAACGTTAAAAGGAATTACGATTGAAGAATTAGAAGGATTTGTTCAAGAATCTGAGCATATTGGTGAAATCGAAGATATATATGCTTTGTCACCGATGCAAAATGGCATGTTCTTTCATCATTTGCTTCATTCAAAATCGGAAGCGTATTTCCTTCAAACGACGCTCGATCTTCATGGCTCGTTAGACGTGGAAGCTTTTACGAAGAGTCTGGATCAGTTGATGCAGCGTAATTCCATTCTCAGAACAAATTTTCATAGCAAATGGAAGAATGGCCCCCTGCAAGTGGTATACCGTCATAAACGGAATGGGCTAGTATACGAAGATTTGCGTGAGATGAATGAAAAAGATCGTGAAGCATACGTGGCAGAATATACAAGAGCAGATAAAATAAAAGGTTTCGACCTGTCTCAGGATGTGTTAATGCGTATTTCGATCTTGCAAACGCAGGACCAAACCTATCGTTTCATTTGGAATTATCATCATATTTTGATGGATGGCTGGTGCCTATCTCTTGTAATCCAAGAGTTGTTTGATGGATACTTTGCTATTCAGGAACAACGAAAACTGGAGGCAAAGAGTACAATTCCATACAAACACTATATTGAATGGCTGGACAACCAAGATCATGAAGAGTCCCTGAAATACTGGCGTGACTATTTGCAAGGTTATGATGAGCAGACTACTTTGCCAAAAGAACATTCCATTACGAAGAGTAATGAATATCATTCAGAGCATATGATTTGTACACTTAGTCAGGAATTAACCGGACAGATCGCACAAGTGGCCAGTCAGAATCAGGTGACGCTGAATACGTTCATGCAGACAGCCTGGGGAATGTTACTACAGATCTATAACGGCAGTGAGGATGTTGTATTCGGAAGCGTGGTGTCGGGCAGACCTGCGGCGATTGTTGGAGTGGAGCGAATCATTGGTTTATTCATCAATACCATTCCTGTACGTATTCAGACTCAAGGTAACGAGACATTTGCAGCGATTATGAAGCGGAATCAGGAATATGCTGTCGCTTCGCATCCACATGACACGTATCCGCTATACGAGATTCAAGCGGAAACATCGCAAAAGCAAAATTTGATTGATCACATCCTGATATTTGAGAATTATCCTGTACAGGGCATTATGGAACAGTTTGGGGATCAGGAAGAGACAGCCCTTCGGATTACGAATGTAGAAGCAGATGAACAAACGAACTATGATTTTAACCTGATTATTAAACCAGGCCAATCCATGAAATTCATGTTCTATTACAATGCTAACGTCTATGATCGGGCAAGCGTAGAACGCATTCAAGGTCACTTGATTCAGATGTTGGAGCAAGTGGTCAACAATCCGCTTATCCCTATCCATGACATTGACTTGACTACAACACAGGAGAAAAAACAAATTTTGGAGCAGTTTAATGATTCTATGGCTGAATACCCAATGGACAAGACAATTCATGGACTGTTTGAGGATCAAGCGGCAAGAACTCCTGAACACGTTGCGGTTGTATTCGAGGATCAACATTTGACCTATCAAGCGCTGAACGAGAAAGCCAACCAATTGGCAAGAATGCTGAAGGCTAAAGGCATTCAAAATGATCAGTTAACCGGGATCATCGCTGATCGTTCGCTAGACATGGTTGTAGGAATCCTTGCGATTTTGAAAGCGGGGGGCGCATACGTGCCGATTGATCCTGAATATCCAGAGGATCGTATAAACTACATGCTACAGGATTCGGGTGTACATGTATTATTAATGCAAAGTCATTTGCAAGAACGCATCTCTTTTGCAGGAGAGGTCGTTTGCATGGATCTACCTGAGTCCTATCATGAAGATCATTCCAACTTGGGAATGACTGCTGTACCAACAGGCCTGGCATATGTAATTTATACCTCAGGAACGACAGGTAAACCAAAAGGGACATGTATTGAACATAAAAATGTGGTGCGATTGTTGTTCAATAGTAAGAATTTGTTTGATTTTAACGCATCAGATACATGGACATTATTCCATTCTTTTTGTTTTGATTTTTCGGTATGGGAAATGTACGGGGCATTACTCTATGGAGGAAAACTGGTTATCGTACCTCAAATGACGGCCAAAAGTCCGGAACAATTTCTACAATTGTTAAAAGACAAGCAAGTGACGATTTTGAATCAAACGCCAACGTATTTCTATCATCTTCTTCAGGAAGAACTGTCAGATCATGAAGCAGATTTGGAATTAAGAAAAGTGATTTTTGGAGGAGAAGCCCTCAATCCCTTGTTATTGAAGGACTGGAAGCTGAAATATCCATTTATCCAGTTAATTAATATGTATGGGATAACCGAAACAACGGTTCATGTAACGTATAAGGAAATAACCGACATTGAAATACATGCTGGAAAGAGCAATATTGGCAAACCAATCCCGACGTTGCAGACCTATATTTTGGATCAACATCAACGCCTTCAACCAATCGGTGTTCAGGGAGAATTAGTTGTAGCTGGTGAGGGCCTTGCCAGAGGTTATCTGAACCGACCTGATTTAACCGCAGAGAAATTTGTTGATCATCCCTGGATTACAGATGGGAAAATGTATCGCACTGGAGATGCCGCAAGATGGCTGCCGGATGGAAATATTGAATATCTGGGACGAATCGATCATCAAGTGAAAATTCGCGGTTACCGAATTGAGCTTGGCGAAGTGGAGACTGCGCTTTTGCAAATAGATTCCATTCAGGAAGCGGTCGTTATTGCCCGTGAGCATGAGGATGGTTCGAAGCAGTTGTGTGCGTACTGGAAAGGCGACAGCTCACTGACAGCGAAGAAAATCAGAATGGTGTTAGCAGATGAAATTCCGGATTATATGATCCCGTCTTATTTTGTTCACTTAGAGCATATACCGTTAACTTCCAATGGGAAGGTTGACCGAAAGGCATTGCCATCTCCACAAGAACGTATGCAAAAAGGTACCGAGTATATGGCGCCACAAAACGCTGTAGAACAAGCGATCGTCGCTGCCTGGGAAGCTGTGCTTGGTGTTCAAAAGGTTAGCACATCTGATCATTTCTTTGAACTCGGGGGCGATTCGATTAAATGTATTCAAGTTTCCTCACGACTGCTCCAAGCAGGGTATAAAGTGGAAATGAAGCATTTCTTCACCTATCCAACAGTAGCAGAGTTGAGTGAACACGTTACATCTGTGAGCACTATTTCTGACCAAGGGGAAGTTACGGGACAAGTGAAGCTGACACCTGTTCAGCGCTGGTTTTTTGATCAAAATATGGTGGACGCACATCATTACAATCAGGAAATGATGTTCTTTCGTGAAAAAGGGTTTGATGTTCGCTTTATTCACAGCATCATGAATAAGATCGTTAAACAGCATGATGCTCTCCGTATCCTTTATCGACAAGCGCCTGAAGGCGGATATGAAGCGTGGAATCGAGGGGCAGACGAAGAAGGATTATACAGTCTGGAGATCATTGACCTGAAGAATGAGGTTGATCCTGCATCATTCATTGAAAATAAAGCAAAAGAAATTCAGAGTGGTATGGATCTGTCTCACGGACCTTTGATCAAACTTGGGTTGTTCCAATGTACTGAAGGGGATCACCTGCTTATTGCCATCCATCATTTATTGGTAGACGGGGTATCATGGCGTATTTTATATGAAGATATTCAGACAGGGCAAGATCAGTTCTTGAGAGGTCAAGAAATCCGGCTTCCTCAAAAAACGATCTCGTTTAAACAATGGGCAGAACAATTGTCTGCGTTTGCAGATAGCGCAGTGATGAAGCAAGAGAATCAGTATTGGAGAAATGTGGAGCATGCCCAGCTAAGCCCGTTGCCTAAAGATATGGCTCGTACTGAGACGATTGGCAAAGATAGTGAAACGATCACTATTCATTGGACAGCAGCGGAAACCGAGCAATTATTAAAGCAAACACATCATGCGTATCATACGGAAATTAATGATCTATTGCTGACGGCATTGGGAATGGCTGTTCATGATTGGACAGGCGTGGGAGAAATCCTCGTAAATCTGGAAGGGCATGGTAGAGAAGACATCCTGCCAGAGCTGGACATTACGCGTACAGTAGGATGGTTTACGAGCATGTACCCCGTTATGATTACGATGGAGTCCGGGGCTGACTTATCAAGGAAGATTAAGACCGTCAAGGAAGGACTGCGCCAGATTCCAACCAAGGGCATTGGTTACGGGATTTCGAGGTATTTGTCACATGGAAATGAAGGATTCAAGTTAGAGAAAAATCCCGAAATTAGTTTCAACTATATGGGACAGGTGAATCAGGATTCGGGCCAAGATGGCATTAAATTCTCGCCTTATTCCAGCGGACCATCCGTAAGTGAAAACAACAAGAGACCTTTTGTGCTGAATATCAATGGCATTGTTACAGAGGGTCGGTTGTCGCTGTCCATTAACTATAGTTCAAAACAATATCGCCGGGAAACGATGGAGCAATTGGCCTATCTCTATAAAGAAGGTCTTAATAGAGTCGTTGAACATTGTGTAACGAAGGAACAAACCGCGCTTACGCCAAGTGATATTTCATGCAAGTCATTAACCATTGATCAATTGGATCAAATCGTGGAACAAACCGGGCACATCGGTCGAATCGAAAATGTGTATCCACTTACACCATTACAGAAGGAAATGTTGTACGAAAGTGAACGGAATCCAATTTCCGGCGCTTACTTTGTACAAATCATGTTTGACATGCGTGGAGATTTGGATGTGACTTCTTTTGCGCGAAGCTTGGATCAATTAATGCAAAGGCATGCGATATTAAGAACTAATTTTTACAGTGATTTCGCGGACCTCCCTCTTCAAATCGTGTATCAAGAGAAGAAATTTGAATTTCACTATGAAGATGTAGCTGGCACAAGTGAGCTGCAACGTAAAACGTATGTTGACGAGTATATCGAGCAAGACAAGGCCAGAGGATTTGACTTACAACGAGATTCGCTAATACGTATGTCTGTTTTACGAACAAAGCATGAGGAATACCGCGTCATATGGAGTTTTCATCATATTTTGATGGACGGCTGGTGTATGTCTCTGGTAAGCAAAGAAATATTTGAGAATTACTTTGCGATTCGGGAGAATAGAAAGCCTCAAGTGACGCTATTGACACCTTATAGTCAATTCATTGAATGGTTGGAACAGCAAAATCATCAAGGAGCAATAACCTATTGGAGTCATTACTTGGATGGTTATGAGGGGCAAACGAAACTGCCTGGAGAAAAAATCAAACCAAAACATGAAAGACAGGATTCCAGAACACTGAACTGTTATTTGGATGATGTACTAATCGAACAAATGAAACAGATTGCGGAACAGCAGCATGTAACGCTCCATACATTAGTGCAGACTGCCTGGGGTGTATTGTTGCAGCAATACAATGAAAGCAACGATGTTGTATTCGGAAGTGTTGTGTCAGGCAGACCTCCTGTTATTCCTGGGATCGAGAGCATGATTGGATTATTTATTAATGCGATTCCTGTTCGTATCCAGGCTCAGGGCGATGAATCATTCACATCCCTAATGAAGAGGACCCAAGGACAGGCTGTGGATTCACATGCATATGATACGTTTTCGTTGTATGATATTCAAAATCTGACCGAGCAGAAACAATCTCTGATTAACCATGTTGTGGTGTATCAGAATTTCCCGGTGAATGATCAGATGGAGGATTTGGGCAAAAAAGGTGAAGTACCACTGGAGATTACGAATGTTGGGGGGACAGAACACAATAGTTTTGATTTTACTTTGATCATCAAGCCCCATGAGAACATGAAGGTCATATTGATGTACAATGCCAAAGTGTATGACCTATCAACCGTTGAACAGATTCAAAAACACTATATTTCCATGATTCAACAAGTGACAAGTAACCCCGAAGTTAAAATAAACGAACTTGGATTGATTACATCGTCCAGTTATTAGAGCATTCGTAAACCCCAATGTCTTCGTTTCCAACGAATCGAAGACATTGGGGTTATTTTTTAACAAATACTCCATGCTAACCGATATATAATAAGTACACCTAAGTGACCCGAATTGAAAGGAGTGAAGATCATGGATATTGCAGCATTATCAATGGCAATGAGCCAAGCTTCAGTCGTACAGTCGGCAAGCTTGCAAGTGATGTCAATTACAAAAGACATGGCACAGCAGCAAGGCCAGCAGATGACGGAAATGTTGAAGTCTGTGCCTGCTCCTCATCCCAATCTGGGTGGAAGTCTCGATCTTTCGGTTTAGTTGATATTACAGCATGTGTTTTAATGTAACACCCATTGCAGCAAGCAAAACCCGACCCGCTCCAATTCGAAAGAATGGAAGCGGGTCGGGTTGTTTTTTCCATAGATATGTTTAGGCGTTTACTTCCAGACTTACTTCGGCTAGCGTAGCTTCGCCAGGCTTGGCAATCTGCCTTCAAAGGACAACGTATCCTTCAAGGTCCATAACTCATCGTAACTGGAAATCTGAAGATCGGCTTTGGATAAGTCTTGGTTGCCTGATCCCGGATTGTGATAACCGATGCAGCGCATGCCTGCACTTTTGGCCGCCTGAACACCATTACGAGAGTCCTCAATCACCAGACAATTGGACGGGGATGCGCCAATCATTTCAGCTGTGGTCAGGAAAATATCCGGTGCCGGCTTGCCGTTCTCGACTTCCTCTCCGGTCATTCGTACCTCAAAGTATCGCCCAAGTCCAGTCTTGTTCATGATCAAATCAATCAGTGCACGTGGAGAGGAAGAAGCAACGGCTATGGGAATGTGTTGTTCGTGCAGCCAGCTTAACCAGCGTTCCACGGAAGGCATTGCCGTCAAGTTGGAATGAGCCAGCATGGTTTGCATCACATTATGCTGATGATAAGCCAATACTTCATCTAACGTACCTGTCAGTTGATGTTTGTCCAATACTTGCTGCCACATGGACTCCAGCGTAACTCCAACATAAGTATGGTGTTCTTCTTCGGTCATCACTGCGCCAAAATGGGCAAAAGAGCTGCGCTCAATCTCGAAATATATCGGTTCGCTGTCAATCAGTACACCATCCATATCAAAAATGACTGCTTGAATGATGTCATCATCGGCCGCTCCCAGTCCGCCAAACTCTTGGTTTGCTACCATGTTGTATTCCTCCTCAAGGATTGTGTATACCTATGTCTCTAATCTAATCCATTCATGGTGAGCTTTCGACTTTAGAAACTGGAACCGCTGGATTGCAGCACAACTTTAATGGCATGTGAAGAGGCTTGAAGTGTACGTCCCTGAATATCGCAGCCAAGTGTGCGGAATGCCTCTTCGTAATCCTCTAACGGAAAGGAGTGGGTGATGATTTTTTTCGCCGGAATGATCTCTTGCTCAATCATATAATGTGCTGTTGCGAATGTGCCCAGAGAATCGATGGAGCCAATAATTTTCAGACTGCGGTCCACGACTTCTTTTGGATTAAAGGACGTATTTCCATCTCTCAGACCTACCAGCATCAGATAACCGCCACTGGCGAGCTGGGAGAGTACTTGTGTACCTACAACACCTGTTGTATCCACAATCATATCGACCTGATGGGTTGCGGGTGAAAGCGATTCTATTGCATTTTCGAAGGAAGAATGAACCTGCCAACGATCTGGTGCAATGGAGCCGGCAATCGCTAAGCGTTCCTCCGAGATGTCGACCAGACAGCCAGTAACACCTTTGGAAGCGAGCGCGTAGCTGTACAGAATGCCAATCGGGCCTGCGCCGAGGATGATCGTTCTGAAATTCGGCAGTAGATGGATCTGATTGATCCCCGTCAGCATACAACTGAGCGGTTCAGTCAATGTCGCTTCCTCATAGCTCACATGATCCTTTAATTTGTACAAAAAGCGATCTTCGGTCACATAATAATCTGTAAATGTCCCGTCAGCACTTACACCTGTCTCCGTTACAGACTTATGTGTACAATGATTTTGTCTGCCTGTTCTGCACATGTCACATTGTCCGCAATAGTAGGTTGGGTCGATCACAACCCGGTCGCCCGGTTGCAATGTCGTTACCGCAGAGCCAACATCAATGACTTCGCCAGCAGACTCATGGCCGAGAATGACCGAAGGGACCGCGTGATATTTGCCGCTAACAATACCGAGATCGGTACCGCATACACCTGTCGCACGAATACGAACCAACACCTGATTATCTCTTGTAATTTCCGGGACAGGTCGTTCCTCAAGTGCAACATCCCATGCCGATTTGTATACCAATGCAAGCATGATATAACCTCCTTGTAATTATATAAAATATAAATATAGCGATTCATCTTAAAGCAGTTTCTGACAAGCTACAAAAGTAGTGAAGGGGACGAAATCGATTCTGGAGAAGCAGAGCGTTCGCCTCAAAGCTTTCTGAAAGAAAGCTGCTTCGGAAGCATACGCTATCAACGGATTTTCCCCTTGGGAAAAGGGGAATCAAAAAAATCCGGGGATAACAGCGATCATAAGAACGATTCGTAACCGAAACGACCACTTCGAACAGTTGCATTGAAATGTTTTAATGAACGCTGGCAAGCACAGAATCCAGCCGCTCCACAATCTCAACCAGTTCGTCTTCGGTTGTGGTAAGGGAAGGCCGGACCTTAACAACGTTGCCAAATCCATATCTTGAACTTCTCAAGATTAGATGCTCATCTGTAAAAGCGCGGTCAACAATGGCATTGGTTTTTAGCATATCCGGCTCATTACCGTCACCTACAATCTCCAACCCCCACATTAACCCGACACCACGAGCTTCCCCGATACTTGGGTATTTCATAGCCAATTCATGCAGCAATTCACCCAGAATTTCACCTTTGCGTTTCACGGCATCGAGAAATCCAGGTTCAGATACCACCTCCAGGGTAGATTTGGCAGCGGTTACGGAGATCAGATTGCTTCCTGAGGTGAAGGAGTGTTCATGCTTTTCGAGCACATTCAATCGGGATTGCATTAATACAGCAGCAACAGGTACGCCAATTCCGCCAAGACCTTTGGCAAGGGTAATCATATCAGGCTGGATATCAAACAGTTCGCTGGCAAACATGGTTCCGGTACGACCGATTCCTGTCTGTACTTCGTCAGCAATGAGAATAATATTGTACTCATCACACAGTTTACGCAGTCGTTTGAAATATCCGGCGGGAGGGATGATATTGCCGCCATTCCCGAGAATGGGTTCAATAATCATACAGGCGACTGAGCCGGAACTTGCATATTCTATCGCATCAGATATAGCTTCAACACATTGATAGCCGCAGTCTCCATTTGAGGATTTGAATGGGCAACGATAACAGTATGGGGCAGGTACATGGACAGCGTTAGCCACAGCCGAATTGGGGAAGCGTTTCCGCCGGAAGGCATTCCCCGAAATCCCGGTGGCAAATTGGGTCTGCCCATGATGGGACAGATACAGGCTGATGATGTCTGTCGATTCGGTATACTTCTGTGCAATTTTGGTTGCACATTCGTTGGCAGTTGAACCAGTGATATCCCGCATCCATCCGGCATTAATGTCGTTTGGAGCATATTCGATTAAGTGATCAAGTACTTCATTTACGTACGGTTCGGTGAAGGAGGAAGACATATGCGTCAGATTGCCGACTTGTTCCTGAATTTTGCTGACAACATGTGGGTGATTATAGCCCAGTGACAGATTGAACGTGCCCGACACGCCATCCAGGTATTCAACACCTGAATCGTCAATCAACTTAATCCCTTTTCCGGCTATGAAGCGGTTGTTGGTTAAAGTTTGCATACGATTTCCTCCAATATAATGGTGTACTAGCTCGAACGAAGCTCAACAATCCCGGATGATGCGGGCATCACCTCCCTTAAGAAAGGATGTTTACATTTCCTTGCTATGTTGTGCGAGAGCAGCACGTACTGCATTATTTTTTACAGTCCATAGATGAGAGACCATCAATGTGAGCAGCAGGATCAGACAGAATCCAGCCAAAATCCAGATTGTATTCACGACAGGTCCTGTACTCATACTCCATCCAGTCACATACTGCAAGATGGCACCTCCAATACCACCCGATGCGATCAGGATACTGGTTGTCCGCTCGGTCATACCGGGAATCAGAACATTTGCGTAGACCAGTGCGATACAGAACAGCCCTGACATGAACAGACCGGTTCCGAAGATGAGCACATACGTTGCCCACTGTCCAGTTACAAATACCATAGCGACCGTAAACAAAAGCGTGCCAACCGTACTCCAGATCAGGAAAGGCATATAGTTGACCGATTCGGCTATTTTTCCGGAGAAAAGACGACCGATGATCATCGCAATCCACAGGATGGAGACACTTAGCGATGCGACAGATTCCTGAAGTTGCAGTCGTTCTACGAGTATGGAGGGCAGGAAGTTCATCAATCCCAATTCCAATCCCATGTAGATGAAAAAGAAGATGACAAAGATCGTCAGCAGACCCAGATGTTTTCTCGAATATTGGGCTTTACCTGCTGCATGTGTCACTGTATTCTCGCCAGCCTGTTCCAGATAAAGTGCGGCTGGCCGGGGCATAGTGATCCACAGCAGCATGAGAACCAGTGACAACACGGCCACCGTATAAAAAGTAAGATGCCACAGATCCATCCAGATGAATAAAGCAGCAACAGCCGGGATGAGAAGTGCTCCAAGAGCAAAGAAGACATCCAGCTTGGACATGGCGACCGCCTTTTGATTCTCAGTGAATTCGATTGTGAATGCACCTACAGAGGGTTCGATGATACCTGAACCGAAACCTACGATAATCGTGAGAAGAAGAACTACAGACCAGGATGGTAAAAAACCGAGTAATGTATAAGCGGCTACAATACAGATCAGGGCAAGGGTCAGCATAGCTTTTCTTCCGATACGGGCTGTCAGGGCAGGAGCTACAATTACACCGACAAGAAATCCAAGAAACTGCAGAAACAACAAAAATCCGCCATCACTGTAACCGCGTTCATAATGTGACAATAAAACAGGGAGAAGTGCACCGAGCACAACGCTGGTTATGCCGATTAACAGATAAAAACCACAGCTTAGAGCGAATATTCTTTTCAAAAGCCCACCTCCTAGTTGGATAAAAATTTTATATTATGTAATTAATGTTTATTTCATATATAACTTATACCATAAATGCCCAAATGTACATGCTTTTTATTGTAAAATAATGTTAAGTTTTGAAGGTTGGAAATATTTTTTGTGTTATATTTTTTTCTAAAACGATTTCGTGTCGAAAGGATACATATGATCCAATCCATATGACCTTTTAACAGGGTTTGGCATCTGTATTGATCGAGAATAGTAAAACGTGCATATATAAAAAAACGTTCCCTGTCTGAGTAGACGGGAAACGTTCTGATTAGCCGTTTTATATGATGATACCTGACTTCCACGTATCGCTATTAAGCAGTCTGTACAAAGAAAATTCCATCGAATGGTGCGTGAACAGACGCCGGACCACTTCGCAAAAATAAATAACCGTTTGCATCGGGAAGACCCAATATATCCCGATAAGGCTCAGGAAAATCTCCGGAATATATTTGACACACCAGTTGATGTTCCTCTAGCAGATGGTCAATTCCTTTCACACCGTTTGGTAAATTGGGAGAGAAAAATGAGAATGCAGGGAATTCCTGATCGTCTAACTCCATTTCAATCAAACGTACGCGGCTTAACGGAATGGGTGGAACGGGACATACGGAAGTGAGTGGATGCGAAGTTACCGAGACATAAGTGCATCCGGCGAGAATATTCTCGTTCCATTCCAGCTCATCTCCCGTATAGGTTACCTGATCCAGAAAGTATTCGGAGGCGGAGTAGGTTGAGAAGACCGAGATATATTTATCTTGTGGTAAAGAAGGGATATGGACCTGCTGTGAAAGTGTATTGCAATTGATGGAGAACAGATGTAATAAAGGCTGCCCCTCAGGGTTGAGAGGCCAGTCTGCAACGTATGCCATTTCTCCACCAATCCACATGCCAGAGTTTTGGATTGGATCATCGGGGTCAACTATAAATCGAGTAACTTTGTACATGAGAAACTCCTTCCAGTGTGTATTTTGGCTTTCCTAGGTAACGTTGTATGTGTTTTTATATAACCATTCATTGCTTCGTTTCAGTATAAATGAGATGATGTGGAATGAAAATCAGTACAAGGTACTAACTCATTGCACGAAGCGAATGAACGTACCAGCACTCTAAGCACCAGTGGCAATACTATAGATGAGAAGTGGTGACACATGTTAATTAACAAATACATAAGTGAAACGGGATTCTGCTCCCGCAGGGAAACGAACCGTTTAATTGCAGCCGGACGCATAACGATCAATGGCAGGATATGTGAAAAAGGGGCGGAAGTTGAACCTAACGATGTGGTACTCATTGATGGCAAGCAGATTCCTCGTAATGACAGCGAACCTGTCTACATTGCTCTGAATAAACCCATCGGTATTGTCTGCACAGCAGCAGAACATGTGAAGGGGAACATCATTCAATATATGAATTATCCTTCTCGCATATTTGCGATAGGCAGGCTGGATAAGGCATCTGAGGGGTTGATTTTGCTTACGAATGACGGAGGCATTGTGAACAAGATGATGCGTTCGGAGCATAATCATGATAAAGAATATGTAGTGACTTTAGACAAACCCGTAACTGACGAATTTGTAAAGTCCATGTCTGAAGGCGTTGAAATTCTGGACGTGGTGACCAAGCCCTGCGAAGTGTATAGGCAAAGTGACAATGTATTTCGTATTATTCTGACACAGGGTCTCAATCTGCAGATCCGCAGAATGTGCAAAGCCTTGGGGTACCGAGTCCTGAAGCTGGAGCGCGTGCGAATTATGAATATTACGCTGGATCAACTGGAGCGGGGACAATGGCGTCATCTGGAGCAAGAGGAACTGGAGATTCTGATGTCTCAATTAAATGAGATAAAATGAATGAATTCTGCGCATGTCAACGGTGGCCAACCACGATATATCAGTGAAAAATGAAGCAAACACTAACCCCTATGCGGATTAGTGTTTTTGTTGTTAAGCTTGTGTCCTTTGCGCTCTGAAATGTAAGAGCCAAATAGGGTTAAGAACGCCCCAATTACAATCACCCAAGTGATCTGTTCCCGAAGAATGAGTGCAGATGACACGACAGTAATGACAGGTACCAGATAGATATATACACTCGTTTTGATAGCTCCGAGAAGATTCACAGCCTGGTTCCAGGTCACGAAACACAGCGCGGAGGCACCCAGACCGAGGTAGAGAATATTGGAGAGATTGGTCATGTTCGTGAAGCGTCCGAGTTCCCAATGGAATTCAAACAGGAATAGAGCTGGCAGCATGAAGATCAGGCCATAGAAGAATACCTTGCGGGTCGCACCAATGGTGTGATAACAAAGTTCGCCAATTTTCCGCATTAACACAGAGTAGATCGCCCATACCGCAGGTGCTATGAAAGCAAGTAGATCACCTATCGGATTCAGTTGCAGAATGAAACTGCCGTTCAGTGCGATAAGTAGGATGCCGCTCAAGGCAATCCCGAATCCGATAATGAAGCGGCGAGTTAACTTCTCACCATCTAAGAAGAAATGTGCGAGCACGGCAGTGAAGAACGGGGCAATGGAGACAATAACACCCACGTTGGAAGCAGTCGTATACACCAGTGCAATATTTTCAATGAGAAAATATAGAGTTACTCCACATATTCCTGCTCCGATAAATAACCATTCTTCTCTGAATGAGGCGGTCCGCAGTGAACGCGGATAGATTAGTACGAGTACCAAATAGCCGATCAGAAAGCGAAAAAATAAAATTTCTACAGGAGTGAAATCAATCAACAGGACCTTCGTCGAGACAAAGGTAGTTCCCCAGATCAATATGGTAAATAAGGCGAGCAAATGTCCGGTAGCGGCATTGGTGTTATGATGACTCGTCATACGAGGTTATCTATAGTTCGTTTCAATTCCGCATCATGGTTGAAGATACGTCTATATTGCTTCGGCGTCAGGCCGATCAGTTTTTTGAAAAAATTCGTGAAATGGCTCTGGTCACTGAATCCGGTCTGTGCGGCTACTTCAATCGGAAGCAGGCCTTGTCCCAGCAGACGTTTAGCTTGATTAATGCGAATGGTTTCCAGGTAGCGGTAAGGGGTTATCCCTTTCTGGCGAGTGAATAAACGCAGCAGGTGATACTTACTCATCTCCGTCAAATCGGCTAACTCGTTCAGCGAAATGCTCTCCATGTAATGCGCTTCTATGTAATCACATATGTGCCTGACCTCTGTGGTTACATCCTGCGTGGATACAGGCGGTTCAGCATCCGAATAATCTCGCAGCAATTGATCCAGTAGTAAGAGTAATAATTCTTCTTTGCAGAAATCCGATTGCTCTTCCAGAATCATCTGATGCAGCTCGTGCAAGGAACCCACAAGTTCACTTTGGTAGAGAACGGGGGATGTAAACCGTGGCAAGTAAGCTTGTCCAGTAATCTCTCTCGCATACTCTCGCATAACCTCAGGCTGGACGTTGATACAGCGATAATCGAGGGTTCTGCCATCGACCTGTTCGCAGGCATGTGGATCATGTGGATTAAAAACAATCATATCACCACTATTCAAAATGTATTCTTCGTTGTTGCAGACGAGGTGTCGCTTGCCTTGTTCAATAAATCCAATGACGTAATAGTCATGAAAATGATTGGGAAACTTCTGCATAATGCCTTCAAATTGATAAGCTTCTAGATGTAAGTCGGTATCAAAAACGACAGTCCGGACTTCCCGAGTCATGATGCACCTTCTTTCTGGTATGTTAAGGTCATTATAGGTTGCAAAGAAGGAATTTTCTTGAACGATATTGCTATTGCTCGAAGTGTTTAAACGGACAGATATCTCTAAAAACAAAATACCCGCAATCCCGGAGGAAAGCGAGCCCTTTGCTTAGTATAGTTTATTTATGAGTTCAAACCTATATATAGGGGAGAAAAAATCTCTTGAACAATAAGAAATTGTTCTTAGTGTAACGTAGCGAGTGCTTCAGGTGTAAAAGCCTGTATCTCGGATACGCGTCCTTCACGTATTTTGGCAGCCCATGCCGGATCGCCAAGGAGTGCACGTCCCACAGCTACCAGATCAAATTCCTGCTGCTCATATCGCTTCATGAGTTCGCCCATACCTGGATGTGTTGTTTCATCTGCTCCTGCTTCAGGCTCATCTGGCATACCCACAGAACCAACGGTAATTGTGGTTCGGCCACTCAGTTTTCTTACCCAACCTGCAAATCCAAGATCAGATCCTTCGAACTCGGGCTCCCAGAAGCGTCGTGTCGAGCAGTGAAAGATATCTACACCTGCGTCAACTAACAAACGAAGGAATTGTTCCAATTGTTCGGGGGTTTCGAACAGTCTGGCTTGATAATCATTCATCTTCCATTGGGAAATCCGCATCGCAATAGGGAAATCAGGACCTACCGCAGCACGAACTGCCATGACAAGTTCAACCGCGAATTGAGTTCGTTTTTGAAGGTCACCGCCATAGCGATCCGTTCTCCTATTCGTTGTTTTCCAGAAAAACTGATCGATCAGAAACCCGTGTGCACCGTGAAGCTCAATTCCGTCAAAACCGATGCGTTGCGCATTAACTGCTGCATCAGCATAAGCTTGAATCACCGTTGCGATCTCTGTCTCCGTCATAGGCGCACCTACTTGCGTACCTTCCATATCAACTCCCGATGGACTCAGTGATGCAGCTTCCGGGTGTGGGTTAGATCCTGAAGGACGAACGATTCCCATGTGTAAAATCTGCGGAAAAATCTTGCCGCCGGCTTCATGGACTTGTTCGACCACTTCAGCCCAGCCTTGAAGAGCTGCTTCTCCATACATATGAGGGATTCTAGGCTCACTTGATGCTGATGGATGCTCAATGGTCGCACCTTCGGTAATAATGAGTCCAACACCATGCTTGGCACGCCGACGATAATATGCGGCTACATCGGGGCCAGGGACACCATCCGGGGAGAAGGCACGAGCCATGGGGGACATGACGATGCGTGAGGACAGGGTTAATTTTTGAACAGTGTATGGTTGGAACAGAAACTCCGTAGAAATAACGTTATGTTGTTGATTACTCAAACTAAGCACCTCCATTATTATGCACCTTCAAGCGGGTACGAGTGCAATCTTAACAAGGTGTATAGGCGTGCTCAACCAACAATCGGAGCATTTTGTTGCTTAAGCGAAAGACACTGATTATTGTATGATGTCTGTGCACCCACTTTCACTTGTTGAACAAATAACACTTATCTATAATGAAGGAGTCTAACCAAATATTTTGTGTACAAAGGAGGATTGGGACATGTCTGGTGTATTGTCTCCAAACTCGAATGATCCGCGTGTAATTCGCACGCGTCAATTAATTCTGGATGCGTTTTTAAACCAATTGAATCTTAAAAATTTCAACAGCATTACGATTCAAAACATTACAGAACAAGCCACAATTAACAGGGCTACATTTTACGCCCATTTTCAGGATAAATATGCACTGCTTGAAGCCTTGTTATCGGATGCTTTTATGGAATATGTAACCAAAAGGGTGGACCCGGATGCCCGGTTATCAGCCGAAACCATAGAGCAGCTTATATTTTCATTATGTGATTATCACGTCTCAAGTAATGGATGCATCAAAAAATATGAGACAGTTGCACCAATTATTGAAGAAAACATCAAGACACAGCTGGAGCAATTCCTTCTTGAATTAATGAGTAAAGTAGCGGGGGATGTAGATCACAAAACGCTGAAAATTACTGCAACGATGCTAAGCTGGTCGATCTATGGAATGACGTATCGATGGAATATTGAAGGCGGGCAGGAATCTCCGGTTGAATTAGCCAACAGAGTGGTCCCCTATATGATGGGCGGATTGGAATTGTTGAATTGACTTCATTTAACGAAATTACATTTACTATTCGAATGGACATAGGAGGAATAACAAGATGTTTGAACATTTGGTTGTTTTTAAATTTAACGATAAAACCACATTAACCAAACAGCAGGAATTGGTGGACCAATTACTCGCGTTACAGGATCAAATCCCGGGGATTGTCGGGCTGACCGCAGGGATCAATGTCACGGAAGAAACGGACCGTATTCAAGGTTACACAATTGGCTTGCGAGTGACGTTTGAAGATCAGGAGGCATTGCGCGCTTATGGCCCGCATCCTGCTCATCAGGCATTTGTGGCTTCCCTGGATGGTTGGGTGGAAGATGTAATTGTCGTTGATTATGCGATATAAAGTGGAAATTATAGAGGTTTAACCAATATAGGAGTTGAAGATTTCTATGTGTTTAATTTTATTAGCTTACAACATGCATCCAACGTATCCGCTTATACTGGGATCAAATAGGGATGAATTCTATAACAGACCTACGGCTCAAGCACACTATTGGGAAGACCATCCTCATATATTGGCTGGCCGGGATTTGTCGAAAATGGGAACCTGGATGGGCGTAACCAAAGGTGGGCGTCTGGCTGCTGTTACGAATTATCGTGATCCGAATGAAGAGGTACATGCCAAGGGCTCAAGAGGAGATCTGGTTGCTGATTTTTTGAAGGGAACGTCCACACCTGAGCAATATATGCACCGTGCGGAGCAAAGTCGCAATGATTTTCCTGGCTACAATTTGTTAGTGGGTGATCCTGACGACCTCTATTATTATTCTAATGTGGGCAATGTTGTGATGAAGTTGAAACCGGGAATATACGGGATTAGTAATCACTTGATCAATACAGATTGGCCCAAGGTAAAACGTGGAAAAGAAGGGCTGGAGAAAATCATCCAAGGGGAGGACGAAGCTACCCTGACAGAACAAATATTAGTTTTGCTGCAAATGGCTGACCCTTCAGTGGATGAGCTTCTCCCCCATACAGGTGTTCCAATGGAATGGGAGCGTTTGCTTTCTCCCATCTTCGTTAAAAGTGAAAAATTCGACTATGGGACCAGAGCTTCATCCGTTGTTCTGATGAATAGAGAAGAAGTGTTTTTTACGGAGATGGTTCACCAGAACGGAGAAGTAATGGAGCAACGATTTAACATCAATCTTCTCAACTGACAAGCTGAGAAGATGAAACAAGTGATGTTCAGAAATATGTATTAAACATTGAAGTACTGAAGTTAAATCTCACGTTCATGTTTCTTTTCTTCGGAGAGTCAAAGAGGGCTATCCAACCTTATGTGTCAACTAATATAACCTGAATAATCGGTATGAGAGTACCTTTTGTATAACACGCCCAATTTTAGTTGGGCTCTTTATCTCTGATCACAATTCTATGTTATGAATCATGGAACTTCCCTGAATAATTTATATAATGTGAATCAACATAACATGATTTTGCAGTGGTTCTGTTGATTCTAATTTCAGGGGGGCAACGTGGGATGAAAGAAACCAAAAAGATGAGAGTTTTTTCACTGGGGATTCAGCACGTACTCGCGATGTATGCGGGAGCGATTCTGGTGCCTTTGCTTGTGGGCAGAGCACTAAATCTGACTGCAGAGCAGTTGGCGTATCTGGTATCCATTGACCTGTTAACGTGTGGGATTGCCACATGGCTTCAGGCACGAAAAGGGAAGTACTTGGGGATTGGTTTGCCAGCGGTGCTCGGAAGTTCTTTTGTAGCGGTGACACCGATGATTGCGATTGGATCGCAATACGGAATTCCTGCCATATATGGGTCGATCATCGCAGCGGGGTTATTTATCGTCATCTTTGCCGTATTTTTTAGCAAAATCGTCAAATTGTTTCCGCCAGTCGTGATCGGTACAGTGGTAACCATTATCGGTCTTGCGCTAATCCCAACCGGCATTAAAAACATGGCGGGTGGAGCAAACAGTGAGAATTTCGGAAGTTTGGATAATTTGGCGCTTTCATTTGGTGTATTACTTTTTATTCTAATCCTGAATCGATATGCTCGCGGGTTTGTTAAATCCCTGGCTGTTCTCCTTGGAATTATCGTGGGAACCCTCATCGCAGCCATCATGGGAAAAGTGAATTTTGCCTCTGTACAGGAAGCCTCCTGGTTCCATTTACCTCAACCCTTTTACTTTGGATGGCCTACCTTCGAAATCGGCCCAATCATTACAATGATTATTGTAGGTACGGTGGTTATCATCGAATCAACAGGTGTATTTATGGCTTTGAGCAAAATCTGTGATCAACCGATCAACGAAAACGATCTGGCACGGGGATATCGTGCAGAAGGTCTCGCGTTTGTCCTTGGCGGCATATTCAATGCTTTTCCATACAATACATTTGCACAGAATGTTGGTTTGGTTCAGCTCTCCAAAGTGAAAACGACCAATGTTGTTGTTGCAGCTGGAGGTATTCTGGTCTTTCTGGGGCTCATTCCGAAGGTAGCTGCTTTTGCAACCATTATTCCAAGTGCTGTCCTCGGGGGAGCGACTGTTATCCTGTTCGGAATGGTTGTTTCATCCGGGATCAAAATGCTGCAAAACGTCGACTTTGGCAAACAATCCAATCTGTTGATCGTGGCTTGCTCCGTTTCACTTGGGCTCGGTGTTACTGCTGTACCCGACCTGTTTGCCCAGCTTCCTCAAAGTATTCGGATTATTGTTAGTGATGGTATTATTACGGGAAGCCTGTCAGCGATCCTGCTCAATGTCTTCTTTAACCTCGGTTTCAAAAAAGAAAGCTTGCCTGTACAACCCGTACAGGTTCAGGAAGCACATACGTAATTCTTGTAATAACATACATGTCATCGGGTAAACGGAACAGATCCAAGAAGGTTTCTCTGGGAAGTGGAATGAAAGGAAATGACTCCACTTGGCCAAAAAACTTCTTGGATTTTTTTGCGCGAAACCAACAATGTGGTGGTTCCCTTATCAAAGTGACTATTCATGAGGAATGCAAAAGGAATGCAAATATGCTAAAGTTTCATCAAGAACATTTTAGATGTTCGTTTAAGTCAACATCCTCTTGAATTGAATTTCCATGCGACTACATAAATGAGCATTGGTTCACAAGGCTACAATATAACCAAGGGATATCTCTGGTACAGAAAAGGAGTTGTGATCACATGCAACAAGAAACGTTGAACAAAGGGTGGAACTTGGAGAATAGTTATGCGCAGTTACCGCAACCCTTTTTTACAAGTCAGGGTGCGGTGCCTGTTGAATCACCAAAGCTGATCATTTTCAATAGACTGCTTGCATCCGGCTTGGGACTGGATGTGGAGTCTCTTGACAGTGATGAAGGGGCGCAAATTTTTGCAGGTAATTCGATTCCGGAAGGAGCCGAGCCTTTGGCTCAGGCCTATGCAGGACATCAATTTGGCAATTTTAACATGCTTGGTGATGGTCGTGCTTTGCTGCTGGGAGAACAGATTACGCCACAGGGCGAGCGAGTGGATATCCAGCTGAAAGGTTCAGGAAGAACACCCTACTCCCGTGGAGGAGATGGACGTGCTGCTGTAGGGCCAATGTTGCGAGAGTATATTATTAGTGAAGCAATGTATGCACTGGGGATCCCAACGACACGCAGTCTGGCTGTGGTATCAACAGGTGAAAACATTATCCGCGAAACAGAGCGGCCAGGGGCTATCTTGACCCGTGTTGCTTCTAGTCACATCAGGGTGGCAACCTTTCAGTACGCAGCAAGATGGGGGTCTATTGAAGATCTTCGGGCGTTGGCTGAGTACACGTTGCATCGACATTTCCCCGAGGTTGCTCAAGCCGAAAATCGTTATCTTTTGCTCCTTCAGGAAGTGATTAAACGGCAGGCGGCTCTCATTGCCCAATGGCAGCGTATTGGTTTCATTCATGGTGTGATGAACACGGATAACATGGCCATTAGTGGTGAGACCATTGATTACGGTCCATGTGCCTTTATGGATGCTTACAATCCTGGGACCGTATTTAGCTCCATTGACAGACAAGGTCGCTATGCATATGGCAATCAACCTTATATTGCCGGGTGGAATTTGGCTCGATTTGCCGAGACACTTCTGCCGTTGTTGCATGAAGATGAAGAGCAGGCAGTGCAACTTGCGCAGGATGCTATCGCACAATTTTCTGAATTGTACCATCAGCACTGGCTTAAGGGGATGCGTGCCAAACTGGGCTTGTTGGATGAAGAAGCCGAAGATGAAGCGCTGATCAAGGATCTCCTCGAACTCATGGAGAAGCATAGTGCGGATTACACCAATACGTTCCTGGCGTTGACCATTGACACATTGGAAGGGATAACAATGTATGCCTCGACAGAATTTTCGGAATGGCATGAACGTTGGCAAGCAAGATTGGAAAGACAGCATGAGGGGAAGGAAGTCTCTCGGCAGTTGATGAGAACAAGCAATCCAGCCGTCATTCCCCGCAATCATCGGGTCGAGGAAGCCCTTGAGCGAGCGGAGAACCACGGAGATCTTAGCGTGATGCAGAAGCTTTTGAAGGTTCTTTCAGACCCGTTCGCATACTCACCTGAGCAGGCTGAATATGCCGAACTACCTGCACAATGCAATACTTCGTATCAGACTTTTTGTGGGACCTGATTGAACAGTATGGAATGAGGAGGCTGCCTTGGGCAGTCTTTTCATTTTTTCATTCTGTCATCGATGTTAAAATCCATCATGGGAATTGAATTCGGAGATTATCATGCAATAATTAGAGAAATAGAGATTTACTTTTATAGAGGCAGGTGCATTCATGTCCAACATGTTAAGCAAACAACAATTGGCAGACATCCTTATACAGCTTTTAAAGCTTACATTCTTCCCTAGAGAACAGATGCAGAACTATGTTAACCGCTTGTTTGAGACCTTTAAATGGGATGGTGTACCCTATGTAGAGTGTGGAAAAGATACGTATATTGTTCGAATATACGAACGTGGTCTCGTCTCGTTAGAGAAACGAGTAAAACAGCCAGAGGAAGTCATCTATTGGCTGCTGGAAGATATTATTTTCACCGCGACGCATGTAGGATTGTTGGAACGACATGGCGTGGATAATAAACAGACGCATTTGAACTATACAGATGAAGTCATGAAGGAACTGAACAGGGGTGTTCAGGAAGCTTTCCAGCAGATCGGTGATCCGTATTTACATTGGCATCAGACGGGTAAACGTCAGGAGTTAGAGAGCATGGCATAAAGAAAAGTGAGGTGTGTAACGTGAGTGAGCAAGATATTAATGATGTATGGCATGACTATGCTGTGTTATTTGTCGAAAAAAAGAATGAATCTGAACAGGGCTGGGCATCGTTAACTTCGAACGAGCAGGACGTTGCTGCTTTATGGCTGTTAGAGGCGGATGTCTTTAATGGTGGTTTTATACAGTTTTTCTGCAACTGGGGGGAAGAAGTATACCGTTACGCGTTGCGGGCATTACATATCATTGGTGCGACTCAAGTTGTGGAGATTATAACGTCACCATACGGCTGCATTGAGCATCTGAAAGAGGATGAAAGGCTTACTGAACTATGGGACATTCCTAAATTACTGACAAAGGAACAAGAGCACCAGTTAGATGAACTGGATCAGCAATTTTGGAACAATGAGGATCAGATCGCGGAGAAAGCCTATGGTTATTATCACGGAAAATTGAACATGATGATTATATAATCTGGTTTCAACTACGCATCCGTTGTTCTGTTCGAAGATTAATACTTGGTCTTGCAATGACTGAAACGTTCGGCTATACTTGCTATAAATTGAATACATGAATCACGTTGATAGAGCGCAGTAGCGGCTTTGTCCCTGTTACAGAAAGTCAGGGGTTGATGGAACCTGATACATACAAGGGCTGCGAATTACACTCTGGAGTACTTGGGTAATGCCAAGCGGATGGGCAAACGATATATTGCCAAAAGTGGTATGGATAGCGTGTTAAGGTTATGTGTTATCCATGCAATTTGGGTGGTACCACGGTTATGATAATCGTCCCTGTGTCTAATGAAGACAAGGAGGCGATTTTTTTGTGTCCAAAAAAGCCGTTCCAGTGTGTTTTTTGTAAATTAACGTAGATCATGACTGAATTTTGAGGATAGAAAAGGGGTTATACGAATGAATATTATTGATGAACTACAGTGGCGTGACGCCATTAACCAGCAAACGGATGCAGAGGGATTACGTGAATTGACTGAAACGAAGTCCGTTTCTTTGTACTGCGGTGTTGACCCTACGGGGGATAGCATGCATATCGGACATTTAATTCCCTTCATGATGCTGAAACGTTTTCAACTGGCAGGACACCGTCCGGTTATTTTGATTGGTGGAGCTACAGGCACGATTGGTGATCCAAGTGGTCGTCAGGCAGAGCGTTCTTTGCAAACGATGGAGCAAGTGCAGGAGAACGTGGATGCACTGACCGCGCAGATGAAGAAGTTGTTCGTAACAGACGGGGATAATCAGGTACGCATGGTGAACAACTACGATTGGACACACAAAATCAATGTCATTGAATTCTTGCGTGACTACGGCAAAAACTTTAACCTCAACACAATGCTTGCTAAGGATGTAGTTGCGAGCAGACTGGAAGGCGGAATCTCGTTCACTGAGTTCTCCTACCAGATTCTTCAATCACTCGACTACCTGCACCTGTTCCAGAACGAAGATGTACAGCTTCAAATTGGCGGTTCCGATCAATGGGGGAATATCACGAGTGGTCTTGATCTGATTCGTAAAAAAGAAGGATCTGAAGCGAAGGCGTACGGTCTGACCATTCCACTTATGCTTAAATCCGATGGAACCAAATTCGGTAAAACAGCTGGCGGCGCAATCTGGCTTGATCCGAACAAAACGACACCATTTGAATTCTACCAGTTCTGGGCGAACACAGATGACCGTGATGTGATCAAATACTTGAAATACTTTACCTTCCTGAGCAAAGAAGAAATTGAAGCTTTGGCTGAAAAGGTAGAGACAGAGCCGCACAGACGTGAAGCACAGAAAGCACTTGCGGAAGAAATGACAAAATTCGTACACGGCGAAGAAATGCTTGAACAGGCTAAACGTATTACAGCGGCGCTGTTCAGTGGTGATATCCGTTCCCTGACCGCAGACGAAATCGAGCAGGGCTTCAAGGAAATGCCTACCTTTGAAACGGACGGCGAAGCCAAAAATATTGTGGATTGGCTCGTAGATCTGGGTCTGGAGCCATCCAAGCGCCAAGCGCGGGAGGATGTCACCAAAGGTGCAATTTCCATGAATGGTGAGAAAATCACGGAGCTTGAATTCACGGTGTCGGCAGAACACGCCATTGGCGGTAAATTCATCATTATCCGTAAAGGTAAGAAGAACTACAGCCTGGTTAAACTTCAATCGTAGTTTCCAAGAAGTAGAATGTAACACAGACACATATAGAGACTGCATTAGAGTACAAATAAAGCTACAAATAAAGAAACAAAAAGACCGCCTTCCATCTCTGTCAGGCGACAGAGGGGAGGCGGTCTTTCGTATATCAGGCCAGTGACTGACCTATCTTATTGATTAACGATCGCTGTGATCTCTTCATCCAGATCAAGTCGTACGTTCTCACGGTACGCCCGGATGTTGTATTCACTGTGCAGGTAACGAAGAATCGCTTCAATCATATTGGACTCCACCAGATATTGACTACGGCCTTGGATCCAAACTTCAGCGGAATAACCTGTATCTTCTTCCCAGCTCAGTTCTACATTCACATCGGTTGGACGTACACCCTTACGTTCTGCCATATGAATACAGATTGCATTCACAATTTCATCCATGCTCAGAACCATAGAGATTAGTACCGTCCGTTTCTGTTACGGTCGTCATCACGATCATTGCGACGGTCATAACGACCATCCGCTGCAGGTTTGCGACGATTGGAGATGGCTCTGAAGAGTGCCATAGCCAGCATAACAATCAACATAATTGCTGCAACGTTCACGAGCAATCCAAGGATGTTACCCAGAGCGCCCATGCCACCGAACAATCCGCCGAACATCATACCAGCAAGACCACCAAGCATCATGCCTTTCATGAATCCTCCGCCACCGCCGAAGAATCCACCACGAGTTGCAGCTGCACCAGTACCGGAATTATTACCGGAATTGGATTTATTCACGTTACTGTTGGAGTCGGATTTCTTAGGTGTATTGCTATAACTTTTTGTACCGGATTTGAATCCGCCACCACGTCTTGCATCCGCAGAATCCGGATTCGTTACTCCCACTGTTGCGAACAATAATGTAAAGGCCATAAATACCATCATTAGATGTTTAAATCCAAATTTTTTCTTCATTGTAAAGATCGTAACCCCCCGATTAATTTGTTTGAATCGCCCAAAAATGGGCCTTACTCATGTAATACGGTCAACTTGCAGGAACGTTTCAAATTTTATTAAACTTCCGAAACGCTTGGACTTGGGTCTTGAATTGCAGCTTGGCCATCAAGCAATTGGGTAACCCAATGACACCATTCCAGGCCTGTTTGTGCGTGCATTAACCCTTTTTGTACCAGGATGTAGCTTCCAAAATCTCGGTTGCCTACACGAAGATTATCCTGAGGTATACGTGACTTCAGATCCTCGAAATAACGTATGCGTTCCATGAACCAGCTTTTACGCTCATTCAGAATGCGTCTCATGCTTCCGTCTTCCGCTATGCCAACACACAAAATACGCAAATTAAATTCATCGCGTGTAACCGGTGCGGTAACAGGAGTAATCATCCATTCCAAGAGCTTTTCAATGCCTTTTTCCGTAACTGCGTACATTTTCTTGTCCGGTTTGTCAGACTGTTGTACCCAGCGGGAGGCCAATAACTCATCGTTTTCCATCTTGGACAGGAGGGGATAGATCTGGCTGTGTTTCGCCTGCCAATGAGGCTGGATTTTCAGCATCAGATCATAGCCCGATGACTCCTCGCGGGTAAGCAGCCCGAGTAATCCGTAGGAAAGTATGTTCATGCACATGTCTCCTTAATATTAGGGCTAGGTCAGAGAGAACAATCGTTTTTACTTTCTTTGACCGCTTTCATAAAAAGTGTACACTGAAACTGTATGGTTTGACAACCTGACAGAACAACTGCCTTAATTTAGACAAAAAAAGTGCGAACCATAAGGTCCGCACTCCAAACCATTTAGAGAGATGCCTGTTGTCTATACCCCTCAGCGACAAGATCAAGCTCACCTGTGGCAGAATCGATAACCATGCCGTGGACGGGTACATTGGGAGGAAGTAAAGGATGCTTCTTGATCACTTCCACAGTATGCTTTACCCCTTCTTCGACGCTGTCAAACCCGCGCAACCATTTTTGCAAACGGATCCCCGAATTCTCCAGAGTAGTCATGACTTCTTCCGATACACCACGCTCTACCATATGTCCAATCATGGTTTCTGCGTGAAGGGAAGCCATACCACATTCCGTATGCCCCACTACCAGGACTTCATCTGCACCCAGTTCATAGATGGCGACAAGTACACTACGCATTACACTCCCGAAAGGCTGAGAGATAATTGCGCCTGCGTTTTTGATGATTTTCACATCACCGTTTTTCAGGTTCATAGCCTTGGGCAGCAATTCCACCAGACGTGTATCCATACAAGTGATGATAACCATCTTTTTGGTTGGAAACTTGCCAGCCGTATACTTTTCGTATTCTTTGGTCTCGACAAATGATTTGTTGTAAGCCAAAATCTCTTGAATGTTGTTCATGTCCATTGCCTCCTGTTATCCAATACGACGAGCACGGCCACTTGCATATGATGCAGCTTGTCCTACGCGCCTTTGCTTTAATAGTATTTCACGGTCAGCAGATGGCATTACTCGAACCCTTTAGAGGTTGTTCAAAAAGTCCACTTTTGATTACAAATCATGCCTAAGGGCATCATCAGCATCGAAGTTAAATTCAATTACTATCTTCTCGGTAATGAAAACCAGACTTTTGGAACACGTATCTTTAGGAGAACAATGCAATTTTCATCTGTTAAAAGTTGATTATACGCAATGCAAAAAGTATCATCAATAGGGTATAACATTTTTTTTGAAGAGGTGAACGATAACAATGGATAAACAAACACAGGAACATTTGGAATCCTTCCGTAATCTGGCTCGTAAAATTAAGAGCTATCATGAAGCCATTGGTTTGCTTCACTGGGATCTGCGCACAGGTGCGCCGAAAAAAGGCGTTCCGACACGTTCGGAGACGCTGGGTATGTTGTCCACCGAAGCATTCAAGCTGCAAACCTCGGCTGACATGAAGACTTACCTGGATGCATTAACGACTCCAGCGGTATTGGAACAGCTCGAAGATATAGATCGTCGTCAGGTTGAAGATTGCAAGAAAGAATATGATCGCAGTCAGTCTGTACCGCCTGAGAAAGTGCAAGCATATACCGTGCTCACGGCCAAGTCAGAAACGGCATGGGAAGATGCCAAGCATAACAGTGATTTTGCCGGGTTCTCCCCATATCTGACAGATATCGTTAAGCTCAAACAGGAGTTTATTGATTATTGGGGTGTGAAGGATACACGTTATGATACGTTGCTTGATATGTATGAACCAGATCTGACGGTTGAGAAAGTGGACGCTGTGTTCGCTCGCCTCAAAGCACGTTTGGTACCTTTGCAAGAGAAGATCAATGCTTCAGAAAACAAGCCAAATACAGAGTTCCTGAATCAGTTGTTTGACACCGAACAGCAGGAAAAATTCAGTCTGTTCATCTTGGAACAAATGGGCTATGACTTTGAAGCTGGACGATTGGACGAGAGTGTTCATCCTTTTGCAACGGGTCTTAACCCGGGTGATGTGCGGATCACAACACATTATCTGCAAGATGATGTAGCAAGCGCAGTCTTCAGTTCACTGCATGAGGGCGGACATGCCCTGTACGAGCAAAATATTGATGACAGTCTGGCGGGTACCCTTCTTGCCGAAGGAACGTCCATGGGGATTCATGAGTCACAGTCCCGTCTTTGGGAAAACATGATTGGTCGCAGCCTGCCATTCTGGACACGTTATTATAAAGATTTGCAGCAGCATTTCCCGCAACTGAGCGAGGTTGAACTGGAAGATTTCTATCGTGCAATCAATCGGGTGGAGAGTTCACTCATTCGGATTGAAGCGGATGAACTGACCTATAACCTGCATATTATTATCCGGTATGAGATCGAGAAAATGTTATTCAACGATGGTCTGGAAGTGAAAGACCTCCCGGAGACCTGGAATGCAAAATACAAGGAATACCTCGGTATTATGCCAACGAATGATGGAGACGGCGTTCTTCAGGATGTTCACTGGTCTGGTGGTGACTTTGGTTACTTTGCTTCGTATTCTCTGGGTAATATGTATGCAGCTCAAATTCTACATACATTGCGCAAGGAAATGCCGGAGTTTGATACTCTTATTGCCGAAGGTAATCTGATTCCAATTAAGGAATGGCTTACAGACAAGATCTATCGGTATGGCAAAAGTCGCACACCTTCCGAATTGATTGTTGCCGTAACGGGTGAAGAGTTGAACCCGGATTATCTGGCCGATTATCTGGAAGCCAAATACGCCGAGATTTACAAGCTGTAGGTAACCCATATATAACATATTGAATAACATTTCGAAGAGCTGAAGAGTCGGGCATCATTGCCCGGCTCTTTTTTGCATTTAAGTTCTTAACCTTTTGTTGGGCATCGGCATATCCATAATAGAGAGAAACTGCTGAAACCAGTGAAGGAGGGAAACAACATGAAATACACGCCATGGTTCGTCCGGGGCATCGTTATTCTGCTGATTATCATTGTGGCGCTCACCAGCTGTAATAAGGAAGAGAATGAAGCCAAGATTACGATTGGCGAAGTGACTCGTTCGGTATTTTACGCACCGGAATATGTGGCTGTGGCTCAAGGTTTTTTTGAAGAGCAGGGACTTGAGGTGGATATTCAGACGACTGCTGGCGGTGACAAAACGATGGCGGCATTACTCGCAGGTTCAGTGGATATCGCACTGGTAGGAGCGGAGACGTCCATATATGTCTATCAGCAGGGAGCGGAAGATCCGGTCATTAACTTTGCCCAGCTCACCCAGACGGATGGTACATTTCTGTTCGCTCGTAACACAGAAGGTAGCTTCGATTGGGAGCAACTGAGGGATTCGACATTTCTCGGTCAGCGCAAAGGCGGTATGCCGCAAATGGCAGGGGAGTTCGCACTGAACAAACATGGCATTGATCCGCAAAGTGATCTAGAGCTGATTCAAAATGTGGACTTTGCCAACATTGCGTCTGCTTTCGCCTCAGGTACGGGAGATTATGTTCAACTGTTTGAGCCCCAGGCATCCATCTTTGAACAAGAAGATCGGGGCAAGGTTGTTGCATCGTTTGGAACAGAAAGTGGTCGTCTGCCTTATACCGTCTTCATGACGAAACAGAGTTATCTGAATGACAATAAGGATATCGTACAGAAATTTACGAATGGTCTGCACAAAGCGCAGGCATGGGTAGATTCCCACAGTGCTGAAGAGATTGCGGAGGTCATTTCTCCTTTTTTCAAAGACATCGATTCAGCCATTTTGATCAGTAGTGTAAACCGTTATAAGGAACAGGGCAGCTATGCAACGGACCCGATCATTGATGAGGAAGAGTGGAACAATCTGCTGGATGTCATGAGTGCTGCGGGAGAGTTGAAAGAACGCGTGGATTTGAATGCCATTGTGGATAATGCCTATGCGGAAGAAGCCACGAAATCAAAGTAATGGGTATTCAGGAAAGGAAGTGAGCAGAATGCCTGAATCCGAAAGTGTGATCCGACTGGAGGGGATCTCTCAAGTATACGTCAGTGAGCGGGAAGCTTCCTTGGTGATTGAGGACTTGAGTCTGGAGATCCAAAAAGGAGAGTTCGTCAGTCTGGTTGGACCGAGTGGATGCGGTAAAACGACATTGTTGTCGATCATCGCCGGGCTGCTCACACCCACCCGAGGAGAGGTTAAGGTTAAAGGGAAACTCGTTGGCGGTCCCTCATCACAGATTGGTTATATGCTTCAACAGGACTATCTGTTTCCATGGCGGACCATTCTCGATAACGCATTGATCGGTCTTGAACTGACAGGCAGATTGGATGAACGGAGTCGTGAACGTGTACGGGAACTGCTGATAAGTATGGGCTTGGCCGGAACAGAGAATCAGTACCCTTCAGAGCTTTCAGGAGGCATGAGACAGCGAGTGGCTCTGGTGCGCACGCTGGCAACCGATCCGGGAATTTTATTGTTGGATGAACCATTCTCGGCACTTGATTATCAAACCAAGCTGCAATTGGAGGATCTGGTCTCGGACACGTTAAAACAGTTTGGCAAAACTTCTGTTCTCGTCACCCATGATTTGTCTGAAGCCATTGCGGTCAGTGACCGCGTCATTGTACTGGATCGCAATCCGGGCCGCATCCGTCGTGAATTTATCATTCCCGATGGAATTCGTAAATCTCAGCCGTTTCATGCCAGGGAGCAAGAAGGATTCAATGCGTTGTTTCAGGCATTGTGGAGTGAACTGGATCAGTCCGGGGGAGGTGAAGAAGACGCGTGAATCCAATGAATCCGAAGCAGGAAAAGCGTGACGAATGGATGGGACAGCTGCATCGGAATCATATTCAGCAGGTGGCCAGATGGCGACATCAAGTGCTTGCCGTACAGTTATCTATGCTAGTATGTATGTTTTTGCTATGGGAAGTGGCAGGCAGACTTCGCTGGATTGATGTGTTGTTGTTCAGTTATCCGAGTAAAGTTTTTGTCCAGATTGGCAAGGACATCGCTAGTGGCGAGTTGTGGGCACATGTTGGGGTAACCGTAGGGGAAACGGCAGTTGGTTTTTTATTGGGAACACTCGTTGGAACCTTGCTTGCGGTTTTAATTTGGTGGTCTCCTTTTTTGTCCAAAGTGTTGGACCCCTATATGGTTGTGTTCAACAGTATGCCAAAGGTAGCACTTGGCCCGATCTTTATTGTGATGTTCGGCGCGGGTTTTACAGCGATTGTCATGACCACATTGTCCATCACGGTCATTATCACGACACTGGTGGTGTATAACAGCTTCAATGAAGTCGATCCCAATTATATTAAAGTCATTCGTACGTTTGGTGGGGACCGTTCCGAGATTTTTACAAAAGTTGTATTACCTGCTTCTTTTCCGGCGATTGTATCCACCTTGAAAGTGAATGTTGGCATGGCTTGGGTGGGTGTAATTGTGGGTGAGTTTCTGGTCGCCAAACAAGGGCTCGGTTATCTCATTATCTACGGATTTCAGGTATTCAACTTCACACTTGTATTATCGAGTCTGTTAATTATTGCTGCAGTTGCAACAGCCATGTACCAACTTGTTGTCTATGCAGAACGCAAAATGCTGGCTGGCCGCAGGTGATTCGGAAGTGTTTTACTCGTAATGTGACCGGGTATGGTATGTATACAATTTCACAAGGGGTGTCACGTTGCCCGATACTGTAAAATCAAGTACCATATTTAGTATGATTATTCCGCGCAGATCCGGAATGAATGCGATGATTGGAGAAGAGGGCCTTGAGGTTCTGTCGCAACGATCTAACTTGCCAGCGTCCCTCATTCGGGGCGTGTTGCTGTGACCGGCATGCATGCGCATGTCGGTTGATGTCGTCTAGTTTACATTTGGATGAGACATACTAGTCATCATAAATGAATGAGGCGACGAGCTGGCTAAGAATTTTTTTGCAGCTTAGAGGAGATGGAATGTTAAATGGGTTTTAGGGTAATTAAAACTGCAATCGCCGCATTAATGGCTGTATTGATTGCAGACTGGTGTCGCTTGCCGGGACCAACATCAGCGGGATTGCTTGCCATTCTTGGCGTGGATGTAACGAGAAAACGAAGTATTCGCACCATATCGGCGCGGTTCTTTGCTTCCGTAGTTGGACTTTTATTTGCAAGTGTACTTTTTCACTTTCTAGGCTTCCATTATTGGGTGCTGGCGGTATACATATTGATCGCATTCCCGGCTATTGTCCGGGTAGGCTTCAAAGAAGGTATTGTTACAGGTTCTGTTGTTGTGTTTCGGGTGTTCGGCGGCGGGGAGATGGACGTGCATGTCGTCCTCGTACAAATTGCTTTGTTGTTAATTGGTCTTGGTTCCGCAATGGTGGTTAACCTGGCCTATATGCCGGCAGCGGATCCACAGATGCTACGCATTCGCAAACGAATCGATGAACTCTTCTCGAAGATTTTCAAGGAATTTGCGGCCACGCTGCGTAATCCCAATGAAGCATGGGCGGGGAGAGAGCTGATTGAAGCAGATCAAGCGATCCTTGGCGGTATTGATGCTGCCAAGCGTTCTCTGGAGAATCAGGTGATTCATCCGAATGAGGAATGGAGTGTCTACTTCTATATGCGCAAAACGCAGCTGGACTCCATCCAGCACATGATGCATCTGGTGTCCCAGATCTATCAGAAGATGCCACATGCGGAAATGGTATCGGAACTGTTCGATCAGCTTAGTCAGGATGTACTTACTGAATCCTACACCGGACGAACTGAAAAACTTCTTGCGAATGTGCAAGAAGAATTCAAACGTATGGAGCTGCCGGATACAAGGGAAGAATTCGAGATTCGTTCCGCAATTCTCCAGTTGTGCCGTGAACTCGCGCTGTATCTGAAAGTCGCGAAGAAGGACAAAGCACCGTCCCCAATCTCGGACCGGTCCCAATCTACAAACGAATAATAGAAAATAGTTGTCACCCTAGACGAATGCCCTGCATACACTTGTAGTGAATGATTGTATGGAGGAGGTTTAAAGATGTCATTGAGTCATAAACATCAATGTAGAGAGATTATCACGAAGGCGATCTGCGGCAAAGGTCGTAAGTTCTCTACCGTAACACATACCGTGACTCCGCCAAATGGTCCGACAAGTATTTTGGGGGCTTGGATTATCAACCACCAATATGAAGCCGTATCAGCGGGTGACGGAATTGAAGTTATTGGTACTTACGATATCAACATTTGGTATTCCTACGACAAGAATTCGCAGACGGATGTAGCCAAAGAAACGGTCTCGTATGTAGAACATGTGCCTTTGTCCTATCTGGACCCGAAACACCGGACTTCCACAGTGGAGGTATCTGCGGATGCAACGCAGGAACCCAGCTGTGTGGAAGCCACAGTATCAGCAGGTGGAAGCAGTGTAATTATCCGGGTTGAACGGGAATTCGCTGTGGAACTCGTTGCCGAAACCAAAGTTTGTGTGAAGGTCTGCACAGATGGTTGCGGTGATTACGAAGACAAGGACTATGACTTTGGCAGTGGCGATGGAGATTATGACGATCTCGATCCCGATCTGCTCGACGATGAACTGTGAGTTTGACGCCTGTAATGGATAACCTAAGGTATCATATGCGCCAGAAGGCGCGGTGAAGAGGGCGTAAGCCCTCTTTCTTCTTAAATATTGAAAAATGGGTGGTAACGAGCCTCGCAATGTGCCTGGAATACCTTTCACGGGAAGGCTCCGCATTGCGGGGTTATTTTTATTTTTGGTTGCATGATCCGGGAGGGGGGACGTAATGAATGTGATGGAACAAGCGGAGGAAGCGCTGCGACGATATGAAAGGATGACTTCTGGACAACGTGCAGAACGGTTGAAACAGGCAGGCATTGAAGTATTGTCACTGCACGATCGGCGCAAACGTGAACCAGGCTTGCGTGTACGCTATGACGTAGAGATAAGTTGTCTGCAGGCGATCCGGATCAAACGCAAGGATACTAGTGGCATGGGAGGGGCACAGGAAACTCTGGTGGAGCGTGAAGGGAGTTCAACCTTGTTCAAGCGCGTAGAACGACTTGCGATCAAAACGCTGTATACGTTAGGACTGGATCATGGAGCTGTTCGAATGGAATCCTCAGGGAATGGCGGCTGTGCAGTGATTTCGATTGACCCGTGTCCCTGGAAAGGGGTGACCAACCTTGCTGCTACCTATAGGGAAAGCTGGAAGCAGCATCAGGAACTGCTGGATGAGGAGCAGAGTCACAGACCCACTCCGATACTCGGCATGGACCCGGAGTTTCTTCTGGTGCAGATGCCGGAATCCAAAATCGTACCCGCCTCCAGATTTCTTGAACGTACAGGAATGGCAGGCTGTGATTCCGTGACGATTGGTGGACGGCGCATATATCCGGTTGCCGAATTGCGGCCTGCTCCCAGCTCCGAACCACGAGAACTGCTGGCTCATCTGATGAGGGCATTCGCAGCCGCTTCCCGCAGCATCAGTGATCACTCGCTCATCTGGCAGGCAGGAGGGATGCCACAACGGGGGTTACCTCTGGGTGGTCATATTCATTTTAGCGGGGTGAATCTTACCGGGGAACTGCTTCGTGCACTGGACAATTATCTGGCATTGCCACTGGCATTTCTGCAAGACCCACGTGGATCGGGAAGACGACCCCGTTATGGAGCGCTTGGTGATTTTCGCCTGAAATCCTATGGTGGGTTTGAGTACCGTACGTTACCCAGCTTTCTTGTGTCGCCCCTTGTTGCGAAAGGTGTTGTGGCCTTGGCAGGTCTGATCGCGAGCGGGTATACTCAATTACGGCAGCGTCCGTTGGCGAAAGCTGAGGTTCATGCCGCTTTTTATGAGGGAAAGCGCGAAGTGATTCAGGAACACATTCCAACTCTGGTAGATGATCTGAAGAGGTTGGATGGATATGCACGTTATGAACGGTACGCGTGTCCGTTACTCCTTCAATTAAAACTGGGAAGAACTTGGGATGAGAGCCGCGATATTCGCAAACTCTGGAATATTCGGGCAGGTTCATGAAGTACGGACGTTTTTTTGATATAATAAGAAACAAGTCTTTTTAAGTGCGAGTTCAAAAAGAACGGTTTTTAGTACCGAGAAGATTGGATGAAGCTAGAAATGGAGTAGCGGAGCGTAGGAAAACTACGTGAGCAACGGACATTTCGGCTGAATGCCATATTCGACGCTGATGATGCCACTAGGCATCCTTCGTAATCAAAAGCGGACTTTTTGAACAACCTTTATAAGTGAGAGCTACGGAAGATATGGAGCAGCAACCTTTGAAGGAAGTGGCGATTAGCCAACACATAAGGCGGAGGCGCAAACACAGTGCCTGACCGTCTTATTGTCCTTCCAGGACGCGTTTCTTCCTGACATTATAGGAACGGGATGGAGGATATTCATCATGGCTCAGTATACGCCAATGATTCAACAATATTTGCAAGTGAAGGCCGAAGCACAAGATGCTTTTTTATTTTTTAGACTGGGTGACTTCTATGAAATGTTCTTCGAGGATGCGATTAATGCTGCTCGTGAACTTGAGATCACGCTGACTGCACGTAACGGGGGCACGGATGACAAAATCCCGATGTGCGGTGTACCTTATCATTCGGCTGACAATTACATACAGCGTCTGATTGAAAAAGGATATAAAGTTGCGATATGTGAACAGATGGAAGATGCCAGTGTAACCAAAGGCATGGTACGACGTGAAATTGTTCGTGTGGTTACACCCGGAACGGTAATGGAAGGCAAAACACTAGGGGACAAGTCCAATAACTACATGGTGTGTCTTACAGGTAATCAAAATACGCTGGCGCTCGCGGCCTGTGATCTGTCAACGGGTGAGTTGTATGTGACTTCGGTACCATATTCCAAGGAATGGCTTAAGGATGAAATCGGCATCTATGAACCATCGGAGCTGGTGGGGGATGCAGCGCTGCTCGAAACGGTAGAAGCCGAGGCATCTCCAATCGGTCGCCCTGTGGTCTACACGGCGTGGACAAAGAATAAGGAAGAACTGGTCCGTCAGCAGTTTGGTGAGGCTGTATGGGCAAGATTAGAGCCTGAACGTCAAGCGTGCATTGCACGTCTTTTCTCCTATCTGAGTGAGACACAGAAACGTTCTCTGGGACAATTAACCCAAATCTCAACGTATGAGCCGGATCATTATATGATCTTGGACCCGTTTACCCGCCGGAACCTGGAATTGGTTGAAACCGTGCGTGAACGCTCCAAAAAAGGTTCATTGCTCTGGTTGCTTGATCGGACCGAGACGTCCATGGGTGCAAGAATGCTGCGTCGCTGGGTCGATAAGCCATTATTGCAAAAAGGGAAGATTAATGAGCGTCTTGAAGCAGTGGATACGTTGTACAACCAGTTTATATTGCGTGAGGACCTGCGTGCAGAACTCAAAGACATCTATGATTTGGAGCGCTTGGTAGGCCGAATTGCGTTTGGTAATGCCAATGGTCGTGACCTGAATGCGCTCAAATCATCGCTGGAGAAAATTCCAGGACTCCGTCAGCATTGCGCAGGATCATCTTCCGCAACACTGCAACATATTGCCGAAACGATGGATGATTGCAATGATCTGCGTGAAGCGATCGGGCAAGCCATTGTGGACGAGCCGCCTGTATCGGTAAGGGACGGAGGCCTGATTCGTGAAGGGTATCATGAACGTCTGGATGAATTGCGTGAGGCTTCGGTCAACGGGAAACAGTGGATTGCAGAGCTGGAAGCGCGAGAGCGTGAGGCGACGGGCATTCGATCGCTGAAGATTGGATATAACAAAGTGTTTGGTTATTATATCGAGATCACCAAGTCCAATCTGTCCGCGCTGCCAGAGGGACGTTATGAACGTAAACAGACACTTGCCAATGCAGAACGATATATTACGCCGGAGTTGAAGGAAAAAGAGACGCTGATTCTCGAAGCTCAGGACAAAATGGTTGATATTGAGTATGGACTATTCGCAGAGCTGCGCGAGCGGCTGAACAAAGAGATTGCAAGATTGCAGAAGCTGGCTGAACAGGTAGCGGAAATTGATGTGTATCAATCTTTTGCGGTGATCAGTGCTGAGCGCAACTTTGTACGGCCCACGTTGACCGACGGTTATGATCTGGTTGTGGAAGAAGGACGCCATCCGGTCGTTGAGGCGGTCATGCGAGATGGCGCATTTATTGCCAATCACACGGCAATGACCAAGGAAGAGGCACGTATTCTGCTGATTACTGGACCAAATATGGCTGGTAAGAGTACGTATATGCGACAGGTCGCTTTAATCTCCATTTTGGCACAAGTGGGTTGTTTTGTACCTGCAGCTCAGGCGGAAGTGCCGATCATGGATCGTATTTTCACACGGATCGGTGCCGCGGATGATCTCATTGGTGGACAAAGCACATTCATGGTGGAGATGGCCGACATTCAGGTCATGACGGACAAAGCCACACCACGCAGTCTGATTATAATCGATGAATTGGGACGGGGAACGTCAACCAGCGAAGGCATGGCTATTGCTCAGTCTGTTATTGAATATGTACATGATATCATCGGCTGTAAAGCCCTTGTATCAACTCATTTCCATGAGCTTGCTCATCTGGAGGAGAGTCTGGACAAGCTGGCCAACTACTCCATGGCGGTACAGGAGAGTGGTGACAAAGTTAATTTCCTGCGCAAATTGATTGCCGGGGCAGCCAGCAGCAGTTATGGTATCTATTGTGCGCGCCTTGCAGGTCTGCCTGATAGTATTATTGAGCGGGCGAATGGACTTTTGCATGGGTTTGAACATGCGGCAGCTCAGGTTGCGGTGGGCAGTGAATATATCGGAAACGAGAAGCAGGAAGAAGGCTTGAAATTAAAAGATGGAGAGCTCCAACACACGGATTCAGCGTCTATGCTCCGGGAGCATGATACTGCGGAAAGTGCAGATTACACATCTCCTATTGAAGATTCGACCGGGGCTGGGAAGCAGCATGCCAAGAAATCAAACAGCAAAGCACAGTCCAGCGCAAACCATTCGGATGTGGTTCAACTGTCCATCTTTGGGGATGATGAGCCGAATGTGGCAACGAAACCGGATGTAGTTGCGGTGGATAAACCAGCGCGAGAATTCATCCGTACGATGAAAGATATCGATGTCATGAATATGACGCCTCTTCAGGCGATGCAGATATTGAATGAACTCAAATTGAAGGCACAGCAATTATCCTGAGTATAAGGGAGGGGAAAACCTGTGGCGAAAATACATGTGCTTGATGAACATATTGCCAACCAGATCGCGGCGGGTGAAGTGGTCGAACGGCCTGCTTCAGTTGTCAAAGAGTTGCTCGAAAACTCGGTGGATGCAGGCGCCACCAAGATTGAAGTGACGGTGGAAGAGGGCGGACTCCTCAGTATTCGTGTCAAAGACAATGGTTCAGGTATCGAGCCAGAGGATATGGAAACCGCCTTTTATCGTCACGCGACCAGCAAAATAGCTCATGGCCGAGATCTGTTCCAGATCACAAGTCTTGGATTCCGTGGAGAAGCCTTGGCGAGTATCGCGGCAGTATCCAAGGTAGAGGTATTGTCGGCAAGTGACAATGACGGGCGAGGACGCCGCATCGTGATTGAAGGCGGGAACCTTGTCTCTCATGAAGATGCAACCTCACCCCAAGGTACAGATTTTGCAGTGAGAGAACTATTTTACAATACACCTGCCAGACTCAAATATATGAAAACGATCCAGACGGAACTGGGACATATATCAGATGTCCTTTACCGAATGGCGATGTCTCACCCAAACATTTCGTTCCGACTGCGCCATAATGAGAATGTGTTGCTTCAGACATTGGGTAATGGCGATCTGCTGCAAGTGGTTGCAGCGATCTATGGGACAAGTGCTGCCAAAGCGATGCTTCCCATCCGGGGTGAAAGTCTGGATTACCGGGTGAGCGGGCTGATCAGCCTGCCAGAATGGACACGAGCGAATCGTAATGGTATGTCAACGATTGTTAATGGGCGATTTGTTCGCAATTACGGTCTCAATCAGGCGATTCTCAAAGCCTACCATACCTTGCTGCCCATTAATCGCTTTCCACTTGTCGTGGTGCAGTTGGAGATGCACCCCTCTCTTGTGGATGTGAACGTGCATCCAGCCAAGTTGGAGGTTCGCTTCAGCAAGGAACCAGAACTGTATGAATTTATAGAGACGACGTTGCGGGGTATACTCCGGCAGGAGGTATTAATTCCACAGGTCAAAAAACAGCAGATTCGACGTGGAGACGATAGTTCCTTTATTCAGGAACAATTTCTCTTTCCACGTGGTCCGCTGAAAGACCAGTCTGATGCAGAAGGGTATGGGCAAGAAGGTCCACTCGGGAAACCTTCTAATGCATTGTTAAAGTTGACTACGGAAGATGATGATCTGGATTTGGATGCTCCGGCGGATGTGTCCGCAGTACAGCCGGTATCTGAACAGAAACAAACCGTGCCTTTGCCCGAAGCTCCACCTGAGGTTACACACCCCCCTGAGCAGTTAGAAAGTTGGAACGAGGATATTTTGCAGAAGGGGGCGAGTAATGATGGGGGGCAGACAATCTCTAAAGTGCAGGAAGGTACTAAGGATGTAAGTACAAGTTCAAGTACAAGTTCTACCGAAACTGTTCCCAAATCTGACCTCTCTTCTCAAGATGGTGGGGATCGTGGAGCAACAGAAAAACCGTTGGCTGAAGGTAAACCAGCTACGTATCGCTCCGAATCTGTAAATTCACCGGTTAGGGAAGCTCGGTCAACCTACAACCCGTCTTCGATTGCAAGAGGCGAACGGACGTGGAAAACCTCAGGTCTACCTGATGCCACTAAACTTGCTGCAGCCATTAAATCGGATGCATCCATGCCCGAATTTCCTGAGCTGAGTCTGATTGGACAGCATCATGGTACGTATTTGATCGCGCAAAATGATCAAGGTTTATATTTGATTGATCAGCATGCCGCTCATGAACGTGTGAATTATGAATACTATTACGAGAAATTCGGTAACCCTGCCCAGGCCTCACAAGAGTTACTGCTGCCGATTACGCTGGAGTTTACACCTTCGGAGACGGAAAAGCTGAAAACAAGACTGGCCTGGTTCGAACAGGCGGGTGTATATTTGGAGCATTTTGGTGGACAGACGTTCCGTGTGCGCTCCCATCCGTTTTGGTTCCCCAAAGGGGATGAGAAAGACATTATCGAAGAGATGTCCGAATGGGTTCTAAGCGAACGCAGCATAGATGTAGCCAAAATGCGAGAAGCTGCATCCATCATGTGTTCCTGCAAGGCGTCTATCAAAGCTAACCAGAAGCTGACGGATCAGGAAGCAGAAGTGCTGATTCAGCGTCTGGGTTCTTGTCGGCAGCCGTACACTTGTCCGCATGGGCGGCCGATTGTGGTTTCATTTTCAACGTATGATCTGGAAAAATTATTTAAACGAGTGATGTAGCTATTTAGGGGGACATTATGTACATTACAACCGGTGACAAGGAGATAGCCTCTCAGGTGGAGCGTGCACGTAAGCTCGCCGAAACGACAGGAGGTACCTACGTTCCGCGCAATAGAACATCTTTACCCAAACTGATTGAACATTATGGTATCAACGAAATCCTGGTCGTGCTCAATGGCAGAGCGCGTTTGTTTCGCAAAGATGCGACGGAGCTTGAGTTTCACCCCAGTATGGGATTTGTTCGCGCTAAACGTGTTCTGAGAGGTGAAGCCGATCCTATGCTGGAAGCTGGTGCAGTACTCGAAGGAGACACCATTGTTGATTGTACCGCTGGACTCGGTTCAGATGCGCTGGTATTTTCGGTTGCGGCTGGGAAGAGTGGACAAGTCATCGCCTGTGAAAGTTCTCAACCGCTCTATACCCTGTTGCTGGAGGGCATGTCTCATTATAAGAGCAATCAGCCCTTGGTGGATGAGGCTTTCCGGCGCATAGATCTGCGGCATGTGGATCATCTTGAGTTACTCCGGTCCATGCCGGATCGAAGCTGTGACACCGTATATTTTGACCCCATGTTCCGTGAACCAATGATGGATTCAAGTGCTATACAGCCCTTGCGAGATTATGCAAATGCTCACGCGCTGGATGAACAGAGCATTATGGAAGCGAAACGGGTTGCCCGTAAACGGGTAGTGATGAAAGAAAAGCGCGGCAGCGCGGAGTTTGACAGGCTCGGATTTGAAATACTTGATCGGGCGAATGCAAAAACCCTGTACGGAGTGATTAATGTTGAACGTGGAAGTTAAACCAAAACCCAAACTGCTTGTGTTGGTTGGACCAACAGCAGTAGGCAAAACAAGAATGAGCATCGAGCTTGCCCAAGCTTTCAATTGTGAAATTATCTCAGGGGATTCAATGCAGGTATATCGTGAAATGGATATCGGAACAGCCAAGATTACCTCTGAAGAAATGAAGGGTGTACCTCATCATCTCATTGATATTCATGAACCGGAGTACCCGTATTCTGTGGCAGAGTTTCAGGAGAGTTGCACCCGATTGATTAGTGAAATCCATGAACGTGGTAAAATGCCTTTTATTGTAGGTGGCACCGGTCTGTATGTGGAATCGGTATGTTACGGCTTCCAATTTTCCGATAGTGGTTCGGATGAAGCATTTAGGGAGCAACAATTCAGCTATGCGGAGCAACATGGCGCACAGGCCCTTCATGATCGATTGAGGGAAGTTGATCCGGTCAGTGCAGATCGTCTGCATCCGAATGACCAAAGGCGAATTGTACGTGCGCTTGAGATCCATCACCTCACAGGCGAGAAGTGGTCTGATCAGCTGGCAGTACAGAAGAAAGAGTCACCTTATGACCTTCTTATTGTTGGTTTGACAATGGATCGCCAGAAGTTGTATGCCCGGGTAGAAGAACGGATTGATCTGATGATCGAACAAGGTCTGGTAGATGAAGTGAAATGTTTGTTGGAACGAGGAGTGGCCAGAGGTCATATTTCCATGCAAGGACTGGGATATAAGGAGATTGCAGCGTTCCTGCAAGGGGAAGTGAGTTGGGAAGCTGCGGTGGAGTGGTTGAAGAGGGATACGCGCCGGTTTGCCAAACGGCAGCTTTCCTGGTTCCGCCATATGAAGGATATTAAATGGGTGGACATGACGGATACCCAGGATTTTGAAGGAAAATACAAGCAGATAAGTGAATTGATTACACGGAAATTTGATTGATTTGAGCGATGATTAGTATTCTTCTGACAGGCATCGAATAGATCAAGATATGTAAACCTCTACCTTTTGGTTATCAAAAGGATAGAGGTTTTTATTTATCACTAGAATAGGTTGTTGAGATTAAGGATTCGCTAAACAATGAATAAATGAGCTTTAAAATGAAGAGTTTGTCCCTCTTTTGCAAAACTGGCAAGCGGTGTATAATGGATAAGTCTTCTATTTGTTCGCCTCGCCAAGAATGGGTGTAAAATAGCAGACAAGGGGTTTTTGTGGATTATATGAAACTGTTCATGATATAATAGCACGAAAGCTACTCAGCGATATTGAATATTACTTGAACACGAATTCAAATGAACCAATGGGGGTACGGCTAATGAACAAGTCCATCAACATCCAAGATACGTTCTTGAACCAACTGCGGAAAGAAAATATTCCTGCTACGGTCTATCTGACCAACGGCTTCCAAATCCGCGGGACGATCAAGGCATTTGACAATTTTACGATCGTCATTGACAGCGACGGACGCCAGCAAATGGTCTACAAGCATGCCATCTCCACGTTCACGCCGCAACGCAGCGTATCGCTGATGCAGCAAGATAACAGTGGCGAAGCTTAAAAAAATTACGAAACCTTTTCACCAACCATTTCGTCTACAAGTATAGGTATTGAAACAGAGCAACCTGAATAAAGGGTTGTTCTTTTCATTCCGGGCAAAATATGTTTAATATATGCCTGAGCCTACAGACGATTAGAAATTATGCAACCGAAAGGGAGTCAGGAGGTAACATGCCAAACGATCCGTTGTCGAGGTCTAACAATCGCAACAACAATAACAAGTCACCCAAAAAAGCGAAGCCAAAGACCTCTAAAAAGAAAAAAATTACGGGTAAACGCGTTGGATGGACACTGTTTTTCACAATGGCAATCGCCATATTCTGTGCACTAGGCGGATATTTATTTATTATGGTGAGTGGTGAAAATCTGCTCAAAGCCAACAAGGACAAAACTACAATTAATGAAACTTCAAAAGTATATGATCGCAATGGCCAATTAATGGGGGAGCTATCCATTCAGAAGCTTGACCCCGTCAAAGAAGATGATATTCCTGAGCTGGTGAAGCAAGCCTTTGTTGCAACAGAGGATAAGCGATTCTACGATCATCAGGGCGTGGATATCTGGTCCATTGGGCGTGCGGCGGTTAAGGACGTCATGGCTCGTTCCATGGTGGAAGGTGGTAGTACATTAACCCAACAGCTTGCCAAGAACATGTTCTTGTCCCGTGACAAAACGTTCTTCCGTAAAGCAACGGAAGTATCGATTGCCATGGCATTAGAGCGCAAGTACACAAAAGACGAAATCCTGACGATGTATCTGAACCGGATTTTCTTCGGTCATCAGCGTTACGGGATTAAAGCGGCATCTGAATTTTATTTTGGACAAAAAGATTTGAGTCGGTTGAAGTTATGGCAAATCGCTACCTTAGCAGCTATGCCTAAAGGCCCTTCTGCCTACAATCCGGTGAGCAACCCAAACGATTCTAAAGCACGCCGTGGTGTGGTATTGCAGCTGATGTATGAACAAGGCTATATTACCAAGGCGGAGATGGACGAAGCAAAAGAGATTAACTATAACTACAAGCGACCAGAGAAAGACCAGAAATATCAAGCCTTTATCGATTATGTGCTCCGTGAAGCTGAACGTGTAACAGGCAAAACGGAAGATGATTTGAATATCGGCGGATACAAAATTTATACAACTATGGATGCTCAGGCTCAAACAGCCATGGAAACTGCTTTTACAGATGATAATCTGTTCGAGGCAAGTAAAGACGATCAACAGGTCCAAGGCTCCATGGTTATCATGAACCATGAGAATGGTAGCCTCGTTGCCCTCTTGGGTGGACGGGATTATCAGACTAAAGGTTATAGCCGTGTAACGCAGAGTCGAAGACAACCAGGTTCAGCTTTTAAACCGATTGTGTCTTATGCACCGGCGCTTGAATCAGGCAATTACAGTGCCAACTCCTCGCTGAGTAATGCGAAGCAATGTTTTGGTAACTACTGTCCTGGTAACTTGCATGGATATTCTTCAACGATCAGTATGACGGAAGCCATTACGAAGTCGGAAAATATTCCTGCGGTTTGGCTGCTTGATAAAATAGGCGTTAACACAGGCATTAATTTTGCCAAGAGTGTAGGTATACAGCTGACAGATGAAGACAAAAACTTGGCGATTGCCCTCGGTGGTCTAAGTAAAGGTACAAATACACTGGAAATGGCGCAAGCCTATAGTGCATTTGCCAACCTTGGAGAATACCGTCAAGCCTATTCGATTAAGGAAATTAAGGATAGCGCAGGCAAAACCACGTACAAACACGATAATTCGGACACAACGCGTGTCATGAGTGAGCAAAATGCGTATCAGCTTACACAGATGCTGCAGAACGTTGTTAATGACGGTACAGGGCGTTCAGCGCGTCTGGATCGTCCGGTAGCGGGTAAAACAGGAACTGTTCAAAGTGGTATCTCTGGCAACAGTGCCAACCGTGATGTATGGTTTGTTGGATACACGCCGGAATGGACTGCCGCAGTCTGGATGGGTTATGACAATCCGGATGCCAATCATATGCTTAAGAACAGCAGTAAGCTGTCGGCAGCTTTCTTTGCCAAAGTCATGGGAGATGCTTTAAAAGGCGTTCCAGTGAAGCAATTCAAAGCACCAGCTGGAGGGCAGGCACCTCCGCCAGTAGAAGAACCAGAAAAGCCGGCTCTGTCCGTTAGTGGGCTGAGTGGATCATACGATCCAAATGCACAAACCGTCTCCCTGAGTTGGACTGGAACGGGTGACGCGAGTACGCAATATCGGATTTATCGGAAAGAAACATCGGAAGCCCAGTTCACTCATCTCATTGATGCAATAGGAGCGACCAATGCACAAGATTTAAGTGCGTTGCCTGGTCTAACCTATGAGTACTATGTGACAGCTTACGACCTGCAATCAGGACTTGAGACGGATCCTTCCAACACCATTTCCTTGATGATTGAAGCACAGGAAATGCCGACGGAGGAACCTGATCCTGGTATAGACCCTGGAACAGAGATAGATCCTGAGCAGCCAGGTACGGAGAATCCGGACAATGGTTCACCGGATAATGGCAACTCGAACGGTAATAACGGTAATGGAAATGAAAATGGCAACAACGGAAATGGTAATGGTAATAACGGAAACAATGGCAACGGTGGCAATAACGGTGGACCCGGCCAAGGAAACGGTCAACCTGGGGGAGGAAACACGACCCCACCTGGTCAGGGCACAACAGAGCCAGGCGGTACCGATGAAGGCTCCGATGATGGGGGCGTAACAACGCCGGGCGAGGTTGTAACTCCGGACAGCGGAACAAGTGGGGATACTGGAGGAACAGATGCACCTGTAGATTCTCAAGCTGGTACCGGCGGCTAAGCCATTAAATCACTAAATAACTACATTGAAAAAACTGCTTCCCGGAAAACCGGTGAAGCAGTTTTTTTGTTATACGGAACCAACTCTCAATGGAAGCTGATTTGATGAATAGGTGGGACAAAGCTTGATTTTGAGTGTAAACCTTAAATATGGTAAGCTGTAACTATTAGTAATACGTTGTGCAAGGGCGGGCCCAGAGCGCTGGAATCCATCAGGCGGACGTTATTACATTGTTCACCAATAACATCAGAGCAGGTCACGGACCTGTAGTCGGCAAAGAGGGGTTCGTATGAAACGGAAATTCGGGGACCGCGCGAACTGGCGCCGGATTACGAACCGACAATTCACATGCCGGTTCGTTCAATCCAAAATTTTCACAGGTTATATTACGTTGTACACCATACAGGATTTAAAAGAACCTTTGTGGAAAACTTATGGAGGCAGTACCTTCTGTATCGCAGATAAAGGTTATTCCTGGCTGCAATACTATCCGAAGGGAGAGCACTTTGTTGTTACGGCGATGTTTGACGATCAGGAACGGATTGTAGAGTGGTACATTGATACATGTCGTAGTCAGGGGATAACCGATCAGGGCGTTCCTTGGTTTGATGACCTGTATCTGGATGTCGTTGTACTGAAAGATGGAGAAGTATTTTTGCTGGATGAAGATGAGCTTGAAGATGCACTGTCACGGAAACATATTACTACGGGTGATTATGACCTGGCGAACAAGACGGCTAAGGAACTGCTGCATGCCATTGATGCACATGTATTCCCATACTTTCAGTTATCACTGAAGCATAGGCCGAGTTTGTTTGAGAACGGAGAGTTTCGAAAAAACATTCAGATTTGAGACATCTACTTATCCGTAGAATTCTTCATGATCCTTCTAATATTGGAGCACCTGATAGAATACATTAATAATCAGGAGAGTTCAGCCCGATAAAATAGAGGTGATGGCGAATGAACGGACGGGTCATGGCTGCAGGAGAGCAACCAGGAGGCAGACCATCCAGACAAATTAATATTGTGTTGCGTAACCAGGAACCTCAGATGTTGGTCAAAGATGAAGCAGCGGCAGTACAGGCAGCCAAGAGTATAACCAAACATGCGCACTTCCAGGAGATACAGGGTGAATTGGAGCAATTGGTTGGACTTGAAAATATCAAAGACTTGGTATTTGAGATCTATGCTTTTCTACAGATTGCTCAGATGCGTACTGAAGCAGGTTTACTTAGTGGTGCGCACGTGTATCATATGATCTTCAAAGGCAATCCGGGGACCGGTAAGACCACCGTGGCGAGGATCGTTGCCAAACTCTTTCAGAAGATGGGTGTGTTGAGTAAAGGGCATCTTATTGAAGTAGAGCGTGCGGATCTGGTTGGGGAATATATCGGTCACACGGCGCAGAAAACAAGAGAGTTGGTCAAGAAGGCACTCGGTGGGATATTGTTCATTGATGAAGCTTACAGTTTGGCCCGCGGGGGAGAGAAGGATTTTGGCAAGGAAGCTATTGATACGCTTGTAAAGTCCATGGAAGATAACAAAAATCAGTTTATACTGATTCTTGCCGGGTATTCGGAAGAAATTGATTTTTTTCTCCAGACGAACCCTGGATTACCTTCCCGTTTCCCCATTCAAGTGGAGTTTCCAGACTATAGCATTGATCAGTTGATTCAAATCTCTGAGATTATGGCCAAAGAGCGTGATTATATTCTAATGCCTCAGACCATACTCAAGCTAAAGCAACATTTGCTTCAGGAAAAAAATGATTCGCTGCATGCGTTCAGTAACGCCAGATACGTTCGTAATGCCATTGAGCGTTCGATCAGGCATCAGGCGGTTCGTTTGTTGGAACAATACACGGAAGGCAGTCCAGGAAAACTGGAGCTGATGACAATCCGTACAGAGGATTTGAACTTTGAGCGAAAGTAAGCGATAATATAGTTTTTACACCAGCCGGCCGGGCCAACCGGTTCGGCTTAAGGCATGCCATGGCATATTCGTGGAAATGAATATCAACGGAATAGTAATTAGAGGGAGTGAACATATACATGACAAATGGCACACATGATACTGATATGGTCAAAAAAGATCGCGCCGTCTTGGTGAGTCTTGTTACGGATGATGTAAAACGTACAGGTATCAACCCTGAGTACTCTTTAGAGGAACTGGTGAAACTTGCCGAGACAGCTGGAGTGGAAGTGCTAAGTGTACTTTCTCAGAACAGGGAAAAACGTGATACCAAATGGTTCATTGGTAAAGGTAAGGTGGAAGAGCTCCGTGCAATCGCGGAGGAACTCGGAGCAACTACGGCTATTTTTGATCAGGAATTGTCAGGTGCGCAGGTTCGTAATCTGGAAGAAACCCTTGATCTCAAAATTATTGACCGTACCCAACTGATTTTGGATATCTTTGCACAACGGGCCAACACTAGAGAAGGTATTATTCAAGTGGAATTGGCTCAACATAGTTACTTGCTGCCACGGTTGTCTGGTCATGGCAAGAACCTGTCCAGACTCGGGGGCGGAATTGGAACAAGAGGCCCGGGTGAAAGCAAGCTGGAGACAGACCGCCGTCACATTCGTGGTCGTATCGATGATCTGAAGCGTCATTTGGAAGAATTGACTCGTCATCGTAAATTGCATCGTGAACGCCGCAAAAAAACAGGTATTGTACAGGTGGCACTTGTTGGTTATACCAATGCTGGCAAATCGACCTTGCTCAAGCAGTTGACGGCTGCAGATGTGTATATTCAAGATCAGCTATTCGCTACTCTGGATCCAACATCACGTACCATGGAACTTCCAAGTGGTAAAGAAATCGTCCTTACCGATACGGTTGGTTTTATTCAAAATCTGCCACATGATCTGATTGCAGCTTTCCGGGCAACGCTGGAGGAAGTGAATGAAGCAGATCTCATCCTGCATGTTGTGGACGCCTCATCAGCTATGCGCGAAGATCAAATGCGGACGGTTAACACAATTTTGCAAGAACTTGGTTCAGGGGACAAGCCGCAGTTAGTACTGTATAACAAAAAAGATGCATGTACACCAGAGCAGCTTGAGATGCTTCCATTGGATAAAGGCCATATTAAAGTAAGCGCATTAGACTCTGAGGATCTGCTTAAAATCCGTGAATTAATTCAGACAGAGCTGACAGGTGATACGAAACGCTTCCGTATTCCAGCAGAACGTGGTGATCTAACGTCCATACTCTACAAAATTGGTGATGTGGTGGATACCAGCTTTGAAGAGAATGATGTCATTTATGAAGTTGAATTGCAAAAAGGTGAATATGAGAAATTTGGTTATATGCTTGAAGAATTCATTGAATTGTAATATTCATGACATATTGGTGTGATAAGTTGACACGATAATAGATAATTCAACGTCAGATTCGTGCTATGAAGGAGAATGAAGTAAGATGGTAAGCTTTGATTCAGAAATATCTGAACTTCAACGTCAAGTGGAGCGTCAGATTGAAGGACAACTGCAACAGATTGATCGGATCACAGATCACAATCAATGGAAGGTGATTAATGCTTTTCAACAGCGAAAAGTAAGTGATTTTCACTTTGCAGGTTCAACAGGTTATGCCTATAACGATCGTGGGCGTGAAGTGCTTGATGAAGTATATGCTGATGTTTTCGGCGCGGAGGCCGCGTTGGTGCGTCCTCATTTTGCTTCAGGTACTCATACGATTAGTACAGCTCTCTTTGGCGTTTTGCGTCCAGGTGACGAATTATTGTACATCACGGGTAAGCCTTATGACACATTGCATAAAGTTATTGGCAAACCCGGTGATGGCACAGGTTCATTATGCGATTTTGGCATCGGTTACCGTGAGACGGCCTTAACTGATGAAGGTGGAGTGGACTGGGCAGCAGTTGAAAAAAGCATTACACCAGCTACAAAAGTCATTGGGATTCAACGTTCACGGGGTTATGACTGGCGCTCCTCTTTCTGCGTTGCTGAGATCGCTGAGATGGTTACGCGTGTTAAAGCGATGAAGGAAGATGTTATCGTATTCGTAGATAATTGTTACGGTGAATTCACGGAGGAACGTGAACCGACAGAAGTCGGAGTTGATCTGATGGCCGGGTCACTGATCAAGAACCCTGGTGGAGGCATTGCGGAAACTGGTGGATACATATGTGGGAAGGAACAATACGTACAGTTGGCAGCTTATCGTCTGACAGCCCCTGGAATTGGGGGAGAGGTGGGAGCAATGCTGGGGACAACACGTGGCATCTACCAAGGACTTTACATGGCACCGACAATTGTAGGACAAGCTATCAAAGGAAGTACGTTTGCTGCTGCGATGTTTGCTGAATCCGGATTTGTAACCAAACCCGCCTGGAATGAAGCTCGCACAGATCTGATCCAGGCTGTTAAGTTTAGTTCTGCTGAGCATCTGATCGCCTTCGTGCAGGGGATTCAGCGTGCAGCAGCTGTGGATAGTCATGTGGTTCCTGAACCGTGGGATATGCCGGGCTATGAGCACCCTGTCATTATGGCGGCAGGTACGTTCATTCAGGGTGGAAGTCTGGAATTATCAGCCGATGCGCCTATTCGGGAGCCGTATATCGGGTATATGCAAGGCGGATTAACGTACTCTCATGTCAAATATGGCGTTTTAATGGCGTTACAGACGATGAAAGATCGTAAATTATTGTGAGTTTATCTAACACGTCATTGACACTTGGTAATAACTAAATGTACAATAGGGTGAAGAATAGATGACTGGAAGGTTGATGAACATGGGTGATGAAATCCGCAGAAATATGGCCTTATTCCCAATTGGTATTGTAATGAAACTTACGGATCTGTCTGCACGTCAGATTCGTTACTATGAGCAGCACAGCTTGATCGTTCCTGCGAGAACGTCAGGTAATCAACGGTTATTCTCTTTTAATGACGTAGAGAGATTGCTAGAGATCAAGGCTTTGATTGAAAAAGGAGTTAACATCGCGGGCATCAAACAAGTGATGAATCCTGTTTCGAAAGAATCCGAGGAAGCTACAGTGATCACGCCAGATACTGAAGTTAAACGCAGAGAGCTGTCCGATACGCAGTTGCACCGCTTGCTGAAGCAGCAGCTTGTATCAGGTAAGAGACCAGGACAAGTATCTCTCATTCAGGGAGAGCTTTCCCGATTCTTTAATAAAAACTAAATTCGCATAACTTGGCGAGTGAGGGGAAAACATGCACTTTTGGTGTGAGACTCCTTGACCCGTGGAACTTTCTAATGTACAAATATAACAGGCAAGCCAAATACGCAGATAAGAAAGGGAGAGGTTATAGTGAGTTATACAAAAGAAGACATTCTCCGCATTTCGAAAGAAGAAAACGTACGATTCATTCGATTGCAATTTACTGATTTGCTTGGAGCTATCAAAAACGTTGAGATTCCTGTGAGTCAGTTGACTAAGGCTCTGGATAACAAAATGATGTTCGATGGATCTTCCATTGAAGGTTATGTACGTATCGAAGAGTCCGACATGTACCTCTATCCAGATCTAGATTCTTGGCTTATTTTCCCATGGGTTGCAGAGAACCGTGTTGCACGTCTGATTTGCGACGTATATCTTCCGGATGGTAATCCGTTCCCAGGAGATCCACGTGGCATCTTGAAACGAAACCTGAAGGAAGCCCAAGATATGGGATTCACTTCCTTTAACGTTGGTCCTGAACCCGAGTTCTTCTTGTTCAAAACAGACGAAAAAGGAAATCCAACTAACGAACTGAATGACCAAGGTGGTTATTTCGACCTTGCGCCTACGGATCTTGGTGAAAACTGTCGTCGTGACATCGTTATCACACTTGAAGAAATGGGCTTTGAGATCGAAGCTTCCCACCATGAGGTAGCTCCAGGTCAGCATGAGATCGACTTCAAATATGCTGATGCTCTGAAAGCAGCTGACCAGATCCAAACGTTCAAACTCGTTGTTAAAACGATTGCACGTCAGCATGGTTTACATGCTACATTCATGCCGAAACCACTGTTTGGTATGAACGGATCCGGTATGCACTGTAACCAATCCTTGTTCAAAGGCAATGAGAACGCATTCGTTGATGAGTCGGACGAGTTGGGTCTGAGCAAAACTGCTCGTCACTTCATGGCTGGAACTTTGAAGCACGCACGTGCGTTTGCAGCAATTACTAACCCAACTGTGAACTCATACAAACGTCTTGTACCAGGTTATGAAGCACCTTGTTATGTAGCATGGTCTGCTAGTAACCGTAGCCCAATGATTCGTATTCCAGCTTCCCGTGGTCTGAGTACACGTGTTGAGGTTCGTAACCCGGATCCGGCTGCTAACCCTTACCTGGCTTTGTCTGTTCTGTTGAAAGCAGGTCTGGACGGAATCAAACGTGAGCTTTCCTTACCAACTCCTATTGACCGTAACATCTACATCATGTCAGAAGAAGAGCGTGTGGAAGAAGGCATTCCAAGCTTGCCAGCTGACCTGAAAGAAGCATTGAATGAATTGATCCGCAGCGAAGTAATCTGTGATGCTCTCGGCGACCACGCCTTGGCTCACTTTTATGAGCTGAAAGAAATTGAGTGGGATATGTATAGAACACAAGTGCACCAATGGGAACGCGATCAATATATCACGTTGTACTAATCGAAAAAGCCTTGTAACTACGGGGTTTTGAAGAGATGAGCCGGGGGACGTTTTGAGGGAATAGCACTTCTATTGAGGTTGCGTCCCCCAAACGTCCCCCGGTTTTTTGATTTTCTGATCCAAAAATACGGGAAGTGTACTCTTCATACTTATCCATGTTCCGCTTTTCTAGCTTTTTAGAAATATGAGCATATACATCGGATGTAATTTGCACACTGCCATGCCCAAGCTGCTCTTGTACAAATTTGATGTCAGCCCCAGCTTCAAGCATGATCACGGCATAGGTATGTCTCAAGGAATAGATCGTTAAATCCTCACTCAAATCAGGCTTTCTCAAAATTCTCATTGAAGCATTAAAGAGACAAGATTTTGGCATCGGACTACCATCATTTCTGCCAATGCATGCTCTATGGCTGAGTATACTGTTGAGTTAATGATCTCGACCGTTCGTTTACTGAGTCCCTTTTTAAATAGAGAGTCCAAAAAGACTTGATACATATCTGGTTTTAAATTTTGGAGCATCAGACGGTTAAAATAGGGTTTGATATGGGTGTTAAGATTGTTATCATGTAGTTTGATGGTGTTCTTTCTTACAACATCTTTTTTGTAATTATCAATCCAATTACGAATGTAATCTACCAAAGGAATGTCTGTCTGTTCAAACCCTTGCTTTAGCTGCCTTAAAAATTCAGCAGCAGCTAGTTCAGCCTCTGGTTTAGTTCGAAAACCAGCCTTGGATTTCTCTTTTTGTTGTTGAGTGAACGGATCGGTGTACTTTAACCGATACCTCCAGCCACTTTTCAATTCCTTGAAACTTGCCAATTTCATTCCTCCTACTAGGGCGTTAGTTTTTTTGTATGTAAAACCGCCTCACAGCGGTGTAAGCGTAATTAATCAATTTTGAGCAGAGTAGTGAAATGTTCTGGGTTAAAGATGAAATAGGAGAAAGAGCTTGGAATTAGAGTCGGAAAAGATATTTTAAATAAATCATCAAAAAACGAGCCTTCGGTAACTAAGGCTCGTTTGTGCAGGAGTCATATTTGGCTCCAATAACTATTTTTGGATTAGTGCAGAGGTTTCTTGCGGAAAAGTTCGAGACCAGAACTTGTACCGATTGCCGAAAAGGACAAGGAAATGATCTGATTACCGATTAGATAAGTATTTAACTACTTGTCACTGCTCTAATTCATTAAGCTGGTGGGCAGTTTAGTTTAAGATTAACTGCGGTGAACCATATCATCGCTAGTGATAAAGCAGAGAATTGAACTGGATATTGCATCGGCAACGCTGAGTTTGCAGGAAGGAGCTTAAAGTATTCACGTAATCGATACATGTGGAGTGTCTTATATTGATAGTCCGTAAGGAATAGATGAGATGTGACAGTTTCGCTCAAACGACTTAATTGTATAGTGTTGACACTTCGCCCACTTGGAGTAATATGTAACTATTGAGATATCATTCTATTTCCGATGAAGACATATCTTAGTTTGAATGTTATTTAGGAAGGAGAGACACTATGAAAAGGTTCGAGATATGTTCTATGCAAAGTCTATTTTATGAACAACGGCGGCTGTTTGTATAGAGCTAATATTATAAGTAACCGCTTAAATCCGGATAGTGATAATTGTTATAGTGTAGACTTTGCTACCTTAAAATTCAACTATTTTAAGGAGCGGCTATCATGAGATATGTAAATGTCAACATCATCTTTCCAGAAGAATTTCTAAATGAAATACAAAAGTATATGAACGTTGGATTGGTTTACGTTTCTCGATGGTGACACTATCGAGAAACTTTCAGATCGATTTTGCCTTATCAAACGATACTATTAAAGAGATCGTTTATATAAAATAATAGTTTAACAAAAGTCGCATTGGAAGAAATTCTAATGTGACTTTTTTGTGTATAGTATAGTTTAAATTGTTTACTACATATTTTCAAGCTTTTACTATCGTTATAATAACATACAAGAGAAGTAGTTACGTACTTCATAAAAACTGTAGGGGGATAACAAATGAATGATTTTTTAAGATTTGATACTGATGAAGAACGGCGGGCGTTATTAATCAGAGCAAGGAAAGTCGCTCTATCTGCTATTCAAAAGTATGATTTAGAATGGGATAACATCCAGTTTATTCAACTATCCGATACGATCACGTATAAAATTGAAACCAGTACAGATAACAATTATTTACTTCGCATTCATTCGGACCGATTAAGCAGAGAGGAAATTCGTTCGGAACTCCTACTGTTACAAGCACTGAACAAATCGAAAGATCTAAATGTACCAGAAGGGATGGCAAATTGTGATGGTATTTATGTATTGGACATCGAAACAGAGACAGGATATAGGCGCCCTTATATAACGATGATGCGATGGATAGAGGGTGAAAAAGCAGTAGGTGAATTTACAGATAGTCAAGCATATAATATGGGTGTATTGATGAGCAGGCTCCATGCAGCAGCAAAGGATTTCAATCCACCTTCTGATTTTGTAAGACCTACTTGGGGAGTAGAAAGTTTTAAACGTGAAATGGATAAGTTGGAACGTTACTATGAGCGTTTTTTATCCGAAGAGGGATGGAAGCTGTATCAAGATGCAGCTGAGAAGGTTGTATCCCAACTTACCACGATGCATCCAAGTGAACATAATTATGGGCTCATTCATGCTGATTTACATACCGGTAATATGGTTTTTGAGGATAATCAACCCTATCCGATTGATTTTGGAAGATGTGGGTACGGATATTATCTCTACGATATGGCAGGCACCATATTGGAGCTTTGGCCAAAGCATCGATGGATGCTTATCCAAGGTTATGAGAGTATTAGGAAGTTGGAAACGGACTATATTCGGGATCTGGAATGTTTTTTTGTCATGTTCATGATCGAGAACTACTGTCATCACGCCTCTGATCCAAGAGAAACAACCAGTTTAATCGAAGAACAAAAGTATGCCCAAGCATACATAAGAGAATATTTAAATGGTAATCCATTTTTATTCGAAGTGGTCGAGCCTGTAAATTTGGATTAATACTAACCGATACCGGGCTAAAATAATGATATCTTATGGTGATGATTTACAATAAGTCGCTGTTTAGAGTGTTTGTTCATATCATCGAGTTTTAAAAACGTGAGCTATGACTTCGAGTTTATATAAGATCTACTTGTGTACTTAGCGCTGAAACTTTTCTGTTTATTATGAAGATTTCTGCTTATTCATGAAGTTTGTCCGATCCAGTTGTTCTTCAGCTTCTCTAGTTCCCCTTCATTTTGGGGTATATTTTGACAGAGCTGTTTGGGTCGTTTCGTGATTTTTTAAACTGGCATTGAATTGGAATGAAGGCGACTCGACTTGGTGGGTCGTCTTTTTTCTTTTCTAGGGGCTTGATGGTTTGCGCCGGATGTTCAGGACAGCGAGATGCCAAATACGGTTGAGGCATTATGGAAGATCGAGCTTTTATATGGAAAGCATCCGTCCTATACGGAGAGTAGTATGCGGTAAAGTTAACAACGAAGCTGGAGGGGGAGCTTCGAAGTGTTCCTTGGTCATCGATTTGAGGGATAAGTTCGATGAGTTCCTTAGAGATTTTAATGTTTTTGGAAGATGGAGAAGGCAGAGATGCATCAAACCATTGATTATGTGAAGCTTTAAACTTCATATTCTGCAGAATTAGCTTAATGTAATTATTAAGAACCCCTTTTATATCTTTAAAGCCTCCTAATCCAATTGGTCACTCGAAGCCACCTCAGATACACTAAATGAAATGAGGAGAGCGTCCATGAAAATATGGAAACGGGGAGGTTACAGTTACTGGAAATAAATAAAAAAGGCCCATGGCTGGATTCATGTAGAATGAAGGTTCCTACACCACATTCACACAAGGAGAATCCAGCCATGAGCTACAGACATTTTAGCATAATTGAACGGAGCAAGCTAGAAATCCTACACCAGCAAGGCAAAAGCTGACGAGCAATCGCAAAGGAACTGGGCAGACATCCTTCGACCATTTGCCGTGAATTAGAGCGTGCAGCTTCATTTGGATCCTATCAGGCGGAGCATGGATGTTTCATTTGTATGTTGAAAGTTTCATATAGAAGAGGTATACTTTAATTAAATTTTGAACAATTTAATTTTAAATAATTAATTGGAGATGTTATTATGGATCAGGCAAAACAACTAGTGACAGAACAACGTACATTTTTTTATACAGGACAAACTAAAAATATCGAGTATCGGATTAATGCACTTCAACAGCTTAGAAAAGGAATTGAAAAGTATCAGCAACGGATTCAAGATGCACTTCGGGCTGATCTGAACAAATCTGAGGCGGAAGCTTACAGTTCCGAGATTCGAATAGTTCTGGGTGAACTGGATTTTGCATTAGAACATCTGCAGGAATGGGCTGCACCCAAACAAGTCCCAACCAATGCGGCTATGCCGGATGGGGTGAGCACCATTTACCCTGAACCATACGGAGTGGCGCTTATTATTGCACCTTGGAACTATCCTTTCCAACTGGCGTTTGGTCCACTGATTGGAGCAATTGCAGCCGGTAACTGTGCAGTTATCAAGCCTTCTGAATTAACACCAGCCGTATCTCGTTTGACGTATGATCTGATTCATGAGATCTTCCCTCAGGAGTATATAGCCGTTATGGAAGGGGAAGTCGAAGCCAGCACAGCATTGTTGAAAGAGAAGTTTGATTATATTTTCTTCACAGGCAGCACGGGTGTTGGTCGCATTGTGATGAAGGCAGCTGCAGAGCACCTGACTCCTGTAACTCTTGAATTAGGTGGTAAGAGTCCTGCTATTGTCCATAGTGACGCAGATCTGAAGCTGGTAGCTCAGCGTATTGTTCGTGGTAAGTTCCTGAATGCAGGCCAAACTTGCGTTGCTCCGGATTATTTGCTTGTACATGAACAAGTTCATGACGAATTGATCAATCTGATTGGCGCAGAGATCAAAGATAAATTTGGGGATGATGTGTTACAAAACGCTGATTTCCCGCATATTGTCAACGAACGTAACTTTAATCGGTTGTCGAAATTCCTCACAGATGGCAAAACGCTAATTGGTGGGCGTTCTGTACGTGAGCAGTTGCTCATTGAGCCGACTGTACTTGGAGATGTGAAATGGGAATCAGCTGTGATGCAAGAAGAGATCTTCGGTCCGATTCTTCCTGTGTTTACGTACAGTGACCTGAATCCTATGCTGGATGAGATTGTTCGCCGGCCAAAACCATTGGCGCTATATCTCTTCACACAGGATGAGCAACTGCAGGATCAGGTTCTGAATCAAGTATCCTTCGGTGGGGGATGTATTAATGACACACTTTCTCATATGACTTCACACTATCTCCCGTTTGGTGGTGTCGGAGAGAGTGGTATGGGCTCATATCACGGACAACAGAGCTTTGATGTGTTCTCGCATCACAAGAGTGTTCTGAAACGCAGTGAATAATTAGCCGCATAAATAACATAAACATGAAAAAAAGAGGTTGCCCTGTTCATCAGGGCAACCTCTTTCGTATTTCATTACATCTAGTTTTGTTACTCAAGTTAAATATTAATGAATATCTCGGAAAAGGCCAATGACTTTACCCAGAATACTAACATGTTTCAAACGTAAAGGTTCGAAGGTCGCATTCTCCGGTTGAAGGCGAATATGATCTTTCTCTTTATAGAACGTTTTCACTGTAGCTTCATCGTCTTCAGTCATTGCAACGACGATATCACCGTTATCAGCAGTTTGCTGTTGACGGACAATAACGTAATCTCCGTTAACGATTCCAGCTTCCACCATACTATCTCCGACTACCGAAAGCATAAACACTTTCTGTTCGCCTACATAATGTGTAGGGAGAGGGAAGTAGTCTTCAATGTTCTCGGTTGCAGTGATTGGAACCCCGGCTGTAACCTTACCAACAACAGGAATACGTGCAACGCTATGAGCAAATTGATGAGAATGCTCAGACTCTTCCTGGCTCAGAAGCTCAATGGCTCTTGGCTTGGTAGGGTCGCGTCGGATCAAACCTTTTTTCTCCAAACGATCCAAATGTCCATGTACTGTTGAGCTGGAAGCCAGTCCAACCGCTTCACCAATTTCCCGTACGGAAGGAGGATACCCCTTCAACCGGACTTCATTTCGTATAAACTCCAGAATAGCCTGCTGCCTGCTGGATATCTTCGACATACCGTATCAACCCCATTTTAGTAACGTTTGGGAAAATTATAACATAGAACCTCCGTTCGTACAAACATAAGTTCTAAATAAAATGGTATATAATCAGTGTTTTTTAACTTATAGAACCGAATTTGTCCAAAAGTCAGAGCGTAATACTGCAAATGCTTTGCAGAAGGATTTGAATTAAGATATTTCTCCTTCAAAAAAGAAGCGAACAATTGTTCTAAAAATCTATTGAACAAAACAAGTGTTCGTGTTATATTGATTCCAACAGATAGGAACAAACGTTTGGAGGCGGGTATTTAATGAGATATTCTACTTATCAAAGCATTTATGAACCAATGAATTCGGAACTGGTGAAGTCTAACATAGGGAACTACAAGAAGGTTTTAGCGCGTTTCAAGATTTCTTCATGGATGTTAAAGGTAGCCATTACCTCTTTGATTATATTTATTGGATGCAGCACTGTTTTAACTGTATTTGCTGGCAATGAGAATGATGTTCTGCCTGGAGGAAAGATAGCTGTTTCACAAGGGGAAACATTATGGAGTATTTCTTTGGAACATAAACCGACGAATATGGATACACGTATTTATATAGAAGCAATCAAGAAAGTGAATCAACTTCATACAACTTCCATCCAAGTGGGACAAGTACTAGCTCTACCGCAATTTGCAGAATAAAATGCACGTCAATGAGTGTTAGCGCGTGTCAGCTTGACAAGCAGCCTTTATAATGGCAAAGTTAATATGACTTTGTATTTTTGGAGGGGACAAGCTTGGATATAGATAGTCTGGTAGCACGCATTAACGAATTGGCTCGTAAGCAAAAGTCCACGGGATTGTCAGAGGAAGAACTTGCTGAACGTGCCGAGCTAAGAGAGATTTATTTGAGCAATATTCGCAGCAATTTCAGACAACAACTGGATACCATTGAGATTGTTGATGATGAGAATGACAAAGGCCACCAAGGCAAACTCAAACACTAACGAAACCTAATGATATCATTATGATATTTAGGTTTCTTCCTGTTATTTTGAGTGTGCAATTTATAGGGGGAAATGTTGGTTTGCAATTATGTAAGCCGATACAAAGACACATAAGGGGGATTCACATGTCGCGTTCGTTCGAGAGAACGGTTAAGAAAAATTCCAAGCAGTTAAATCAGCAACGCAAAAAAAGTGGTCAACCAATCACTGGTACACCAGGTGAAGAAGTCTTTAAGGGACGCAGCTTGTTGTTCCCAATATTTTTGATCGGTCTCGCCTTTTTGTATCTGTTTATGAGCACATTCCTTGTGCAAGCTCCAATGACAACTTGGGACTGGGTGACCATGCTGCTTTACGTATTTTTGGCAGTCATCTTCATGCTTCGCCGTCCATACATCAAGATTAGCAGTAATCGGATTATAACGACGAAGGGTAATCGTGAACGTTCAATCGGGGTTGAAGATATCGTCAAATTCAGAATTGAACCGGGTACAGTTGTTATCGAACATAACAGTCGCGGGAAAAGATGGGTGTTCACCAAGTTATTGAACCGTTACGATACAGATGCGATTGCAGAACGTTTGCTGAAATTTGCAAAAGCACACCAGATCACCGTGGAAACCGTCGAAAAGTAATTATTGCATAAAGGGGTAGATGATCGGAATGGCGTTAAAAGCGATTTTGTTCGACCTGGATGATACTTTATTATGGGATGAGCGTAGTGTTCGAGAAGCTTTTCATGAGACTTGTCTAATTGCAGCACAAGAGACTGGGGTCAAACCGGAGGAACTTGAAGAAGCTGTTCGTAACGAGGCACGTGCACTGTATGAATCTTATGAGACCTTTCCTTTTACCAAAATGATTGGAATCAATCCGTTTGAAGGCCTTTGGGCCAACTTTACAGGTGGGGATCAAGCTGAGTTCCGTCAGTTGGAACAACTTGCTCCAGTTTACCGTAAAGAATCCTGGCGTCGTGGCTTGTTGAAGTTGGGTATAGATCGGGAAGATCTTGCTGAACAACTGGCCGCACAGTTCGGAGTAGAACGTAGATCCAGACCTCATGTGTACGAAGAAACGATGGATACTTTGCTTCAATTACAAGGGAAATACAAACTGTTGCTGTTAACGAACGGTTGTCCTGCTTTGCAACAAGAGAAGTTGGATGGTGTACCTGAATTGACTCCTTTCTTTGATGAGATTATTATCTCGGGTAACTTTGGAAAAGGAAAACCAGATCCGTCCATATTTGAGCATGCTTTGAGTAAACTGGGTGTTAAACCCGAAGAGAGCATGATGGTTGGGGACAAGTTGACGACGGATATTCGTGGTGCTCTATCAGCAGGCATCCAAGCCGTATGGATTAACCGTGAGCATAAGACCAACAATGAAACGTATGCGCCCGACCATGAAATCACGCATTTATCCGAATTAGATCAACTTATTGCTAAGTTCTGAGCAGATCAGCTATAACATCTTACCTCAGCACCCTGAAACATTGGAAGCTTCAATGAACGATGATGTCGTTCTTGAAGTTACCAATGTTTTTTAATTTGATTTTATCGACTAAGTTGCCTTGTTAAATGAGATTTTCATTTATTTTGCTAAAAGTTATTGAAATTAGGGGGGAGCTGGATTAAAATATAACTAACATACTAGTATGACTAGTATTTAGATTGTCCTAAGCAATTTCTTTTTGACTTACTTCATTAAAGGGAAGCAGGGAGTTATTGCTTATTATTTTCGATTAATTGTAAGCGCTTAATATTTTAGAATAGCTTCTTTCGATTTGGAGATCACACCACTTATTAAGTGCTAATGAATGATGTGAAGCACCTTGGATTGTGTGATTCTACATAATACATCAAATTGATATCGCTTACATTTGGCAAACATCTATTTCGTAGTGGGGGTGAAGTTAAAGGAGCTGTTGTCTTCTACAAGAGGAGAAACGATGGGAAATGTACATGAATTACTCTTACTTATCAAGTCCTGGATCGGAGTGAAAACACATGGAGTCGGAAACCGCTAAAACAACGTTAACCATGACATCTTTACGTAAAGAGAGCAGATTACGAACGGCAGCAACTTTGTTCCGCAAAGACTGGCAGCTGTATTCACTATTAATCCTTCCCATCATTTATCTCCTTATTTTCAAATATGGACCGATGATTGGTAATGTGATTGCGTTCAGACGTTTTGTTCCCGGGGGAAGTATATTTGGAGAAAAGTGGGTTGGATTAAGGTACTTCAGAATGTTCATTGAGGACCCTACCTTCTGGAGAGTATTCGGTAATACGCTGATGTTAGGCGGACTTGCGTTACTCTTTACATTCCCGGTTCCAATCATTTTTGCCTTGATGCTTAACGAAGTGAAAAGTAAACGATTCAAGAAGTTTGTACAGACCGCGTCTTATCTGCCTCATTTTCTGTCTATCGTTATCGTTGCAGGTATGATCCTGCAGCTGACAGCAGTGAATGGTTCCATTAATGGACTGGTGGCTTTCTTCACCGGAGACAATATTCCTTTTATGCAGCGGGCTGAGTGGTTCAGAACAATCTATATCACTTCTGAGGTATGGCAGGGTATGGGTTGGGGAGCGATTTTGTATCTGGCTGCACTGACAACCATTGATGATTCTTTGTATGAAGCTGCACGTATCGATGGTGCCAACCGGTGGAAGCAGACGATTCATGTAACGTTACCAGGGATCTTGCCAACGATTGTGACGTTATTGATTTTGAACATGGGTAATTTCCTGGCTGTTGGATTTGAAAAAATCTTGCTCTTGTACAACCCACTGATCTACGAGACATCTGATGTGATCTCCACTTACCTGTATCGGGTCGGACTGGAATCCAGTAACTTCAGTTATGCTACCGCAATTGGCTTGTTCGAATCGCTGATCGGTCTGATTCTGGTGTTCTCCGTAAATGCCATCTCACGCAGACTGACACAAAGAAGCTTATGGTAAAGGAGGAGCATCATGCAGGAATCCAGATCTTATAAGGTATTTAAAGTATTCAATGTCATCTTTCTGCTGTTCGTGGTATTTATAACGCTCTATCCATTCTTAAATGTCGTGGCACAATCCTTCAGTAGTGAGTCCTATATTAATTCGGGTAAGGTTAGTTTGTTCCCAAGAGGATTCAATGTGGAGACGTATAAGACCATCTCGCGTGACAGCATGTTCTGGACTAATTATAAAAATACAATTATTTACACTGTAGTAGGTACGTTAATCTCCATGTTCATGACGACTATTTTCGCCTATGCCCTGTCCAAAAAGAGGTTGATGGGTCGCAAGTTTTTGACGATGTTCGCCGTGTTCACGATGTTCTTCAGTGGTGGATTGATTCCAAACTATGTGTTGATTAATTCCCTTGGGTTCAACAACACCATGTGGGCACTTGTTGTTCCTGGCGCAATTAGCATATACAACATGCTGATCATGAAGTCATTTTTTGAAAATATGCCTGAAGAATTGGAGGAAGCTGCCTCCATTGACGGTTTGAACACCTACGGGATCTTGCTACGCATTATATTGCCGCTAAGTAAAGCCGTTATGGCAACCATGGTGCTGTTCTACGCAGTAGGTCATTGGAATTCATGGTTCCCAGCCTTTCTGTATTTGGACAAAAAAGAACTGTTCCCGGTCACCATTTATTTGCGCAATATGATTGCAGGAGCGACTAGCGGAGCGACTGCCGGTGCAACCTCAGCCGATAACCTGACACAGATTGCTGCCAATATTAAGTCAGTAACGATGGTACTCACCATCTTGCCGATACTCACCATCTATCCATTTGTCCAAAGATACTTTGTAACCGGTATCATGTTAGGGTCTGTTAAGCAGTAAGGTCAAACTAAACCAAATTCAGGGGGATAACCTAAATGAATCAAAAACCACGTAAGTTTGTTGGTAAAATGGTGTTGGCATCAATGATGACCGTTGTTCTGGCAGCATGTAGTAGCGGTACTGGAGCTGGAGGTGACGTCACAGAAGTTCAAACCAAGGCAGCGATGGAGACGTACAATGTAGGGGATACATTCAAGGCGACTGAGCCGTTTAATCTATCGATACTGTATAGTGATCAACCTACCTATCCGTACAAAAAAGACTGGTTGCTTTTCAAAAAGTTGACTGAAATGACTGGTGTTACACTTGAGCCAACGATTGTTCCTATGAGTGACTATTCTCAGAAGAGATCTCTTCTAATCAGTTCTGGTGATGCACCGCTGGTTATTCCAAAGACCTATCCTGGTGAAGAATCTGCTTTTGTATCCTCCGGTGCGATTCTGCCCGTTAGTGATTATATTGATTTGATGCCCAACTTCAAGGATAAAGTGGAAAAATGGGGATTGGAAGAAGAAATCGAAGGACTTCGACAGGAAGATGGCAAGTATTATGTACTCCCGGGTCTGCATGAAGAAGTATGGCCAGATTATACATTAATCGTAAGAACAGATGTTTTTGAAGAAAATAACATTGCTATCCCAACCACATGGGATGAACTGTATGACGCAGCAAAGAAACTCAAAGAGCTGTACCCGGATTCCGTTCCGTTCTCGGACCGTTTCAAATTTAATAGCACATTAGGTATTGCAGCTACCGGCTTTGGTACCAAGGCTGGATGGGGTTTTGGTAACGGATTGACGTATAAGGAAGATCAGGATCAATTTGTGTACACGGCTACAACACCAGAATACAAAGAGATGCTAACGTACTTTAACAAGTTGGTATCCGAAGGATTGCTGGACAAAGAAAGTTTCACACAGGATGATGATCAGGCTGTACAGAAATTTGTATCCGGCAAATCATTCATGATTAATGGTAATTCCCAAACGGTGGTGCTGCACCGAAATGATATGAACAAAACGCTGGGAGAAGGTAAATACTCAGTTGCAAAGATTACAGTACCTGGTGGACCAAAAGGGCAATTAATGTCTGGCTCCAGACTTGAAAACGGTGTTATGATATCCGGAAAAATTCAAAAAAGCGAAAACTTCAAAGCTATTATGCAATTTATTGATTGGTTATACTACAGCGATGAGGGTCAAGAGTTCGCCAAATGGGGCGTTGAAGGCGAAACATTTACCAAAGAGGGCGGAACACGTAAATTGGTAGAAGACGTGAACTACAATGGCTTGAATCCGAAAGGAACGAAAGATCTGCGTATTGACTTTGGTTTCTCTGGTGGAGTATTTGCCTATGGTGGTACCACAGATCTGCTGCAATCGATGTTTAGTGAAGAAGAGTTGAAATTCCAACAAGACATGAAGGATACCAAGGAAGTGATCCCGGCAGAACCACCGATTCCTTACTCTTCTGAGGACCGTGAACGGGTGACGCTTCTGAGTACACCACTGAAAGATTATTCGGATCAAAATACGCTTAAATTTATCTTGGGTGAGCGGGACTTGTCTGAATTCGATATGTTTGCCAAAGAGCTGGATAGTCAAGGGTTATCTAATTATCTGAAACTGGCAAATGATACGTACAAAGCCTACAAAGAAAACAAGCAATAATATAGTTGATGCTGGCCAGATTACCGTTTCACACCGATATATAAGTGGAACGGTAATTTGTGCTAAGATGAATGAATACGGCTGATAGAAAGAGGTCTAGGCATGTCACTTAATCAAAAAATTAGAGGCTCGACCCGGGCATATTCATATAACCTGTTAAAAGAACGGATTCTTCATCTGGAACTTAAGCCGGGTACGAAGATTTCGGAGAAAGAGATTGCAGATGAACTGCAGGTGAGCAGAACACCCGTGAGAGAAGCATTTATGAAGCTTGCTGAAGAAGAACTGCTGGACATTATTCCCCAGAGTGGGACGATCGTCTCTCATATTAATCTGGAGCATGTGGAAGAAGGCAGGTTTATGCGGGAGAAGATGGAGAAGGAAATCGTGACTTTGGCTTGTGTTTCTTTTCCTGAAGAGTTCAGATTTCGACTTGAAACCAACATTGCAATGCAGGAAGTCTGTATAGGGAAAAACAATTTCTATCGGCTTTTTGAACTGGATGAAGAGTTTCATCAGATTTTGTTCCAGGGCACGGGTAAGCTGAGAACATGGAAAATGTTGCAACAACTGAATATTCCGTTTAATCGGTTGCGTTTATTACGTCTAGCGGAAGACTCCAACCTGGAGGTCATTATCTCCCAGCACAAAGAGATTTATCGTCTTATCACAGAACGTCAGACCGAGCAAGCTGTTCAGGTGATGGAAGCTCACCTTAGACTAGTTGTTATTGAACAGGAATCGATTAAGGCGAAATACCCGCATTATTTTATATAATGCACCGATGTTGTATACTACTCTCCATATGAATAAGCGAAAACCCCTGTTCAATTGAACAGGGGTTTTGGTTAAGCAAGTTGTAACACGAGAGTGTTAGGCTTGTTTGATAAAAGTAGGATCAGGGTATGGATCTGCAATCCAGCCATCTTTTTCGATGAACAGACGTACAGCAATTATTTGTTTGTTCTCCATTAAAGTGAAGAAGTGCGGTGTATTCTCAGGTACAGAGATAACGTCTCCAGGAGACAGTTCTACATTAAAGTAGCCCACATCATCTGTAGCTTTGATAACAAAGATTCCTTTACCAGCGACAATTGCACGGATCTCATCTTCAGCGTGGGTGTGGATCTCTTCGAACTTGGCCAGCTTTTCTTCGATATCTGGTGTTTGTTCGGACAGCGTGATGACATCCCAGATCTGGTATCCGCGACGTGCAGCCAAATCTCTGATTTCATAATCGTAAGTTTCCAAAACCTCGGTTTTCTGTTCATCAGTTAATCCAAAGTTATTTTGCAGATCAGTGTTCAGTTTGGATGCGTCCCACTTCTCATATAATACTTCGTATTTGTTCAAGAAATTTCGAACATTTTCGTCACCAGTGATGCGTTCGTTCGTATTTCGGATAACAATTTCAGCCATGTTCTTTCCCTCTTTTCCACTTGGTTTAATTGAATTATATCGGATTGCTTTGTTTTTGTCGATTCTCAAATTCCGTTCATATTCGTGCAAACCCGCCATCTTTCGGGACCAAACCCGATCTTTCACATTAAGTTAGTTTCTGTTAAACTAAGATTTAACGTTTTGCGGGGGTGAAGATATTGGATAAGATTAGTCTACACGATGCATTAAAACAACGAATATTAATCCTCGACGGTGCAATGGGGACCATGATTCAACAAGTTGATCTGACTGGCGAAGATTTTGGCGGCGATGATTTGGATGGATGTAATGAAATGTTGGTGCTTACTCGTCCAGAGCTCATCCAGCGCGTTCATGAAGAATATCTGGAGGCTGGCGCCGACTTAATTGAAACCAATACATTTGGTGCCACATCCGTTGTGCTTGCTGAATACGATATTCAGGATCGGGCACGTGAGATCAACCTGGAAGCAGCCAGAATTGCGAAAGCTGCGGTTGATCGTTTCTCTACACCGGAATCTCCACGTTATGTGGTAGGTGCGATGGGACCAACAACCAAAACACTGTCTGTAACTGGGGGAGTAACCTTCCAGGAACTTATCGACAGTTATTTGGAGCAAGCGCTTGCTTTAATAGAGGGAGGCGTTGATGCGCTACTACTCGAAACCTCACAGGATACCCTCAATGTAAAAGCAGGCAGCATTGGAATTCAGCAGGCCTTCAAACAGAGTGGTGTTACACTGCCCCTGATGATATCAGGAACGATAGAACCGATGGGAACGACTCTTGCGGGTCAGAACATCGAATCCTTTTATATATCCTTAGAACACCTTAACCCAATTTCGGTAGGACTAAACTGTGCTACGGGTCCTGAGTTCATGCGTGATCACATTCGCTCGCTTTCCGGAATGGCATCGGTTGCCGTTAGTTGTTACCCGAACGCGGGTCTTCCGGATGAGAACGGTAATTACCATGAGTCACCAGACTCGCTTGCACAGAAGATTGGTGCTTTTGCCGAACAGGGCTGGTTGAATATTGCTGGTGGATGTTGCGGGACAACCCCTGCACATATTCGGGCGATGCGCGATACACTTGCCCAGTACCCCCCAAGAGAAATGAACGGAACACATCCACCGGCATTGTCTGGTATAGAACCAATCTACATTGAACAGGACAATCGTCCATACATGGTTGGTGAGCGTACGAACGTGCTGGGATCACGGAAATTCAAACGACTCATTGTAGAAGGTAAATATGAAGAAGCTTCGGAAATTGCACGTGCTCAAGTGAAAAATGGAGCGCACATTGTTGACGTGTGTGTACAAGATCCGGACCGCGAAGAGTCTGAAGACATGGTGAAGTTCCTTGAATTGGTTGTAAAAAAAGTGAAGGTTCCTCTCATGATTGATACGACAGATGCTTCAGTAATTGATCTGGCCCTTCAGTACTCACAAGGTAAAGCGATAATTAACTCCATTAACCTTGAGGATGGCGAAGAGAAATTTGAGCTGATTACGCCGTTGCTTCATAAATATGGTGGTGCGGTAGTTGTCGGAACGATTGACGAACGGGGTCAGGCGATTAGTCGAGAAGACAAGCTTGACGTAGCCAAGCGCTCTTACGATTTGCTGGTGAATAAATATGGTCTCAAACCAGAAGACCTCATTTTTGATACGTTGGTGTTCCCGGTAGGTACGGGAGATGAACAGTACATCGGCTCAGCCAAAGAAACTATTGAAGGTATAAGAGTGATTAAGGAAGCGATGCCTGAATGTCATACGATACTCGGGATCAGTAACATTTCATTCGGACTGCCTGAAGCAGGTCGTGAAGTGCTGAACTCTGTATTCTTGTATGAATGTACCAAAGCAGGTCTCGACTATGCCATCGTGAACACAGAGAAACTGGAGCGTTATGCGTCCATTCCAGAAGAAGAACGCAGGCTCTCGGAAGAGCTTTTATATAACACAAATGATGAAACTTTGGCGGCGTTCGTAGCGGCGTTCCGTAACAAGAAGGTTGAGAAGAAGGAAAAAATCTCGAACCTTTCATTAGAAGAGCGTCTCGCTTCATATGTAGTAGAAGGAAGTAAAGAAGGATTGTTGCCAGATCTCGAACAAGCACTTGCCAAATACACAGCACTTCAAGTGATTAACGGTCCACTGATGCGGGGGATGGAGGAAGTAGGTCGTCTCTTTAACAACAATGAGTTAATTGTAGCTGAGGTGTTGCAGAGTGCGGAGGTTATGAAGGCTTCTGTAGCATATCTGGAGCAATTCATGGAGAAGAACGAGACTTCGGTTAAAGGCAAGATCATTCTGGCCACTGTCAAGGGCGATGTGCATGACATCGGTAAAAACCTGGTTGAGATCATCCTGTCCAATAACGGTTACCAGATCATTAATTTGGGTATAAAAGTACCACCAGAACGTATCATTGAGGCGTACCGAGAAGAAAAAGTCGATGCTATCGGCCTCTCGGGGCTATTGGTAAAATCAGCGCAACAGATGATTCTTACCGCTCAGGATTTGCGAACAGCAGGTATTGATGTGCCTATTATGGTTGGTGGAGCGGCGCTAACACGTAAATTCACCAAAAATCGCATTCGTCCTGAATATAACGGAATGGTTGTATACGCTAAAGACGCGATGGACGGTCTGGATCTGGCGAACAAATTGATGAACCCCGTTTCACGTGAAGCGATGCAACTGGAGATGGAAGCAGAAAAAGAAGCTGATGCTTCAAGTGCTGTAGCTGTTCAGACTCTTCCAGCCCTTACGCGAGTGGAACGTTCGGATATCGCTGTAGATAACCCGGTTCTTGTCCCGCCTGATCTGGAGCGGCATACGATGCGTAACTACCCATTATCACATATCTTGCCATATGTGAACATGCAGATGTTGCTTGGACATCATCTGGGGTTGCGCGGTTCAGTAGAACAACTGCTTGCTTCAGGTGATAAGAAGGCTACTAACCTGAAAGCAGTCGTGGATGATATCATGCAAGAGGCTGTTCGTGACGGGATTATTCAGGCGCATGCCATGTATCGTTTCTTCCCGGCTCAGTCCAGTGGTAATAGCGTCATCATCTATGATCCAAAGGACACCAGCAATATTTTGCATACTTTTACGTTCCCACGTCAAAAAGTCGAGCCGTTCCTGTGCCTGTCCGACTTCCTGAAACCTGTTGAATCTGGTCAGATGGATTACGTTGGTTTCATGGTTGTTACGGCCGGACACGGTGTACGTGAACTATCCACGGCGTGGAAAGATCAAGGGGATTATCTTCGCTCGCATGCTCTGCAATCCGTAGCGCTTGAAGTAGCAGAGGGATTAGCTGAACGTGTGCATCATATGATGAGAGATATCTGGGGATTCCCGGATTCTGCCCAGATGACCATGAAGCAACGTCACGGTGCACGTTATCAAGGGATCAGGGTATCTTTTGGATATCCAGCTTGTCCGGATCTGGAAGACCAAGGACCGCTGTTCAAGTTGCTGCAGCCTGAGGATATCGGTGTGGAATTGACGGAAGGTTTCATGATGGAACCTGAAGCTTCCGTATCAGCGATGGTATTCAGCCATCCGCAAGCTAAGTATTTTAATGTAGAGAAGGCATAAATTCAGTAGAGTGTCAGGCAAAGCCCTCCGCATTGTCGGAGGTTTTTTGCTGGCAACAGAAAGAGGTGCGATCCAGAATGGAACTATATTTCCTGGGAACTAATGCTGGTGTACCTACGCTTCAACGGAATGTAACTTCCATTGGGCTACGCATGTTGGATGAGCGCAGAGCTTTGTGGTTGTTTGACTGCGGGGAAGGAACGCAGCACCAGATATTAAGTTCTCCGCTTAAACTAAGTAAATTGGAGAAAATATTCATTACTCACCTGCATGGTGATCATGTATTTGGACTTCCAGGACTGCTTTCAAGCAGAGCCTATCAAGGTGGCACCACACCATTAACCGTATATGGTCCGCCAGGTACGGAACGAATGATCAGTACAACAATGGAGCTTAGCCAATCCCGGGTTAACTATGATTTGAATATCGTGGAACATACGGGCGGCGTCCTGTTCGAGGATGACAGTTTTATCGTGGAAGCTGCTTTGCTTGAGCATCGGATTGACAGCTATGGATACCGGATTACGGAAAAAGATCGTCCAGGAAGCCTGGACCCAGCCAAACTGGCGGAATACGGTTTGAAACCAGGCCCATTGTTCGGCCGGCTGAAACGTGGAGAAACCATTACGCTGGATAACGGTGATACGCTTCGTCCAGAAGATGTATTGGGAGCGCCAAAACGAGGCATGGTTATCACCATATTGGGTGATACACGTCCATGTGACAACGTACAGCCACTTTCCATCAATGCAGATGTACTTGTGCATGAAGCTACATTCATGCATGACTTGGCTGATACAGCGCATGAGTACTATCATAGTACATCTAAACAAGCGGCAGAAGCGGCTAGAGCAGCAAATGTAGGGCAACTAATCATGACTCACTTCAGTTCACGCTATAAGGATGAGGATCAACTTCAGCCACTTTTGGAAGAGGCGCAGTCCGTATTCCCGAATACCAGACTTGCAAACGAACACCAGCTTATTCCTGTCGTGCATCGCAAGCAAGAATCTTAACCCTGATTGCGAACCAGTTCACGGTTAAACATGTCATATAAAGATCCGGGTAATTGCACGGGACTGAGGGAGAGGAACTCCCGCGGTCCCTTTTGCAATCTGGCCAGAAAGCGTGTAGGATGGGCAATATGAAGAGGGAAATGATTCAAATTATTTTCCGGGAAAGCGCAGGAAATGACAAGCTTGTACAGAAGACGCGCGAGTTAAACCGTCGGTGTTCGATCCGGTTCGACTTGTTGCGTGCATATGCCAGCAAGCCATTATTTTTTGCCTGAATACATAGGTTCGCGTTCAAGTTCGAGGTAAATGATTAAGGACATGAAACGTTAATGGAATGAAGAAAGGAAGTGCTGTGTGTGATTAAGGCCTATCTGATTGACTTGGATGGTACGCTCTATCATGGCAGACATCGTATCGAAGGAGCCGATCAGCTTATTCGAACACTGCAAGAGCTAGGAAAGCCGTATTTATTCGTAACAAATAATTCTTCCCGTACACCACAAGGTGTGGCAGATCATTTGAACGGGATGGGCATACCTGCCGACGCGTCTCAAGTATGTACTTCTGCTGTGGCGGCGGCTGAATATGTTGCTGAAGAGTCCCCGGGTGCAAAAGTGGCATGTATTGGAGAAGCAGGACTGCTGGAAGCCATAGAAGAAGCAGGACTTCAGCTGACGGAAGATGCACCAGATTACGTGATACAGGGGATTGATCGTGAATTTTCCTATCATAAACTGACCAAGGCGCTAAGGTGGATTAATGCGGGATCAAAATTCATCATGACCAACCCGGATCTGCAGCTTCCTTCCGATGATGGACTGACACCTGGAGCGGGGACTATTGGAGCAGCAATTGAAGCTGCGACCGGAGTTCATCCTACAGTCATAGGCAAGCCATCGAGTGTTATAATGAAGTCGGCCATTAGCCGGCTAAACCTGGCGTCTCATGAAGTGGCAGTGATCGGAGATAATATGCGAACCGATATTGCAGCTGGAGTGGCAGCAGGGTGTGAGACGCTGTTGGTACTTACCGGTGTGACAACCCGGGATAATATGGATGGACACATTCAAGCAGCGAAGGCTCGACCTGATCATGTGTTTGAAGATTTGCATAAATTGATGGAGTGGCTGTCGCAAGAGGCAGACCAAGCTTCCAAAAAGGGGTAATGTACGATGCCGGAACTGCCGGAAATGGAAAATTACCGGACCTTGCTGTCCGAGGAAATACTTGATCTACTGATTACAGGTGTTGTAATTAACCGCGATAAAACGATAAATACGGAGCCTGATCTGTTTATCAATGAACTTACAGGTAATCGCATCATATTTGTTGAGCGCCGCGCGAAGCATCTGATTTTCCACTTGGCTAATGGCAAACGTTTGGTGCTGCATCTCATGTTGGGCGGTATGATTTTCTGGGGCACGGAAGAGGAACGCCCTGATCGTTCCACACAAGTGGAAATCCAGTTTGGCGATCACATTTTGTTCTTTATTGGACTGCGCTTGGGTTATTTACATCTGCTTACTTCGAAAGAAACCGAAGAGGCGATGTCTGATCTTGGACCTGAACCTTTGGATCGACGGATGAACGTGGAACGTTTTGCTTCTCTGTTGAAAGGTCGTCGGGGTACACTTAAGACAACATTGGTAAACCAACATATTATTGCGGGGATCGGCAATTGTTATTCGGATGAGATTGCTTTTGCTGCCGGTCTGAGACCAAGCTCCAAAACGCAGAACATCGCGACTTCACCAGAGTTGACGGAGCGCTTGTTCCATTCGATGCAGTCCGTGTTGCGTGAAGCAGCTTCTGAGGGTGGCTATATGGAAATGCCACTGATGCAAGGGGATACGAAGACAGGAAGTTTTGACGAGCGATGTCGCGTATACGATCGGGAAGGCGAGACTTGTCCGCGCTGCGGGGGAACAATTGAACGAGTGGAAATTACGGGCAAGAAGGCATTCTTCTGTCCGAAATGCCAGCATGAAGCCTAAAACCGGAATCGGGGCACATGTCAGCACCAGAGGCGGATTTCTTCAGGCAGCCAAAAGAGCACATGCGATGGGGGCTACGGCGTTTCAGTATTTTCCGAAGAACCCGCGTAGTCTCAGCCTGAAAAGTCTGGACCTCAAGGATGCTGAGCAGTGCAGGGATTGGTGTGAACAGCAGGGACTTGCTTCGATTGCCCATTCACCCTATCCTACGAATCCGGCGTTGGGCATGACCCGTGGAGAGGCGGGGTTTCATGCCACAATAGCTTCTATTCGCAATGATCTTGAAATTTCGAATGCTTGCGGTTCTGTTGGGACGGTGGTCCATTTTGGACATATCAAAACAAACGATCCGCTGGAGGGTTATCAGAACCTCATTCATTGTCTGGATACCGCCTTGGAGAATTGGAATGGTCATTCGAAGGTGCTGCTTGAGAATCAGGCAGGTGATCATGGCCCGATGGGCACGACAATGGAAGAAATGATACAGATTCGCCAATTAAGCCGATATCCGGAGCATATTGCATTTTGTTTTGACACATGCCATGCTTTTGCTTCAGGTATGTGGTCGTCAGGTAACGAATCGGAGATGCTCGATCAAGGCAGGGTGCTCGGATACTGGGATAATGTTGCTGCTATACATTTTAATGATTCCAAATATGCATCTGGTTTGTCTAAGGATAGACATGCAAGGATCGGACAGGGATATATAGGAAATGAATCAATGAAAGCATTGTTAAAGGCGCCTGAGTTCCAAAATGCGGTTGTTGTGCTCGAGACAGAAACGGGCGAAGATGGAACGCACCGTGATGATATAGCGCTCATGCGTTCCTGGCTATAATGGGGAGAGGAGCGATTGTATGCATGTTTTTTTGGATGACTATCGGGCATGTCCGAAAGGTTTTGTTCTGGCAACGAATGCAGAAGAGTGCCTGATGCTGCTAAGAGAAGGTGACGTGGACATTTTGTCTCTGGATTATGAGCTTGGTCCAGATTCGCCCAATGGCGGTGAGGTCGCAGCATCTATTGTACGAGAAGGTTTATTTCCGCGCGAGATCTATTTGCATACGTCCAGTATGTTTGGGAAACGCCAGATGTACGAGATGTTATATAGCAATAAACCGGATTCGGTAACCATTCATAATGGACCAATGACGGGTGAGGTCATGCTGCGTGTTGCTGCGGGAGAAGAAAGTTAATGAAGCCAATTACATCCAAAATGTTAATGCGTAGTGTATGGGAAGGCATGCCACAGGCTGTATTTATATATACCCCTTTATGTGGGACATGTGCGGCAGCACGGCGTATGTTAGAGGTCGTTGAGCACATGCTGCCAGAAGGTATTTTATCTGAAATGAACATTCATGATATTCCTGAACTTGTACAACAATTTCAAATTTCAAGCGTTCCAGCAGTGATGCTTTTTGATGGCCAACAAGATGTTCCAAAAATGGTTTATCGGATGAGCTCTGTGGAGCATTTGCTCTCGGAGATCCGGAAGGTGGTGCTGAAATGAGTATAATCTCGATGGAACATGTCTCACTTAGACGAGAAGAGAATCAGATTTTGGATAACGTACATTTGCACATTGAACAAGGCGAACATTGGGTTATTCTGGGTCGGAATGGTTCTGGCAAAACAACGTTGTTGGAGATGATGAACGGATATATGTTTCCAAGCCAGGGACGTATTGAAGTACTCGGTAATCTGTATGGGCAATGTGACGTCAGGGAAGTACGTAAGGAAATCGGTTATATCAGCCAAACGTTGATTGAGAAACTCACACCCAGAGATCCGGTATGGGAAGTCGTCGCTACAGGAGCTTATGCTTTTTTGCGTTTTTATCAGACCATTCCTGATGAAGTAAAAGCAAAGGCAATGAGTTTGTTAGATGACATGGGCTTTGCCAACTTGGCCAACAACCCGCTTGGAACGTTATCCCAAGGGGAGCGCAAAAAAGTCATGCTTGCTCGTTCATTAATGGCTGAGCCCAAATTGCTGATTATGGACGAGCCTTGTGCCGGACTAGACTTATATGAACGTGAGAAAATGCTGGCTGAGATTGATCGTCTGCGCCAGCGTAACATTACAGTTGTGTATGTAACACATCATGTTGAAGAGATCGTACCTTTATTTACGCATGTGGCCTTGATCCGCGATGGACGTATCGCGGCAGCTGGCCCCAAGTATGAAGTTTTGACACAAGATACAATTAAGCATACGTACGATGTTCCGGTCGATATCCAGTGGGATAATGGTCGTCCGTGGATACGCGTACGTTCTGGAGGGTAACACAATTTGAGTACACAATCGTCTTGGGAAGAAGGCAACTTCTCCCGTTTTATCTGCACGGCCAATCATGGCTTTGCCCCTTATGCTCAGGAAGAGTTGCGCCGTACGTTTGGAGCGGTGAAGAGCACGGTACTCGTACCAGGAGAAATACTGCTTGCGGGTCTGCCTGTAGCGGAGGAAGAAGTTGCAGATAAGCTGTGGGCAGAGTATCCAACGTTTTTACGTCATATTCAACCTGTTCAGTTTCAGGAGAATACAGAAGATTCGGAGAAGTCTATTGAGAAATTGATTGCATTTGTGTTGAATCATAAGGAACTGACCGGTACCCCTGTCGTGCTGCAGGTGCGGAAGACAGAAGGGTCCTTTTGGCAAGAAAATGCAGCCTCATTGAAGCAACTGCTAACTGAAAAGCTGGATGAGCTAGGCTGTGAGTGGGTTGTACGTGATGCTGAATATGTCATTTCTGTATTTGCTGCGAATGATATGTTGTATGCTGGCATATCCAGACCTGAACAGAACCTGTCAGACTGGAGCGGGGGAGCCGTACGTTTTCAAAAAGAAGATGGGCAGATCTCGCGTGCTAAGTTCAAATTGCTTGAAGCCGAGCAAACGTTTGGCATTGACTTTACTTCATTTCATAAGGCACTTGATATCGGTGCAGCACCAGGTGGATGGACCTCCTTCCTGCTTGAACGTGGGCTTGAAGTAACGGCGGTAGATCCGGCGAAGATGGACGCAACGCTGCTGGCATCACCAAAACTAACTTTTTTGAAGAAAAATGCAGGGGATGTGCGCTTCCGCGAAGGAGAGTTCGATCTGCTCGTATGTGATATGAGTTGGAGTCCGAAGCTGATGAGCCGACTTGTGTCGGATCTTCTATATAGCCTTCAGCCTGGGGGAACAGCGATTGTTACCGTGAAGTTATTGCATAAAAAACCGCTCGCACTTATTAAGGATGTTATCGATACGTTTGAGCGTTCGCGGATGCAGATTCAACGTTCCAAGCAGTTGTTCCATAACCGGGAAGAGATTACACTTTATATGGTCAAATATTAAGAGATCTAGCCTTGATTAAAGCAGTTAGGGTATTATGAAATTGATTCGATAAAGCACATTAAATTTTGTGCTTTACAATCTATTCCTGCCTGTACTATAATGATACCAATATTAACCATAACAAACCTGAGGGAAAGCATCCCGAAGTGAACGAAACCGGATATCCGGTCTGTTCTTCTTCGGTGAAGCTTTCCCTTTTTTGTTGTGTATTGAAGGAGGAATTGGTATGAGACATCCGGCCAGGCTGGAACGCGGAAGCCTGCTGGGAGGTAGATATCGTATCGTATCCATTCTGGGAACAGGCGGAATGAGCCATGTATACGAGGCGGAGGATCTGAAGTTGCCGGGCAAGATATGGGCAATTAAAGAAAGCGTAACGATTATGCCATATGAAGGCAGTATGGAGACGGAAGCCGCTCTTCTGACATCACTTTGCCATCCAAGATTGCCGCAAATTGTTGATTTTTTTGTCCCGGATGAAGACGGGTACACATACTTGGTGATGGAATACATCGACGGGTTAACGCTCAGTGAGTATTTCAAGCAGTGTCGTGGGAAGATCCCGATGGAGCAATTGACTGAGCTTGTACTTCAATTGCTGGATGTGTTGAGTTATTTGCATAATCTGAATCCACCTGTGATCTATAGGGATCTGAAACCATCAAATATCATGATCACCCCGGAACATGAAGTAAGATTAATTGATTTTGGCATCGCCAGAAGTTACAAACCGCACAATGCTGAAGATACCGTTAAGTTGGGAACCGTTGGTTTTGCCGCTCCAGAACAATATGGCTCGGGTCAGACCGATGCGCGTTCAGATCTATATGGACTCGGAGCATTGCTGCTGTATCTTATGACAAGTGGGGCGTATACGGAATGGATTCAGGGTGTAGAAAGCTCTATCCGGAGTGATGTTCCGAGGACATACATCCCTGTGGCGAGAAGACTGTTAAGGTATAATGCCGAGGAGCGATTCCAATCTGCCGATGAGGTAAGGAAGGAACTGCTCCGAATACCCGGCGGAACAATGCCCGGTGGAGATGCAACGATGACATTGAATGGGGGAACAAGAGTTATTGCCCTGACTGGTGCTTCATCTGGTGTAGGGGTTACCCACACGGCTATAGCTATCAGTCATTATCTCGAAAGGCAAAACTTCAAAGTAGCTGTGATAGAAATGTCACCTCGCTCTCAATCCTTTGCAAGGATTCAACAAATCGCTCAAGCGGGTAAACCGGTGCCAGCAGGCAGACAGTTTGCAGTGGATGGTGTGCATTATTGGAAACAATCCGGGCGAGCGGATATTTTGTCTTTGCTTGGGGGGAGTTATCAATTCATCGTGATGGATCTTGGTAGTGGTCAGGACCAGAACCGGCTTGAAGAATTCCTGCGTGCAGATCTGCCTATTGTTATAGGCTCAGGTGCCGAATGGAGACAGGCGGAGATTGGTGCTTTTGTTCGAACACATCATCGGTATCCACGAGAGAAATGGATATATTGTCTGCCTCTGGCAGCAAGTGAAGCAGTTCAGCGCATTCGGAAAGCTCTGGATACATCGAGTGTATATGGGCTGCCGTTACATATTGACCCTTTTGACAAGGACGCACAGATGGATAAAGTGTTTTCTCATATTTTAACGCACATGATGGCACAGCAGCCCAAGAAACGTTCGTTCTTTTCACGAAGGAAAGTACATGATTAGAAGAGATTACGAAAGGAGAGCCTCTTTTGTCTAAATTAAGAAAACAAAGCCGTCAACTGATCTATGCCGGACTTATCGGAGCAGGAGCTGTAGGGTTGGTGTTCGGAGGATATGTTATCTACAATGTCAAAACGATGAGTGATGTCAAGTCAGCCGTAGAAGCCCGTTATTTATCGGCATATGAGGAAAAGGAAGCTGAATTAAAGCAACAATGGGATTCGGGAGCACAAGGATGGATTACGATTCGGGATATTGAAGCAGGTGAACCGATATTACCGGAGGATCTGAAGCTCATTGCTGTTCCGGATGCACAAGCACCGCGAAATCTCTGGTCCAGTACTAAGCAGATGGAAGGCCAAGTGGCCAAAATAGAGTTAAAAAAAGGAACAGCCATTACCACTGAGATGGTGTATGAGGATACACCGGCTCCGCCCGATTTAAGAAATCGAGAGCTGCAAGTTGTATTACTGCCGTCCTCCCTTGTTAAGGGAGATATTATTGATGTTCGTATCCAATTCCCTACCGGACAGGACTATGTTCTCTTATCGAAGAAAAAAGTGGAACGACTTAATGCAGCTACCTTATGGATTACGATGACGGAGGAAGAGATTCTGTCACTCTCAAGTGCAATTGTAGATGCCTATTTACATAAAGCTTCAATCTATGCCTTAACCTATGTAGAACCACAGTTTCAGACACCTGCAATCGCGACGTATCCTGCCAATTCAGAAGTATTAAAACTGCTGGAGAGTGATCCGAATATTGTTCGACGAGCCGAGCAGGAGTTATCCAGACAGGTGCGAAGTTCGCTTGAAAGTTCACTGGCCGCCTCCATGACAGCACCATCAAAAGGGGTTGAACAGGATGTGGCACAATCCTCAGTTACATATAACAGTCGTCCATCATCAAATAATCCGGCAACGTCGGATGGAGTGATGTGGAATGATGGTTCAGGAAACGGAGCAGGAGCTAATTCTGGAAGCATAAATGATCCTGCTGAAGCTTTACAAACAGAACAGCAGCGCTTGCTAACGGGTGGAGAATAGAGCGAAATCCGAGGTTTACTTTAGAATAATTCAGATAACAAGGAGTTTTGGAATAAGAAAGGAGTTGTAACATCTATGCATACATGGATCTTTGCGGGTTTATGTGAGAAAAATGATCTGATGTTATATCTATGCAAGATATTGGCTTCGACAGGCAACAAGGTCTTGCTCGTAGATGGAACCTTACAACAGAAGTATGGGTACGGTGTAGGTGACAGTAAGCAGTCTTTGCGAATTACGGAATTTGAAGGATTTGATATCGCTTGTCATTTTGTCACTTCAGCAGCTGTAGAGAATCATCTTGAAGTAAATGGAGAGCGATTAGACAGTTATGACTATGTGTTATATGACATGGAGACCTCACACTTTGCTTCCCGTAATCTCTGGCTGAATGCTGATGTAAGAGTCTGGGTGAGTGATTATGAGCGTTACAATCTGGAACGTGGCAAGGGCTGGTTGAAGCGGTTGCTTGAAGAACAATCATTACCTGGTGAGCTGTCATTTCAGCGGATCTTAATTAACGGGGTTGACTGCAAGCTTGAAGCTCGTTATCTGTGGGCGTATCTGGAGGGCAGTCCGTTTGTATGGACAGGAGAATCCTTAGTGCTTCCGTGGGATGAGTTAACAGCTGCGGTTAAGCTTGAGAATGAGCATCATCGCCGAGTTCATCTTGGACCTTTGTCACGAAATTACAAAAATTCGTTGTGTCGCGTGGTCGAGCAGTTAACAGGTTGGGAAAGTGTTCGCAGTCGCCGTGCGATGAAAGAAGCAGAGAGGATGAGAGCATGAGCACCATTACCTTTTGGAGCCCTTTTGCAGGAACAGGTTGCACTTCGAGCACATTAATTAGTGCTTATGCGATGGCGCTTCACTACAGGACAAGAGTGTTACTTGTTAATGCAGGCCTCGCCGGAACTGGCACAGAAGCTGCTCTACCGTCCAAAGATACGGATTCAGAGGATTTTATGTTCTCCTTCGAAGAGGGTGGCTGGGATGCGATTGAACGGCTGCATTCGAGCGGAAGTCTGAATAAGCACAATCTCAGGGATTATACCAAGCCACTTCTGAAGGAAAGACTTGATTTCCTAACCGGAAGAACTGATGAGATGGAACGTTCCCCGCAGGAACATGGTGAGACTGTGAAAAAGCTGCTAAATGTAGCTAACGAGTATTATGATCTGGTTCTTCTGGATGCGGATCATGCTGGTGTTGACTCACAGCTCAAGCTGCAACAAGCGGACTATGTTGTCATTAATCTCGATCAAAATATGCGAAATCTGGAGTTGTTCTTTGAAGAGATCCTGCCAGAACGAATGAACAATAAGAATATACATGTTGTAATTAACAAATACGATTTGCATTCCCGTGCAACGCTTTCCAATATTCGGCGCCAGTTCAGATACAAAGGCACGATATCTGCGATACCGTACACAACCGGATACCTGGATGCAATGAATCGGCGAGATGTTGCTAGATATTTGCAGTTGGAAAGTTTGACTGAGGATAAGGATATTCGTAAAGGGAGTTTTGCTGCAAGCATGAGCGAACTCGCTCGCCTGATTATGGACGGTGCAGGTATGCGCACAGTTCTGAAGAGGCTGGAAAGGGGAGCCTGAACCTCCGATGCTCTGGAATACCATATGGATAAGTTTGATTTTGATTCTGTGCCTGACTTATATCTGGTTCAAGTATAGAACGTTTCTTCGTGAAAAGAATGCTCGTGTTCCTGAACAGGAATCTTTCACGATTGACATGTTGATTGAGAAGGTGAAGAACTCACTTCATGAGCTTAGTCATAGTCAGCTCGCGGATGCGGGTCTGCATGAAGAAGAATATCGTCGAAGAATTAATCAACGTGCCGAGATGAGAAAAGCACTGAAGGGCTGTGTCTCAGGCAGTATCAGCGACAAAACGTATGTCAAAAATCTGATAGGGGATCTCCTGACCCGAAGCATAGGGCTGAACAAATCCAATGTAGATGAAGTTATTTTGTTTGCAGAACCAGATTTGTTGACGATTCAGGACCGATTCGAAATTGTGTTTTATCTGTACCGACAGCAATTCGGTGTGGATGCACTCTCCCGAATGATTGATACCTACGATCTGGGAAGGCTGAGAATGGAGGAAGGTACGGAGGACGGAGGGAGTTATTATATTTCCGAGGAAGACATTCACTATGTTTTCGAGTGCGAATATCGAGAGCTTGGATTCAGAGAAAAGACGGATATCATCGTGCAACGTATCTATCAGCATTATAAAGGATTCTCGGTTGTTGATGAGATAAGGGACCAACGTATTGACGGCGTTAGTGGTGGTGTTAGCGGTATGCTTGATGCTGTTCATAATATGGGACTTCGAAAACCGGCATCATGGAATGATTTGCTGGATCAGGGACTGGAGGATGCTACACATGTAGAACCGCTTAGCGGCATGGAAAGTGTCTGGATTTTCTATAAAGGTAAGTCCATTCATCTATCCTTTCTGTCCTTCGGCAGTATTCGTGAACTGAAAAGGGTATGCCAGAATATATACAAATACAATTATCCCGGACAGTTGTCGGAAGCAAGTGGCTACAAGGTGAACGAGATGAAAGACGGCTCCCGTGTCGTAGTTGTTAGACCTCCTTTCGCAGAATCGTGGGCGTTCTTCGTTAGGAAGTTCGATATCCCGAATGCTTCACTTGAACAGTTGATTACGGGTAACAACGCAGATCTGCCAATTATATTGCTTCAATATTTGATGAAAGGAAGTCGGATCACAGCTGTAACCGGAGCACAGGGTTCTGGCAAAACGACGCTGCTTATGGCTATGGTCAAACACATCTATGCATCGTACACCCTTCGGGTGCAGGAGATGGCGTTTGAACTTCAATTAAGACGGATCTATAGCCGACGTAATATTTTGAGTTTCCGAGAGACTGAACACATTTCAGGTCAACAAGGGCTTGATTTGCAGAAAAAAACGGATGGTACCGTCAATATTCTCGGTGAAGTTGCGAGTGATGAGGTGGCCGCATGGATGATTCAAATGTCTCAGGTTGCCAGTCTGTTCACCCTGTTTACCCACCATGCCAAAACGTTTCGTGATCTGGTCTTCTCCCTCCGTAATTCCTTGCTCAAGACAGGTATGTTCCAGCATGAGCATATTGCTGAGGAGCAGGTTGTGAGTGTAATTAACTTTGATGTTCATATGAAGAAAGATGCTGAGGGACGAAGATATATCGAACGAATTACGGAGTGTCTTCCTCGTGCGAATCAAGGTGATAGCGTGGAAGAGAGGGCAGGTTTTACATTTCATAATGTTGTGGAGTACAGAGATGGAGAGTATGTTGCAACAGCTCCAATCTCCTCTGGAAGCATGGTGGATATGCGAGAACAGATGACATTACAGGATGCCGAGAAGTTTGAACAGTTTATGAAGCAACACTGGGGTGATCAGCATGACAATTAAATGGATTTTGCTCCTCGTATTAAGTATTTGTGCAGGAGGTTTGCTGATCACACTTCTGGTTTTAAGTATGTTACGTCATAGAGGAGGTGGTTCAACAAGTCAATCCGGCGTGATTTTTGCTCCTAGCGGGAAGGGATTTAAGGGACTGGGATCAATCTTGTTGCAGTCCTACCGTCTTGGAATGAAAGTGCCACTGCTATCAGCTTATATTCTACAGGTGCAGAAACGTATTTCATTCCGCCATGTTGGGGATGAGCCTTCACTTCGCAGGCTGACGATGACAGTGGTTCTGATTATTCTTGGAGGTTATGGAGGCATAAGTGTCATTCTGTTTCTTCTGCAGCCGGGTATCGCTTTTGTAATACTTTCCGTACTCTGTGCTGTGGTACTAAACAGCCTGGTATTGGATATGTGCCTCAGTCGTATGGAAAAAAGGTTGCTGGTGCAGATGTTGGATCTCTTTGCAGATGTAAGGCATCGGTATCACCAGCATGGCATGGTTGAGGAAGCGCTCTATGAAGCCGCTGAAGCAGGTACGGGAGAAGCAGCAGAACAAGTAAGACTGATCTACGAAGCTCTAACTTCTCCAGATCCGAATGAAGCACTTGAGCGTTATTATGAAGTGGCTCCCAACCGTTTTCTCAAAGGATTCGCCGGCGTTTCCTATATGGTCATGGAGTTTGGGGATAAGGACAGAGCACAAGGCTCTATTTATCTTAAAGGACTGGGTAACCTGACTCAGGAGATTCATCTGGAGATTTTGCGGCGTGATAAATTGGATTACCTGCTCAAAGGACTTAATATCATCGCGCTCGCTCCGGTATTATTCACCGCTCCGATCGAACGCTGGGCCAGAGTCAGTTTTCCAACGATGGATGAATTTTATCGCAGCAAAATTGGTTTTATTACCAAAATATCAATCTATGTCATCATCATCCTTGCTTATTTGCTTCTGCAAAGGCTCCAGCAATACGATGAGACACCTTACCGGTCAGGGCATAAGCATTCATGGTTGGATCAGTTTCTGTACAGGCAGACCTTCATACGGAAATTGGCGATGTTGTTTGCAGCGAAACCTGGCAGTGCACAGTACAGTCAAACGATACGGCTCATGAGGGAGAGCAGCTCAGAGTTGAAATACGAATGGTTTGCCATTCGACGAGTGATGTTATTCGCAGGTTGTTTGGTCCTTACAATGGGTTGCATCTTGCTGTTGCACCAGGTTGAACGGAACCACATCTTGTATGATCCGATCCGAGATGATCGAATGTTTGGTGCAATGGCTGAAGCGGATCTCAGGAAAGCTGAGGAAAAAACAGCGTTAGATCAATCCGTGTTGGCAAGTGTAGAAATGAACCGAGGAGCTACATACGAAGAAGTCTCCAAAGCATTACAGCAGTTATCTCCAGTTCAGTTAGACCATGATGCCCAGAATGAGACCATCACGCGCATTATGCAGAAACTTGAGGTGTATAACAAACAATATGTACGCTGGTGGGAGATGATTATAGCCATTCTTATGGGTGTAACAGGGTATTACATGCCTGTATGGCTCATGTTATTTCAACGGAAAATGCGAAGGTTGGATATGCGACATGAAATCTATCAATTCCAGACAGTGATATCCATTTTGCGTGAGATGGACCGAATGTCCGTCGAGGAGATATTGGAATGGCTTAATCGATTTGCCGTCATTTTCAAGCGTCCGCTGCAAAAATGTTTGTTGCATTTTGAACATGGTCCAGAGCTTGCACTTGAACAATTAAAGGAAGAGGCGGGCTTGCCCGAGTTCCAGCGACTGGTTGATAAATTACAGCTTGCCCTTGGCAAAATCTCAATACGTGAAGCCTTCGATGATCTTGAGAGCATGATGGCATTCTATTTTGAACAACGAAAGCAAGAGTACAGCAAGATGATTGATGTCAAAGCATCATGGGGGAGAACCATCGGATTTACTCCTATGTATGCCCTAATCTTTTTGTACCTTGTCATTCCATTGGTTGGTATGAGCTTCTTGCAGATGAACATTTATTATGAACAAATTCAGAAACTTTAGCACAATTCATCTGTGTGACAGTCTGAAATAATTTAATAACTTATAACTTGGGAGGATTTATCATGAACAATGCATCAAGCGCTTTAAAGGTGGCGGCAGGGATATTCTTAACAATCGCTTTGATCACAATTGTAGTTCTGTTGTTTATTTCGGCTCAGGAGGCAACCAAGACGGCCCAGAACAATTTTGCTGATATCCAGACCGAGTTGTCTCAGGCTGCATTTACCGTGTATGACGGAACAACCATCAGTGGATCACAGGTAACGAATGCGTTGCGTAAATATGCGGACAAGGATCAGTTCGGTATTCAAGTCATTACAGGTAAAAATAAAGGGGGTCAATGGTACGGCAATCAATTGAACATTTCACAGGATCTCAATAATGCGGACTACGGCTCGGTTATTGCTCCTGACGATAAAGTGGGGATTATTAACCAGACCATGAGTGAAAAGGACAATCAATATGTCAATCCAAGTGGTAAATTCAAAGCCATTATCGTAAAAGACCGATCCAACGTGGTAAGAGGGCTGATCTTCCAGCAATCCTGACAGGAGTTGGTTTAACATGTCCCGGAATACACAGCATCTCATGTTGTTTTGTACGGCGGTTGTCCTGTTTGTGACAGCCTGCCTGTACGGGCAACTGAATGTTAAGATTTTATCAGCTTCATTGAATGACAGAGTACGGACAACAGCAGGTATGGAAGGTCGGCTGGCAACAACACTGCATACCACCAATCCGTATCAGTATAGTGGTGCGGAAGTGTTGCATACTGTGAGACAGATGACAGGCACTAGCATTCCTGTGGAGGTAGATGGGACATCGTATGTGATCGATCCACTTGTCAGCAAAACAGCGACTATTCCTGTCCAGCTCGATGCTACCTACAGACCGGAGTTTATACGAAATGAAACTGGAGAACTGCTCAAGATTGTTTTTTTGAAGGAGGCCAGTATGAATTGATTAATGCCGCATCCAAGCTGCTTGCCGTATTGCTCGCAGTCCTTCTGCTCTATGTGTATCCAGCTGCTGAAACAGCCGATCGGCAGGATGATATAACACGTATGACGGCTGTTCAGAATGTAACACGTTTTGTTGATGCTGTCCGCACGAAAGGATATATCTCACCTCGAATGTTGACTGAGTTTGAGGAGCAACTGGCACAGACGGGCAATCTGTATGAGGTGTCGATGGAACATTTACATAAAAAATATGTACCTCATTATACGGACCCGATGGACAATAACAGTTTTAACGGGACCTATGAGGTAGTGCAGGATGGATATTATGCAGCTCAGATTCGAGAAAGACTATTCCCATCCTCAGGGGTGATACCGGTTGATGATCCCGGCCGAAGATATACGATGATGACAGGGGATTTTTTCACCGTGACGCTCCAGAATACAAATCGTACACCTTCCATGCTCATTCGTGAATGGTTGAGTGGCACGGCTCAGGCTTCAGCAGTATTTGTAACATACGGAGGTATGGTCCTCAATGAAGATTACTGAGCTATCCATTGTATTTGTGCTGATCTTCTTCCCGCTCTTCTGGATCATCTCACTCCATACCCAAGATGCCGAAGAGGCTCAATATCTTGGCCAACGATACAGATCTGCACTTCAAACTGCAGTCATGGATGCAGGTGCAGTCATGCATCAGAATGAGAAACAAAATGATGAAGCAGGTTATGATTCAACCAAGTTTGTTAAAGCGGACAAGGAGCTTGCCTTGTTGACATTTACGCAGACGATGGCTTTGAATATGGGGATTCAGGATGATCCCGCAGCTATTCGAAACATGTTTAATTACATTCCTGCCGTGGTTATTCTGGATTATGATGGATATTATATGTTGTCCACAGAAACAGAGATGACGGGTCACCGTGAAGATTCTTTCAGGCAAGTGTGGAGTCCCAAGAAACCTTATACATATTCAGATTCTGATGGTAACAGTATTAACTTTACAATGGACGACTACGTACATGCTTTTGACGCAAGCGCAGGGAAATGGATTGAGGGATTCCAAAAAGAACTGGCTTCAACCACACAGATTCCTTTAATTCAGAATACCAGCGTATTTGAGCAAGTTAGACAAAGCCGGATTGTGACTACTGTTCAGGGTGATCTGGCTGATGTGATTAACCGCCATAATGAGTTTGCCAGAAAGAACGGTATTTCCTATACGTTTACGATGCCCCTGATTGCGCAGGAAGATTGGTACAACTCCATTAACGATACAGGGATTATGGCCTTTGTCCAAGGTATAGGTGTGGGTGACCAGAAGATCAACAATTACGCAATTGGTGGAGGCAGACTTGTGAAGAAAACCGCCATCGTAGGTGGGGTAGATCCTTTAACGGGTATCAAGTACTACTATCCCTCCACATGTGGTAATGGTTACCGTGCTGAAGAGGTGTTTACAGACGCAAGACAAGCAGCTACACAGGGCTATTTCGAATATAAATGCTCTAATCGTTAGGGTAGCCTGCATGACAAAATCATGTAAGAGGTTCCTGAACTGTTTACATTACTTTCAGAAAAGACGGGACCTGTGCTAGAATAGGGTTTCGGAACAATAACAAAAGTAATGTCTAATAGATAGGAGCAACCTCATCTTATGAGTTTATTGTCAGTAGAGAACGTAAGTCACAATTTTGGAGATCGCACGTTATTTAAAAATGTATCGTTTCGTTTACTTGCCGGAGAGCGCGTAGGACTTGTTGGTGCCAATGGTGTGGGTAAATCAACATTAATGAACATCCTTACCGGTAAATTGCTTAAAGATAGTGGAAAAGTGGAATGGACACCTAAGGTCCGTTATGGATATCTGGATCAGCACACGAAGCTTACGCCAGGCAAAACCATTCGTGACGTCCTTAAGGATGCATTCCTTCCGTTGCTTGAATTGGAAAAAGAAATGATGAATATTACGGACCAGATGGCAGATGCAGATCCAGATAAGCTGGAGCAGTTGCTGGAAGAGATGGGCGATATTCAGGAACAACTGGAACAGGGCGACTTTTATCTGATTGACGTAAAAGTGGAAGAGATGGCCAATGGTCTTGGTTTGTCCGCAATTGGTCTTGATCGAGATGTCGCAGCTCTAAGTGGTGGACAACGTACCAAGGTGCTTCTTGCCAAGCTTTTGCTCGAGAAACCTACAGCGCTTTTGCTGGATGAGCCGACCAACTATCTGGATGTAGAACACATTGAATGGTTGTCACGTTACCTGAAGGACTACCCGCACGCGTTCCTCTTAATCTCCCATGACACGGAATTCATGAATGAAGTCGTAAATGTCATTTATCATTTGGAATTTGCCAAATTAACGAGATATGCAGCGAACTATAACAAGTTCCTCGAGATGGCTGATATGAATAAAGCCCAGCATATTGATGCATACGAGAAGCAGCAAGAGTACATCAAGAAACAGGAAGATTTCATTCAGCGTAACAAGGCACGTGCTTCAACTTCAGGTCGAGCGAAGAGCCGGGAGAAACAGCTGGACAGAATTGAACGTATTGATCGTCCGGATGAAGCAGCTAAACCAACGTTCAAATTCAAGGATGCCCGCGCGAGCAGCAAAACGGTCTTTGAGGGCATTGATTTTGAAATTGGATATACGTATCCTTTGCTGCCCAAAATGACGATGACAATTGAACGTGGTGAGAAAATTGCCATCGTAGGTTGTAATGGTGTGGGTAAATCGACACTGCTGAAAACAATTCTGGGTAAAATATCTCCACTCAGTGGAAAGACCTTTTTGGGAGATTATCTCGAAACGGCCTATTTTGAGCAGGAAGTTCGTGCTGGAAATATCACGCCTATCGAGGATGTCTGGAATGAGTTTTCACATTTGACCCAGAATGAGGTCCGGGGTCATCTCGCTCGCTGTGGGTTGAAAAATGAGCACATTACCCGTCCGCTTAACATGCTGAGTGGTGGAGAACAAGCCAAGGTTCGTTTATGCAAACTTTTGATGCGTGAAAGCAACTGGATTTTATTCGATGAGCCGACAAACCATCTCGATGTCACAGCCAAAGCGGAGTTGCAGCGTGCTTTGCAAGAATTCAAGGGAACGGTGTTACTTGTATCTCATGAACCTGATTTCTACGAGGGTTGGGTTACCAAAACATGGAATGTCGAAGAATGGTCTGAGAAAAACTAGAAGATTCAAGATGTTTAACAGAAATGACGGTGACAAAAAAATCCGTCTATGGTAACATAGGCTACAACTTCATATGAACACTAGGGGGGCCGCACGATGCGGCTGAGATGGAAGAATGCGATTCCGGACCCTTTGCACCTGATCTGGATCATACCAGCGTAGGGAAGTGGCGAGCGCGTTTCAGCGAATGACGTGAGCAACGGCAATTCGAAAGGATTTCAACCGTCTGCTTAACGAATTGAAACATGCAGTTGCGTGTATAACGTTAAGGCTATAAGGTCTATAGCTTTATTACACGAAATGAACTGTATGCTTCAGTCAGTCATCTGGTCCTATAATTAACACGCAGCCACTCCCCTACGGGAGTGGCTTTTTTGTGTTTTCATAGCATTCACGCCTGGAAGGAGATGAACAGTACGGTAATTTCTCATGGACATGTTCACGAATCATTTGAATTGCATGTTGTATCTACGGGTGTAGGGAATCAAGCATCTTTTGTAAAAGCTGCAAAGGACGTTTGGCCATGGGTGGACTACATCCATATACGAGAGAAACAACTCTCGTGGCAACAAAAGATCGGTTGGGCTGAAAGTCTGCGTGGTGTTGGCGTTCCATCTTGTCGCATCGTTATCAATGGTTCAGAACTGCCACCACAGAATGACATCTATGGCGGTGTACATTGGGGGCAAGAGGCTATACGTAACTACAACCCTGCTGTTATAAGCAATGTCCAGCGAATTCGTCTGGGTGTATCTGTTCATTCAATCGATGAGGCAAAAATCGCTGAAGAACGGGGAGCCGATTACCTTTTCTTCGGGCATGTCTACTCAACCAACAGTAAGCCTGATCTTGAACCAAGAGGATTATATGCTCTGGCTGAAGTGTGCTCTGGTGTCTCCATTCCTGTCATGGCGATTGGGGGCATCAAACCGGGAAACATTCAGGCTATTCGCTCTGCAGGCGCACAGGGAGTTGCTGTGATCTCGAATGTATGGGCGAGCGTTTCCCCGGATCGGGCGGCTGCATTATTAAGGCAGAGTATCGTTGCTACAGAAGGTCTGAGCCGCTGAATCAAGGAGATGAGAGGATGAAAAAGATCATTACTGATAGACCGGATAAGATTCATGCAGAAACGATTATTGTAGGCGGAGGCGTTGTTGGATGTGCCATCGCATATGAGCTTGCTTCCCGTGGACAGGATGTGCTGTTGCTGGAGCGTTCGGCGATTGCAGGAGGCACTTCTTGCGCGGCGGCTGGAATGCTGGCGGCAGATAGTGAGGATTTTGCTCATCCTTTGATGGCTAAGCTCGCCAGGCAGAGTAGACAGTTACTTATCGAACAAAAGGTGCTAATGGCTACACTCAGTGAGGTAGAGACTGGCCTGCAACGCCAGGGATTCCTAACTCCTTTTCGTTCATACAGTGAATTAAGTAGGTATAAGGACAATCGGAAGTCTGCGTTGTCTGCTTCTACTGATGAGGTATGGTGGGATCGTTCCGTTTTGCAACAGGAGGCATCATGGCTCAACAGAGATACGTATGGAGCCTATTACAGACCTTACGAGAGTGAAATTCTTCCAGTCCATCTAACGAAGGCATACGCCGAATCCGCTCAAGCATTGGGAGCACGGGTTATGGAGGACATACAGGATATACGTGTGCAAGCAAACGAACACGGCGTGCAGGGGATCACCACATCGATCGGTGAGATGAAATGCAAACATGTCATTATAGCGGCTGGATTACAGAGTGAAGAGTTGATGAGACATGTAAATCTGAGCTTGCCTGTGTGGTCGGTGAAAGGTGAAATAGCCGCCGTTCAGTTCTCAGATGAACATGCAGGGTACAGACCTGACAGAACGGTGTATGCAGAGGATATCTATATTGTTCCCAAAGCCAATGGCGAAGTTTGGCTTGGGGCAACCAGTCTGCCAGGCAGAACGGATTTGAACGTTTCTGTACAGGGTGTTCAAAAGCTGCTAACAGCGGCTACCCACTGGGTGCCTGGGATGAAGGAAGCACAATTTATACGAGCGTGGGCAGGCGTAAGACCGGCAACTCCAGATGGATTGCCTTATATAGGTTCTTGCAAGAGTATACCCGGGCTGTTCGCCGCCTTTGGGCATTACCGCAACGGTATCTTGCTTAGTGCGATAACAGGCAGGCTTATCGCTGAGTTGCTCGCTGGCAAAATCTCAGAAGAACTCGGAATTGAGGCGCTGAGTCCGGAGCGATTGAACAGAAAGGGAGTGGTGCAGTGAATATCATCGTTAATGGTCAACGGATGGAGATTGAAGACAGATTGAATCGTGTGGATAAACTGCTTAAATCTTTTGATCTGCAAGTCAAGACTGTAGTTGTAGAGCTGAACAAGCATATTTTAACCCGTGAGTATCATGAAACGACGGCATTAAGAGAAGGCGATCGAATTGAGATTGTACATTTTGTAGGAGGCGGTTGATGATGTTGAACATTGGTAAATATACGTTTGAGTCCAGATTGTTGCTCGGAACAGGCAAGTTTTCGGATCTGGAAGTGCAAAGTCAGGCTGTGGAAGCATCTGAAACGGAAGTTTTGACTTTTGCTGTTCGTCGTCTGAATTTGGAGGAACGTAATCAGAAGCATTTCCTGGATACGTTGGATCTGGACAAATACACACTTCTTCCGAATACGGCAGGGGCTTCCACTGCGGAAGAGGCGGTGCGGATTGCCGAGCTTGCGCGGGCTTCAGGACTTTGTGATATGATAAAAGTTGAAGTCATCGGAGATGGAATGACGTTACTCCCAGATCCAATTGAAACGTACAAGGCTTGCGAAATTTTGCTTGAAAATGGCTTCACGGTATTGCCTTATATTTCAGATGATGTCATTCTGGCCAAAAGGCTACAATTGCTTGGCGTACATGCTGTAATGCCTGGCGCTTCTCCCATCGGAGCTGGCAGAGGCATTATCAATCCCTATAACCTTGAGATCATCATTGAGCAGGCCGTTGTGCCTGTGATTGTGGATGCAGGGTTGCGCTCCCCAAAAGATGCTGCTTATGCGATGGAACTTGGTGCAGATGGCGTATTGTTGAATACAGCCGTATCCGGATCAGGGGATCCAGTGAGCATGGCTAAAGCGATGCGATTGGGGGTAGAAGCGGGTAGACTGGCATATGAGGCAGGCATGATTCCAGTAAAGCGTTATGCAGCAGCCAGTAGTCCGGTGGAAGGAATGGTTCATACATGACAGATCAATTAACATCCTCATCCTCAGAACAGGCCGATCGTTATTCCAGACAGGAACGGTACGCGCCACTTGGCAAGGAAGGCCAGGCCAGATTAAAGGGCAGCAGAGTTTTAATTGTAGGCGCTGGCGCACTCGGAACAGGAATTGCAGAAACGTTAGTTCGTTCAGGAGTCGGACACTTAACGATTGTGGATCGTGATTATGTGGAGTGGAGTAACCTGCAGCGGCAGCAATTATATGTAGAGCAGGACGCGCTTGAGCGGATACCGAAGGCAATGGCGGCGGAAAAACGTTTATCTGCCATTAATTCCACGGTTCATGTGGAAGGGAAAGTTTTGGACGTCAGAGTAGATGAATTGGAAGAACTCGTTCAGCATACCGACTTGATCATGGATGCAACGGATAACTTTGATACCCGACTACTCATTAACGACATGGCACAGAAGCACCGTGTTCCCTGGATTTATGGTGGATGCGTAGGTAGTTACGGTATTACCTATACATTTATGCCTGGAGATACGCCATGTTTAAATTGTTTGCTGGGTGAAGTCCCTCTGGGTGGAGATACCTGTGATACGTCTGGCATCATACCTCAAGCCGTACAGATGGTAACGGCGAATCAGACCGCAGAGGCGATGAAGTTACTTAGCGGCAATGCAAATGCATTGAGACGTAAGTTATTGTCATTTGACGTGTGGAGGAACGAATACATATCCATTAATGTGGATGGTGCGAAAAAGCAAGACTGTCCTTCCTGCGGCACTTCAGCAACGTATCCATATCTTTCTGCGTCCAATCTGGAGAAAACCGATGTGTTGTGTGGCAGGGACACCGTTCAGATCCGACCTGCACGGCGTATGAATCTGGATCTTCAACATACAGCGGATCGTCTGAACAGGCTTCAAGAAGGAAAAGTGGAATCCAATCCGTTTCTGGTTTCTTTTACAACAGGAGTCCATAGAATGGTCATTTTCCAAGATGGACGTGTCCTCGTACACGGAACAAAAGACACAGCTGAAGCACGTACGCTCGTCCATCGTTACTTTGGTTAAAGCAAGAAAGAAGCAAAGTCTGTTCCCTTGAGGGAATGGACTTTTTCATTTTACGGCATGCTATCTGTACAAACCATTGCTGCGAGCAGTGGGGATAGAGACAGGCCGGGTGAAAAAGAGTGAAAACAGCCATTTTGCTTATTGGAGCAGGAGAGCGGGTCAGCCTTATTCAGGATGTTTTATGTAGCGAAGGGTATGAAGTGCAACGAATGGAGTGGTCTGAACTAAACCAATCCGTCGAGCCTTCGTTGCTGCATATTAACCTGATCATCCTGGTAGACCGGGAAGAGGGGAAGGAACATTGTGGCCAGGCTCAGAAATTAGAGTTAAAACGATGGATAGATAAAGGTCAGGTTATACCTCTACTGGTTATCACGTCTAACGCATCTCCTCAATTCATCGTGGAGTGGCTGGATTACGGAGCTAATGACGTGATGGAGGAACCCATTCACTTGAACGTGATGCTTGCCAGAATACGAAACTTATTGCGTGTTTTTGCGAATGCATCACCAGAGGGTGAAGAAGTAATTGTAGTCCATGATCTTAAAGTGAATTTGCGTTCGAGGCGGGTAAATCGTGCGGGGGAATACCTGACATTAACGCCAAAAGAATACGAATTGCTGGAATATCTGGCCCTGCATGTGAATGAAGCATGTACCCGGAGTGATATTTTGCGGGAAGTATGGGGATATGAGTATGCGATGGATACCAACGTTGTGGATGTGTATATCAAACATCTGAGGGTTAAGGTGGATAAAGGAAGGAGTGTAAAACTGATTCATACTGTGCGTGGGATCGGTTATATGCTGCATGATAAAAATTAGATTACGCAGTTAGTTCCATGAATCACCAGTTTAGAGTGTGGCAAAAAGAGGGTAAAAATAAAAGACCGGATAGTAACCTCCGGTCCTTACTGATTAGCTATGATAAGTTCTAGAGTACACGGCGAGCTTTAACATACGTTCTCTTCCAAGTACCGGAGTTTAGATCTGAGATGGTTACGCCTGGAGATCCATACGTATGCAGAATCTTGCCGTTCCCGGCATATACGCCTACGTGAGTGACATTGGAGCCGGTAGAACGGCTACCACTGGAGAAGAATACCAGATCTCCGACACGCAGATTAGCTTTAGACACAGCTTTACCTTCTTTGGATTGTTTCACGGAAGTGCGCGGCAAATCTACACCATACTTTTTGAAAATATATTTCATAAAAGAAGAGCAGTCAAAAACCTTGGTTGTTGAAGTTGAAGCACCAAATTTATATGGAGTTCCAGTGAATTTTTTGCCATAGTTAACAATTTGTTGACCTGTGGATACAGAAGCAGTTGCTGCCTGTGCAACAGGTGCGTTAGTCATTAGTACAGCTCCAAAACCTAGTGTAGCGCACAACCCGACGGTTACGGCCTTTTGGACAAAGATGTTTGTTTTCATGTTAGTTAGTACCTCCAAAATTCGTTTTCGTTAAGTTGCTAGAGCGAGTATAACAGCTTTGTAACAGCCTAGAAATTGGATAGGGGAGTGTAATCCCTTGCGCCACAATGGTTTGGGTATGTTTATTAAAATATGATTAAAAATGTCAAAAAATTAATCATTGACGGATGAAGAATTAAGATGAAACAACAAAGACCCTTGAATATCAAGGGTCTTTGTTATGTGTGAACCTATTTTCTTCATTGAATCACTGGTTACAAAAACGTAATAAATAACTATGAAGCATACGAATAGATTCAATCTTTGCTCTGAATAATCAGTAATAAGCCACTATCAATAGTGACTGTACCGGAGGAGCCTAAGAGCTTGTTGCTTACACCCAAGGATTGTCCCATGCGAATGGTGGCTTGATCTAGCGGATACATAAAACCATCCAGAGTTATTCCTGCAACTTCATGAGTCAAGGGGAGCAGAGAAACATATTTATAGTCACGGTGCTCAACAACAGCTTTGGATGTGGTCAGTGTCATGTAATTGTGCTTGTCCTGAATGGCACAGGAGATATGATGCTGCATCGCGCGAACCATAATATGTACATTGGCGAGTGTGTGATCCATACGTGTACCTGTAGCACCTAACATTAAGATGTGAGAAGGTTCATAATCTAGCGCTGTCTCAAAAGCCATTTCTGTATCAGTCAGATCCTTATGAACAGGGTCACATGTAATGAACCGAATGCTATTATTGCTTACAATGATACGTTCCTCTTCAGTAATGGAGTCGAAGTCTCCTACTGCAATGTGAGGCTGAATGCCGTGTTCAATTAAAAATAATGCACCACGATCGGCCGCGATGATCATATCATCTTCTCGTATTTCCTGAAGTAATTCTACAGATAAGTTTCCGCCTGTAAAAATAACCACTCGTTTCACCGTCATTTTATTTCATCCTTCCTAATTCAGAGCAAAATAAGTCATTGTTCAAATATAATGTTGGAACCTGTACAAATATATTCACCAAACCAGTATAATCCACAAAATGTGGTTGCACAATTTCAGTGCTCGCGGATACAATGGGTAGAGCGACATGGAGATGACTTGAAAAGTGAGGTTTGAACAGGTTGGACTTACACATTTTTGAAGTATTCAGCATTATAGGCACTATCGCATTTGCAATGTCCGGTGCCTTTGTGGCAATGGAAGAGGAGTATGACATTCTGGGTGTATTAGTGCTTGGACTTGTCACGGCATTCGGAGGTGGTATTATCCGGAATGTACTTATAGGTATACCTGTAACGACACTGTGGAGTCAGGGATCACTTATTATGTTAGCCTTAGTATCTGTAGCGATTGCGTTTATATTACCTCTCAAGTGGATTAGTCACTGGAAGCGAACAGAGGCGCTGTTTGATGCAATCGGACTCGCAGCATTTGCAATTCAAGGGGCTCTCTACGCGGCGAACATGGGACATCCTATTAGTGCAGTTATCGTTGCAGCAGTAATGACCGGTATTGGTGGGGGCGTTATTCGTGATGTGCTTGCAGGACGTAAACCGCTTGTATTGCGTGACGAAATCTATGCTGTATGGGCAATGACAGCCGGTTTTGTTATAGGTATGGGTTGGTTAACAACAAATGCCGGATTGTTGCTTTGTTTCGCGGCCGTTGTGTTTTTCCGGATGTGTTCTGTACATTATAAATGGAAACTGCCACGTCGTTCGTTGGTGCCGTCTGAGACCGGGAACGTCAGTCCTCAGCCGGAGAGCATTGTGACACAGCCAACATCGTCGGTACTTCAAGGTACGCTAAGCAAGGGGGATTAATATGATTAATGTTTTGTTTGTATGTCTGGGCAATATATGTAGATCACCAATGGCTGAAGCCGTTCTGCGTCACAAAGTCGTGGAGAAGGGGCTTGAACACCAGATTCGTGTGGACTCTGCGGGTACAGGGGACTGGCATGTTGGTAAACCTCCGCATGAAGGGACTCGAAAATTGCTGGATTCGTACCAGATTTCCTATGCAAACATGGCAGCGAGACAGTTCGCCAGCGAAGATTTTACTCAATTTGATTACATTGTATGTATGGATAATTCGAATGCAGATAATGTGCGCAACGTTCCAGGCGGAGCTGAGGCGGACATCATCAAGTTCATGGACATGCTTCCCGAAGAAAAACTCAGAGAAGTACCTGACCCATATTACACAGGCAATTTTGAAGAGGTGTACGAGCTGGTTAACGCAGGCTGCGATGTTCTGTTGAGTAAGATTGAAGCGGAACATTCCTTAGCCTAAAAAGTAAACGAAATTCATGCTCAATTTGTAATTCGACAAAGAAGCAGGAGTAGAGCACTTAAAGCAAGCAGGATATCCTGCTTCTTTTTCAGATTACAATTGTAAGCGGTATCATTAAAATGAAAAACAATAGCGGCATTTCAGCCGCCTGTTAATGTGGTCCTTTTATCTTTCCTGGAGAAAATAAAGTAATGCTTCGGGCAATTCTTTCTGCCAAAAACCCCATTGGTGTTTTCCGTCTTTCTCCTGGTAGGAGACGAGGGCACCACGTTTTTCGAGCAATTCTCGAGTATCCCTGTTTAATTGAACAAAATTATACGTACCCGTGTCTGCCTCGAAATTAGTCTCCTGCAAACCAACGATCATCCAGATCGAGAGCCAGGACAGATCTTCAGCTGCGGCATAGATTTCCTGTGAAGCAGAGTAGAAGGCGCCAGACATGCTGATCACACGTGTGAACAGATCCGGATATAACAGAGCAAGATGAAGCGAAACACTGCCACCGAGCGAATCTCCGGCAAGAATGCGTTCCTGCGGAGAACGGCGTACAGGATATTTCTCTTCTATATAGGGAATAATCTCTTCAGCGAAGCAAGCAGTATATGCCTTGAACCGATCTCCAAATGGAGCATATTCCTGCGTTCTCACAGACACATCGACCTGAACCCCTACAATAATGAAAGGTTCGGCTCCTTCGTCCAGAATAATTTGGTTAGCTGTTGTAGCAATTCGTCCGAAATTAAAAAATTCTTCGCCATCCTGACAATAAACGACAGGGTAGCTAAGCAATTCGTTATAGCCTGGGGGAAGGTAAATACGGAGCGTTCGCTTCTCTCTGAGATAGCGACTTTCAATCTCTTCCTTCACAATCGTGCGTTTCAAATAGCGGGAATCCGTCATAAAACGTCACCTTTCTCGGTTAATTTTTTGCATTCGACCGCGCAATACGGTAAGATTACCCTTGTGCGGGGTTAGGTCAAACACGCAATCATGTATTATGCTGTTATACCAATATTAAGCCCCTGTTATACATACAATCCGGCAGGAAACATAAAAAAATTACGGATTTCTTTGACGTATGGAGTGAAACAGGTGTATAATAATATTATAACAGCGGAACTTGATATTCAAATTTTTTGTTGAGGTGAAGAAAAAAATGAGCAAGGTTCCTTATGAAGTGTATACAGAGGATGTAGAAGCTCTGTCCGTGCTGTCTCCTGACGGCGAAATTGTTAACAAAGACATGATGCCTACACTTTCCGATGATCAATTAAAAGAAATTATGTACCGCATGGTATTTACCCGTACTTGGGATGACCGTGCAGTAAACCTGGGCCGTCAAGGTCGTCTTGGTTTCTATGCTCCAGTATCTGGTCAAGAAGCTACAATGGTTGGTAGTGAATTTGCAATTGAAAAAGAAGACTTTGTATGTCCTGGCTATCGTGACATTCCGCAACTCGTATGGCATGGACTTCCTCTTTATCAAGCATTCTTGTACTCCCGTGGACACCAACATGGTGGACAAATTCCAGATGGCGTTAATGTATTGATGCCACAAATCATCATTGGTGCACAAATTCTGCATGCAATGGGTATCGCTATGGGTTACAAATTGAAGAAACAAAAACAAGTTGTTATCACATACACAGGTGATGGCGGTTCTTCTGAAGGTGACTTCTATGAAGGTCTGAACTACGCTGGTGTATACAAACTGCCTGTTATCTTCTTCGTACAAAACAATGGTTATGCCATCACAACTCCTTTTGCTAAACAAACAGCAGCTCTGTCCATCGCTCACAAAGCGGTAGCAGCAGGTATCAAAGGTGTTAAAGTTGACGGTATGGACATCTTCGCTGTTATCAAAGCTGTTCAGGAAGCTGCTGAGCGTGGACGTAACGGAGAAGGCGCAACATTGATCGAAGCAGTAACATACCGTTTCCGTCCTCACTCCCTTTCGGATGATGCTTCCAAGTATCGTACAAAAGAAGAAGAGGCAGAATGGTCTGCTAAAGATCCTATCGCACGTTTCGCTAAATATCTGGAGAAAAAAGGTCTTTGGACTGAAGAAGATACAGCACGTGTGAAAGAAGAAGCCAAAGCTAAAGTAAATGAAGAGATCAAAAAAGCGGAAAAAACCGAGAAAATGACGATTTCAGGCTTGATCGACAGCATGTTCGAACAAACGCCTAAGCACTTGGAAGAGCAAAAAGCTGATTTCCAATAAGTTTTTTCCGATAAAGCATAAACATCCGCGACTTTAATGTCCCGGTATACATGTACGAATTCAAATGTGAACTGTCAATGTTTAAGGAGGAAATGAAGCAAATGGCACAAATGAACATGAAAGAAGCAATCCGTGATGCGCTTCGCGTGGAGTTGAAACGTGATCCTAACGTTCTGCTTTTCGGTGAAGACGTAGGTAATGTAGGCGGCGTTTTCCGTGTAACGGAAGGTCTGCAAAAAGAGTTTGGCGAAGAGCGTGTATTTGATACACCACTGGCTGAGTCCGCTATTGGTGGTCTGGCTGTAGGTCTGGGTGTTCAAGGCTTCCGTCCGGTTGCTGAGATCCAATTCGTTGGTTTTATCTTCGAAGCGCTTGACCAAATGGTAGTGCAAGCTGCTCGTATGCGTTTCCGCTCCGGTGGAAAATACAATTCTCCAATCGTATTCCGTACACCATTCGGTGGCGGTGTAAAAGCGGCAGAATTGCATACAGATTCCCTGGAAGGTCTGCTCACGCAAACACCAGGTATCAAAGTCGTTGTTCCTTCTAACCCATACGATGCAAAAGGTCTGATGATCGCTTCTATTCGCGATAACGACCCTGTATTCTTCATGGAGCACTTGAACCTGTACCATGCTTTCCGTGCAGAAGTGCCTGAAGAAGATTACGTTGTTGAGTTGGGTAAAGCGAACGTTGTTCGTGAAGGTTCTGATGTAACAATCATTACTTACGGTATGATGGTTCACACTTCTGTGAAAGCAGCAGATGAACTCGAAAAACAAGGAATCAAAGTTGAAGTTATCGACCTTCGTACGGTTAGCCCGATCGACATCGATACTATCGTTGCTTCTGTTAAGAAAACAAACCGTGCAATTGTTGTACAGGAAGCTCAAAAGAGCGCAGGTGTTGCAGCTGAAGTCATTGCCCAAATCAATGAAAAAGCAATCCTGCACTTGGAAGCACCGGTTCTGCGTGTAGCTGGTCCGGACACTGTATATCCATTTGCACAAATCGAAGATACATGGCTGCCTAACCCGGCGCGTATCGTTGCTGCGGTTAACAAAGTCGTAAATTTCTAATTTAATCATCTGACATGCCGCAAGGCGCAGTATGGTGATTCACACCGCAGCGCAAGCTGCACTGTAAACAGCCATTAGCCCCTTGAGTAACAGTTATTTGCATTAGCAGTAACAGTTGTTTCTTGGAGTTAAGGGTTGTTTTCAGGATTGAGCACATAATCAAGGAGGTTTTTCAGTTGGCTAAATTTGAATATAAATTCCCTGAATTGGGCGAAGGCCTGCACGAAGGCGAAATCATCAAGATGCACATCAAAGTCGGTGACAAAGTAACTGACGACGACATCATCATGGAAGTACAGAACGACAAAGCGGTTGTAGAAGTACCTTGTCCGGTTAACGGAACAGTTACAGAAGTATTCGCTAAAGACGGTCAAGTCTGCCACGTTGGTGAAGTTGTAGCGATCATCGATGCAGAAGGCGAACTTCCTGAGCAAGACGACGCTCCTGCTGGCGATCAAGGCGAGCAAGAGAAAGATGCAGCGCAAGGCGGAGCTGACACAAGCGGTTCTTCTGCAGCAGCTTCCAGCTCGGATGCAGCTAAAGAAGGCGGCAACAACAGCGTTCCGGCAGTACCTGCCAAAGACGTTCTGGCAACACCAAGCGTGCGTAAATTTGCTCGCGAACAAGGTGTAGACATCGCACAGGTTAACGGAACTGGCAACAACGGTAAAGTAACCAAAGAAGATGTTGAATCCTTCAAAAACGGTGGCGGTTCTTCCGCAGCGGCATCTTCCGAAACTCCGGCTCAAGAAGAGAAAAAATCCGCACCAGCAGCGGCTGCAGCTGATCAACACCTTGAAGAAGAGCGCGTACCATTCAAAGGTATCCGTAAAGCGATCTCTAATGCAATGGTTAAATCGGCTTACACAGCACCTCACGTTACAATCATGGACGAAGTGGACGTAACTGAATTGGTTGCTTTCCGTACTCGCATGAAACCAATTGCAGAGAAAAAAGGAACAAAAGTTACTTATCTGCCATTCATCGTTAAAGCACTGGTTGCGGCTTCCCGCCAATTCCCGGCTCTGAACGCTATGATTGATGAAGAAGCTAACGAAATTGTTTACAAAAAATACTACAACATCGGTATCGCTACAGATACAGACAACGGCTTGATCGTTCCTGTTATCAAAGATGCTGATCGTAAATCCATCTGGATGATTGCTGATTCTATCCGTGATTTGGCTGCTCGTGGTCGTGAGGGCAAATTGAGCGCGAATGAAATGAGAGGAAGCACAATCTCCATCAGTAACATTGGTTCTGCTGGCGGTATGTTCTTCACTCCAATCATCAACTTCCCTGAAGTTGCTATTCTCGGAACAGGACGCATCAGCGAAAAAGCAGTGATCAAAAACGGCGAAGTAGTTGCAGCACCTGTAATGGCTCTTTCCCTGAGCTTTGACCACCGTATCATCGATGGCGCAACAGCACAAAACTTTATGAATTACATTAAACAGCTGCTCGCTAACCCTGAGCTGCTTGTTATGGAGGTGTAAGATATGGTAGTAGGCGACGCTTCTCTCAATATCGACACATTGGTAATTGGTGCGGGTCCTGGCGGCTATGTAGCTGCCATCCGCGCTGCTCAACTGGGCCAAAGCGTATTGATCGTAGACAAATCCGAACTGGGCGGTGTTTGTTTGAACCGTGGATGTATTCCATCCAAAGCCCTGATCTCTGCTGCACACCAATATGAGTCTGCACTTCACGGTGAAGCTTTTGGTATCTCTGCTGAGAACGTAAAAGTGGACTTCAGCAAAACTCAAGAGTTCAAAAACGGCGTTGTTAAGAAAATGACTGGCGGCGTAGCTGGTTTGCTCAAAGGCAACAAAGTTGAAGTTTTCAACGGTGAGTGCATGTTCATCAACGAAAACGAAGCTCGTGTATTCAATGACCACGAGTCTCCGCGTTACAAATTTAAAAATGCAATTATTGCAACAGGTTCCCGTCCAATCGAACTGAAACCTTTCCCGTTTGGCGGACGTATTCTGTCTTCGACAGAAGCTCTGAACTTGCCTGAAGTACCAAAAAGCATGATCGTTATCGGTGGCGGATATATCGGTGCTGAGCTTGGTCAAATGTACTCCAAATTCGGTGCGAAAGTAACAATCATCGAAGGTTTGGATACAGTACTGCCAGGTTTCGATAAAGACATGACTAGCCTCGTGGCTAAAAACATGAAGAAAACAGGCATCGAAATCGTAACGGGTGCAAAAGCTGAAAGTGCTGAGCAAACGGATAAAGATGTAACTGTTAAGTACTCTGTAAATGGTGAGTCCAAAGAAGTAACTGCAGATTACCTGCTGGTAACTGTTGGGCGTCGTCCAAACACAGATGGAGAACTTGGTCTCGACATGATTGGTGTTGACGTTGACGAGCGTGGTTTTGTCAAAGTTGACCACCAAGGTCGTACCAGCATTCCTCACATCTTCGCTATCGGTGACATCGTATCTGGTCTGGCTCTGGCACACAAAGCTTCTTATGAAGGTAAAGTGGCTGCTGAAGCAATCGCAGGACAACCATCTGTAGTTGACTACAAATGTATGCCTGCTGTTGTGTTCACAGATCCAGAGTGTTCCAGCGTAGGTTACACTGAGAAAGAAGCTAAAGAAAAAGGTTACAAAGTAAAAGCTGGTAAATTCCCTTATGCGGGTAACGGCCGTGCTGTATCTTTGAACCACGCTGAAGGCTTCGTGAAAATCGTAGCTGACGAAGAAAGCGGCCTTGTATTGGGTTGCCAAATCGTAGGTCTGGAAGCTTCCAACCTGATTGCTGAGCTTGGTTTGGCAATTGAGATGGGCGCTACTTTGGAAGATCTGGCTCTCACAATTCACGCTCACCCAACTTTGGGCGAAATCGTGATGGAAGCTGCGGAATTGGTTATGGGTCACCCGATCCACATCATCTCCCGTTAAGATCATCTAAGTTTCGGATCCGTCCGGCATTATACGTATATCAGAAGAGACGAATGACGTTAACGCGTTATTCGTCTCTTTTTTCTGAGCAAGAGCCGAGAAATTTAAGATACTCATGTATGTAATATGATGAAAATTTACACGCTCACAAGTTTTAGTGAATTGATTTTATCCAACAACTTAATTGTGGTACACTGTAGTAATGATCAGTTATGATGTGGCTCCAAGCCAATCACGGTCTATGTATTTAGTATTTAAGTTAAATTAATCTTTTACACGAGAACGTAGAGGACAGAAAGAACCTGAAGAAGCGGAGCTAAAAGCTTTCTGAAAGAAAGCTGCATCGGAAGCATACGCTTCGCCTTTATCACCGGATTTTACCTTTGGAAAAGGAAATCAAAAAAAATCTGGGGATAACAGCGATCGGAAGGTTGTTCTGTCATCGGAGTGGTAAGTGTAAATAATCTTTAGTTTAGTACGAATAAAAGTGTGAGGAGATATCAACATGAAAAACTATCTCGATTTATTGCAGGATATTCTGAACAACGGCGTGCATAAAGGAGACCGTACAGGAACAGGAACACAATCTGTATTTGGCAGACAGCTCCGTTATGATCTCTCCGAAGGATTTCCGCTGGTAACAACCAAGCGAATTCATCTCAAATCGGTTATTCATGAACTGTTGTGGTTTTTGAGTGGCGATACCAATATATCTTATTTGAAAGAAAACGGTGTGAAGATCTGGGACGACTGGGCGGACGAAAATGGGGACCTCGGTCCGGTATATGGTTCACAATGGCGTACTTGGGAAGCACCTAATGGGGAGAAGATCGATCAGATCTCTGCAGTCATTGATTCGATCAAAAATAATCCGGATTCGCGTCGTCACCTTGTCAGCGCATGGAATGTGGCTGAGATCAACAATATGAAGCTTCCACCTTGTCATTTTGCGTTTCAGTTTTACGTTGCAGAGGGTAAATTATCATGTATGCTTACGATGCGTTCCGTAGATACGTTCCTCGGATTGCCGTTTAACATCGCGAGTTATGCGCTCTTGACTCATATGATCGCGCAGCAATGTGACCTTGAGGTGGGTGACTTCATCTGGTCTGGTGGGGATGTTCACATCTATTCCAACCATGTTGATCAGGTCAAAACTCAGCTGGAGCGTGAACCTTATGCTTTACCTAAGCTGGTAATCAAACGTAAGCCGGATTCTATTTTTGATTATAAGTTTGAAGATTTCGAGTTTGAGAACTATCAGCATCATCCGGGCATTAAAGCTCCAATTGCAGTCTAATTATGTGTTCAATCTCGACAAGAGACTTGGATTGAAGGAGTGTATTACCCTTGAGTATTGAATTGGTATGGGCAATGGGGGAGAACGGCGTGATCGGATTAAATAATTCGATTCCATGGCGTTTACCCAAGGATATGGCCTTTTTCAAACAACGTACATTAAACAAAACGATTATCATGGGACGTAATACGTGGGCATCTTTTGGTGGTAAGCCGCTTCCTCAGCGTCGTAATATCGTAGTGACAAGAGATCTGAACTACAAGGTGGAACAGGCTGAAATCGTACATACGATTGAAGAGGGTCTGAGTGTAACCAAAGGTGAGGAACTATGCGTAATTGGGGGTTCCCAAGTGTATCGTGAGTTCCTGCCACTTGCAGATCGTCTTGTGGTGACCAAAATTCATGAGAATTTTGAGGGAGATACGTTTTTCCCTGAAGTGGACTGGTCCGAATGGGAACTGATTGAACAGATTGAAGGCGAACAGGATGAAAAAAATGTTCATGCGTATACATTTGAATTTTACGAACGTAAACGGTAAATGTGGCATAAGAAATTCCTGACTTCGGTCGTATTTGTATGATGAGAGGCGCTGATTGCGAAATATTCGTGAACAGCGTCTTTTCTTTTATAAAAAAAGAGTCACTTGTTTAAATTGGAATACATATAACATTAATATAACATGATTAATTGGTATTTATGTATAATATACATACGACCAAGTATTAAACAGTAAAAAAGTGTAAAAGTTTTGAGGTTTTAACGTTGTGAAGCCCTAAAACGAGTCTGATATTCGGAATTGAGAACGATTTATAGCAAAATATGTTGGATTTGATGATAAATTATCTAACATTCACTTAACGTTTCGACCTTTTGTTTCTTTAACACACACCAGATTCCGCAGTTCAGAACCGCATTTAACACCAAAATAAGGGTATTGACCATGGGTAGACTTGAAAGATATGATGTATAAAATACAAATAATTATGCGGATAATCCATTTAATATTCAGTACAGTAAATGCTACTATAATTGAAATATCTTCGAGAAGATTTTGTGATACAATAGACAAAAACTCAAGTAATGAGTAATCCATTTCATATAGAACCATGCACATGAAGGGATTAAGACAAGAACGGATGGGGGAAAACGTAAGATGTCTACACCTACTGGATTTATGGAATACAAACGTCAACTGCCAACAGATCGTGAGCCAGCGGAGCGGATTAAGGATTGGGAAGAGTTTCATAAACACATGGCTGAAGAAGAGCTCAGAACACAAGGTGCACGATGCATGGATTGTGGTACCCCGTATTGCCATACAGGTATAGATATGATTGGTGGCACGTCAGGTTGCCCCGTGCATAACCTGATTCCAGAATGGAATAATCTTGTATATCGCGGACTGTGGAGAGAAGCACTTGAACGCCTTCACAAAACGAATAATTTCCCAGAGTTTACAGGTCGCATCTGTCCAGCTCCTTGCGAAGGATCATGTACAGTTGGCTTAATTGGTCAGCCTGTAACCATCAAAACGATTGAAGAAGCAATTATTGAAAAAGGTTTCGAAGAAGGATGGGTGGTTCCGGAGCCTCCTGAAAAACGTACGGGTAAACGTGTAGCTGTGGTAGGTTCAGGTCCAGCGGGACTAGCTACTGCGGCTCAGTTGAATAAGGCAGGACATTCGGTAACCGTATATGAGCGTTCGGACCGTGTCGGCGGATTGCTGATGTACGGTATCCCAACAATGAAATTGGATAAAAAGGTAGTTCAACGTCGTGTTGATCTGCTCGAAGCAGAAGGCATTCAATTCATTACGAACACCGAGATTGGTAAAGATATTGCAGCACAACAACTGGTGGATGAATATGACGCTGTTGTATTGTGCGGTGGTGCAACGAAGCCGCGTGAATTCAATATTGAAGGCAGCGACTTGAAAGGCGTTCATTACGCCATGGATTTCCTGAATGGCAGCATTAAGAGTTATCTGGACTCCAATCTGGAAGATGGTCAATATCTGTCCGCTAAAGATAAAGATATTATCGTCATTGGTGGCGGTGATACAGGATCTGACTGTGTGGCTACATCGCTGCGCCATGGTTGTCGTACGATCACTCAATTCGGTACGCATACACAAGCGCCTATGGAACGTGATCGCATTAACAACCCTTGGCCGCAATTCCCGAACGTATACACACTTGATTATGCGCAAGAGGAAGCCAAAGCGTTGTTTGGTCAAGATCCGCGTGAGTTCTCCATCATGACAACGAAATTTGTCGGAGACGATGAGGGGAACCTCAAAGAATTGCATACAGTACAGATCGAGCGTATTGTGGATGAGACTGGTCGCAAGATTTATCAGCCGATTCCAGGTACAGAGCGTGTATTCCCGGCTCAGATGGCCATGATTGCCATTGGTTTTGATGGACCGGAACAAACGTTGGTAGAGCAACTGGGACTTGCAACAGATCGTCGCACAAACGTTAAGGCACGTTACGGCAAATACAACACCAATGTGGATAAAGTATTTGCAGCAGGTGACATGCGTCGTGGTCAAAGCTTGGTTGTATGGGCAATTAATGAAGGCCGTGAGGCTGCTCGTGAAGTGGACAAATACTTGATGGGTGCTTCGGTTCTGGTGTAAAAGTATAGAACAAGATATCATTGACAACCTTCGCGATCAGCGAGGGTTGTTTGCTGTTATTTTAACCAATTTGACTACATATTTCATGTAAGTGTGAGCAATATCATTGCTTTTTAAGTGATAAAGATTTATTATTATATTATAATGATTATAAATAAGGATTAACTGAAACCATGAATTCGTACGATAAACGTAAATTTCAATGAATATAAATCGGAGGTGCGACCTGCTATGGCAAGTAACCGGGACAAGTCCATTTCAGAACAAATCTTTCACATTAAAAATCAATTGGTTGAAAAAGGATATAAGTTAACACAACAACGGGAAGTTACTGTACGTGTATTGCTTGAACATGAAAAGGATCATTTTAGCGCAGAGGAAGTATTTCTCCTGGTTAAGGAGCAGTTCCCTGAGATTGGATTGGCTACCGTATACCGCACTCTCGAATTGCTGAGTGACCTTCAGGTCGTTGAAAAGATTAACTTTGGTGACGGTGCTGCACGTTTTGACCTGCGAAGTACAGACGGCTCCCATCACCACCATCATTTGATCTGTACAGAATGTGGTAAAGTGGAAGAGATTATGGAAGATGGTCTGCTTCGTTTGGAACAACAAATCGAGCGTCAGTATGGCTTTGCTGTTACGGATCATCGTCTGGATTTCCAGGGTGTATGCAAAGAGTGCAGACAAAAACATGTATTAAAAGAACAAGCAGCAGGATAATTCATTTCGGGAAGGTGCTCCCGAATCCAAAATCTGATATAATGAGTTTCAGAAGCAAGGGGCTTCCGTCGGCGGAATGCCCCTTTTTGCCGTCATGCGGACGGTGAAGGAGGAGAGATGGACGGATGAAGACACTGGTTATAGCGGAAAAACCCGACATGGGTCGAACCATTGCCGCCGTCATAGAACCAAAGGCCAAGAACAATCGCACGTATCTGGAGGGTGAGCATTACATCATCACTTGGGCGATAGGGCATTTGCTTGGACTGGCTGAACCGGATGCCTATGATACAAAGTACAAACGCTGGAATATAGCGGACCTGCCAATCATACCCGATCAGTTCAAGATTGTACCCAATCCGAGGACAAAAGATCAGCTTAAAATGATTGGAGAACTGGCAAAACGGGCTTCAGCGATCGTTAATGCTTGCGATGCAGGGAGAGAAGGTCAGTACATCTTCGCCCTCATACAACAGCAATTGAAGCTGCGTCAGCCTGTAAAGCGTTTATGGATATCGGATTTGACAGCAGAGAGCATTAGACGTGGTTTTGATGGTCTGAAGGATGCCTCTGAATTTGAAAATCTGACCCATGCTGCTCGCGCCAGAAGTGAAGCTGATTGGCTGATCGGCATGAATGCCTCGCGGGCGTTTACAACCCGCCATAATGCATTGTTGTCCGTAGGCCGTGTTCAGACGCCCGTACTCGCGCTAATCTACGATCGGGAGATAGAGATTGAAGCGTTCCAGTCACAGACCTTTTATGAAGTAGCCGCCTGGTTTCGGCAGGAAGGTGTCGAGTACCGGGGACTGCGTCAGGGAGATAAGTTGACCGATGCCGAGGCAGCAGAGGCCATTGCAGCCAGTGTGAAGGGCAAGACAGGGCAAATTACCAAATACGAAGCAAAGCAGACGAAGGAGTATCCGTATCGTTTGTATGACCTGACCCTTTTACAGCGTGAAGCCAATGCCAAGTTCGGATATGGAGCCAAAAAAACACTGGATATTGCACAGGCCTTGTATGAAAAACACAAGGTGATTTCGTATCCGCGGACAAACTCCAACTATGTTACAGAACAGAATATTGAAGGTATGCACAAAACACTAAACCTGCTTAAAAATGGTACCTATAGTGAGCTTGCGCAAGGGGCCAAGCCAGAGCTTGTTCATAAGAATAATAAAGGGGTATGTAATCCGAGCAGGGTTGAGGATCACCATGCGATCCTACCTACTTTGAAGCGACCAGGTACCTTATCCAAGGATGAGCAGAACATCTATGATTTGATTGTCAGACGTTTCTTGTCTCACTTTTATCCTCCGGCGGAGTATAAGCAACATACCGTGCTCACCGAAGTGGAGAAACATCAGTTTAAGACATCTGTCAAAGAGCTGCTGTCCCTCGGATGGAAAGTGGTTCTTGGTTCTGGAGATCAGGAACAGAGCGGTGCAGGCAAGAAAAAGACCAAGAAAAACGGCAATGAGGATGAGGAAGCTGAAGAGTGGACGGACAAGGCTTTTGCTGTACAACCTGAATTGCCTGTTCAATGTACGAAGAGTGAGTTCAAGGAGAAGGCGACCCAGCCTCCCAAAAGTTATACCGAGGGAACATTGCTCAAAGCGATGGAGAGTGCAGGCAAGCAGATCGAGAATGAAGAGCTGCGAGATGCGATGAAAGATAGTGGTCTGGGTACTCCGGCTACACGTGCGGCTACAATTGAACGCCTCAAAAACGTAGGTTACATTACGCTGCAAGGGAAGAAAATGCAGTTAACGCTCAAAGGCAGAACAGCTATTGAGTTGATTCGCCGTGCGGGTGTAGATCTGTTAACTTCACCTGAGATGACCGGGCAATGGGAAAGAAGATTATATCAGATTTCCAAAGGTGAGGCGGGTCAGGACAAGTTCATGGAGAACGTCAAGAAATTCACCTTGTCCATCATTGAGAAAGTGCGTGTACAAGCTCCTGCTCCAGCAGATGCTTTTGGAGAAGATTCACGGGCAGGAAGGGGGAAAGGCAAGGGAGCCAGAACCCAAGCTGGCAATACAAGGACATCTGCCAAGACGGCTAGTGGCAGTTCAACTGTAAAAACGTCCCGTCAGACTTCGGCATCTTCGTCCAGAGCTGGCAGTGGGAAAAGCACGACCACCAAGGCACCTTCCTCAACTGCGAGCCCAACCGGAGTGAGAGAGTTACTGGCACCTTGTCCTTCTCCCGGCTGTACGGGTCAGATTATAGAGGGCAAGAAGGGTTATGGATGCTCACGTTTCAAGGAAGGCTGTTCATTTGTGGTCTGGAAAGAGTATGCAGGCAAGAAAATCACCAGTACGATGTTAAAATCGCTGATTGAGAAGGGCAGTACCCAAGTACTGTCGTTCAAACGAAAAGACGGGAGTACGGTGAAGGCACGGATTATTTTGCAGGACGTAGTAACAGGCAAGTTATCTGGTGAGAAACAGGATGCTTGATGTTAGTTAACAGTTAACATACAGTAAAAGGACCCTTATCCAAGGGTCCTTTTTTGTTGCTGCTGTTGTATATTTTCGTGTATGACTTTTGGTACCTCTTCCAGTGCAGTGATGGTATACATCGATGTTTCCGGATTAGGTTGAAGTTCCACGATGTTGTATTGCCATTCATTTGGTTGTTTGATATAAATGCTGTGAATTCCGGCTTTTACCGCGGGCATAATGTCTGTCCGCAGTGAGTTACCGATCATCCAAGTTGCACGACGATCAAACGGACCGTTAGACAGAATGCCTTCCAGTGCCTCGACGTTTTTGTGTTGTCGGATATAGATCCGATCATCAAAATAAGCCGAGAGTTTCATCTGATCAATCTTGCGCTGTTGGATCACGGTTTCGCCGCCAGTATATAAGTAGAGGGAATGTCCGGCACCTTTGAGGTTCTCAAGCGTTTCAACCATATGAGGGTAGGGTTCAACCTCCTGATCGTACACACTCATACCCAATTTACTCAGATAAGACTCTTCTCTGGGAGAGGTTAATCTGGCGAACTTGCTGGAGAAATAACGATAGGTATCAATCAGGGATTGCGGGAAATGATGACTCGCAAAACCAAGCTTGTTCACTCCGGTTACATCGATCTCCAGCTGTTTTTCCCGAATCTCTTGTGTTGTCAGAGAATGTCCATCAAACCACTCTTGCATATTCTCAAAGAATTCTCCCAAAATCAGGTTGAAGTACTTGTTGCAATATACGAGTGTATCATCAAGGTCAAACAAAATATGTTGTTTCATTATTTTCATGATCTAACTCACTCCTTGTAGCCAGTAAATCCACAATGGTTCAACTAAATTAAATGCGAATATAGGATTCCAGGAACATATTCAACTCAGATACGCCATCCGGCCGAATACTGTATTTCTCTTTACGGTTACTTCCGAGCAGATGGGTCCGTAGCAGACCTGCGATGCGTAGCGCCATCACCTGGTCTTTGACCGTGTCTTCGTCTTTACCCAATTCTTCACACATCTCAGCGAGGGATTTGGGTTCATCCGATACGTAACGAAGCAGGCGAAGTCTTTCGGGATCAGCTAGTGCATGGGTAAAACGTAAAAGACATGTTGGTGGCTGGTCTTCATTCTCTTCTGGTGCATCTACGGGATACTGCATGATCATCATACCCTCATAGAAACAGTACATATTAATAGGGCGATTGTGCACCGTTGGAAACAGGATGACTTCGTTCAGTCCAGGCATCGGTTCAACAAGAACGCCCGCTGTAGCATATTCTATAAGAAGTTCAGGACCCATTTTATCAAGCAAAATGCGTTTTTCTTCGGCATCTTCTTCAAGCCACACACGCTGATCTTCGCTCATATTCTGACAGTAGTTTTCATCCCATAGTCGCAATAATGGGACATAACTGTTCCGAATGCGCGTAGATTCTTCTATTGTAAGAGCCGGCAGAAGAGGAGACACACGTTCAAACAGGTCTTCCGCTGTCAATCCGGCAAGCATGTCCAGGAAATCACGATTCTCCGATGTATCATTTTGATAGGCTGCCCATGCAAACAAAACATCAAAATCATCAAAAGGCCAAGTGGCAGCAGGTGCGAGAGCAGCTCGTACATTGGAACTTAGTTTGCCTTCCACCTCCAGAATCCATTCAGGACCAATATCCAGATGCTGAATCCATTTTTTCGTGACATAAACCAGAAAGCTGTTAAGCATTTCATATATCGGTGAAACATCAATTTTCACATGATAAGCCATATGTTGCAGAATCCTCCCGTCACATCTAAATGTACGCAGCGACTTAACCTCTATTATGGCTTGTTTTGCAGGGCGTTGTCCACTATAATGTTCAAGTCCGGGGCAAAGCCCTGATCTTTGAATAGCAGTTTAAAACCATATGTATACCATACAAAAGTCGTCAGCGATGGCGATTTTTCTTTGTGTGCTCGCAGGAGGAATGAATTCGTGTCATCGATTACTCGTCCCAAACTATCACACTCGACAGCCAACTATCTCATTTTGATTACGGTTATTGTGGTGGCGGGAATAAGTCAGGGGCTTTTGCTGCCTGTGCTTTCGATTTTTTTGGAGCAAAAAGGGGTTTCGCCAGGTTTAAACGGATTAAACGCCGCCGCGTTGTACATTGGGTCTTTTGCCATGACTCTCGTTGCGGAACGGTTATTGGGAGCATTAGGGTTCAAAAAGCTGATTGTAGGTGGCCTGATATTAGTCATGGTCCCATTAATACTATTTCCGTATTTTCCAGATATTAAAATATGGTTCATATTGCGTCTGATCGTTGGAATAGGAGACAGCGCACTTCATTATGCGGCTCAGCTCTGGGTGCTACTTGTTACCGCTCCTGAAAAGCGTGGACGCTACATATCACTATATGGCATGTCCTACGGTCTCGGATTCAGTATTGGTCCACTGGGAATTAAGCTGCTTGGCTTTGGTGATGCTGTCCCTTTCTGGGTCTTGTTCATATGTATCGCAGCAGTACTTATACTGGTATTAATGAAGCTTCCGAATACGAAACCGGAAAAAGCAGAGCATGGCCAACTGCCGGAACGTCGCTTCCGTCGAAGTCTGGCATGGGCCTGGTATGCACTTTTACCAGCACTCTTATACGGATATATGGAGGCTGGCATGAATAGTAACTTCCCCGTGTATGGCCTGCGTATTGGGTTCGACACCGATCAGATTTCGTCGTTGCTTCCCTTTATCGGGATTGGAGGTTTGTTCCTTCAATTGCCTTTGGGTATGTTGAGTGACCGATATGGGCGAAAGAAGGTATTAATGTTTGCGGGCATCAGCGGAGGAATCATCTTCATGCTGGTTCCAGTCGCAGGTACGCATTTCTGGTGGACGCTTGTATTGTTAACAATCGCAGGCGGCCTGGTCGGCTCCTTTTTCTCACTGGGCCTGGCCTATGCCGCAGACATTTTGCCTAAAGTGTTGCTGCCTGCAGCCAACGTTGTGGCTTCCTTTCATTTCACGATTGGAAGTATTATTGGACCGAATCTGGGCGGTCAGATGATCAACTGGATTTCACCAGGAAGCATGTTCACATTGCTGGGAATCATGTACCTTCTTTTCGGCGTGGCAGGTATATTATTTCGTCGTAAACCTGAGTTCGAATCTGTGTTAAAATAGAAGCTGGTGTTCGCATGGAAATTGATGTCCATTTCCGAGTACACTAGTGGTAGGGAAAAACATGGACAAGAGGAGACATCGCGATGATCAGAGTAGAGAACTTGAGTAAATCCGTTGGCGTGGACCGCGTTCCCGTTCTACGGGATATTCGATTTGATATGCAACAGGGTGAGATGATAGCTGTAGTTGGCTCAAGCGGTAGTGGTAAAAGCATGTTACTTAAATGTTTGGCCATGATGGAAAAATGGGATTCCGGCCGGTTTACGGTGGATGGTGCTGAGATTTTGAAAGAAGGCTGGTCTGGAAAACGAAAAATCAAACGGGAATGGGCATACTTGGAACAGAATCCAGAATTATTTCCGAGACGTACGGCTCTTAAAAATGTATTAATCGGACGATCGGGTCAGACTCCCGTATGGAGAATGGTAACCGGTATGGTACGTTCCGATGATTATATGGGTGCTATGGATTATCTCGAAGGATTGGGATTACTCGATAAAGCACATCAAATCGCAGAGAAGCTCAGTGGTGGCGAGAAGCAGCGTGTCGCCATTGCAAGAGCACTTGCTCATGGTGCCAAAGTGGTTTTGGCCGACGAACCTGTAATTGGTCTTGACCCTCATACAGCAGATTCGGTGCTGGAAACGCTGCGCAAATTATGTGAAGAAGAACGTGCAACAGTCATTGCAGTATTGCCAATTGAACTTGCTGAGAAACATGCCACACGGATCTGGGGATTGGCAGACGGCAAGATTGCTTTTGATATTCGTGGACGAAGACTGACACAGCAAGAAAAAAACCAGATTTAAACTATTGAAAAGAGTGATGAGATTGTTTAATTCACGGTGGGGACGCTTCATTGCAGCAGGAACTATGGCAATTATGCTTGGTTCTGTTCTGAGCGGATGCACAGTCATAAGTGACCCCAAGGGTTTGATGAGAAAACCAATGATGTCCACCGATAAGGAGAAACTGTACAACGTGGTTCAGGTTAAACTGCCGCCAGAGAGCACGTTGATTCGTCCCAAGGATATGAATAATACCAGCATGATTCGGGTGGAAGACTTGAACGGGGATGGAACTCGGGAAGCGATTGTTTTTTATGAGACACCAAATGAGAATGTGCGAATCCATGGCATGATTTTGGAAGAGCAGGGAGGCACATGGGTTAAAAAACTTACATTTGATGTACCGGGAAATGAGTTGCAATCCTTTAAAGTTTTGGATGTTACGAATGACGGAAATCCAGATATTATTCTTGGTGTAAGTCTGCAGGAGCAGAAAGCCCTGACTGCATATTCCTACAAGGGCGGGGCACTGGAGCAGGTCTTGGGTGGAGTTCCGTATAATCAATATATCATTGATGATGCGCAGGGGAACACGCTGGATTTGAGCGGAGATGGTAAGAGTGATTTTGTTATCATTTCGCTGAACAACAGCGGTTTTGCAACGATTGCGTTATACCAGTACGAAGATGGCAGCTTCAAGGAAGTTGATCGGGTGCAGACCGATTATACCGTTAAAGAAGTTTATAATGCTCTGGGCGGGGAGATCGCCAAAGGACAGATGGGCATTGTACTGGATGCCGAGCTGGATGATCGGAGTTCCTTCTCGCAAATTATGTATGTTAAAGATAACAAGTTAGTCAATGCTTTCAAATCACCGGATCAAACGTATAGAGATGACAAAATTTTAAGCGGTGATGTTGATAATGATGGTATTATTGAGTTTGGACTTAAAGAGACTCCGAAAGGCTGGGAGCATTACGTATTTGACTCTCGGTTGTGGTTTTACACCTATTATCAATGGGATGGCAAAGACAGCAAGAAATTTGTCTCATTCCAATTCCGGGATGATGCTGATTTATTTCATCTAAATCTCAAACCAGAGTGGTACGGTAAGATCACTATTGATACCAAATCGGAAAAGGAAAAATATATTCGATTTAAAATGATTGATACGGACGAAACCGTAGCAGAGATCAAATATTTCACCCTTTCCAAGTGGGAACAGGAGAAGGGTAAAAGCTGGAAGGAAATTATGCGTACCAAAGATCGGGTTATTGCTTCACGGGTAGCACAATCAGAGGCGGGTAAAGATGCACTGAGCAATACTTCTCAGCTGAATAGAAAGGGAGAACTTAATGAGTAAAGTACTTATTCTTGAGGATGAAGAATCCATCCGCAGTTTTATAGTGATTAATTTAAAGAGAAACGGATTCGAAGTGCTTGAAGCGGGTGACGGTCATGAAGCGCTTCGTATACTGCAGACAGTACCGGATATTGATCTGGCTCTGCTGGATGTCATGGTACCAGGTATTGATGGATTCGAGGTGTGTCGACGGATCCGTGAAACCAATGAACGTTTGGGCATCATCTTTCTGACCGCGAAAGTTCAGGAACAGGATAAAGTGTACGCACTCTCCGTTGGTGCAGATGATCACGTCAGCAAGCCTTTCAGCCCAACAGAGTTGATTGCACGTATTCAGTCATTGTTGCGTCGTGTGAACGTGCATCGGGAAACTGCGGCGAAGGTTACGTTCCAATCCGGACCATTTTCACTGGACCTGATCTCGAAGCAATTCAAGAAACAGAATGAAGCCATTGAGCTGACTCCAACGGAGTTTTCCCTGATTCAGTTTTTCCTGGAAAAAGAGAATACACCGCTCAGCCGCGATGTATTGTTAGATCATGTATGGGGAAAAGAGTACATGGGTGATCCCAAAATTGTGGATGTCAACATTCGTCGTCTGCGTCAAAAAATTGAGAACAATCCTTCCGAGCCCGAATACCTGCAGACTGTATGGGGTCACGGGTACAAATGGAAGGGCCGGGAGCAATGATTAAAAAAGGCATTACTCGGCAGATCGTACTACATTATTTCTTTGTAGTTTTTCTCGCTCTGCTGTTGGTCGAATTCGTATTTATGTTGGCAGTTCAAAGGTATTATTATGAGAGTATCTACAATACGATTAGTACCCACATTTCTAATTCAAAGGACTTTTTCGAGCCGATCGCTCGTGAGAATACTACGGAGGATGGCAATAATCTGTCCAGACTCCTTGTGAATTTGGCATTGTCCAATACTGAATTGGAAATTTTGGATCTGAACGGGCGCGTATTGGCGAGTTCGACTGCTTTTGAATCTGACCGTGCTGTGTTGCAAACCAGTGATATTATGCAGGCTCTGAATGGGGATATGGGACGCTGGATTGGAAGACAACCAGATACTGGAGAATCCGTCATGGCCGTTTCACACAAGTTTGATCTGGGCGGCGAAAATACTTATGTTATTCGATATCTGACATCACTCGAAGATGTGAATTCAAAGCTGTTGAATATGGGGCTACTTGCCGCTGCGGTCGGTGTTGGCGTGCTTGCTATAGTGTTGATCATCAGTATTGGTATGGCAAATTCCATTGTACGTCCAATCAACAACATCACCGCAGTATCTGCCCAAATGGCCAGAGGACGGCTGGATGTCAGGGTTAAAGGGAATTATAAGCACGAACTGGGCGAATTGGCATCAACACTTAACTTCATGGCACATGAGATTGTGCGGAGTAATCAGATCAAGGATGATTTTATCTCCTCCATCTCACATGAATTAAGAACACCTTTGACCAGTATCAAAGGCTGGAGCGAGACACTGGATTCAGGCGGTTATGATCCGGAAGAAACCCGTATCGGTATGGGTATTATCTCCAAGGAAACCGAACGACTGATTGGACTTGTTGAAGAGATGCTGGATTTCTCCAAATTGCAGCAGAATCAGATGAAGCTGGTCAAAGGAACCGTCAACATTCGTGAAATTGTACAGGAAACGATGTTGAATGTCTGGGCCAAAGCGGAACAAAAACAGGTCCATCTCAAGTTGGAAACGGACGAGACTCGTGCTTATAATGTCCATGGAGACGGCAACAGACTGAAACAAGTCTTTTTAAACGTTGTGGATAATGCGATCAAATTTTCACATGAGAATTCCTGGATCTTCTTGTCGGTCAAAGAGGAGAATGGTCAGATCATTGCAGCTGTTCAGGACACCGGTATCGGCATCAGTGAGGAACACCTAATTAAAGTGCGGGACCGCTTCTTCCAGGTGAATCATCAGAATGGGGGAACGGGACTGGGGCTTGCGATTACGCAGGAACTGGTAGAACTGCATGAGGGAACCATCACGATGCAGAGTGAACTTGGATCTGGTACAACCGTGACGGTTACATTACCGGCTGTGGCTGAGGAGATGGGTCCAGAAGAATCTGTAACCGCGTCTGGTGATGCTGAAGTCACAGATGAGCGAACAGCAAGCGATACAAAATCGGATCTAGAAAAGTCTTAAGGTTTTAAAAGATAAGCGATTTTTCTACCTGATGATCGAACATGTACACTTTATAACATCCATAACACAAAAAAAGGCGAGCCATCTGAGGCTCGCCTTTTACATATTATGTTTACTTCATTATGAAGAAAGTTCACCAGTGCGCAGGCGTCCACTTTTTTCATATACTTCTTTCAACATACGAACAGGTTGTGTACGGACTGCAGGTTTGGCAGAGATGATCTCGTTAGGTCCAACGACTACAATTTCATCCGCCGTACCTTTAACGATTGCACCGTCCTTGATTATTGCACCTTCACCGATGATGGCACGTTCGATGTGAACCCCACGGCCTATACGTGCGTTAGGCATAACAACACTGTCTTTAACCTCAGAGCCTTTACCCACTTCTGCGCCGCAGAAGATAACGGAACGTTCTGAACGACCTTCGATTGCACAAGAGTCGTGAATCATGGAAGTAACATGTTCGATCTTTGTATGTCTTGCTTTGTAAGTACTTGGTTTGGAGCGCCAGTCGCGAGTAAACATCGGCCAGTTTTCTTTTTGCAGACTCCAGTCTTCCTCGTTGTGTAACAGATCCATATGTGCATCCCATAGGCTCTTAACCGTACCTACGTCTTTCCAATAACCATTAAAGTTATAGACAAAGAGGGGATTATTTTCGTTCAACATTTGAGGAATGACATCTTTACCGAAGTCATGGCTGGATTCAGGGTTAGCGGCATCTTCCATGAGATGGCGTTTCAGATAATCCCATTTGAACATGTAAATGCCCATTGAAGCCAGATTACTTTTTGGTTCAGCCGGTTTCTCGGCAAACTCGGTTACACGCAAATCAGCATCGGCAGCCATGATCCCAAAGCGATGTGCTTCATCCCATGGAACTTCCATAACTGAAATCGTTGCTGCGGCATTATTGGCTTGATGAGCCTCCAACATATCACGATAATTCATATGATAAATATGGTCACCCGACAAAATTAGAACATTTTCGGGGTTTTGTTGATCAATATAGTCGATATTTTTATAAATAGCATCCGCCGTTCCCAAGTATTCGTCATTTCCTGTATGATAAGATGGAAGCAAGGAGATTCCTGCCTCACTTGAGTTACCGTGTCCCCATGGTTCTCCTCCACCGATATGATCGTGTAAAGATTCCGCCTGGTACTGCGTCAATACTCCTACAGTATCGATCCCTGAGTTTACGCAGTTACTGAGAGGAAAATCGATGATCCGGTAGTGCCCGCCAAACGGTACAGCGGGTTTTGCGATACTTGAGGTTAAAGGGGCTAATCGCTTCCCTTCTCCTCCCGCCAACAGCATAGCGATGCAATTTTTATTAAACATAATCGTTTCCCTCCCAAAATATTGTGCATTGTAGTACATCATTAACGCAAAGTAGAGCAGATGAAACGATTGTTACTGTAAAAATTCTGAAAATGTACAACATTTTCTAATTCACCGCATTTTTCTTTTCAACTTGGCTAGACTGGGGTAATGGTTACTGTTATATCTATTTTCTTGAGAAGAAGGTGATCTCTTGGCCATTCAACCGTTAGCACACCCGGACATATTGCCGGAGCATATTTATTTATTTCATGAAGGTAACCTTCATCACAGTTATCGAATGTTGGGCGCGCAGCCTGAGACTTGCGATGGCCTTCAGGGGTATCGCTTTACCGTGTGGGCACCAAATGCCGTAGAAGTAGGACTGGCTCTGGACCGCAATGAATGGAAAGGCGAAAAGGAACCTTTATATAAGATACCCGAATCAGGATTTTGGAGTCGTTTTTTTCCGGAAATCAGCGAAGGAACTTTATACAAGTTCCGTATATTAACGGAAGATGGAACAGAATTGCTCAAAGCGGACCCATATGCGTTTCAAGCAGAGGTTCGACCTCAGACAGCCTCTGTCACCAGTTCGATCGAAGGGTACAAATGGAATGATGGAGCCTGGAGACGCAAACAACGTGCCATGTATAACAAACCTCTACATATTTACGAAATGCACATGGGAACCTGGAAGCGCAAAGAAGACGGAAGCCTCTATAGTTATCGAGAGATGGCTGATTTGCTTGTTCCTTACTTATTAGAAATGAAATATACACATGTTGAAATGATGCCCCTCAGTGAGCATCCATATGACCTTTCGTGGGGCTACCAAAACACAGGGTTTTATGCGCCGACTAGTCGTTATGGGCATCCAAAAGATCTGATGTATCTGGTGGATACACTACATCAGGCTGGGATTGGCGTATTGCTGGATTGGGTACCTGCACATTTTGCCAAAGACGCTCATGGGTTGCGTATGTTTGATGGTACGCCTTTGTATGAGTATGCAGATCCGATGTTAGCAGAGAAGCCAGGCTGGGGTACACTTAGCTTTGACTATTCGAAACCTGAGATTCGTTCATTTCTGATCTCCAATGCATTATATTGGATGGAGATGTATCATTTTGACGGACTCCGTGTTGATGCGGTTACGAGTATGCTTCGGCTTGATTTTGAGAAGCATCCAGGACAATATCGTACCAATGATGAAGGTGGTCTTGAGAACAAGGAAGCTGTAGCCTTTTTGCAGCAGCTGAATGAGACAGTGTTCAAGTATTTCCCTTATGCATTGATGATGGCTGAAGAATCCAGTGCATGGCCAATGGTGACTTTACCTGTAGATGAAGGTGGTCTGGGCTTTAATTACAAATGGAACATGGGCTGGATGAACGATACGCTTGATTACATGGAATCTGATTTTCATGAGCGTCCTTCCAAACATCATTTGCTGACTTTCCCAGTCGTATACTCCTTTGCTGAAAATTATGTGCTACCTCTGTCACATGACGAGGTTGTTCATGGCAAAAAGTCGCTCCTCGACAAGATGCCAGGAACTTATGAGCAGAAATTTGCCGGCATGCGTGCTTTTCTGGGCTATTTTATGACTTTCCCAGGGAAAAAGCTGTTGTTTATGGGTGGAGAATTTGGCCAGTTCATCGAATGGAAAGATGAGGATCAACTGGATTGGTTCTTGCTGGATTATGACAGTCACCGCAATTTGCATAAGTTTGAGCGTGAGCTGTCTAACCTGTACTTGAGTGAAAAAGCTTTGTGGGAGCTTGATCATTCCTTGGACGGTTATGAATGGATCACTCCGGATGATCAGGACCAGAGTGTCATTTCATACGTACGCAAAGGAAAAAAACCTGCGGATACACTCCTTGTGCTCATTAACTTTCAGCCGGTCAAGCGGGAGCGTTACCGGATTGGTGTCATGCGTCCCGGTATGTATACCGAAGTACTGAACAGTGACCATTCCGTTTACGGCGGTTCAGGCATTACTAATGATATGCAACTGCCTACCGAAAAGATTCCTTTTCATGGGCATCCGCATAGTCTCGAATTGGTATTGCCTCCGCTTAGCATCGTGATTCTAAAAAAGAACACACGTCGGAAAACGGATGAATCACCTGCGAGCATAACTTCCGTCAGTTCAAAAACGAAGAATAAAAATGAAAGCAACACGCTCAAACCGAAGAGGAGGACAAAGGCATGAATATTCTATTTGCTGCTGCTGAAGTACATCCATTTATCAAAACAGGAGGCCTTGCTGACGTAATCGGTGCTCTCCCGTTTGCATTGAAGAAGAACGGGGCAGATGTGCGGGTGATTATGCCTAAGTACAAGGGTATTCCCGATGAATATAAAGACGCATTACAGCCCGTAATTACAACGGATGTGCCTCTTGGCTGGCGCAGACCCTATTGTGGAATAGAAATGCTGGTTCATGATGGGATTCCAGTATATTTTGTGGATAATGAGTATTATTTTGGGCGTGATGGAGTGTACGGTTATATGGATGATGGCGAGCGTTTCGCCTTCTTCAACCGTGCAGTTCTCGAAGTGTTGCCACAGATTGAGTTCAAGCCTGACGTGTTGCACAGTCATGACTGGCATGCAGGAATGATTCCTTTGGTGCTTGAAGCCCATTACAGACATGATTCATTCTACAGTGATATTCGTACGGTATTCACCATACATAACTTGTTGTACCAAGGGGTATTCCCGCATGAGTTATTCAGTGATATCCTTGAACTGGACGATCGATATTTCACCGTGGATGGAGCCGAATATTACGGTAACGTCAATTTCTTGAAAGCAGGAATTGTGTATGCTGACCATGTGACAACCGTAAGCCCAACATACGCACAGGAAGTGCAAACGTCTTATTATGGATACGGACTGGACGGACTGCTCAGTTCGCTTGGAGATCGTTTCAGCGGGATTGTGAACGGGATTGATACCAAGAGTTACAACCCGGCAACGGACACCAAAATTCCAGTGAAATACAGAACAAGTCTGTCCAAGAAAACGGAGAACAAAATTGAGCTGCAAAAGGAACTTGGACTTCCTGTTCGCCCTGATGTACCACTTATGGTGATGGTGACAAGGCTCGTGGACTCTAAGGGGCTTGATCTGGTCTGCCGTATCCTTGATGAATTGCTGTACTATGATGACATTCAATTCGCGGTACTGGGAACAGGAGAGCCGATGTATGAACACTGGTTCCGTGAAGCCGCTAATCGTTATCCGCTCAAAATGTCTGCCCAGATCACGTTTAACGATGGGTTATCCCGCCGTTTCTATGCAGGCAGTGATATCTTCCTGATGCCATCGAGGTTCGAACCATGTGGTATTAGTCAGCTACTGGCTCTGCGATATGGTAGTGTGCCTCTCGTAAGGGAAACAGGCGGTCTGAACGATACTGTGCAGGCATACAATGAGTTTACTGGAGAAGGGAATGGTTTCTCATTCACAAGCTTTAACGCACATGATATGATGAGTACCATTCGGCGTGCTGAGGAGATCTACAAACAGCCAGAACACTGGAAGAAAATCGTGAAAAATGCAATGGGCGGAGAATACAGCTGGAACGTCTCAGCTGAAGAATATATGGACATTTATCGTCGGATCACACTTGACCCTGTAAATTGATGTAGTTTTGAATGAGTCACAGCATTCCTGCTGTGGCTTTTTTTAATTAAAAAACAAAACACTTCCAAAGTTCAGAATGAAGTATCATCTGAGACGGTGGAAGTGTTTTTCTTTTTTTAAGATGACTGTCTGAATTCAAACCTCAGTTGTGTAGGATGGTCGCCGGGTCAAGCTGTCTATACAAAATGCGGTACCCATAGGGGTCAAGCTTAATATTCATCATTCCATCGGTTGGAAACACAGGCTCTTCAGTTAATGCATCCTTCCAGTCTTTTGTTTCCATGGGATGAGAAAGCGTTCGATCTTGAGGTGTATTGTTCATTCAAACGGTAAAGTGAAGGTTGTCATCCACACGCTCGTACACGATACAGGGATCATTGTGATCAGCCTTGAGGAATCGGAAGCGTCCTTTGCGCAGGGCTTCATTGCTTTTGCGTAAATCGATCATCAGACGATAGAAATCATACAATTCTCTGTCTTGCTTGGCGGGGTCCCATTCCATACATTTTCGACAATCCGGGTCAGCATCACCACTAATCCCAACTTCGTCGCCGTAGAAGATACAAGGTGTACCGATATAGGTGAAAAGAAATACAACAGACAACTTTAATCGGCGTTTGTCTTCTCCTAACCGGGTGAGCAGTCGTGGGGTATCATGGCTGCACAGCATATTAAAGATCACTTCGTTGGTTTGTTGCGGATAGCGCATAATCAGTGAACCCATCTCGTTGGCAAAATGATAACCATCCATTGAACCACAGAAGAACTGAAGTACTTTGTCGGCAAATGGATAATTCATGACGGAATCGAATTGATCTCCCATAAGCCAGGTCAAGGAGTCGCTCCATACTTCACCAACAATATAGGCTTCAGGATTCGCTGCTTTAACAACCTTGCGAAAATCACGCCAGAAATGGTTGTCCACTTCATTCGCTACATCCAGACGCCACCCATCCAGCTTAATTTCCTTGATCCAGTACTCAGCTACATCCAGTAGATATGCCTTAACCTCAGGGTTGGCTGTATTGAACTTGGGCATGTTGCCATAGAACCCAAATGTATCGTAGGTTGGTATACCGTCCTTGATCTGAACCGGATATTCATTGATGTGGAACCAATCGGCATACTTAGAGTTTTTTCCATTCTGGAGTACGTCTTGAAAAGGAGGGAAGTCTTCGCTGCAATGGTTAAACACCGCATCAAGCATGACACGTATACCCAGGCGATGACATTCTTCTGTCAATTGTTTGAGCAGGGCATTATCGCCGAAATGAGGGTCGACTTTTTTATAATCAATCGTGTCGTATTTGTGGTAAGAATTGGCCTGGAATAACGGGGTAAAGTAAATGGCGTTCACGCCAAGTTCAGTTAAGTCATACAGATGATCCAGCACACCTTGCAGATCTCCACCAAAATAATTGTCCAACTCAGGTTTGCCACCCCAGTCATGAGTTTCTTTTGGATTCAGCTTTGGATCTCCATTAGCAAACCGTTCCGTCATGATCTGATAAAAGACAGCTTCTTTGGCCCACTCGGGCACCTTAAACACATCAATTTCATGTATATACGAGAATTCATAATATCCTCCAGTTGGATAGGGGGTTTCATAATGAATTCCATTATCCGCAAGAAAAACATCTTCTGAACCGGCAGTTATCCGAAATATATAGGTGAGACGTTTGAATTGTGGCTTGACGGCAGCCTCCCAATAATCAAACATGTTATCCGAAGCAGCCTTCTCCAATTGAATTTCCTTGTATGTTCCGTTCCAATCGTACTTATCTCCGGTCAGTGCAGTCACGTATTGCACATCATTACGTTTGGTTCGTACGCGCAGATGTATGGTAGTCGAATTATAAGCATAAGCCCATTTGTCACGAGGAACATGATACATGGCTTCGAGCAGCATGACAGCACCTCCTGAATATAGGATAAGTTATAAAAACAGGTCTTTAGAACACGCACTTATAGTTATAATTAACCAAGTTAGCCAGCAAATGAATCACATTTACTGTAATAAAATGTATTGTTTTCATCGTTTTCAAAGGTTTCTTTCACAGCATTTCCAGCTTTGTGCTGAATATACTTACAGCTAATTTAGAAAAAAGGGTGCCCTGAACAGCTTGGAATTCAAGATTGTTCAGGGCACCCCTATATAACATGTTGAAAGTGAATTTTAGCGAATAGCTTGCTCAAACTCCGTGCGGATGGTTTGAAGCAGCTCTGGCTGACTCAGTACGTCATAGGCTGTTGTAGCAAGTGCCTTTGCTCCCAGAATCATGCCATCCAGCGCGCGCTCCTGAAGTGCAAGGTCACGGAAGGCTATGGAGTGCAGGGTATGAACCTCATCCACAACACGAATGTAGGGATGGATTGCAGGACATTTCAGGGAAACGTTACCGATGTCCATAGAGCCGTGATCATTACCACTCACAATCTCTTCTTGGGGGATACCAAGTTCCATCAGATTTTGACTAAACGCAGCTGAGAATGCTTCATTGGTAACCATCTCGTCATAGGACGTTTCATAGTTGGATGTCACCAGCTTGCATCCTGTCTGGAGAGCAGAACCTTCAGCGATCTGAATCACACGTTCTGTGAGGATATTCAGTTCTTTGTGAGTTGCTGCCCGTACATAAAATTGTGCTGAAGCATAGTCGGGAATGATATTAGCTGCCTGACCTCCGTTGTTGATCACTCCATGAATGCGAACGGTACTTTTCACTTGTTGCCTGAATGCATTGATTCCGTTGAACGTTTGAATGACGGCATCAAGAGCATTAATACCTTCGTGCGGACTTGCAGCAGCATGTGAAGATCGGCCATGGAATTCAAATTGCACTGCATCAATAGCCAGCGAGCTGCCTGACTTTTCGTAGGCATAATATGGATGCGCCATGAGAGCGACATCACAGTCATCGAACAAACCTGCTTCAGCCATCGGTACTTTGGCACCACGTGTCTCTTCAGCGGGGGTGCCAAACACTTTAATCGTTCCACCTACTTCATCCAGAATGGATTTCAGCCCAACAGCAGCTCCAAGACTCATCATGCAGATCAGATGGTGACCACAAGCATGACCAATCTCCGGCAAGGCGTCATATTCACACAATAATGCAATGGTAGGGCCGGGTTTGGCCGCTGAATAGGTTCCGATAAAGGCTGTCTCCAGTCCAAGGATTGGAGCCTCTACAGTGAAACCGTGGAAGACCAGTTCTTCTTTCAAACGGGCAGAAGCGAGATACTCTTCATTTCCCAGTTCGGGGTTGGCACCGATATATGATGAAATGGCTTTAAAACGGGAAGCATATTGATCAATAACCGTCAGAATTTGTGATTTGTTAGCTGTCATTAGTAAACTCCTTATGCAAAAATGAAAATAATTCATTGATTATATCATGTTTGCTTCAATTTTTCAGAAACAAGTCAAGATTTGTAATGCCAAAATGCATTGCATAATCATGCATTGTACTTTATAATGACTCAGTCATCAACATGAGAAGCATACAAAGTATTGTAAGGGGAGAGAACAAGGTTGAAATTAATAAGTCGTTACACCATAATGCTGCTGACCTTTGTCGTTCTGCTGACAACTGCCGTTCCTGTGGCACTTGCAAGTGGGACTACAGACAATTCAAGCAGTAAAAAGCTGGTGCTCGGTACAAGTGCCGATTTTGCACCCTATGAATTCCATAAAGTGATTAATGGCAAAGATGAAATCGTCGGTTTTGATATTGAGATCGCCAAAGAGATTGCCAAAGATCTTGGCGCAGAACTTGTGATTGAGGATATGGGCTTCGACGGTCTTCTGCCTTCATTGCAGAGCGGGCGTGTTGATCTGGTAATTTCAGGTATGACGCCGACGGATGAGCGGAAGAAAAGTATCGATTTTTCCGACACCTATTATAAATCAAAACAAGTGATCATGGTTCGCAATGTGGATAAAGACAAATATCCAACCATGGCAGAACTTGAAAATGCGAAAATTGGCGTTCAGAAAGGCTCCATTCAGGAAACGATCGGACAGAGTATTCCAGGAGCGAAGCTTACTGCGCTTGATAAAATCTCGGATATTGTGCTTCAACTGCAAACAAAACGCATTGACGCGGCAATCGTTGAAGATACCGTTGCTGCAGGTTATCTGGACGATATTATTGGACTTGCTGCTGCTGTTCCGGACGAAGAGCAAGCAGAAGCGGCAATCGGGATTCGCAAAGGTAATACCGAGCTGCTAGCTGCAGTAAATGGAACACTGGAGCGATTGAAAAGTGAAGATAAAATCAATCAGATGGTGACGGACGCCAGCCTCTTGATGGCGGATAAAGCGAACAAATCACAAAATATTTTCCAAGTGTTCTGGGAGTACAAAAGTTTCTATGCTACAGGTGTAGGATACACACTTCTGTTGTCTGCACTCGGGGTTATCTTCGGGGTAATTATCGGATTGATCATCTGTTTGTTCCGTTTGCATGACGCTGCAATCTTGCGCTGGATCGGTACAGCTTACGTTGAAGTGATCCGTGGCACACCGATGCTGGTACAATTGATGATTATTTACTATGGTTTTTCCCTGAGCTTTGGCATTAACTTCACTGCACTTCAGGCAGGTATCATTACACTTTCAATCAACAGTGGTGCCTATCTGGCGGAGATTTTCCGTGCGGGTATCCAAGGTGTGGATCGTGGTCAGTTGGAGGCAGCGCGTTCATTAGGTATGGGAAGAGGCGCCGCGATGCGTTATATCATATTGCCACAAGCCTTCAAAGCTGTATTACCAGCGATTGGTAATGAATTCATAACTATCATTAAAGAATCCTCCATTATCTCCGTTATCGGTATGGTGGATATTATGTATCAGGCAAGTGTTGTCAAAAACATTACGTACCAAGGATTGAGTCCATTTTTGATTGCAGCAGCCATCTACTTTGTAATGACGTTCATTTTGTCCAAGCTGCTGGGACGACTGGAAAGGAAGTTGAGTGCAAGTGATAGACGTTAGACAATTACACAAATCTTATGGTAATAACGATGTGCTTAAGGGCATAAACGTGACGATTGGCAAAGGTGAGGTTGTCGTGGTCATCGGTCCTTCCGGTTCAGGTAAAAGTACATTCTTGCGTTGTTTGAACCTACTGGAACAGCCTACCTCAGGAGAGATTGATTTTGAAGGCGTGTCAATCACGGACCCCAAGCATAACATCAACGCAACTCGTGAGAAAATGGGCATGGTGTTCCAGCACTTCAACCTGTTCCCACACAAAACGGTAGAGCAAAATATCACGATCGCTCCGATTAAAGTGAAGAAACAATCTACTCTGGAAGCGGAGAAGATTGCTGCTGATTTGCTTAATACCGTGGGCTTGTATGATAAAAAAGATACATTCCCGAATCAGCTGTCCGGTGGACAGAAGCAGCGGATCGCCATTGCTAGAGCATTGGCCATGCAGCCTCATGTCATGCTGTTTGACGAGCCTACGTCGGCATTGGACCCCGAGATGGTCGGTGAGGTACTGGATGTCATGAAACGTCTTGCAGAAGGCGGGATGACGATGGTCATCGTAACCCATGAGATGGGTTTTGCACGTGAAGTGGGAGACCGGATCCTGTTCATGGATGGCGGGGTTATTGTGGAAGAGGGAACACCTGATGAGGTGTTTGGAGCACCGAAAAATTCACGTACACGTGATTTTCTTGCGAAAGTACTCTAAATGAAGTGATTAAATAGCGTTACTGACCTCGAGTCGGTGACGCTATTTTTTGTTTGAAAATAATCAAATATAGGATTCGGAAAAGTAACTATTCTGTTACCAAATATATAGGGGACATCTCGCCCAACAGTTTTAGAGTATTCAGTATTCTTACACGTGCTTACACATGTTAAAACCATTTGGTAAGAATTACTACAAGTTCAGGTTACAAAATTGTGATATATTGAACTCTGCCGAAACTTCCGGACAGGGAGTGCGGGGGATGTAACGATGCAGATTGTGCAGGGGGAAGATCTACAGCACACTGCTTGGGGTGAATTAGGGGTACATATCGTTTCAAATGTAATGATGAACCTATAGGATGGGCTCCTCATCCGAATCCGACAACTAACTTCGCAGGCACAATGAGGGAGGAAGACCATGATTAACAAGAAACGTATAGCCAAAACAGCAGTAGCATTAATGACAACAGCAATGCTCATTCAAGCCGTTCCGGCTCACGCCGATTCAGTTCATGTGGCCAAAGAGGGGGATACCTTCTACACCTTATCGAAACAATACGGAGTAGCAATTAACACGTTAGTTAAAGCAAACAACGACATTTCGCCTTACAACATTTATGGTGGTTTGAAAATTACGATTCCCGGTAAGTCAAACAATGTAGCAGCCGCTGCGGCAGCGGAGAGCAAGACCCAAGCGAAGACTGTTACTACAGCGAGCTTGGACGTTAACGCAGATAACAAAGTTGTTCAAGCCTGGGGTAAAACATTCGATTACAGCAAAGCTGTGAACGTAAAAGCAACGGCATACTCTGCAGATCCGTCTGAAAATGGAGGCTGGGGTGCAGTCGATTATTTCGGAAATGATCTTGAACTGGGCACGATTGCAGTTGATCCAAGTGTAATTCCACTCGGAACCAAAGTACTGGTAACTGGTCATAGCCATCCAGGATTGCCAAAACAGGCTTTTGTAGCCACAGCGCGAGATGTGGGCGGTGCAATCAAAGGTCACCGGATTGATATCTTTATCCCGGGTAGCAAACAGTCTGTAAGCTCATTTGGTTTTCAGGATATTGAGCTGTACATTCTGAAGTAGAGAGAAAATAACATTTAAAATGAATTCAAACAGGGTGTCTGCCAGTCGCTAATTCGCGATTGAACAGCACCCTTTTAATATTCTCATTATTTGGTATCACGGTCATCCTAATCTTTGGCCTTTGGCAATCCCAACATTTCGTCCAAGGTGACCAGTTCATATCCCCGATTACGCAATTCTTCAATGATTTCAGGCAAAGCCTCAACCGTGCCGTTCAGGTTTGATCCTACACCGCCTCCAGCATGTTGCAAAACGATGGAGCCGGGTTTTACAGCAGAAAGAATATTATCTTTCACCTGTTCCTTTGAAAGGCCTTTCCAGTCCAGGGAGTCTACGTTCCAGTTCACAATGCTATAGTGTTGTTTGGCAGCCCATCTCAGCTGTTCTTCATTAATGTCTCCATAAGGCGGCCGAATCATCTTGGGCGTATATCCCGCCAAACGTCGAATAATATCCCCGGTATGTAAAATTTGTTTGCGAAAGGCATTCATCGACAGCTTACTGAATTCAGGATGATTGTAGCTGTGATTACCAACCATATGCCCTTCCTTGATGATGCGTTTCACAAGATCCGGATGTTTCTCAGCACGACTACCCACGATGAAGAATGTAGCTCTGACATTGTATTTCTTCAATACATCCAGTACTTGTGGAGTAAACCGTGGATCAGGTACATCATCGAAAGTCAGTGCAACCTTCTTGGTTGAAGGACCATTGGTTTTGAACGTGTCGGCATATTTTTGACGTAACTGTCCCAATGTCAGTTGTTCTTCTTCCGCAGAATCCGAACCTGATACTGATTCACTTGGCGGGCTTGAAACATCCCGCGCTGAAACTGGAGCATGATATCCTCCGAGAAAAATAACGATAACCATCAGCATAATGAGGCGTACGCGCATAATATCGGCCTCCTTTTCCAAAATGACGTTCTCCTTGGTATACCCGGGGGTTCCATAAAATATGCGCAGTGTGAGAAGTTTCATTGCCGATTTAGCTCATGACAGCCATAATTCCTCCATATATAACATATAGAAAAGGATAGGTGGATGGGTATGAGTACATATGATTTGAAATCCATACGTTTACAGGTGATTGAAGCAGGAGAAGATAAGGTTTTTTTCGTTACCGGAGGAAAGGCGCATATTGGCGCCGTAGCCACGTTCTACGTGGATCATGAGCGCGTAAGCGGGACGACGGTCCGTATTCCTGGGCATAAAGAACAAGAGCTGTGTGAGCGGCTCGCCCGAAAGGCTGCCTTGCAGCTGAAAGTAACTGTTACGGTAATCATGGGTATTCATTTTGATTCCATCACGCGGATGCAAATCGACGAAATCGTGCAGACTGCAGAGAGGTTGATGGAGGATCATCTGAACAAAGATAAACGATCTTCCTGACATAAGTGCCATCGAATGTTTTGATTTTATTTGCTAAAATTGAAACGAGTTGTAGATTGTTACGTATGTATGTTTATATACGATGTAATATCGACTAGGAGGAATAACATAATGTCCATTTTCAAACGTTTGCGTGATCTAACCATGTCTAACATCAACGCCATTATTGACAAAGCGGAAGATCCAATCAAGATGACGGACCAATATATCCGTGACATGCAAGAGGATTTGGAAGATGCAGAGAAGGCAGTAGCTCAACAGATCGCCATTGAGAAGAAATTCAAGCAGTTATTCGAAGAGCAGGAAGCTCTTGTGAAGAAACGTGAAGAGCAGGCGCATACGGCGGCACGTGCTCAGAATCTGGATTTGGCTCGACGTGCCCTGGAAGAGAAAAAGGCTGCTGAGGAGAAGATGGTTGAGTACAAAACCAGCTATGACCAAAACAAGGCTTCGGCAGATAACCTGCGTGGCAAGCTCGACGAGATGCGTAAGCAACTGACTCAAATGAAGAACAAACGCGAAACACTGGTAGCACGTTACAATGCAGCAAAAGCCCAAACTGAAATCAACAAAGCGTTGAATGGGTTTGGTTCTGATACTGCAAGTGCTGGTATGAAGCGTATGGAAGAGAAAATGATGCAGATGGAAGCACAGGCGGAAGCAAGTAACGAAATGTCTTCCAAAGGCAAGTCTTTGGATGAAGAGTTCGAGAAGTTGGGTAAAGATCAGGCTGTTGAAGACGAACTCGCAGCATTGATGAAACAGTACGATAATAAGAACTAATACCTTGGTTGTCAGCAGGGTTAACCAGCGGAGGAGAAGAGTATTTCTCCTTCGCTTTTAAATGCGGTTCATGTTGATATGTGGGGGCTGTGTAAATGGATTTGAATATTTTGGCGATGCTGGTCTGGACCGGATCTGGTTCGGTTTTGCTGTTTGTCTTGATGTATGTAGATTCACTGTTCACGAAATATAAGGATTTTGCTGAAGTTAAGGCTGGCAATATGGCCGTTACTACACGGATGGTTATGAAATTATTTGCACAAGGGTATGTACTCGCTACGTCCATTTCTACGGCTGGTCATCTTGGAGAAGCATTGTTGGTCTCCGTTGTATCCTTTATCATTTTGTTGATTTTGGAGAGTGTTGTACACTTTATGATTCGCAAATGGGCCAATCTGGATCTGGATACAGGAATTCAACAAGGGAAGACAGGATACGGATTGTTCTCTGGCGCTTTACATATCGTGGGCGCACTGATTATTGCAGCTTGTTTATAAGATAAGGAACAGGAGTAATTCTCATGAGTGTATGGAAACGAATTAAAGGAATACTAACAAAACCTGAACCACCGCAGGCAGAGAAAACGATGCTTCAGCTTGCACCTGGTGATATCTGTGAGGTTTCTCTGGTTACTTATGAAGTCGTTGGTCGGGTACAAAATCGCGCTCGAAATGCAGTTGTGCTCACGCTGCAGGATGGTACCGCATTTCGATATTTGCATATCGAAGAACGGGAACTCACACGTTACGCTCTATATACACCAATTGATGGCAGGCTTGATGCACCTGATGAGGTGCCCACATTGCTGGACCTGGATGGACGCGCATTTCATCTGGAGGAAGAGTATGGAGGTATGGTATCAACGGCAGGTAGAACTCCATATGGCCAGGCTGGAGAACAATTGGTATGGCAGTATCAGTCGGATGATAATATGCTTCTTCGGGTGGAGTGGCAAGACAGAAGATTTACACTGTATGAGGGTGAGTCCATTCTTCCTGCGGATATCAAAGTAATTCGTTCGAGCTAGGAGAGGTTCCCAATGAAAAAACGCTTGGCGCATGGATTAAAATTAATGCTGGTCCTCAGCCTTGTGATGTCTCTGTTGTCCGCGTGCGGAGCACCTTCTGTTCAGGACACATATCCGCTTGAATCGGTTAACGGCAGTGGTAACTCAACGTCTTATGTGTACCGGGCTTCAGACCGTACCGTTCCGGAAGTGGCTCAGGAATTGTCTGACCAAAGGCAACCGGATCAGATCTCGGCAGAGAACACAGAGCGTATGTTCCTCGTGTATCAGGACGAGTATTATCATCTGCAACAAGACCCGAACAAGCCGGAGGATACCTTGGTTGAGGTGGACTCCAAGGAATATGTTCGGCAGAACTACGATTCATCTTTTCTACAAGGGTACCTCACCGCTACATTAATTGGTAATCTGTTCGATTCTTTTGGCGGGCGAGGTTATGGCAACTATCGAGGATATACCAATAAAGATACGTATAAACCGAGTGCAGGATCTTATCGTGCACCAACAAGTAATGACAAGAAGCTTGCTCCACCTATTACTGTTGATCGGAAAGGTACGATTACAAGGCGCGGAAGCGATAAAGATTCAAGCGTGGGATCTGGCGGAGGATTATTCAACCGCAACAAAGATCAGAGCAAGGGAACCATTGATCGCAACAAGAGCAGTGGTGGGTTGTTTGATTCACCTAAGAAATCCTACAAAAAACCAAAAACCAGAGTGGGCGGCGGCCGAATTAAGAGGCGAAGATAATAAACATCTAATCATAAGGATGGCTGCCAATCGCATAATTCATTTAAGAACAGTGAAAAGGGAAGGCGGATTCACCTCGCCGGCACATGACCTTGGAGCTGTTCTTTTTGGTTTACGATTTGCGAACATGATTGGATTTGCGTACACGGGGAATCGTTGTAGCAGGCTGTTTGCGAATCCAGCGGATAAATGGAATCATTCGTTCATCCTGTCTCAGGGATTGCAGGTCCGTGAGACCAAGGGTTACAATGTCGCGATTCGTGTATAGCGAATGAATCTGTTTGTGACAGGGGATACACAGGTTGGCTGTTGGCAGAAATGTTCCTCCCATTTCTTTCGGTGTCAGATGATGAATGGTCGTGTTTACAGGTTCTCTTCCGCATAATTCACATCGATTACTTATGATCATCGCCTCCCTTAGTTAATTATATTATGGGCAGACAAAATGCCTTTCATGTTGAATATAGGTCAAGGAATGTTACACCTGTAAGAAATATGATTTGTCACAGGATTCAATAAGTAATGTACTTGTTATCTTAGAGCATTCGGGCTACACTTTTTTAAAAGATGATATGTCTCTAGGAGGTAAGAATACTTTTGAAAATGAACTCACATTCACATGATATGACAACTGCCAAATTCAATCGAACAGCTGTACAGGTACCGGATGCCCAAGCCAAAATAGCTGCAAGAGTTACTGTAGGCTCCATAGAGAAAGTTCACCTTGAATCTGCTCATGGCCGCACACTTGCAGAGACGATTCAGGCACCCCATCCTTATCCATTTTTCCGGAGATCGGGTATGGATGGATTCGCGATTATAAGTACAGATACCATAGATGCATCGAGTAATCATCAAGTTTGGTTTCGAGTAATTGATGAAATTCCTTGCGGCTACACCTCGGACCACACCATTGTTTCAGGTACGACGGCTCGCATCATGACCGGTGCACAGGTTCCGGAAGGTGCGGATGCGGTAGTTATGATGGAGATGACCGAGAGCAAGGTAGAGGACGGAGCACAGTGGATTGCATTGAAACGGCACATATTATCGGGTGCTAACATCACCCCAATCGGACTGGAAGTCCAAGAGGGACAGCAACTGCTCGAAGCAGGAACGATCATCAGGGCAGGAGAGCAGTCCGTGTTAGCTACTTTTGGCATAGCAGAGGTTCCCGTATTTCAACGTCCAAAGGTGGCGATATTCGCAACTGGCACGGAATTGCTTGATGTAGATGAACCCCTGCAACCGGGCCGGATTCGAAACAGCAACAGCTACATGCTGCGTTCTCTGGTCGTTGAAGCGGGAGGAGAGCCGGTGATGTACGGTTCTATTGCAGACGATGTGAATACGGCAAGGGCCAAACTGGAAGAAGCCATTCAAGATAATGATATCGTGGTGACTACAGGCGGTGTATCCGTCGGGGATTATGATATTATGGGCGAACTTGTGCTGGAAGAACATGTGGAGATGTTATTTAACAAAGTGACAATGCGACCAGGGAGTGTGACCACAGCTGCTGTGTATAAAGACAAATTGCTTTTTGCGCTTTCGGGTAATCCGGGTGCTTGTTTTGTGGGTTTTGGTCTATTTGTTCATCCTACCATTCGTTCCATGCAAGCCGATGCTCATCCTTATCTGGAAGAATGGACTGCCATCTTGGAAGATGGGTACACCAAAGTAAACAATTTTACACGGTTCGTACGTGGACGCACAGAGATCCGCAACGGCATGGTGTACGCGATACCAGCCGCAGCCCGTGTAGATGAATCCAGTGTGATGATCACCATTAAGGATAGTGATTGTCTGATAGTTGTCCCACCTGAGAAAAAAGGTATTCCTGCGGGTGAGCAGGTACGTATTCTTAAACTGCCCTCAGGTCATGTGAGGTAGTGGTAGATGACTACTATGAGTGATACAAAGCCACATATCATACAGATTGTTGGATACAAAAACACGGGCAAGACAACCCTGACAGCCGCGCTGATCAGGCACTTTTCTTCCATGGGACTTAAAGTAGCAGCGATTAAGCATGATGGACATGATCATTTTGAGATGGATCAAGATGGAACGGATTCGTATCAATTTGGGGAGTCGGGGGCCTCGGCGGTGGTTGTCATGTCCGAGAAACGTACTGCGATTATGGAGCGACAGGCAACCAAGCTGGAGGATATGCTGAGCTATCTGTCCGGTTATGATTGGATTGTCATTGAAGGATTCAAGGATACATCTTATCCCAAATTCGTGATGGTTCGAGAAGAGAAAGATCTGACCTTGGTTGATCAACTTGAAGGGGTACTGGGGATGATCTCATGGCTACCTTCAGAGCAGTTTATAGAGCGGAGCACTTTTAGCAGAAATATAACATGTTACTCGGTTCATGAAACGGAGGATATAGCCAAAGCGTTGTTAGCGATGGTTGAGAGCGAGTGTAGGCAGAATGGTGAAGTCGAATCGTAGAAACGTCAAGAAGTGGGAAATTATAATCGCTGGATATGATTGAATGTACAGAGAGCGTGATTAATCGCCTTTGGGTATAACGTAATATTTATTATGTAAACTAAATTGTTTCTACATGTGCTTTTCTCCTTGAATGATGCAAAAAAATAAAAAAAGCAGCAGACCTTTCTCGGATCAGAATCCTTGATGCGGTTTGCTGCTTTTATTATGTTTGGGATGTTACATCCCGTCGTCAGTACGGCGTTCGATGGCTTCGGACATCGTTTTGTCGGTAAGGTGAGCATAGATCTCGGTCGTTTCCGTAGAAGCGTGTCCGAGCTGCTCCTTCGTTTTGTAAATATCATTTTGCAAATAATAGTCCGTTGCGAATGAATGGCGTAATTTGTGCACAGTCAAGTATGGTTTGCCAAAGCGCTTGGCGTATTTCATAATCATGGCCTGGATCGCTCTTTTGGTCATTCGACTTCCTTCTGAATCTCCGTTACGCAAAGCAATGAACAGACCTTTCTCCCGCTTGGGCGTACGGTAACGTGATTGCCGCAGGTTCATATAAGTCGCGAGTTCATCCTTGGCCTGTTCCCTGAAATAAACGGGTGTTTTGTACGTCTCATCATTGTTACCTTTGCGATAAACATACAGGAGTTTGTTGTTCAGATCGAGATCATCGACGTTCAGGTTGACAACTTCCGACACCCGTAAACCTGAATTGAGGATCAGGCTGGCAATGCAGGCGTCCCGTTCTTTGTTGAGCTCATGGGAATACAGTGCCTGTTTGTTCTTCTCCATATCAACAGCGTAACCTTCAAGAATATAGCCGATAAATTCAAGCAGTTCCTCTTCCTCCAGAATTTTACCTTTGAGTTTGGCAGCGGTATCCTTGGGTTTATGGGTACGCTTGATCTCGATTTTGGCCATAATGTTCCGCTTCAGCAGAGGATAAAAGTCTTCATCTTCCGCAATCTGGCTCAGGTAATGGAAAAGGGATCGAAGGGAAGAGAGTTTGCGAGAGACGGTAATTCTGGAATTGGTTCCTTCCCGTTTGGTTGTGAGAAATAACCGATAGGCGGTAACCGAATCCATGCGTAGGACTTCCAGTTCAGTCAAGGTAACTTCTTTATTAGAGCTTGCCTCGGACAGCCCTTCTGCTCGCAACCATCCGAAGAAAGCTTCGTAATCTCTCAGATATTCGAGCAGGGTAGAGGGGGACAGGTCAGGCAGCTTGTAGTCCATGAATTGCTGAACGAACCAAGGCATGGAAGGTAGTTTGTCATCCAGCTTGCGTCGATCAATCTCTTTTTGCACGTTGGTCAAGTTCGACACCTCCATGTGAAAAACATATAAAATGAATATTCAATTTAATCGTATTCTATGCTCTAGTGTACCATAATTTACATGCTCACAGCTTGTTCACTAAAGCAGGCAGTAAGTAGGGGATGCTTCCTTGCCCTTCGGCGCGTAAACCTTTAAAGTAATTAGTATACGTAAAGCAGAGGAGGTGAACCGGATGAATATGAAAATAGAACTGGTTCCCCGGGAACGCAGTCAGGTGATTCGGCATTTAATGCAATTTTATCTATATGATTTTACCAAATATCTGAATATTGATGTGGACAGTAACGGCATTTTTCCGGAATATCCGGGTCTGGAGGCATTCTGGGCAGAAGAAGACCGCAAGTTTCCTTTTTTGATTACAAGTGACGGGGCACCTGCAGGGTTTGCTCTGGTGGAGAAATTGGAGCCTGGTAGTAAGGATAATGACTACTATTTGACTGAGTTTTTTGTGATGCAAAAATATCGGCGCAGTGGATTGGGTACTCGGGCAGCCTATGAGCTGTTTAGACGTTTTCCAGGAAGATGGAAAGTAACCCAGGTTCGTAACAATGTCATTGCGCAGGCGTTCTGGCGAAAAATTATAGGGGATTATACCGGAGGCCGCTTTCGAGAGAAGTTCCATCCGGAACTGGGTAATCCAAGCCAGTATTTTGTAACCTGATTCCCATCGGGGTTTACTTACATATCAAGTATTTGCATGAATGCGATATAAGTTGAACTAATCATTTACACGATAACGGAGAGGACAGAAAAAACCTGAAAAAGCGAAGCGTTCGCCTAAAAGCTTTCAGAAAGAAAGCTGCATCGGAAGCATAAGCTATCCCCGGATTTTCCCCTTCGGAAAAAGGGAATCAAAAAATCTGGGGATAACAGCGATTGGAAGGTTATTCTGTCATCGTAGTGTCAGTGTAAATAATCTTTAGTTCAACTTATAAATCTGATGAAGGAGTGAGTCACATGAACGTACCCACATTCCATCTCGATGGACAGACAGCACTGGTGACAGGCGCGGGGAGAGGGATCGGAAAAGCAGTTGCGATAGGACTTGCCCAGTCAGGCAGTGACGTTGTACTTGTATCCCGAACAATGAAAGAAATTGAGGAGACAGCCGCCTACATCTATGAACAGACGGGGCGTAAAGCGCTAGCTCTGACTGCGGATGTGACATCAAAAGAACAACTGGAAGAGACGTTTCAAGAGGCGATCTCGGAGATGGGTAGTCTGGACATTCTGGTGAATAACGCAGGTATGAACATACGGACACCAGCACTTGAAGTTACGGACGAGCAGTGGGAGACCATCATGCAGACAAACTTAAAATCGGCTTTTTTTGCTTCGCAATTAGCGGGTCAGCATATGAAAGAACGTGGGACTGGGAAGATCATTAACATCTCTTCGGTAGGTGGGCATACGGCTTTGCGGACAGGGGTTGTATATGGTGCGACCAAAGCTGCGTTAATTCATATGACCAAAGTGCTCGCACTGGAATGGGGAAAGTATGGAATCCGTGTCAATTCAGTAGGGCCATGGTATTTCCGAACACCTTTGACTGAAAAGCTGCTGGATGATCCCCAGTATTTGCAGGAAATTGTAAGTCGTACACCGCTACAGCGAGTGGGAGAACTGGAAGAAGTGGTAGGGCCAGTTGTATTCCTGGCATCAGATGCAGCGGGATATATAACGGGTCAAACGTTGTTGGTTGACGGTGGAATGTCCATTTATGGTTTCTAAATAAATTAACTTGGGTGCAGTCTGGAAAAGTGGGTGGCATAACCAACTCATGGGTAATAACATAAGGGAAGTTGAAGTTAATCTGTATTTCTATTTATCTGTACCCAATTCACTGAACTTGGAGGAAGATAACCATGGAAACGCGCAAGTACGGTAATACTGGCATGAACGTAAGTACACTTGGATTTGGCGGAGCGGAAATAGGCAAAAATGTATCCAAAACGGATGTAGCGACATTGCTGAATAGTGCCCTGGATGCTGGATTAAACGTGATAGACACGGCTGAATGTTACGGTGACAGCGAGGAATTAATCGGTGAGGTGCTGTCACATCGGCGTGATGACTACTATTTGTTCACCAAATGTGGACATGCTGCCGGGATTGAAGGTCCGGATTGGGATGCCAAAGTACTGGAGCAAACGATTGAACGCAGTCTGAAACGGCTGAAAACAGACTATGTGGATGTTATCCATTTGCATAGCTGCTCTGAAGAAGTACTCCGACAAGGAGCAGTAATCGAAGTACTGCAACGTGCCAAGGAAACGGGAAAAACCAGATTTATCGGATATAGTGGGGATACAACAGATGCGCTATATGCGATTCAGACCGGAGTATTTGACAGCCTGGAGACTTCATTAAATATCGCAGATCAGGAAGCAATTGATCTTACGTTGCCTGAGGCAAGAAAAAGAAACATGGGAGTAATGGCCAAAAGACCTATTGCCAATGCGGCCTGGACGTATGAAACACTTTCGGAAGAGGCTTATCCATTCATATACTGGAAGCGCTTAAGTGAACTTAACTATGGTTTTCTGGGTGAGGATGCCCAGGCAGCGGTGGAAACAGCACTGCGTTTTACGCTAAGTACCGAAGGAGTAGATACGGCTATTGTAGGAACAGCCAAGCCCAATCGCTGGCAGCAAAATGCCGACCTTGTGGCTAAAGGCACATTACCACAGGAAATATATGATGAGATTAGAACACGATGGAAAGAAATCGCCGGAACAGATTGGACTGGCCGGACTTAAATTGGAAATATTAGCGAAGTCGCCTTTATGGCGGCTTTTTTTATGACCAACATAAAATATTTTCAATATATGAAAAATTCATAACAGTATTCGAACAGAGGCTGCGATAAATTTTAGGGGATAATGCCTATACGTCAGCCTAGTTCGAAAACTGGTGAAAAAGGATAAAAAGGAAAAATCCCAGGAGGCAGCCCTTCTTATAAACGACTAAATTTATAAAAAACGACGAAGCTATTGAGAAAATACGAAAAAGTAACAGTCTACGTTCAATTTAAAAGAAATAACGACTTATTTTATAAAATTTCAACATATGAAAAATTCACAATAGAGAGATCATTTTCCCACCTTAGTTACCATCTCTCATATAGCCACATTGACGCACCACCATGTTTAAAAGGAAAACCATTCTAAGCGATTGAAGTCAACCACTTTTTTTGCGGATTTAAATAGAATTGAAAATATATCTTTATTCTGATCTTAAAAAGCATACAGCTTAAAAAGCATACAGCTTAAAAGCATCATCAGAATAAATGAAACATATTAAATATTATGTAAACTAATAATAATTCTTTTTGGCAATACAGACATAAAACCTCCATGACCTGTAAATCGTAAGGGGATAAGGTAGAAGGAGGAGCTTCATGAAAAGTCAGCAACACCGTAAAAACGACGACGAAAAACTAAGTTGGGTCAGCTTATCCCTGTTTGGCGCGGGTTGCACACTGGGAACGGGATTTTTTCTAGGGACCAGTCTGGCGATTCATTGGGCTGGGATATCCGTACTTATATTGTTGGTGCTGGCGGCAGCAGGTACTTACTTTGTATTTGGTGCGCTGGCACAGATGACCGCAGAAGATCCAAAGGAAGGCGCTTTTCGAACGTATGCAGGCGAAGCATTCGGACCTTGGGCTGGTTTTGGTAGTGGATGGATGTACTGGTTCTCTGAAATGCTCATCATGGGCAGCTCATTAACGGCACTTGGGCTGTTCTCTCAATTCTGGTTTCCCAAGTTTCCGCTTTGGACATTTGTTGCGATCTATGCCGCTATAGGTCTCTTCATTGCTGCACTGGGAGCAAAGGGATTAACCAAAACGGAGAATATTCTTGCTGTAATCAAACTTGCTGCAACGGTTGCATTTATAGCTATAGCAGGAGCGGCTTGTCTAGGTTGGCTACCGGTAAAAGTGACACCAGAGCAATTGAAGAATGAGTGGTTCCCGCATGGGGGTAAAGGCGTATGGACCGGTTTCATCTATGCATTCTTTGCTTTTGCCGGGATCGAGGTTATGGGGTTGATGGCAGCTAACCTGAAAGAACCAAAAGATGCAGTGAAATCAGGTCGAGTAATGTTATTATCGGTGAGTACACTCTATGTGATTTCAATTGCGTTGATCCTGTTGCTTGTGCCTTCAACTCAGTTAACTCCAGATGAAAGCCCGCTTGTCAAAGCCATGTCAACCATTGGATTAACCGTTGTGGTCCACATTCTCAACGGAATTCTGATTATAGCCGGATTCTCGACGATGGTGGCTTCGTTATATGCCATTACGTCCATGTTGGTGAAACTCGCAGAAGATGGAGATGCACCAAAGCTGTTCACGAAGACCTGGGGAAAAAAGGACATGCCACTTCAGGCATTGTGCTGTACAGCGGCTGGATTAGTCCTGTCTACCTTGATGGCATTATGGATGCCCAAGAGTTTGTTTGAATATGTGACGACAGCAGGTAGTCTGGTATTAATGTATACATGGCTGCTCATCTGCATCACGTACATTAAAAAAATGAAGCCTGTGAAGTGGAATCGCATCAAAGTGTGGATTGCCATGGTATTAATTGTGGCCGCTGTGGCCGGAACAGCGATGGAAAAAGCCAGCAGAACGGGTCTGCTGGCAAGTGTGGGACTTGTCGTATTTCTTGGGATCATCACGTATGTTGTTCATAAGGTTCGTGGCTCGAAACCACCGCAGTCAGCACCATCCAAACCATAAGTACCTTTCAGCAACTTTCGTGGATGTCGCACAACGGATTAATGAGTGCTTTAAGATTATTTCGTCAACTTGCCTAGGGCTTGCTTCATCCGCATGAATGGACATTTGGAGGGTGTCTGCTCATCATCAGGCAAGAAATACTGTTTCCATTCCAGATTATCTTGCTGACCATACCACATCAGCGAAGGGTGAGCAGGTACAGCATCATACGCAGCGAGACGTTTGCGAATCAAGGTTTTCATTTTACGGCCAAGAGGGGTATTGTCATTAATGGATTCGAATACCCACCGTGGTTGAAAAGCAAACATGAGATAAGGAAAATGCCGGCTGGCTCGGAGTTCATGTGCAGGAGTTGCACAGAAACAAAAGTAAGGCTCTCCGCCAAAGCAAAATTCCCATGATGAATCATGAGGATCGGTTGAAATATGTTCTGGCCACGGCTCGGTATCGTGTGAACTTACCCGATTAAGCATTTGCCAGAATAACGTCTGATATTGCTCTACCGTTGTATGATCTTTCAGATCAGTTGGCGTATCACAGATCACAACCATGGAAGCGTAATGACCGGTGTCTCTGGATACAGGACCATATTGTCTAAGCAGATCCGCCATATCTTCGGCAGCTTGTTCAGATCGGGGGTCACACGTAAAGCCATACCTCAAATGTCCGGACAGAAATCCCATTCGTCCAGGTACACATGGATACGTATTATTTTCATCGGCGATCATATCTGCAAATTGCGAATAAGCGTCCTGCTGCCAAGATGGTAGACGCTCATATAAACTATTTATTTCGTCGGCACTATACAGCTCCGCCATTGATTCCCAACTCCATTCCACATGATACCGTTACAGTATTAATGTGGGGGAAGTTGGGTGACTGTCCAGCCTGATTTTATTGTCAGAAAAATATGGAACGCACAGCTTCGTAACCGAAATACAAACCAAATCCGATCAGGCAGATTCCCGAAATGATGGAGATCCAGCGCAATACATTTTCACTGCTATGTTTGTGGAATCGACTGGCCATTCCAGCCATAATGACATCCCACACCAGAATGCCAATAAATATGCCTGAACTGTAGAGCAGTAAATGAGCGGTGTCCGTATGCTTTACAGTTGTCGCGAGAATGGAGCCATAGATCCCAAGCCAAAACAAAATATTCAGTGGATTGGACAGAGCCATCAAAAAGCCAGAAATAAACGATTTTCGAACAGTCGCCTCCGCAGTAGATGTACCTTGAATCCCCTGTTTCAGCTTCGAGAGCGTTTCCACTCCCGTGTAAATCAGAATAAAACTGCCAAATGACCAGAGAAAAGAGCGCATAAACGGCGTGTCCAGAAAATGGGCAACTCCAAAATAAATCAGCAGCATATACACCAAGTCTGCAAACATAGCTCCGAGTCCTAGAATCCAGGCATGCATGAATCCATGTCGAGCTCCACGGTCCAGTTGAGCAGCATTAATCGGACCGATTGGAGCGGACAATGATATTCCCAGAATAATATAACTGAACAGTACAGACATAAATACGTTCACTCCTTAACGGGTTCGACGAATTGTACCAGTAGTCACATAAAATGGGTACAAGTCATCGTATTCCCGCAAGGAGTGAATTAGAACAAACTGTGAGGATATAGCACTTTAACCAGCAGGCGACTCCACATCGAGTTGAACAGGTGTACAATGATAGCCATTGCAAGAACTTTCCTCGCACGGACAAGCCGATAAACCGATGATCAGATCCATCAAAGCTTCCATTTCAACATAATCCCCTGCACATGATTCGGGAGCGATAACATCAATTTTGCCTTCACCATCTACTACGGAATTCATAAACAGATTGAAAGGATAATGTTGATCCGGGGGAGAGATACCGAAAGGTTCAAGAGCAGTATTCAGATTATTATAACAACTGGGATGGTCCTTTTTATCATATAAGACCTCATACATTTCCGGACGACAGGCCGAATTGAAAAAATCATGAATGCCTACAGTTTCACTGACAATGGAAATGAGAGGTTTATAACGGTTGGAATACAGGCATTGCCCCGGTTTAATTCTGTAATTGCGCAGGACATCGAGGGTTACCCCGGGATCAAGCCGATTATTAATATTCTGTGCATCATAAGCGACAAAGTCAACCACTTGCTGCCCTTCCAAATCAGTTATACGGATCAGTGAGCCTTTTTTCACTCTAAGAGCGTAGCCTGTCTTGGCAGGAATGTGAATAGATTGTTTATGAGATTCCGTTGAATTCATCACTGTCTCCTCCGATGTCTTTTTACTTCAGTATGCGGAGACGACATTGCTTTCATGCACTATAGCAAGTAATGTAGGCATGCGAATATGAAAAATAAGAATAGAGTGGATGAAAGATTACTCATCAGAAACGTGTAAAATATTGCGTTTATGCTGGGAACAGAGGATTACCTTTCATCCCAATCCAAAGTTCGGATGTTTCCAACTGACCAGCGAGATGCAGCAACCAGTCTTCACGGCCTTTGGTTGCCATAACCTGTACACCCATTGGCAAACCTTCTGGTGTCATATGAAGAGGTACACTTATCGCAGGCTGGCCGGTCAGATTTGCAAGCTGGGTGAAAGGTGTATACGTAAGACTGGGCTCAAACATTTCATAAATGAGTTGCTGCTGCTGGGTCTTGTCCAACTCACTAATTCGCATCAGATTACGGATCTGTTCGTCTTGAGGTGTTAATTCTCCAATCTTAGGCGCAGAAAAAGCATTAACGGGTGTGACATAGAAGTCATAACGCTCAAACAAGGTGGACATCTGAGCTGCAGCTACATCCCATTCAGCTAAGCTATGTACAAATTCCGCGGCGGACACCTTTTTTCCAGCTTCAGCCAGAACCCAGGATTCAATCTCCATATCATCGGAGGTCAGAGCCCGACCCATGGATCGTTCCATGGAAGAGATCATCGCGGCCATTTCACCACTGTTCATCATGTAATAATTCTCCATCAACCTAACTCCATTGACTGGACTGAGTTTTTCTTCAACATGATGACCTTGATCTTCCAACCAGCAAACGAGCTTGAGTACAGACTCTTTGGCTTCTACGCTGACGGGTGTACCTACGGGCGAATCGGTTGTGTATGCAATTTTCAGTTTGCGTTGATGTGGATAGCTCATATCTGCCAAGTAACTGCCTGGAAAGAGTGGCGCATGAAATGCAGCTTCAGGCTGTATGACTTGTAAGGTATCAAGCAATGCAGCACTGTCCCGAACCGAGCGAGAGAGGGCAAAATCAATCGATGCGCCTTGCCATTGACGACCAACTCCCGGTCCTACAGGAGTGCGCCCGCGGGTTGGCTTCAATCCAAACAATCCGCTAAAGGAAGCCGGGATACGAATCGAACCGCCTCCGTCACTGGCTCCGGCCAGAGGAACAATACCCGAAGCTACAGCGGCAGCGGCACCACCGCTAGATCCACCTGGAGAGTGATTGATATTCCAGGGATTGCGACTTGGGCCATGGAGGCGGGGCTCCGTAATATTTTTCAAGCCAAATTCGGGCGTATTCGTATGTCCTATGATGATAAAACCCGCATCACGGAGTCGAGTGACAAAATTGGAATTGCGTAATGCGCGATGCTCGCTGAACAGACGGGAGCCTGAAGTGAGAAATTCACCTTCCAAGGATTGCGAGATATCTTTCAGGAGCAGGGGCACACCGGCAAAAGGTTGTTCTCCAGGGCGAACCAAACTGGCTTCCTCCCGTGCACGATTTTCATATGTACGAATAACTGCATTAAGTTGCGGATTCACTTCTTCAAGGCGTGCAAACGCCGCTTCCAGCAATTCAACCGGGGATACTTCCCGGGATCGGATCAGTTCAGCCAAACCTATAGCGTCGTAGGAGGTATATGAGAATGAAGACATTATGATCGTTCCTCTCTGAATATAATTCATCTGTTTATTCCATATGTCATCGTACCACCGGATTAGACAAAAGACAAAACATAGAAGAGACGAAGTGCGATGATATGCATATCCGTTATGAGGTTGGAGGGAAAAGAGGGGAGTATTTGTATTTGCGATATAGAAATAAAGGACAGGGTTAATACCTTATATTGCTAATTGAAAAAATGATCGAGTAACATCGAGAAATGGAAATAAAAAAACCACTGCTCATCTAATTTGATATGCAATGGTTTTATTTTTATATTTGACTATTTGTTTATAGGAGAACCTCGGATATATCCACTTACTCTGTACGCAGCTTCGGTGCAGCATCCGCCGCAGTTGATGATCTTTCCTGCTGTCTGGAAATGGCGAAGAGGGCCACCCAGATTAAAATAAAACCAAGCAACTGCTCCCATGTAATCAGCGTACGGAAAGCGATCCAGTTCACCAACACACCCGCCATCGGGAAGCTAAGTTCTGCGAGTGTTGCAACAGAAGCTTTGGTTGACGACAGACCTTTGTAATACAACAGAAGACTGAGCAAACCTGGTAACAATGCCTGACCGAGAATGTTGAGGATGACAGCGGTCTGTTCACCCGTTCCGGACGGAAACGTCCATGCCGCACCTTCGTTCCACGTCATAAAAATCAGGAGCGGGAGAGCAACGACAAAACGAAGAGAGGTGACGGTTTCGTAACGCGCCTGACCCAGCATCAATCGTCCCATAACGGTTGAACCTCCCCATAAGGCAGCGGCCCCAAGGGATAACAAGCTTCCAGCATGAATCCAGTTGTCCCAGTTACCTAATGGCAATGTGAAGCCAAATGTAAGCAGGTAGGTTCCTGCTAATGCTATGAAGAACAATCCACCGAAGCGACGAGGCAACGTTTCTTTCAATAACAGTTTAGCCAGCACGATAGCGAAGAGTGGTTGCATTTTTTGCAATAATAGAACTGTGTTCGGATCGTTATGTGTTAGTGCCATGGTGAACAACACCGTTGCAAGTGCTGAACCTCCCCATGAGATAAAAATCACGGCAATCCAGTGGCGAGCGCGCAGGTTTTTCAGGTCAGACCGGAATTTCCATAGCACGGGAATGGCAATAAGACTGACGATGATATGTTCCACCAGTACAATCTGCGTGGATGTCATCGTATTTAGCAAAATAATGCGGAAGAGTGGGTCGACCCCCCATAAGGCGGCGCCGAGAACTACAAGCCAGAATCCGGTATTACTTCGTTCCTTGCGGTAAACAGGTGATGCTGCTGATGTCTTTTCCATATTCAGGACTCCTTCGTCAGAACACGGAATCTTCAGTTGGCAAAATCGACAGAAGCCCCCGTTTTGGTATATACCAAATAAACGGGGGCTCATCCAAGGACATGCGTCAGGAAAGAGGCCTTCCCGTGAACGGCATGTCAATGTGTTGATCTTCTCTCATCCGGACTGTACCGTCGGCCTTGGATTCACACCAAGTCAGTCGCTAAATGTCCTTCGTTAAGAACAAATAGCGAGTCGCGGGCTGGTTCCGAAGAACATCACCGCCGGTTGGGAATTGCACCCTACCCCGAAGATCCTATTCAATTATATAGTGTGTTAAACAAGCTGTAACATTAATAAGTTCATCTTATTCCTGTAAGCGCTAGCAGTTCAAGCATTTTTTTTAGAAAACGATTTTCCAGCTTCCTTGCTGTCTGCGAAGAAGCACGATCTGACCTGCGTGATACGCATCATGGAGTACCCAAAGAGCCAGTTCGTGTGCCCATTTCTCTTCGGAGTCCATATATGCGGCTTCAAGATCTGACTCTTCGAGTGCAGCCAATTGATCTCGCAACTGCTGGGCTAATCGAGTTGTACCCTGTAGCAGTGTATTCCAACCAGCTGCATCCGTTGCATCTCCCGGATTCCCAAATGTGTATTCATTGGAGTCTACAGCAGGAAGGGTAGGCTCCTTACTTTGCATGCGACACAATAAGCGATGGTTGTAATAATACATATGGTTAACCAACTGCCAGATGCTTAATCCCCCTGAGGGTGGAATCCAGGCTGCTTGTTCTGCTGTAAGACCCTCCAAGGATTTCGACAAAGGTACAATCCAATTGCATTGATCCCATGTATTATCCTTTTGAATCAGTAACACATCTAATGCTGTTGTTTTCGTCATTGCCGTTTCCTCCTTGAGAATTATTGTGATGTATGATGTAACTAGCTAAAACTGATTAATGAGGTTACACTTAATATAACACATCAAAGGCAGGGTGTAACCACCTTTATTGAATTAAGGTAGTTACATTAAACGGAGGTAGACATGGACAGACTTTGGACCGATTTTGTAAACAGCGATTATCACGACTGGCGTGGGGGAGATCGATCGGAGGACAGACTCGGGAAGGCGAGCTGGCAGCAAGACTTTCTGGATCGATGGCAACTTAACGCTTCTGTCCCTGCATCTCCAGAAGATGAGTTGTCGATGAGAAACTTCAGGAACGAATTGATGGCTCTTGGAGCTCGCTTATCTTCTGGAGCATCATTAACGGATGAAGAGCAACAGTGGCTGAATGGTGTTATGGAAGCAGGGCATTTAAAAAGAACATTGACTACAATTGATCAGGAAATGAAACTCCAACTGGTAGCTATAAAAGCACATTGGCATCAGGTTATGGCTGAGGTAGCTGCTGACTTTGCTACAACTTTGGTGGAGGGAGAAGGGCGTAGGATTCGGATCTGTGATAATTCGGATTGTCGCTGGATGTTCTATGATGTTACCCGAAGCAGAACACAGAAGTACTGTGATGATAAGATGTGCGGCAACCTGATGAAGGTCAGAAGATTTCGGGCGAAACACAAATCCCAAAATTGATAAATACTAACAATAACTATATAATGTATATATACTAGCGAAAAAATAGTCAGAAGCAGTACGGATTCGTAAGCAGGATGTGATCGTCTTTCAAACCAAATTAGATGGGAGATGTGTCTTGTGCGGACAAGTTATCTGTTGAAAAATGGCTGTGTGTTGTCGATGGATGCTCGAATTGGACAGTATAAGAGGGCGGACGTTCTGATTCAGGATTCACTGATCATGGCGATCCAGCCCGACCTGGATATTCCGGGTGCGGAGGTCATTGATGCTTCATCGATGATTATTATGCCTGGGCTGGTGGACACGCATCGGCATATGTGGGAATCCCTTGTCAAAACAGCGGGAACCAACTGGTCGTTACCCGTTTATTTGCAGAATCTCTATTATGGTGCGATGGGGAGCAAGCTCCGTCCAGAAGATAGTTATATTGCCAACCTACTTGGTTCCTTGGAAGCGCTTAATGCAGGAGTTACGACAGTAATGGATTGGAGCATGCCGTATTCCCCTGACCATACGGATGAATTGATTCGTGGACTTCAGGATGCTGGCATTCGGGCGGTATTTGCTCACGGAGTCCCTGGTGAGACCGACTACTGGAATCGGGATAGTCAACTCACGTATTCGAATAATGATGTGAGAAGAGTCAAAGAACGTTATTTTTCATCACGGGATCAATTGCTTACTTATGGGCTTGCCATTCGTGGTCCGGAGTTCAGTCATTGGGATACAACGGTAAAAGAGATCGAGCTAGCACAAGAGTTGGATGCCATCTGTTCCATGCATGCAGGATTTGGCAGTTGGGGATCTGTGGATCGCTCGATTAGTCAATTGTACGAAGCGGGACTGTTAAGTCCACGGGTGAATATCGTTCATGGTAACACCATGGGCATGGATGAATACAAAATGCTGGCAGATAGCGGCGCTTCCTTGTCGGTCACACCTGAGGTTGAAATGATGATGGGTCATGGATATCCGGCCACCGGCTATTTTCTCGAACATGGGGGAACCCCTACACTTGGTGTAGATGTGGTAACGTCCACAGGCGGAGATATGTTCTCGCAGATGAAGTTTGCACTTCAAGCTGAACGATCCAGAGCCAATGAACAACTTTTGCAGCAGGGTGAGATGCCTGGTGAGTTGAACTTGCAGTCCAGCCAAGTACTGAGATTTGCAACTTCGGCTGGTGCCCAAGCATTAGGATTGGAGCAGAAGGTCGGAACGCTGACCCCAGGAAAGGAAGCGGATCTGATCATGATTCGTACCACCGATCTGAATATGTTCCCCGTTCATGATCCAATCGGCGCTGTCGTTCAGTTCGCTAATCCATCCAATGTGGATACCGTGTTTGTGGCAGGTCGCCTTGTGAAGCGAGAGGGTAAGCTGTTGAATGTTGATTTAGATGCGATTCGTCATGCGGCAATGCAGAGCAAAGATTATTTATTATCCCAATACCGGATGTCGGACGCGGAGAGAATTGCTTTTTCATAATTCGCTTTTTCATAAAAGCCAAGAAATATTTACTTCGTATTTTCATATACACCTTTAGCTGTATAAAGAGGAAAGGAAGAGCCATATCATGCGATGTGGCTCTTTTACATGCTTGCATATCGTCGAAATAGACAGGATAACGGAAGAAGAGACAGCGGAAAAAGACGAAAAAAGCTCTCATTCTCGTAACTTCAGATAACAAGGCATTAAGGATATTTTTTATATAAAATAAGGCTTATAAAAACTGCGCATAATATAAATTATACGCAGTTTTGTTTTAAATCGATTTTCATATTCAACCCCGTGCAACAGTTCATGATAATTTTCGCGAAAAAAGAACAAAATAAGAGATCCTTAAAAATAAATTTAACCAAGCAACGCGATAACGTGTAGAATTCGATAGGTTTTTATAGGTGATCGATAAGATAGAACAAATGACTTTTTCATAGAACAGATGGGAAACCATTTAATCTCTGCTACATCCATAGCACATTCAAGATTCATGACGAGAGGAACATGACTATGCGTGAGAACGAACATCGATCTTCATTATTTCGTAAAAAACCAATTGCCTCGGAGGGCGATAACAGCAGTGCATTAAAACGGGCGCTCGGTCCCTTGGACTTAACCACACTCGGGGTAGGTGCCATTATTGGAACAGGCATTTTCGTACTGACCGGTGTAGCTGCCGCAACGTATGCCGGACCCGGACTTGTATTATCATTTTTACTGGCAGGTATCATATGTGCATTCGCGGCATTATGTTACTCGGAATTTGCATCAAGCATACCGGCATCGGGTAGTGCGTACACGTATAGCTATACGGCTTTTGGCGAAGTGATTGCCTGGATTCTGGGATGGGATCTAATATTGGAGTATGGATTCGCGAGTGCGGCAGTAGCCAGCGGGTGGTCTGGATATTTCCAGACGTTATTGTCCGGATTCGGATTGGAGTTACCACATGCACTGACGAGTGCGTTCAGCCCGGAAAAGGGAACCTATTTTGATATCACGGCTGCGGTCATTACGTTAATTATCACCTTCCTGCTAACCCGAGGGGTAAAAGAGGCGGCTCGTGCGAACGGCATCATGGTAGCCATTAAAATTATCGTGGTGTTAATCTTTATTGGTGTGGGTGTCTTCTATGTAGAGCCAACCAACTGGCAGCCATTTTTGCCTTTTGGTATCTCAGGTGTAACTGCGGGAGCAGCAACCGTATTCTTTGCTTATATCGGTTTTGATGCGGTCTCCACAGCGGCAGAAGAAGTTAAGCAGCCACAACGGGATTTGCCGATTGGAATTATTGCTTCACTGGCAATCTGTACCGTTCTCTACATTGTTGTATCGTTGATCCTCACAGGGATTGTACCTTATAACATGTTGAATGTAAGTGATCCGGTTGCGTTTGCATTTGAGTTTGTTCAACTGAAGGGATTGTCCTGGATTGTATCTCTTGGAGCGATTGCCGGCATTACGACCGTATTACTGGTCATGATGTATGGCCAGACACGACTGCTCTATTCCATGTCTCGTGACGGACTGCTGTCTCCGGTCTTTTCCAAGGTTAGTGGCAAGAGTCAGACACCAGCGGTAGGAACATGGGTTGCAGGCATTATCGTGGCTTTGTTCTCCGGGTTCATCTCGTTGGGACATTTAGCGGAGCTTACGAACATCGGAACGTTGTTTGCTTTTGCAGTTGTAAGTCTGGGCATTATCGTGTTGCGTAAAAATAACCCTGATCTCAAACGCGGATTCCGCGTTCCACTTGTGCCACTGATTCCGATTCTGAGTGCTTTGGGTTGTGTATACCTGATGACACGCCTTGCGGCTCTGACATGGATAACGTTTTTTGCTTGGTTGATCATCGGATTGATTATCTACTTTGCGTATGGACGGCATTACAGTCATCTGAATCCGGCACGCCGGATCTCCAGTGCGTTCAGAGCGAAGGACAAATAGATTAGTTGAGAAGGTCTTTAACCGAGAACATCTTCATTTTTCCTCATTTCGTATCGCTTAGGCGAAGCGGGATGGGGATTTTTTATATAGAAAGATAAAGGATGATAACAGCAGGGGAAGGTTGGAATTTTCTTCATATATGGGTAAGTAATAAGGGACGTAACCAACTTAATCACAGGGGAGGGGTTGCGGCTTAGCCAAATATGAAATATATTTGGGGATGTGACATGCCATCAGACATAAGAGAGGGGATGTATCATGAACACACCATTACATACGAATTCAGATCATCAAAATGCAGCTTTTGGATTTGCACTAGCTGACTCATCCGTACTTGCAGAGGCGCAGTTAATTGTTTCACAATTAGGACGTGAAGACGGATTGCAGTTGGATATTGATCCGCAGCGTCTTCTGAAGGATGGACGTAAGGTATCTGTCATTGCACAACAGTTGGATTCGCCCGTCAATCGTCAGGATGCCAATATCATCTACGGTCAGGAGTTAGCATACGTGCAGTATGCTGTTAACCTGAAACCGGATAGCTCGATCTCCATTGCTTCTATTAAAGGAGTTGAACATTCTGTTGATTTTGGTTGGTCAGAATTTATAGAAGGGGAATACGAACTACGAATCTCCCTGCATATGAAAACACCACGTATTGCTGAAGGTGCACTCGAACCTGAGCAGATTGCAATGGTTAAGTACGCGCAGGTGATTACCACATTTATATCGCTTTTTCCGGCAGAAGCAGCGTCGTTGAGTTCGCCATCTCAAGCTGTGTGGAGCAGAAACCATCATGTATTTGACTCCTACGGCAGAGGAGGATTCATCCTCGCTGACCTGCCTCGACTCGCTAAGCGTGTGGAGGAACTGATTGGACCAGGTAACCACAATCTGATCGAACAATTTACGGAAGGTGAACTGTCGGATACTTTGCTGGAAGAGGGGCTGATGGCGATTGCCTGGGGCGTGACTCCGTGGTGTTATTCACTCTATTCTGCACCAGATGAGCAGTCGGCTGGAATACTTGCCATGGACAAACTGGGTGATGAACCTGAACGGCAAGGGATCTACCGTATTGATCCGTCCATTCAACAATTAAGTATCGTACCTGCGAATGAACTAGCTTACTGGCCTGCCTGCGTTCAGAACGATTGGCCTGTCATTGATGTGGCGGGTGAAGGCGAGACGTTGCACATGAATTTATATACTCAGATCTGTGAATCCGTGAATGGCCTGCACGAGAATCCATTGCCATCGTTTGTACTTACCCGCAGTCAAGGCAAACCCGAAGCGATCATTCCGCTGATTGACATTGTCATTGTGGATGAAGCGTAGAGCACTGTTCAACTTAGGAAGGTTGTTCTGTCATCGTAGTATCGGTGTAAATAATCTTATTCAATTTTAACTGAATCGAGGTGACGTAGACAGATGATGACCGAGGAGATTCAGGAGCAATATGCGGACGAGCTAGAAGCTTTTCACATATGGATGAAGGACGCCGGATATACAGGCCATACGGTAAAATCATACACGGGTGACGTGGTGGAATTCCTGATCTCCATTCAAGGAAAGTCACTGGAACAGGTCAAAAAGCTGCATGTATTGTCTTTTCTGTCCCGTGCGCGGGAGCGTGGGGTTAGTGATGCCACGAGAAATCGCAAACATGCGGCGGTGAACTGTTTTTACAAGTCCCTCATTGAACTCGAATTGTTAACGAATAATCCGGCTTTTGGGATTAAGAAATCCAAAACCGAGAAAAACCGCGCGCCCGTTTTCCTTGATGAAAGTGGTTTGACACGTTTTCTGGAGTCGGTAGATGGGAAGTATCGCACACGTAATCTGGCTGTTTTTCTACTGATGGGATATATGGGATTACGGGTCGGAGAAGTGCATGCGTTGGATTGCAAAGACTATAATGCGGAGCGGCGTACATTGGATGTATTTGGTAAAGGTCGTAAATGGCGCTCGCTCCCTGTACCGGAGACCGTGGCAAAAGTATTGTCTCAAGCGATGGCTGAGCGTCTCGATCCTTGGAGGCCAAAAGAGGAAGCGTTATTTGTCTCTCAGAAAGGGAAGAGACTGTCGATTCGCAGCATCCAGCTCATATCTACGGAAACCTTTGAACGATTCCAGCAGGAATCACCAGCCAATCAACGTCAAAACTACTCCAGCCATAAGCTGCGTCACTCCTTCGCGACCATGATGTTACGGCGTGGAGCCGACTTGCGTACGGTGCAGGAACTGCTTGGTCACGCGTCGATTCAAACAACAACCGTGTACACACACGTCACCAGCAGGGAGAAAGAAGAGGCTATGGCTCTGCTGGACGTTAAACTTCCGTCATATTAGAAGTGAATAGCTAATATTTAACACAAAAAGGAGTCTGTCCAAGTGACAGGCTTTTTTTGTTATTGATTGGATGGTGGAAATTTGAACATAATTAATATTATGTAAACTGATTATCTGATAACTAAATAGGCATATAAATAGAAGCCAAACAAAAGGACCATTTGTTCTTCTCTCTGGAAGAACAAATGGTCCTTTTGGCTAGCGCGGATATCTTAATTCACAACGTTTAACATGCTAAATCGTTCACACCATGAATGGTTGCGTGTTTTGTGGCAGGATTATTCCAATCCAGCGATCTGTTCTTTTAATTTGTTAGCAGATGCCTGGAAAGCCACTTTCTCGGATTCATTCAGCGGAAGAGGCAGAATCTCGCGCACACCGTTGCGATCGACAACACATGGAACACCCAGATAAACATCCGATACACCATTATAGTCTTCAAGGTAAGTGGATACGTTCAGAACGGAGCCTTCGTTGCCGAGAATTGCAGCTACAATGCGGTCCAGAGCAAGGGCGATTGCATAGGAAGTTGCCCCTTTGGCATTAATAATCTCATACGCTGCATTTTTGGTGCGGTCAAAAATATCCCGCTGTGTTTCTTCATCCAATTCCAGATCTGTTCCTGCAACGTTAGCCAGGCTCCATACCGGTACTTCGGAATCTCCATGCTCACCAATAATGTGTGCGTGAATACTACGCGGGTCGATCCCTTTGTTCTTACCAATCAGGTAACGGAAACGTGCGCTATCGAGCAATGTACCTGAACCGATGACACGGGAAGCAGGCCATCCGCTTTGTTTCCATGAAGTATAGGACAAAATATCTACAGGATTGGTTGCAATCAGCAAAATACCATGAGAATTCACTTCAGTAATACGCTCTATAATATCTTTGAAAATGCTTGCATTTTTCTTCAGCAGATCAATCCGGGTTTCGCCCGGCTTCTGGGAAGCACCAGCTGTAATAATAATGATATCTGCATCTTTGCAGTCGGAATAATCGCCAGCCCATACTTTCACGCCACCCGTAAACGGAAGACCGTGGTTCATATCCAGCATTTCGCCGGTTGCTTTATCATGATTCACATCCACAAATACCAACTCGGACGAACGCTGTCTCAACATTAGCGTGTATCCCGTTGTTGTTCCCACCGCACCCATGCCTACAATCACGACACGACTTGGTTTCAATGCTGCACTATTTGTCATGTTCATATCCACTCCTTTTGGGTTATACTCCCATCCATATTAAGGGATCAGAGAATATAAAGCGAGTGTTGTCTATAAAATAGTTCACATTTCATGTCTTTTTACTAATTATTCCGTCGAAAAACAGTTTAGGATGAAATTAATGGTAATAAATGTACGACCTATAGCCCAGAGTATGAGTTGGAAAAAGGGAACGGGCCAACCAAGAGTAGGCAATGAGCCTTTTACATAAGGTTTGTGTTAGAATAGGAGCAGTGGATTCTGATGAATCGTAAATATAACGCCATAGGACAGGCATGCGCGCCTGTATATTGGATGAGAGAGGTGGAACCCACTTGCGTTCGCAATGGATCAAAATCGCGCAGACAGCATTGCTGTCTATAGGTATAGCAGCCTTACTCGCTGCATGCACCGACTCAGATCAACCTCCGGTAGCAGAACCTCCGCAGCAGCAAGAGGACGCCGGGAATACAGGGCAGACATTAACTGTTGTTCCCCCTGTAAACAGTACAGAATCTGCAGATATGGCCAAGTACCAGATACAGACCCGATTAACCGATTTTCAGTTGCTCAATGACAACGGGGGATTGGCGTGGGGTGTGACGCGGAATGCGCTGCGCCTGTACTACACTCAGGATCAGGGAAAGACCTGGAGCAATATTTCACCTTCGGAAAATGTACAGTTTCCGGCTAACCCTAAATATGGACAAAGCATTTATTTTGTAGATCGTGCACATGGTTGGATTGTTCGTGAAGGTATGGGTGGAACAGATACCATGGTGCTTCGCACCAACAATGGGGGCGTAACTTGGAGCCTGTCCTCTCTGTCCAAGACGGATAAAGTGACTGCGATCTCATTTGTATCTCCTGAAAAAGGATGGATTCTCACCACGGTCGATACCGCTATTGGTAAACAGGATAAGAAACTTTACTTTACCGAGGACGGTGGCATTACCTGGAATCGGATGTCATCCAGTGATGAAGATGGCAAACAGGAAGCAGAAGAGATTTCCAAACGTGGATACACCACGGGGATGACTTTCTCGGATCCAAAACATGGTTTCTTAACAGCGCTGGAGTTCGGCACACCGAAGTTGTATGTAACATCAGACGGCGGAGAGAACTGGAATACTGGGCCATCCTTCTTTGATCGAAACAAATTTAACGGGTGTGGTAATTTCAGTGTTAGTTCACCACAATTTTTTGGACGTGAAGTGCAATCAGCCTGGATGTCAATGTCCTGTTCTCAAGGGGAGAGCACGACATTTAATGGATTCTTTACCACCGATGGTGGAAAGAGCTGGAAGCTGTCCAATTTCACTTTAAACAAACAAACGGGTCCGAATCGTAACCTTTCACCAGTATTTCTGAACGCATCGGAAGGTTGGGCGATGCAAAAGGGCATAACCTACCACACAAAGGATGCGGGCAAAACGTGGAGTGCACTTCCTGCAAGCAGTGTACTGGAGAAAATTCTCGAAGATTATCCGGAAATTGTGAAGATTCAGATGGTTAACCCCAAGCTTGGCTGGATATTGGTTGAAAATACAGATGCCAAAAGATCGTTGTTATTGCAAACGGTAGATGGCGGTGTACATTGGAAAGTACTATAAACGTAGAGTGTTATCGTTGTGAATAGATAAGAGAAAGGAGAGGAGCCTAAGGGTTCCTTTTCTTTTTTTGTTTAGTTTGTGAAATAAATCACAAATAAATCCGCTAGAAGGTGATATATTTAACTCAACAAGAGAAGGAGTGATGAAGATGAGAACCAACGGTCAAACTCAATTCACGCAGGCGGATGAATTAACCAGATACATGCTTCAATTATGCTACACATGTGACGATGCCAATCGTTGTACAACAGAGGATGCAGTGAAGGCTTGCATGGCAGAACACGCACAGGCAGACCAACCCGAACCAGCTGAAGGTGGAGATGTAACTCGCGGGTATATGGACTTGATGTACGCATAGTAATCAAAACTGATCACAAAAAGCTGATATATCAACGTTTTGCCCCCAACAGGGGGCTTTCTTTTTTTTGAAAACAACTGAAAAAATCACATTTCCACAGCGCACTCATATTTAACATTTCACAGTACAATGCTCAAAGAGAAAAATTAGTTTACATACTTTCCATAATCCGGTACGGCAATGCGGTCAAATTCATTAACCAGTTTTCTCAGGCTTGTTTTTAGTAATTCACCAGACATCGGTAGTCCATGACCAGTTACAGCAATCAATGGCTTTAAACTCTCAAGTTTAACAACAGATTGCTTTGCAGCTTCCCAATCTGTTGTTAAATAGCGAGGGGGTCCACTTATCTCCAATTCCTGATTTAATACTTTATACATATACTCTTGTTTTACAGTAGCAAAGGCGTCACCTGCGATTAACGCTCCGTCACTTTCCCTAAACAACGAAACATGACCTGGAGAATGTCCTGGGGTATGAATCCATCTAAATCCTGGCATATGGGGTACACTTCCGTTCGCGGGTAACGTTTGTACATGACTTCCAAGGTTTATTGGTTCATTGGGAAAGGATGGCGACATCTTCGCTACCAAACCACCTTCAACCGTAGGGTCTGGTTCCGGGTATTTTTTTACCCCTGTGAGGAAGGGGAGCTCTAGCGGATGTGCATAAACCGGAACTCCCCAGTGTTCTACGAGTTCGATCACCCCTCCGACATGATCAAAATGTCCATGGGTCAAAATTACTGCTTTGGGCCGGCTGTTTGCACCGAAACGTTCCTCAATGACAGAAATTATTTCATTTGCTGACTTTGGCATTCCGGCATCTACTAAAACGAACTCGTCAGATTTCGGGTTACCCACTAAACAGATATTTACAATTTGGATCGTGTAGCAAAATAAATCAGGTAATATTTCAGTCCCTACACCACTTCCCACTGAAGTTACCGGGACAAACTTATAATCTGTACCGTAATTCAATTCTTCTTTCATTAGCTCATCCTCCTTAACGTTGTTGAATTGACTTGCTGTAGTATACCCCGAAATTTAAAATTATCCGACCTTCCGTAGCCTCCGCAGATGGATATATACAGTAAAAAACTGTCAATGGACAAGAGTACCGCCTTGCATTCATGTCGCAATACAAGCAGATCTCTGGAGGAAACAATGGGAAACATTGGTTAATCATGCATCTACATAAAATCAGTGATGATCTAGATACTACAGCTAGTAATTAAATTGAAAAGAAACGATTGCTGATAGTTAAATCAAATAGAGGGATGAACTTTTCCCTCTATTGATACTTAGTTTGTCTAGAGACAAAATTATATCGCTTCCAAAAACCATTCCTTATAAAATAGGTATTTTATTACTTATGAATATGTATCTCCGGAACATGGAACTATAGTTCTGGTGGGAAATAAAATATGAAGGAGCTGTTATGATGGGAATATTAAGTGGTAATCCAAAAAATGAACCTATGCATTATGGTGAAATTTTCAGCGTATGGCAATGTTCAATGGTCGCGAAGGGTGCTCTTTCCTTTTACCAAGCATTTTCTAATCATGCAGGAGATAAAGATTTGAAAAAAACATTGGAAGCACTGATTGATCAAGCTAAACTTGAGATTAAAGAGTGTGACACCCTCCTCACTGATAACGGAATTGCTCCAACGCCAGTTTTACCAGAAAGACCTCCAGTAAAACTGGAAGACATTCCTGTTGGTGCAAGGTTTACAGATCCGGAGATAGCTGCAAAAATTGCGTCTGATACTTCGATGGGATTAGTTGCTTGTAGTCAAGTTATGGGCCAATCCATTAGAGAAGATATTGGAGCCTTATTTGCGAAATATCACGTTACTAAAACCGCTTTAGGCCTTCGTATTCTCCAAATGAGTAAAGAAAAAGGCTGGCTTATTCCTCCGCCTCTTCAAGTGAAAAGACCGGAAGCTGTGGAAGCTTAAAAATAGATAAGAATCCCTGCTGACATTAAAAGTTAGCAGGGATTCTTATATTTAAAATAAATTTTTTTATGGAATAATAAGTAACCACATATTATTCCATAGGACACCTCTCTCTAACTGCTGTATACTTCCTTACCGCTTCCCAAGGCAGGAAGGAAGCGTAATATGATTTTATTCAATATATAAATGATCTTTCTATAACTAAAACTCAGATGGGAAGCAATAAATCAGCTTGTACAACTACAAACGTATGTCAGCGAAAAGATAGTAAGATGGATCTGATATACGCTTAGCCTATATTCACGGAGAACGCACCTACGGGAGGGTTCTTTTTGATTTGGAGTGAAATGTATGCGCTTTTTAATGCACTTCGCAAATATTGCAGCACGGGTTATTATATAAATAATTAAGGTGATTTTCTCAAAATGTGGAATTGATTTAAGCCACCACTATCGGATCGTAAACTATCAACCTATGTGAATGCGTTGGCAAATGCGGGATTTGCCATTGAGTAATTGATTGAGGAATCTGATGAAGGATTAAAGCAAATGCAAAACGATGATTTTGCCAATAAAGCAAAGATGCTCCCTATAACCTTTGTGGTAAAGGCACGAAAACTATAGTAGATAATAAGGGGGTAGCCAATGAAGATTAATCAAAAATATTACTATGTTAACAAAGCAGTTACTTGTTTTCTGTCACTCGCTTTAATCATTATGACATGTGCGGTACCTGCGCACGCTGAGGTAGAGAAGGTGGAGACTACGCCCTCCAGGATTGCGTTGTCTTCACTAGAGGAAACGATTGATTCATATATGGCTACGAATCAGAAGAACACCGCTGCCGTTTCGGTTGTAGCTATCAAGAACGGTGAGACTATTGTGAATAAGGCCTATGGATACGCAGATCTTGAGCAACAGAGAAAGGCAGACACCTCTACTGTGTTTGAATGGGGTTCAACTTCTAAACTATTGGTCTGGACGAGTGTTATGCAGCTTGTAGAACAGGGAAAGCTTGATTTGGATACCGATATTCAGGAATATTTACCGGAAGGTTTTCTAAAGAAGCTTAAATATGATGCTCCCATTACCCTAATGAACCTTATGCATCATAACGCAGGATGGGAGGATAGATTGATCGATTTATGGTATTCATCTGAGAGTGATATTGTGGAATTAGGTGAAGCTTTACAAAAATTTGAGCCAAGGCAGATCGATAAACCTGGGAGTGTCGTTGCTTATTCAAACTATGGTACGGCTATGGCTGCTTACATCGTTGAAGTGCAAAGCGGACAACCCTTTTACAAATATGTCAACGAACATATATTTAAACCACTGAACATGAAAGACACATCGTTTCACCCATCACAATACGATAATCTAAACGTATTGAAACGAAGAAATGAGATTCAGGGGTACACTACGAATCTGAAACTAATTCCTAAGAACAGAGCATACATAAGCTTATACCCTGCGGGGGTCGCCATTGGCACAGCAGAGGATGCAGCTAAATTTCTCGCAGCCTTGATGCCTGTGGATCATAGCAATTTAATATTTACGAACAAGGAAACGTTAGACGAGATGCTGTCAACCAGTCTATATTACGATGGGACTTCTACTCCTCGAATTGCGCATGGTTTCTTTGAAGTAGAGTACTGGGTGCCTGCACTGGAACACGCTGGAAGTACGGCGGGATTTTCAAGTAAATTTGTTTTTGACCCGGAGTCTAATTTTGGATTCGTGGTCATGACAAACCAGTCAAATGAAATGGCTTATAACATTGGTCTTGTCCAGAAGGTGTTTGGAAGTAGCTTCAGTACAAATTCGGTTACATCTGAGAGTGGAGGATATTATCTGCCTGCGCGACGTGTCGTTTCCGGTTTTACGAAGGCGTATTCAATGTTAAGTCTGCAGAAGTATACCACATTTGACCTTAGTAATTTTGCAAATGCTGTTGAGCGTAATGGCACTGTTGAGAAGGTCTCTATGTCTTATAATGACTTTTTGCCCATATCCAATTTAACGATAAACTTGATCAAAGCATCTTTTATTGCTCTTGCAGTAGCCATCCTGCTCAGTTTGAGAGCTATAATTGGCTATTTTATTCGATTATCCAAATACAAATTAAAAAACTGGGAAAGACCCGGCACAGGATTTGATAAATATCATATTGCCATTAATATTGCCAGTCTGGCATTCATTTTGAATACGATCTTATTGTTCATGCGCGCCTTAGGCTTTGCCCCTTATTCTTCGTTACGCATACATCTCATTTTAAACCTGCTTTATGTAATTCTCGCTGTGGGATACCTTGTCTTGATGTTCTACAATCTGCTGAAGAGAAGTTACAGTAACAAGCAAAAGGCGGTATACATCATGTCTGGCATGTCGGCTTTCCTATTTGCTGCTTTTATTATGGGATGGGATTTGTACTTTTAGAGCGGAATTATCGACGAGAACATGATCAGAAAGAGCATGAGATAGTAGAAAGGATAAAACTATGAACATTCAAGATCTCCCAATTGAAATAAAAGAACATATAGGAGAAGTCCAGAAAATCACTTTTCCTAAGCAGGGTCATACTTCTACTGTAGCTATACTGGATACGTTTGACCAAAAGTACATCATCAAGAAGACAGAAAACGATCTATATAATGAATGGTTATCCGATGAATATAAGGTGCTTCAATACCTTCATCATTCGGGACTCCCTGTTCCAAAGGTATATTCATTTCATACGGAGGACACATCGAGATGGCTTCTGATGGATTATATTAACGGAATAAGTTTAAGAGAATTTCTCGCTAAGATGCCTGACCTCCAAAGTAAAGAAAAAGCGATTTTTAACTTTGGGCTTTGTTTAAAGAAAATACATGAATGCTCTTGTCCCATTGAATTATTGAACAATGACAGTCCCTGGTTAGATACAATGCTTAACAAAGCAGAATATAATCTAAATCATTTTGCTGTAGACGGATCAGCAGAACTACTTCAACAGTTGAAAGAAGCAAGACCAAAAGCAATAGAGAACACTTTCATTCATGGAGATTTTACTATAGATAATGTGCTAGTTAATGATTGCAATATTGTTGGAGTTATTGACTGGGCAGGTGCCGCTTATGGCGATCCAAGATATGATGTAGCATTAGCCATTAGACCAAAACCTAATGCGTTTGATAATGAAAGAGATAAAGAAATATTTTATAAGGGGTATGGAAAGTTAAGAGTCACGGATGAAGAGTACAATTATTTTGAAGACGGGATATATAACTTCTTTTAGTGTGTTTTTGTTTTTATATTACGTTCTTCAAATGCATATCCAATCTCTTTAGAAGGAGTCGAAAAAATGAGCCCTCCAAAACACATCTTATCTGCCGCTGCAATCGTGATAAACGACAAAAATGAATTATTACTTACTTAGAGGGCCGCGAAGAGGATGGGAAATGCCAGGTGGTCAAGTAGAAGAAGGAGAATCTCTTAGTCAAGCTGCAGAAATCATCAAGTTTTGTGGAATATTTCAGAATATCGAAAATTCAATATGTAACACATTATTTCTAGCAAGACCGATAGGTGGGGAATTAACGACATCATCTGAGAGTTTAGACTCTGGTTTCTTTCCAATTGAAGAAGCGATTTTAAAAGTCGAATGGAAAAACTTCAGAGAAAGAATAGAGTATTGCTTGAACCCTGAGATGCAACCTTTTTGCATTGAGTTCAGTGATAAGAATAATATTTAATGTTTCCGGAAATGAGATTACATATTTCAACGAGGGTAACAAGTGATGTTCTGGATGTAGTGTATAAAGGGAGGTTAACAGATGGACAAGAACAGTGTTTATGAAACAAACAGCTTCTATTGGGATACAAGAGGGAATGACTATTTGAGAGCAATCGTGCTTCCACATTATGGAGCATTCATATCAGAAGAAAAGCACCAACTATTTGGGGATGTCTCAGGATTAAAGATGTTAGAGGTAGGCTGTGGAGATGGCCAATCCTTGCAGTATCATGGGGATAACAACGCTGGTGAGCTGTGGGGTATGGATATATCCCAGAAACAGATAGAAACGACACAACAACACTTGAGGACACACGGTATTTCGGCAACATTGATATGTTCACCCATGGAAGAGGAATGTGGTATTCCTACGAGTTATTTTGACGCTGTGTATTCAATCTATGCCATCGGTTGGACCACTGACCTTCAAGGTACTTTCAGCAGAATCGCTACATATTTAAAGAAAGATGGCCTTTTTATTTTCAGTTGGTCTCATCCAATTCATAGATGTGTCGTTGAAGAAAACGATAGATTTGTCTTTAATAAGCCATATTCTGATGAATCGTGGTATGCGGTATCTCCTGATTTTGTTCAGGGTGAACTAACTTTAGCGGATCGTCAAATATCAACCTATATCAATGCGTTGGCGAAAGCGGGATTTATCATTGAACACATGATCGAGGAATCCGATGAGGATCTCATGCAATTACTTGATAATAGCGATAATCTCCTTAAAAGAGCGAAGATGTTACCTGTTACCTTTGTGATTAAAGCAAGAAAACGATGATTAAATGAAGTGAATCGGAGAGCGGACTATCAAATTTTATTTTAACTAAAGGAGCTAGTTATGAGAAAATTACCGCTATTTATAGTGACAGGCGCAAGTGGAACAGGAAAAACAACGATCTCTTCGTTTGTTCGCAAGCAGCTTCCCGAATTTGACGTCTTTGATATGGATATCATCGATAATGTGGATTGGCAGATTGCCAAAGAGAATTGGTTGAGGGTTGCGTATAGCATATCCCTAAGTGGACGAGGGACTGTTTTATGTGGAACGATGGTGCCGGAAAACATTGCATCGTCAGATTACATAGATCGATTTGATCGAATTCTATATATGAATTTGCATTGTGACGACGTTACTCGCGAGACGCGTTTAAGAGCTCGTGGGTGGGATGAAAACTCGATCGAAGATCACAAGAATTTTGCAAATTGGCTACTCCAAAATTCGAAAACTGCATTTGACCCGCCAATGCAAAAAATCGAAACGGCAGAACTTACAGCAGAGGAAACAGCTGAACAAATTAAAGAATGGGTTTTAAAGAACTGGTGCGAGGAATGAACATCTAAAAGACATTTTGATGAGACGAAGGAGGTCACGAATTGTTTCTCGATGTATTACTTTGGTTGATTATTCTCTGGGTGATCTCCCTTTATTTCAGTTTTCCTAAGAAAGATCGCATGTACACAGTCAATGTGCCAAGCACATATTACATTCAATCTTCAAATCGGTTGGATATTCAGAAAAACTACGAATGTGCTGCATTTTCCAGTGCGTTCGTCTTGAGACATTTCGGTTTGGAGTCCAACGGAACTAAGCTTTATGAAGCCTATCCTCGCAAATTACTAGATGGAACCGTATACCCCAAAGCAGTTGTTGTTTTTTTCAGGAAACTAGGATATCAGGCAATGTACTTACGTGGAAATGTGAATACGTTGAAGAAACAGATCAGCCAAGGGGTGCCTGTTATTTTATTTATTAGAGTACATGCCAAACAACGTTATTTGCATTTTGTTCCCGTCGTTGGTTATGATGAAACGCATTTTTACTTGGCAGAATCGTTAGATCACAAGATTAATTGTGATGAAGAGTATTACAACCGAAAAATCAGCATAAGTGAACTCAACACGGTATGGGGGTCATGGTTACCCTTTTGTCAAAACTCATATATCGTCGTACATCCGAAGCAGACTTAAGAAGTCCCGCTCAAGGGAAAGGTATTTACTTTGAACGAACGAATTCGAAAAATCTGCATGGTTAAAACATGAAACTCATGCCCAATTGGCATGAGTTTTTCTGTGAACAAATCTCCTCACGTAAACAAGCTCGCTTTAATCGATGGTTATGAAATATAGATAAAACGTTTGGGCAGTTGCTACCGAATTTATAGTTTTTCTTATAAATCAGATAAGCTTTTTAATTAAATTGGTTGTTCGTCCACGCATCTATTCATCTACATACGTACGTTAAACTATGTCCATAGGGAGGTGTCCACACGGTGAGTCATTCAGAAGTGAAAAAACGTATGAAGAGAAAAAAGGCAACATTACATCCATGTAAAGTTAAAAGAAAAGACCGCCGATTGAAAGTCGTTAAAAAGTTCGTTCAAGTAAAATGTCCGCCTCCAGAGGTGAACATATCTACCCCTACTGTCGTTGGCCCAACAGGACCACAAGGTATACAAGGCGTACAGGGCGTACAGGGTATTCCAGGTAAACAAGGGGCAGAAGGGCCGCCTGGAGCCCAAGGACCAGCGGGGGGGCCACCTGGACCACAAGGACCTCAGGGACAGCCTGGTCCTGCTGGAGCGGTAGGCTCTCAAGGTCCGATCGGACCTGCTGGACCCATGGGAGCACAGGGGATTCCGGGAGAAGCAGGGGCTGTAGGGCCACAAGGTCCGCAAGGTAATCCAGGCCCTGCCGGAGCGATTGGACCTCAAGGTTTTCCTGGCCCCGCTGGAGCAGTTGGGCCGACGGGTGCGACAGGAGCAGCAGGTCCGGCAGGCCCAGCCGGTGCGACAGGAGCGGTAGGTCCTGCTGGAGCAGTAGGCCCGGCAGGCCCAGCCGGTGCAACAGGATCGGTGGGTCCTGCTGGAGCAGTAGGTCCGACAGGTGCAACGGGAGTAGCGGGTCCCGCTGGGGCAACAGGATCTACAGGTGCAACAGGAGCAGCCGGAAGCGTGCTGGGATTCGCTGACTTTTTCGCACTGATGCCACCTGATAATGCAGCAACGGTTGCTCCCGGTACGGATGTAAGCTTTCCTCAGGATGGGCCAACAAGTGGAACAACTATCGCCCGCACGGGGCCTAGTTCATTCAATCTAGCAGCCATTGGTACGTATCAGATTTTATTCCAGGTGAGTATCAATGAAGCAGGTCAATTAATCTTAACTCTCAATGGGGCAGACTTGGCTCCTACTGTAGTTGGGCGAGCAACGGGAACGTCTCAGATTGTTGGTATGGCTTTGGTGCAGACAACCGTGATTAATTCTATTCTGACCGTGCGGAACCCGGCTGGTAATGCTACAGCATTAACAATCACGCCACTTGCGGGCGGAACTAGACCTGTATCCGCACATCTTGTGATCACACAATTAGCATGAGTCCGTTAACAGGTTAGCAAACTTTTCTCAACTTTATTAAATATGCATCCACAACGGTAACATGGGTTTGCTTGAACTGAGATAGCAGTGTTTTACCTGAGGCTGTTATCTCAGTTGGAGCGGATAATGGTACAGGAGTAACTACATATCGGATACTCTTTTTGTTTTGTGAGGAATGGTGAAAACGTCACTGTATGGCAAGCAACATGTTTTAGTCGAATCTGAACGTAATATCGATTATGCCTATCATATTCAGAAGGAAACATTCCTGGATGAGAAAGCGCTGCAAGCGGAAAAAGATGATCTGGCTATCTATCGTGCATCGTTTATGCTGACAAAAGAGGGACAGGTCAATCAGGTTATATTGTTGGATCATCGATTTGCAACAACCTTTAAGTAAAACAGGGCTGCTAGTTAAGCAATGTATTAGGTAATGAAATAGTACTTATTTTCGTATGAAACAACCCTTCGGTATTCTGCCGGAGGGTTTTTCCCTTCACACCGTTCGATTTCAATCTGGATAACAAGTTCCTTGTTTACGTGCATATACATTACAGGAGACGGGTCAAGACTCCGGCTGTCCTAAGTTGTATGAACGGAGGGAGAGACATGGGCATTGAATCATCCTGGATGTTTGATTTGTTTGGAACCGTCTTTCCGGTTGTATTTGTTCTAATTATAGGTATAGTCCTTCTGTCGATGGGAAAAGAGGTATGGAGGTGGGGACGCAACAACTCGGAGCCGCTATTGACCGTGCCTTCACGAATCACCAGCAGACGGATGAAGATGAGTCAGTCGCAATCTGAACCGGGCAGTACAGCACGAACGTTATACTACGTCACCTTTGAAGTAGAAAGTGGAGATCGGCTTGAATTCAAAGTCGATGGCGAAGAGTATGGTTTGTGCGCTGAGGGGGATGAAGGACGGCTCTCGTTCAAAGGAACGCGTTATGTAGGCTTCGAGCGATATAATCGCGTATATTCTGAACGCCTACGGGGTTAAACTGAGCAGCTTGCGCCAGGATGGCGTGAGCTTTTTTTGATTAATTGCTGGACAAGCGTTTCTTAATGGGCCTAACGTGTTTTTATATAAGAAGAGGCTTAATAAGATTATGATCGAAGGATCATTACCATAGAGGAGGCAAACAATATGTCATTTACAGATCAGGTCGTTGTTGTAACCGGTGCTGCTCAAGGGATAGGACGAAGTGTGGCTGAGGCTTATGCGGTCGCTGGAGCCAAAGTTGTACTTGCCGATCACAAGGAAGCCGAGGGTGCGGCAGCCGCAGCTTCCATTCGTAATGAAGGCGGAGAAGCCATCTTTGTTCAATGTGATGTTCGGAGCGAGCAGGATATTACGAATCTTTTTCGTACAACCGTGGAAGAATTCAAGCAAATTGATGTTTTGGTGAATAATGCGGGACTCACCAAGTGGAAGTCACCCTATGAGCTGACGCTGGAAGAATGGGACGATGTACTCAATACCAATGTGAGAAGTTGCTTTTTGGCGAGTCGGGAAGCAGCCAAACATATGAAAAGCAATGAACACGGGGGTGCCATTATCAACATGGCTTCTACCCGTGCGCTGATGTCTGAGCCGGATACCGAAGCTTATGCCGCATCCAAAGGGGCGATTGTAGCTCTGACACATGCGCTGGCGGTCTCACTGGGCAAGGACCAAATTCGGGTCAATTGTATCAGTCCGGGATGGATTGAGACAGGTGACGTGGAGAAATTGAAAAAGGAGGATCATGAACAGCATCCCTCCGGTCGTGTGGGTGTTCCTTCGGATATCTCCCGTGCTTGTCTATATTTGTCTGATCCAAGCAATACCTTTGTCACAGGGACCAACCTCGTTATTGATGGAGGCATGACCCGAAAAATGATATATGAGGACTAGAACCGGGATTAAGCCGGGCGAGCCCTAAGATGTCCCAATTTAAGAGTAATAAGCCCAAGTTAAGCACTTGGGCTTATTTGTTTTTAATAACTCGGTTGCTATAATAAATGTGATTTTACAACAGTAGAAGAATGGAGGGAGTATATGTTCGGGAAACAATCCCGGAAGGTATTTTGGCTGTTATTGCTGATCGGAGGGATGATAATGATAGGGAATGAGTCACCTGCTGAAGCTGACGGCGCAGATATACGGGCGGCCTGGGTATGGCAGGCACAGTCTGTTAGCAACGGAGATGAGCTGTTGGCCAATGCAGCTAAACATAAGATAAACAGGCTGTACGTGAATGTAGACATGTCGCTGCCCAAGGAGGTATACCAGACGTTTATAGCCAAAGCAAGCCGTGCGGGTATTGCGGTTGAAGCGCTGGGAGGCGATCCATCTTGGGCGCTCAGTGGCCGTGAAGGCCCCATGCTAAGATTAGCGTCGTGGGTAAGTGATTACAATCAAGCTGCTGAGACCAACGAGCAATTTGATGCCATACATCTGGATATCAAGCCCTATGTGTTACCAGCCTGGAAAGAAGATGCCAAGCCACTGGTACAATCCTGGGTAGCCAATATGAATCTGTTATTTGAGCAAGTGAGACAGGATGGCGCAATTGCAGTGAATATTGACCTGCCATTTTGGCTGGATTCCTATACCGTCACAGGAAATAGAATATCTGAGGATGCAGATAACGAACCATTGTCACGTTGGTTCATTGAACGAGTGGAACATGTCACTTTACTCGCTTACCGTGATAACGCGCAAGGGAACAATGGTATTATACGTTTAATTGAACAGGAAATGAACTGGGCCGATGCCAGCAATGTGAGCGTCACCGTTGGGTTGAACACCAAGCCAATGCCTGGCGAGGAATTCACGACTTTTGCCGGTAAAGGTGCAGCGCAGCTGGAAAGCGTTATTGAAGAAGTTGCCTCCGCATTCAGTGAACATACATCTTACGTCGGTTCTGCTGTACATGACATCGTATACTGGGGACAACTGGAGCCGTCAGAACTGCCATCACCGGAGATTCCATCCAATCAGCCAGACATTCGGGGAACGTATATCTGGGAGGCCTCTCAGGTGACGAATGACGGGGGAGATCACATACTAGCGTTTGCTAGAGAGCAGAATATTAACTGGTTGTATGTGCGGTTAGATCTGGATCAACCCTATTCCAGTTACCGCAGTTTTGTGAAACGGGCAAAAGCACAGGGCATCGAGATCCATGCGATGGGTGGACACCCCATCTGGGGCAAGAAGGAGAACCGTCCACGCATTAAGCGCTTGATTGATTATGTGAAAAACTATAATGCGGAATCCGAGCCGGATGAACGATTTGAAGGCATCCATCTGGATATTGAGCCTTACACCTTGCCGGAGTGGGAGAATAGTCGGGACACCCTTCTGACCGAATGGGCTGCCAACATTACATTTTTCCAGGAAGAAACGAAGAAGGACAGTGATCTCGAAACAAGTGCAGACCTTGCTGTATGGCTGGATACCTTCCCGTTGCCGGGAAAAGACATGTCTGTGACAGAGTTCATGATTGATACACTTGATCATGTGTCGATGATGGCATTCCGTAATCAGGCCGAAGGGTCCAATGGCATTGCTGCTGTTGTGAGTCAGGAGATGGAGATTGCAGATCGTCTGGGAAAAAGGTTGATGATTTCGGTAGAAATGAAGCAGAACCACGAAGGTCCTCATATTTCTTTTTATGAGAAAGGGGCAACGGAGATGGAACTTCAGCTTGCCAAGCTTCCGGATCTGCTGGCCGAACATCAGGCTTACCAGGGCAATATTGTACATGCCTATGATTATTGGATTGAAGCCAAGCCTTAAACAGGCGAGTATTATAAGAAATAACTTGCTTCGGAACTTCACCTTGGGTGAGGTTCCGGGCTTTTTTTTATGGAAAAAAGATGGAATCGTGTCACCGAATGGGCTCCTGCACAATACGATGTACGGTGATGAACAGCTGAAACAAGGGAGGAAACAGACTATGGCTGTTATTAAAGCCAACTCAGAGGACGTCAAGCTGCTGGCTAGGCTCATGAGGGCAGAGGCTGAAGGTGACGGCGAACAGGGCATGTTGCTTGTGGGCAATGTAGGTGTGAACCGGGTGTTGGCGGATTGTCTGGACTTTAAGGATATTCGCGATATCAATCGTATGGTATTCCAGAATCCAGGAGGCTACGAGTCAACACAGAAGGGGTACTTTTACCAACGGGCAAGACAGTCCGAGATTCGTCTCGCACAACGGGTGATCAATGGAGAGCGCATCTGGCCAGCGAGCAATTCATTGTGGTTTTTCCGACCTGTGGGCGACTGCCCACCAACGTGGTATGACCAGCAAAATACAGGACGTTTCAAAGCACATTGTTTCTTCAGTCCGACAGGCGACGATTGTCCGGAAGTATATTAAATTTTGGGAGGAATCACTATGATTAATCAGCCTTATCAACCAATGACTCAAACACTGGGTCAGCAAGCGAATTCTGTGTTGGGTCAACAAGCCAATTCTCAGGTTCAAGGTACGTCATACAAAATCGGTAACGGAATGCCTTCCATGTCGCCAACACCAGGGATGGTATCCCCTAGCTCGACTAGTGTACCGCCACTCGTATCCAGCGGAAGTCCAATGACACCTACGGGTGCTGTAGTTACGACAACGGCTCCACAGTTTGAGCAATCGTACATTGAGAATATTCTACGTTTGAACCTTGGTAAATTCGGTACATTCTACATGACATACGAAGGTAACAAAGAATGGAATGCTCGCATATTCCAAGGTATTATTGAAGCAGCGGGCCGTGACCATATTATTATCAGCGATCCGAAGACTGGAAGACGGATCATGCTGTTGATGGTCAACTTTGACTATGCTACATTTGATGAGCCGTTGTTGTATCAATATCCAGGAGTGGTAGGCAATTACCCGCAAGCTCCAAGCAGATAATCATTGGCCCGCATCATTTTGAATGATAATTGACATGTTTAACACATAATGATTTACTTCGCTGTCCTGAATGTGGAGGTAATCCGCAGACAGGACAGCTTTTTACATAAACATATATACGAAGGTTACTATAGTTTAGAGTCATACGTAACCTTTTGGCGATAACATGGCACTTATACATGAATAGAACAAGCAGCATGCTTATATGAAGGGAGTCCATAGCATTGAATTCATGGATTGAAGGAGCGATGAAGGGCGAAACCGAAGCTTACGCACAACTGATGTCTCAATATCGCGGGATGGCTCTTGCTGTTGCCTACAATCGTTTAGGAGATACATTTTGGGCTGAAGATGTCGTACAGGAGGCGTTTACTGAAGCCTTTGGCAATCTGTCCAAGCTGGAAGCTCCTGAGGCTTTTCCCGGGTGGTTCAAGGTGATCGTGGAGAGGCAGTGTTATCGCTGGCTAAGACGCAAGCAGCATACGATGATTCCAGTTCAGGAGCTGGAGCATGTATTCCATGAAGAGGATCAGGCGCATGATCCGGAAAAACAAGCGGTGCAAAATGAAATGCATCGTACGCTTCGTAATTCCATTGCAATACTGCCATCATCGATGCGGATTGCTGTTGAACTGTTTTATTTGGAAGGATACTCGCTCAAGGAAATATCGGATTTCCTCGGGGTCAAGGTACCTGCATTAAAGAAAAGATTGTTCGATGCCCGATCCAAACTCAAGCGTTCTATGCCTGTAAGGGATCTGGTCTCTGTATTCAGTGACTTGTATGAAGGGGGAAAAGGATTGTTACACATTATGAATGGGGATCACGCTGCCAATCGTTTAAGAGAGAGTGGGATTCAGGGAGACATCCTGGTATGGAGAGAGTTGTATACGTTCGGCCCGGTAGCCAAAGAGATGGGAGGTACGAAGGAGCAGCAGAATCGGGCATCCGTGTTAGAGCAGCAGTTGGGCATTCCACAGACGGAATACTTGAAGATTGAGGAGCTTGAACGCAAGTTGCATTCGTTTCAACAATACAAGGAAATTGTCTTATGGTTCGAATACGATCTCTATGATCAGACGATGTTATCTTACCTATTGCATTATTTCAGAGGACAAGCACTCCAGAATACGAAATTGAATCTGCTTTGCATTGACTCGTATCCAGAGATTGAGCATTTTAGAGGACTGGGACAGCTTACTTCCACACAGATTGAACGTCTGTCCGGCAGTTGGCATGTGATTGAGAAAAACGAGTTACAAGCCGGTGCACAGTTCTGGGAAGCCTATACGTCGACTGATTTCCGGCATCATCTGGATTACTTGCAGGCAGACACTTCTGCGCTACCCTTTGCGAAAGCTGCCTTTAAGGCACATTTGTCCCGTCTGCCATCTGTATCGAACGGTCTGGGGCTCATTGAGCAGACAACACTAGCGACCATTAGAGCAGGTGTGGAGCATCCGTATCCATTATTTCGCGAGGTAGGGGACAAGCTGCATATTCTTGGGATGGGTGATCTTGAATACTGGGCATATCTGAGGCGGATGACAGAAGGACCTCATGCCCTTCTTCAGATGAGCGGTGCAACCACTTTCCCTAATTTCAAGCAGCATGATGAAAAATTCCGTGACGGAGTCCTGTCACTAACGGAACTCGGAATTCAGGTGTTGAATGGAGAAGTCGATTGGGCACTGCTGAAGCAGGATGAATTCTGGATCGGTGGATTGCATAACCCAAGCGGGAAACAAACCAAGTGGCGCTGGAACCCCGCTTCGGAAACCGTAGTGGACATTGAGTCGACATCGTAATTAGCGGATAGAATCTGGAGAAAATAACAGTATTGCAAAAAGAGAGTGTCCAGCCATGCGGAAGCATGAGCGAGGATGCTCTCTTTGGTTTCCTTAAACCAATGTTTGTGAAATGTAAATAAAACAGCGTAATCGAGACTTTTGTTAAAGAAAAAAGGCGTTTGTGCCATTTCGTTGTCATAGGACACGGATTGACTGTGTAGTGTAGAATTATATAATAAAAGAAGCATATCTTTGTTATTCGACAGAACAAGGTGGAGGTGGAAGCATTGGGAAGTTGAAATTGCATATGAACGGCAGAATGGCAAATATCCTACATTTTCGAAGGAGGTGGACCTATTTGCCGAAGAATACGGCAAATAGGATGAAAATTTGAGTGACCCCTTACCGAGTATTTTAAATTTAGTAATAATTGGTTTACTTGTATTAATGAATGGTTTCTTTGTGTCGGCGGAATTTGCGATGGTGAAAGTTCGTGGAAGCCGGATTGAGGCTTTGGTGGAAACAGGCAACAAAAATGCCATCTATGCTTCCAATATCGTACGTAATCTGGATGCATATCTGTCAGCTTGCCAACTAGGTATAACTTTGGCTTCACTGGGACTCGGGTGGCTGGGAGAACCGGCAATTGCACATCTGTTAGAGCCCATGTTTACCGCATTTGGACTGGGACCAGTCTACGTTCATGGAATCTCTATTGCCATTGCATTTGTGATTATTACGATTTTGCATATCGTACTGGGAGAACTTGCTCCCAAAACGATGGCGATTCGAAAGTCTGAGACGATCACGTTGTGGTCTGCGGCTTTGCTAACGTTCTTCTACAAGTTAATGTATCCATTCATATGGGCACTGAACGGTATGGCTAACGGCTTGTTGAGACTGTTCCGAATGGCACCAGCTTCGGAGATGGACTCGGCACATAGCGAAGATGAAATACGTATTCTGATGAAAGAAAGCAATAAGAGCGGTTTAATTGACAACACTGAATTAGCACTTGTTGATAATATATTTGATTTTACGGATACAACTGCCCGTGAAATTATGATTCCACGGACGGAAATGATCTGTCTGAATGCCAATGAGTCCATGCTGGAGAATCTGGAGATTGCCAGTGAGAGTATGCGAACAAGGTATCCGGTATATAACGGAGACAAGGATCATATTATCGGCTTTATTCACATTAAGGATCTGATGCGATCCCAACTTACGGATACCATCTCCGTGATCCGGCCCATCCTGGCTGTGCCAGATACCACGCTAATCAGTGATCTGCTCAAACGTATGCAGCGTAGCAAGACACAGATTGCGATTCTGATTGATGAATACGGCGGAACCTCCGGGCTTGTCACACTTGAAGATATCATGGAAGAGATCGTAGGCGAGATTCAGGATGAATTCGACCATGAGCGTCCTGCCATTGAGCAAGTGGATGAGATGGAATACTCTATTGATGGATTGATGCTGATTGAAGAAGTCAGCGAACGATTCGGACTGGAGATGGATCGTGCCGATTACGATACCATCGGGGGCTGGTTATACTCCAGAGTAGATGCCATTCCACCTGAGGTTGGTCAATCGGTTGAGTATGGGGGTTATGTATTTGTCATTCAAGAGACAGAGCATAAGCGAATTTCCCGAGTGAATGTGATTAAGCTGGAACTGTTGGTTGAAGAAGAAGGCGCATAGCCAGATCGAAATCGGTACAAATGAAGCTGTATGGTGACGTAATGGTCATCGTACAGCTTCTTTGCATGCTCATGATTCTTGGGGTGCGTGAATGACAATATCGGCGTAACGGTTCTCTGTAACCAAGCTATTTTTGATATAAATTCGCTTATAAGTAACATAAACATTCTCTCCAGGAGCGAGATCATGCTGGATATTCAGCTTTTTTCGAGTGGATTTGGTTGTCGTCGGTGTCTTTATCGTGATGATATCGTACATGTCAACGAAAGTAACCTCGTAGGAATTGTAGCCCCCCACCTTAGTGGTGGATAACACCGGATTTTGTTTATACTGGGTTAAGTGATCATTCACCATGCGAAGTGTTACGGGTAGCACATAAAACAGAAGTACCAGAGGCAGAAGGCAGAAAGCAATCCCGAAAACACGTAAAAATTTGACATGGGAAAGGGTTCGTCCGCTCTGCTTGAGGAAAAGAAAAGCAAGGATGGGGGACAGTACAAGTCCCCAGATCATAAAGGGCAATACATAGCGGTCAATCCCCATGCTTATCCAGCTTTCCCGAGCTGTAGCCAAGAAATATATTAAGGTCCCTGCGGTAAGCGCACTCACCAAGATAATAAGCCAACGTTTGAACGAGCCGGAAACTTCGATGTGTAGTTCATTCGGATTGGAGCTTTGACGATGCCTTTTGGATTTGGATTGAAGCTTACTCAAGTTATATACCTCATTTGCAAATCTTGTTGGTTAATATGGTTTCGTGAATCCATTACCCAATACATACGGGCTGGAATAATTGGGGTTTCAACCATGCTGGAGATGCATGCAAAGATAAAAGACGCTGCCGACAGAAACATCGGAGCGTCTAATTTTTTTTGAAACCTGTCACCCGATCCGTCCGTTTATACCCTTACACAAAATCAAATATGGAACCGGAGGATGGATCAATATGCGGAAAATGAAAACAAAGAGTGCAGCATCTATGCTAAAAATAACCCTTGTTGCCTTGTTAATGGTGCCAACAATCCTAGCTATACCTACGTCCGAACCAGCCTTTGCAAGCCCGATGATCAACGTGTCCTCTGGTGCTCTTACACCCCCACCTCCGCCGGAACCATCCATCCATTCGCTTGCTAACACTCGAGAACTTGGACATATCTATCAAGCGGTCGGTGCAGTCATTCCTGGGGGTGGACTATCGGCTATCGTCAATACCAAGACCATGACATATACAGCAATGAAGACAATTTCCGTAGATTATCGACTCGAGCGCTGGACAGGAACAGCATGGGTAACTTTTAAAATGAATTCCAACAATGCAACGAATACAAACTTACTGAATGCCGCATCGGATTGGACCGTTATGCCAGGATATTATTATCGCGTTACCAGTATTCATACAGCGTATGATGGAAGTACCACGGAAACAAGCAAACATGTCTCTGGCACTGTGTTATTCTGATCTTATCGACGGGTGCTGCCGGGAAACTTCTGCTCTTGAAAATCGTTGGCAATCGCAGTCATTTCTTCTTCCGAAAGGGTTCCAAACAGACTCATATTGTTGGAACCCATCATCCACTGAAAAGAGTTATAGGGTGGGCCGATATACATCAGTGCTTCCGAGCCATCCGCCAGCTTTACGGTGCTCATATCACGAAGCATGGCCCCTTCAATTTTCTCCCCAGGCATGACATAGACATAATCAAACTGGATGATCTCATCCTCTATGCTCTTGCCTTCACTGGTATATTGAACTCTCATTTGTGTGGACTCATAATAATCGTCTGGATTCACAGGGTTTTCAGTATCAAGCACGAGTTCGAATTTGACCTTGTTGAATCGCTCGGGAATGGCCTTGGATAACAGAAAGTCACCCATGAACCCTTCGCGTGCGATCTCTTCCGTAACAAGTACTGGACGAAGCAGATGGCTCGATAACTCATACGAAGGTGTATTAAGAGCTTCTTCTTCTTGTAATTGAAGAATGTCGTCTAAGCTGGTTTCCGGTGGTGGAGGCGTTTTGGCTGTTGATGGATCAGCCCCCAGATGGGTCGTGCGATCCTCGATGATAATGGATTTCATGCCATTACCCCAATCTTTGATGGATTGCACAAAAGGGGATACCGCTTGCGTACCGGATGGCAGGCTGAAAATAACGGCTCCGATGGTCACGGACGCAGCTACGACAACTGAAAGTCGCAAGGTACGTATTCTTTTTTTACGTAAACCAATTCTGTTAATTTCCCGTTGTACCTTCTGCCAGGATTGCTGCATAGATTCGGTATGGGAGGCGGAAGGGGCAGAAACGGCCTGATGGAAAGCTTCATCAAAAGCTAGGTCAAACGCAGCGTCGAAATATTCGTCTTCCAGCTCTGAATCGTATTGCTCCACGTTTTTATCGGACTTGCCTTTGCTCAATGCTTCCACCCCATTCCTTATGTAATTTCTTCTTGATACTGCCACGGGCTCTGAACAAGCGTTGCTTCACAATGTCTTCGGAGGTATCCAGCAGTTCGGCCATCTCTCGGTAGGAGAGACCTTTTTTCCACCGTAACTCCACCAGTACACGATATTCCGGTTTGAGCTGTCCGAGATAATATTCAATGGACTCTTCCATCATCTGCGTTTCTACCATGCTTTCCACGGAAGCTGCCGTCTGATTCATCGTCTCCATATCTATAAAAACACTATCCGTATCCAATTGGTTACGGTTATTTTTATTTTTTCTCAGATAATTAATAGCTGTGTTCCGTGTGACAACCTTGAGCCAGGCTTTCAGTTTGACCTCGTCTTCAAAGATGGGTTTGTTTTTAATGATTTTGATAAAAGCTTCCTGAATAATATCTTCTGCTGCAGCACGCTCCTTGATGATATAAACGATAAGACCATGTACCATATTATAATATTCATAATACACTTCTTCTTGAAGTGCAGAGCCTAAATTATGGAAATCTGAGGCTAGTAATAACTGGAGCCGATTGGCCATGATGTTCTCCTTTCTGGTGAACAATCCACAAACATTGGTATCATTACATTTTACAACATAATATGGAAACGATACAATGGGAGGTTGGTCCGAGAAAAACCAGATGGAGTGAGCGTGTGCAGCCTCCAGGACAGTTTGCTGAAAATTAATAAAAAGGCTGTCTTGCAACCATGAACACATGGTTGCAAGACAGCCTGGATGACAGTTTCAGTGAAAATATATAACGGGGGAGAAATCAACCGTTATCTGTTAGAATGCCCAGTCTCCATTGAGGAAGATGGCTTCACGTTCGCCGTTTGCCGTAATACCGTAGATGTCCGTTTCGGGAGAGCCCATCATGAAATCCACATGAGTAATGCTGGAGTTCATGCCGCGAGCGGCAAGTTCTTCGGGAGACATCGTCTTGCCCCCTTCGATATTAAATGCATAGGAACTGCCAATCGCAAGATGGCACGATGCATTCTCATCATACAATGTAGTGTAATACAGGATACCACTCTCAGAGATCGGTGAATGGAAGGGAACCAAAGCGACTTCGCCGAGGTAATGAGATCCTTCATCCATGGAAATGAGTCTTTCCAGCGTATCCTGACCTTCTTCGGCATGAAAATCAATGATACGTCCGTTCTCAAATGTGAGTGAAAAACGATCAATGATACTGCCGCCATAGCTGAGTGGTTTGGTGCTGGACACTTTGCCATTAACGCCATGTTTGGCTGGAGCAGTGAATACTTCCTCTGTTGGAATATTGGCGACAAAAGGGGTGCCTTGCTCATTCACGCTACCTGCCTGCGCCCAGATATGACCTTCTGGAAGCTCGACAGTAAGATCCGTCCCCGGTGAGAGGAAATGCAATGCTTGATACTTCTTGTTGTTCAGGGCAACGGCTTTGGTCTCCAGTCGTTCGATATGCTGTTCCCAAGCCGCTACAGGGTCCTCCAGATCGGCTCTCACTGCAGAAAAAATGGCTTCCCACAGCTGGCTAACCTGCTCGGCTGCCGGGAGATCCGGGAATACTTTGGCTGCCCAATCGGGGGAAGGACAAGCCACACCCGTCCAGCTCATTTTATCCGCCTGTTGATACTGACGGTACTTGGCCATCGCCTGACCAAATGTACGCTGATGGGTGGAAATCCGCTCCGGGTCAATACCTTTCATCAGGTCTGGACTGGATGACAATACGGTTAGAAAGGCTGCATTATTGGCCGCCAGTTCTTCAAGCTCCGCTGCATGCCATTTCGGCGGCTCCTGGAAGGATTCCTCAGGGGCCATCTCAAACCGCAATCGATTGACGGTTTCATCTCCGTATTTTACAATCACCTGCTTGGCGCCAGCTTCATACCCCTTGCGTACCAGCAAACGTACGAATTCAGCGGTATCAATCATCGCAGAGATGACAAATACTTGTCCTGGTTGCACGTTAGCGCCTACTCTTACAGCCAGTTCAGCGTAACGATCCATTTTTTGTTCAAAACTTAACATGTGAGTTCCCTCCAATTGTTGAATTTTTGACCTGTTGACGCAGGAAAAGAGAGGAGTAATCTCCTCTCTCCTAAATCACATCAAACGGGATTAAAATGCCCAGTTTCCTTGCAGGAAGATCGGCTCTTCCGCACCTTCGGAGGTCACACCGTGGATGTTCATTTCTCCGGATCCAATCATGAAGTCAACATGAGTGAGACTGGAGTTCATGCCACGTTCAATCAATTCTTCTTTGGACATCGTTTTACCACCTTCCAGACAGAAGGCATAGGCATTACCAATCGCCAAATGGTTGGAGGCATTTTCATCAAACAAAGTATTATAGAACAAAATATTGGTATCGGAAATTGGTGACTGATGTGGAACGAGGGCTACCTCACCCAGATAGTGTGCACCTTCATCCATCTCGATTAGGTTTTTGAGTGCATCCAGTCCTTGTTCAGCGGTGTAATCTACGATTCGTCCGTTCTCAAATGTAAGGGAGAATCCGTCAATCAGGTTGCCGCCGTAGCTCAGTGGTTTCGTGCTGCGGACTACACCGTTAACACCCGTTTTCAGCGGAGCTGTGAATACTTCTTCGGTAGGCATATTCGCAATAAAGACATGTCCTTGCTCATTCACACTTCCACCGGATACCCAGATATGGCCTTCTGGAAGTTCAATGGTCAAGTCTGTGCCTGGAGCTGTATAGTGAAGCTTCTTGTATTTCTTGTTGTTCAGCAGATCAGCACGGGAATCTAGGTTTTGCAAATGGGTTTTCCATTCGGCAACAGCATCCTGCTCACCGATCCGTACGGTTTTGAAAATGACGTCCCACAGGCGATCGACTTGTTGTGCTTCTGGAAGATCCGGGAACACTTTAGCTGCCCATTCCGGAGAAGGAACGGCTACGATAGACCAGCTGAATTTGTCAGCCATCTGATAAGAACGATATTTTTCGAGCGCTTTGCCGCGCACTTTTTGGCTGGTAACAATCCGTTCCTGAGCTACACCGTTCAGCAGATCCGGATTTTCAGCGATGACGTGCAGAATAGCGGCACCTTCTTCAACGAGTTCAGTCATTTCAGCTGCAAACCATTTCGGTTCAATGGAGAAGGCTTCATCAGGTGCAAGATCGTAATGAAGACGTGTAACGGTTTCATCGCTCCAGTTTACTTTGACCAATTTCGCACCTTTACCGTAAGCTGCTTTGACAATCAGTCGTACAAAATGTGCTGCCGAGATTGGAGCGTTTACCACGAGTGTCTGTCCTGGATGGACATTGACACCGACTTGTACAGCCAGTTCAGCATATTGCTGAAGATTCGTTTCAAAAGTATTCATGCTATTTTTTCCTCCAATGTGATAATAATATCGTAGCTTGTTGGCTATTATAGATGTTGGTCAAACACGTATTTATAATCCTCATTACAACTATGTAAGGACTCAGAATGGTTCCTTCATTGTATAAGGTATACGTTGCTACGTTATATATTGTACAATTAACCAATAATAATTACCAAACTAGGTTTACCAGAAATGTTGGAGACCGCCTGTAGATGAAAGATTAAAGGAGAGAATGATTGTGAATATTGAAATTATAAGTGCTGAAATGCGCCGTGAAGGTGAAAAAGGATACGTGGGAAATACCGTTTACCGCACAGAAGGCGAAAAGTCAGTATATGAGATTACCTTCATGAGCAAGAACGGAAAAGATTGGGACTATAGCTTGCATTTCACGGAGCAATCCGGTGATGAAGAAGAGTTACTGCGTATGGACGAGTTGCTTGAAAATGATGACGATCTGTACAATCAATTGCTCGATGCTGCTTTGGAGGCATTTCCGGCTTAACTAGCCGAGATGTTCTTGTTCTATTGTGTTGTGTCGATGACTATACTAGACGGTGTATGCCCGAAACAGGGTGTATACCGTCTATTTTATTGGAAATGTTGAATAGATGATCCAGAAAAGGGAAGTCTACGAGATGAATGGAACCAGAGAGACAATCCGCCTAATGGGAGGTAACCGTGAATGGCATCTGACAATCTGATTACAGAAGGGTTGACGGGACTTGAAGAAGTCGCGCCCGATATTCTCAGTCTACGTACACTATTCGTTAATGTCGTGTTCATCGGAGAGCCAGGAAGCAGGAACTGGGTCCTCGTGGACACCGGAATGGCGAGGTTCACAGATCATATTGTTCAGGTTGCAACAGAACGATTTCAAGGTCCGCCGTCTGCGATCATATTGACGCATGGCCACTTCGACCATGTAGGGACCGTTATTGAACTGGAACAATTCTGGGGTGTGCCAGTGTATGCTCATCCGCTTGAAATTCCGTATTTAACGGGATTAAAAGATTACCCGCCAGCGGATCCTTCTGTAGGTGGAGGTTTGATGTCCAGGTTGTCATTCGCTTATCCCAATGAGGCAATCAATCTGGATGATCGGATATTCAGTTTACCCAAAGATCATTCCGTTCCAGGCGTCTCAGGATGGGAATGGGTGCACACGCCAGGTCATACGCCTGGACATGTGTCGCTGTTTCGGGAAGCAGACCGTTTGTTAATTGCGGGAGACGCAATCATCACAGTGAAGCAGGAGTCGCTGTGGAGTGTGTTGCTTCAGGACAAACAGTTGCATGGCCCACCATCTTATTTCACAACCGATTGGCAGGCTGCTCATCAATCTGTCCAGCATATAAGGCATCTGGAACCGAAACTTGCGATTACCGGGCATGGGCATGCCTTGAGCGGAGATATGCTGAGTGCATCCTTGAAGCGACTTGATCTGGACTTTGAAGAGAGCACTGTGCCGGATCAAGGAAAATATGTGGATTAATTGAACCATCATATGAAAGACAGCAGAGACAGCCGTAACGTATTGCAGCTGTCTTTTTCCTGTCTTTTTTGTTTTTCTATTATGAATTTGTTCTCTATCATAGATTGGTATTTTGCGCTCGGGCATGATATAGTCGAGCCGTATAATATAACCTTAGTATGCAGGAGGTACATATAACGATGACACAGCAAAATGCAGCATTTGAAGAACAATTTGGAGGGATTCCGGCCGTTTGGCTTCGTTTTAATCAGTTTGAAGCGGCAGTTATTCCTAGCGTGGGTGCCAACCTCGTTGCTTTTCGTGATACAGAAAAGGGTTTCCGTTACTTGAGAGAGCCGAATCAGGATCAGATGGATGAATTTATGGCTGCACCTGCGGTCTATGGAATTCCGATTCTTTCTCCACCAAACCGTTATGAGGATGGACGTTTCCCCTGGAATGGTAAAGTTTATCAGTTGCCTGTGAACGAACCGGCTACAGGTAACCATTTGCATGGATTTTTGCATGATGCCGAGTGGAAGGTTGAGGGATACGGTTCGGATCAGCTGGAGAGTTATGTGTTGCTTAGCCAGGACGTGAAAGAAGGGCATACATTCCATCAGTACCTGCCGTTTACGTTCACAGTGACGCTCCGTTATTCTTTGAGTAGCCAAGGACTTCAGCAACAATTGATCGTCCGCAACAACGGGACTGAATATATGCCGAATTTGTTTGCATTCCACACGGCGATTGCTGTACCTTTTGCACCGGACAGTCAGGCCTCGGATTACACGGCCAAAGTTACGATTGGACAACGTCGTGAATTGAATGAGCGTTCTCTGCCAACAGGACAATTTCAACCGCTTACACCTGAGGAAGAACAATTGAAAAAAGACGGTGTTAGTCCGTTCTTTGCTGCCATGGATAATCATTACACTGCGGAGCCGCAGAATGGACGTAACTATATGGAACTTACGGATCACCGTACTGGAGACAAACTGGTATACGATGTGGGTACCTCCTACAAGCACTGGATGATCTGGAACAATAACATGGGTGGCGAATTCTTCTGTCCTGAACCACAGATGAACCTGGTTAACGCTCCTAATGTTGAAGGCATACCTGCAGAAGAAATCGGATTGATCGGTTTGGAACCAGGTGAACTATTCGAACAGAGCAGCCGATTGTATCCAATTGCGTCACAAAAATAATTCACGCTCATTTTGCGCTGCGCTTACAATTTTGTCGAAAAGGTGAAAACCTGCTCGTAAATCATGTATAATATGACGAGATACACAAGCTTTGTAGAGACCCAAACCATCTTTTTGGAGGAGGACAAGCAAGTGGAATACCGCATTGAGAGAGATACGTTAGGCGAAATGAAAGTACCAGCCGACAGGCTGTGGGGAGCTCAGACGCAGCGCAGCAAGGAGAATTTCCCGATTGGCAGTGAACATATGCCGATGGAAGTTATCCGTGCCCTTGCCATTTTGAAAAAAAGTGCTGCGGCCAGTAACCATAAATTAGGTAAATTATCTGCGGCTAAGTCCGATGCTATTGCTTATGCAGCAGACGAGATTATTGCAGGCCGAATTGATGACCATTTCCCACTGGTAGTATGGCAGACGGGAAGTGGAACACAATCCAATATGAACGTGAACGAAGTGATTGCCAATCTGGGGAACCAACTGCTGGAGCAAAAGGGTAAGGAAGAGCGTCTGCATCCAAATGATGACGTGAACATGTCCCAGAGCTCCAACGATACATTCCCAACGGCTCTGCATGTCGCAGGTGTTCTGGCTGTTGAGGATCAACTCTTGCCTGCCATTGCGGTATTAAAAGCCACTTTTGCAGACAAGTCGGAGGCATTCAAGGATATTATCAAGATTGGACGTACTCACCTCCAGGATGCAACACCAATTACGCTTGGCCAGGAGATCAGTGGTTGGGAAGCCATGCTGGGCAAGAGTGAGCGTATGATCCGTGAAAGTGTGCAGTACCTGAAGGAGCTTGCGATCGGCGGTACAGCTGTCGGAACGGGCATTAATGCGCATCCGGATTTTGGGGATTTCACTGCCAAGGAGATTGGCAAACATACGGGGAAAGATTTTGTATCTGCACCAAACAAATTCCATGCCCTTACAAGTCATGATGAAGTTGTATATGCGCACGGTGCCGTTAAAGCGCTTGCAGCTGATTTGATGAAAATTGCCAATGATGTCCGCTGGTTGGCCAGTGGCCCTCGCAGTGGATTGGGCGAGATCCGTATTCCTGAGAATGAGCCAGGCAGTTCCATTATGCCGGGTAAAGTCAACCCAACTCAGAGCGAGGCCATTACTATGGTGGTTACGCAGGTCATGGGTAATGACGCAGCGATTGGTTTCGCGGCAAGTCAGGGTAATTTTGAACTGAATGTATTCAAACCGGTTATCATCTATAACTTCTTGCAATCCGTACAACTGCTGGCGGACTCCATTATTGCGTTTAATGACAAGTGTGCCGTAGGCATTGAGCCTAACCTGGATCAGATTAAACATAATCTGAACAATTCGCTGATGCTGGTTACCGCGCTTAATCCGCATATTGGTTATGAGAATGCAGCCAAAATTGCGAAGCTTGCACATAAAGAAGGCTTGTCTTTGAAACAGGCGACGTTACAAACGGGCCTGCTTACCGAAGAGCAATTTGATCAATATGTCGATCCGGCCAAAATGATCGCTCCAAAGGCCTAAAATCAGCCCAAATGAGCAATATAGATCACTGAAGAGGACGACCTGCACAAGCAGGTCGTTTTTCTTATGCTTACCGATGAACTTAAAGCTTGTCAGACTATACGTATCCATATAAACTACATATGCACCAGTTTTAATATAATTGAATGGGATTCGTATATATTTGGAGGTTTCCGCGTTGTCTAAAACGAGAAGATTTACGATACGCTCCAAAATTCTATTGGGCTATCTTGTGGTTGTGCTTTTATTTGGAGTTGTTCTGCTAGTGCTTACGGCCCAAATTAATGTGTTACAGAAGGAAAATGATTTTATCTCTCATCATGATCTGGAAGTACATAATCTGACCAACGCGATTGAAAAAAATGTCTTGAACATGGAGACAGGACAGCGTGGATTCATGATTACAGGCAATGAAAGTTACTTGGAGCCTTATTCCCAAGGCCTATCCCAGTGGAGTTCCAACTATGATCAGTTGAATGCTCTCATTAGTGACAATCCTTCGCAGCAGCAGAGTCTGCAAAGCATCAAAGCTCATATTACGAGATGGATCGAGATTGCTGGGGAGCCGTTGGTGGAGTTGAAAAAGCAAGGGGACCAAGCCAAAGTTGTTGCATTCTTTCAATCTGATCCGGGTAAAACAGAAATTGATCTACTGCGCTCTCAACTTACAACCTTCCGTAACACAGAGATCGCGCTGACCGAGGCGAGGGTTAGTGAACTTGCCAGACGCAGCTCCACGCTGTTGACGATTATGTATACGCTGTGGGGGATTATTGCAACGTTATCCATTGCAGCTGCGATTGTGATATCAGGAAATATCGTCAAAACGTTGCGAGATGTTATGCAAACCATCAGTGATATCTCCAAAGGTGGAAACCTGAAGCAGCGAATTCAGGTGCGGACACATGATGAAGTGGGGGACCTGGGTCACGAAACCAACAAATTACTGGATGAAGTACAGGAACAGAATCGGGTCAAGGACCAGATCACAGGCATTGCGACACTCTTACAGAACCCGACCAATCTGGAGGGATTGTCACGCTTGTTCCTGAGCGAGCTTGCCATGTTGTTTGAAGTTCCCTATAGCGTCTTATATTACTGGAAAGACAATCGACTGCTGCGCGTGGCTGCATATGCTGCGGATGGAGAGAAAGAACGTTCGCTCGGTAAAGTGTCGCTTGCCCCGGGTGAGGGGCTGGTAGGTCAAAGTGCTGTGGAGAAGCGAGTTTTACGTATGAATGATTTGCCACAGAACTATATTCGAATCTCTTCGGGTCTCGGATATACATCTGCCACATCACTTACCGTAGTACCGGTCCTCTTCGAAGGCAGAACGATTGCGGTCATTGAGCTTGCTTCAATGAAGCCATTGCAAGAGAATGATATGAGGCTGATGCAAGAACTGACGGACATTTTTGGTGTTTCTTTACACTCGACTGTCACTCGCATGGAATTACAGCAGTTATATGATGAGTCACAAGTTCTGAATGAAGAATTACAGGCACAATCGGAGAAACTTCAGTCTCAGACCGAAGAAATGCTGTCTCAAACTGAGGAACTACAAATGCAGACCGAAGAACTTCATATGCTTAATGAACGCTTGGAAATACAGAAGAGCGCTGCTGAGACATCAGCCGATGAACTTGCAGTTGTGGCAGATCAGTTACGAACAAGCTCGGGGTACAAATCCGAATTCTTGGCGAACATGTCCCATGAATTGCGGACACCGCTTAACAGCATGTTGATTTTGTCGGAAATATTGTCTGAAAATAAAAACCAACACTTGAATAGTGAAGAGCAGAACTATGCTTCGGTCATACACAAGTCTGGTAAGGACTTGCTGAATCTGATCAATGATATTCTGGATTTATCCAAGGTGGAAGCCGGACAGATGGAAGTGGATTTTGATGATGTCTATCTGGGTAGTCTACCTGAAGTCATGAACCAGTATTTCCTGAAAACAGCGGAACAGAAAAAAATAGATTTCCGGATTCAGCTCCAAAGTCCTTTACCGGAAACCATCGTGACGGATGAGATGAGATTGCACCAGATTCTCCGAAATCTGCTTTCGAACGCATTCAAGTTCACGAGTGAGGGTGAAGTTGCCTTAACCATCTCCAAAATGAGTCTGGCTCATCCTGAATTGAAAGACCAAGAGACCGACGTGATTGCTTTCTCCGTCAGTGATACAGGGATTGGCATTGCGGAAAACAAACTTCTGCAGATCTTTGATGCATTCAAACAGGCGGATGGGGCTACGGCACGTAAATATGGCGGAACGGGACTTGGGCTGTCGATCTCTCAATCGCTTGCGACTTTGCTGGGTGGTTCAATCTCGGCAACAAGTCGTGAAGGACATGGCAGTGTGTTCACGCTGTTCCTGCCACTGCGAAGAGATGAACCTGAGACTATGAATGCATCGCGGTTGTTCCTGAATGAGGTGGCTACCACTACACCTGAGGTCAATAAGCTTCCTACAATAACTTCCGAACAATCGGATGTTTTATTGACACCTCTGGAAGAAGCGTTGCTCAGCGGACGCCAAGTACTTGTCGTTGATGATGATATACGAAATGTATATGCGCTGGCTAACGCTCTTGAGCAATACGGTATGAATGTCATTTCAGCCCAGAACGGGTACGAGTGTCTGGAATTGTTGGAGCGTGGAGGCGTCAAGCCTGATATCATCATGATGGATATTATGATGCCGGAACTGGATGGTTATGAGACAACTCGCCAGATCCGTGAACGACTTGGTCTGACTCAGCTTCCGATTATTGCGCTGACAGCCAAGGCCATGAAAGAGGATCGGGAGAAATGTATTGCAGCAGGTGCTTCGGACTATCTCAGCAAACCACTGAATATCAAAGATGTATTATCCCGTATGAAATTATGGATGAATCACGAAACCATGGAAATCTGATCGTAGTTGAACTAAAAGTTATTTACACTGACACTACGATGATTGTCGAGGGACAAGAACATATTCCTAGTGAAGTCGCTAATTTAGCGGCTTTTTTTGTTTTATCGGTACAAGTTCTTGTCCCGATTGCCGAAAAGGACAAGAACATGAGCAGGATTACTGATTAGATAAACACCTAACTAAATTTCATGCAATTTCATTTAACAAATGTGTAGGAAAAATAAACTAATTGTCCAGTGAAAATATAGTATTTTCTTAGTGTTTAGGTTAAAGATAAGTCCCTGTTTAAGCACTACATGCTACACGCGTAGGTTCTTTAATAAATGATTGGAAATGGAATATAAAAAGGAGGACGTATCCCGCGAAGGCGCGGAGGGCAGTGCTTAGACTTTCATGAATAAAAGAGGTATCTGTAGTATTATATGTAATTATGGGTTATGAAATAAATGGATTATTTGAAAAGAAAATGGGGGAATCAAAATATGGAACGTAAAATTCAACTAATGGAAACCTACGTAAATATCGACTTTGGAAACTCACCCTTTTTAAAATTAGATAAAGGGTTGCAAATTCCATACTCTTCAATCGAGGGAATAACAACAGGTAGACCAATACCCAAAGCTTTTAAACTATATGGTGCTTTATTAGGAGAAAAGAGAAATGGGTTATTTAGATCAAATGGTGGTTTCAACTCCACTTTTTTGAAAATGAGCTTGAAACTCTTCATTTAGATTTGAATAGCTTGAAAGTTGGTATGTTCAAAATATCAAAGTTGATCATTGGTGTTGAAAATCCTGAAGAAATAAGTAAAAGCATTTCCGAAAGAGTGAAGTGATAATTTGTTGACGTGTCGAGGGACAAGAACATGATCAAGAGATAGTAATATCAACATTAAACGCCGTACACGATTACGAAAATCCGTAAGTAAGTTTAACAAGACAGCACTAGCCATTCATCAGATTCATGTCCTTTTGGCTAAACTCTACGGAGTTGAAGCGACAGTAAAGGTGTATGCCAATGTAAAAACTCCTAGCGCTGTTTTACTAGCAAAATTCAATCCATAAAGACAAAAGTTTATATATTACTCGAGATGAAGCCGAAAAAATCATCTTATCGATTCAGTCCGGAACGAGATGAACTTCGGCTATAACCGAGGAGTGGGCTACAGCTTCAATAGGCAGTGTTTGTTATAAACTCAGCAGTTCAAATTCCAACTTCCAGATTATTATAGATACAATATAATGTTCTTAGTTAGGTGAAAAAAGACTACTCTACAATATCAAAAAAACAAAAACGGAGGTCCTCATGTTTCTCTTATCTGCCATCCAAGGATGTACCTTAACAAGATGAGCGCGGTGGGTTTGAGAAGAAAATTATGCTTTTAACTGTCCAGTTGGTGAAATACCCCGACTTAACTATTGTTAGAAGTCGGAGCTTTTTGGAAGAAACCTTACTTGACCCGCATGGCATAGATTCAAGCAGCGGTTAGGTTTTTCGGCCAAGCGATCCCTGCCGTTCCTGCGGTTCGGTGTTCGTTAAACGGAGGGAGTCAGACGTATCAGGCGCAGGCTCTCATCTCGAATGTTCAAACTCGCGTTGACGGTCGCGGTCATGATGAACGCCGCAGCTGGTGCAGCCTTACTCTCGGATATGTAGTTCTCTCTTTCCAACCCGATGTCCGCAAACGGAGCAGATCTGGATGGGAAGGGGACCATCGTCCGACAGAGTTGTCTTTATTTGTTTAGTTGCCAAAATGCATTCTACTGTGCATTAAAGAGTCCTTCTAATAGAATATCTTGTAGTTCTAAAGTATTATCTAAAATAAAACCATTTACCTACATCTACAGATAGGATAAAATATACTAAATACCTATATTTGGAGGATCAGATGAAAAAGTTACTAGTCTCATTGCTTATTATGTCAACACTATTTTCTGGATCGGCCATGGCAGCTAGTAATACAACCACAAGTAACATTGAAATTACGAGCACAACAGAACAGAAAGCAAGCAATAAAGTCAAATCTAGTATTTTTAATTTATCAGATCAGCAACTTAAAAATGCAATTGCAATAGGCAAAAAAGGATATGATGCCGTAATTGATTTCAATAATAAGCAAAAATTAAAGATTTCAATTGATAAACTTGAAATATGGCAACCAGATGTCTGGGTATCTTCCCCATATTATAATATAGTTAGAGCCTCTTTTCTAAAGTTTAACGATTATGATACATATACATTAAAAGATGCAAAAGAGTTCTTAGCACTCTACAAAGGTTTGAATAGATTAGATTTCGAGCTACGTACGTATGGCAATAGTATTACTTTTACAAAGAATCTTAAGGTGGTATTGAAACAAGGGAGTAAAGTTTATCAACCAAAAGATATAAGAGGTAAGGACGATGTCTCAATGAGCGGATCATGGCCAGAAGCTCCAGCATATGTGTCAGTCTTACATGCAAGTTTTGATAATTCTAAAATCGATTTTAGCAAGCCAGCTGAGCTAGTTTATATGTATGCAGGTAAAGAAATGTCTGTAACCTATAAAGTAGATTTCACAAAGGTTAAATAAGTCCCCCTTCTGGGGGATTTTTTAATGAAAGTTCAAAAAAGACTACGATCTATGCAAATTACATACATAAGTAGATCAAGTTATCTTCTTAATCAATAGTAAATAAGAAGGGGGATATCTAATGGAACTGCTTGGGTTGTCACTATTAAAGTAAACAACCCGTCGTACGCATTAACCTTATCGATTTGTGGTTAGCGATATACATTATTATCCCTGGAGTTGGTATTGGATTGTAATTAAGGGGGGGAGAACGCAAAATAGTTGCATTAATTAGGTATCTTTACCGCATCCAAAGGAGCATTTTACTTTTTCGGAGAAACATTTTTCTGAACTAGAGCTAGACAACAGGACGATCCATAACAGTCACCTTTTTGTTGATTAGTGTGAAATTCGGTACTATCTTAGTAGCACATGAGGGTGATGGTGTTTACGGTCCAAGAGAGAATTTCAAGCGACCGGCGACACGATAAAGTTAAATGACATCGCCGCCGTGCGTACTTTTCCCGAGATAGGGGTTTGCACGTGGATTTGTTCGTATTTAGGTTTTATATAACTATGCATAGTAAAATACTGAACAATAAGTACATACGACATTTGAGGTAGTCAAGAAACTAGTTTTAACCGCAATAGCAGAAAGGATGTAAGGTTGATGGTTTCATGAACAAAAATGCACTAGAGTAATCGAATAGGAAGCCTCTTTAACAAAGAGGACGATAATAGAATCTATATTTATCTTGGTTGCTAATTAGAAACCTAGATGATGAGTAAAGGAATGAAAGAGATGAACAAATGGACAATGAAGGAAACTTTGAAGGGAAAGACTTTACCCGTAATTATCCTAACGGTTATTTTGACCATTGCAATCAATAAATTGATCAATCGAGTAATGACTCAAGAGGTGATTTTTGAAGGAGGTTTATACACTTCTCATACAAATCATTTCTCACTTGGTATTTATGGTGTGATATTTGTAATCCCCGCTGGCTTTATCAGTATTTTAGTTGTAAAGCTACTTACGAATAAGTTTAAAAGGCAACCCATCTCCTTTGATGATGAAAAAAAATTCAAATGGCATAGTATGTATGGAACTGTATGTGGGTTTATTATTCTGTCTCTTCTACTTAACTTAACTAATACGTATGCATCTCAAGTGCTAGTATCTGATGTATGGGATGCTTTCATACATCTAGCTATTACATTCATTATTCCAATAGTCTTTGCTGTAATATCAGCAAAGTTGATCAATAAAGTTATGGTTCGTGTAACAAATACAAACGGAAGATTGATTGAAGAGATAGAGGCAGGAAAATATGATGGAGGAATTCTAAGACAGAAAGATAAAGCTAGAATGTTGAAGTTATTAAGAAAGGGAAGTGTATCTTCCTTGAAGGGAGGAATGTTGCGTCTTAAGGTCATTGATTTCTTATTTATGGTCGGTGGTACTATTGTATTCGCTCTGCTGTTTTTACTGGATAAGACTGTCTCAATGTTTGGGAATCCAAACCATAGTACCGGATGGAATATTGGGGAAAGTAATTTACACAAAGAGAAAGAACGATTAAAAAGTGAGGCATATGATACAGCTGAGGAAAAACGGAAACAGGCCAATTTTTCAAAAGAAAAGTTTGTAAAACAAGCTAATTATAATGTTAAGTATTCGCAATCAGAATGGAATCGAGCAGTTCGAGATGAAAGAGAATATCAAAGGGCCAAACGTGATGCAGATTCGTTATAGTTATGAGCACGTAATATTTCAAGCCTATATATGGTTAAACAGCATACATCCTGCCAGAACAACACTGATAGTTAATATATAATCTTGCGAGGTACATTTTGAAAAATCATCATTTTGCAATATTTTCAAATACGTTTGAGGAATATGTGGCATTTATTAATGCAGGTGTATTTTAATAGTGTGAAACTTTTACGTACAATTATTTAAGGAGGGTATCTTCACATGAAACGTATGTCAATTTCTGAATTGAATGAAATTTTAGTAAAAGCAACACTCTCGGCCAGACAAGAGGCCAAAAGCAATGGTGTGCCCATTGTATATGAAGAAAATGAAAAAATGATCAAGGAATACCCGGATGGCAGAAAAACAGAGATTATATATGAAAAAAATGGTAACAAAAGGGAAATTGATTACCCCATGAGCTGAAATAAATGAGCTGATCATTGTTCAACTGTCGCGGAACAAGAACATTGTTCCATTAAAAGTCGCTATTGAGAAGGAACACCTGAAGATTATGAACTCAATTGGAGAAAAAATAGTACAATTCCGAGATGAAATACGCTGCCTTGCTTCTCTATACGAACGTTATTTGGGAAAATATAAAACGAATTGTGTATCTGAAGTTACTGATCCTAGAGTAGTTACCTATGGAGGAGTTTGCGTGGCTAAATAGAAAAACCTTCCAACCGTTGTGTGTGAATCATAGTAACTTAAAAACCTATGCCGATTACAGGAAAGTGCGCTGTAATTAGGTCATAGGTTTTATTTTTTTGCCATGTAAGCTTTATCAAGAAAAATGATGTTATAATACTTAACAACAAACGAGATTAAATGGATGAATATAGATTTAATTAGAAATGTAATCCAGAAATAATTCTGCTAAAACGAAAATAACATGATTATGTGTTATATATATGGGAGGTAGTGTCCATGCAACTTACGGTTAAAGAGGCTTTACAGGTATACCCGTTGTCCGAGGCCAAACTGGTTGCGGGTGGAGAAGGGACTTCACGGATGATGAAATCCGTTAACGTCATGGACGCTCCTGATATCGCGGATTGGATCAAATCCGGAGAAATGTTGTTCACCACTGCTTTTATTATGAAAGACAGTGAGACAGATGCACTACGTTTGATGCGGCGCTTGAACGAACGTGGCTGTGCAGGACTCGGCATCAAGCTGGGACGTTTCTGGCAGTCCATTCCCCAAGGCATTGTCGAGGAAGCGGATCGACTTCGTTTACCATTGCTTGAGCTTCCTTTTCAATTCACCTTCTCGGACCAGATGAATGCCTTGTTCAAGGCTGAACATGAACGCAGCAACCGATTGCTGCATGAAGTTGTGCAGAAGCAAAAGAAATTAATGCAGTTTGCACTGCAACAGCAGCCACACCGGAATGTCTTTGCCGAACTTGCCACGGTGTTGAACTATCCGCTTGCCGTCATTGGTTCACGTGGGCATGTGCTCTATGGCAGTGAGGGCATTGCAGGGGATGCTGTAACCCAGGGCTGGCCATGGAAATCCGTCATGCACCGAGTGAAATGGAATCAGGGAAGTTGTCATCGCGTACCGATCAAACAGAATGATGAAGAATACGGATCATTGCTGGTGTTTACCGATTCAGCCTTATCGCTTCGGGCAGAGGAGGAGCTGTTCCAACAGGCTGCCGATGTATTGGCATTTTATATGGATATGACTTATCGCGAGCATATTAATCCGACCGTTCAAGATGAGATGCGTACGCTGCTTTCACAGTATTTGGATAACAAAATGACTATTCAGGAATTGACCACCTTGAGTGAAAACAAAGGTGTACATCTGTTCCAGGGAACGTATCAGTGCGTACTGATCACGCTTGAGCCGACTCTGTTTGCCGAGGGAAAGCTGCTTAAACAGATTCATCGTGAATTACAATACAATCCGCTGATGCAATTCACGGCCTCACAGCATTTTCAGATTGAAGATGGCATTCTGTCCATCTATACCTGTCCAACAGGGAGAGACTATGGAGAGGAACTGTCAGGTTTTCTGTTGAACCGGTTCGGTGATGTGCTGGCAGCACAAGAAGCAAAAGGCGCACCGGCTCCGCGTTTCTGGATCAGCAAAATGAAACACGAACCCAAATCGCTCCGTGAAGCGTATCAGGAATGTCTGGATACCCGACAACTGGCTCGTCGATTCGGCATGAAAGACCGCGCGTTGCAATTTGAAATGCTCGAATTTGCCTATGTGTTCCAACATGTACCGGATAACATCATGGAGAATTACTGCAATAAAGTACTTGAACCGTTACTTGCCAGGGATGGTGATCCCAATCAGGTATTGATGAATACATTGGAGTCCTTTATTGAGAATGATGGACTGATCAATGAAGCTGCCAAGCAGCTGTTTGTGCATCGTAACACAGTCACTTATCGTATGGAGAAAGTCGGCAGCTTGCTGCAAATGGACTTTAAGAAAACAAATGATCTGCTGAAATTAAAGCTGGTATTCACCTTCCGCAAGTTTGTGCGGGACAAAGCAGCTGCAAGACCGCACAATGTGCAACTCTAAACCGCGCATTGTGCAAGATGACAATGCTACTGGGTCTCAGACCCATGAACCGCATTCCCTTGATGGAATGCGGTTTTTTCATGTTTAAGGACAATAAAAGCTGAACTTCCCGTGCATAGCAAACAAATCACAACTCTGATGTTATGTTATATTACAAAATTGCGTAAATATTGTTGTCGCGACATTGAACGACACTTAGAATGAAGAACAATAATCCATAACAGACCGGAGGTTCTAACATGAGTGACTTAATTAAACTTGTTAACAACTGGTCTATCACGCAGTTTGTGCATACGTTTGGCGGCTTATTTGAGGAGTCACCATGGGTGGCTGAACGTTCCGGGCTTTTACGACCTTTTGATTCATTTGAACAGATGATGAACGTGATGAAGAACATGGTTCAGGCATCGGATGACCAGGTGAAGTTGCAACTGCTTCGAAATCACCCGGATCTTGGAGCGCGAATCAGCATGAGCAGCAACTCCGTTCAGGAACAGGCAGGTGCCGGCCTTGATTCACTCTCACAAGAGCAGTACAACGAACTTCAACAATTAAACAAAGCATATACAAGCCAATTTGGCTTTCCATTCATATTGGCTGTAAAAGGCCATACCGCAAGCTCCATCCTCGAATCCATGAGGCAACGTCATCGGCGAGGCAGGGAAGAAGAATTCGAGACTGCATTGAAGGAAGTATTCAAGATTGCAGGCATTCGCTTGGAGCAATGGCTTGCACAGATCGGTCATGAACATGAGTTCGTGAGCAAGCCAGCGGCAGTGCAGCAGCGGACCATGTATTACGGCAAAGGGGATGTGTGGATGTACCGTTCCTACACCAAACCGTTGACGGGTATACAGTCCATTCCGGAATCTCCATTCATGGGACGCAGCAATATTCTGTTTGGATTGAACATCAAGGTGGCTGTGCAGGGGGATGAATTCTTGCCTTCTTTTGCAGAAGGGGATAATTCGCTGGTGGTCGCCACCGATTCGATGAAAAATTTCATTCTTAAACATGCAGCGGATTACACAGGGGCGACGGTGGAAGGATTTCTTGCGCTGGTAAGCCGTCGTTTCCTGGAGACGTATCCGCAGATGAGCAAGGTTCAGATGACAGCGGACCAGATCCCTTTTGAAGATATACCGATTGGGTTGGAAGGGAGTTATCGACCGAGTGCGCTTGTATTTCGTTATTCGCAGAATGATCGTGCGACAGCTGCCGTGGAAGCAGAACGAACAGGAGACTCGATTGAACTCAGCAACCATTTCAGTGGTGTAGCCGATCTGAGACTGATCAAGGTCAAAGGCAGTGAATTTGCCGGATTTATGCAGGATGAATATACCACTCTTCCAGAGACATGGGATCGACCGTTATTTATTTTCCTGAACATCAATTGGCGTTATGAAGATCCGAGAGATGGCATAGATGATCAGCGTGGACGGTATGTAGCGGCGGAACAGGTCAGAGACTTGGCTGCGGCGGTATTTCATGAGTGTCGATCCGCTTCCATTCAACATCTGATCTACCAGATTGGGCGCAGGTTGTTAAGTCGATTTGAGCAACTGAGTGAGGTTTCATTTGAGTCCAACAATCGGACTTGGGAAACAGTGCTGGAGGAAGTGAAAGAGGGGGAAGGCAAAGTATTTACCGAACCGAGACCACCTTACGGATTCCAGGGTTTCTCGATGACAAGGGATGATCTGGGAACAGACGGCCGTGACGCCGGGAAAGAAGGTGACGTCTAATGTCGATGTCTGATGGCCGAATTACAACACATGTGCTGGATACCTCCAAAGGTGTGCCTGCTGCGGGTGTTCGGATCGAACTGTATACCCTGAAGAGGGATGGAGAACAGGAAAACAAGACAAAAGTAGCTGAGTCGGTGACCAATGCGGATGGGCGTTTGGATGCACCGCTGCTGGATGGAGGCAAGTTGGAGCCAGCGATATATGAGCTTCAATTCCATGTCGAGAGTTATTACGCACATCGTTCATTGGAGGAGCTGGGGCAGGCATTATGGACAATTGTTCCGATTCGTTTTGCCGTATCTGATGCCTCAAGCCATTACCATATTCCATTATTGATTGCTCCAGGAGGTTACAGTACATACCGGGGAAGCTGAGAATTCACGCATCCGGTTCGGATTCAGGGGGAGGGTCATCCACATGACAACATTTGATACTATCATCCGGGGGGCCCGGGTGGTGCTGAGAGATCGGGTAGAGCAACTGGATATTGGCATTACGGGTGAGAAAATAACGGAACTGTCCAAGCGGCTGACTGCTGGTGAAGCGACTTGGATCATAGAAGCTGAGGGGCTTACAGTGATGCCTGGTGTTGTGGACATTCATGTACACTTCAATGAACCCGGACTCGCCAGTTGGGAGGGATTCCGATCGGGTTCGGCAGCACTTGCCGCAGGGGGAATCACAACCTATGTCGATATGCCGCTTAACGGCGTACCGCCAACCACAAGGCCGGAAGTATGGGAGATGAAAAAGAAAGCAGCTGCCGACCAATCCTATGTTGATTATGCCTTCTGGGGAGGTTTGGTTCCCGGCAACCGGGATGAACTTGCTCCACTGGCACGGCTGGGGGCTGCGGGATTCAAGGCATTTATGTCCGAGCCGGGTGGAGATGGGGAAGACATCTTTACCAGAGCTGATGACCATACCCTGCTGGACGGGATGAAAGAACTTGCAACATTAAACCGTGTGCTGGCACTTCATGCAGAGGACGAAGGCATCGTTGCCGAACTTGCTACGAGAAGCATCGCAGAGGGAAAGACGGAACCGATGGATTATATCCGGTCTCGTCCTGTGGATGCTGAAGTCGTCGCTGTTGCCCGAGCGTTGAAATACGGCGAACAGACCGGGTGTGCGCTGCATTTTGTGCATATCAGCACCCGGGAAGCGCTGGATCTGATTGCAGCAGCCAAACGGCGTGGGCAAAACGTAACTTCAGAGACATGTCCTCATTATCTGACGCTGACCGAGAAGGATGTGGTCCGATTGGGTGCTGTAGCAAAATGCGCTCCACCTCTGCGCAGCTCTTCCGAACAGGAGCAGTTATGGGATGCACTGACTTCAGGATTGATTGATGTTATCGCCTCAGACCATTCTCCTTGCCCACCATCCATGAAACAATCGGATAACTTCTTTGAAATCTGGGGCGGCATATCCGGGGCACAAAGCACACTGCTAATCATGCTGGAGGAAGGACATCTTCAGCGAAATATCGACCTTCCGTTGCTCGGAAGAGTGCTCTCTCTGCAGCCTGCCAGAAGGCTTGGTCTGGAGAATAAAGGGGAGATTGCAATTGGCATGGATGCAGATCTGGTTCTGATTGACTGGGGTAAGAGCACGACCCTGAACACGGAAGATCTGCTCTACACGCATAAACAGAGCCCTTATGTGGGACGTACCTTTAAGTGTCAGATTGCAGACGTATTTTGTCGTGGGCAGCGCGTCTACAACTCGGAATCCGGGTTATCTCCTGTGCCTATCGGGCAACACATTGCGGCTTATTCTTCTAGTCCCATCGAAGCGGGAACGGAGGAGACACCATGACGGAGTCTGGAGTATACCGGTCATCCGGTACCAATAACGCACCGCTTCCTTTGCCAAATGTGGAACAGGTGGAGCTGCAAGCCATGCTTGACTGGCTGTCGACATATGGTGCGGATGCACAGGGCGGCGTCACACGGCTGTTGTATGACTCGGCTTGGTGTGAAGCACAAGGTGCCCTTGCTGCCAAAATGCAGGAAAAAGGGCTGTCTCCCGAGTTCGACCAGTCCGGTAATCTGTATGGCACACTGGAGGGCGAGGGTAAGGGATCAGCGACTGGTACTGAAGAATTACCAATCGTGACCGGATCACATATCGATACCGTGGTGTATGGTGGCAAATATGATGGTGCTTACGGTGTGGTGGGGGGTGTCCTTGCTTTGGAGTATTTGCAGAAGCATTTTGGAGCACCGAAGCGCACACTTCAAGTGGTATCGTTATGCGAAGAAGAGGGAAGTCGATTCCCTTTTGCATATTGGGGTTCACGCAGTATAACAGGAATAACGTCTCTGCAAGATGTAGAGCATCTGAAGGATCAAGACGGCGTTACCTTTGCACAAGCGATCCGCGATGCGGGCTTTGGACCCGATAGTGCATATAGACCGGCCGCAAAAAAATATGGTGCCTTTATTGAGCTTCACATTGAGCAAGGTCAGGTTCTGGAACGTCTCGGACATTCGATTGGCGTTGTATCCGATATTGTAGGTCAGAAGCGTTTCAGTATCACCGTCAGCGGAGAAGCAAATCACGCCGGAACAACGCCAATGTCCTGGCGCAAAGATGCACTTGCTGGAGCAGCTGAGATGATTACTGCCGTAAGGAATGTCGCATTGGAAGCAGGAGAACCGCTGGTAGCCACGGTTGGGCGAATCACAGCCGATCCGGGTGTTGGGAATGTGGTTGCAGCGCGGGCGGTGTTTTCACTGGATATCCGCCATATCCGGCAGGAGAGTATTGATCGCTGCTGGGAGGATATGCTCCAGGCATTTAGTCGTATCGCAGCCGAGCAGCAGCTCGGATTGGATTGGGAAGAGCATCTATCCGTCACACCCATTCCCATGAACGCGCAGATGATCTCAGACATCCAAGATACCTGTGAGCAGGAGCAGTTGTCCTATTGGCTAATGCCAAGCGGAGCGGGACATGATTCGCAGATTTTTCAGCCAGCTTGTCCGACAGCCATGATTTTTGTGCCGAGTCAGGACGGTATCAGTCATAATCCACTTGAATATACAGCTGAAGCTGACCTGCTGCACGGTTTTCGGGTTCTGGTCCGGCTACTCTATAAATACGGTTACGGGAGTTGAATGCAGATGTCCAACTATAAAGAGTTATCTCCGTCCTTGCGGACCATTATGACCCCGGGCCCCGTTGAGGTTGATCCACGCGTACTCAGAGCATTATCCTTTCCGATCCTCGGGCAGTTTGACCCGGAGTTCACGTCCTTGATGAACGAGACGATGGCGATGCTGCGTGAGTTATATATGACAGATAACGAGTGGTGTTATCCAGTCGATGGCACATCGCGTTCAGGCATTGAAGCTGTGTTGGTCAGTCTGATCCAGCCCGGTGACAAAGTTCTCGTCCCGATCTACGGACGATTCGGACATCTGCTGGTTGAAATCTCGGAACGCTGTGGTGCAGAGGTCGTTTTTTTTGAAACGGAATGGGGAACGGTATTTGATCCGGAAGAGGTGATCAAGGCGATCCATGCCCATAAACCGAGTCTGGTTGCGATGGTTCATGGTGAGACTTCCACCGGTCAGATGCAGCCCCTTGCCGAGATTGGCAAAGCCTGTCGCGACCTTGATATTTTACTCGTTGTGGATGCTGTAGCAACCATTGGCGGGACGCCGGTGGAGACGGATGCCTGGTATCTGGATGCGGTGATGGGCGGAACGCAGAAATGCCTGTCCGTTCCTTCAGGGATGGCACCTCTCACGTACAACAGTCGTGTGGAACAGAAGCTGATGAGCCGCAAAACCGTTGAACGCGGACTCCGAGACGCAACCAGTGCGCGGGCAGAAGGCCGCACCATTGCCAGCAATTATTTTGACCTGAGCCAATTGCAGGATTACTGGAGTTCGGCCAGGCTGAACCACCATACAGAAGCCACCTCCATGCTCTACGGTCTTCACGAAGGATTACGTATTCTGCTGCAAGAAGGATTGGAGGCCAGGTTCCAGAGACATCTGGTGAATGAACGTGCGTTGGTCGCTGGAATACAGGGAATGGGACTGCAACTGTACGGGGATATGTCCAGTAAACTTCCGGTGGTCACCTGTATTACTATTCCGGAAGGGATTGATGGTGAGTCGGTGCGCAGCATGTTGCTAAACGATTTCAGCATTGAGATTGCCAGTTCATTTGGCCCGTTGAAAGGGCAAATCTGGCGGATCGGTACAATGGGATTCAGCTGCCAACGCAAGAATGTACTTCATGTGCTGGGAGCGCTGGAAGCTGTTCTTCTCCGTCATCGTTACGTATTACCAGCCGGTGAAGCAGTGCAGGCGGCATTGGATGTGTATGCAGGGAAGGAGGGCGCTTTATGTTAAATCAGATGCCAATCTCCAGAGAGGTCATGGTTACTACTCCTCATTATCTGGCGAGTGCAGTGGGAAGCTCCATCCTCCAGCTGGGTGGGAATGCTTATGACGCTGCTGTTGCGGTCAGTGCAGCACTGGGTGTGGTATATCCGCATATGACCGGACTTGGAGGGGATGCCTTCTTCCTGATTCATGACGGAGCCAGTGGTGAGATTAACGCCTATAACGGAAGTGGCCGCTCAGCCGCAGGCATTCATGCGGAAACGTTCAAAGCGATGGGTATGAGTGCTATTCCTCAGCGCGGTGTACTTAGTGCCATCACGGTTCCGGGAATGGTTGATGCCTGGTGGGAAGTTTGGTCCCGGTACGGTAAGTTACCGTGGGAGCAACTGCTTGAACCTGCTGCGCAGTATGCAGAAAAAGGATGCCCTGTATCCCGGAATCTCCGACTGTGGATGGAAAGGGATGAAGATTTCATCATGGGGCATACACCGCTGCGAGCGGTATTTGCGCCTTTGGGTACACTTTTGCAGGAAGGTGAGCTGCTGATCCAGCCTGATCTTGCTGCCTCCATTCGTCTGATTCAGACGGAAGGGCGAGATACTTTTTATACAGGAGAACTTGCGGATCGTCTGACTTCGGCTATTCGTGAGGATGGGGGCATGCTTGCACCAGCGGACTTTGCAGGGCATCGTGGAGAGTGGGTGAAACCGGTCAGTACGGGGTATCGTGGCTATGAAGTTTATCAGATGCCGCCAAACTCGCAGGGATTCTCGATGCTGATGATGTTAAATATGCTGGAGCATACGGATCTGTCCTCTGTAGCACGTACCTCACCGGAATTTTATCATCTGATGGCGGAAGTGGTAAAAAAGGCGTTTCGTGATCGTGACCAATATCTGACGGACCCGGATTTCAGAGACATTCCGCTGGAACATCTGTTATCCAAGGATTACGGAGACCAATTGTGGAATGAGATTCAGTCTGCTCCACCTGTGGCACAGCCGTTTTTGTCCAAAACGATAGGTCAGGACACGGCGTATGCAGCGGTTGTTGATAGCGAAGGCAATGCCGTTTCCTTCATTCAAAGCCTGTATTTTGACTTCGGTGCAGCCTATGTCCCAGGGGATACGGGGGTTATCATGCAGAACCGGGGGTCGTTTTTCTCCTTAGACCCGAGGGATGCCAACGTTCTGGAACCCAACAAACGCTCATTCCACACGCTCATGCCGGGCCTTGTTACACGAGATGGCAAACCATATATGCTCGTGGGTACACAGGGGGGAGAAGGCCAGCCGCAGACACAATTATCGGTACTTACCGGAGTGCTTGATTACGGGCTGAACATTCAGGAAGCAATCAGCTTGCCGCGTTGGGTGTACGGACGTACCTGGGGCGAAGAAGGCGATACGATGCGTGTGGAGAACCGATATCATGATGATGTATGTGCAACCCTTGCCCAGTGGGGACATAACGTTGAAGCGAGAGCACCTTGGGACGGTATTATGGGACAGTCGCAAGGCATTGTCATTCGTGAGGACGGCATGATTAGTGGCGCGGCAGACCCCAGAGGCGATGGTATAGCTATTGGATGGTAACAGCTACATGAACAGTTGTAATTTCAACTGGATAACTACACGATAACAGCGAGTTGAACGATATAGACAGACACAGATAGGGGAGATTGGCATGGGAACGATCCTGCTGAAAGGCGCACAGCTTGTGACGATGAATGCAGAGGAAGAAGTGTTCATTGGAGATCTATTGATCGAGGATAACAAAATCAAGGAGATTGCAACGCATATCGATGTTCAGGCTGACCAGGTCATTGATGCTCGCGGCAAAGTGCTGCTACCGGGCTTCATCCAGACGCATATTCATCTGTGTCAAACCTTGTTCCGTGGACGTGCGGACGATCTGGAACTGATGGATTGGCTCCGTCAACGGATCTGGCCGCTGGAAGCAGCGCATGATGAGGAGTCCGTGTATTATTCAGCAATGCTCGGACTTGGCGAATTGATCTCCAGCGGAACCACGACGATTCTGGATATGGAGACGGTACATCACACGGACTCGGCGTTTCAGGCGATGGCACAGAGCGGCATCCGGGTCATCTCCGGCAAGGTGATGATGGATCATGGAGACGAGGTTCCGGAACCTCTGCGTGAGAATACAGCAACTTCGCTGCAACAGAGTGTGGATCTGCTGGAGAAATGGAACGGGTTTGGCGGAGGTCGCATTCAATATGCGTTCTGTCCACGCTTTGTTGTATCGTGTACCGAAGAATTGCTGATAGAGGTACGCGACCTGTCCAATAAATATCATGTCAAAGTCCACACCCATGCCTCCGAGAATCGCGGAGAGATCGAACTGGTAGAACACGAACGCGGAATGCGTAACATCGTATACCTCGATCATATTGGTCTGGCTACCCCAAGATTGGTGCTGGCCCACTGTGTATGGCTGAGTGAGGAAGAGAAAGAGATCATCCGCAAGCGCGGAGTCAAAGTCACTCACTGTCCTGGATCGAATATGAAGCTTTCCTCCGGAGTAGCGGATATTCCGGATCTGCTGAATCGTCAGATCGCGGTTGGGATCGGGGCTGATGGTGCGGCGTGTAACAACAATCTGGATATGTTTCAGGAGATGCGCCTCACAGCGCTGATGCAGAAGATTCCTCATGGTCCAACGGTGATGGATGCCCGGACCGTATTGCGCATGGCTACCATGGGTGGTGCGGAGGTGCTCGGCTTGTCGAAGGAAATTGGCAGTCTCGAAGTGGGCAAAAAGGCAGATATGTTACTGCTGGATCTGGATGATTTTCACACGTACCCTTCTTATGAGACGGATGTCTATTCACGCGTGGTCTATTCCGCAACACGTAGTTGTGTGGACACCGTAATTATCGATGGCAGCATTGTACTAAAGAATCGCAAGATTCAGACAATTGATCGTGGTATTGTGCTGCGTGAGTCGGATAAAAGCATTGCGAGATTGATGAAGCGCATCTGATCGAAGGAAACGTATGCAATTCAGAAAGGATGGAGACCGATATGGAAATGCATGATCTGTGTACAATCGCAGCCCGTGAAATGCGCTGTGTGCTCGCAACAGCGATCAAGGTAGAGGGTCATGCTTACCGTAAGCAGGGAGTCTCTATGCTGTTGACCGAGGAGGGCCAAATGTATGGCAGTATCAGTCCGGGATGCCTGGAGAGTGATCTTCAGGCCCGGGTGAGCCATGTGCTGGATACAAACCAGATGGAATTCGCGGAGTACGACATGCGTCCCGAGGATGATCTGTCCTGGGGGGAGACGATTGGCTGCGGCGGACTCGTTGTTGTGTTGCTTGAACCAGTGTGTGGTGAACTCCGATCTACGTTGCAGAAGATGCATGAGTGTTTGCAATCCGGCGCTGCAACAGCGTTAACCCGAACGTTCCAAGATGATTACACAAGGGTTCAATATGGATGGAAACGGATTGAGCCTACGGAAAAAGGGCACCAGCCAGTCTTGCGTCCTTCGCTCGTCCCCCCTCATGATCGTGTGGCATATTATAATCTAACTTCATTGCAGGTTGATGTACAACACAGCAGTGGGAATATCAAGCATGAACATATGGCATTAACACAACATTCTCGCGATATACCTCGCCTTACGCTTGTGCCTGAAAGGGTACCTGCTGCGTCAAACGGATCTCACTCTTCCCCTCCGTCCGGTGATTCACAACATATCTCTGATGTTGATGCTGAAATAGCGACAAACAACACGGTTTCAACGAATCCCTGGGGCCTTCCGCAACAACTGACTTCGCTGTACACGCCTAAACCTCGCCTGATTATCATCGGAGCCGGAAATGATGTTTTTCCTGTTGCCAGACTCGCCCGGTCCGCAGGATTCCGTGTAGTGGTAGCTGATTGGCGAGAGTCCTTATGCACTTCGGAACGATTCCCTGAAACCGAACTCGTACTGGGTTTCCCATGTGAGATCATGCCTCTGTTAAAGGTAACCAAAGGGGATTATTTGATATTGATGAGTCACAACTTCCCCCGCGAACGTGAACTGTTGGAGATGTTAGTGGACTGTGAGTATGCGTATCTTGGGATCATGGGTTCCAAAACACGAACAGCCCGTCTGCTGGATGGTTTACCACCGTTGAAATATGTACATTCTCCCGTTGGTTTGAGCATCGGGGCGGACGGTCCCGAACAGATCGCCATCAGCATTGCAGCGGAATTGATCGCATGTAAACATAAGGTTTCTTCCTTGAGTTCCGAGGTGGGGCAGAAGGGAAGCGTTGCACATGCGAATGACGGGCATAGTTCTGGCAGCAGGTAAGAGTTGTCGCCTTGGTCGGGATAAACTCTCGGTTGTCATGCCAGACGGGAGGTCACTGGCTGCATGGTCACTGGAAGCTGCGCTGAATTCGGAGCTGGATCAAGTGGTCTGTGTGGTCAAACCGGAAGATTCGTTGGCATGGCTGCCTGTAAAATGGATTGATTCTGCCACTTATGCCTATCATCCCACAGCGAGACTTCGAATTGTTGTCTGTGCAGACTATGCTTTTGGTATGGCGAATTCTCTTCATTCTGGCGTGTTGTCGGCCATGGAGTACAAACCGGAGGGCATTCTCATGTTGCTGGGGGATCAGCCTTTATTAAAAGCGCAGGATATTAATCGGGTGACCACAGCACTGGCTACCCACAAGCTGAGTGACTATGTCGCAGCTACCGACGGTGAGGGAGGCAAGCCGCCCGTTGCTTTTCGCTCCCATATGTTCGGTCCTCTGTTGTCTCTGCATGGAGATGAGGGGGCACGCAAGATTATGCGCAGCGCTAATTATTCAGGAGTACATGTACCACTGTCTGAGACGAGTTTCTGGGACGCGGATACAGAACCGGAATTGGAACGCATTTTGAATCATGTATATGAATCGGGGCAGGCAGACTATATAACAGGAGAAGATTAATGACTATGAATAATTTAATTATATGATCAGGTCAACCTGGCAGTCTGGTTGGCCTGTTTGTCTTCTTTTCACGCATGGGGAAAGAGAGTTTACGTTAGTTTTCGATAGATCATGATGCATCAAGCACAAATGGAACACAGGTTTTATACATTTATCCAAAACGATGTGAAGGTAATTGACGTTGCTGCTGAACTCTCATATGATTTGAAGAATTATCTGATCAGACGGTTGAATTTCCTGCCCAAGGAAGAGAGAGAAAGGGGATGCAGCGATGGTAACACCGGCATACGGTTCTGGAGCCATTCCATCGGTATGGCAGCCTGAGAATCTGCAAGAACTGCAAACGTTAAGAAGTAGACTGAAGGAAATTTGTTGTTTCACGGCAGGCGGAACATTGCTGCGAACCCAGTGGGAGGGCGGCTTGGTTCCAGCGCCTGAACACATGATTAGCCTGGCTCGTATTCCTGAAATGAGTGGTATATCTACTCGTGGAGATGAGATCGTCATTGGCGCAATGACCCGATTAAAGGAATGTGCTGCACAAACGTTGCTGCGTCAACTGCCGATTCTGCAAGAAGCGGTGAATGCAATTGCTGCCCCTTCCATTCGAAATGTGGCAACCATTGGCGGGAACATTGTGTCCGGAGTGGGTGATACACTGACTGCTTTGCTTGTATATGATGCAAAGTTGCACTGGTTGACGGATAGCGGAATCGAGACCCGCAGTGTGTCTTCCTGGCTTCAGGGTGGACGGGATGGCAGCCGTAATCCAGGGGACGTATTAATCTCGATTCATATCCCGATGAGACCGTCCTCTCTGCTTGATGTGGACAGTGGGCACAAGCCTGCTGCACGAGAAGTTTCCTTTTACCGCAAGTTGGGTCGACGGGAGACGTTCAGTGCATCGCTGGTGACTGTTGCGTTATACGGTGAAATTGATTCGGATCATCGCTGGACCAAGATTGCGATTGCTGCAGGCGGGGGCTCAGGCATGGCGATGCGACTTCTGGAGTCGGAACAACAGCTTCTTGGTAGCGAAGCTTCTGTCATGCAAGCGGCGACTCTCGCAACTGCTGTGGCTGACGAATTTACGACGTATGGCGATGCATTTGCAACGGAACATTATCGTAAGCAGACCGCAGGCAACATGCTGGGCGCCGGGCTATGGCAGGCACTTCACGAATAGATGAATGGGATCAAACAAAGGGGGAGAGGGATCATGCTGCTGAATCGGAAACAGAGCGGGAAACGCTGGCACCTGCGGCCAGATGGGGCACCCAAAGTAACAGGTCAGCTTCAATATCTGACGGATATGACGCTACCTGACATGATTCATGGCAGAGTATTGCGAAGCGAATATCCTTATGCTCGTATACTGTCTATAGATACTTCGGAAGCTGAGGCGTTGGAAGGTGTCTATGCGGTTTTGACCTCCAAAGATGTGCCTGGTCTGAATCGTTTTGGCATAGCGACCCCGGATCAGCCTGTGTTTTGTGAGGATATTGTACGTTATGTCGGTGACGCCATTGCAGCGGTTGCTGCGGATTCTCCGGAACGTGCGGCACTTGCGCTGGACGCGATTCGCGTAGAGTATGAGGAACTCACTCCGCTGAATAGTACAGACGCTGCCTTGGCTCCCGGAGCACCAGAGCTGCATGAGCATGGACCAGGTAATGTGCTGCATCGGACGGAAATCAAACGTGGAGACGCCGAGCAAGCCTTTGCCACGTGTGATCATATCGTGACAGAGACGTATTATACGCCTCGTCAGATGCATGCGTACATGGAGACAGAAGGTGGCCTGTTTGTCCCGGATGAAGAGGGAAGGCTGAATGTATACGCGGCAACGCAACATGGCTATAAAGATCGGATGCAGCTTGCGCGCATTATTGGCTGTCCTGAAGAAGACATTCGGGTGGTGTCTTCACCGATTGGTGGTTCATTTGGCGGAAAAGATGAACTAAATGTACAGCCTTATGGTGCACTGCTGGCCTTGAAATGCGGACGTCCTGTGAAAATGCATAATTCTCGTAAAGAATCCGTACGTGCAGGGCTGAAACGTCACCCAATGAAGATTGAAATGCAGACCGGTATGAGTCGAGAAGGTATCATACAAGCGCATCGTGTCCGTATTACAGCAGATACGGGAGCGTATGCCACCCTGGGTGCACCCGTGCTGAACTTCTGTACCGAACATTGCCTTGGACCATACGCCATTCCGAATGTGGATGTGGAAGGTGTGTCTGTGTATACGAATAATGGATTGTCGGGTGAGTTTCGCGGATTTGGTGGGAACCAGGCGATTTTTGCCATGGAAGGCCAGATGGATCGGCTTGCAGAGATCATGAACATGGACCCTTGGGAGTTCCGCAGGCGTAATATGAGGGAAAAGAATGATCCCGGACCTTTGAATCAACGCATTCTGGTTACGGATGGACTGTCCCAAGTATGGGAGGCTTTGGATCGCTCCGAACTGTGGCAAAAACATCAGCATCCCCCGACAGATCCTACTTTGCCGCCGTGGATCAAGCGCGGTGTGGGAGCAGCGATTGCCATGCACGGTGCAGGGCTGGGTTACGGCATTCCAGACCCTGCGGGAGGCCGTCTGGCCCTGAATAACGAAGGCAAGATTGAGGTGGCGTTCAGCTACGAGGAATTCGGTCAGGGGCTCATTGCAACGCTGGAAATTATGTTATGTGATCTATTCCAATGCAGTACATCGGATCTCAGTATCATCATTGGAGATACGGATCGTGTGCCTCACAGCGGATCAAGCACAGCTTCACGTTCAACAACGATGGCATGGATGGCTCTTCAACGCTTGCAGACTCCATTTCGTTCCCGTGTTCTCGATGTCGCGTCTGAAATGTCCGGCGTTCCGGCAGATGAACTGGTGACAGGGCCTGGGGGAATATGGCGCAAAGGCCAGCTTCCTGCCGAAACTTCAGAAGTAGAAACAGATGTGCAAGGGACAGGAAAGAGTGAGAAGGAAGTAACATTGGCCCTGGAAGGCGTAAAACAAACGTCTGCTATAGGGAATGAAAGTGATCAAACTGCTGAAAGTTATTTAGGTTTATCTCAACACCTGGTGAAAGAGAGTGTCTCATCAGGCTTTGTGGTTTCGTATGCTGAACTCGCAACGCAGGGCGAAGCCGATGAATGGATTTTCGATACAAAGTTTGATTACCCAACTACGCCAGACAACGTGGTAGGCGGGCATTATTTGTATACGTATGCAGCGGTTGCGGCAGAGGTGGAAGTAAATACATTGACCGGAGAAACCAAGCTGCTGGATACGCGCCATGTTGTTGCGGCAGGTCCAGTTATCAACCCTATGGGCTATATCGGACAGATTGAAGGCGGCAGTGTCATGGCGCTTGGATTCACATTGACCGAGGATGCGGTCATGCAGGACAGCCGTTATGTAACCACTAACCTCGACACGTATCTGATCCCAACCATTCAGGATATTCATACCAATCTGGAGGTTGAAGCTATTGAAGACTTACCCGAAGGGGATGCGTTTGGACCGAGGGGGATCGGTGAGATTGGTTCCGTAGCGCTTGCGCCAGCCATTACTGCTGCAATACATCAGGCGACAGGCGTATGGATTAACCGTCTTCCTGTACCGAGGGAACAACTGGTCAGACCTTTAAATGTACCTTTGCAGGAAGGAGTGAGTCCATCATGAATAAGCCACTTGAGAATCACTGGACAGCCGTTGTGAATGGTGAACATAAACATCTGGAGATTGCGCAAACGACCCGACTTGTCGATGTGCTTCGGACTCATTTGCAACTGACGGGTACCAAAGTATCCTGCGAAGTTGGTCGCTGCGGCTCATGTATGGTTCTAATGGATGGAGAGCCCGTGAATTCCTGTCTTGTCATGGCTTATCAATGTGAAGGCAGTGACATTATGACCATTGAAGGTCTGCATGGCGAGGAGAAAGGCACCCTGCATCCGATTCAACAAGCTTTTGTGGAGGAAGGTGGCTTCCAGTGCGGCTACTGTACTCCGGGCATGGTGATCTCAACCAAAGCATTACTGGATGCACATCCTGAGCCTTCTCAAGAACAGATTGAAACGGGGTTGTGCGGGAATCTGTGTCGTTGTACCGGCTATGGTGGCATTATTCGGGCGGTACGCAAGGCAGGGGAACGCTGTGTGATAAAGGAGACGTCTGCCGAGGAAACCGTTAGTTGAGTTGGTGCGCAGGACGTAGATATAGCAAGGGCAATTGAAGAAACGTTCTTTGAAAAAGCATCCGATCCAGGAATGCTTTTTTTTGTTTTTATAGGTTTTCTGCCAAGTACAATCATCTAATGTGAGATGAAGTTCTAGGCCCAAATCTGGTTAGATAATGAACCGTTTTCGATTTTCATCACTATTGGTGAGACGATGGAGTAATGACATTCAAAGTACTGGTACAAAAGAATTTCCAACATTCGTATTCACCATATATTTACAAATATTGGCATGCGTGCTATGTTTAAAATGAAAGCGCCATCATGAATGGGTTCATTGACATTTCATTATCATATTTCACTTGGGAAGGAAGATGGAATTGATGAAAAATTTGCTCAAAAAGGCAACCGCAATGATGCTGGCATTGGTCCTACTGCTTGGATTAATGATAGCGCCCGTTCATGCAGACACACCATTGTTCACCATCGAAAGCGAAGATGCGCAGCTCACCCCGGATCTTCAAGTGGTTACTTCAATCTATGGACAACCCAAGCCCGGATTCTCAGGGGCCGGATTTGTCTGGATGCAGAACTCTGGCACATTAACCTTCACAGTTACTGTCCCGGAAACCGGCATGTACGCAATCTCCACACGATATATGCAGGAGCTCAGTGCAGATGGCAGGTCACAAAATTTAATCGTGAATGGTGTTACGAAAGGTGCGTACATGCTGCCTTACACGACAACATGGTCAGACTTCGATTTTGGCTTTCACAAGCTGAATCAGGGTGACAATACGATTGAGCTGAAGGCTGGCTGGGGCTTCGCGTATTTTGATACTTTTACAGTGGATCATGCTGATCTGGATCCCCTGAATGTGCAGCCAGTTCTCACTGATCCTGAAGCTACACCGGAAACTCAAATTTTGATGAATTATTTAACGGAGGTATACGGAAACAACATTATTTCTGGTCAGCAAGAGATCTACGGAGGAGGGAATGACGGAGATACAGAGCTTGAATTCGAGTGGATTCATGATTTGACCGGAAAGTATCCGGCTATCCGTGGCTTTGATCTGATGAACTATAATCCGTTGTATGGTTGGGAGGACGGCACAACCGATCGCATGATTGATTGGGTGAATAACCGTGAAGGTATTGCAACAGCTTCCTGGCATATCAATGTGCCTCGTAATTTCAATACGTATGAGCTTGGGGACTTTGTGGATTGGAAAGAAGCTACGTACAAGCCAACCGAAACGAATTTTAATACATCAAATGCGGTAATTCCCGGTACGAAAGAGTATCAATACGTGATGATGACCATCGAGGATCTGGCCGAACAATTGCTGATTTTGCAAGATAACGATGTGCCAGTGCTTTTCCGTCCGTATCATGAAGCAGAAGGCAACGGCGGGCTGAACGGGGAAGGTGCTTGGTTCTGGTGGGCTTCGGCAGGCGCAGAAGTGTACAAAGAGCTATGGGATCTGCTTTATACCGAATTGACCGAGACGTATGGCTTGCACAATCTGATCTGGACCTACAACAGTTACGTATACAGCACTTCTCCTGCCTGGTATCCGGGCGATGATCAGGTAGATCTTGTCGGATATGATAAATACAATACGATCTACAACCGTTATGACGGTTTGTCTGGCGTACCAAATGAGGATGCAATTACCTCGATTTTCTATAAGCTTGTTGAGTTGACGGGCGGTACAAAAATGGTAGCGATGACGGAGAACGACACGATTCCAAGCGTGAAAAATCTGACAGAGGAGAAGTCAGGATGGCTGTACTTCTGTCCTTGGTATGGCGAGCATCTGATGAGTTCTGCATTTAATTACCCGGCAACACTGAAAACGCTTTATCAAAGTGATTATGTCATTACGTTGGATGAGCTGCCAAATCTAAAGGTTAACAATCCCAACCCCAGTGCATCCATCACACCTGGAAACTTTGAATTTGACAAATACACACCCAATCAAAGCGATAAAACCGTAACCGTGAATGCAAACGGCAATACGCTAACTGCTCTCCGGGCAGGCAACAATGCGTTGACCGCAACGACAGACTATACCTTGAACGGAAGCACATTGCTGCTGAAAAAAGCTTATCTGGCGACACTGCCAGTTGGTGAGCATTCGATTGTTCTGGATTTTATTCAAGGTCAGGACCCTGTGTTAAAAGTCAAAATTGTGGATTCAACACCGGGTACAAATGCTGTGATTTCTCCTGTGAATGCAACATTTGATAAAGCGACGAATTCCGCACAGGATATTTCCGTATCTCTCACCTTAAACGGTCGTCAACTTACAAGCATCAAAAAGGGGAATGTTACACTTGTAGCGGGTCAGAATTATACAGCATCCAGCTCTGCTGTTGTTCTGAACAAATCCTATCTTGCCACGCTTCCGCTGGGCCAGAACGTATTGACCTTTCACTTCAATGGAGGAAATGACGCTGTGCTAACGGTGAACGTCGTAGATAGCACCGTTACTGTCCCAGCAGGGGATTTGACGATTCAAGCTTTTAACGGCAATACAATTGCATCCACCAACGGAATTTCACCCAAATTCAAATTGGTCAACTCAGGCAATTCGGCTATTCCGTTAAGTGATGTAAAACTCCGGTATTACTATACAATTGACGGGGAGGAAGCTCAGAGTTTCTGGTCCGACTGGGCCAGTATGGGCAGCACAAATGTAACGAGCCAATTCGTTAAACTGGCGACTCCAGTTGCCGGAGCGGATCATTATCTTGAAGTGGGCTTTACAAGTGCAGCGGGATCACTGAATGCGGGCCAGAGCGCAGAGGTTCAAACTCGCTTTTCCAAAAACAATTGGACGAATTACACACAGACTAATGATTACTCGTTTAAGGCATCTGGTAGTCAGTTCGCAAACCATGATAAGGTCACCGGGTATGTGAACGGTCAGTTGGTATGGGGAATTGAGCCGTAAAGGTAGGTAGCACGTTTAATGGGCTGGATCAGGGGTTGAACCTCTGATTCAGCCTTTTTATGGTGTAGAAGGTGTACACCGATTAGACGGAATGTTCTTTATCACTTCTAGTATGTGACGATGTATCCATGTCTGTTCATATGCGATCTATTATCTTTTTCGTATGGCCCAAAATGAACTGAAGAAGTACACCTGCACAACATACGGTTATCAACGTTCCAAGCCCGATCGGTCCACTGAGCAGAAACGCCAGAATTAAAAATACAAGGTAAATGAATGTTCTCGATACAAATAAGGGAGTTCGAGTGATTTCATGCAAAATTAATGTTAAGCGGTCAATCGGAATGGGTGCAAAATTGGTCTGTAAATAAATTGCCGTGCCGATACTTATGATCACTAAACCAATGACAAAAGTCATTAATTTGCTGTACCAAACTTCGGGTGTGATCAAGGAATCAGATACATAAAGCCAGATATCAATCCCGACACCAGTAATGAATGCGGTGACGAGTCCCAAAAACTCGGGTTTTTGCTGCTGCAAAAGCGAATTACATCCAATTAATAGGAAAGCAATGATGACCTCCCAGCTACCTACACTTAGCCCTATATGATGTGACAGCCCTACCAGAAGTGCATCAAACGGTGAGGTACCCAATTCAGATTGGATGGTAAGGGAAATGCCAAGTGTTAAGATGAGAATACCTGCGACAAAAAGTACATATTTCAAATTCATTCAACCTCTTTTTTAATATTATGTTGCAAATACAACAAAATTGAGCTAAATTCAATGTAACCCTTTTTTATTGCATTTGCAACAAACGATTAACTTGTTAAAGGAATGTGAATATAGATGACGATTCGTATAGAGAGATGTACCATTGAACATGTATGTGAACTGCAGGAGATTAGTTATGAGACGTTTAATGAAACGTTTAAAGCGCAAAATTCACCCGAAAATATGAAAGCTTATCTGGAAAAGGCGTTTAATCGGGAGCAATTGGAAACGGAACTGTCCATGGCGGATTCGCAATTTCTTTTTATTTATGTCAACAATCAAGTTGCTGGGTACATGAAGGTGAATATCAATGATGCGCAGTCTGAGAAGATGAGCGTGGAATCCCTTGAGATCGAGCGGGTGTACATCAAAAAAGAGTTCCAAAAACATGGCCTTGGTAAAGTGCTGCTCCATAAAGCCATAGCGATGGCAAAAGAACATCACAAAACAAATATTTGGTTAGGTGTGTGGGAGAAAAATGAAAATGCTATCGCCTTTTATGAAAAGATGGGGTTTGTACAGACAGGAGCCCATGCTTTTTACATGGGAGATGAGGAACAGATTGATTTGATAATGACCAAAACGATATTGTAACTGGATCATCGAGGGAAAAGCTTGGGAGAAAAATGCTATTGAGCAGAATTCTTTCGGGCTTTTTTATGTTTTGCCAGAACCGTTGAATCATAAAATGAAGAAATTGACGAATATTAATACATAATAAATATTATGTAAACTTATTATTTTCGATGACCTTCATAAGCTGCATCTATGGCTTTAGTAAAAGTTAAAGGCCTGATTAATACATAACTGGCAGTATAATTTTGCTCAATAATCGTGAAGGTAACAGGCTGATCTCAAGGATCGTCAATATAATTTATTAGTTTATTTCTACGTTTGGACAGTCAGCCGAAAATCGTTTTCGTTTGTAGTCTGTTAGATAAGGTTAAGTCTTAACAATCAGAATATAAGTTGTATATACCTCATGTTAAAAGAACTTTTTGCACGTGAAACGGACGTGTTAATCCACCATGTTGAATTATTTAGTTTTCGAGCGGAAAATGGAAAATAAAATTAATATTTCAAGTAAGAAATCAGGAGGATTGGACTCTTAAAACCAGCCGAAAAAAGGAGCAGAATCAATCAAAATATTAATTGGATAAATAAGGTATGAATCGTTCGAAAGGCGCTACTACGCCTTTTATAGATCAATTTCATATGGATTTGCGATGGATTTAGTACCGCTTTCACGTTATGCTTTTGGAAATTGGAAAGGAAGTGGGAAAAATGGAACGCGAACTGGCGTTGGAAATTGTCAGAGTAACAGAATTGGCTGCGTTAGCTTCAGCACCCTGGATGGGACGAGGCGACAAGAACAGTGCAGATGAAGCGGCTACTTTGGCCATGCGCGCCATGTTCGATTCCGTGTCCATTCGCGGCACGGTGGTAATCGGTGAAGGAGAAATGGATGAAGCCCCCATGTTGTACATCGGCGAGGAAGTGGGCAACGCTGAGGGGCCTGAGGTTGACGTGGCTGTAGACCCGCTCGAAGGTACAGAAATCGTGGCCAAAGGACTAAACAACGCTCTATCGGTTATTGCAGTGGCGGGAAAAGGTAACCTGCTCCACGCACCGGACATGTATATGGAGAAACTTGCGGTAGGGCCTGCGCTTGTAGGCAAGGTCAGCATTGAAGACCCGGTTGAAGTCACACTGGAGAAAGCCGCTGCCGCATTGAACAAAAACATCTCGGATCTGACAGTGATGATTCTGGATCGTGTGCGCCATGAGAGCACAATTAAGACTCTACGCAAGGTCGGTGTACGGATCAAGTTCCTCAGTGACGGTGATGTTGCTGGGGCGATGGCACCGGCCTTCCCGGAGGCGGGTATCGATCTCTATGTCGGATCTGGAGGAGCGCCAGAAGGTGTGCTGGCTGCTGCAGCGCTATCTTGCCTTGGGGGTGAGATTCAAGGTCGTCTGATGCCTGCCAACGCAGACGAATTCCAACGTTGCTTGCAGATGGGAATTGATAATCCTTACAAAGTGTTAACGATGCAGGATATGATCGGCACAGAGGATGTCATTTTTGCTGCAACAGGTGTGACGCCAGGTGAGATTCTGGGAGGGGTACGGTATCTTGCGGATGATCGGGCTGAGACGGATTCGATTGTCATGCGTGCCAAAACGAAGACCATTCGATTCATTCGTTCCCAACACTTCCTGCCTAACAAAGAAGTGCTGCACAAAGTAAGACAGCTTCAATCCACGCCTGAACCATCGGACCGCATTCCGAATCTTGTGAAAACGATGGAGCAGGCTGAGTTTAGTCAATCCTCCGTTGATCTTGGCGTTACAACGACGTTGTGAGCTGCACTCCCCATTAATTGTAGCAGCAACCGTAATCGTTGTAGTGTGTTTGATAAGTAACTTGGACCCCCTAAGGTTACAGGGTGCTCGGATTCAATGAAAGTACCATCTCTGGCAAGATAATAATGAGGGCTTGGATTAACCCGAGCTCTCGTTATTTTTTGTTTAAAGCATTGACAACGGTTACATGGCATGAGAAAATGTACGCGCGTACATAAATATCGATTTTTAGTTATTACATCATTTATAGGTGAGCTAGAAGGGGGTGAAATTCATGGCATCTCGTAAAGAAGTGGCTGATCTTGCGGGTGTTTCCGAGGCAACGGTCTCCCGGGTGCTTAATGGGGTAGGTCCTATTAAAGAAGAGACACGCCGCAAGGTTCTTGAAGCTTCTGAACAGTTAGGCTATGTGCCCAGCGCTCTTGCTCGCAGTTTTGCCAGAAGTAAAAGCGGGAACCTTGGCGTGGTATTACCTTATGTTCCGAAGGCGCATCTGTTCTCGGCGTATTTTTTCTCGGAAATGCTGAGTGGGATTGGAAGCAAAGCCAGAGACAATGGCATGGATCTGTTGGTTATGTTCCGGACACCGGGTGAAGTGATGAATTATACGGATCTGTTCCGGCGTCAGAAGGTGGACGCTTGCATTATCCTTGGTGCCCGAGATGAACATGAAGAACTGGCAGCCATGCAGCAGCTTCACCAGGAAGGACACCCGTTCTGTGTCATGAATCAGCATTTTGCGGGCCAATCGTTTACGGAAGTGGATGCGGATCATGTGGAAGGCAGCAGGCTTGCCATACGCCATCTGACGGATCAGGGGTATCGCAAAATCGCTTTTCTCAATGGTCCAGACAGCTATTCCAACAGCCAGGAGCGAATGGAAGGTGTCCGTCTTGGTCTCCAAGAAGCAGGTATGGAACTGGACCCGAGTCTATTGCTTGAGGGAAATTATAGCAGACGAAGCGGCATTGAGGCGGCAGCGATTGTAGCAGATCGCCTACATGAGATTGATGCTGTATTTGCGGCCAATGACCGGATGGCCATTGGTGTCATGCATGGTTTGCGTGAGCGGGGAATAGGGCCTGCGGATTTTCCGGCATTTGTGGGTTATGACGACTCCGATGCCGCCGAGATGGCGGTTCCGCCGCTGAGTAGCGTCAGGGTTCCATTTTTTGAGATGGGTGAACTTGCAGTATCGAAGCTTATGCATGGGTCTGTGGGTGAGACGCATCAAGAGAATAACCCTGTTCCAGCGGTAACCGAATCAGCGAGAGCGTTGTTGCCTACCGAACTGATCATCCGTGCTTCTTCTATCCGTCGATAGTTTATTGGTACACATATTGAAAGAATTTTTATTATTCCAAAGGAGGAAATGACCATGTCAAATCGTCTTCGTGTCGGAATGGTTGGATACAAGTTTATGGGGAAGGCCCACAGTAATGCCTATCGCAGTCTGCCGATGTTTTTCCCGTCTGCTCCGCTGCAGCCTGAGATGTCTGTGATCTGTGGACGTAACGAGCAGGGAGTGCAGGAGGCAGCGAATCAGTTCGGCTGGTCCGAAAGTGTAACAGATTGGCGCGAACTGGTGAAGCGGGATGATATCGATCTGATTGATATTAACGCCCCAAGTGATGCCCACAAGGAAATTGCGTTGGAAGCAGCCCGTCAGGGCAAGCACCTTTTTTGTGAGAAACCACTGGCTCTGTCCCTCGCGGATTCGCGTGAGATGCTTCAGGCAGCAGAGGAGGCCGGAGTCGCACATATGGTCGGGTTCAACTACCGTTTCTCACCAGCGGTACAATTGGCGAAGGATCTGGTGGAGAGCGGACGACTGGGTAAGATCTATCATTTCCGTGCTTTTTTCTTGCAGGACTGGATCATGGACCCTTCGTTCCCGCTGGTATGGCGTTTGCAAAAAGAAGTGGCTGGCTCTGGTTCCCATGGGGATCTGGGCGCGCACTTAATCGATCTGGCTCGTTTCCTTGTTGGTGAATTCCAGGAAGTCATCGGCATGAGCGAAACATTTATCAAAGAACGACCACTTGCAGCAGAGATGACCGGGCTGAGTGCAAAGGGCAGTTCGAATGCGGATGCACCGAAAGGAGAAGTGACCGTCGACGATGCTACGTTGTTCCTGGCACGATTCGCAGGAGGGGCGCTGGGCAGCTTCGAAGCTACACGTTTTGCAGCGGGGCATCGCAGTACGAACTCGTTTGAGATTAATGGCAGTCTCGGCAGTGTACGGTTTGATTTTGAGCGGATGAACGAACTGGAAGTATATTTTACAAAGGATGAAGAGGACGTACAGGGATTCCGTCGTGTACTGGCAACCGATCCGGCACACAAGTATTCCGAAGCCTGGTGGCCTGCCGGACATACGATTGGATTCGAGCACACGTTCACGCATGAAATGCTGGAGTTGGTAACTGCGATCTCTGAAGGACGACAACCATCACCGAGTTTCCACGATGGGGTCGCCTGTCAGGCTGTACTGGAAGCGGTAGAACGTTCGGTGACGGAGCGACGCTGGGTGACACTTGAAGAGATGTAAGTGAGCAAGCAAGGCGGAGGAAGTCAGGATTAGCGTTGAGCACAACTAAACTAGTTGAAAGCGAGTGAATAAACGATGAGTAAAGCACTGATTGTATGGGGCGGCTGGGATGGACATGAACCGGAGCAGGTAGCAGCGATTTTTGAGCGTATTTTGAAGGAAGAGCAGTTTGAGGTTGAAGTCTCGAATACGTTGGAGTCTTATGCGGATGCAGAGAAGCTGATGGGTCTGGATCTGATCGTGCCCTTGTGGACGATGGGACAAATTGAGCAGGAATTGGTCAATAACGTATCTGCGGCTGTTCAGAGCGGTGTGGGCTTGGCTGGTATTCATGGCGGGATGTGTGATGCCTTCCGAAATAACGTAGACTGGCAGTTTATGACGGGTGGACAATGGGTTGCTCATCCAGGTAACGATGGTGTTGAGTATGTGGTGAACATGAAGCGTGGCTCTAGCCCGTTACTGGATCATATTGAAGATTTTCAGGTAAAAAGTGAACAGTACTACCTGCACGTAGACCCGGCAGTGGAAGTATTGGCAACAACTCGGTTCCCAGTGGTGACTGGTCCGCATGCAGCGAATGGACCCGTAGATATGCCTGTTGTCTGGACGAAACGATGGGGTGCAGGGCGGGTATTCTACAACTCACTGGGACACCATGCAGACATTGTAGACATGAAACCCGTGACAGAAATGATGCGCAGTGGTTTCAAATGGACAGCAGCAGGCAAAGAGCTTGCCAAGAGTCGAGTAAGTGCAGCAACCGAAGTGTATACAGGTATGGCGGACAATCAGAACTAATGAGATTGTAGTTTGATCGTAAACGTAACTTCAGTGTCAACCATTCATCCTCAATGGATAAACCATTTCTGATCCACGGCGAAGGGAGCCCCAAGCATGAAAAAAATGAAAGTAGGCATTATTGGCTGCGGTAAAATCAGCGGTATTTATATGGAAAATTGTCACCGGTTCGAGGTGCTGGAACTTGTTGCTGTTGCGGATCTTGATCGGAAACGTGCAGAGGAGCAGGCTGCAGCCTATAACGTGCCAAACGTATACAGCGTGGATGAAATCTTGGCTGATCCTGAGATTGAGCTGATCATCAACCTGACGATTCCTTCCGTTCATGCGGATGTATGCTTGCGGGCGCTTGAATCAGGCAAACATGTCTATGTGGAAAAACCACTCGCTGTTACCCGTGAAGAAGGGCAGGCTGTGCTCGAAACAGCGAAGCGTAAAGGATTGCTCGTGGGCTGCGCGCCAGAGACTTTCTTTGGTTCAGGTATCCAGACTTCACTTCAATTGGTGGAAGAAGGGGTAATCGGCAAGCCGGTTGCGGCAACCGCATTTATGATGAGCCGTGGTCATGAACACTGGCACCCAGATCCGGAGTTTTATTACGCATCAGGCGGTGGGCCAATGTTTGACATGGGTCCGTACTACCTCACGGCATTGGTTCAACTGATGGGACCGATCAAGTCCATTGCGGGCATGACAGGTAAAGCCATGGAAGAACGGACGATTACGAGTGAGAAAAAGAGAGGCCAAGTGGTTCCCGTCGAAATTCCAACTCACGTTACGGGTCTGTTGCAGTTTGAGCAGGGTGCCATTGGCACGCTAATTACGAGCTTTGACGTATTTGGCGGAAGTGCACTGCCACCGATTGAGATATACGGCACGCATGGCACATTGCAGGTACCTGATCCCAACACCTTCGGCGGTCCGGTTCGTTACCGCTTGCTGGGTGAACATGAATGGACGGAAGTTCCGCTTCTCCCAGGATATCAGGAAAATACACGTGGCATCGGTGTGGCAGATATGGCCTATGCAGCCCAAAGTGGACGTGCACACCGTGCGAGCGGGGAACTGGCATACCACGTACTTGAGGCCATGTGGGCATTCCATGATTCATCAGATGAGCAGACGTTTTACCAAATGAAAAGCTCGTGTCAGCGCCCGGCTGCATTGCCGGTGGATCTGCCATTGTATACATTGGATAAATAAGATAGCCATTATGGCTTATATCATGGCGAACAGCCCCTTTCCTTCGAACACGGAAAGGGGCTGTTTTTATTAAATTTAAGAAAAATTGGAGATAACAGCGATCGGAAGGTTGTTCGGTAATTGGAGTGTCCAGTGTATATATTCTTTAATTCAACTTATATAGCCATTTAGGGCTCAAATCCCGCCTGACTGATCCAGATCTCATCCTCGGCAAAAACGTTTTTCATCCGCTGAACAACAGTCTGATACGCATCTGGATGATACCAGTGCTCCATCCCCACTTCTTGATAGAGCGACTCCAGGCCGAGTCGCCGGGTGCGCTTGCCCTCACTGCCATCGCCCATGAAATAATCGTCAATGCATACACGCTGAACCAGAGGTCTCAAGATGGCTGCAAACTGTTCACTGCTGGGTAATACGGGAGCGATCGCAACTTGTGTTGGTATTCCGGCATCCCGCAACTGTTCCAATGCACGTAATCGGCCTGCAATCGGGGGAGCGGAAGGACTGAAATGTTTGCGCATATCGTCCAGATCCGTCTCCACAGTCATACTAACCCGAACCCGGTCACCTAACTGCAGTAGCAGATCTATATCCCGGGTAACGAGTGGACTGCGGGTTTGGACTAATACAAAATCGGGCGGATGCTGTACCATCGTTTCAAGTAATGAACGCGTGATACACTCCTTGTACTCAGCGGGTTGATACGGGTCTGTACTGGATGACATGAACAGCGTGACTTTGCCTTTCGCCAGGGCACGCTGCAATTCTTTGGCGAACACTCGGGAGGCCTCCTGTTTCACATCCACCCAGCTCCCCCAATCCTCTTTGCGAAATAAGGAGACAGGCATCTGTCTGACATAACAATAGGAACAACCGAAGGCGCAGCCTGTGTAAGGATTCAACGTATGTGTATATCCATTAAGGAAGCCTGTTCCTTTGTTCAGTAACGTTTTGGGTATTTTGTAAGAAAGGTTGGTTTTCATAAGTTCTCATGCCTTTCGCGGTAGTGTGCAGGTGTGAGACCTGTGTGTTTGCGAAATACAGTAATGAAATAAGCTGAGTTAGGTATACCGACATGGCGGCCAATATCGGTGACGGTAAGTCCGGTATGTTCAAGCAACTTCCGGGCTTCGGTCATTCGTTTATCCTGAATATATTGAACCGGTGTGCGACCTGTAATCCGCTTGAACACACGATGCAGATGATAAGGACTGCCATGACTTACAGTGGCAAGGACATCCAAGGTTAGAGGTTCGGCGTAATGATGTTCGATGTAATCCGTGATCCCGTATATCCACTCCTGATCAGGTACCCGCTCGCCTGTTGGTTTACAACGTTTGCAGGGTCTGAACTTTCGTGCCAACGCTTCTTCAACATGTTGAAATATCAGCACATTTTCAGCTTTGGGTGCTCTGGACTTACAGGAAGGTCGGCAGAAAATACCCGTTGTCTGCACACCGTAAAAGAACGTTCCATCATAAGAATTATCGTTGTTGATGATGGCATGCCAGTATTTTTCATCTATCGATTCGGGCAGTATGCGATCTTGATCTGGACTTTTCACGGTGATCACCTCATCTCTAATTATACCCCTAGTTCCAAGGGATTGACGAAGTTTCAACTTAAAAAGCAAGATATCAATATCTGGGATAAAGTACCTTCCTTCAATCTGAACGAAATATGAGCTACAATATACAAGATGGAAGTGGTTTATATCTCAAATGAATTTTATAGATGAAAGAGGTAGGTAAGCATGGTTCGTTTTGGAGTAGTGGGTACCAACTGGATTACAGAAAGGCTTCTCGAAGCCGCAGCACAGGTTGATGGATTCAAGTTAACCGCCGTGTATTCAAGAACTGAAGATAAGGCTAATGCATTTGCAGATAAATATGATGTTGAACACCGCTTCACCGATCTGGAAGAGTTGGCAGCAAGTGATGTGATTGATGCAGTCTACATTGCCACACCAAATACGGTTCATGCAGAGCAGGCTGAGCTTTTTCTGAGAAACGGTAAACATGTATTGTGCGAGAAACCTCTGGCTGCAAATAGCGCCGAAGTTCGGAGCATAATCGATACAGCACGAGAACACGAGGTTCTGCTCATGGAAGCGATGAAATCGACCCTTGTTCCCCAGTTCAAAATGGTGCAGAAGAGCCTGCATAAAATCGGTCCTGTCCGCAAATATGTAGCAGGATACTCTCAGTATTCTTCGCGTTATGACAAGTACAAAGAGGGGATTGTCCTGAACGCGTTCAAGCCTGAACTCGCTAATGGGGCGTTAATGGATCTCGGTGTGTATTGTCTCTATCCATTGATTACGTTGTTCGGTGCACCTAATCGGGTTCAATCCCAAGCGATGATGCTGGAATCTGGTGTGGATGGACAAGGCAGTGTGCTACTGGATTATAATGGGATGGATGCGGTTGTTACATACTCCAAAATCTCCAATTCTCATGTACCAAGCGAAATTATGGGGGAACTGGGCAGCATCATCATTGACAAGATTGGCTCACCGGAACATGCAGAGATACGTTACAATGACGGTACGGTGGAGCAGCTCACAGTCGAACAAAACCATCCGGCGATGTATTATGAAGTGGAGGAGTTCGTGAATCTGGTTCAGGAAGGCAAAAAGGAGTCTGACATGAACACGTATGAACGCTCCTATGTTACGATGCAGGTCATGGATCAGATTCGGAAGCAGATTGGGCTTGTGTTCCCTAACGATTGATTCAAAAACAGGAAAGGTAGCTGAGACGAGATGAGCAGAGATGAGCAGAGCAACAAACCCTCCAATGATTCTGTTGGTTTGGAACTGACACAGATCGTTTTCATAGGAAGAACCTTCGAGGAATATATGAAGATGTTCAACCTGAATGTGGAGGAGATTAATGGCAAGTCCATTCTGGATTGTCCAGGTGGAGCGTGTTCATTCAGTAGCCATGCGCGCAAGTTGGGTGCAGACCCCATGGCCGTGGATATTGCCTACGAATATGAGATCGACGAGCTTGAAGTAAAGGGATTTCAGGACATTGAGCATACGATGAAACAGATGGAATCGGTGCAAAGCATATATGTGTGGGATCAATTTGGATCAATCCAGGGGTTAAAGGAAGAACGAACTCGTGCCATCACAGATTGCATCGCAGATATGAGAATGTTTCCTGACCATTATGTGGCGTCTGTGCTCCCGGATCTACCCTTTGCGGATGAACAATTCGATCTGACGTTATCCGCCCATTTCCTGTTTACGTATGCGGATCGATTGGATGTTGATTTTCATGTTGCAACCGTGATGGAACTACTGCGTGTGACCAAACGAGAGGTTCGCATTTTTCCAACAGTGGATCTGTCTGGCCAACGTTACAAACACATGGATGAGTTAAAATTAATACTCGAAGAGCGAGGGTACACGGTATCCGAAGAACCAACTTCATATGAGTTTCAACGGAACGCTCACACCATGCTTCACATTGTTAAACATAAACGAACAAGATAGGAGGTTTTTTGGATGAATAAAGTCCTTATACTTGGGGGTACACGTTTTTTCGGTAAACGTCTGGTGGATCACTTGCTGTGGGAAGGGAAGTCTCAGATCACAGTCGCCACTCGTGGTAAAACGGATGTTGACTTCGGACCCGAAGTAAATCGAATCAAGATGGATCGTGAAGACACGGAATCTCTGGCAGAGGTTGCGCAGACAGACATGTGGGATGTCGTGTACGACAATATCTGTTATTCCCCAGATGCGGCGAAAGCGGCATGTGAAGCTTTTGCAGGACGCACCAAAAGATACGTTCTGACATCCACACTCTCGGTGTACGGTGATCCCAAACCTGGATTTAAGGAAACGGATTTTGACCCGTATACATATCCATTACAGTATGGGAGTGCGGAGGATTTTTCGTATGGAGAAGGCAAACGGCTTGCAGAGGCTGTATTTTTCCAAGTAGCGGATTTCCCGGTTGTAGCGATGCGCATTCCCATTGTACTCGGGATTGATGATTATACGAGAAGACTCCATTTTCATATTGAACATGTGCAAAAAGGAAAACCGATCGGCATGCCAAATCCGGATGCGGAGATTGGATTTATCAATTCCACTGAAGCGGCAAGATTTCTCGCTTGGCTTGGACATTCGTCCATTACCGGTCCAGTGAATGCAGCTTCCAAGGGTGCAATTACGCTGTCAGCCATGATACATCTGATCGAGACGGTCACGGGCATGCAGTCCCAGATCCTCATGGAAACGGTGAAAGAAGATATGTCACCCTTCGGCGTTGAGGAATCATGGACGATGGTGACGACCAAGGCAGAACAAGCGGGATATACGTTCGAACCTCTGATGGACTGGTTCCCGGGACTCGTTCGTGAGGTTGCTCTCGCATTACAGTCGGAGCGGTAGAATATCGGCTCGGATGGAACCAAAATGAAACTGAATGAATCTGACGAACCAACCGGTTCGGACGAATTGGGTCATTCCAACGTATGAACATCAAACAGGGTGCAACCAGAGTGAAGTCTCCGGTGCACCCTGTTCATGTTGTACATTTTTTCGAATTGGAACGGGAGCTAATCTAGATAGGTGGGACTAATCATTTACACGATAATATTTAGTCAACTCTGGTGCTTAACTCTATTTTTGCTCACGTGGAGCAGTAGCTGAAGCCCGTATGCGCAGTTCTGATGGTAGAATGACGGTTTGGGCTTCGGAAGGGGCCTTGCCCTCAATCCGGTCAATCAGCATCTGTACACCCTGAAACCCAAAGTCATATGCTGGCTGTGCTGCTACAGTCAGGAAAGGATCAAAAGCAGAAGCCAGATCCAGATCGTCGAAGCATACGACAGAGATGTCTTCTGGCACACGTAGTCCTCGTTTGCGCAAAAGCCGGATGACCCCAATCGCCAGCATGTTGTTGGCGGCAAAAATGGCTGTTGGTTTCTCCGGTTGTGAGAGTAGTTGATCCAGTCCCTCTTCATCGCTGAAATCCCGGTACCCGGTTCGAAGCACAAGTTCGGGATCGATATCAACTCCGACCTCACGCATACCCTCTATATAACCTTCCTCCCGCAGTCTGGCGGTAGAAACCTCTGAAGAACCATTGACCAGTGCAATGCGCCGGTGCCCCAATTGCACCAGATATCGGATCAGTTCAATCGCACCTTCCCGGCTATCTCCGGCAATGACATCTGACGTAATGCCAGGGACGGTTCGGTCTAGAAAGACAAACGGAATGTGACGTTCCTGCAACTGTTTCAGATGAGTGAGAGAACGATCTCCTGCAGGGGCAAAGAGTACACCATCGACGCGAGTTGACAGAATTGCATCCACGTAGTCCTTTTCCTTATGGTAATCCTCGTCACTATTGCCGAATAAAAGACGGTACCCACGAAGATGGGCTGCATCTTCAGCACCGCGGGCGAGTGTTGTATAAAAAGGGTTGGTAATATCCGTAATAAGCAGCGAGAGCATCTGGGTTCGCTGAAGCACAAGACTGCGTGCATTGGAGTTCGGGATGTAACCCAGTTCGTCGATCACCTGTTGCACACGTTCGCGTGTCGCGGAACTTATGCGGCCTGTATGATTAATGACTTTGGAGACCGTCATGGCGGAGACGTTGGCTTTTTTGGCAATATCGTAAATGGTAATCATTAGAATCTAACCTTTCCGCAACATAGTCTTACCATTCTATAGGATAATGCCAATTGACAGCAAGATAGGCTCATGCTATGTTAGGGTTACCGATAACCCTAAAGGGTTCTGAACGTCTTTACTACATAAACCATTTCGTTGAATTCGCTCATGCACGTTCCATTTTCTTGAAAAGAGGAACTACATACAAGGCTGATTAATGAAATGGTTTATTGGTATTTTTTTTAAATATGTAAACGCATTCAATTTCAAGTAATGCTCTTGATAATCTGTGTATGCAGCTCTTGCGTGCCACCCGGGTATCGGTTGTATTTCCGTCATTATCTCATTCCAATCACTACATATGGATCAGACAGAAGGTTTCTCAATTCAACCCAAATAATTCTATGAAACGAATTGAAGGAGGACATTCCAGTATGACACATCAGGATTATCGTTATAAACAGGCTTTCCCCAAGATTGGTATTCGTCCCACGATTGATGGAAGACGCAAGGGTGTTCGGGAGTCACTGGAAGAGCAGACGATGCGGATGGCGACATCCGTTGCCGAGCTGCTTGCAGCCGAACTGCGTTATCCTGACGGGTCCGCGGTGGAATGTGTTGTGGCCGAGACTTGTATTGGCGGAGTGGCCGAAGCGGCCGCAGCATCAGAACTATTCAGCCGTTCCAACGTGGGCGTAACGATCACCGTGACACCGTGCTGGTGTTATGGTACGGAAACGATGGATATGTCACCATCCACTCCAACAGCTATCTGGGGTTTTAACGGGACTGAACGTCCGGGTGCAGTCTATCTGGCAGCGGTACTCTCTGCCCATGCACAGAAGGGGATTCCGGCCTTTGGGATCTATGGAGAGGATGTGCAGGACGGCGGGGATACAACCATTCCCGATGACGTGCGTGAGAAATTACTCCGGTTCAGCCGTGCGGGTCTGGCAGCCGCTACCTTGAAAGGGCAAGCGTATCTATCCATTGGATCGGTATCCATGGGGATTGCAGGTTCGATTGTGAACGATTCATTTTTCCAAGAGTATCTGGGCATGCGCAACGAATATGTGGATATGAGCGAGCTCACTCGTCGTATTGAAGAAGAAATCTACGATCCTGAGGAGTATAAGCTCGCACTGGCCTGGGTGAAGGAGAATTGTAGCGAAGGTCCGGACAACAACGCTGCCCATCTGCAAACGGATCGCAAACGCAAAGAGTACGAATGGGAGACCGTTGTGAAAATGACCCAAATTGTGCGTGACTTGATGGCGGGCAATCCAAGATTGGCAGAGCTTGGTTTTACAGAGGAATCGATGGGTCACCACGCGATTGTATCCGGCTTTCAGGGACAACGGCAGTGGACGGATCATTCTCCGAACGGAGATTTTCTGGAGTCGATATTAAATTCTTCCTTTGACTGGAATGGCAAACGTGCGCCTTATCTGGTTGCAACGGAGAATGACAGCCTAAATGGGGTATCGATGTTATTCGGTTCGCTGCTGACACATACGGCACAGATCTTTGCTGATGTGCGCACGTATTGGAGTCCGGATTCGGTACAGCGTGTGACGGGGCACCAGTTGGAAGGAAACGCGAAGGATGGCATTTTGCATCTGATTAACTCCGGTTCCGCAGCCTTGGATGGCACCGGACAACAGTCCAGAGATGGGAAGCCTGTGCTCAAGCCATTCTGGGAAATTACAGATGAGGAAGTACAGGACTGCCTAAAAGCAACATCCTGGAGACCGGCATCCGTAGAATATTTCCGCGGGGGCGGCTATTCAGCGGATTTCCTGACCAAAGGTGGCATGCCTGTAACGATGACACGTCTGAATCTGGTCAAAGGACTGGGACCAGTGCTGCAAATCGCTCAGGGTTACACGGTCGATCTGCCTGAAGATGTGCATGATACGCTGGATCAGCGGACAGACCCTACCTGGCCATCCACCTGGTTTGCACCTGTTCTAACCGGATCGGGAGCGTTTACTTCCGTATACGAGGTCATGAATCAATGGGGCGCTAACCATGGCTCCATCTCGTATGGACACATCGGTGCTGATCTGATTACGCTGGCTTCCATGCTGCGCATTCCGGTAAATATGCATAATGTACCTGAATCGGAGATTTTCCGTCCGCGTGCATGGGGCTTATTCGGCACAAGTGAACCGGAGAGCGCAGACTACCGTGCTTGCAGTGTATTTGGCCCGTTATATCGCTAAAATAAAGTTCCATTCCTGTCAAACGCCATGTTCCTTATGAATTGAAGGTAACATGGCGTTCTCTTGAAAGCTGCGTTCAGAACTCGAATACGGCTTATCGCGTAGAGTTAAGGAGGCTTGAAAAAATGGGCGATCAAGCAACACATGTGCTTGCTGCCGATTACGGCGCTGGGAGTGGACGCGTAGTCCGGGGTTCTTTTGATGGAAGCAGACTCTCGTTACAAGAAGTTCATCGATTCAACAACGTACCCGTGCAGCTGGGCGATGGATTGTATTGGGATTTCTTGCGACTTTTTCATGAATTAAAACAAGGCATTGTGAAAGGGACGCAAGGCATCTCTCCAACGGTCCGTTCTATAGCTGTGGATACGTGGGGAGTGGACTATGGACTGGTAGATGGGGCGGGAAGATTATGCTCGAATCCACGTCACTATCGGGAGGCACGCAATGCGCAGTGGATGGAAGAAGTTCTGCACCTTGTGAAAGAAGAAGAACTGTACGCCATGTCCGGCGTTCTGCCGCAGCAAATCAATACGGTATTCCAATTGCTAGGCAGTGTGCGAGAGCATGTCGAAGGTTTGCGTCCGGATGTACGCATGTTATTTATGCCGGATTTGTTTCACTATTATCTATCCGGTCAGCAGGCTTGTGAGTATACGATTGCAAGTACCAGTGGACTGTTGCATGCAGGTGAGGCGCGTTGGAATGAACATCTGATCGGGCGTCTCGGTATACCGGAAACATTATTTCCAAAACTCGTTCAACCGGGTACCGTGCTGGGCGATTTAACAAATGAGTTGTGCGCCGAGTTACGGACTGGACCGATGCAGGTAGTCTCTGTAGGCTCACATGATACGGCATCTGCCCTGGCAGCAATCCCTGCGAATGATTCGGATTTCGCTTTTATCAGCTGTGGCACCTGGTCTCTGATGGGGGTGGAGCGTGATACACCTGTATTGGATGATCGAAGTCGTGCACGGGGATTCACGAATGAAGGGACGGTAAGTGGAAAAGTACGCACCCTGAAAAATCGTTCAGGCTTGTGGCTGCTACAGGAATGCAAACGGCAATGGGAGCGGGAGAATCAACTTTTTACACATGAAGAACTGATTCAATTGGCTGCCTTGGCAACGCCGCATCAAAGTTATGTATCGCCGGGAGATGGCGTGTATTTGGCGCCAGGGAATATGGCTGAACGAATACGGCAACAATGCAGTCTCACCGGACAGACAGTGCCCGAAACGACTGGAGCGATTGTACGCTGCATTCTGGAAAGTCTTGCACTGGAATTCAGACAGACGCTGGATGAAATGCAGTTGATTACAGGTACAAGACCTCGTGTCATTCATATGGTTGGTGGTGGTGTACACAATCGACTATTATGCCAGTTTACAGCCAATGCAGCCGGTGTCCCGGTGGTGGCAGGCCCGGCAGAGGCGACTTCAGCCGGGAATTGCATGCTGCAATTCCTTGCGCATGGAGAAGTGAGTAGCTTGGCCGAGGTACGGGAGGTCATGGCTGCTTCCTTTTCCCCCGAGACCTATGAGCCTGAGGATACAGAGCTGTGGCAGGAAGCTTATGAAAACTACCAAAGTCTGAATCAAATCAAAAGGTAATGAACAGATTTAATGCAATGAGCATGGACGCAAAATGCTAAAAAGAAAAGTATGAGGAGTGGAGAAAACATGTCTGAACAGCAAATAAGGGAAGAGTTGACGAAATATGCCCGCAGAGCAGTTGCCCAAGGGTTGGTGGTAGGACCCGGTGGGAATCTGAGCGCTCGCTCTGGGGGAACGATGTTATTGTCTCCGAGTGGTTATGCACTTGAGGATCTGGAGCCTGACGAATGGATCGCCATTGATATCGAGACAGGAGAGACTCGTGCGGGAACAACACGCCCTTCTTCCGAAGTTTTGATGCATCTGTACAGTTATCGTGTGAATCCTGATATCCAAGCCATTGTGCATACGCATCCGGCCTATACGATTGCACTTAGTCTTGTTTTCGATGAATTGCCACACTTGTTCCCTGATCAGTCGGCTTTGGTGGGCGATATCGGGTTCGTTCCATATGTTCTGCCAACGACGAAACTACTTGCCGATGCAGTCTCAGCAAAGGTAGAAGAACATACGGCACTCATTCTCGTCAATCACGGATTGGTCACAACGGGTAAAAACCTCCGCGAAGCCTATTATCGCACCCAGGTAGTGGAAGAAAGCGCGAAGGTATATATGATCGCAAAAGCAGCCGGGGAACCCAAAGTGCTTACTGCCGAAGAATATAAGGAAATTCAATCGCTTGAAAGTGAAGCCTACCGTGTGCAGTTATTGCAACAACTCAAGTCCTGAGACCTTATTTGTTCATTTGTGAGTGTGTTCATGGTTCAAAATATTACTACCTTAAGGGCAGTTTGCATCCTCCGGCTAAACGTTGGAATAAAGGATGTGAAATGCTCTTTTTTAATGTCGAATTAGAAAACGTAATATTAAAGCGGAAGTGAATAATTCGTACTAATTTGATGAGATTTGTTGAAACTGAGATGGCTTGAAGTTATACTATCGTTAATCATCAATGAGTAACAACTAAAAGCATAATAAATAACAATTAAGTATTTAAGAGGGGGGTGAATGCAGTGGGTCCTGAGCTAAACGAAATGGAGCTGGAATACGAACTGCTGAAGCAGCTTCGAGACGCCAGCGCTCCCATCGGGGCCAGTACGTTGGTTCATACTTTGGGCAAAACGTATGGTCTGAGTCAGGCAACCATCGGAAGAAGACTTATGGAGATGGATGTTGAAGGTTTTACAGTTCTGGAAGGCCGCAAGGGAAGGACTTTGACCGAACAGGGTCTGGATCGAATAAATATATTAGAAAGAGAGTTGCAGCAAAAAAGCGTGAATTCACAGTTAATTCAGATGCTGAATCATTCCGGGGAAAAGGCTCTAGTGGATGTTCTCGTTGCCAGAAGGGCACTTGAGCGGGAGATTGCTTCTCTGGCAGCACAGCGTGCATCGAAAGAATACATATTACTGTTGCAAGCATCGATTGTGAACCAGCATGAATTGCTTTCCAAGAATATTATACCATACGAACAGGACCGGGAGTTTCACAGATTGCTGGCTTATGCTGCGCAAAACCAAATTCTTCTGCACGCGGTTGAACTGGTATGGGAGACAAGCCGTGATTTTCTGGAGACAGCATATATTCGCCGGAGAGTAGGAAGTGAATTAGTTGTGGACCATCAGCAGATTCTGGATGCTATTGTAGCCGGCTCTCCAGAGCAGGCTGAAGCGGCGATGGTGAACCATATTAACCAAATGATTAATGATGTCAAACGTTATTTCGCCATGCAAAACCAATAAAACACCTTTGAACGAAACCCGGTGTTAAAGGAGTTGAGCTTGTGGACACACTCTATCGTTTAGGTATAGATATCGGAGGTACTTTCACGGATGCACTGGTGATGGACCATCAGAACAGGGTGATTGCGGCGCTGAAGACGCCATCGATTGCAGCAGCTCCAGAACAGGCGATTTTCAACGTACTTGATCAACTCAAGGCGAATGGCGTGAACATTCGTGAGATTGATCTATTTGTGCATGGAACAACACTTGGCGTCAACACGTTAATCGAACGAAATGGTGCCGTTACAGGCCTGTTGGTCACTAAAGGATTCCGCGATATTCTTGAAATCCGGCGGTTGCGACTTGAGGATACAACCAATCTGTACGGTGACAAGACAGATCCTTTAGTACCGAGACATCGCGTTAAGGAAGTTGATGAACGTGTGATTGCGAGTGGGAGGATACTCCAGCCACTGAATCAAGAACAGCTGTTGCAAGCGGTGCATGAGCTGGTGGAGGATGGCGTTACAGCTTTGGCCATCAGTTTTTTACATGCTTATGTGAATCCTGCTCATGAGCAGCTTGCGGAAGATCTGATCAGGGAACGTTATCCGCAACTGTTTCTCAGCCGAAGCAGCGCCATCTGGCCACAACAGCGTGAGTTCGAACGAACACTCGCAACGGCGATGAACGCTTATGTAGGTGAACGGATGGGGTCTTACTTCCTGCGTCTGCAAAAAGGGATTCAGGCATATGGCCTCAAAGCCAACTTGCTGTCCACCATGTCCAACGGTGGAATCATGACAGCTGCCAGAGCGGCTAATGAGCCGGTACGCACGCTTCTATCCGGGCCAGCTTCCGGCGTAATCGCCGCGACCCATATCGCTGAACGAGCTGGGATTCATCAGGTCATCACATTTGACATGGGCGGGACAAGCGTTGACGTTGCTCTCATTGACAAAGAACCAACCTATTCATCCGAGAACAAGGTTGGTGATTTTCCTGTCATTATTCCTGCTGTTGATGTAACGGCTATAGGAGCAGGTGGTGGTTCAATTGCCTGGCTTGATTCCGTAGGCGTACTCAAGGTTGGACCACGTAGCGCAGGAGCCAACCCGGGTCCGGCCTGCTATCAGCGCGGGGGAGAAGAGCCGACAACCACAGATGCCTATCTACAGCTCGGTATCTTGCATGCTGATCGTTTCCTTGGTGGACAAATGCGTCTGTATCCCGAACTTGCAGAGCGTGCTCTATCCAATCTGGGAGAGAAGCTTGGACTGAATGCTGAACATACCGCACAAGCCATTCTCGATGTGGCAACCGCCAATATGTATGCCCAGTTTTCTCCCCTAATGGCTCGCAAGGGTGTTGATCCCCGCGATTTTACGTTGCTCGCATATGGTGGAGCTGGCCCGATGCATGCTTTTCTGATGGCACGTGAGGTAGGCATTGGCAGAGTGCTGATCCCGCCATCTCCGGGAACGCTGTGTGCCATGGGCTGCACGGTTGCCAATCTTCGCAATGATTTCGTTTATACGTTACATAAAAGCACCCAGACTTTGGTGTCTGGCGAATTAGGTTCTCTTTTCGCTGAACTGGAAAACCAGGGACGTAGCTGGGTCGATGAGGAAGCGCGAGGGGGTGTCAAGCTGGACAATATCTATTGCCTATACAGTGCGGATATGCGCTATGAAGGACAAGCATTTGATCTTGAGGTCACGCTGACATTGGAAGAAATTGAAGACCCTAAAAAGGCAGGAATGAAATTCCATTCATCTTACCAAAACGTGTTTGGCATTAGTCAGCCAGAGGAAGAGGTTATGTTTGTAAGTCTCCGAGCGACCATTGTTGGTGTTTTGCCTACTCATAACACGGTAGTTCCAGTAAATTTGCCATTCGATGAGAGTGAGGCGGAAGAACGGATCATTACCTTTGACCATGTACAGCAGACAGCTAAGGTACTTAAAAGGAGACAGATTCCAATGGTGGATGCTCCCATTCCCGGGCCTATTATTGTGGAGGAATATGATACAACGATCTTTATCCCGCCTGGATTTAAGGTATACCAGGATGCCCACGGGAACGTGATTGGGGAGGTGGAAGCATGATCGGTGACAAGGTCTTTCTTGAGATTTTTAACAACCGGATTCAAGCCGCCGTGGAAGAAATGGCGAATGTCGTTCTGCGCACAGGATTCACCGCTTTTGTCAAAGAAACGGGCGATTTTGGAACCTACCTCTTATCTCCATCCGGAGAAACGTTCGGCTCGCCGCTGGAGACAGGCTACAATCTGTCCCTGGGCATTCCTGCTGCTGCGACCATTAACAGTATAGAAGACTGGAAGGAAGGGGATCTCGTCATATGTAATGATCCTTATTCCACCAAAGGCATGGTCACACACCTTCCAGACATTCATCTCATCAAGCCTTATTTTCACGAAGGGCGAATTATTGCATATGGCATGTGCTTTGTTCATTCTTCTGACGTGGGTGGCAAGGTACCGGGGAGTGTATCTCCCAGCGCCTACGATATTCATATGGAAGGCATTCGGATTGCACCAGTCAAGCTATATGAAGCTGGTGTTCTGAACGAGCAGATCCTGCGCATGTTTCTGGACAACAGCCGAATTCCGGAACAAAATCTTGGTGATCTCAAAGCGCTTATGGCTGCCTTAAATCGGGGAGAGCAGCGGCTTCAGGAACTTATTGCACGTTATGGCGTGGAAAAAATTCAGCAGGGTATCGAACATTTGTTGAAGTACGCCGAGCTGAAGGCCCGTGCCATCGTGCAGGATATTCCGGATGGTTCCTATGACTTCTGGGACTACCTGGAGAAGGGGCCCGGAGGATATCCCATCCGGTTGCGATGCAAAATGACGATCGCGGGCAGTGACATTCATCTGGACTTTAGCGGCACCGATCCTCAGGTCAGGGCTTCATTCAATATTCCTACCCACAATCAACAGGGACATTACATGCTGGTACCCGCACTCATTCGTTATTTCCGTACACTCGATCCGAACATTCCGTGGAATTCGGGCATGATTCGCATGGTGCGAAATAACGCACCGCCTGCTTCTGTACTCAACCCTGAGCCGATGGCAGCTGTTGGGGCACGTGCCGCGACCTTTATTCGGCTGATGGACGTAATCACGGGAGCCCTGGGCAAAGCTCAGGGCAATATGGTCCCCGCGGCAGGAGCTGGACAAGCCTGCATTGTCATGATGGCGATGACAGATGCATCCGATGGCAAGAAAAAGGTGGGCGTAATTCAGCCGATCTGCGGAGGTTCGGGAGCTAGGCCGATGAAAGACGGGATTGACGGCATGGATTTTGCGGTCGGTCATCTACGGAATATTCCTGCGGAAACGGTTGAATCCGAGATGCCTGTGTTAATCGAGCATTATGGTCTTCGTGCCGACTCGGCAGGTGCAGGAACCTTCCGGGGTGGAAGCGGGATTGACCTGTGTGTCAGAATTCTAACACCGGATACTGTGATGACGGCCAGAAACATGGAGCGTATGGAGTTTCAGCCGTGGGGCAGGCTCGGTGGCGGCGTAGGTTCACATGGAGAAGCGATTTTAAATGCTGGGCGTGCAAGTGAGCATCATCTGGGAAGAATTGATGAGCTGTTACTTCAGCCTGGAGAAACGGTTACGTTCCTTTCACAAGGCGGAGGCGGATATGGCGATCCGTATGAACGTGATTCTCGTCTGGTTCTGGAAGATGTAAGAAGAGGGCTGGTATCCACGGATAAAGCTCTTGAGTTATACGGTGTTGTGATTGACGGCCTGGAGCTAAACGAGAGCGATACCGAACAAATGCGAGCCAAGCGAGCACGTCAGCAAGAGGAGTTCGCCTATGGCAAGGCGCGGGAACAATTTGAAGACATATGGAGCGATGAGATGCAGGTAACGCTGAATCAGGCATTGCTGAATGCTCCGCTTGCACTGAGAGACTACCTGAAACGTCAGACCATGGGCATTGTAGAGGAGAAACGTAAGGAATCCCTAACTGTAGATCCACGGGAGATCTCAGACATTATGGAAGGGATACGCCAGCAAATAGGGTTGAATTGATCAAGTGTATGGAGGATATCTAGTTCCGTCTTATCGATAAAACCGTAAAACCAACTACATGGATGGGGGAAATTGCATGTTTAAATCAAACAAAAAACGCTTTCTCAGCCTCGCCTCACTGACACTGGCCGGTACATTGGTGCTTTCCGCTTGTGGTGGAGCCGGTAACTCAAGTAATACTGCCGGAGAGAGTGATTCTTCAGGAGTAGTCGCAGACAAAGTTAAGCTGACGATGTTTATCTGGGCCGGTTCCAATCAGGATGTTGTTCCTAAAGAAGTGGTTGCCGAGTATGTGAAAGAACATCCCAACGTTGAAGTCACTTTTGAGGAGTCCTCCAATTCGGTAATGTATCCAAAGATGGTGGCAGGCAAGCAGGCTAATGCCAACAATCCGGTCGTCAACTTCGGTTATTTCAATGCAGATGCGACGGCTAAAGGTTTGAACGATGACATGTGGGAGCCATTAGATACAAGCATCGTAACCAATATCAAGGATATCCCGGAGTCCTTCCACAAGCCAGACAATAAAGGTGTGGTCTGGGGCGTTTCGAGCTTCGCCCTGGTATATAACAAAGACCTGGTAAAAACGCCGCCTACCAGCTGGAACGATCTATGGGATAACGAGGAGTTCAAAGGAAAAACTGCGCTCTGGGACTACATGTTCTATTCCTATATCTCCCCGCTTATTGCTACCAAAGGTCAAGAAATTGGCGCATCCTATGAAAATCCCGAGCCAGCCTTCCAGTTCTGGGCAGATCGCAGTGACCAGATTGGCACATTGGTTTCATCCAATGATCAGCTGAAGGCACTGCTGGAGTCAGGTGATGCGCTCATTGCCCCATTCAGTGCACAGGTTGCACAGACATGGATTGATGGCGGTTCTCCACTGGCCGTAGCATATCCGAGCGAAGGTGCCATCTCCTTCCCGTACACATTTCAGGTAGTGAAAGGCTCAACACCTGAGCAGGCACGTGTTGCAAACGAAATCATTAACGAATTGTTGAGCGCAGAGGCGCTGTCACAATACGCGGAAGCAACGGGTACGCCGGTAACCAGTACGACAGCTGCAGTTCCGGACAAGTACAAGGATGATCCTTCCTTCTCCGTCGAAACGCAAAGTAACGGCATTAATCCAGACTGGGATGTGCTTGCACAGAACAGCTCTTCCTGGAAGGAACTATGGGACCGACTCGTGAAAACAAAGCTTCAATAAAAGGATTGTTGCCAGGCACAAAACGATTCCGGGTTCTGTTCTGAACCCGGAATCGATGGGAGGGAATCAGAGATGAGCAGCGGACAAGAGACCATATCCATTGAAACAAGGGAAGTCACGAAGAGTTATGGTGAGCGAGCGGCCGTTGATCAAGTAACATTCCAAGTGAAAAAGGGAGAATTCGTTTCCTTGCTTGGTCCGAGTGGCTGTGGCAAAACCACATTGCTTCGAATGCTTGGCGGACTTGAGCAACCGGATCAGGGCAACATTATGCTGGGAGGTCGGGATGTTACCGGCATTCCGGCTTATGGACGTAATAGCAATATGATTTTTCAGCAGCTTGCGTTGTTCCCTCATATGGATGTATTCAACAACATTGCCTATGGACTAAAGGTGAAGAAGCTACCAAAAGCCGATATCCAACGGCAGGTAGGTGAAATACTTGATCTGGTCCAACTCGGAGACTATGGCAGGCGTGCTGTATCCGAGCTGTCCGGGGGGCAGGCCCAACGCGTCGCCATTGCTCGCGCACTGATCAACAGGCCCGAAGTGCTGCTACTTGATGAACCTCTCTCGGCATTGGACATGCAGCTGCGTCTAGATATGCAGCGTGAACTGAAACGCATCCAGCGTGAGTTCGGCGGAACGTTTATCTTTGTAACGCATGATCAGAGCGAAGCCATGAACATGTCTGACCGAATTGGCGTCATGCGCGCCGGAAAGCTGCTGCAATACGCAACCCCTGATGAAATCTATGAAAGACCGGCCGATAGTTTCGTAGCCAAGTTCATTGGAGACACCAACCTCTTTGAGACGAAAGTGTTAGGAGATGATATCAATGGAATTCGGGTAGAATGTTTTGGCAATTCATTGCTGGTGAAAGTCAGTGATGGCAATGCCGTACCGAAAGTGGGAGCACGACATTCCTTATCGATCCGCAATGAGTATATTCGACTTGGAGAAGATGCAACTCATTGCCTAAACAAGCTGGATGGACACGTGATTGAAGCGGTCTATGGCGGAGCAAATATTCGATACAGTGTGCAGATTGCTGAAGGTTTTCTAGTTCAGGCCAGTGTGCTGCATCAGCGGGGAGCTTCACGTTATAGTCCAGGTGAGCCAATACTAATTGGCTTTTACCCAGAGGACGCACTCTTGTTGTCCGAACCCATTGATGACCGTGTACAGGGGGCAAGAATATGAACCGGATCGCGGAACAGATCGTGAATCTGTATTCCTTTGGAAACCGCACATGGGTAACCCGGTTGCTGCTTCTGTTGCCTGCGCTTGCTCTGATGGGCATCGTTTATCTGGGCGGATTGCTGATCTTTGGCAGATATAGCTTTGATATGTATGAGAATGGAAAGCTTATTCGGGGCTGGGATTTAGGCGCTTATCGTGCTTTTCTGTCCGACCCTTATTACTGGAAGCTGATTGGGACAACGTTTCGCATTGCCTTCAAGGTTACGCTATGGAGTCTTCTGCTTGCATATCCGCTGGCCTATTGCATAGCCGGTCTAAAGAAGCCTGGCATGAAGCAAATGTTGCTGCTGCTCACGTTCCTACCGCTACTGGTCAGTGCGGTTGTACGTTCTTATGGATGGCAGCTGTTGCTGTCCAAACAGGGTTTCATGAACTGGCTGTTCATCCGTCTAGGGCTAACCGAGGAAGGATTCAGCATGATATATAACGAGACAGGTGTTGTCGTGGCCCTTGTCCATATTTTCCTGCCATTTATGGTCTTCCCGATTCTGAATGTGTTGTCCCAAAGTGACGCTTCTCTAAAGGCAGCTGCTCAGGATCTGGGGGCGGGCAGCTGGAGAACATTCCTGACCATTACCCTGCCTTTATCGGCAAGAGGTATAGCAAGCGGGGTACAGATTGTGTTCACGTTATGCCTCACCGCGTTCACCACACCTCAACTGATCGGTGGGGGAAGAGTCATGACACTTCCGGTGTTTATATACCAGCGAACCTTGGACACGAACTGGCCGATGGCTGCGGTTGCTAGCCTGTTCTTACTTGTGTCTTCCATTGTTGTCTCGTTACTTGTGAATAAAGGAGCAGAAATGTTGATGTTCCGTCGTTCCCGTAAGGGAGGTCAGGCATATGGTTAAGTCGAACAGGGGCACCAAGCTGATGCTCTATATCTTTGTGGGTGCCGTAGCGATTTATTTGCTGTTGCCACTGCTGATGATTATGTTGACATCTGTAGGCTCAGGTTCAGCCAGCAAATTTCCGCCAGAAGGTCTCACCTTGAAATGGTACGCCAATCTAAGTGAGCAGACCCAGTTTCTCGATGCATTCAAGAACAGTCTCATTGCTTCGACAGGGGCGGTTCTGCTGGCTTTGATTACAGGTACACTTTCAGCGCTAGCAATCGTGCAATACCCTTTCCCGGGCTCGGGTATCTTAAGGGCATTTTTTGTGTCTCCGATGGTTATGCCAAAGATTACACTGGGTATCGCCTACCTGATTTTATTCTCAAAAATGCATATTGCCGGCGGACTGTTTGCGCTTATTTTGGGTGAAGCGGTCATTGTGCTTCCATTTGTGCTCACTATTGTGGGCAGTGCGTTAGCTAATCTGCACCCGGCTCATCGTGAAGCTGCCGCGGACCTTGGCGCAGGGCCGATGCGCATTTTTTTCACAATTACGCTGCCACAGCTCCGACTATCCCTGCTTCTGTCAGGGTCAATCGCTTTTGTCTTCACTTTCGATCAGGTTGAGGCTGCACTGCTGTTGCTCCGTCAGGATAGCTACACGTTGCCAATACAGCTATTCCTGTATATGGAGAAATGGCAGGACCCAACAATTGCTGTTGTGTCTGTCGTTCTGATCGGGTTTGCGCTGGCTCTGTTTATGACGATTAAACTAGTGCTGCGCTCTGTACCAGGACTTGAAAGTTTGTTTGGTCGCAGGAAAACAAAAGGAGGTCTGGATCAAAATGAATAATTCACAGCATCTATCCCATAGCTCAGGTCTGAATCGGGATCGGGCGGAAGAAGTGATGAAAGCGCAGGGACTAAGTGCCCTGATCGCAACTACTCCGGAGAACATACACTATGTCATCGGGTCCCAACTGCGTGCAAGCAACTGGACCATGCAGATTTATGCGGTTCTGCCTGCCGACAGATCTGCTAAGCCGTGTATCATCATTCCAACGAATCGGTTGGGCGTTGTAGCCCAGTTTGGTATCACGGGGGTGGATATATTTGCCTATAGTGATTTCTTCGTAGAAGGTTCGATCGAAGGCAAACCTTCCACTGACGACATTGATCTCTTTCATTCTCTCCTGCAGACGACGGTTATTCATCCAGGTCCTGTTGAAGCACTCAAATCTGCATTAAATCAGCTTGAGATCGAAGATCAGCCGATTGGAATCGATGAGATGCGGATTGCTCCCGATATTCTGACGAGAATCAAGGAGGAGGCTCCTGACAGACCGGTAATTCCCGCATATAAGTTGTTCCGAGAAATCCGTCTGGTCAAGACACCTTTTGAAATCGAGCAACTGCGTCAGGCTGCCCAATTAAATGAACGGATTGAGCAGGAACTCATTGACCTGATTGCCGCAGGTGTTCATGAGAAGCAACTTGCTGATCATTATCGTCTGGCTGTGATGCGAGCAGGTGGAACTCCGGCAATGACAGCGGTAGGGGCAGGGCCACGCAGTGCGTTGCCACTCATCGAAAATTATTTTCATACGATTGAGGTTGGAGATCAGGTCCGTTTCGACCTCTGCCTACAGCTGGAAGGATACTGGGGAGATACGGGCCGCACGGTTGTTGCAGGGGAGCCTACCGCCTGGATGAAAAAGCATTTTGATGCAGTCAAAAGTGGATGGGAGACGGCACTTGAAACCGTGCGCCCTGGCGTCAAGGCGTCGGAAGTATTCCATGCGGCAGTATCTCGCGTACAGCGTGAAGGGATTCCACATTACCGACGTCAGCATGTCGGACATGCTATCGGGTTGGAACTGTACGACGATATAACCCTCTCCCCGGTTGACCAGCGGATACTGGAGCCCGGTATGGTGTTATGTGTTGAGGTACCATATTACGAGCTAGGTGCTGGTGGATTCCAAATCGAGGATACAATAGTCGTAACGCCAGATGGTTATGAGTTTCTGACCCATATGGAGCGGAAACTGTTCACCAAATAACGATAAATGGGAGGCTTCACTGACCGGCGATCAGGCCACAGTCGATCCAAGAAGCTTTCTTACTGAGAAAGTTGGAACATCCATGATTCAGCAGGGAACGAAGACGTTTCGTAACATTAGCCTTGCACTGTTCGCTGGAGGTTTTGTCACTTTTGCTTTGCTCTACAGCCTCCAGCCCCTGATGCCTGAGATTAGCGACGCATTCTCCATTACGCCGGCACACGCCAGTCTTACGTTATCGGTTACAACGATCGCCATGGCACTGACGATGCTGTTCATCGGGTCCTTGTCTGATTCTGTGGGCCGACGCTTTATTATGACAACGGCACTGGTGATATCTTCTGTTATTGCTTTGCTGAGCGCATTCAGCCCGGGTTATACGGAGCTTCTTCTGCTTCGTATTCTCCAGGGTGTGGCACTCGCGGGGTTGCCAGCGATAGCCATGACATATCTGTCAGAAGAAATTGAGCCTAGAAGTCTTGGTTATGCTATGGGCCTATATATCAGCGGCAATTCAATAGGTGGCATGGCCGGCCGTTTCATCAGCGGTGTGGTGACAGATTGGTTCAGTTGGCGCGCTGCTGTGGGTTTCATTGGTATTCTTGGACTGTGTGCAGCCGTTATTTTTTGGTTTGTCATTCCGCCATCCCGTCATTTTGTCAAAGCTGCACCTGGATTCAAAAATCCAATACCTCTTTTGTGGTCACAATGTGGCAATCCAAGGCTGTTATGCCTGTATGGACTCGGTTTTCTCCTGATGGGGGGATTCGTGACCCTGTTCAACTATATCGGTTTTGAATTAACGGGTGAACCCTATCATCTTAGCCAGTCTATCGTTGGAAGTCTTTTTGTGGTATATCTGATGGGCACGGTAAGCAGCACCTGGATGGGCCGACTGGCAGATCGTTACGGCAGATCACATGTGCTTGGAATTGCGCTGGGCATTATTCTGGCGGGTGCAGTCTGTACCGTTCATCCAGCGCTTTGGGTCAAGATTATCGGACTCGCTCTGTTTGCCTTTGGTTTCTTTGGCGGCCATTCGATCGCAAGCAGTTGGGTTGGACTCGTGGCCAATCAGCACAAATCCCAGGCTAATGCGTTGTATTTGTTTTTCTACTACCTTGGTTCCAGCGTAAGTGGAACAGGAGGCGGACTGCTTTACAGTCATCTTGGATGGATAGGCATTGTGGGTTTGATTGGTGTGTATGTTTTGATCGGTTTTGTCTTGTGTAATTTGCTTGTTCACAGGTTAAAGGGACAGGTTACATAAAGCAACTTTTTACGACAGCTATTGCATATCCTGAAATACCGAGTATAATACTTGGTAAATGGACGAAAAGGGGATGCAATAAACGATGAAAACACATGCTGAATTGAACTCACTTCTTGTTGACGATTATCTGGATCTCCTGAACATTGCGAAACAGCTGGGTGATGACGAATGGAAAGATGCTATTCTGCAAGCATTGAAGGAAGAAGTCGATGCCAATCATCATCTGGATTCCAAAGAGGTAAGACAGGATTTATGGATTCAATTTGAAGGCATTAATGAACAAATGCATGATCTGTTAATGCAACTGAAGCATGCCGACAGTCCTGAGGAGAAAGAGCAGATTATTGAAATGATCTGGGGATTGAAAGTAGACCGTCATGCGATCACACGTAAACTTGAAACCATGAGCCGTGCCAGCGCTGGACATCAATAAGCTCTAGGTTGATTATACATTGAAAACCCGCGTGTTTTCCTGGGAATATCTCCGGGACGCACGCGGGTTTTGTTTATGTTTTGATTGTTTTACTACACTTTAAGTGAGTGTTCAAAAAGGTCGGTTTTCAGTACCGAGAAGATGGGATGAAGCTAGAAATGGAGTAGCGGAGCGTAGGGTGCTACGTGAGCAACGGATATTTCGGGTGAATCCCATATTCGATGCTGATGATGCCCTAGGCATAATTCGTAATCAAAAGCGGACTTTTTGAACTACCTTTTTAAAACTGTTTTGCGACAGTGCGTGCTTGCTCTATAGCTTGTTGCTTAATCTCATCTGCACGATCTTTATACTGATTATGCCCCTCTACAAAAATGCCATCAAGCTTCGGCACACCGAGGAATGACATGATAATGCTTAAGTAACGATGACCGGATTCCATCTGAGCCGCTGGGCCTTCGGAATAAATACCACCGCGAGCCTGAATATGCAACGCTTTTTTGTCAGACAACAGTCCAACAGGACCTTGTTCGGTATAACGAAATGTTTTGCCAGCTACGCAGATCGAGTCCACATAAGCCTTCAGAATAGGAGGGAACGAGAAGTTCCACATCGGTGTTACAAAAACATATTTATCTGCTGCGGCAAATTGATCCGACAGTTCATTCAAACGACTTACTTTGGTCTGCTCTTCAGCAGTCAGATCACTGCCCGATTGCAGTTTGCCCCAACCACTAAAGACATCCGCATCGATATGCGGAATATCCGAACGATACAGATCGAGGTGAACAACCTCATCAGAAGGGTGACTTTCACGATACGCATCAATAAACGCTTTGCCTGTAGCCATGCTGAAGGAGGTTTCGTGATCATGAGGATGGGCAGTAATATACAATAAGGTAGACATGTTGTTCTTCCTCTCTGTGCGATTAATGGGGTGAAGCGATCTTGGCAATGATGAAGCGACCGCAGTAGTATGCATCGTTTCCCCTGTTTTATACGTCAGAAAGGGATATGAATGGATTGATCATGATACTGAATTGGATGCTATGTAGTGACCAGATACTCAATCCATGTATAATATACAGGACGAGTATTTATTTTCCAAAGACAATAGGATGAGTGAGATGAGCGCACATGGGAATGGACCTGGAGAAGCAACGATTAAGCATTGAAGCAGCGAAATTGTATTATCAGTCCGATTATAGCCAGCAGGATATTGCCGCAAGGTTGGGTGTGTCGCGTCCAACCGTATCAAGGTTACTTCAGTACGCCAAAGATCGTGGATATGTCCGGATTGAAATTATGGACCCGCTGGAGGATATCGACATCATTGCCGGAGAACTTAAGTCAAAATATGATCTGGATACGGCACTTGTGTGTTTTGCCCCGTTGAAGAGTGATGAGGAAATACAGAAGCATATCAGCAAACGAGCAGCGGATTATCTTCAAGAGACGGTTCAGGATGCAGATATTATCGGGGTGACTTGGGGAACAACCATGCATGCTGTAGCACGCCAACTTCGTCCCAAGCAGGTCAAGGGTGTCGAAGTCGTGCAATTGAAGGGGGGCGTAAGCCACTCCCATGTCAATACGTATGCCGCTGAGATTGTTCATTTGTTCGCTGAGGCATTCCATACGGTACCAAGGTATCTGCCGCTGCCTGTTATTTTCGACAACATTGAAGTGAAAAACATGGTGGAAGCGGATCGGCATATAGGTAGAATCGTGGAACTTGGCAGACAGGCCAACATTGCTTTGTTTACTGTGGGTACTGTGAAAGAAGATGCATTATTGTTCAGGCTCGGTTACTTCAATGAAGAAGAGCAACAATTGCTGATGAACTCCGGTGCAGGTGACATTTGTTCACGCTTTTTCGACGCGGAAGGTCAGTTGATTAGTGAAGAGATTAACAGCAGAACCGTTGGAATTGATCTAGCCGAGTTGAGAAATAAGGAAAAATCAATTCTTGTTGCCGGGGGACAACGCAAAATTGAAGCCATTCACGCCGCGCTCAAAGGTCATTACGCAAATATTCTGGTCACGGACCAGTACACAGCGCAGGCATTACTTCGATTTTAATTTCAAATTTAATTTCAATTGGATATGGTTGACAACATCTGCCACACAAAAGGGGCGGATGTTTTGCTTTTTTAGGAAGAAAATATAACGAAGAAAGAAATACAAGTGTAACTGTGAACAAAAGTTCAAGTTGATTTTTACATATGTTCATGTTAGTGTAAGGGTATAGAAAATAACTAGTTCAGATAAGGGAGAGATTCAATTGACTACACCACAATTAGCTAAAATGATCGACCATACGTTGCTTCGTGCGGACGCAACGCAAAGTGAAATGGCCAAGTTAACCGAAGAAGCAAAGCAATATCAGTTTGCTTCCGTATGTGTTAACCCAGGCTGGGTTGCTTATGCTGCTGAGCAGTTGCAGGGTTCTGGCGTAGATATCTGCACCGTTATTGGTTTCCCTCTGGGAGCATCTACATCGGAGACAAAAGCTTTCGAAACGAAAGATGCGATTGCTAAAGGTGCAACTGAAGTCGATATGGTCATCAACATCAGTGCTTTGAAAGATGGCAAAGATGATTTCGTTGAACAAGATATCCGTGCTGTTGTTGAAGCGGCTGCGGGTAAAGCTTTGGTGAAAGTTATTATTGAAACTTGTCTGTTGACGGATGAAGAGAAAGTACGTGCTTGTCAGGCAGCTGTGCGAGCTGGAGCTGATTTTGTTAAAACTTCTACAGGTTTCTCCACAGGTGGAGCAACGCCAGAAGATATCGCTTTGATGCGTCGTACTGTAGGTCCTGATATTGGCGTTAAAGCTTCCGGTGGCGTACGTAGTCTGGAAGATATGCAAAAAATGATCGAAGCGGGTGCGACTCGGATCGGTGCAAGCTCTGGCGTGAAGATTATGCAGGGCGAACAGTCTTCATCGTCTTATTAAGCAAAAGATCTTATCAAGAAAAGGCTTAATAACTAAAAGTAATATTATATTCTCTGTACTTGGACGTTTGACTCAGGTACAGGGAATACAAATTACACTTATATTTTAATTAACGGAACTTATTGTAAGCGCTTCATAAGTTTTCTGAAAGATTACTGATAAGAATGCTTAAGAGCCCTTTGAGCTGAATTTCCACATCCGGCTTAACTACCTTCAAAGGAGAGATCAAATGAAATTTCTAATTGCCATTATCGGCTTACTCGTTGTTTTTGGACTGGCTTATATCGCAAGCAACGGCAAAAAACAGATACGTTACCGGCCACTGGCTATCATGATTGTTTTGCAAGTTATACTAGCTTATGCTCTGTTGAATACAGGAGTGGGTACTTTTTTAATTGGCGGTTTCGCGACTGTATTTAAAAGTTTACTCGACTATGCGAATGAAGGTATCGCATTTGTATTTGGGGGTTTAACTACCGTAGGTGCAGAGAGCGGGGGGGCGCCATTTTTCCTCAGCGTATTGATGCCGATTGTTGTCATCTCGGCACTCATTGGGATATTGCAGTATATCCGAATCTTGCCTTTTGTTATAAAATATATTGGTCTGGTATTAAGCAAAATCAACGGAATGGGCAAACTGGAATCATATAACGCGGTTGCTTCGGCTGTATTGGGGCAATCTGAAGTGTTCATTTCTGTGAAAAAACAAATTGGGTTGTTGCCAAAACATCGGCTGTACACCTTGTGTGCCTCGGCGATGTCCACGGTCTCGATGTCCATTGTTGGTGCTTATATGACCATGATCGAGCCCAAATATGTGGTTACAGCTCTTGTACTGAACCTGTTTGGCGGTTTTATCATTGCTTCGATCGTTAACCCTTATCGGGTGACGGAAGAAGAAGATATATTGGAAGTGCAGGATGAAGAGAAACAATCGTTCTTCGAAATGCTCGGCGAGTACATCCTGGATGGATTCAAAGTTGCTATCATCGTAGCTGCGATGTTAATCGGTTTTGTTGCCTTGATTGCACTTGTTAACGGAGTTTTCAGCTCGGTGCTTGGCATTTCGTTCCAAGAGCTACTCGGTTATGTGTTTGCACCATTTGCCTTCATCATGGGTGTTCCATGGAAAGAAGCGATTCAGGCAGGAAGTATTATGGCAACCAAAATGGTATCCAACGAATTCGTCGCTATGCTTAATCTGAAGGAGACTGCAATGTCTGCCAGAACAACGGGTATCGTATCCGTCTTCCTCGTGTCGTTCGCCAACTTCTCCTCCATCGGTATCATTGCAGGTGCGGTGAAGGGACTCCATGAGAAGCAAGGTAATGTGGTCGCCCGCTTCGGTCTGAAGCTGCTTTACGGTGCATCGCTCGTCAGCGTGCTGTCAGCGATTATTACTGGACTGTTCTTGTAAGCTGGATTATTTGGAAGGAGTGCTTAAAGTTATGTCAACTTTTAAAAGAGTACATCTGATTGTTATGGATTCTGTAGGGATCGGCGAAGCGCCGGATGCAGCAGAATTTGATGATTTTGATGTAGATACCTTCGGTCACATTGCACGTGAACGCGGAGGTCTGAAAATGCCTCACATGGCCAGTCTCGGACTGTCCAACATCAAAGAAATTGAGGGTGTCCCTGTAGCGGATACACCTAAAGCGTATTACACCAAGATGCAGGAAGCATCTAGAGGCAAAGACACCATGACAGGTCACTGGGAGCTGATGGGTCTTTACATTGATACACCTTTCCGTGTGTTCGAGAATGGTTTTCCCGATGAGTTGATTCAGCGTATTGAAGAGAAAACGGGCCGCAAAGTAATTGGTAACAAACCGGCCAGCGGCACGGAAATTCTGGATGAGCTGGGTGCGGAGCATGTTGAAACTGGCGCGCTCATCGTATATACATCCGCGGATTCGGTTCTGCAAATTGCAGCACATGAGGATGTTGTACCATTGAAAGAGCTGTATGAGATCTGTGAGTTCTGCCGTGAAATTACACTTGAAGATCCGTACATGCTCGGCCGCATTATTGCACGTCCATTCGTAGGTGAGAACGGTGACTGGAAACGTACTGCGAATCGTCATGACTATGCACTTAAACCTTTTGGTCGTACGGTGATGAATGAACTGCAAGATGGCGGATTTGATGTGATTGCCCTGGGTAAAATCGCGGACATCTACGATGGTGAAGGTGTGACCAAAGCTGTTCGTACCGTCTCTAACATGGACGGCATGGACAAGTTGTCCCAAACGATGGATGAAGAGTTCACTGGACTCAGCTTCCTGAACCTGGTTGATTTTGATGCCTTGTACGGTCACCGTCGTGATCCGCAAGGTTATGCTCAGGCGCTTGAAGACTATGATGCAAGGCTGCCAGAGATTTTTGCCAAAATGACCAACGATGACCTGCTGCTGATTACAGCTGACCATGGTAACGATCCAACTTACCGTGGTACAGACCATACACGTGAATATGTACCGCTGCTTGCCTACTCTCCGCGCTTCAGCGAGGGCAAACAGCTTGCTCTGCGCAGCACATTTGCTGACCTTGGCGCAACTGTAGCCGAGAACTTTGGAGTGAAAATGCCGGAATACGGCACCAGCTTCCTTAAAGATTTGAAATAGGTTTTAAAACTGGATAGGGGATGTCGGAGTAGTTGAGGCTGCTCCGGTTCCTGCCATCATAATAGACTAAATATATAACTGGAGGAGATTCATTCATGAGTACACATATTGGAGCAAAACCCGGAGATATCGCAGAAACAATCCTATTGCCAGGAGATCCTCTGCGTGCGAAATATATTGCAGATACGTACCTTGAAGATGTTGTATGTTACAACGAAGTTCGTGGAATGCTCGGTTACACAGGTACATATCAAGGCCACCGGATTTCGGTGCAAGGTTCAGGGATGGGCATTCCGTCCTTTGCAATCTATGCTAACGAATTGATCAGCGAATATGGCGTAAAAAACCTGATTCGTGTAGGAACTTGTGGCGGTATGCAGGAGCATGTACGTGTACGTGACGTCATCCTTGCACAAGCAGCATGTACCGATTCCAGCATGAACAAACATGTATTTGGTGGATATGACTTCTCCCCAATCGCTACGTTTTCTCTGCTGAAAGAAGCATATGACCGTGCAACAGCTAAAGGCATGAAGATTCATGTCGGTAACGTGTTCAGTTCCGATTCTTTCTACCGCGATGATCGTTCCATCACTGAGAAATTGATGAAGCACGGCGTACTCGGCGTAGAGATGGAAACAACAGCACTGTACACCATCGCTGCCAAGTTCGGTGTTAACGCACTGACCATCCTGACGGTAAGCGACCACTTGCTGACAGGCGAAGAAACATCTGCCGAAGAGCGCCAAAAAACGTTCAACGACATGATGATCGTTGCTTTGGACACAGCAATCACACTGTAATTGTTATTCATAATCAATTGATGTGGATCGAAACTTTTGTTTTAAGCACGTAGTGAAGGACCCGGAATCGATTCTGAAGAAGCAAAGCGTTCGCCTTTGTCTCCGAGTTTTCTCCATTGCAAATGGAATCAAAAAAACTTGGAGACAACAGCGATCGAAGGAACGATCCGGAGCCGGAACGGACAAACAACAAAGTGTTCTATACAATCAATACACACACAAGGAGAGATCATCATGAGAATGGTAGATATTATTGCCAAGAAACGCGACGGAAAAGAACTGACAACTGCTGAGATTGATTTTGTTGTTCAAGGATATACACAAGGAGATATCCCGGACTATCAAGTCAGCGCATGGGCGATGGCAGTATTTTTCAAGGATATGACAGATAAAGAACGCGCGGACCTGACTATGTCGATGGTGAATTCCGGTGAAACGATTGACCTGTCCGCTATCGAAGGTATCAAAGTAGACAAGCACTCCACAGGCGGTGTGGGCGATACAACAACACTGGTACTCGCTCCGCTTGTTGCTGCGCTGGATGTTCCTGTTGCCAAAATGTCCGGACGTGGACTTGGTCACACGGGTGGTACAACAGACAAACTGGAATCCGTTGCTGGCTTCCACGTAGAGCTTGAAAAAGAAGAGTTCATTCGACTCGTCAACGAACATAAGGTTGCGGTTATCGGACAAAGTGGTAACCTTACGCCTGCAGACAAAAAGCTCTATGCACTGCGTGACGTAACAGCTACCGTTAACTCCATTCCACTGATCGCCAGCTCCATCATGAGTAAGAAAATTGCAGCAGGTGCTGATGCAATCGTATTGGATGTTAAAACGGGTGCTGGTGCATTCATGAAAACAACGGAAGATGCTAAAGAATTGGCACATGCCATGGTAAGCATCGGTAACAATGTTGGCCGTAAAACGATGGCTGTTATCTCCGATATGTCCCAACCACTGGGTCTGGCGATTGGTAACGCGCTTGAAGTGAAAGAAGCCATCCTCACACTGCAAGGTAAAGGTCCAAAAGATCTGGAAGAACTGTGTCTGGCACTTGGACGTCAGATGGTATTCCTTGCTGGCAAGGCAGATTCCTTGGAGCATGCTGAGGAGAAATTGAAAGAAGTGATCCAGAACGGTAAAGCACTGGAGAAATTCAAAGATTTCTTGGCAAACCAAGGCGGAGACGCTTCGGTTGTGGATCATCCAGATCGTTTGCCACAAGCACAATATCTGGTTGAAGTCCCAGCAGACAAAGACGGCTATGTTGCCGGAATCGTAGCTGACGAGATCGGAACTGCAGCAATGCTGCTCGGCGCAGGCCGTGCAACAAAAGAGTCTGAGATCGATCTCGCGGTTGGTCTGATGCTGAACAAAAAAGTCGGAGACCCAGTCAAAGCGGGCGAGTCCCTCGTAACGATCCATGCCAATCGTGAAGACGTAGCAGATGTCATCGCGAAGATCAAAGAAAACATTACAATTGCAGATCATGCCGATGCTCCTGTATTGGTTCATGATATCGTAACGGAATAATCAGAGCAGACGAGATTTAATCTCATGTCTGACTGAACATGAAAGCCCCAAAGCGATGTAATCCATAGCTTTGGGGCTTTTTGTCGTTGAAAAGTATGCTGTTAGTTATTGCGAGCAACTACTGGCTCTTTATTTTCTCATACGCCATCACCGAGTCCGCGTTGGTATAAATATAAGGCGTGGATGGCTCAGCCACAGGTGTCACCTTTGTTGCCCGAATCTCAATTGTATCCTTACCGTTCACCTGGGCAGAGCCGATGCTACCATCGATTTGCACCCAGCTATCTGTAGGGAAGCTATTCGCTTCTGGGATGTGAATCATCACGCCGAAGGGAGCTGCATCCGCGGGGCAGCACATGACGAGAAATCGTCCCAGTGCAAAATGTGATTCATGATCCATGCTTTTATCTCGATAAACGAACCCGGTTAACGAGATATCTTTGCCTGCAAATTGTCGCTGGAACATGTCGATCGTACCGAGTGTTTCAGAGAAAATTTCAGGATAGACTCGAATGACCTGTTCTGCATACAACTTCTCAGCCAGTTCTGCGAATTCGCGGCTATACTCATCCGGCGGTACAAATTGCACATTGGTGGCCGATGTAGATGTAACAGCGGTTTGTTGCTGTTTTTGCTGTGCAAGATCTTGTACATTTAATTTTGCTGTTTCAGGTATAGGCTCTTTTCGACGAATCTCGGGAGGTGCATAGGTGAGAGACATCCCTTTCTGACTGGCCATAGAGCTGCCGAGAGCCCGATCAGGTAACAGAAACCCCAGCAACAAGGGTATGGCTATCAGACCATATACCATTGAGCTGCGTAGGAATCCGGAAGGTGGTGGATGTTCGCAGTCGCAATGAACTTCGTTACTACTGAACAGTCCATGCCATGCCATGATAACGGCAATAAACATTAAGGGAACAGGGCAGCATAATAGCAGTTTTTGCATGGTAGGAGCCAAATAATAATGAAGCGAGTCACTTGAATTCAAATGAATAATGTATACCGCAAGACCGCCGATCCAGACCGCACGGATCAGGTTATGCCATTGGATGACGTGTGACCTTGGAACAGGAGGTTTGGTCACCGTATAGATCGTGTGGTTCATAACATCACCTCATTTCTATTAATCGTCAGGATGAAAGTTCATGAGATTAATTATTTAGGTCATGAAGTATGTTGCTCAACCTTTAGACCAGCAGATTAATCAACCACGAGCCGGCGAAGACGAGCGTGATAATGGCTAGACTTAGACCAATAACAAACCGGGTACGGAAGGTCGAGAGCAGCATCAGGGTGCTTTTGAAATCCAGCATTGGACCAAGCACAAGGAAGGATACCAGCGGCCCAAGTGCAAACGTATGTGAGAACGCAGAAGCCACAAACGCATCAGACGTGGAGCAGAGAGACAATACATATGCAAATCCCATCATGAACACATAGGAGGCAATAGGGCCATTGCCAAGTGAGATGAGATCGCTGCGGCTAATGAATGTCTGGATGCAGGCTGTAATCAGGGCACCGATCACCAGATATTTGCTCATATCGACGAATTCATCTCCGGCATGAATGAAGAAGCTGCGCCAGTTTTTCACATGGTTGTGGTCATGAGCATTTGCGTGTGCATGAGCATGAGGTTGAGCCATTTTAAATCCAGGATGTGTCTTGACCTCTGTCACTGCGACTTTTGGCAACCGAAGGGGATTTCGACGAACAAACACATACACAAGCATGCCTATGGAAGCTGCTACGGCAAAGGCCAGTCCCATGCGGGCAATGGTAATCTCAGGATGGGAGGGAAAGGCGAGCAAGGTTGCGGTAAATACGATGGGATTGACTACGGGACCACTCAGAATGAACGTCACTGCAATATAGGCTGGCATGCCTTTGTGCATCAACCTTCTCACTACCGGGATCATGCCACATTCACAAATGGGAAAAATAATACCAAGCAACCCTGCGACCAGCACACCGCCGATCGGATTCTTGGGCGTGAGTTTGCGGACCATTTCTTCGGATACAAACCATTGCATGAGCGAGGACAATAACACACCCATGAGCAGAAATGGTGCGGCTTCAAGAAAGATACCTATGAATACGGTTTTCATATTTTGCAAAGCTTCACTGTTCCATGCTTCCTTCAAGTCTGGAGCCATTGTGATCAACACGGGAACAAGAAATGCACAAGGGACCAGGAAGGACAGGAGCTTCAGATTGGCTGCCATTTTCATGAAACAGACCTCCACAACTAGGACTTTGCTAAAATATATGCTTGTACGTGCGGCAACATACATCATTCCTAGGTTCTAATCAACATTTTTACGATTAATCAAGATTCTTCATCATATTAGAGTTGACAACCTAAAGAAAATTGCGGTATAGTTCGGATTGATCATCATTAATAGTAATAATTACGATTAAAGTTACAACTTAAACAGAGTGGAGGAAGCAGAAATGTCAGATCAGCAGGTTCAAGAGCGGGTTCCAGTAACCGTACTTAGTGGATATTTGGGTGCAGGCAAAACTACACTTCTCAATCATGTGCTTCATAACCGCGAGGGGATGCGGGTTGCTGTTATCGTTAATGATCTCAGTGAGGTTAACATCGATGCAGGTTTAATACGAGATGGTGGAGGATTATCACGTATTGATGAGAAACTGGTAGAGATGTCCAATGGTTGCATTTGCTGCACCTTACGGGAGGATCTGCTGAAAGAAGTTGAGCGGCTGGCGCTTGATGGTTCTTTTGACTACATATTGATCGAATCGACGGGTATTGGTGAGCCGGTACCTGTTGCGCAGACGTTTACGTATATCGACGAGGAACTTGGCATTGATTTGACGAAATTCACCCGACTCGACACGATGGTTACGGTAGTCGATGCTGCTCAGTTCTGGCGTGACTTTTATTCCAAAGAGACATTGAAGGATCGTGCACAGCAAGCGGGGGAGGACGATGTTCGCGGAATCGTTCATCTGCTGACGGATCAGGTGGAATTCTGTGATGTGCTGATTCTGAACAAATGTGATTTGGTTTCGGAGAAAGAACTTTCGAAGCTTGTGAAGGCACTACATGCCATGCAACCGGAAGCCAAGCTCATTCGAACAACACATGGGCAGATTGATCCGAGAGAGATAATGAATACGGGACGTTTTGATTTTGAAAAAGCAAGCCAGTCCGCGGGTTGGATCCGCGAATTAATGAAAGAGGAACATACCCCGGAGACTGAAGAATATGGAATTCATTCATTTGTCTATCATCGTAAACGTCCATTCCACCCGGAACGATTGCTGCGTTGGATTGCGAAATGGCCAGATAATATCGTGCGATCCAAAGGCCTGATGTGGCTGGCAACAAGGAACCATATGGCGATCTCTTTCAGTCATGCAGGCACATCAAAGCAGCTTGCGCCCGCAGGAATATGGGTAGGTGCGATGAGTGAGGAGGAAAGGCAACTTCATTTTGGCGACACGCTGCCAAGCATACCAGACTGGGATGATGAGTGGAGTGACCGTGTAACCAAATTAGTATTTATCGGCATTGATATGGATCGGGTAGAGATTGAACGTACATTGGATGAGACTCTTCTTACGGAGGAGGAAATGGGGATGAACTGGCGTGAACTGAAAGATCCTTTTCCAGCGTGGAGTTGAAGTGAAAAGAAAAGATCTTCAAGTGCAATAATGCCCCTGAAGATCAATGATTATAATGTATTAAGGACTTTAGCTAAAGTACAAATCGCCAAGATAAAAATCACCGTTGCCACTTTTTTGCGGACTAAACACAAAGGTAAGGTACACTCCATAGGAACCTGTCCATCCTTGTGGATAATAAATGGCTTTGTAACTGTGTCTTGTTTTGGTTTTGTCATTCATTGCAATCACTTTAAAATCAGCTGATTTCACATTAATCAACTGATCAGCATATTTAGTCAGCGTTTTTTTATCATTTGCTGCAATGATACCTTTGACTGTAGTCTTAAATTTATCTTTCTGGGATTGCTTACCCAGATCAAAAATGTCGATCTCGGGATTTTCAATAACTTTAGCATCTATGTATTTATCAAATTCACTAGTGCTTCCTGTTTTAAGTGCTTTACCATACATTTTGATCAATGTTAAAGATTCTTTTTGCAATTTGACTATCATCTGAGCGTCAGTTCCAGTCATCTTGATTGAGCCAGAAGTGCTTGAGTTACTTGAACTACTTGGTTTACTTGAATCTTCAGAACCTTTGGTACCTGTACTGCTGTTATTACTACTCGAACTGCTTGACTTACCGCTACCTGAATTAGTGATACTTACAACTTTGTTGCTAACATTCAGAGATACGTTGGCTCCCAGCGCTTCTGCTGTGGTACTTACAGGCAGGTAAACATCACCGTCATATACCAGTGCATTCAGTTTGTCTCCGGCTTCATTCTTGGGTGTCCAAGACAAACCGTTTACTTTAAAGCTAATGTTGCTGTCGAGTGCTGCTTCAATATCTTGAATTCCGTTTGAAGCTGCTACACCGAGGGCACCGAAAGCCAAACTGCATGCTACCAATGACCCAATAAAAGTTGATTTTTTGATCTTCATCTAGTTCCTCCGTAGGTAAAGTATAATGATACCAAAGCAGTATATCATATGTAATTATAATGTGCATACAAAATTTTACTTTCGCAGATATGGAGTTGACAAAAGAAAAGGCATAGGCTACTATCATTAAATAGTAATAATTACGATTAAATAAGAGGAGGCAACAACCATGAGAGTCATTGTAACCTTAGCTTGCACCGAGTGCGGGGACCGCAACTACACAACAACCAAGAACAAACGGAACCATCCGGAGAGACTTGAGATGAAGAAATACTCCCCACGTTTGAAGAAAATGACGATCCACCGGGAAACCAGATAAAATTTTTTTGTTGTTTTTAAATCGTAATATTTACGAAAAGAGGGATTGGCATGATTCTATCATCCATGCGTGATGTTGTATTTGGATATGGCAAAGAGCCGGTCATTGATCAACTGTCGCTGGATATCCATGTGGGAGAGTTCATAGGCATCACAGGTCCCAATGGTTCTGCCAAAACGACCCTGTTAAAGCTGCTGCTAGGGCTATTGAAGCCCTGGAGCGGCACGATACATATGAATCCGCAGTTGAAACGTGGGAACAAGTTCAATATCGGTTACGTGCCCCAGCAGGTTGCATCGTTCAATAGTGGATTTCCCAGTACGGTGATTGAACTTGTTCGGTCAGGATGTTACACCAGGCTGGGACTATTCCGCAGCTTCACAGCAGAGCAGGATGCCATCGTTGAACGCAGTCTGCGGGAAGTTGGCATGTGGGAATATCGGAATACACGTGTCGGTGAGCTGTCCGGTGGACAAAAGCAACGGATCTGTATTGCAAGAGCTATGGCTGGGCAACCGCAGGTTCTGGTACTGGATGAGCCAACAACGGGAATGGACCGCCACAGCCGTGAAGGGTTTTACAATCTGATGCGCCACTATGCTGATGTTCATGGGTTAACGATTATTATGGTTACTCACGGACTGGAAGAGATGGGAGATCGATTGGATCGAACGATTACTTTGGAGCGGCAAGAAAGTGAGGAATGGCAGTGTTTGAATACGAATTCATGCAACGTGCCTTCTGGGCAGGTGGACTGATTGGAGTCATCGCTCCAATTCTCGGGGTATATCTGATGCTCAGGCGGCAGGTCCTTATGGCAGACACGTTATCCCATGTCTCACTCGCAGGGGTTGCGCTCGGTTCGGTCATGAATCTTAACCCGGTGATCTGCGGATTCGCGATTGCAATTATTGGTGCATTACTGGTTGAACAACTTCGGCGAAGTTACCGAACCTACAGCGAGGTACCTGTGGCGATCATCATGACTTCAGGGCTGGCTCTTGCTGTGGTACTAATGAGTCTCAAAACCAATTTGTCCAAGACCTTCAGCTCATACTTATTTGGATCTATTGTCGCGGTTAGCGATATACAATTGTGGATGATGGCAGGAGTATGTGTCATAGGTTTACTTTTTTTCATCCTGCTCCGGAGACCGTTGTATAGCTTTACGTTTGATGAAGAGACAGCTTCCATTGGAGGCGTTCAGGTGAGAGGTTTATCGTTTGCATTTGCCATTCTGACAGGAATGACTGTAGCTTCAGCGATGCCGATTGTCGGTGTGTTGCTGGTGTCTGCTCTCATTGTATTACCTGCTGCCTTGGCACTGAGAGTGTCTCGCAGTTTTACAGCAGCGATTATTGTCGCGGTAATTACAGGATTAATCGGTATTTTTAGCGGGCTCACAACATCTTACCATCTAAATACACCACCGGGAGGAACAATTGCACTCATCCTGTTGGTCATCCTATTGACTGGAATATCAGCGCAAAAGCTGATTGCACGATATAACCGCAAGCGTCACCGTAAACAAACGAAATCACAGCACGTCATTCTGGTCAACCATTCTAGGAGGAATACATCACATGAAATTCAGTAAAAAAGCTACGCTCGGATTGTTGTTTAGTCTTACACTTATCGTCGCAGGCTGCGGACAAAAATCCGCTTCTGATGCAAATACAGCTTCGACAGGCACTTCCGTTCCAGTCGAGACGGAAACCGCAAAATTAAACGTGCAGGTCAGCTTCTACCCGATGTACGAGTTCACCAAAAATGTGGCAGGTGATCTGGCAGAGGTGCATACCCTCGTTCCAGCAGGAATGGAGCCTCATGATTGGGAGCCCACACCACAAGATATTGCCAGCATTGAAAAAGCGGATGTGCTTGTATACAACGGTGCGGGTATGGAATCATGGATGGATCAGGTCACCGGAAGTCTAAGCAACGCTTCGCTCATTCAGGTGGAAGCAAGCAAGGGCATCAACCTGCTTGAAGGTGGAGAGCATGATCACCATCATGAAGATTCAGAGGCAACAGAACATGACCACGATCATGACGCCGAGGCAGAAGAAGGACATGGGCACGATCACGGTGGATTTGATCCTCACGTATGGCTGTCACCTGCATTGGCTGTAAAAGAAGTGCGCAATATTGAAGCAGGACTGGCGCAGGCTGCCCCGGAACACGCTGAACAGTTCAAGCAGAATGCAGATGCTTACATTGCTCAACTGGAGTCACTGGATCAGGACTTCAAGGCGGCTGTGACGGATAACAAACGCAAGGATTTCATCACACAACACGCTGCATTTGGCTACCTTGCCAAGGAATATGGATTGCAACAGGTGCCCATCGCAGGGTTGTCTCCTGAGCAAGAACCTTCAGCAGCGCAGATGGCATCTGTCATTGATTTTGCAAAAGAGCATCAGGTGAAGACCATTTTCTTCGAAACACTAGTTTCATCCAAAGTGTCTGAGACGATCGCGAGTGAAGTGGGAGCCAAAACGGCTGTATTGAACCCGATTGAGGGACTTACCGAGGAGGAGATAGCGGCGGGAATGGACTACATCAGCGTGATGAGACAAAATTTGGAGGCTCTAAAACTGGCGCTGAACGAATAATAAAAGATCGATTTGATGCCTCTCACCGAAAAAGGTACAATAATACAACATGCTGAGGAATGGATCGCCATTCCTTTGCCTTTTTGCAAAGCAGAGAGCACAGGGATGTGCTCTCTCTTTGTTGAATAAGGTGACCGGATCGAGGAGAACAGGAGGACGCATTGCATGAATTTAAATGAGGAACATGAAGTGCTGTTAAGTGAACAGCCTGCCCATCTGTGGAGACGGCGGAAGCTGGAGCTGATGCACTGGACGGAACGTGACAAACATACAGTATCCGCGAAGAAAATAGAGATTTGGAACGGTGTTGAAGTTGATGCCGAACTCGTGAAGGCATTGTCCATACTTCAGAGTGCGGGCGTGAGGACGGAATTTTCATGTGCAGGGGTGAGTCCGCTTGATGAACCTGTCGATCATTCCCTTTATGCTTATGTTACCCTGATACAAAGTGAGGTTGCAGATCAATTCGTACACTATGCTCTACGTCGGATGCGGAATCGACTGCTCGTTACGCTAGAGGCCGAAAAGGGCCGCTATGATCTGTCTTCTTTTTTCATTGGACACAATAGGAGCTTCTGCTGGTGGATGGAGCACTGTGCCCTACAGTTTGGAAGCCGAAACGAATCGAGTGAAAAAAGCGTAGTATAAGGGATAGGCTTGTTTATTTGAAGGTAAAGGAGGTATGGCACGATTGAATAAGTGGGTCAAAACGATACTTTTTCTACTAGGCTCCGTCTTTCTTACACGATTCATCCCATTTTCGTCCTTGTTCCGTAACCTGGATACGATGATTCACGAATTCGGTCATGCACTAATGACACTAGTATTGTCCGGTAAAGTGCTGCGCATTGAATTATACGCTGATCATAGTGGTGTAACTTACTCTTCCATGCTGACGCCAGGCAGATCGATCCTGGTTTCTCTGGCGGGATATATCAGTGCATCACTGTTCGCCTTGCTGTTGTTTTACTTATACCGCAAAGGCTTGCACATGTGGGGACTCGGTATTATGACGGCTGTCGCTCTGGTGTCACTCTTGTTATATGTAAGAGGGGAGTTCGGCATGTTATGGCTGACCGGGTTCATCGTACTGAACGTTGTCATGATGATTTTTGGCGCCAAGATCGTCAAATTCTATTATCTGATACTGGCGTTTCTTACGCTGGAAGAGTCGGTCGTGAGTGCTGTATACGTTGGATTCATGTCATGGACTCAGCCTTCACGGGCAGGGGATGCAGCGAACCTCGCTCAGCAGACATTCCTTCCGGCGTTATTCTGGGGAACGTTGTTTGCTTTGTTTGCACTATGGTGTGCCAAGGGAGCACTCGGTCTCTTTTTCCGCAAAGAAGGTACTTCGCGACCGTCACGGTCTCGGGGATTACGAAGAGCGTAACGGATATAAGTTATATAAAAGCAAAGAAGGCACTTCCTTTCTTCATAAAAGGATAGTGCCTTTTGTTTATGGACTTACATCTGATATTAAAGTCTGATATTAAAAATATCGAACCTAATCTCCGAGATTATCCCATAACACATAAAAGTAATAAATCTCTTCCATAATCGCCTTATCATCCTCTGCCGCAACGCCGCCCTTGATCCGAGCAAGGGTGCCCAGAATATCATATATTGTTTCACGCTCCACACTGAACTGAATGCGGTCGACGATTTTTTCCCAGGCCTGCATTGCGTAATCGACTTGAGACTTGGCTTCAGTCCATTTTTTACCCTCAACCTGTTTCTCTAATGTTTGTATAGATTCAAGCAAGCGATCATCGTTGCCAAAGGGCTTTTTGAGAAAGGCTCCGCTAGCCATAATTGCAACGAACACAAGAATGAGGAAGATCGGAAGCACATATAACAGCCAGAAACGCGTTTTCATTCAACCGCCTCCTTGATGTAAAAAGTTTAGAAAGGTCCCTCATAATCGCCCATATCGATTTTTTCGGTGATTTTATCCTTGAACAGGTCAACATACAATTTGTCATTGGGTAATATGGCTGCAAAAGCGATATCCTGTATCGTGATGTTTTGCTTTTTCAGCTGCTCACTGAGCCAGTTAGTATCTTTGTTTCTTTCCTCCAGATTTTGCTTAATCAGCAGGCCATCAATAATAATCTCGGTCATCAGCTTGCTTTTGGGCGGGTGCATATGCATGTCTTTTGCGGTTACCGGTTGATTCTCAGGTTTCAATACAACCGAAAGGCTGCCATCCGGTTCCAGAATCGCATAATCCAGCGTTGTAATATCAAATACATCCTTTTGCCGCAGCATCATGGTCAATTCGTCAAATTTGACTCGCATTTTACTCAGGTTCTGTTCGAGAATTTTACCGTTCTGGATGATCAATGTAGGATCAGAGTCCATTAGTTTGGAGATGGTGCGATTCTTCAGTGTAATGTACTGAAAGATGATCGTAATGATTGTGAAAATGGTCAAGGCCACAAAATGAATCCACGCCTTGGAGGAAAGATCGGTTGCAAAAGTCCCCGCAATGGAACCGATTGTGATGCCGTTAATGTAATCAAAATACGTCAAGTTACCCATCTGCTGCTTGCCTAGCACCCTTGTATAGATGATCAGAGTCAGAAAGGCAATAATAGACCGTACGGCAACAACCCAAGTTTCTTCCATCATATATGTATCACCTTCCTTTCTTTCACCGTAGCTGTATTAAGAAGTTGTTTAAAATGTTTGCTTTTGAACACGTATTATAACAAGCTTTTCCTATGCTGGAGGATCTTATGCTTGAACGCAAAAAACCGAAACCTGGGTAAGTATCCCAGGCTTCGGTTTCAATTACTACCTATATTAGTTGAACTGATTCATTTACACGTAACGGAGAGGAAAGAAGAAACCTGAAAAAGCGAAGCGCTCGCCTTTATCCCCGGATTTCTACTTCTGAAAAGTGAATCGATAAAATCTGGGGATAACAGCGATGGGAAGGTTGTTCTTTCATCGGAGTGTCAGTGTAATAAATCGTTATACACCAGAATACGCCATAAATCCGCCATCTACCGGGATGACTGTACCAGTGACAAAGCCGGACTGTCTTTCATCCGCAAGCCACATCAATGTGCCAAGCAGGTCTTCCGGTTTGCCAAAGCGGCGCATGGGTGTATGAGCAATAATTTTACTGGAACGTTCTGTTGGTGAGCCGTCTGGTTGTAGTAATAGATTACGGTTTTGCTCAGTCAGGAAAAACCCGGGTGCAATAGCATTGACACGAATTCCGGATTCGGCGAGATGAACGGCGAGCCACTGCGTGAAGTTGTTAATGGCTGCCTTCGCAGCGCTATATGCAGGAACTTTCGTCATGGGCGATGGGGCACTCATGGAAGAAATGTTAATGACAGTGGCAGGAACATCGCGCTCTATCATATGTCTTGCAAAGATCTGAGTAGGGATGAGGGAACCGACAAAATTCAGATCCATCACCTGACGAAACCCCTCTACACTTACATCGAAAAATGTAGTGACATCGCTCTTTTCCAGATCTTCCAATCTGAAAATTTCATTTGTAGTGTTGGCACTGGCGTTATTGCCACCCGCGCCATTGATCAGAATGTCGCATGGCCCAAGCTGTTCCAACACAGTATCTGCCGCCGCTTGCACACTATCGGCCTGGGTTACGTCACAGGCAATAGCAATCGCTCTGCCACCGGCAGCTTCAATTGCAGCTACTACTTCCTGCCCCTTGGACACAGTACGGTTCAAGATGGCTACACTTGCACCGTGCCGAGCGAGTTCTTCCGCCATGGAGCGGCATAGCACTCCGGCACCTCCAGTGATTACAGCCGTTCTGCCATTGAGACGAGATGAGCGTTCATATTGGTGTTCACTCATGCTTTTGCCCTCCTTTGCAGGGAATCCCAGACGCCCCAGAGATACATGATCCCCAAAGCCCGGTCATACAGTCCATAACCAGGTCGGCACTGTTCTCCCCAGAGATGACGACCGTGGTCGGGTCTTGCATAACCTTCATAACCGATATCGTGATAAGCCTCAACAACCCCCGCAATATCAACACTGCCATCCTGACTGCGATGTGAGGTTTCGATAAAGTCGCCGTTTTCGTAGATTTTGACATTACGAATGTGGGCAAATGGAATCCGATCCTTGAACTCGTGTATCATCCCGATAATGTCATTATCAGCATTCGCTCCCAAAGAGCCACTGCATAGTGTCACGCTGTTGTAAGGGCTATCATAAAGATTCAAATATTTCCGAACATTCTCCTGACTTGTAATAATCTTTGGTAATCCAAAAATTGGCCATGGCGGGTCATCCGGGTGGATGGCCATTCGAATCCCCAGCCGTTCGGCTGTAGGCATAATCTCTTGCAGGAAATAACGTGCGTGCTCCCACATATGATCCTCAGTTACATCCTTGTAGGCTTCGAACAGACCTGTTAAATACTGCAATCGTTCCGGTTCCCAGCCTGGCATGGTGAGTGCGGAGTTTTCCGTAATGCGTCGAACGAGTTCTAGAGGTTCTATATCTGCGAGTTTACTGTGCTCATAGAAGAGGGCAGTTGAGCCATCCTCCATTTCCTTGTGCATATCCGTGCGAAGCCAGTCGAAGATCGGCATAAAGTTGTAACAGATGACCTTCACACCAACTTGAGCCAGTTTCTCCATTGTTTTAATATAGTTGGCAATGTATTTATCCCTTGATGGCAGGCCCAACTTGATATCCTCATGGATGTTCACACTCTCAACGACATCCAGATGTAACCCGGCCTTGTCCGCTGCTGTTTTGACAGCGAGTATTTTGTCCATTGGCCATTCCTCGCCAGCAGGAACATCGTGCAGTGCCCACACAATACCTTCAACACCCGGAATCTGCCGGATATGATCCAGCGTTACCGTATCATTGCCTTCGCCGAACCAGCGAAAAACCATTCTCATCACGTTCACCTCATCATGAATAGTAGGAAGAAAAAATTCAGTCATTGAAAATAGGACGGATATGTATCCTGCAGGACAGCCAAATCGGTGACAGTTAAATGCAAGTGTTCCTGCATCAGTCGCTCTGCTGTGTCGGCATCATGCTGCTGAATGGCCTTGACCATAGACCGGTGCTGTTCAATCAGGTGATCCCACTGGTGGTCCGAGGACAGGCGTAACATGCGACTTCGATTCAAATGTACATTCATCTGCTGGATAACAGTCCAGGTGTTGCTTTTATTGCAGCCTGCAAAAAGAGTGCTATGGAATTCCTCATCCAATTGGAACATTCGTTCATCATCCGGTTTGACCCTGCATTCCTGTTGCCACGCAAGGTTCTGTTCAAGTGCCATCATCTGTTCGTTCGGAAAGTTCTCGCAGGCGAGCCTGATTACGGCTCGTTCGAGCTGTTCACGCATGAATCGTGCTTCCTCAACGAGATCGACCTGAATCAGAGAGACGTATGTGCCACGCTGTGGATACACTTCCAGCAGACCTTCCTGTGCAAGTCTTACAAAACTTTCTCGAACAGGTGTCCGGCTGACTTGGAACTCCAGCGAAATTTCCTTCTCAGAAATAGCTGTTCCCGGAGGCATTTTCAGACTCAAAATGAGTTGTTTCAGCGTGAAGTATACGACATCTCGCGTTGAGTAAGATTGCTTATTCATGGAAGACATACTACTCGCAACAGGCAACAAACCGGCTTTGGATGATAACTTTGGGGTATATTCCACAACTTCAACTCCTTCATTGACATACTACCATACTTGTATGGTAGTATGGAAGCGCTTTATCGGCATTATATTAAATTTAGTTGATGATTCACTTGCAGTTCAAGGTAATGGAGAGTAGAATTCAGTTTATAAGGTTCGAATGTTTAAACGAACAGACATCAAACAGAGAAAATATACGTAGAAATAATGAAGAAGAAATAGTATAGAGGTGAAACCATGGGACAAAAAGCAATTAGTGTTTTTCAAACCTGTATTCCGTTATTTCAGGTGTTAAGTGACAACCATCGTCAAGCCATTTTGCTGACACTCACCGAGAAGGGCAGAATGACCGTGAATGAAATTACCGAACAATCCAGCCTATCCCGGCCAGCTATATCTCATCATCTCAAGCTGTTGTTAGAGAAGGGGCTTATATCTGTGGAACAGAAGGGCACACAGCGTTATTATTCGGCTTCATTGAATGCATCGGTGGAACTGTTGAAGGAACTGGTAGCTGCTTTGGAAGAAGAGTGTCTGTAGATTAATCGTGACAAAACATGCTTTTGCATGTGCTTTATAGGTTCGTATGTTTAAACATTTAATCCATAATAAACAGAGGAGTATGTATATATTATGACAACGACGATACAGGAAGTAACCAGTCATGAAGTTGAACAGATTTTGGAGCAGCAACGACAGTTCTTTCGTTCCGGGGCCACAAGATCGGCAGAAGCTCGAATTGCCCGTCTGACCCAACTGAAGCAGGCCATTCAAAAGTACGAATCCAGACTGACAGAAGCTCTCTATCAGGATTTGGGCAAAAGTGAGTTCGAATCCTACACAACCGAGATCGGATTTATGATGGATAGCATCACACACACCATTCGTAAAGTGAATAAATGGGTGAAACCCGTTAAAGTGAAAACGCAAATGGCACTCCTGGGTTCGAAAAGTTATATCATACCCGAACCCTACGGGGCGGTTCTGATCATCGGACCGTTTAATTATCCATTTCAACTCTTAATCGAACCATTGGTAGGTGCTATTGCGGCAGGCAACACAGCCGTACTCAAAGCGTCAGAGAATACACCTGCGGTGTCCGCTGTTGTACGTGAGATGATTGCGAGCGTGTTCGAACCCTCATACGTACAAGTGCTTGATGGTGCAAAAGATACAACGACAGCGCTGATTAACGCGCCATTCGACTATATCTTTTTTACAGGCAGTGTACCGGTAGGCAAGATTGTGATGGAGGCAGCTGCCAAAAATCTCGTTCCTGTTACGTTAGAACTGGGAGGCAAAAGTCCGGTCATCGTTGATGAACAGGCGGATATCAAAGTAGCGGCCGAGCGCATTATATGGGGCAAACTGCTCAATACAGGACAGACCTGTATCGCACCCGATTATTTACTTGTGCATGAGCGCGTGAAGGAACCGTTAATTACGGAGATGAAGGCAGCAATCGTGTCTTTCTTTGGTTCGGATATCCAGCACAACAAGGACTATGGGCGAATCGTGAACAAGGGACATTTTAAACGTCTGACGAATTTGATTGAGCGGGATCAGGCCAAAGTGATATATGGGGGAGCTTCGGATGAGGAAGATCGTTTTATTGAACCTACACTGATTGATGCGGAGTCTTGGGATGCAGCGACGATGGAAGATGAGATTTTTGGACCGATTCTGCCGATCATTAGCTACCGTAACCTCGATGAAGCGATTGTAGAAATCGTAAAGCGGCCGAAACCACTCGCTTTGTATCTGTTTACTTCCGACACCCGGGTTCAGGACAAAGTGCTGCGCGAAGTTTCTTTTGGAGGCGGCTGCATTAACGATACCATCACACATGTAGCGAATCCACGTCTGCCGTTTGGCGGTGTTGGTCATTCTGGTGTTGGCTCGTATCATGGGCAGTACAGCTTCGAAACCTTCTCCCATCTGAAAAGTGTACTGAAAAAAAGCACCAAATTGAATCTGCCAATTCTATATCCACCGTATGATAACAAGCTGAAGTTGATTAAGCGTTTGTTGAAATAAAAAATAAGAAAGACAAACAGCCTGCTACTGGACTTCATTCCAGAGCAGGCTGTTCCTGTCGGTAACGGGATGGTGACATGCCGGACCAGCGCTTGAATTGACGACTGAAATGGGCAATATCCTTATAACCAAGCATGACGGCAATATTCTGAACGGACAGCTGCGGATTGCCCAGAAGAAGCTTCGCTTCATGCAAAACCAATTGGGACAATACAGCACGTGGAGACTGACCGAACACCTGCTTGAACACGCGATTACAGTGAGAAGAACTGATGCCCAGCTCTGCTGCAATATCATCAATGCCATAGTGACCATTCGATTCATGTCCCTGTTTGAATTGCTGACTCATCAGGCCTTGCAATCGATTACGAATCTGGTGGGCGAGTTCGATCTTTTCATGTCCGTCGGTAAACCATTGCGCTGCCTCTTGCGAGACCGCCTCCCACAGATGGCCAAATAGTTCGAATACTGCGGATTGCAGCTGCATACGCTGCACCATCGTATTTGTTGTTTCATCATCCGCAGATGACATCAATTTGCGTAAAACTGGCTCAATCTGCTGTGTAACCGGACTATCCGCGCTGAATCGTACTTGTTTGATGCGTGCCAACAACGATAGGAACAACTGATCATCAATATCAAAGTGCATACAAAAATACGTGAATCCCTTGCCGTTATGGCTCTGACTGGAATGAATGCTTCCCGGTGGAATCAGGAGCAGTTCGCCAGCCTTTTGAATATATAGGGTACCGTTCACCATCATGCGTTGCTCGCCTTCGGTAACATAATTCAGTTCATATTGAGGGTGCTCATGCGCCGGATAATCCCAGTCCGTACCAACACTCCGTAAATGAATGGCGAACAGATTGACCGTTGTTTGCACATCTGGATAAAAAACTTCATGGACACTTTCTCCCAAAGCAGGAGGTAAATACGTTGAAGACATGGGAGATCCCCCTTTATAGAGGTTGTTCAAAAATGTGTGATTTTGATTACGCACTAATATCAAATGGAATGATTATGTGTAACCGCTTTAATCCATTATAGTCTATCAGCTTGATTTGGGTAAATATCAGATTGATTTGATCATGGTCTGAGGTGGAACCACGTGTTAGGATGGGGCTAATGAAAACGTATGCAAACGATTTTGAGAGGGGTTATGATTCGTGAGCACATCGAAATCCATCTTTTATAATGCGCATCACGCACCGATCGGTGCTTTTGCGAGTTTCACACTGGGATACAAAGGAGCCAAAGGCGGGCTTGGTCTTGAGCTCGGCAAACCGGCAGACCAGAATGTATATATTGGATTACAATCTCGCGATGGAGGGAATTATCAGGCACTTCCTTTTTATGAAGCTTCCGAGGATGAGAGCAGCCGTTATGATGTAGAGAAGTTGGAGAATGGGGACCCGGCGTCGACAACAGCGACCCAAGTTCCACAACCTCTTATTACGGCTTTTCGCGATGAAGAGATTACCCGTGAATTCACCTCAGGTACGGATACGTGGACTGCTGGAGATCTGACGTTCCGTATCTACTCGCCTGTACGTCCAGTACCTGATCCAACGAATGGGGATCGTGAAGAATTAATGGATGCACTCGTACCTGCCGTATTGGTAGAGATGACGATTGACAATACGCAAGGTCAACAAGCACGTAAAGCCTATTTTGGCTATCAGGGCAATGATCCGTACTCTGCGATGCGTCTGATCGGGGGACCGGAGGGCGGTTCCATTACAGGTGTGGGACAAGGTCGACTTACAGCGATTATGTCGGCAGATGACGGACTGTGGCCAGCACGCGGATTTACGCTGGAGAAACTCTTGCAGGAGCAACATACGGATAATCTGGCATTTGGACTTGGCTCAACCGCTGCACTACTGATGGAGGTAGCGGCTGGAGAGAAACGCACGTATCAATTCGCCGTATGTTTCTATCGCGGGGGCATTGTGACGACCGGAATGGACACCATGTATTGGTATACGCGCTATTTCTCCGATATTCAGGCAGCAGGAGCGTATGCACTCCAACGCTTCAGTGAGTTGACTGCATCCTGTGGAGAGGTTGAACAGCGCCTTGGAACAGCGGCTTTGACCGAAGATCAATCATTCATGCTTGCTCATTCCATTCACAGCTATTATGCCAGTACCCAACTGCTGGATGCCGATGGCGAACCACTCTGGGTGGTGAACGAAGGGGAGTATCGGATGATGAACACACTTGATCTGACGGCTGATCAGTTGTACTTCGAGCTTGCCTTGAATCCATGGACGGTGCGTAATGAGCTGGAGTGGTTTGTGAAACGATACAGTTATACCGATCAGGTTCGTTTCCCGGGGGAAGAAAAGTTACATCCGGGCGGAATTACCTTTACCCATGATATGGGTGTTGCCAACGTGTTCTCACGCCCTGGACACTCGGCATATGAACTGGTTGGCATTGACGACTGCTTTTCACAGATGAGCCACGAGGAACTGGTGAACTGGCTCTGCTGCGCGACCGTATACATTGAACAGACACAGGATCAAGCATTTGTGAAAAACATGCTTCCTGTTATCCAGGATTGCTTCGAAAGTATGCTTAATCGTGACCATCCTAACGCGGAGCAGCGTAACGGTCTGATGGGTCTCGATAGCAGCCGTACCCAAGGTGGAGCAGAAATTACAACTTACGACAGCCTGGATGTGTCACTGGGTCAGTCTCGCAATAATATCTATCTGGCGGGTAAATGTTGGGCGGTCTATGTTGCATTGGAGAAGCTGTTCGCAACGGAGAAGTTGGCGGATCTGTCCCATCAAGCAGGGCTTCAGGCGGATCGCTGCGCAGCCAGTATTGCTGCACAGTTGACGGATGGCGGCTACATTCCAGCTGTTATTGCAGAAAATAATGATTCCAGAATCATTCCGGCGATTGAAGGTCTTGTATTCCCTTACTTTACAGGCTGTGAAGCAGCATTGGATGTCAATGGTCGTTTTGGACCTTATCTGAAAGCACTCCAAACTCATCTGATGACGGTTCTTGTACCGGGAACATGTATGTTCGAAGATGGTGGCTGGAAACTGTCCTCAACAAGCAATAACTCGTGGCTGAGCAAAATCTATCTGTCCCAGTTCATCGCTAGAGAGCTGCTGGGTGTGGAATGGAATGAGACAGGCAAGGCAGCAGACGCCGCTCATGTCAACTGGCTGCTGCATCCGGAGGAATCCTACTGGTGCTGGAGTGACCAGATCCTGTCTGGTGTAGCAGTTGGCAGCAAGTACTATCCGCGTGGTGTAACGTCGATTCTATGGCTACTCGAAGGAAAAGGGAATCGCCTTGCACAGATCTATGCTATCAAGGAGGCGGTACAATGAACCAATCTATCGTTCAATATGCTTTGTCAGGTCCACAGTATGATGCATGGCTGGGGTATCACTCCGAATTGCCAAAAGCGAATGGAATTGCCCGTAAGAATGCTCCTCCGTGGAGCAAGCGGATACTGGCGGAAGAGAAGCATGGAGTAATCACAACAGCGCTGACCGAACTTACACGGGGACTGGAGAAGCTGTATGGCGTGAAACCGACAGTCAGTCAGCTGTCTGATGCTCAGCAAAGTGAGCGGCACAATCACGATTCCGATCCCGCCATACGAATCGGTACTTGGACAGGGAGCGATTCGGTGGCTGCGTCGTTCAGTGAGACAGAACGTTCTGCTGTTCAAGGAGAAGGGTACATCATTCGTGAGAGCGAGGGTGTGCTGGTCATTGGTTCAGAGACTCCCCAAGGTGTATTGTATGGTGCATTCCATCTGCTTCGGGAACTGACAATGGATCAAGGAAGTGCAAGTGAGGCGGATGTCGCTGTGAGTAAATGGAGTTTCATTACAGAGCAGCCAACCAATGCGCTACGGATGATTAATCAGTGGGATAACGTGGACGGCAGCATTGAGCGTGGTTACGCAGGAGAATCCATTTTCTATGATAACGGGGAATTCACGCTGGACTTGGGACGCATCAGGGATTACGCACGTTTGCTCGCTTCCACAGGGATCAATGCTATATCGATCAATAACGTCAATGTACACCGCCGTGAGAGTCTGTTTCTGACTGAACGTTATCTTAGTGATGTGGCGAAGGTTGCCGCTGAATTCAGAGCGTATGGTATTCGATTGTTCCTGAGCGCCAACTACGCGAGTCCAATTGAGATTGGTGGATTACGTACGGCTGATCCGCTGGATGCGCAGGTACGGGAATGGTGGAACATGCAAACGGCCAAGGTGTACGCAGCCATTCCGGATTTTGGCGGTTACCTGATCAAGGCAGACTCCGAGAATCGTCCGGGACCGTTCACGTATAACCGTGATCATGCCGATGGTGCGAACATGCTGGCTGAAGCCCTTAGGCCTTTCGGTGGATTGGTCATCTGGCGTTGCTTCGTCTATAACTGCAAGCAGGACTGGCGGGACCGTTCCACTGACCGTGCACGTGCAGCTTATGACCACTTTACGCCGCTGGATGGGCGTTTTGCCGAAAATGTCATTTTGCAGATCAAGAACGGGCCGATGGACTTTCAGGTGAGGGAGGCGGTATCCCCGCTGTTCGGAGCCATGGAAAATACGAATCAGGTGATTGAATTTCAGATCACACAGGAGTATACCGGGCAACAACGTCATCTCTGTTATCTGGTTCCCCAGTGGAAAGAAGTATTGGACTTTGACACATACGCCAAAGGCGAAGGTTCAGAGATCAAGCGCATTGCGGATGGTTCTCTGTATAAACGACCTCACAGCGGCTTCGCCGCAGTATCCAATATTGGTGCAGATGCCTGTTGGACAGGACATCCACTCGCGCAGGCGAATTTATATGGATATGGAAGACTTGCGTGGAACCCGGAGCTGTCCGCGGAAGAAATTGCCGATGAGTGGGTGAGACTCACATTTGGACATGAAGACGAAGTTGTGCGGCAAGTTACGGATATGCTTTTGACATCACTAGATATCTATGAGAATTACACTGCGCCTCTCGGTGTGGGTTGGATGGTTAATCCGGAACATCATTACGGGCCGAATGTAGATGGGTATGAGTATTCCAAATGGGGAACGTATCACTTTGCCGATTGTCATGGCATTGGTGTAGATCGAACCGTGAACAGCGGTACAGGATATACCTCACAGTATCACCCTGAGAATGCTGATCGTTATGAGTCCGTAGACACCTGTCCGGATGAGTTGATCTTATTTTTCCATCACGTGCCGTACACCCATGTTCTGCATTCGGGTAAAACGGTCATTCAGCATATTTATGATACACACTTTGAAGGTGTTGCGCAGGCGGAGGCGTTAGCCGAGACATGGAGAGGGCTGGAGGGCAAAATCGACCCGGTCATTTTCAGTAAAGTTGCTTCATTACAGGACAACCAGGCCGAACATGCGAAGGAATGGCGGGACATGATCAATACGTACTTTTATCGCAAGAGCGGCATTGCGGATGAACAAGGCAGAACAATCTATTGATTGGTGATGTGAAGAAAGAAGATACCTTGTTATCTTTGATGTACAATAGACAGCATGGACATACATGAGGAGGAGAACCGTATGGGACAACATCAACTGCCCGAGACGATGAAGGCCGCTGTCATGACAGAGCCAGGACACATTATTATTGAGGAACAACCCGTCCCGCAACCGGCAGCGGATGAGGTGTTAATCCAGGTGATGGCAGTCGGGGTGTGTGGCTCGGATGTGCATTATTTTGAACATGGACGCATTGGCAGATTTGTGGTGGAGAAACCGATCATTTTGGGACATGAGTGTGCGGGGATTATTGCTGCTGTTGGCTCGAACGTATCACGTCTGAAAACAGGGGATCGGGTTGCTATTGAGCCTGGCGTGACTTGCGGACGCTGCATGGCATGTAAGGAAGGTCGTTATAACCTGTGTCCGGATGTACAATTTCTGGCGACCCCTCCGGTGGATGGGGCATTTGTACAATACATGGTGATGCGTGAAGATATGGTATTCCCGATCCCGGATCATCTGTCTTATGAGGAAGCAGCTATGAACGAGCCATTCTCCGTTGGTATTCACGCTGCACGCCGCAGCAAACTGGCTCCGGGTACAACCCTGGCGATTATGGGCATGGGTCCCGTTGGACTCATGGCCGTGGCTGCTGCCAAATCTTTCGGTGTAGAGAAGATCATAGTAACGGATCTGGAGGATGTTAGGCTGGAAGCAGCTCGCCGCATGGGTGCCACGCATACCATTAATGTGCGGAATGAAGATGCGCTGGCTGTGATTCGCGAGTTAACAGGTGGTGTGGGTGTGGATACCGCATGGGAAACAGCGGGGAATCCCAAGGCGCTACAATCTGCTCTGTATTCACTTCGACGTGGAGGGAAACTTGCGATTGTGGGCCTGCCTGCACAGGACGAGATCGCACTCAATGTTCCATTTATTGCGGACAATGAAGTTGATATCTATGGCATATTCCGTTATGCCAATACGTATCCGGCAGGAATTGAGTTCCTGAGCTCCGGCCAGCATGACGTGATGTCCCTTATTACAGATCGTTATCCACTTGAAGAGACACAGCAAGCGATGGAGCGCGCATTACACAATAAAAGCGGCAGTCTGAAGGTCATGGTATATCCGAACGGTATGTAAGAACAACCTGGAAGAGTCCTGCGGTATAGGACTCTTTTTTTGTTTTTTTTTGCAAAAAAGTATGGGTCAAGCTCCCATAACATGGTATAATTCATGAAGATTTTAATATATAAATGGATACACACCATATTGGTGAATAAGTACTTAGCGAAAGGAACTGAAGGTTGTGAGAGTACATGAATTTATGATACACGCTGATTTTCATCGGGATGATCTGATGTCGGTATCTTCTCAAGCGTCGCGTTTTTCCTCGGATATTATTTTGTCGTATATGGAGTCTGAGCATGAGCATCGTGTAGATGTCAAAAGCCTGCTTGGAATGGCGTTACTACCCATTCGATATGGTAGTGTTGTCAGATTACAGACAAGAGGCAGGGATGAACTGGAGGCTTTGGAGTACATGTTGAATGTACTGGAGAAAGGGACGGCGTGACACCTGATTAGGTGTAAAATCACAGATATCATAATTTTTTTAGCTATTCCTCAAATCCTGCTGGTACTTTGTCCGAAAAAAGAGTATAATAAAATGTAGTTTGATTCTAAAGAAGTACCCATATTAAAGGAGTGTAAATAGATTATGCCAAAAGTTGACATCCATCCAAAGACACAACTCGTAATTTTTTACGATGCAAGTGCTGATTTCAAATTCCTGAGTTCTTCCACGAAGTTCTCTAACGAAACTATGGAATGGGAAGACGGTAACTCTTACCCAGTAATCCGTGTGGACACTAGTTCCGCATCCCACCCGTTCTTCACTGGTAAACAAAGAAACGTGGATATCGGTGGCCGTGTTGATAAATTTAACCGTAAATACAACATCAACAAATAAGTTTGTCCATACATTACAAGAAAACCTCGGGATTTGTCCTGAGGTTTTTTTGTGTACATATTCAGGGTAAAACCTTGTGATTTTTAATTAATATTTGTAACTATATAAATTGAACTAAACATTTACACAAAACGGAGAGGACAGAAAGAACCTGAAGAAGCGTAGCGTTCGCCTACAAGCTTTCTGCAAGAAAGCTACATCGGAAGCATAAGCTATCCCCGGATTTACCCCTTTTATAGAAGGAATCAAAAAAATCTGGGGATAACAGCGATCGGAAGGTTGTTCTGTCATCGAAGTGACCAGTGTAAATATTCTTTAGTTCAATTTATATAGAGATAACCATCTGATTAAAAATTAATTCAACCAATTATTGCGCTTACAACACATTCGGATGTACACTAGGAAACGAGTACGAACATATTGGAGGAGGAAATAGAGATGAGCAGCATCACACATATGGTAACGTTTACACTTTACGCGGGTAAAGATACACCAGAGGCCGAAGCCTTTTTGAAGGAAAGTTCGGATGCACTGGCTGTCATTCCTGGCGTAGAGCAATTTCAGGTTCTGAAACAGGTAAGTGAGAAGAATGAGTTTGACTACAGCTTCTCGATGGTCTTTGCGGATCAGGCTGCGTATGATGCATACAACAATCACCCGGTTCACCGTCAATATGTAGAAGAGCGTTGGGAAAAGGAAGTCAGTCGCTTCCAGGAAATTGATCTTATTCAACATCATAATTAATAGTTTCCACATAGAGGAAAAAAACTTGAACTACCATATACAGCATTGAACAATGCTGTATATCTCTCTGAATAATGCGTAAATAATGAACAAAAATACCTTATTTTCGAAATCGTTTTCGAATCGAATGAAATTTAAGGAGGTTTTCGCTGTTATGCAATTGGATCTCTCAGGAAAAACGGCTCTGGTTACAGGCGCAACCGGACAACTGGGGAGAGTCATCGCCCGCACGTTGGCAGCCTGTGGCGCCAATCTGGCTCTACATTACATAAATAATGATACCAAGGCTCGGGAGCTTCAAGGTGAGATTGATGCACTCGGTCGTAAGGCTGTAATTGTACAGGGGGATATTACCAAGCAGGATACGGCATTTCGGATGCGTGATGAAATTCAGCCTGTCCTCGGCGGTGTGGATATCGTTGTTGCCAATGCGGTCATTCAATATGAATGGACAACGGTGTTGGAACAGTCTCCTGAAGATTACTTGAGCCAGTTTGAATCCTGTGTCATGCAGAGTGTGTATCTTGCCAAAGCTTTCATACCACATATGCAAAACGTCAGATCCGGGCGGTTCATTGGCATTAATACCGAATGTGCGATGCAAAACTTCGCTCACCAATCGGCCTACACCGCTGGTAAACGTGGAATGGATGGCGTATATCGCGTGCTGGCCAAGGAGGTTGGCGAGTATCAGATTACCGTGAACCAGGTAGCACCTGGATGGACAATTAGCGAACGTGACCGCTCCAGTGAGCCTGGACATGATGAGGCATATACGCGGACTGTACCACTCAAACGCAGGGGTGAAGATCAGGAAATCGCCAATGCGGTAGCTTTTCTCGCTTCGGATCTGTCCTCATTTATCACGGGTGCCTATATCCCGGTAAGTGGTGGCAATGTGATGCCTGCCATCTAGTGTACGCTTGGGATTCGGGAATTCACATGAAATAACAAATAAACCTAGTTTAACTGTAATCCGTTTGTCATTTGACAAACGGATTTTTTGGCATTTTTGTTGTGGCTGGAATAAAGGTTTAAGGGGCCGGTTTGTTTCATATATCCAGACATACATATTGGGTTGGTTCGGTTTTCAGAAGATTGGGGTATAAGAATAGGTATATTAACCGAGTGGAAACATAATCAAAATGAGCAATTAAAGGAGACCCACCTATTATGAAAAAAACAGTCGCGGACGTTCTGGTTGAATCCTTATTGAACGCTGGCATCAAACGCATATATGGCATTGTTGGAGACTCCTTGAATGCGGTACTCGACTCCATTCGTCGTTCGGGGAAGATCGAGTGGATTCATGTACGGCATGAAGAAGTAGCTGCATTTGCTGCCGGGGCGGACGCTCAGGTCAGTGGAAGTATCGCAGTCTGCGCAGGTAGCAGTGGTCCTGGTAATATGCATCTGATCAATGGTCTGTACGATTGCCACCGCAATCGTGTTCCTGTACTCGCCATCGCTGCGCATATCCCAAGTGACGAGATTGGCAGTGAATATTTTCAAGCGACCCATCCGGAGTATCTGTTCCAGGAATGTAGCGATTATTGTGAAGTCATTACAACAGCAAAACAGATGCCGCGTTCTCTGACGATGGCCATTCAGACAGCAGTGGCACGTTCAGGTGTGTCCGTCGTTGTATTGCCGGGGGATGTAGCAGGACTTGAAGCAGCGGATCTGCCTGTACCTGAGCACGTGTATCATGCGACTAATCCAGTGGTACATCCTTCTGAGCCTGAACTTGTGAAACTGGCGGAATATCTGAATCAAGGCAAAAAAATTACCTTATTGTGCGGTGCAGGCTGCGCGGGCGCTCGGGAGCCCCTTATGCAACTCTGTGATCGTTTGAAATCCCCGATGGTTATTGCGCTACGAGGCAAGGAATATTTGGAGTATGAGAACCCTTATTCCGTGGGTCTTACGGGTCTAATTGGGTATTCATCCGGTTATCATGCCATGATGGACTGTGATGTACTATTAATGCTGGGGACGGATTTCCCATATCGTCAATTCTATCCGGAAGATGCGAAAGTCCTTCAGGTCGACATTCAATCTTCCCATCTGGGTCGGCGCACGAAGCTGGATTACGGCGTATGTGGGGATGTAAAAGCGACCATTGAAACCTTGCTTCCTTATCTGACAGAGGAACACAGTGACAAACATCTGCGTAAAAGTGTGGATCGTTATGTGAAAGTACGTAAAGATCTGGACGAGCTGGCCGTTGGAAAACCGGGTAAAAAGCCCATCCATCCGCAGTACCTGACCAAAGTCATTAGTGATGCCGCAGCTGAAAATGCCATCTTCACCTGTGATGTCGGTACGCCGACAGTATGGGCGGCCCGTTATATCGAGATGAGCCGCAACCGCAGGCTACTCGGTTCATTCAGTCATGGTACGATGGCAAACGCTTTGCCACAGGCAATTGGCGCTCAGGTCGCTGATCCGGGCAGACAAGTCATCTCGTTGTCGGGTGATGGTGGTATTACGATGCTGATGGGTGATCTGTTGACACTGAAACAGCATAATCTGCCGATCAAAGTTGTGGTGTTTAATAATGGGGCACTCGGTTTTGTTGAGCTGGAGATGAAAGCTGCCGGATTCCTGGAATCGGGAACAGAGCTTGTCAATCCCAACTTTGCGATGGTTGCTCAAGCCATGGGCATGGAAGGTATTCGGGTTGAGGATCCGGATGAACTGGAAGGAGCTGTGCAGCGTGCGCTTCAGCATGACGGTCCTGTGTTGATTGATGTGGTGGTGAATCGTCAGGAATTGTCTTTGCCTCCGAAGATTGATATCAAACAGGCGGAAGGATTCACCTTATGGATGATGAAAGCTGTGCTCAACGGACGCGGTGACGAAATTATTGAATTGGCAAAAACGAATTTGCTGCGTTAAAGTGTTTTGATAAGCGGATATGCACCATTTGAAGTTGTAGAGATACTGACTTAAAAGATATTGTATATGTAAAAGAGGAGCATGCAACAAGGAGTAATAGTTGTATGCTCCTTCAATAAAAATGCTGAAAATGTGACGCGTGATATAGTATGAATGCATATTATATGATTTGTTTTTATGTCGAAAGTCTATTAGAATAGGTAAAGTCAAGAAGGTTTTATGCCATTTTTGTTCTACATATTGCATCATTGCATGTAAGTACGTTTCATATCGTATTCATCGATCCAATCACAAGATGACACATACACATGGAGGAGATCAACATGAGTCACGCAGGAAAAGTAGCCATTATCACTGGAGCAGGAAGTGGATTGGGCCAAGCAGCGGCGCTAAAGCTGGCTGAGAAGGGCGCATCCATTGTCGTCGTGGATCTTGTCGAAGAGACAGGTCGTGAAACGGTTAAGCAGATTGAGAAGCTGGGAAGTAAAGCTATTTTTGTAAAGGCAGATGTGAGTAAAGCACCTGAAGTTGAGAATTATGTGAAAAGAGCAGTCGAAGAGTTCGGACGAATCGACATGTTCTTTAATAATGCAGGTATTGCCGGTCCTGGGATCAAGTTGATTGAACATACGATCGAGCAGTTTGACCAGATTATTGATATTAACCTGAGAAGTGTATTCTACGGGTTGAAGTATGTGATTACGGAAATGCTCAAAACAGGGGGGGGTTCCATTGTGAACACGGCCTCCACAGCTGGTATTGTTGGGGTACCCGCAGTTGCACCTTACGCAGCAACCAAACATGGTGTGGTTGGCTTGACGCGTACTGCTGCAATTGAATATGGCAAGGACAACATTCGTGTAAATGCGATTGCTCCAGGTACAATTGAGACGCCGATGGTCATTCAGTTCGGTAAAGACAACCCTGAAGTGTTCAAGGCAACCGTTGATAGCATTCCATCCGGACGTCTGGGAAGACCTGAAGAGATTGCTAACCTGGTTTCCTTCCTGCTTGGAGATGAAGCGCCGTATATCAATGGTGCAGTATATCCGATCGATGGTGCAGTTACGGCCCAATAAGAGTTCTGCTTATCCTTAATAGAATAGTCGTTAAAATGTTTAAAGAGAGGCCTCTGTATGCATACAGTGACCTCTCTTTTTGGTTTGTCTGTTGTACTACGAATTCATATCATGCACTGTTGTGCAATGTATTGGTTTGTGTACTTTTGAAAGGCGCTGAACGATACGAGCTTATAACGATGATGATGGCAACAGCAACCCCGACAGCGCCAATCCAGGTGATGGATGACAATGAAACGCTGCTGACAGCAATTCCACCAATACCTGCGCCGGAAGCCATCGCCAGTTGCATCACCGAACTGTTCAGGCTTAGCATAATGCCAGAGGATTCCGGAGCCATGGTGACAAGGTTATATTGCTGAGTTGGACCCGAAGACCAGGCGGAAAAAGACCACAAAATCAGAACAAGGAAGACAGCGAGATGAGAACTTGCCGTTATATTCAACAGGACCAGACTCACGATATGCAATGTCATGCCTGTGATCAGCGTTCGTTTGACACCCAATCGGTCAGCACTGAATCCTCCAACTTTTGAACCGATCAGACTAGCTATGCCAAATGCGAGTAAAGCTGAACTGAGTAGTGCTTCGCTCATTCCTGAAACGGATACAAGATAAGGTGAAATGTACGTGTAGGCAATGGAATAACCACCTAACCAGAAAAAGGTCACCAGCAGTGCAAGTACAATTCGTGGCTGTTTGAGCAAAGACAGTTGTTTCTTCAGTGGAACAGGGGCTTCTGCTTTGGAAGGCGGAATGGCGGCCGCAATTACCAGCATGGCGAGGACTCCAAGAACGGCTATGCCGGCAAAAACGAGTTTCCAATCCCAAGATGCAGCAACGAGCCTTCCGAGCGGAACACCAACAATCAGAGAAGCCGTAAATCCAGTGATTACTGTGGCGATTGCACTAGCTTGTTTGCCCTCAGCCGCTATTTGGGAAGCGACCGTTAATGCCGTGACAACAACAACGCCCGCGCCCAAAGCCATCAACACGCGTGCTGTGACGAACAGTCCATAACCCGGCAACAGATAGGCAAGAACATTAGCCGCAACGAATAGACCGAGGAAGTATAGCAACAGCTTGCGACGGTCCCAGCGCGAAGTCAGTGCAATAATGACAGGTGTACCTAGCGCATATACGAGTGAAAAAATCGTAATGAGCTGTCCGGCAGCGATTAAAGAGATATTCATGGTATCTGCAATGCGATCCAAAATGCCGGCAATGACATATTCGGACGTTCCTACAAGGAAGCTGACCAAGGCAAGAACATAGATTTTGAGCGTAGAAGACATGGTAACATAACCTCTTTCTGATTATAATTTTTATATTTTTAGAAATATAGAAATAAAGACGATAGAACAAGACATGAATGCTCTGAATGCAACCCATCTGCACGAATGGTAATGTTACAACCTAGATAATGAATAATGGTATAAGCGTAAACTTAAGTGACCTAGTTCTACTAATAAATATCGTGCGTTGTTTCAATATTTCTAATTATATAGAAATATAACTCAATTTTTTTTTATTTATTTAGCAGATAGGGAACAAACTTTTGTGCGGTCTCCGTGTTCAGGCTGTAGTAGATATAAGTACCTTTCTTCTGCGATGTAAGCAGGCCGCAATCGGAAAGCTGTTTCAGATGATGAGACAGAGTTGATAGGGCAACCGTAACAAGGCGGCTCTCCAGATCGGCAGGACACAGGTTGCTTTCGCCCGATAAGATCTGAATGATTTTGTACCGTGTTTGCTCGCCCAGTGCTTTATGAATTTTGACGACTTGTTCAATCTCATTCGAGTTTGATTGCATAATGATCCGTCCTTTCGTCTTTATTTCTTATTTCTAGTAATATAGAAATACAGTAGCATATGTCATTTGAAAAGTAAACTCTCGGACGAAGATTCCATAATTTCTACTGCGTTTGTGTTAACAGCCGAAAGTCTGGAGTAACTTCCCCCGAGAGTTATGTGAGTTGTATATTATCGATCCAGTGCATCGACATAGTCTTTGGCTTCCTTCAACGAAAGACCTCTGGCCTCGCGTAGTCGTTTGATCGCCATAATTTTTTTCCCTTGTTGTATAAGTGTAAGCAGCTCCAAATCCAGATCCGTTTGACCCGGTGGGTTTGATTGGGAAGGAGATGCTTCCTTGGGCGACAAGGTGTAATTGAAATCGGAGCGGGCGCTGACGGTTGAACCGTTCTCCAGGCGCTCCACATCTCTTTTCAATTCATTCAATTGGCGTTGCAGGCTGGTGACTCGAACCAACAATACAAGGATCAGAAGCGACAGAACGATCCATACCAAGGTGTTCATTTCCATGATGTCATGTGCCTCGCTCTCATTTGTTCATATTTGGCCATTATTTAAGTTGAACCGGGATTTCCTTGACACCACGAACAATCATGCCAGGTCTCCATTCCAGTTCATTCACATCTGCCTGAAGCTGTATATTTGGAAAACGATTCAGAAGTGTGCTGACTGCAATCTCACCTTCCAGACGAGCAAGCGGCGCTCCCAGGCAGAGATGAATGCCTTTGCCAAAAGCCAGATGCGAACTCTTCTCGCGTGTGATATCGAAAATATCAGCATCCTTAAACTGCTGTTCGTCCCGGTTGGCGGAATCAAGCGCAACGATGACAAGTTCACCTTGAGCAATATGCTGTCCACGGAATTCAATATCTTCAAGGGCCCACCGGGATGTGCTGAACTCCACCGGTCCGTTATAACGCAGCATCTCTTCAATCGCATTGTGTATAAGCTCGGGTTGCTTGATCAGTAGTTCGCGTTGCTCAGGGTGCTCCAGCAGGGCGAGAATCCCATTGCCGATGAGATTAACGGTTGTTTCATGACCAGCAATGATTAATAAAGAGACAACGCCAAGCAGTTCTTGTTCAGTTAACTGCTGCCCGGATTCTTCTGCAATGACGAGCTGGCTGATCAGATCTGTGCCCGGGTCTTGACGTACTTTGGCGAACCAAGCCGTAAGGTAATCCGTAAACTCCTTGGAATGCTGCTCAAACAGCTCAGCGCTCTCGGCTGTGGAAGCATCAATTACCGTATTGGACCATATGCGGAATTGATCACGATCCTGGGCAGGGACCCCCAGAATTTCACTAATAACAATGATGGGCAACGGGAAGGCAAAGTCATCGATCAGATTCATTTTTTCCTGTGACGGGAGGTTGTCCAGCAGATCATCAGCAATGTGCTGAATATGGCTTCGCATGTTTGCAATCAGTTTGGGCGTGAACGCTTTCTGCACCAGTCCGCGAAGACGTTTATGATCTGGCGGATCGGAGAACAACATATTATTCGAGAAAATGCTTTGATTGTCAGCGCCGTAACGTCGGACCATGTCTTTGCTGAAGCGAGGATCTTTCAGAATCTGGACTGCATCCTCGTATCGGGTAATCATCCAGCCGAATTCTCCTTGAGGAAACATGACTCGGAAAACGGGCTGATCTTTTCTTAACTTTTCATACACCGGGTAAGGGTTATGCGAAAATTCTTTCGTGAAAATTCCTGACTTTGAGGATTCGTTGGGTTCATTCGGGTTCAAATGCAAAATCTCCTCTCATATTCCTAGATAATACCTGCACCCTCTATATATTCAATACATAAGCTTTTGAAACCTTGTTTTTGGTCCAAGTGGATGATTGAGCAGGAAAATAGAGGAAGATGGAAGAAGACATGGTAGATAGAATTGGTTATTATGCTTGGTAAAAATGAAAACGAGGTGAACGCTGACATGTCTTACACACAACTTCCTTTGCATCAACACCGGATTCCGGCAAGTCGAATGGTTCTTGGCTGTATGCGTTTTGGGGGCGAATGGGACGGGCTCCCCATTACTTCAGATCTTGTCGTGGAGGGTCATCGAGCGGTCGAAGCGGCTATCGAAATAGGTATTAATCACTTTGATCTGGCGGATATATACACACGTGGTAAGGCAGAGCATGTATTGGGGCGAGTTTTATCCGAAACTCCTGGCTTACGTGAACAGATCATTATACAGTCGAAGTGTGGCATACGTCTTGTGGGTGATGATGAAGGACCGCAGCGTTATGACACTTCAGGTGCACATATCCTGGCGAGTGTGGACGGTATCCTGGAACGGCTCGGGATCGATTATCTGGATATTTTGCTGTTACACCGTCCTGATCCGCTCGCCCATCCGCAAGAAATTGGAGACGCACTGGCTGAGCTGCATCATTCCGGTAAAGTGCGCCATTTTGGTGTGTCCAATATGGGTTCTGAACAGATTCGCCTTCTTCAGCTTCATAGTAAAGTACCCCTGATTGTGAACCAGATGGAGATGAGTCTGGATAAAATCGGCTTCGTAGAAGCCGGTGTGACAGTTAATCGGCCCCAAACCAGAGACAACGTGTTTCCCTATGGCACGATGGAATATTGTCAGGCAGAGCTTATTCAACTGCAAGCTTGGGGTCCCCTTGCTCAGGGGCGATTTACTGGCAGGGTAGTTGAGGGACAGCGCGCGGAGATTGAGCATACGGCTCAACTGGTTGATCGAATGGCCAAGGAGCGTGGGGTGACACCGGAGTCTATTGTACTGGCTTGGTTAATGAAGCATCCAGCAGGGATACAACCTGTCATTGGTTCGATTCGACCAGAACGTATTCTGGCCTGTCGTGATGCAACGAATATTGAGCTTACCCGTTATGAGTGGTACGAGCTGTATTCCGCTTCATGCGGGCGTAGAATGTAAGTAGGGAATTCTGAGAGATTGATTAGTTTCGATTAAAATTTATAGATGTTGGGTGAAATTTGAACATATAGAAGACACAGGCTGCTAATGGCCTGTGTTTTCTTTGTGATATTCAGCTTCATTTGGTTGAAACACATGATCGAAAGTGTAATGAATCCTGAGGTCATATGGCCTACAATGCGTTTACATGGGTAATAAGCATGCTGATTAAGATCCGAAACCAGTGTGTTGGCACGGTTGTAAGGATATTTCACCTGCATATTTGCGCTAGAGGCTATGTCCATGGACATAGGGAGAGTGCTGATAAGAAGGACGTTTCAACCATTTTTATCGTTTTACGGGGTAGTTGTTCGAGGGCTGTGATAAAATAATAGGAATAAGAACATACGATCTGTTTAAGTGAGAGGAGACACCTTGACGATGGAGATGCTTAAGCCACCCGCCGAGACATTATACGAGGTTGAATTACGCGCGCTGCGAGAGGAAGATCAGGGGAAACGCCCCCCGAACTGGCTGTTATCTCCCGCCTATGTGCGCGATTTTATTATAGGCAGGGATAAGCCTGCATTATTGAATGGAGAAGAGATCCCGATTACCCGCAAATTCTATGGCAATGACGTGTTAATTGAACGTGCAGTGGTTACTCTGGCAGGCAATCGAGGATTAATGCTCGTGGGAGAACCCGGGACAGCCAAGACCATGCTTAGCGAACTGCTGACCGCAGCAATCTCCGGAACCAGCCTGAATACGATTCAGGGTACGGCAGGCACGACGGAAGATATGATCAAGTATTCCTGGAATTACGCCATGTTGCTTGATAAAGGCCCTTCGGAAGCGGCACTTGTGCCATCACCGTTATATAACGGAATGAAGAAAGGCATTCTTACCCGTTTTGAAGAGATTACACGTTGTCCCGCCGAAGCGCAGGATAGTCTGATTAGTATTCTCAGTGACAAGGTCATGAGCATTCCTGAACTGGATGGCGGTGTACTGTTTGCCCAGCCGGGATTTAACGTTATTGCTACAGCCAATATTCGGGATAAAGGTGTAAACGAGATGAGTGGTGCATTGAAACGTCGGTTCAATTTTGAAACGATCAAGCCCATTCATAATGTAAAGATGGAAGCCAAAATTATTGAATCCCAGGCACGAAGCCTGTTATTACATAGTGGAATTGATATTGAAATTAACCCGGATGTGGTTGAATTGCTGGCTACAACATTTATGGAACTGCGCACCGGCATGACACGGGAAGGCTACAAGCTCGATACACCTCAAGCCTCCATGAGTACGGCGGAAGCGGTGTCTGTCTATGTCCAGAGTGCGATGACTTCCTATTACTACGAAGATAAGGCTATTGCGCTGGATCGGTTAGTGCAGAATATGCTGGGGACCATTGCGAAGGAAAACGACAAGGATCTGTCCATTCTCAAAACCTACTTCTCCAAGGTTGTTAAAGAGCGTTCCAGGGAAGAGGGAATGTGGAAGGACTATTATGAGGAGAGAAAATGGATCGGTTAACAGCAGTTCTGGACCCTGATGTTGATCAGTTACAATCCTTGTTCAAGTCCCATGTCTATAACCTGAGTAATCATACGGTCTATTACCCAATACGACACCATAGCCCTGCATGTTCATATCACTTATTACGATTAATCGAAGAGTACAAGCCGGATATCATTCTAATCGAAGGACCAGAGAGCGGTAATCCATTAATTTCGGTTCTGAGTGATGAGGCAACCTTGCCTCCTGTCAGTCTGTACTACACCTATGAGAGTGAGTTGCAGAGAGAAGCCTGCTATTATCCGATGCTTCGTTATTCGCCTGAATATGTAGCTTTGAAAGAAGCAAAACGGCTGGACATTCCGGCGAAGTTTATTGATCTGGACTATCAACACTTCTCCACTCGTGCATCCAAATCCGGGCAGACAGAACAAAAGGAGATCTCCATCCAGGACGAAACCTTGCTTGCGGGGTCTGATTTCATTAACCGGTTGTGTCAAAAAACAAACTGTCGCAGTTTTGATGAATTGTGGGAAAAGGTGTTTGAGATCGGTGGCCTGGAGAAGTCTACTGAGGCATTCGTGCAGGATGTATTCACATATTGTACTTTATCCCGAATGTGTTATGCCACGGAACGATTACAGTCTTCAGGTGATCTGATAAGAGAAGCACATATGAAACAACGTATTAATCAAGCGCTGCAAGAGCATGATCGTGTGCTTGTCATTACCGGTGGATTTCATACGTATGGACTGTTGATGTCAGAGAAACATGAAACAGAATTGGAACAGCCAGAGATGGATAAACAGCATGCAGACCAACGTTCGGATGGGCAAGGTAAACCAGGTACGTCTCAACACGGTGCGTTTGATCCAAGTGCGGTTCACCAACAGATGTACCCGATGGTCTATACTTTTGCTGAAGCGGATCGGCTTAATGGATATGCAAGCGGCATGCCTTATGTGAATTATTACGATCAGATCTGGAACCAGCTGCTTCGCAAGAAGAGTGCACCGTACAATCTAACGGCTCTGGACTTGTTATCTCGGCTGATGCGCAAATTACGGGACGGTCACGAACATGTATCAACCAGTGATGCAATTGAGGCATACAGCATGATTCAGGGTCTTGCCGGGCTTCGAGGAAAAAGGGAAGGCGGCGTCTATGAGTTGATAGATGCAGCACTCTCTTCCTTTGTGAAGGGGGAACTTACCCTAGCGACCGATAAACCGTTGCAAGAGCTTCAGCAATTATTGACAGGAGACGTCATTGGAAGCGTAGCTCCCAATTCATTCAGTATTCCCATCGTGGAGGACTTCAAGGTCCGTTGTACAGGACACAAACTGCAGATCCGCACAACAGGACAACACAAGAAAGTGCTGGATCTGTATGCGAAACCGGAGCACCGTCAGATCAGCCAATTGATTCAATGCATTACCTATCTGGTTCCGGAATTTGCGAAACGGCAATCGGGGCCGGACTGGATCGCAGAACGGGACATGAATCTCGTGCGCGAAACCTGGGTTTATATGTACTCATCCCGTATTGAAGCCAGATTGATAGAAAACTCTCTTTATGGCGGAACACTTGCTGGAGCAGCTACACGCAAAATGGAAGAACAGATGCAAGACATACCGGATCATCATAGCGGTGAACTTGCCCGACTCATGCTTCAAGCGTTGCTCATGGGACTTCAGGACACAGCGATGAAGCTTTATGAACAGGTGCGCTCGGCGCTGAGAACCGATGGGAACTTCCTTTCCTTATGTAACAGTCTGCATGTCTTGAACCGAATTCATCAGCACCGCAGGCTACTGGGATTATCTGACGAGCAACAACTCCCTGAGCTGGTATCTGAGGCTTACAGGAATGCCGTAGACAAGCTGCTACAGCTCTCCAGAGCCAACCCGGATGAGCATGAAGCCATTATTCAGGGATTGAAGTTACTAGCCATGCTCGCGGAGTCATCAGAGGCGCATTTTCAGGATGAGACATTCCGAATACATCTAAATGAGCTTCTGTCGGATCACCAGCTTCCGGCTCAGCTGGAGGGTGTGTGTGTGGCTATTTCCTCAGGGCTCGGCGACAGGCCCAGGGATGAGATTGTTGTTCGTGCTCGCGGGTATATCCATGGTACACCGGATCAGACCCGTCAAACGGCACTTTTTTTACAGGGAGTATTCACTGTAGCCCGTGACGCTTTTTTATATGAAGATCAGTTGTTGTACGAGTTGAATGTTTTGATTGAACAGCTCTCATACGACGATTTCATCAGTATGGTACCGGAATTGCGGTTGGCATTCACCTACTTTACACCAATGGAGACGGGCTTGATTGCCGAGCGGGTGGCGAGTCTGCATCAGGTTGAGCCAGAGGAAATGTTGAGGGCAGCAGTCGATGAACAGATGCTGATTCAGTCCAAGACGTGGGATGAAGCGCTTCGAAAGGAGTTTACCGCATGGAAGCTAATATGAATGAAGCGAATCGGAGCACGGACGAAACCAGAGAAATCAATGAAAGTTCCAATCCGGATGGAAGCAACCGAGGGGATCAACATTCTGCTGAAACCTTAAATCGATGGCGTCTGATTCTCGGTGAATCCGCTGAAGAAGGGTTGTGTAATACAGACCAATATACTTCGGCTGAATTTCAATATACGGAAATCGATGAGATTCTGGGGTATCTGTATAATCGTGAATACGGTGAAGAACAAGGTTACCGAAAAGAGGGAGGACGCGGTGCGTCTAACCTGACTGTACCGAAATGGTTACACAAGGTCAGGGATCTATTCCCCAAACCAACGGTCGAAATATTGGAGAAACAGGCGCTTGATCGTTATGGGCTGACAGAATTGTTAACAGACAAAAAGTTGCTTGAATCCCTTGAACCCAACATGAATCTGCTCAAGAACATTATGCAGTTCAAAGGACGGATGAAAGGTGAGGTGTTAAAGAGCGCCAAGGATATCGTTCGAACCGTGGTTGAAGAACTCCGCAGCAAGCTGGAATCTCAGACTCGAGCCAGTATCATGGGCAAGCGCAGTCGTTATACCTCCAGTTCGGTACGTTCCTTGCGCAATCTGAATTTCAAACGAACCATCACCAAAAATTTGAAAAATTATGATAAAAATAAGCGCAGATTTGTGATTGATCGTCTCTATTTCGACGGGAATATACAGCCGCATAACAAGTGGAACATTATTATTGGTGTGGACGAAAGCGGCAGTATGCTCGATTCAGTCATCTACAGTTCGGTGATGGCCAGCATCTTTTATCGCTTGAATGCGCTGCGCACGAAATTATTCATTTTTGATACACAGGTGGTTGACCTGAGCGACAGGCTGGAGGACCCGGTAGACGTGCTCATGAATGTACAGCTCGGCGGGGGGACACATATTACCAAAGCGTTGCGTTACGGCGAGACGTTAATCGATAATCCAGGCAAAACGATCTTTATTCTTGTCAGCGATCTGGAGGAAGGCTATCCAATCGCGCAGATGTACAAAGCGTGTAAAGATATCATCGATGCAGGATGCAAATTGCTGGTTCTCACCGCACTCGATTTTAACGGGGATTCAGTCTATAACCAACATGCAGCACAGACGTTGACCAATATGGGCGCACATGTAGCAGCAATTACCCCAAACGAGCTTGCGGATTGGATTGGCGAGATCATCACTTAAATTTGAGGAGGAATGTGTAATGCTTACCACAGATCGTGCATTAGAAACTTTGGTGGAGAAATTCGCAGTAACGTGTTCAAACGAGTATTCATTAAAAACAGATCGAAGCTCCGAAATTATTGATTATGTCTTGGGAACATCAGACAAGTTCCCGGATATGTTGGGAAATTCGAGTCATTATGTGTATCAAACGATTGATCTGCTCATGAAGCTCGCCAAAAAAGAGGACGGCGACATCTTTTACCGTGCCGGGGCTATTGTGATATATCTGGAATCGACTTATTCCAAAAGAAATACATGGAGAACGGATGCCTTTACCATCTGTATGGGAAATGATTCAGAAGCCTACGGCTTAAGCGGGAAGAGCAAAAGTTCTGATCGCATGGGCGGGTTGTTGGCCCGGTTGGAGAAGATCAAACAGTTTGCGGGCGAGAACGAAATTCTGGCTGAATTGAAGAGTAAATTAAAACGTGCCCAGTGGCTTTTTGATTCCAAAAAAGCGGACAGTCAGGGGAATTATCGGGATGTCATTAATGCATTAATGCTCCTGCAACTATATTCGAAACTAAGTAATACCCCTTCTCATGCAGAAGTTGAATCTTCTGCTCAATCGTTGCCAGCGTTGTTTCAACATGTGATGGCTAATGATCCAGATCAGTTGCGGGAAGAGCTACATACGTTGATTGAACCTGTAGTGGTCAGTAATATTCAAGGGAAGCATAACGGATCTTCCCAAGAATTGAAGGATGAATTCCTCAAGCAAAAGCGTAATCAGCTCATAGCGGAGCTATATCCCAATACGTCTTTCTCTCCAAAAGAGCAATGTTCACATGCTGTATTCCATCAAACGATGGTACTGGTGAGCAGTGCCTTGTTGTACCTGATTAACATTAGTGGAGGTAAACAACGTTTTCTTGATGCGAATAGTGAGATTGGGCATGTTTTGCTTCACACCCTGCATCAGTTACATGAGATTTATCCACTTGAAGTTCGCAGTTACCTGCTAAGTATGGACCCGAGAGCAAAGAGTCCAAATGATCTGCTTGCTGGACTTGTGCCTCTGGATGAGCCTTATCAGTTAGTTGAAATGTTGCGGGACGAGCTTAATTCGTACACGGTATCCTGGAACATGCTACAATCCGCGATCGCAAATCGTCCTGAACAAGCGATTCGAGCATACGAGATTATCAAACCGCCATTCCTCAAACTTTGCATTCAGAAATTCATGGAGGATCAAGGATTGGCATTGCCTAATGCGGAGGAGTCAGTGGAGCAAGCGGTATTCAACGCTCTGCGGCATCCTTTGGACGGGGGACGTCAAGGAATTGCGATTGCAAGATATTTAAGTGGGGAAAACACCCTTGAAGAATATTGGGAGGACCCGAATAGTCGCGGGTTGTTTAATCAACTGAATCGGGATAAGAAGCGTGTTCACAACCTCATTAGTATTAGTTTTCTGCCCTTGGACTCAGAGGCGATGCGCAGGTTCGCAATCCTGACCACTCATCCTGATTGGACGCTGGATATTGTCTCAGACATGTACAATTCTTACGCGTTTAGTGGAGAGCAGCTTCTTCAACGTTATGGGCAAGATCCTGAGGTGAAACGTGAGAAATTGCTAACGAGCCTGATCTCACTCAATGGCATGACCGACTATAGATACAAATCCATGCCACATGACGAATACCGCCGAATCATTCAGCAGAATCTGGACTATGCACTGACACAGTACAAGAAACTGCCAACGGATACGCGTATTTTAATTCTGGAGATTACCTTTGAACAGCGTGATGAGTTATCGAAGAAAATATTGGCCGAAGCGATTCGTGCTGGACTACAGGATTCGTCCAAGAAGGCGAGCGGCGTGGCTTTAGCCGAATTCAACCGGATTCCTGATCAGGACTTGTATACGCTCGTATACCTCTCGGAGAAAAAAGCGGGAATCAAAGAGATGGCTCTGACTGCAATCCGAAGTCTGGAAAACAGCAAGGAGCTGTACGGTGAGCTTTTGAAGAAAGAGAAGGCAGCGGACTGGAAGAACTTGATTCAAATTCTGCTCAATACCGCAGATCTGAGCCCGGAGTATGCTCATGCTGCACTTGCCGATCAGGCAGATAGCAAAAAGCTGTCCAGACTAAGTTGGTTGTCCCTGAAAGATCTCCCTTCCCTGATGCGAACAGAGGACAATCAGCCGTTAGATGACCGAATTAAGCTATATGTTCTGGTGCAATCGCTGGATCACACGTCAGGACCCAATGAAAGATTAAATGAATTAAGGGACTACGTAAGTGAGGCATCACTCGTTCGTTTTGCAAGTGAATTGCTTCAGGTCTGGATTCAGGAAGGTGCCCCCGCGAAAGAAAAGTGGGTGATGTATGTTTCAGCACTTTTTGGCGATATTCAGATTGTAAATATTCTGACTCCGCAAATTAAGGAATGGACAGAAAACAGTCGTGGGGCGATTGCAGCAGATGCTGTGAAAGTGCTTGCTTATCTGAAAGATCCATCCGCTCTTATGGCGATTGACAAAATCAAACGTAGCGTGAAGAACCGTCAGGTGAAAGGTGCAGCAGAAGAAGCATTGCAGCTTGCAGCCGACAATATGGGACTTACTGCGGAGCAACTTGAAGATCGACTTGTCACTACACTTGGTTTTGATGAAAAAGGAACCATGCAGCTGAGTTACGGAGAGCGCTCCTTCCTGGTTAAGGTCAATGGAGACTTGCAAGTGGTTGTTCTTAATGAAGAAACGGGCAAATCCGTGAAGAGTCTGCCTGCTCCTGCACAGAAAGATGATGCTGATCTGGCAGCACAGTCCAAGGCACGTTTCACACAGCTGAAAAAAGATCTCAAATCCATGGTTAACATTCAGGCGCAGCGTCTGGAAGAATCATTATCCAAACAACGTCTGTGGTCTGCCGATGAGTGGAAAGCCTTGTTTGTACAAAATGTCATTATGCAAAAATTTGCTGTTGGTCTGATCTGGGGAACGTATGAGGATGGCGCACTGATCAGCACCTTCCGTTATATGGAGGACGGCACATTCAATTCCGTGGATGAAGACGAGGTTGATCTGCCTTCGGGTGCGCAGGTGGGACTTATACATCCGTTGGAACTGGATCAGGTAACGCTTGAAGGTTGGACAACGCAGTTGGAGGATTATGAGATCAAGCAGCCATTTGAGCAACTGAATCGTGAGATTCACCAGCCGGAAGATGAGGATAAAACGAAGAATGAATACGATCATCTGCCTGAGTCTGATTTCTCACCAACGGCTTTCCCCAAAGTACTGGAGAAATATGGCTGGATCAAAGGGCCGGCACAGGACGGCGGCTGGTATCATGAATTTTATAAAGAGTACGGAGATCTTGTTGCAGAATTACAATTCAGCGGTACGAGCATCACGTATTACGAGGGATTGGATGACATTACCCTGGAATCCCTTCATTTCTTCAAACCGAATAACAAGCAATATTATTACTATGGGGACAACAAACCGATTGCTCTGGGCAACGTTCCAGGTCGAGTATTCAGTGAAACGATCTACGATATATTGAGAGCAACGGGGCGTTGATGACGTGAGTGGATTCAAAGAGAAATTCCGAAGTTTTTCGAAGCTGTGTACAGAGGATTATCTGATTCGGTATGCCAACAAAGGGTTGTACAAAAGGTCTTTGAAAGAGTTGGACAATGGTGTAAGTGTAACGTACAAATGGAATGAATCATCTGTGAGTTGTCAGCTCAGTGACGGGACACAATGTACGCTTGAAAATACGCTGGATCATTGGAATTGTTCCTGTCCGTCAGAGCATATCTGCAAGCATGTGCTGATCGCAATTCTATATGATCAACGGGAACATTTGTTAGAGGATTCGATGAGTGCAGATGAAAACCATGTGCTGGATAAAGACTCAGGGATTTCGGATAACGATTCGTTGGACGCATCAAAAGACGTATCAGTAACAGAATCAGTATCAAACTCCGCATCAAATAGGGATGATTCAAACGTAGTTTCGCATTCGCCATCTCTTGAAATGGAGTCTCGCTTTCACTGGATGACGGAGTTTGACCTTACAACACTGATTAAATCGTATAGCTCTTCCATGTTGGAGGAAGTTGTATTCCGCCTAAGGTACCCTGAAGAGGTGAAGATCATCGTAGATTCACTTCTTACGGTACAGCTAACAAGTCAGGATATGGAGGTGTCTTTTACCGAGGAAGCCAGTCTTGCGAAAGCTCTTTGCAAGTTGCCGCAGACAGCCGGAAAGATGGCCAAACTTGAAGCTTTGCTACGATATCGTTCACTAAAAGGGCTGGATGATACGGATGCATTAAGTGGAAGGGTGTACGAAGCCAAGTTCTCTCTGCAGACGGTGCAGGAATGTCGCATGATGCTCGCAGGATTGTTGAAGACGGGACTGGCCCGCCTTCCTCAGTCCTACATGGCACAACTGGAGACTTTGGCAATTGCAGCTCATAGTGGCAACCTGCCTGACATAGAACGCAATTTGCGAGGTATTCAAGGGGAACTACAGTTATTTTTTAACAGACATATACGTTTCTCCATGCAATCCATGTTGGATCGGGTAAGCAAGCTGTATCTTGCACTCCAGGTTCTTGAAGAAGAAAAGGTACCTGTCATTCAGCAGAGTCAGCTCATTGGCAGTTTTCGAAGTAAATACTTTACGGTTCCTTCACTTCACCTGTATGGACTGGGAGCTGATGCGTGGGAGACACGATCCGGTTTCCGTGGAATCACCTATTACTTCTATTGTTTCGATGATGAGGAAATCTACACCTATAGCGATGTACGTGCTGTATATTATGATGATCAGCAGTTCTCATATACAGAGCATTATGGTGCATTCACACCATGGTTGCCTAATCTGACCTTTCGCCAGTTTGTGGGTGAAGAAGTTCAATTCCATTCCGTTAAAGTGAATGAAGAACGCCGGATCTCTTCCGGGGAAGGTGCCAAACTTGCGATTTTGCCACGAACGGGTGTGGAAACGTTGAATCTGGGCAAAACCATGCAAGATGTAAACTCTGTACTTCAAGAGGAATCGCGATCGTTCGACTTGTTTGCTGCTCCCAAAGAACGATTGGCTGTGATCAAAGTTGCTCGAATTGTGGACCATAACTTTGTCAAACAAACGCAGGAGCTTGTCCTGACAGTTGAGAATACCGAAGGGGAAAGACTGGCGCTCACTCTCCCGTATTCATCGGACTGGCAGGCGATGATCCAAAGACTGGAGTCAGGATATGGTTCCCAATCGCTTGAACACTTCTACGCCTTTGTGCGTGTGGAACCCAAACGGATTAGCCCGATCAGTTTCCTGAAGAGTCAAACGGTGCTCAGTCTGAAACTGGATATCGGTAATGGGAGGATGGGCAGACTTGGAAGAATATAATCAGTTCATGCAGAGAATTAACGGCTGGTCAGAAGAGTTGCTGCTGCGCGGGTTATCCCAGTTTACGATCCGGGATATTGAGGTGCTTGAGCAGCTCGCAGCGGAATCCTCGCGGTTGCAGATGAGTTTCCTGTATGAGTTGTTGAATCACCTCATCAAGGAAGGGCGTAGCGTGGCTCTTGGACAAGGTAATGAAGAGTTGCTGTTATTTCAGTATTGTCGTCTCACCCAATATGTACAGCTCAGTGTGCAAGAAGAGGCGTAATATTGGTTAGTATTCCAAGCGAAGGCACATGAAGCGATATGATGTAATAAATAAGATATAGTATAGAATATAGAAGATTTGCAGAAGGCCTCTAGGTCACTGCAAATCTTTTTTTATCGTGGAGTAAGTAAAAGTCATTTGCCAAACGAATATAGGTAGGAAGCACGGATCAACACGAGCATTCGTGATATGAGCATGGAAGGGAGGGATACATAATCGTGGAAGAAGAACAAATACGGAAGGCAGTAGTGAATCGTGATCCTGAAGCCATGGAATGGGTGATGAACCACTACGCAGGTTTGTTATGGAAGATTGCTCATTCCATCCTACATCATGCATCGGCAGAAGAGATTGAAGAATGCGTAGCAGATACCTTTTTTGCTTTTTGGCAGAATCCGGATGCATTCCAATCTGGGCGAAGTAGCTTGAAAAATTACCTTGCAACAATCACAAAACATAAAGCGATTGATCGCTACCGGAAACTTAATCGAAGAACTGAGCTTACATATGAAGAGGAGATTCATTCGGTGCAAACGGATGATTTGTTGGTTCAGATGATCAGTAAAGAGACATATACGGAACTTAATCAAATGATTGACTCTTTTCCAGAACCGGAACGGGAGATTATGAAACGTCGGTTTTACGAAGGACAGAGACCCCATGAGATATCGGAAGCGTTGTCCCTACACGTTAGGCAAGTCCATAACAAGCTTTATCGCTCCAGGCAACGATTGAGGACATGGTGGATGAACAGGAAATAAAGGAGGCGATCAAATGCGAAAATCCGAAAAAGAATTCACTGAGCAGAACCTCTTTAATATTAAAAAGTTGTTCTATGATAAATTGGCGCTGAATGAACCACCGACCATTACGAGATCAGATTCATCATTTTATCCACCTGTATTATATCCATCTGCTCCATCCGCACAGAACAAGAAGTCCATGAATAAAAGAAAAAGGTATCGCAAAGCCACCTATATTCCTGTAACCGCTGCGTTATCGTTATGTCTTGTTACAGGGGCAGCTGCATCCATGGGCATCATTGACCTGCCTTCTATTCTTCATTTTCTAGGTGCAGATCGGATTGGCATTCTTCAGCCTGTTCATCAGGTGAGTGAAAATCAAGGGATTCGAATGGAGGTTATAGGTGCTGTCAGGGACGGAGATACAACGGAAATCTATGTTTCTTTGTCAGATCTGACGGGTCAACGTATTGACGAGACGCTGGATGTATATGATTACAGGGTCACCGGAGGTAATGCAAACAACGCTCAGATTATTCATTATGATGAAGCTAACAAAACGGCTATTGTTCGATTCCTCATTCAAGGAAAAGTCAGCAAAAATCGGATTACCGTTCAGATTAATACGCTGATGTCAGGTACATCTCTTCAAGATGGTTACAACGTACAAGTGGACTGGGAGAAGTTGCTCCAAGAAAAGCAAAACAATAGTTATGAAATCCTGGAGCGAGATCGTATAAGTGGCTGGGGAGGTAAAACTGATATTCAAATGGAAACCGATCCAATTCCGGTATTGCATCAAGATGTAACGAATGTCCCTGTTTCCGGTATTGATTGGATGCATATTTCCAATATGGGTTTTGTGGAGGGCAAGTTACACATTCAGATTAATCCGGATAATGAGATTGGCGAGTATAATCATGGATATTTCTACTTCACGGATGAGCAAGGTCAAAAGCTCGATATTCCCCAATATTCCATTAGCTACGGGAGATACATGAAAAATGGAGTAGACATTGGTGGGGATTACATTGAGTATGTGTATGATCTGTCTGCTGTTGACGATTTAGATACGCTGAGACTCCAAGGCAGCTTTACGAGCATTAGTGAAGTTGTACAAGGGAATTGGAAAACTACTTTCAACCTGGGTCAAAATGCTTTGAGTAAAAAAGGAAACATTCAGCTTGATGCAAATGGAGCCTCACAGGCAAATGTAACTCTTTCCTCGGTTGGCGTAACACTTACAGGTGAGGCTCTGAGCAAGATTCGCATGGAGAATCTAAGTATTGAAGTTCACCTGAAGGATGGTACCAAGTTGACTGGCAAATCTGGTTTCCTCCAGCTGGATCAGGATTTCATTAAGTGGATATCCCCTAAGACCATTCCGGTGAACGATGTGAGCTATCTGCTACTCAATGGGGAGAAAGTAACTTTGCAAGATAGATAATATGAAAAGTGAATCAAAGAATAGGGGGATAAATGCGATCGGAAGTTTGTTCTGTCATCAGAAATGAATTACATGTCATATCCCGATTTATGAAGCATACCATTAGGCGAATGCGGTCATAAGGGAGGAAACTGATATGTCCATGAGCGAACCGCTGTTAACGCAGATTGTGAATCAACATATTCCGGCTGGTGCAACGGTCGTCACTATCGATAAACCTGTTCAACATCCAGCGATTTATGCGGCAGATCTTACCGGTGACGGTATGCCGGAGATTGCTGCAGTCTATCAGTTGAATGGTGAGCTGTATTTGCTCATTCTAAAATTTGTTCAAGGACATTGGATCAAGATGGCACTAATTAAGGGATTGGGGTATGGGGTGACTTTAATGACTGCAGCCCCTGTAACTTCAACGGCAAGGAATAATCTCATTATCGGTTGGCGGATTGGTTCTATTTGGTCTAAGCTTGCCGTATATGACTGGACGGAATCCGGGCTCAAAGATCTGGCGCCTGACGATCTATACTATAGCTATGCAGAGATTATAGATATGCCTGGTCCACATGGTCGAGATGGCAAGGTGGAGATTGCACTCTGGATTCATGATACAGGGGAAGCCTATCGTGTGGAGATTATCCGATGGCAGAATGGGAAATGGGTTCCTGCACCGGATGTATATGCAACCTATTATCCCAAAGTGGTGCAATATTACGAGCAACTAACCCAGCAATACCCTGATTATATCTTTTACTGGTATTACCTTGCGGATGCTCAGTACCATGCCGGCCAGTATCCGGCAGCACTCGCTTCCGTTCAGAAGGCACTCAGTTTCCCGGAAGCGTATCCTTCCAGAGAGGTACTACAAGAGCTCGAAAAGAAAATTAAGCAGGCGATGGTCCCTGTAAGCCATGCCCGGGTAACAACGTGGTTATATCCAATCTCCGTTCGAACTACGAGTGGGACGCGTTGGGGGTATATGGATGCACAAGGCCACATTCGGCTTGAGCCGGTATTGAATGACGCGCAAGCGTTTCAGCCCAATGGGTTGGCTGTGGTTGTGAAGGACAGTCGTGCCGGTGTTATTAATCTTCAGGGGCAGTATGTCGTTCAACCTGTATACGATTCCATCAATTCCTTTTCCGAAGAACGGGCGATAACAATTGATTCTCAAGGATTTAAGATGATTAATGAACAAGGTATAGTCCTGACCAAACGGGCGTACCCGTATATCTCGAATATGAACGACGGTCGAGCGTTATTTTACGATTCAAACCCTGGTCAGGCAGATGGTTCGGTGAGTCGGTATGGTTATTTGGATGCGTCGGGCAATGAGGTGATACCTGCACAGTTCGCTTCGGCGAACGATTTTCAAGATGGCAAAGCAGTTGTGCAGATTAAGGACAATGAATATGCACTCATTAATCGCAATGGACATCGGCTCGCAACGTATCCATATGCCTATGTGGGACCACTGGGGGATGGACTGCTTGCTTTTCAAAAAGAAACCTCGGGCAAATATGGATACATCGACGAACGGGGTAATATTCGCATTCAGCCCAAGTTTTCATCGGCATTTCCTTTTAGCGGCGGGCAAGCGATTGTTAATACAGCAGAGGATTACAAATCGAACTATGGTGTCATTAATACGGAGGGATCGTTTATCATTCAACCCGCCTATAATGACATCCGCGAACTAGGCGAGCATCGTTATGCGCTGGGGCAAGCAATTAATCCGGAGCAGCCTTACATTGGCTCTGTATACGCGATTGCAGATACAAATGGCAGAAGACTTACGGAGTTCCTATATCGCGAAGTAGGTAATTACAAAAACGGCCTTGCTTCCGCATCGGATGGAAGACAAACCTATCTGCTGGATCTGAGTGGAAGACCTGCCGCTGGGTATCCGCATGTAGAAGGTTCGGGTACGCTGGAGGTCGTGGCACCAGATCTGATCAAGGCAAATGTAGACCAGCGCTTATCGTATGTGAATCGGGCCGGACAGATCATCTGGCGGCAAAATACAATCGTTCCGCTTCATCCGCCGTACCGTGTACGCGAAGAGAAGTACAAACCAAATAGGGACTACCTCGTATATTATCCGCAGGTGGAGGGATTAACGAACCAAGCGGAGCAGCTTGCGCTGAATGCCAGGTTGAAGCAACTCTCCCAGGTTAAACCGATCCCTGCGGATCAGCAGCTGGATTATACGTATACAGGGGATTTTGATATTACGTTTTATCAGCAGCAATTATTGCAATTGCAACTCACAGGTTACAACTACCCGGCTGGTGCAGCGCATGGTATGCCTACGATGATCTATGCGATTATTAATCTGACGAATGGTCAGTTGTATGAGCTGAAGGATTTATTTAAGCCGAATAGTGACTACGTAAAAGTGTTAAGCCAGATTGTGGGGGATCAGATCAAAAATGATCCTCAATACTCTTATGTGTTTCCAGACACTTATACGGGCATTAGTGCGGATCAGCCGTTTTTTGTTACAGCGGATGCTCTGCATCTCTACTTCAACCCATATGATATCGCACCCTATGCAGCAGGGTTTCCAACGTTTACAATTCCGTTTGTTCAGATCAAGGATATCATTAATACAGAAGGTTCGTTCTGGAGAGCTTTTCATAGTTGATTGAGTACAGCCAACATTTTAACGTAAATATACGCTAAGGACGTTAAGGCACAAAGACAGCGGATTTTTCCTGCTTTAAGCAACTGTCCGCTAATATTTAGCGTATAAAACAGTCAAAATGTTGGCGCTACCCATATAGAACTACTATAAATCAATCATTCCATCCTTTACATACATCAATCCACTCTGAATAACCAGAGAATTTTTCTAATTGTTTTATTGTAAGTTCAATAGCACTATTGCTACTCCCGCAAGCTGGATAGATTGTATCGAAACGTTTTAGAGATATGTCTAGATAAACAGAAACATCATTTTTGATAGCAAATGGACAAACACCTCCAATGGCATGACCAACCATATCAATGGCTTCATCAGGAGAAAGCATTTTTGCTTTTGTTTTGAAATACTCTTTGAATTTTTTGTTATCCACTTTTGCATCCCCGGCAGCAACTACTAAAACAGCTTGTCCATTCACTATAAAAGAAAGTGTTTTTGCGATTTTCTCTGGCTTACAACCTAATGCAGTTGCAGCCAAATCCACGGTTGCACTAGATACTTCAAATTCGATAATTTGAGAATCCATACCATATTGTTTAAAAAAATCTTTTACTTTTTCAATTGCCATAATCAGCACACCTCATTTTAAAATATTTTCTAGAAGATCATAGATGAAACTTGCCTATGTTCTTGGGTAAAAAATCATGTTGTAAATGATACATGGTTCTTGATAAAGATTATTATAGGAATGAAAAACATTAGCACGAAAGCGGAGTGCCTGATTTTCTTTTAAAACAATTTTCTTTTTGTTGACTACCATTTCTAACATACCTTGTACCACAAAAACATATTCTTCCACACCATCAAGGTGCCTTTCAGATGGATGGTGACATCCAGGATCAAATTCGATATAAAATATTTCAACGTTACGGGTAGGGTCAAAAGGAAAAACAGGAAATGCTCTCATTTTTCCATCATTTTCAATGATAGCGTCTTTGGACCGTGTATCAACCACACTGCACTCATCTTCTAGCTCTTCCAATAATAAAGATAAAGGGACTTTTAAGCCGACTGCGATTTTCCAAAGAGTTGTAATCGTTGGTGAAGACTGTCCTCTTTCAATTTGTCCAAGCATAGGCTTACTTACATCAGTAAGTTTAGAAACATCTTCAAGTGTAAGATTTCTAGTTGCTCGTATTTCTTTTAACCGTTCTCCAATGGTTAATACTGGCGATTGCATTGCATCACTCCTTTTTGTATGTTATAGCATTTTAAACTATAATATAACATACTAGCAGTTGGATTCAATAGGCGACAGTTTAATGATGTAAGTAACTCCTTCACATATTTATCCATACTAAATGGAAAATATTACGGGAGTGACAGATCAAAGAAGTCATATTTGTCTATACAATAAAAAACGAAAACTTTCTCCAACAACACTTCTTTTGCTTGGCGAGAATGTAAATACTTCACCATTCATTCTCAAGTTAAGCGACGAGGTCATATGTCCAATAGGGCTTATAATCTTGTTTGTGTGGCTTCTGGTGGAGTATGCGGCTTATGTCTCGCTCTATGACAAGACCTATCGGGCACCATACAGCCTCGCGGCCTCAGGAAGGTTGTAGTTGGCCGAACATATTCGTCATCTGTCGTTAAGATTTTTCGGAAAACATGATCCTGGGGATCTGAAGAATCTGATCTTGAGTGATTATGGTCAGGTTGAGCATACGATCTCTCACAATCTGTCGCAGCTAATCAGTGCAATTGTGCTTCCTGTGCTTGCTTTTGGCGGGCTTCTGTTGGTGGATTGGAGAATGGCCGTAGCTATGAATTGCGGTTCCCTTAGGTGTGGCTCTGTTATGGCTTACGGATTCAATTCAGGCACGACTGAGTGAGAACCATGTTCGAGCCAAAAACGAAGCCGCCAGCCGGCTGCAGGAATACCTGAGCGGTATTCGTGAGATCAAGACCCACAATATGGGGGGCAAACGTTTTGAACGGCTGCGTCGTTCTTTTGATGAATTGAAGTCAGCTTCCATTGGGTTGGAAGGCATCATGGGACCTACAATTGCATTGCCTTACTCTTACTATGATTGGAGAGATCACCTGACATTCTTGGCAGATACGTTTGGAGAAGAAAGCAAGAAAGATGAATATCTGGCCAAGTATGATGCGAAATCGGCAGAGTGGAAACAAAAGCTGGAGGCGGCTGTACATGGTGAATCCTTTGCCGTAATTGAGACATATCCAAACAACCTGGTCATCTATTCCGATAAAGGTGCAGCTGAGATGTTATACGGTGAATGGGGCCTGAAATCTCTAATGTCGATAATTACAATTATTCGTACACAGCGATGGGGAGAATGGAGCTTATGGACCGCCTGGGTACGATGATTCTGGAAGGTCAGAAGTAGTCGTTGGATTAGAGCAATTTACGATGGATTAACTTTTAACATTTAACAGAACCTAATAACGCCTATGTGTAATTGTGTAATTTGTTCGAAATCATGTAACTTGAACGGTTCTGGCTGCGTTTAGACATTGGGGTGATCTGATGTTGGTGAACGCGGTTCAACGTTACATGGTATTAGGACTGATATTTATCGGGATCTTCTTTACAGCACTCATCGTTCTTGAGAGGATTGAAGGGTACCATATTACAACGACAGAGTATTACGGCTTACGTAATCTAGGGGGCTTGATATATATTTTGTCGCTTATCCTGGGATTCGGTCACTATTTAGTCGCTTTTTATATTGTTATTCTTATCCCGATCTCATGGCTGCTGCGGAAATATGTATGCTTTCCTATGATGAGAACTTTCATCTATATGATTGGGTTTGGATGGGGCGGGCTGTGGGTTTTTGATCTCATGTACAATCCATATTTCGTGAATGGATACCATCTGAACCGAATGACATCGATATGGATATTTGCCATCGCCGGTTTAGTCTATGGCCTTGTGGAGAATAAGATTTGGCGAAGAGGGCAGATGCAGAACAAACAGAAGGCTACTTAACAAATGTTGAGTAGCTTTCTTGGTTTACATAATTATTATGGTGTTTTCATGAAGACTCAGAAGCTAAATACAATATTAGAAAGGATTATGTAAGAGTAAGTAGTGAACATGAACAGCAGTCAAGTTAATTCGATAGTTTGTTATAAAATTCACAAAAGATGCAAGTAAATGAAATAGGAGTTTTATCGTAAAAAGGTAAAATTTTCTGTTATACTATTTGAGTTGTGTACATAAAGTTAGATATTTTAATGAAGGGAGTTCATGAAGTAAATTAGCCGTTTAGTTTAAAATTGTAGTTTGGAGGAAAGCATTTTGTATAAAGCAGGTTTTTGGATTAGATTAGGAGCAAATGTGTTGGATAGTCTTATTATTTCAATTCCGTTAGTGATTATTGCAGGTGTGCTTACGGGTAACTTTGATACGGATGAGCCGATTGCCAAACTACTTAGTGCAATATACTCAATTTTATTACCAGTTTACTGGTATGGTCGAACCATAGGCAAACGTATATGTGGAATTCGAATCCGCCAATACGATACACACGAACCGCCAAAAATTGGTACGATGCTGATGCGAGTTGTCGTGGCTGGACTTGTGTATATAATAACTTTGGGTATCGGAGTTATTGTGAGTGCTTTTATGGTTGGTTTGCGTGAGGATCGACGTGCGATTCACGATTTTATAGCAGGAACAGAAGTAGTTTGGGATTAACTCGAAGAATGAACTGGCTGTGCAGGGGTAAAAATCACTGTGCAGCTTTTAAATCATTAGTACTGTTTCACAAAACTCGTATTTTGTACATATGTTTACGTCCAAGACTGTGGTGACTTCATTCTACACGAATCATTAGATGTCTGAGGACAAGAACTTGTACCGTTAAAGGACAAGAACTTGTACCCATTGACGATTGATGTTGTTCTTCTCTTCATTTTATTAGCGCTACAGAAATAAAAAAACCCGTTAAATTTTCAAATTTGAAAATTAACGGGTTTTAAAAACTTAATCTTTTCACATATTTATCAACTGACTTTTGTAGCTTTAAGTTCTCTTCATCAGGGTTACTCATAACGAGCATTGCGATTTTCTGAGGTGTAAAAGATTTCATAGTTTGAATCGCTTCTTTGTTTCGCCCATCCTGGTGCGGACATTTCCATTTAGGTCTCGATTGAATTTCATCTAGATAATAAAACTCAACTGAGCTTGATGAAGAATTTTCGCATTTAATATATTTTATTGCTATGTTTGGGAAACTTTTATCTTTTATTTGTTCAATTTCGTTCCATTGAGGTACACTTGCTTCTACACTTCTATCTCCTGCAACTCTCAACCAATCCATAAAAAAGTTTGCGCTAAATTGAGCTACTATCTTTTCTAATACCCAGAATAATGCGTTCTGATTAATCCCCCCCGCACTTCTCATTTGATGACTAACGATTTGGTCTGCAAAGTATTCTAAGTGATCTCTTATGATCAATGGTCCTCTATAGAAAGAATCATTATCTACTGTTTTACACATGGTGTCACAGTAAAAGTATTCTTTGTTCAGCAGAGATTTTCTCCAAAATACATAGGCATATGCATATGTACATATAGTGGGAAATTCAGCTAATTCATCTGTTTTTTTGAGTTCCATTAGTTGAGAAATGCAATGTCTATGTTCCTCCAATACAGTTGTTAGTAGTTCTTCTTCTACTCTCTGGTATGCAGCGGAACAAACACGCAATAATTCATTTTGGAAAGGGGTGGAAAAATATTGATTCTGCTGAACAGGATTAGAATCGTCAAATTCAAGAGTTTCCTCTGGAGAAGCTTTGATTAACGATTTTAAGTTGCAGTGCTGTGCATGAATGATCCATTTGGACTGAATTTTATTATCATCCGAGTTTTGAAGCCATCGGAGTATAGTTTGGTCTAGATCGTTCGGTCCCCTCCATTCATTCCAACTAGATGAATGCAACTGAGCGAGAGAATGTCCACACTTACACATAAATGCATGATCCAATTGTTTATTAGTTAATAAGAATGGTATTTTTTCTTTGCATTTAGGACACGAGTTAATCAACTTACTCTCATGAAACACACATTCATCAAACAGTTTAAATTGGTGAAACCAGGAATGATATCCCCCGCTCAAACAATCTTCACACCAATGAAGATCTTTGTAAAACCAATGTTCCCAAGAATGATATAAACCATGAAAAGGTTTAATCAGCGATTGAATAATATGATTGTTATGTTCTTTTAGGTTGATTTTTAAAGTTTGATGAAGTAATTCTTCATTAAAACTTCTTAATTCTATAAGATCTCTCTTTTTATTCCCAATGTTATGCTTTACGTCTTTTATTTTGTCATCTCCAAAATAACGAAGTAATTCGTTACGATCAGCTATGTTAACTAGAGCTAATTTCTCAAATACAGACCAGGGTGACTCATATTCATACAACCATTCTTTTCTCCAAATGACGCTCATTTTAATTAGCTCCCTTATGCGCTAGAGCCATGTAGATCTCAGATTCAATGTAACCAGACAGCTTAATCGCATTCAACCATTGTTGTGATGTAATCCATTCTGACTGTTCTCCATGAGCTCCATATATCTTTAACGCATTTTCAATTGCATAAGCGAAATACTCCATAGGAATCTCTAAATCTGAGGATACTCCATGTTCTCTTCGAAGTGACATGAATTGTTGATAAATTGTATCAGCATCCATCTCAAGTCGATATCCTTTTTGATACGCCTCGGGAAAAAAGTAACGAGTGTAGCTCCATCCACTATTCTCCGGATAGCAAGATATGTCCGGCGCATCATAACATCTAAGAACACGCTTTATTTCCTCCAATGAAGTAAGACCAAAAAAACGATGTTCATGAGTCATAAAACGACCAATAATCTGTGACTTTTTTTGTTCGAGAAAGAATGTCCTTCTTGCCAACAGCTCATCCTGCCCAACAGATATAACAGACATACTTATCTTCTCGCGATCCAACTGATTGTAGATATCCATTAACCAGTTATAATGATACTCTGTTAGGCGGTGCGCTTCGTCCATGATTAGAATAATTCTTCTTAAACGGGACTTTTCAGCTTTCTCCATTAACAGATTGACAATTTGGTTTCGCAAATCGGATGGATTTCTCCTTTTTATAAAAGGAAATTTAAAATCTTGTAACATGTCAACAAAAAACTTTTCTTCACTGGGAACTTTATAGGAATTGCTATTAGCAATCAAAATCGGTAACGGAGCTTCCATGTATGTCGGGAAATTTTCAATTGCGAATTTTATAGCAAATGTTTTTCCTATTCTCGGTCGACCATAGACAATCATTCCAGGTAAGCGATTCATAATAATTTTTTTTATACTTTCCATTAATCGGAGAACTTCTTTCGTTGGCAACAAATAGTGGCCAACTTCAATCGGATGCGTCCCAATGAGTACCGTTGGTGTATTCATACGAAATTAACTCCTCCACTAAAATGATTTTGTTTTGAATTGTTTCAATAGTTGATCGTATATATCCATTTCATTTAATTTATCTTTTTTGAGTTGCTCTTCTCGTACGTTATCTAATAACTCGTTTTGTCGATGGGCTTCTTCCAACACTTTAGTTTGTTCTTTGGGCGAATTAGAAGGTTCATATTTACTTACTTCATGAACTTGAGTAATTTTATTTGTCATATTCCTTGATTTTTTTGTACGCATGAGATAGTCAGTGTAAACGAAAATAGGATCATCCCAAGTTGTGTAGTGGAGTAGTTTTCTTTGAACTAGAGAGTTTATAGCTTTTCTAGTTTGTAGAGAATGAGCTGTAAGTGACCATCGGCCGGCTGCTGTTAAATAACCAAATTCACTTCCATCTGGAAGAAAAGCCTTTAACGTGCGAATGTCATCCACGTTTACATGTAGCACAAGTTCAGTGTTTAACAAGTACGCTGAGTTAGCAAGCCCTTCACTTCGATACTCAACTCCCTCAAACTGGATGTAAGGCTTCTTACCGGATTTTAAAGAGCCTCTTACAGTTCGTTTTTGAGTAGTCTGCATAAAAAGCAACTCCGATCGTTTGGCTTCTTCAAGACGTCTCGGCATTATTCCAGTTGTTGTCATTCTTTTTTCCAAAAGTTCGAGAGGTGTTTGGTGATAAATTCCGCCATGGGGAGTACCATTATAGTTGGAAATCAGTACATCAATCAGTTGTTTTAAATGATCATAGGTAATGTTTAGGCGAAGAGCCTTCTCCTCAGGATTGTTTCTTCGTGGATCATTCGGCCCGCTACCACTGGTATTTGGTAGACGATGGAATCCGTTTTCTTCCAGTGTTTTGAAGAATCTTTCAATGATCCCCCTTCTCATTGGTAGTGCTACAGGCCCTAAATTCATAAAGCAACCAATTAAGTTGTCCAGTCGATCTTTTACCATGTTGGCATAATGTGATTTAGCATTATCTAAACAGATCACATCCCAAACTGCCCAGGTTAGTTCAGGAAACTTTTCTGATGGGAATCCACCGACGGAATGATACGATAAGCCAGGGATTGTCAGCTCTAACTGCTTATGTGGCATAACTGAATTACGAACGCAGTGCATGACATCACTGGCACTATATTCTCTACTTAAACTTATGGAGTATCCCAAGATGTTACGAGTGGCCACGTCAATAATTGTTAGAATCCAAAACCGCTCTAGAAGCTTAGTTACCAGATCTCCATCAGGTGTAGTCAAATCTACTGCAAAAAAACCATCAATACGATGAGCATCAAACTGAACTTCTTGGAATGGGAATAACTTTGAAATGTGGTTTTGTGTTTCCTCTCCCACATGTCTTGCTTTTTGCATTGCATCATTGCCGTGTCGAGCAACGGATTTCTTGAAATTTTGTAGAGCTAATTGCTTAAGGTAACGTTGTACTGCTTTGTATCCCATCCATTCTGTATTAAGGGGATAATCTGAGTAAGTTACTCCTTTTAACCGACATTCTTCTATAAATCTTTTGTGGACGTGCTTTACTTTCATTACTGGCTCCAAGGAGCGATTCTTTCTTCCCAGGAATAAATCTTCGATTAGTTCCCTAATATCAGGATGCATATCAAGAAATCGATTAAATTCACCTGTTTTTCGATCGTTATTCTGATTTTTATTAAATACGTTAAGTTGGTACACTTTTACGTTTTTCTGTGGAATTAATCCCCGAAACCCTAAAACGACACCATCTCGATCATACTGCATGCAACGTTGAACTAACCTTCTCAAGTTTCGAGGAGAAACTCCAGTCGATTCTTGGATTTCCTCTAATCTATCTCTACTAAAGTACATATAAACGGCTTTTTTACGCTGAATATAATTCGTACGCATCGGCTCCTTAATTGAACTTTCATCTACACTGGGCCAATGTACAGGATTAATTTGTTCCTGCTCTAATCCAGTTTTTTCATAGATACGTGCTCTACTCATTTTTACATACCTCCATTTGGCTTCCCCAAATTTGGTTTTCAATGTCTACTGTGAGATTGCCCGTGTAATATAACCACTTGAGTGCCAAATTTACATCTTCTGCTTTAAAACAAGATATCTCTTTGATGATTTCTTGAATCTTCTTGTTACGCACCGTTATACGAGCCAATACATCTGAGATACAAGCGGGCATTTCACTATTCAGAACTGCAGTGACAATGGATTTTCTGTTTTCTATTGAATGCCGCCCCCTTCTAATGGTTTTCTCAGTACGAACTTCATAGGCTTTGTGATTTAATCTGCACCATTCTTGTTGTGCCTCAATCTGACGTTTGGTTCGATCGTATTTAGGATGATTTGATGTGAGTTCTTTCTCATATTTGACTTCCACAAAGGTTTCCTTACCATCCTGATTCAAAGTCCACATATCAAATATGCTTGTACGTAATTGCCCCTTTAAAACATATGATATTTTCAAAGGTTGCTCACAATACGTTAAAACGTCCGGATTTGTTTCCACAGTAAGCCAGTGATCAAACTCCAAATCACTGTAAAGCTCAATATTGCGTTTATTTACTTTGTTTCCACGTGAAGTCCAATAATTATTTCCATATTTCTTACTTCTTAAAATCTTGATAGGATGATACTTAATGCCTTGATTTTTCTCCACAAAGAACATCCCTTCATAATTTGTTTAAGTTATAAACAAAAAAAAGCTTTTTTATACCCTCTATGTATAACTAGTGCCTATCTATGAACATACTAAGAAGTAATAGAATTATAGATGGAGGGGTTCAAATGTCAGAAGAACAGTTCTATAAGTGGCTAGGAGAATGTCTAAGAGATCTTCGGAAATCGAAAAAGCAAACACAAGAAGAGATTTGTCAGAGTTACCCTCTTGCCCGCTCTTCCCTAGCCAACATTGAGCGAGGTAGGCATATGATTAGTGCATATAACTTATATTTGCTACTTCATATTCTAGAAATTCCTCTGGAATCTTTATTTAATAATCTATCGTATGAAGGAAGAAATAAATCATAAATGTATAAATAAAGAGTGAAATGGGAACACAGCCAGAAAAAGAATAAAGGATGTGTTTCAGGTAATGAAGGTACAAGAATTTCGTGATTTAGAAAAACTATCAGACATAGCAAATGAGCTGCCTAAGGTAGTTACTAACTTTATTGAGCAGAAGCTAGATGAGAACGTCTCGCCTTCAAGTCTATTAGAATACTCAAGGGATTTTCGTATATTCTTTAGTTGGATCAGACCAAAGCTTTGGCCATACGTTGCGTCTGAAAGTGAGCTGAAATTAGAGTTGTTTAATGATATTAAACGTGAGCATGTGGAACAATTTGTTAACCATCTATATGTTTCAAGAAATTTGCAATATAGCTCTATGTTGCGTAGGTTTAACGCATTACGTTCATTATTTAGCTTTATACATCTCGAGTTTGAGATCAAGGGGGTTCCAGTTTTACGCCGTAATTGGTTTGCTACATTTACAATGAAGAGGCCCAAAGGTCCAATGGAAGTCGCTCGTCAGATGCAAAACAAAGTTTTAAGATTTAATGAGATCTATCAATTTGTTCAATTCGTTCAGGAAGGAGTTTCTGAGCAGAATAACCTCCAAGCTCAGCGGTTCTATATTCAAAATCGAGCCAGAGATGTGAGTATTATTACATTACTTTTGGAATCCGGCTTAATTGTAAGTGATTTAGTTAATATGGACATAAATGATTTAAATCTGATCGATAACTATATCCTAATCACGAGACAACAAGCCAAAGTCAGAATGAGACATAAAGTTATGTTTGGAGAAAAAGCTAAACAATACCTTATTGAATACATGAATACTAGAACGAAATTTTATAATCCTCAAAATGAGGAAGAAGCATTCTTTTTAGCTAAGAGCAATGGTGAAGTACACGGGAAACGAATTTCTAAAAGGACTATTCAAGTTTTTGTTAAAAAGTATGCTTCAAAATTCGGTGCCTCTGAAGTGACTACTAGGCAGCTTACCCATTCTTTTCGTCTACAGTATGCTGAAAAAAATAGTGTGAGAAACACAAAGCAGCAATTGGCTCAACGTAATATTGAAGCAGTGGAGAAGTATTTAATTTTGTCTAGTATTATCAAATGACTATCATTACAAGCCTTATCTAATATAGATGAGGCTTTATTTTTTGGAAAATTCCTTATGATAATGTTCTACTTCTTCCAAATTCAAATCTTCAATATTAACCCACATAGCCAAACTTACCTCCTGGTGTTTTAAAGATATAATAATTATGGCTTCATAATAGTTGTGTAAGTACACAACAGGTATCTTCCACTGTCCTTCCTCTCTCGCTAGTACAAACCACTTCTTTTTAATCACTGCTCGGTTTGTGTAAAATCGACCATTAAACAAAATCCCTTGAGCTGTTATGGTAGCAATTCCAACATCTGCTTTTAGGTGATTTGTCATCTCCTCCACCTCCTTTATCATGTATGCCCAAACAAATTGATATATAAACTTATCATTTTAATTAAATAATCTATATACATTAATGTATCGAAGGTTTCCCATTGTTTAGACTGAATTAGAGGTGTGGCAATGAACGAACCTGTTTTAAGATTAGTAGGACAGCGTGTTCGCGAATTACGGAAAAAACAAGGATATTCGCAGGAAGAATTAGGCGAAATGGCTGGTTTTCACTTCTCCTACATCGGGGGCGTTGAACGTGCCGAGAAAAATATTACCTTGTTAAATCTCCAGAAAATTGCGGATGCTCTTCAAGTCAATGTCCATGAACTTTTTTATTACAGCAAGTATGTTAAGACTGGAAAAAGTGATAAAGAGAAATTGCTAAACGAAGTCAATGAGAAGCTTTGGCCTATGAAATCTTCCGATCTAAAAAAGGTTAACCTGCTCTTATCTGAATTTTTTGATAGTTAAGACAAGAAAGGCCGATGTCATAGACATCGGCCTTCTTTGTTTCAAATTTATATTTCCCATGCTGCTTCACTTTGTAAGTTAATCCAAGAGTATCTATTATTCTGCTGAACTAATCCCTCCATCATATTTCGCTCACTTTTTAATGTTAAAAGCAAATATTTCGTTTGGATGTTCTCCACCTGTAGATGCTTATACACTTGTGACAATGAAAAGTATCCTCTAGCTGCATATAATCTTACTTGATCCATATTAATCTTTCCGCTTCGTTGTAGCAGCTTCCCCCCTCCCATTTTATATGCAGCATCGGTATCAATGTTTGGATCTGGAATTACTACACTTAGCTTCCCTACAGGTAAGGTTACTTTGTGCTGATTCGTGCTCAACATCTCCTTACATGCCAGATTACGAATAGATTCCCAGTGTTCAACAAAGTTAGAGTAGATCCTTTTATAATGCTTCCATTGGTCTAAGAGGTCATATATATTTTTGTTGGTTACATACTTTCTGTATACACTGAGTTCCTCTTCATTGTAGCCACCATTTCCTCTAATTGGAGTAAACCTTAAATATTCGTTGCCAACCGTACAGAATTCTTGAAGCGATAATTTCTCTGTCTCATTTAATTGTTTTAATTTAATCCGAACCACTTTAGACAGAACTCCATGATTCTCTAATAAGTCGAACAATTTTGGATTTTTCATATCATAGTGTTTATTTGCAATGAATTTTCCAACAACGCCATGCTCTGTCCATTCAAGTCGTTGAAGTCCCAGGGATGATTGATATTCACCAATGACTTGTCTCAGCAATTGTATTTTTGCACCTGTTGAGTTCATTTGCTCATAGTTTGATGATTGAACAAATTGAATGATTTTCTCTATACTCACTAATCTATTCTCCTTTGTGATCAGATTAGTGAGTGGTATTGACCATTGTTATTTGTTTTAAACAATGGATATTTTGAAAAAACAATGAAAGTATTATTTTTATGTTTAAAGAACCTCCCCTTAAAATAAGAGGAGGTTCCAGGAATTTAGATTTAATTAATAGGTGTACGTACTTTGTTCTTTAATTAATGACTAAGTAATCTATACAACAGAAACGTTACCCAAAAAATCCAACACCATTTAATCAGCTTCTCCGTACTACGTTTCATCATTAAACGACTCCTGTAATCCTGGGAGCACTTACACCTATATATGCATTATAATTAGAAACTTGGTTGATTACAACCTATCCTGTGGCTACATATCGCCTTTTGACATATAATCCATCTTCTCTATGTAATTCTTCTAACATAGTAATTAGAAACTTGTACTTAAATATTTCGTAAAAGAAAGTACAAGGAGGTGATAATATGTCAAAGCCATTAAAGTCAGGTAATTCGGCCCCAAAAACAGGAGATTATAAAGTTCTTGGTCCGAGAGGTGGTACGATTAAAACCGGTGTTACTGTAAAGCAAGGTGATACGCTTCCACCAACCCCAAAGAAAAACCAAACATACAAAAAACAATAGTAATCAGAGGGCTATGCCCTCTTTTATTATAAGTAATAGTATTTTAAAAGAACATTCTCTTTAGGGTAGTAAATAAAAAAGGAATCATTTATCTTTTCGAGCTTTCTAGATTCAGATAATACGTGTCTTTCACTGTCTAGCATATAATGAAAATGTAGTGTTTCTAATTCATTGGACGGATCAGCTATTACTTTTATTTTAAGTTTTTTAGACTCCTTCTTGTTGAAATATTTAAATAACTTAGGATAAATATCTAAAGTAAACGCTATGTAGGTAACAAGTACAGAGAGTACTAAAAAAGAAACGATATAATTGCTAAGGAGTTTGTATAATGCATCCATATTCAATGTTTTAATTACTTGAAAAGGCATAAAGATAACTGAAATGAAGTTAATAAAGACGAACACATTTAAAACCTTACTATGAAAATCTTTGAACATGAAACGAATTAAGTAAATGGTTATTATCAATCCACTAATCAAAAAAATAAAAACCGTAGCATAGAATATGAAATAGGCAGTAAAAGTGCTAAGTTCAACTATAAATATCGGTATTAGGAGTAAAACGACTAACACGAAAGATGTTAGAATATGTTCTAAAAACTTTTCCCATAGACTTATATTTCTAACCTCCATAGTATAATCAATTATTGTTTTGTTGAATGTTTTTATGAAAGTTTTAATAAATAAAAAAAATACAGTCATAATTGATACGATGGTTGGAATACCACTTTCAAAGAATGAATTCATTATAATGCTCCTTACACTATGAAAATATATTACCATTTTGTAGGCGGTGCTTGAATTAAATAAGAAGTCGCAAAAATACGACTTCAAGCTGCAGACTAAAATCAAATATCGTGATTAAATTTCAATTTATCCCAAGAGATTCGGGCGTAGGGAAAGGAGAAATTATTAAGTCATAAGTTTCATCCTCTTCAATAACAATGCCCCATTGTACAAACAAATTTAGCATATCTTGAAGACAAACAGGATACTTATAATTTGCAGATTCTAGTGAATATTTTATTTTTGTTTCGCGTTGTCGATTTTCCCAAAACTCGAGTTGTTCATTCTTATCCTTAAAATCATGACGAGCGACAAAATAATTATAATTGTTGTCATCGGAATATTGTTCTTCTAAATAATTCAGTATTTCATTTTTATTCAGTCCTTTTGATATTGTAAGACATAAACCCATCAGTATAGGAGATGCAATAGATGGTGCCTTTGCAATCCATCCATTATCAATGAATCCATTAGGAATTATTGTATAGTTTTCTTCTACTACACCTTCTCTAATTAAACTGAGCAGAGTATCCATAGTAACTGCACCTCACTTTTATTTTTGGGGAATGACATATTGATCTGGCATTATTGCTGTGTTTTCGTCTTGTATTTCAATAATTTGACCCACTTGATCTAAACGATCATTTAATTTTGCTCTTTCTAGTTGCAATTTATCGTCCAGATATTTGTGCCTTATTTCAAATTCCGTAAAGATGTCTGCCCAGGTTTTTATATAAACTTTGAATTTTCCTGTTTTGAAAACTAGTCCTTTTGAACGCTCGCCATGGTTAGCAGCGTTTTCTAATAATTGTTCAATATAACCTGTTTGATCAAACTTATTTCCAACAAGCAGGAACTCCCACTGCATTTGTGATGAGTTGAATTCTTGTTGATTAAGAATTACCTGGAGGTAGTTAATAACTTGGTCATATTGTTTTTTTCCAAGACTAATCGATGGATGTTTGAGTTCAACAACAATATTGCTAATTCTTTCAACCTGCTTTTCAACCCGGACCATAAATATATCCATTTCTCTAAGCTTATCAGGATGATCTATTTTCCCTTCTATCTCAACTTTCGTTAGTAAATGTACGTATCTTCTCAACGCTTCCTCAAATTTGGGTTCGGCCGCTGTAACAAGATGATATTGTTCACCAAAAATCCAATAGTGCTTTTCAATAAACTTCTGTAAATGATCAACTTCATTAGCTCTTAAATCCTTTCGAAAGACCATTTCCTGTAGATAGTTTATTGCCTTAAATCGATCCTGAACCAAGCGTATAGTTTTAATAACATTTGATAAGTGATTCGTTTTAAGCATATCGGATAATTCTTTTCGCTCTGTGCTATCTAATTCAACAATTCCATTCAGAACATCGAACAGCTTCTCTCGCTCACCTGCATCCATAATTAGATCCAAAAATCGAACAAAAGTTTTTTTCTGTTCTACATTCAGTTTAACGAAAATTTTAGGCTCTACTTGGTATAATTCTCGTATTAAATTCTCAAGCTCTTCCTTACGAACTTCATCCCATGGATTTCCCCCGTATTCTGGAAATGCATTTACAGTCTTGAAATCTTGAATAACAACGTCAGTATATTTTATTAAAAATGGTTTCCTTTTTTCTCTAAGGTATTCGTTCAATCTCTCAATCATAAATTTATATTCATCTGATTCAGTGTTGTAACCAAAAATTACTTGTTGTCCATCTTGGATATCGTCAAAGGAAAAATCGTCAAAAATGTGACTTTGAATATAAATGCTATGATAAAATGAATCACCTTTATTATTAAATTTAGTGTTTATTTTATGTCTCTCGTTATTGTTAGAATCGATAAAATAATATTTAGAGTATTCATGATTCAACCGCTCATTCCATCGCACATATTTAACAGAAAAGGAACTATCTATCTGAGGAAACTCAAATGTATCAAATTCAATTTCACCTATAATGTTATTGTAATCTAGGGTCTCACCGTTTAGTTTAATTTTATACCCCTGCCCTGAGTATAATTCTAAATACCATCCAAATTCACGACAAAGAAATCTTTTTATTTCACTTATATCAATACTTGTTTCGTAAATCCCTCTTAGAATAACGCATGTACCGATATTTTCTTCCACTATATTTGGATTAGTGACATTGTAAGTGTCCAGACTATTCTCTTTTATATGTATTGAGTACTTCCTTTTTACTGATTCATCCTTATAGACTGTTATCCACTCGGCTTCGGAACAAAAACGATGAAATGTCAAACGCCCAATACCATTTTTTCCATGAGTAGCGGATAGCATGTTTCTTAATCTTAGATTAGGATCTATTGATTTATCAGACTCGAAGAAGGGGGTGAACTTACCCTCTAGATCTTGGATCTTTATTCCATACCCATTATCTATAATTTGAATTTCGTTAATAGAACCTAACTCGTTTTGGAATGTTTGGAGCTCAATTATAGTTGCTTTTGCATCAAAACCGTTCCAAATATATTCAGAGATCGATTGCAGGTATGTATATTTTTTAAGCGACTTTTTTATTCCTTTAGTAGAAATCTGAATTTTTTTCATACTCTCAATCACTCCCATGACATAAATTATGATTTAATTCTATTCCAATATTTTCTTTTTGTATATATTGTAAAATCAATCGTCCGCATAATCCCGCTATGTAGCAAATTTGCCGAGAATTAGTATTGAGATTAACCTTCATGTTAGACAGATCCAATCTTTGGTGAAGTTTGAACTGCTTATCCAAACAATGAACCTCAAAGATTTTTGTTCAATATTTCAACTTTTTTTGTACGAGTAGTTTCCCGTTCTAGATCCTCTTTGTCTAAATATGAGAAATTATGGATAAAAGCGCTCGCTGCGCCGTTAGCAAATATAAATTGACCTTGATTCTACCATTATGTAACTATTCGACATCACTATATAAATATTGAATTCTACTACCCTCCCACTATAAAGTAATGTTTTCGCCTGTTTTCTCGTCCATTCGTAGATTTACAACTTCGACATCTTGGCTTGATGGAGGAATATTGGTTCAGAACCAGATTTTTCTGTAATGACCGGTGACGGGAACAGAGCTTGGACTCCATTTTTTATCCAAACTGTGGTCATACTTTGATCGCACAGTGGATCTCCACATCTCCCTCGGGGTTCACCCTCCCATGTCACGCGGGGTCATTGCCCTTACATTCCTTCGTTCTACCTGCCCAGGGGTGGAGGCCGATTCTTGCTCCTAAACGGGGTCGTTGCCCTTATGGAATGGTATTCTTCGGCTTCTCCGGTGCTTCAATTGTCTCGTTATACATCTGTGAACGAGTCGAGATTTCAGGCTATTGATTCTTTGAACTAAGCTGCAATCTGTTGTAACTGCGCTTGTCGTACAGGACCAAGAACTTCGTTTGCGTTGTACTCTATTTCCTTCGTCCCCAGCGTGTGCAGGACGCGTATCAGTTTGCCGCAGGCGCGATTAGCGACTGTTTTTTCTTCAGCGGATTTTGACTTCGTGTTGTGAAATACTTGTGAAGGGCCTTGAACTCCTCATTCTTAGCTACCATTGGCATGACGCAACGGAACAATAGAGCTCTTAGTCGAGATCGTCCACGCTTGGTAATGCCAGTTTTACCCTTACGCTTACCAGAACTATTTTCTTTTAGATTCAAGCCCGCCAACCGGATGATTTGTTGTCCGTGGTCGTAATGACTCAGATCGCCAACCTCAGCCAGAAATCCTGCAACGGTAACCGCGCCAACGCCTGGGATATTCAACATCTGCGTCGTTCCCGGTATCTCACTCAAGATATCCATGACCTGTTTCATGGTCGTTTCCACCTGTTTAGAGAAAAGCTCATACTGGTCGAGCAAGCTCAGAAGCTCCAGTCTCGCAGCTCGTAACCCTTCGGTAAGCCCGATGGATATCCCGGCTGTCGCAAAGAGCTTTTCCGCTCTCTTGATACCGACTCCGCGCTTCACTTCCGTTTTCCAGTGTGCGAGAACGCCTCTGGCGCCTGTAGAGACGATCTCTTCCGGTGTCGGAAACTGGCGCATGGTCATCAAGGAAGTTTTGCCTTCCCAATCTTTAAACACGCTCAAATACTCTGGAAAATAGCGGTCGAACCAATTATGCACACGGGCCTTGACTTGGTTTAAACTCACCATAACCTTCTCACGGAAATTCATGAGGATGCGTAGTTCGGCATATTCCATTGCCGGCAATTTGGGCTCCGAGTACTTCCCGTTTCGAATGAGATCTGCAATGACTTTGGCATCCTTATAGTCACTCTTCGTCGGCGAGTTATCCTCAAGTTCCTTGCTCTTGTTTACGTGATGCGGGTTCACAATGACGATCTTGATATCTCGAGCTTCCAGAAAAGCGGCTAGCGGAAACCAGTAGTGCCCGGTAGGCTCAATTCCGAAAAAAATGTCCGTTTTCAGATGAACCTCCTGAAGTTCTTTCATCCATGTTACTAGCCTAGTTAACCCTTCCTGATCGTTGTAGAACACGCAGTCTTTTCCTAATTCAATGCCACGGAAATCTACCGCTCTAGCTACGTGAATCTTTTTGGCAATGTCTGCTCCAATGACTAGCGTATCTTCTGTAATTCGCGTAATACGTTGATTCTGTTTCTGTTTCATCTTATACTTCATTTGTGCGCCTCTTTTCGTATGTGGGTATTGTTCTTTGGTCGGAACAACGATTCCCAGTATACTAAAGGCGCATTTTTCATTCAAAGCTCAAATTACTTCATTACAGGAATGGCTCCTTATATCTAATGTTAAATCAATAAGTTAACTTTTATGATAAGACCAAATGACGAGCTTGAAAAATACTTGGAGGATTCAATAATCAACATGTGACAGAAGGTAATTTGCTGATTAATAATGAAAGCCACTATCAAGCTATAAGGTCGTGTTATCAGAACAAGCCTTTAAAGTTATTCATTTGAGAATATTGAGTGAAGCCGTATCTTTGAAAGAGCCCTTCTCACGAAGGGCCTTATGTATACCGACTAGCATACCCGCTCGTTCAATCTTCTTTGTTGATTGTGCCTAGTTCTCAATCACATTGGATGTTACAAGCCAAGGGCCTATTTATTTTTATTTATTTTTTGTCTTAACTCTAGAGCTTTTTCTCTACGCTCCTTTAATTCTAGAGATGGATAACGTACGAGGCCCTCATCTAATATTGCTATCTCATTATCGTAGTCTTTCAATTTTCGATAGGACATTGCATACGATTTATATAAGGCTGGAGCATTGTATCCGTTATATCTTGCAATATTAAATAGTTCAATAGCTTTTTCGAGACGGCCCTCTTTTCTTTCTATTTCGCCTTCTTCCCAATATGAGAACCCTTCATCGAAACCTTTTTCCCAGTTATTCAAATGCTTAATATCTTGAAGCAAGACTCGATTATGGATTGGATATATTGGAATTTCTTCAACAGAATTTGTCTCCACTACATCCCATTTTTCTTTTAAAAGCTTCCATACATCTATAAGATGATAAACAGGAATATGTATCCCGAGCCTTTCTAATGCTTTCTCTTGATCTAAATTAACACTGGATACACCTTCATCTCCAATATAAATCCACGATGTGACCGACTTTGCAAATTGACTTTTGAGTATTTTATTCCCACTGGTTGATAATAATTTCTTTGTTTCACTTATGTATTTGTCTGGATTACCATTATATATGATATTCAGCTCATTCCTCATATTTCGGGTAATAAAAACTACTGCTTTTAAGTTATCATATTCAACTTTATCAAATGGACGTGAGGTTATGTTGAAGTAATGTTCCTCAATCTCATTTGCATACTGATGAGGAGCTCTTTCAAATGACAGTAGAGGGGTATTAAGACTACGTTCATATCCATTACCGCGTTTAGTAAACAGCGGTATTATACGATTCGTTAATCTATCATTAGTTTCGTTTAGAAGCCTAACCATTTCTTGTGTCTCTAGTTCCAATGCTTGTTCTTCTGTTAATCCCATACCAATAAATCGATTTTCCGTATCATACATATTACGAATTCTTTCGGCTTCATATGCTCTCTGGTGGAAATCTTTAAACCGGTTACCGCGCCCCTTACCGACATAGAATACTTCACCTGTGCTCTTGATGAACCATTCATACACGTAAAAATCAGTAGCCGTATTCCCAGTAGGAACACCTACATGGGATGAGTATAAAGACAACCCCAGCTCATTCTTCATAGATAGTTCATAGGATACATCATTAGAAAGTGAACGATTCTGTTCTCCTAAAGACAAATCACCCGGATCTTTGAATTTTTTTGTATTATCATTCTGCTTTTTTGTTTTTTCTATACCAAAAATCCGTTTAATAAAATTCATTTTTATTCCCCCTGAATCTGTATCAATTCATTCTAAATAACAACTCAATTTCTAATGTACTGAATACCCTATAATTAAATTACTCTCAAAATATGTTTCCTTTAAATTTATTGTATATTAATGCATAAATATATAATTCTCACTAATTATGACAACACAAAACGAACACTACATTCGCACTTCTACGACATACTCCTTTTTCGCCGCAACGGGGCATCTAAATCGTCTTTTCATGAACACTCTCCTCATTTCATTTAGTGTATCTGAGGTGGCTTCGAGTGTCCAATCACTCTATAAACCCACTTTACGCTTTGTTATCAAATCGTAGACAGAAATAAGACGCCCTAGGGCGCCATCTGGAAAACAATTATTTTTGTCGTTTGACTGTGAAGTAGTGATGGTTGTCCTTAAAGGTCAACTCGCCGTCTGAATATTTTATACGTTCGGGAAACTGACATAAATACTGAGTTCTAGTCCCTTCTGTCAGCTCCTCCAATGTAAACATAATTAGCGATGGCGTGCCTCCATAATTGGGAAGTGGCGCGACCTTGTATTCAACTGCCTTTATACGGCCTGAGCTGCGATCGTCAATGATACCGTTATGTGCTGTGTGCGTCAATATATTAACCAGCTCGCCTTCCTCGAAAACCATCGCTGCATCAGTAATGTTCATATTTATCTCCCCTCCCCTTTCTAACAAATCAAAGAAGGCCGTAGCCCTCTTGTCTTATCAGTATAGCGTGTACCATCTAGTAAGAACAATCATATGGTACGTAATAAGGCTTTAAGTAAATGTGATCAGTGTTTAGATATATATCTAATCGGTAATCGGTACAAGTTCTTATCCTTAGCTTGGGACAAGAACTTGGTTCCTTAAATCAAAAAAGCCGCTATAATAGCGACTTTGAATAGAACAATGTTCTTGTCCTTGGACAATTACGTATATGGCACTTTCGTGTTGATATGGGCAAACATATTTGTAAGCTGGCACTTCTTCATTTTCTGAATAGTGATACTCAACACAATTTGATGAGCTTTTCTCAATAAAATTATATTTAAAAGCTATTATTGGAATAGAACCATATCTCATCTCATTTACTTCGTTCCAAGAAGGTGCGCTAATTTCTTTACTTCTCTCCCCTGCTATCTCCAGCCATGCATTGAAGAAATTTTCACTAAATTGGATAACTATTTTTTCCATAATCCAAAAAAGAATCTTTGTATCAATACATTGTTGAGTCTTCATTATTTAAAAAGTAATTTTTCCGCCATTGTCTTTCTGTACAATAATTCATAGATGTATATGAAGGTTTTTTAACTAATTTTATTCTCCTCTTAGATTCAACTTTTCGTCTAATACTAATATATGATGATTGAATAACTCTAGAAACGTGTTTTATTTTAGAAGTACGTGTTACTTAACTTTATAGTAAACATCGCTCCTGCATTCAGAGTAATATGTCGGTAGAGTCTTGAAGTAATTCATAACTGTTGTAGGGTTGCCGTGCGGTTAGTAAAAAAAGGCATGATCTTGAATGGAGAAAAAAGCTAACAAATGGTCAAAAATAAATCCGGCTATCATTAGCCGGATTTTATAATTTTCTCCCTCGCTTCGAATATTTGTGAACCAATTGCTGTGTATATGCATGCCTCTCGGATGAAAATAAATCCTCCTTGGCAAAATGGTCTATCATTCGTCCCTCCTGTATCACCATAATTCGATCGGATATACGCTGGATTGTAGCCAGATCATGTGAAATAAATAAACAGGCAAATCCGATGTTTTTTTGCAGTATCATAAGCATCTCGATGATCTGAGCTTGTGTAATCATATCCAGACTGGATGTGGGTTCATCCATGATGATCAGGGATGGGTCACTGCTTATCGCTCTGGCAATAGCGACGCGCTGCTTCTGACCTCCACTGAGCTCATGGGGATACTGATGCAAGAGATGCGCTGGCAGCTCCACCAGATCCAGTAGCCGTTCGGCACACTTCAGCCTGTCCTGTCTGCAATCCTGGACGATTACAGGTGTTCGATTCTTTAAGGTGTCCAGCGGTTCCATCACGGAATCAATGATCCGTAGTCTTGGATTGAGACTCGATGCAGGATTTTGAAAAACGGCCTGAACTTGACCCTCAAGGGTTCGATAGGCGAGAGTAGTTCGAGGTTTTAACATCTCTCTTCCCTGAAACCACATTTGCCCGGAATCCATCTTCTCCATCAATAAAATACAACGTGCCAGTGTACTCTTTCCGCTCCCGCTTTCTCCGATCAGCCCCACACATTCTCCCGGGTGGAGACTGAAAGAAATTCCGTCGATCGTCCTTGTCTGTCCAGCATAGGTCTTGATCAGGTTTTGAACGGTAAACACAGCTTCTTCACTCATGATAATCCACCTCGTTCCGGAACGACGCCAGGTTCAGCATAAGACAGTATGGATTCAGCTGCCAAAAGCTTTTGGGTGTACGGATGTGTGGTTTGTGTTAGCACGTCCTCAGCCTTGCCGGATTCCAAGATTCGACCTTCCCGCATAATGACAATCTGATCCGCGCAGCGTCTAGCCAGCTTCAGGTCATGTGTGATGAACAAAATGGAACAGTCTGTCTTCTCTCGAAATCGAATGAGCAGATCGAGTATTTCTGCCCCCGTAACCCAGTCCAGCGCAGACGTGGGTTCATCCGCAATCAACAGTTTCGGTTCAAGCAACATCGCCATCGCGATGGATACCCGCTGCAATTGTCCACCACTTAGCTGGAACGGATAGCTGACAACAACCCGTTTGGCAGGTAAGGAAACGTCATTCAGAGCTTGCTCGATCCGTTCTTTTCGTTCCTTGGGCCCCCATGTATAATGAACCCTAAGCGTCTCATCCAGTTGTTTGCCTATCGTAAGAAACGGGCTAAATACACCTGTATAGTCTTGAAATACATACGCGATTTCTTTGCCACGCAGCCCATTCATCTGTTTCTCGGATAACTCCGATAAAGACTGGTCGTTAAATGTGATTTGTCCAGCCGCATGGCGCACCCCGTTTGGAAGTAAACGACCGATAGACAAACCTGTAAGTGTTTTTCCGCTGCCACTTTCCCCAATGACAGTCAGCCAGTCGCCAGCCTTTACGGACAAATGCATATCGTGAATAAGGATCTTCTCTCCGGCGATAAGTCGGAGTCCTTTTAATTCGAGTAAACTCATCAGCTTCTCACTCCCTGCTTCGTTTGATATCCAGCCTATCGCGCACCCGATCTCCCAGCATGTTGGACCAGAGCACGACGAGCATAATCGCGAGTCCAGGGACAATCATAAGGTAAGGTGAGCTATGAAAATATGCCCGTCCCTCGTTCAGCATGGCCCCCCATTCTGGTGCAGGAGGCTGTGCCCCCAATCCGATATAGGAGAGCGAGGCAATCATGAGAATGACTTTACCCATATCCAGCGAAGCGATCACAATCACATGAGACAACGCATGGGGTAGTAAATGCTTCCACAAAATCTGATGAGGACGTAATCCACTCAGGCGGGCGATGGTAATATACTCCTGATGTTTCTTCGCGATCACGCTATTTCGAACGATGCGGGAATACGTAATCCATTTGACCGAAACGATGGCAATCATCAGATTGAAGATACCTGGTCCCATCAGCCCACTAAGCACAATGGCAATAATAAAATCCGGAAATGCAAGAAAAGCATCCGATATTCGTTTATAGATTCGATCCAGCCACCCGCCTGCATACCCGGCCATTAATCCTGCGGGAATACCGATGGCGAGTGAACCGAAGAGAACACTTAAACTGGTTCCTACCGTATTCCTTCCCCCGAGCAGCATACGGGATAATAGATCTCGACCAAGATCATCGGTCCCCAGCAGATGATCTATACCTGGGGGCAGAAGTCGTATCGCCAAGTTGACCGCATAGGGATCATGTGGAACCACATAAGGAGCACAGATCAAGGTCAAAACAACGAGTACCAAAATGATGATGTGAACGCTCATTTTTGGTTTTTGCACCGGAGGGGTAAGTCTAAACTTGGTTTTAAGCATGATTATCGTTCCCCCTTCAACCGGATCTCGGGGTTCAGAACGTCATTCAGAAGGTCGACGAGCATGTGGATGATTGTAACGATCAGGCCCATCAGTACCATATAGCCCTGAATAACCGGATAATCACGACTCTGAATGGCATCAACAATGAATTTGCCCATACCGGGATAGGCGAACAGCACTTCAATCACGACCGTTCCCCCAAGCAAGCTTCCGATGCTTACACCAAACATGGTGACAACGGGAGTGAGTGCATGCCTGAAGGCATGTCTAAGGAGCACACTCGAGCCACCTATTCCTCTGGATCGTGCACCCCGAACAAAATCCTGACCCAGACTTTCCAGCAAACTTGAACGAATGAGACGCACGTATACGGCGGCCATGGTTAATCCCAGTGTAAGGGATGGAAGCACCAGATGCGCAATGCTCCCCGTCCCCATAGAGGGAAACAGATGTGTTCTCACTGAGAAGCCTTCTATTAAAAGAAGCCCCAGCCAGAAGCTAGGGACTGAGGTGCCCAGTACAGCCAGAAGACGACTGAACCGGTCGATGACGCTATGGGGATATAAGGCGGACAGTGTGCCGAGCGGAATGGCGATGACGATCAGCACAAGCAGTGAAGTGCACGTCAACAGCAAGGTTGCCGGCAATTTGTCCAGTAATTCCTCCGTTACCGGACGATTGGTCATATATGAAGTTCCCAAATCGAGTCGGACAAGACGTCCGAGCCACTGCCCGTATTGCACGAGCACAGGATCATTTAACCCCAAAGCCTCACGCTGTTTCTCCATTTGGGAAGAGGTCACGGCCACATCATCCGAGCGCAGTATTTCCCTTACCGCATCACCGGGAGCTAATTTTACGAACACAAAGCTAATGAAGGACAGAAGCAAAATAAAGAGAATGAACTCTATACTTCGTTTCAGGAGCTTGTTCATGTCTATTCCACATCCAGTTGATTGGTCAGCATGTAATACTCACTTTTGCTGGTTACCCAATTTTTCACCCGATCTTTATACACAACGAGCGTATTGGGATGAACCAGGTAGGAGTAATAAGTTTCTTCATCAATATGCATCAGGATTTTTTCAATTAATTCATTTCGTTTATCGGTATCCACCATCTGATCCAACTGGTCAATCCATTTGTTCAGCTGCAAATCATTAATTTTGCCGAAATTCAGCGTCCCGTCGGGTTTGAAAGCTACATTGAGGAAGTAACTGGCATCTCCGCGTGGTGCAATTAATGGACTGTATGTGCCCAGGTCCCAGTCATCTTTGGTGAGCAGATAGTCTTCATAATTATCCACAAACTCAATTGTAATCTGGATACCGATTTCCTTCGCTTGTGCTTGCAGTACCTGAGCAAACAGCGGGAATTCCGCCCGTGATGTATACGTTACAAGCTTCAGGCTAAGCGGCTTGCCGTTCTTGCTTACTTTACCCTGTTCCACCTGATAACCAGCCTTTTCAAACCATGCCAGTGCTGCTTCGGTACCTGTCGTTTTGACTTCATAGGAAGGCATAAAGGAGAAACCAGGCATGAATGGTCCTGTTGCGAGCGTAGCCTGTCCACCCATAATCACGTCCTTCAATTCTTCACGATTGACAAGAGCATCAAAGGCTTTTCTCATATATTTGTCCTTGAATTCGGGTTGGTTTGTATTAAAAATAAGCTCGTGTGTGCGCAGGCTTGTGACCGATTCCAAATGAAGAGTGGAGTCACTTTTCATCGTTTCCAGACTTTCAGTTGGCGGGCGATATACAATATCCGCATCTCCCGACATCAGAGCCGAAAGGCGCGCACTCGCATCCTCATTAAAGTTGAATGAGGCACGACTCAGCTTGGCAGCTCCGCCCCAATACTCATCGTAGCGCTCCACCTTGAGTGAGCTTCCCGCTGTGAAGGACGTAACTTTGAAAGGTCCAGTTCCAACAGGTGTTTTGTCCGGGTCAGCCGCATTGACATCCAGAATGGATGCGTTCGGGTGAACAAGCTCGGATGGAAACTGCGGGAAGGGTTGCACAGTCGTAATATTCAGTGTTTGACCGGATGCACTCATTTCCTTAATGTTCAAAACCTGTTCTACACCCGGATTCACCTGGATCGCCCGTTCAAGAGATTGTTTTACAGCTTCGGCATCCAGGGCCCGTCCATCCTGGAAGGTTACATTCTTCTTAATCTCAAATGTCCAGTGCTGTCCGTCTGTCGTGCCCCACTTCTCAGCCAGCCAGGGCTCGATCTGCAGATCCTCACCCAACTTAACCAAGGTTTCAGTCACTCCAGCTCTCAAAGGGGTATAATCTTGATGTGGATCAATCGTCTGGCTTGCAAAGTTGAACAAAAACGTAACTTCCTTGTCTTTCGTCGCTGCAGGTTGCGTTGTTGCATCCTTCGGCGTACTGGAACAGGCCGAAACGAAAAGCACTGTGCATAAAACCAAAATCATCGTTATTTTTCTCTGTGTCTGCAACGTTGTCTAACCTCCATCGATAAAAGCATCTGATTGAAAAAACAATACGTATTATATCGTACTTGATGGGTATGAATATTCGTAATAGCCCCAATGAGCTATTAAAGCTAAAATTTGTGACAAAAAAAGCTCAAGCCATTGAAATCAATCACTTGAGCCAGGAGGATACAACAATAGTCATACCCTTTCTATAATCTACCCCTAGAGACCATTTATGCTAGCCTTTGGGGCAACAAACCGGAATATATAGGATTGTTCATAGGCAAACTGCAATTGATCTGCCACTCGTTTATACCACTTCTTACCATGAGACAGATCGACGAATCCTATTGGCAGCATGCGACGCACGCTCACCTGAAATCCTGCCAGCATGAACGCTTCGGATATGGTATCCAGTGTGTGATCCTGCATAGGAATGGCTGCATTGCCGTTAATGCGATCCCTGATCTCGGGCAAACTGGGGTTGCTACCGTAGTCGGCAAAGGTAGCATAATAAATGCCACCTGGCTTGAGACAGGTTCTGATCTGCAACGCATGTTTATTCAGATCGGGAATCAAATACAACACGGCCAGACTAAAAGCTAAATCAAACCGATGCACAAACTGCTCAGGCTGCCCAGTAGCATAGAACTCCAGCGGCAGATCTCCCATGCGCTGATTGGCAATTTCAATGGATTGACGTGCCAGATCTGTTCCAACACCTTCCTTGAAAGGCCGGTGAGAGTGTAGAAGCCTCAGGAATCCTCCCTGGTTGCAGCCGAAATCAAGAACACTGCATTGCTCCAGACGCTCTTCCGGTATAAAACCAAGTATTCTCTCCCAGTGTGGGATATGATCATCTTCCATCCCCTGATCTCCTTCTCCAGGGTGGTGCCACCATACATCATACAGCGTTTGTTTGTTCAAGATCATAACCTCCTTCATTTGAAATACGTAGGCCAAACATCTATCGTGTCTTGTTCGCCCCTCTTCGACTTGATAGGGCGATACACCCCGTAACAATGATCACACCGCCAAGCACGGTAAGCATATCCGGAATTTCCTGCCAGAATATAAAGCCGAATATTCCGTTCAATACCAGACCGAAATAGCTGACGACCTGAACCACGATAGCACTTTCATGTGTGAATGCCCGGGTCAGGAACACTTGTCCAAGCAGTGAAACCACACCAATGGCTAGAAGGTACACCGATTGCATCGGGTCTGGTACGACAAATTGCTGTGACATAAAGGGCAATGCGACCAGCGCTGAGGTAGCCACAAAATAAAATACAATTTCATAGGATGGATGAGTCTTGCTCAAGTAGCGAATGGAGATCCCGGCTGCTGCCGAAAAGACAGCGCTTAATATCCCGACCAGAGCATAGGCAGAATAACTGGCATACTCATGGGGCTTGATCAGAAGTATTGCACCCAGGAAAATCAAGGGCAGTATCGCTATAGTTCTGCGGGAAAGTCGCTCTTTCAGGAAAATAACTGAGAGCACAATGACAAAGACGGGTGACATCTGTGCAAGTATGCTCGCGTCAGTTAATGGAATCTTGGACAAGGTAAAAAAATAGGCAAGCATGTACAACCCGCCGAGTACACCTCTTAATGCCAGCATTGGAATTCCTGTTTGGGAAAAAGAAATCTGTCCGTAACGCATCAATACGAGGATCAGAATAGTTCCAATCAGTCCGCGAAAGAAAGCAATCTCTGCCGGTGGAATCGTCGCACTGATCTCTTTCACAAGAACGTTCATCACACTGAATACCAATGAGGAGAACAACGCTAACCATACACCGTTTTTCATTAGAACCTCTTTCATCATAACTTGTGTAAAGAAAAAACTATTGCTCCAGGTCATATACCGCTGAAAGCAGACATTTTGTATAATCATGTCTCTCTGGCTCGCTGATTTGCTCGCTTGCAAACTCATCAACGATTGCCCCATCCTTCATGACGAGGATTCGATTGCTCATCTGATGAACGGCTGCAATATCATGGGAGATGAACAAGAATGACATCTCCAGATTGGTCTGTAATTGTTTTAACAGCTTGAGAATATTCGCTTGCACGGTAACATCCAGGCTGGAAGTGGGCTCATCACAGATGAGCAGCTCTGGCTTGAGGCTGATGCCTCTTGCAATGGCTACCCGCTGGCGTTGTCCTCCACTCAGTTCATGGGGGTAACGATCCAGATGTTCCGGTCCCAGTCCCACCATCTCCAGCAGCCTTGCCGATGTTGCACGTCTGTTCTCCCTGACATCCACCAGAAAGGGAGGTTTAACCTCTGGAAAATTGTCCAAAGGCTCCAGTACAGAACGCCAGACAGGCAACCGATCATTCAGGGAGGCATTACTATCCTGAAATACAACCTGAATGTGTTGCCTCATCTTTCGGAGCGTATTCTTTTTCGCCTCTACAAGTGAGGCTCCCAGCAGTCGTATTTCTCCATGATCAGGTTTTTCCAAGGCCAGCAGCAGTCGCGCCAGCGAGCTTTTGCCACTGCCGCTCTCGCCAACTAGCCCCAGACACTCCCCTTTTTGTATGGTGAACGAAACCTGATGAACTGCTCGGACCGCATCCCTACCTCGTCCATAGGTTCTAACCAGATTTTTAACCAGCAGTAAAGGCTCCATCTTCTGTTACCCCCAAACTTGTGTTTCTTGTGGACTCGTATGCTGCTTGCGAGAGATTATCGGACAAGCCTTGAGCAGCGCTTGCGTATAGGGATGGTGTGGGGCATGCTTAATCTGTTCCCGGCTTCCTATTTCCACAATATGGCCTCTTTGCATGACCGCGATTCGGTGTGAACGCTTAACGACCTGTCTCAAATCATGGGAGATCAGCAAAATTGCGCAACCGACTTCATGCTGAAGCTCCTGCATCAAGTCCATAATGGCTTGTCCAGTGACGACATCAAGCGCTGTAATCGGTTCATCTGCAACCAGCAGAGCTGGCTTCAGCATCAAAGCGGCTGCAAGTGCAATCCGCTGCAATTGTCCTCCGCTCAACTGAAACGGATAGCTCCGAAAGGATCGTTCGGCAGGAAGCTTTACACGGTGTAGCCAGTCTAGCGCCATTTCTTTCGCTTCCGCTCGTGTAGCCCGGGTATGTGTACGGATGACTTCCATCAACTGATGGCCGACCTTCATGAACGGTGTGAAGCTACCGCGATAGTCCTGAAACACGTAACCAATTTCTTTACCCCGCAGCGATTTCACGTACCCTGCCCGTGACTCTAACAAGTTTATCCCTTGGAAAACAATCTGCCCATGGGTAATGGCGAGTGGTTTGGTCAGAAGGCCGGCGATCGCACTGGCTGTAACACTTTTTCCACTTCCACTTTCTCCGACAATCGCCAGTGTTTCCCCGATATGAATATTAAATGAAATATCTTCCGTAATTCTGTGGCTGTGACCCTGATGGACGGCACTGATCGACAAATGATTTACATCCAGGATGGGTTGCCTTTCCGTTAATTTCCTCAATGCTTTTCCCTCCCATCCACATTAAAACACTTTAACGATTACGTATGTCCAGATGGTCCCGAATGCCGTCGCTGATCAGATTAGAGCTGAATACAACCATCAGAATGCATAACCCAGGGTAAATCATCAGTTGTGGGGCCGCCTGGAAGTACGAGCGTCCTTCATTCAGCATCGCCCCCCACTCCGGAGCAGGAGCCTGCACACCCAGACCGAGAAATGAAAGCGTCGATATCAGCAGAATGAAACGGCCTACATCGAGTGCAGCCATGACCGCGAGCGGCGACGCAACCTGTCTTGCCAAATGACGATAAAGAATGATCCACATCCCGCTACCAGCCACAACAGCAGCTTTGACATAATCTTTTTCCTTTTCCAGCAGCACAATACTCCGCACCAATCTTGCATACGTAATCCATTTCACACACGCCACAGCCAGCATGACATGAAGCAGACCTGGACCAAGAAAACCGGCAACAGCAACAGCCAATAGAAATTCAGGAACTGCACCAATGCCATCGACGGTTCTCATAAGTAACGTATCCAGCTTACCACCCCAAAATCCGGATAACATGCCTATGGGAACACCTATAAGGATGACTGTAGTCAACACTAGAAAGGATGTGCTCATCGTTGTTCGGGTCCCATCTATAATGCGGGACAAAATGCATCTGCCCAGATGGTCAGTACCTAGCGGAAATTCGGCACTGGGTGGAAGTAAACGATCGGACATACGAACCAGCAGAGGATCGTTAGGCAATATCCAGGGTCCAATGAGAGCGATAAGGAGGAAAAACAGAATGATGCCCGCACCGAGCCACAGTAGCGGACTCAATCGAAGACTTTGGCCTCTATGAAATTCCACAAGATTCTCAAGTGATGTCCATTTCACACGTTTCTCCCCCTTCCCGAGCGAATTCGGGGATCGAGCAGACTATAACTAAGATCCACAAGCACATTGGCTGTCACAATGAATACGCCTGTCAGCAGAACATATCCCTGAATAACCGGATAGTTCCGTTGAGTGATCGCTTCCATGACCATACTTCCCAGACCCGGCCAGGCAAAAAGAGTTTCAGTCACGACTGAACCTGCCAGCAGTGCACCCAGACTCATTCCGAAAATCGTAATGACTGGCAGAAGAGCGGCACGAAGTGCATGTCTGGCGATGACCCTCCACTCCGCTATGCCTCTTGCACGAGCGGCACGCACATATTCCTGCGATAACGCATCCAGCAGTCCCGACCGAAGCAAGCGGATGTACTCGGGGGCCATGACAAACCCCAGTGTAATCGATGGAAGAATGAGATGCCTGACGTTGCCACTGCCCATCGTAGGTAGCCAGTTTAGCTTGAAGGCAAAGGCGTAGATTAACAATAAGCCTAGCCAGAAGCTGGGGATGGAAGCTCCGATCAATGCGAATAGTCGACTGAGATGATCCGGCCATTTCCCTTTATATTTTGCACCCAATATAGCCAGCGGGACGGATATAAGCAATAACACGACAATCGCACCTGAAGTCAGCGATACTGTGGCGGGAAGTCGATCCATCATCAGGTCCCACACAGCCCGGTTATTAACAAATGACTTTCCCAGGTCGAGCTGAATCACGCCCTGAAGCCAGAGACCATACTGCTGCACAAGTGGTAAATTCAATCCAAGCTGTTCTTGCACCTGGTCCTGATCCGATTGGGAGACAGCTCCCTCGTTGGCCTTCAATATCGTAAGTACGGGATCACCTGGAGCCAGCTTCATCAGCAGGAAGGTTGCCAGGCTCAGCATTAAAAGTACAAGGATCAGCTGAATGATTCGTGAAAAGGATTGCCGAACCATGTCACTTCACATCCAGTGTATGCGTTACGATATAGAACTCCTCTGCTCCAGGTTTCCAATCGGTTACCCGCTGATTGATCCCCACCAGAATGTTGGGATTGATAATATAGGAATGAGGCAAAGCCTTGTTGATCACTGTCACTGCCTGCTGAGTAATCTCGTTTCGTTTCTCTGTATCACCTGTCTCATTCAGTTCCTTCAGAATGGGCTCCAATCCATCGACTTGAATATTGGCAGGGTTGTAAGAGCCACCCGGAACATATGCGGAATTCAGAAATGAGCCTCCGTCTCCTCTTGGGGAAGTCAAATAACTCGATGTAGACATATCCCAATCGGTATGATCTGCGATGTATACTTCAGGATATTCTACAGAAACAATTTCAATCGTAATACCCGCTTTGGCTGCTTCTGACTGAACTACCTGCGGTATCAGCGGCAGCTCGGGATTCACGCCGGTAAAAGCAATCAGTTTTAATGTCAACGGTTTTCCATCTTTTTGAAATTTCCCATCTGAGCCTTTGGTGTACCCTGCGCTTTCCAATAGCCGGAGTGCACCTGCTTCGTCCAGTTTCTGATACCCTTCTCTATTGCCAAAAGGAAGTGAAGCATTAAATGGACCATTGGCTGGTGAAGCATGACCAAGCATAATATCCTGTACAATCGAATCCCGGTCAATCAGTTTGTCCAGGGCTTCTCGAACACGGTGATCGCTGACGCTTGAACTTGCAGGATTGTAGGTAAAATAATGTGTTCTCAAGCTCGTAACCGAGCTAACGCTGAGCTCGTTGTCAGCTTCGATAGATGTCAGCATCTCTGGAGACAAATGAAATACAATGTCCGCTTGTTTGGACTGAAAAGCGAGCGTTCTGACATTGGCATCAGCATTAAATTTGAATGTAACCTCATTTAACTTGGCCTTGCCATCCCAGTAATCGTCGTTACGCACCAGATGAATTTCGCTGCCCGGTGTGAAGCTGGTAACCTTGAACGGACCGGTTCCTACCGGGGCATTGTTGAATGCCTCTTTGCCCATTTGATTCTCGGCAGCTACACTGATAATACTGGTGGTCGGATGCACCAGTTCTGTAGGAAATGCCGGGTAAGGCTCGGTTGTCGTAATTTGAAGTTGCTGTCCGTTCGCCTCCATTGAAGCGATTTTAAGAGCGGCGGCAAGTGCTTTACTGTCGGCAATGCCACGCTCAAACGATGCTTTTACCGCTTGAGCATCCAGTGGTGTTCCATCCTGAAATTGTATGCCTTCCCGAATCGAGAAGACCCATGTGCGATCATCCTTGGTTTCCCAGTCACTTGCGAGCCACGGAGAAATCTTCATATTTTCATCCAGTCGCAATAATGTTTCCGTTACACCAGCACGCAACGTAATCCACGTATTGTGCGGATCCAGCGTATCATTGGGAAGACTATGTATGATTGTAATGTCTTTAGAGACGGATGTAGCAGGCGTATTTTCCTCGCTAGATGAACCGGAGGAACGACTAGCCTGACTACATCCAGACAGAAAGGTGACCGCACATAATATCAAGATAAATCCAAAGAAGATTTTACTACGCTGTGATCGAATTCCTAAACTCATGATTTGAAAACATCCTCTCTACCCTTTAAATACTGCGTGTGCATTTTACGGATAATAATTTTCGCTTCCTCCAAGGTGTTGTCCTGGACGAGTTCAGAACGAAATGCATCTGCTCCTTGTTGTTTCATAAATGCCCCTAATTGATGCTCAAAGTTCTGCATGAGCGTTCTGGCTTGAGGCATTGGAATTTGCAAAGTTTGTCCAATATGGTATAACAGTTTTAATTTTCTGTAATCTTCATAAGGAATACGCGGAATAACCCATTTCCCTTCATGATCCAGGCTTACCTGCTGGTAAGGTACAGCTGCAAATGAACGATATTGACCCTGTTTGCCCGGGCTGGAGAAGGGATCAATGAGGAGCGAGGCGTACCTGATATACAGTAAGTACTCCTGATGAAGTTCATCAAACTGAACGAATCCCTCGATATCTGATCTGGAGAGTGACTGCTCCTGGACAGGATAGTTGTCATCATTCATAAATTTCAGCAGGTTCATCGGTTCCGCTCCAAACTTCACAAGCACGCAGGAAATTTCCTTCCACAGCCGGACCATACTGTGGATGGTGCCAGGTGTAACGGGTCCTTCCGGGTATAGTTTATACATATATTTGGTGGAACGAGTATGGCTGAAGATTTCATTTAACGAAAATGAATCCATAAAAAACGGTGGATGCACATAGGTCGTAATGCTTCTGCTTTCGGCTCCAATTGGATGCGGGGTCTGTTCAGCTTCAATGCCTAAACTGGCGAAAAAGTCTTGAAGGTGGAACAGCGTACGACTATTTGCTCGACTGGAACCCATGTGAATTTTTCTCTTCAAGCCTTTGACGATAGATTTCAGGAGAGTAGCAGCAGCCGGGTCAAATTTAGTAGCTGCATAGTATGTCGAGAAGCTGATCACTTCTATGCGATCTCTAACTGCATCGAGACTTTCTTGAACAAGCATGTTCGAGCCTATGCCCGGAGAGATGAGAATGATTCGTTTAACCTCAAGCCTGTAATCCAGCTTTAATTCACGGATGACATCAACGTAGCTGTGACAGGGAACACACAAAACAATGGTTTGCCAATCATCTTCTATCGTGTCGAATCCTGCATAAAACCTGTCCAGGCGGGCAGTTGCCGAAAGATGTCTGGCACGTTCGACCAGAACCTCTGTGGATACGTGGAATTCGTGCTCTTCAAGCTCCGTTAGAAGTCGCTCTGCGTGTATTCCCTTCCGGTTCGCCACACCGATCCGATGAGACCAACCTTTGGACAGATCCACGGCAACATGAATACCCGCCGGGCCTCCACCAACAATCAATACATTGCCTAGAGCCGATGTTTCTTGCATCTTGTCCAATCTCCTCACCTTCCCTGTATGACACTGTGCTTCGGTTCAATAATCATTGTTTCATAGAAGCCTTTCCCTGCAGAAATCGAAGTTTTTTGCCAATCGTCAGACAATTCCTCTTCAACCGGGTAATTAAAAAGTGATTTCAGTCCATTACCATAGCGCATCAAGATTCGGGTGTCGGGTTGAATTCTTCCTTTGAGATCATTCAAGATATCCAGTTTGTTGCGAACTAGAGAGGCAATGACGATATGTGTTGCTTCACTCACAAAAGACAACTCCTCGATCGGTTTTCCAGAGAAAACAATTCTGTCGGCAAGTCCCCAGGTATCGGCTACTTTTCTCCCCTTTTCAACAGCCTCTGGATCGATATCCAGACATACAATTTCTGCACCCGTTTCATGAGCAATGGTCAATGCGGAGAGAGGAAATGCACCTGAACCAATAAAAAGAACTTTGGAGCGTTGATCAAGCTGGAAATCCCGAAGCTCGCTTCGGACGGATGTGGAGAGTATTTCGATATACTCACTCACATTCAAACGATTCTCAATCGCAAGAGCAGATTGATACTTTTCCATTTCACATAACGCTTGCACAGATGTTTCGCGAAGTTGCGTGCCATATAACTGGATTTCCTCCTGACTTCCCCACGCAAGCCACTGTCTGTCGTTCTCCTCCAACGTCATAAATTGACAAAGCGAATCCAGCTTCAGTTGTAAAAGATCGAAACACTCTTCATGTTCCTTGGCATAGGCATTTAATTGCTTAATCTCGTATTCAAGTGATCTCAAGGAAAGTAAGAAGGCATATTTACTTTTCAATGTATTTCCTCCGTTCTGGATTAGAAACATCATCAATCCCTATTCATTGGAGTATAAACAGAGTTGCAAATAAAGCGCTATCATTATGCTATTCATAGTGTACATAAAAAGATATTTTTTCCATATAGCTCAATCTAGCTATAGTGATAGTCGTTTTGTGTCTAATTTGTGAGATCAAAGCAGATTGCAATGCTTTCTAACATATTAATACATAAATATCCAGCATGCTGCTCTGTGTCAATACATCTTCTCAAATAGAGATACATTGTGATATTACACAAGTTAAAAAGTCCGCAGCCGCTAATATAGCGGTTACGGACTCTCATCAGTACATATTTTTATTTTTTCGCTGGATCTGGCGAATACACCAGTTGCTTCATTTACTTTACTGATTCTGACACTTTCAAGCCGGGATTTGTAACAAACATGGAAGGCGGCAAAACATGGAGGCGGTCCGATTTCACCGCTTGCAACGAACTCCAGGCTGGATTGCTCTCCAATTGGGTTTCGATCATGCGTTGCCCATCCTCATCCATCCCATGAACCACGAAGAAGAGGTAGTCTGGGTTCAGTTCAACCAGCTTTTCCATACTGAAGGGTACTGAACTTGGCATTTTGCCAGAAGGAAGATTTTCAGCAATGTTCTTCATGTGTAGCGTCTCCGCAATATCCAGCGCGATACTGGTCGATTTTTGCATAGACGCAGTGTTCATCATCAGGGTTATGATTGCATAAGACGGCTTGTTCGCTGATAAATCTGTTGTGAGAGCGTCAAGTTTCGCATCCATGTCTGTAATCGCAATTTCAGCCTCCTGTTCTTTGCCGATGATCTGTCCGAACAACTTGGCATTACTGCGAATGTCCTCAATGGACTTCACCGTCAAAATGGCGAATGGGATGCCAGCATCAGCGAAAGTATCGGACAGATCCTTGTGAAAGAGCGGTTGACCGATGACCAGATCAGGTTTTAATTGGAGGACTTCCTCCAGATTGATGCTGTTAATCAGGCCAAGTTGCTTCACATCTGCTGCTTCAGCAGGAATAGCAACACCAGCTGATGTTGCTATTCCAATGGCTTCGCCGCCAACCTGATAGAACAATTCAGTTAGTTCGTTGTTCAGAATAACGATGCGTTCAGGTTTTTTCTCCAAGGTGACTGTGGAACCATTCAGATCTTGAAAAGTGAGATAGGGGCTGGCAGCTTGTTCCGAATCCCCTGTATTTGTCTCATTCTGCTGCTTGTCCCCCGCAGCCGGGCTGGATGAAACCTGCTCCTGCTGCGCGTCTGTGCCACAAGCAGCAGTCAAGCTAAGTAAGGCCGCAATCCAGATGATAACAATCGATTTTTTCTATGTAAATCCCCATCTTTTTATATTCCAGATATGAGGCATAAATCCTATCTTATCGTATATAAAACATATTCCTGAGCAAAGGCTCATTCGAGCTATATAGCTGCCCAAAACGTGAACATCCTGTGATGGTTGCCGTTGCTCCAGACGTATATGCACTTTAAAACCTATCGCGAATTAAAATACAATGATAAACACAAAACAATCTCTGATTTTTATTCAGAGATTGTTTTGTGTTTATTTATTCGTTGAATAGTTGAAAGTTATAGACAGAGATCGATTCATTATCAGAAGAAATATCTATTTCAGCATCAACTTTAAAAACATCACGTAACATTTTTGGTGTAATAACATTTTGAGGAGCACCATGGTCATAAAGTTCTCCAGCTTGAAGCACAATGATTTGATCAGAGATCATGGCTGCCTGATTAATATCATGTAGCACCAAGATGATTGTGATGCCCTGTTCGATATTTAAGCGTTTAATTAGTTCAATAATCTCAAACTGGTGATGAATATCCAGGTAAGAGGTAGGTTCATCTAATAACAAAATAGCAGGCTGTTGAGCTAGTGCCATTGCGATCCATGCTCTCTGGCGCTCTCCTCCAGATAAGGTATCTACTGTTCTTTCTGATAAATCCACTAAATGTGTAAGTGAGATGGCTTGATCAACAATGAATTGATCTTCTTGATTTAATCGTTCAAATTTCCTTTTGTGAGGGAAACGGCCATACTCAATGAGCTGTCTAACAGTAACTTCGGGATTACTCTCATGTACTTGCATTAAAAAAGCTAATTCTCTGGCAAAAGCTTTTCTGCTCCATGTATTGATATCACTATTCTTAAATAAAATCTTTCCATCCGTAGTCAGAATTTGCTTTCCCAGCGCCTTTAAAAGTGTACTTTTACCACAGCCATTGGGTCCAAGAATACTGTGGATCTTTCCTGCTTCAAACCGAAGGTTTAGAGCCGAAATTACCTCGTTTTCATGATATCCAATATGAACATTCTTTGTCTCTAGTGTCATATCGTTCTCTTCTTTCGTAACAAATATAAGAAAAATGGAGCGCCTATCACACCCATAATAATACCCACTGGCAGCTCAATTGGTGCGAAGGCAACACGGCCAATGGTATCCGATAAACACAGAACGGTCACTCCCAGCAGCGCTGAAGCAGGCAGCAATATCCGATAATCATTCCCCACAAGAATCCTTGCAGCATGAGGAACAATTAAGCCAACAAACCCGAGTAGACCCACAATACTTATAGCACTGGCAGCAAGGAGCGCGCTTATAGCAATAAACCATAAACGATAACCCTCCGTGTTTAGTCCCAGTGATCTTGATTCTGGATCGCCGAGTAACAGTACATTCATACGTTGGGCGCTTAACAATGCCAATATTAATCCAATAATGCTGTAAGGAATGATCGTCTCCACATGCCCCCAGCTTTTTGCGGATAGACTTCCTACCATAAAGGAAACCGCTCCTTGTATGCGGTCACTATAAAATGTATACAGTGCTGAGACTCCAGAATTTAAAAAAGCAGAAGCTGCAACTCCAGCAAGAATAATCCTCATAGGAGATACGCCCTTGTCCCAAGCGAGCAAATAGATCAATAAGGCTGATGTCAATGCTCCTACAAATGCAACAGGTACTAACAAATGTGAGAAGGCAGGGAAGACCAGTAGCATGGTTGTCCCAAATAAACCTGCACCGGAGGAAACACCGATAATATGGGGATCAGCCATAGGGTTACGCATAACCCCTTGTAATAATGCACCGGAAAGAGCTAAATTAATGCCTACAAAAACGGCTACAAGTGTACGTGGCAGTCTAATATTCCATATAATCGTGTAGTAGTCCGAATCTGTGTTGCCAAGTAAAACACTTAAAATGGACCGTACATCTACAGAAACAGCTCCAAAAGCTAAACTGATTATGACGCTAAGTATAGCGAAGATCATAAAAAGTCCAATAATGAAGAGTTTCCAGCTCATCCTGTTTTTTAACTGATTATTCTCAATCATAAATATCTAATTCGTTTGACTTGGAGTGATCAAGTCTGCCATATATTTATAGGATTCGGCAACATCAACACCAGGAGCCATTACAAATTTATCTTTTGGAAGAAAATACATTTGGTCATTTGAAATGGCTGAAAGTGAGCTCCAGGCTGGATTTGATTTGAAGTTGTTTTCGATCATTTCTTTAGCTTCATCATTCGTTGTGTGGGAAAGAATAAAGAGATAATCCGGATTGATCATCACCATCTCTTCCATACTAAACGGGATATATCCGGCAAAAGCTTCGCCATCTATGGATACTGTTGCATTACGCAGTTTCAACTGATCTGCAATATCTATTGCTATTGTTGAACTCTGTTCAACATATGCAGTGTCTCCCATAACGGTTAGTATGGCATAAGTATGCATTTCTTGTTCATCTGGAATCTGCTCGATAACTTGATTGATCTCTGAGTTCATCTTATTTACAAGCTCTTCCGCTTTTGGTTCATTACCTGTAATTTTCCCCATCAAAATCGTATTCTGTTTTATGTCTTCAATAGATTGGGTGTTAAGATTTGCTAAAGGGATATTAGCTTCTTTGAAAGTTTCTCTGAATTTACCATGGTCAAAGCGCTGGCCAATCACCAAATCAGGCTTTAACTCTAATACCTTTTCCATATTAACTTCGTGCATAAAACCTACTTTCGGTACTTTTATCGCTTCTTTAGGCGGTTCAATGTTAAAGGGAGTCGGAACACCGACTGCTTTCCCTCCAACTTGATAGAAGGAGTAAAGAACTTGCTCATTCAAGATCACAATATTTTGAGGTTTATCCTGGAGTGTAACGGTTTCCCCGTCAAAGTCTTTAAAAGTTAGATAAGGTTCAGATGGTTGATTAATAGTAACTTCCTCTCTGTTGCTCTCTTGTTGTTGTGAAGTATTTTGACAACCACTTACAATTACCAGCATGATTAAAATAAAGACTGTAAATTTAAATCGATCCTTCATCAGTTTTCTCCCCTTTTTAGATCTTTTTTCTTAAAGCCGTATTTATCCCTAGTTCACACTTTAATTATGATGGCTTGTCTGCTACTAGCCGCTTCATCTACGAGGAAGCCTTCTTTCTCACATTTAAATAAGCTTATCCTTAGATTTATAATAGATGAATGGCTCAGTTGAGCTATTCGAGGGAGACAAAATGGTATAATTTCAAACAATTTGTGAACCTGGTTCTTATACCTGAAAAAAGCTCTCTTTATACATGATTTGAATAAAAGATGCCCCCCAATGATGTATTTGATCATTGGGGGGCATCTTTTAGATATCAGTTTAATTCAGATATGAGTATAAATAATACCGGCTCCTTATAATAGGAAAAGTCGCTATTACAGCGAATTTAATGGTGTTATCTTGTGTTCAAGGTGCTTACATATGCTGTAGACCCCAGTTTTGCAATTGTAACAAAATCGGTGTGAGACTATGTCCTTTATCTGTTAGTGAGTATTCGACACGAGGAGGCATTTCAGCATAAGCAACGCGGTTCACTAGCCCACCTTCTTCAAGCTCACGCAATTGACGCGTAAGTGTGCGATGTGTCACCGTGGAGAGCGATTTTTGTAGTTCGTTAAACCGTATAATATCTTTATTCAATAAATGGTACAAAATCAGAATTTTCCACTTGCCGCCGATTGCATTGACTGCAAATTCAACCGGACAAGTACTGCAATTTTCCAGTGGTTCGATCTCCATAAGTTTACCTCCAAAAGTATCACAAGAGATACCTGATATCCCGAATGTGCGTACTTACATAAAGTTTGTGAGTTAGTTATTATAAATATAACATTTAGTTCGATACTGAACAAATGAATGTAACTATAAGGAGCTGTTGTATATATGGAAACGATATTAGTCTATGGAGCGTCAGGGGTACAAGGTGGAGCCGTAGCAAGATTGTTAACCTCCAAAGGGGTAGCTGTTCGCACCATTACACGTCATGACAAAAACGTAACGGCTTTAAAAGAGCAAGGTATAGAGGCATTTGTAGGTGATCTGTCTGCACCAGAAACGTTGAAAGATGTTAACAGCGGTGTTAGTAAAGTCTTCTTGAATATGCCAATTGAGTATGACACAGCATTAATGAAGCAGCAAATTACAAATGCCGTTGAAGCTGCGCGACAAGCGCACGTTAAATTGATCGTTGTGAATTCGAATGGATTTTTACCAGAACAGCCAACCGACACCAAAACGTTGGATGTAAAACGAGAATTGATCGAGTACGTACAACAAAGTGGTATTCCAACTATTTTGGTAAAACCCACACTCTATATGGAAAACTTCTTGATTCCGGGTCTGATCAATAATGGAATGCTCTTCTACCCTGTACCAGCAGATAAACCGATCCCATGGATCAGCTCCGAAGACGCAGCGCAATATCATTATTATGCGCTAACCCATCCTGAGCTGGCAGGACAAGTGCTGTTAGCTCCAGGTCCGGAAGCACTTACTGGTGCAGAACTCGGCGAGCGCTTTACGCAAGCGTTGGGACAAGATATAACCTTCAATTTCCTGAACTATGATGATTTTGAAACAGCTCTCTCTCCAGTAATGGGGGCGGACCAAGCAGCTGGTATTGGAGGCTTCTATCGTTGGATTGGAGCTAATATTGATTCCCTGAACTATTATGACGTGAAAGATCGCGTGGTTGTCCCTGATCTCCAACTGACCTCGCTGAAGGATTGGTTGCAACAACCGCATGTAAAAACAATTTTTGGTTCTTAAGAATAGATCCAGTAACATCGCTCTAGAATTCGTTGCAATAATACTTTAATCTCTCAGGGAATGTGCTATAGTACATTCCCTGAGAGATTATTTTATCAGCCACCCTACACTTTATGTTGTCTCTCTCTGAATCAGTCTTTGGAGCTACAAAACGGAATGACTCACCAGGTTATTAACGTAATTAAAGTTTCATTTTTTGAAGACGTAATGAATTAAGTACAACTGACACACTACTGAATGCCATCGCTGCACCAGCCAGCCAAGGAGCCAGAAGACCAATGGCAGCAATAGGAATACCTACTACGTTGTATGCGAGCGCCCAAAAAAGATTCTGTTTAATATTTCGCATCGTTCTTTTACTTAATTCAATAGCATCTGCAACACTGTTGAGATCTCCGCGCATGAGTGTAACATCCGCAGCCTCTACGGCAACGTCAGTGCCTGTTCCGATGGCCATGCCGATATTAGACACCGCTAAAGCGGGCGCATCGTTAATCCCATCACCTACCATGGCTACAATCTGCCCCATGTGCTGTAATCTCTCTACTTCAGCAGCTTTTTCCTCCGGTTGAATGCATGCAATGACTGTGGTGATCCCGACTTGGCTTGCAACAGCACGAGCTGTGTGTACGTTGTCACCAGTCATTAACACCACTTCGATTCCCATCGCTTGAAGCCGGCTAACCGCTTGTGCAGATGTTTCCTTTACGGTATCCGCAACAGCAACCATTCCAGCCCATTCATTGTCTACTGCCACGAGCATTACTGTTTTTCCCTGACCCTCCAATTCAGACATATAGGCCAATGCTTCTGTAGGAATCTGCACCATAGCATCGGCTAGTAGTCGGCGTGTTCCAACGAGAATATCCTGGTTGTAACCACGTGCACGTACGCCAGATCCCGGAATATTCTCAAACTGTTCTGGCGTGAACATGATTTTTATATCTTTGTCTCTGATCCCCTCTATAATCGCTTGGGCGAGAGGATGTTCAGAGCTAGACTCAGCAATCCCAACCCGCTTCAACAGTTCGTTGGTTGACCAAGCCGGTGCAGACATTACATCGGTCATAACTGGTTTTCCGTGAGTAACAGTGCCCGTTTTATCGAGAATAACCGTCTGAATGTGTTGCGCAGTCTCCAGATGCTCCCCACCTTTGAACAAAATACCATATTCGGCAGCACGCCCCGAACCAGCCATTATGGATGTTGGTGTAGCTAAGCCCAGTGCGCATGGGCAGGCAATCACCAAAACTGCAATTGCTCTCTCTAGAGCAGCGCTGAATCCTTCTGAGTTTTCGAAGATCAATGACAATATAAAGGTTACCACAGCTATGCCTACGACCACAGGTACGAAAATCCCTGAAATTGAATCAGCTACGCGTTGGATCGGAGCTTTCGATCCTTGTGCTTGTTCCACGATATGGATGATCCGGGATAACGCACTATCAGCACCGACCTGAGTTGCGCGAATAACAAGACGTCCATTTTTGTTCAAGGTCGCACCGGTTACACGATCGCCAAACTTCTTATCCACAGGCAGACTTTCTCCGGTTAACATCGACTCGTCTACGGAGGAAGCCCCCTCCTCAACAATCCCATCCACAGGAATCTTTTCGCCAGGCTTCACGATGACTAGATCATTAACGAGTACATATTCGGGAAGAAGCTCTGTCTCCTCACCGTTTCGGAGAACCCGAGCACTTCTCGGAGCCAGTTGCATCAAGCTTTTAATAGATTGCGCAGATCTTCCTTTAGCCAGAGCCTCCAGCCACTTACCGAGCAATATCAATGTAATCAACACGGCGCTGGTTTCGAAATACAAATTAACAGGTCCTTGAGTGGCCGTGTTTACAACCTCTGTCACCGGGACGCCTCCTCCATGATTATGACCAGATGTACCACCGGTACTAGTTAGCGATGTTAAATATAAACTATACAAGTAAGCTGAACTTGTCCCAAGTGCGACGAGCACATCCATATTGGCACTTCGATTTTTCAAAGCTATATATGCACCTTTATAAAATTGTGATCCTAAATAGAACTGTATGGGCGTTGCAAGCAGCCATTGGAACAGTGGATTCATAAATACATCAGGAACCCATATCCAAGATGTGAACGAGAAATGTGACACCATGGCCCATAATAAGGGAAAAGACAGGACGGCTGACAAGATCCACTTCCATTTTTTGCGTTGAATCTCCTGTTCCCTCATGGATAGAGCTTCTGCCTCTGTAGCTTTTATACGTGCTTCAAAACCCAGTTGCCTGATTTTATAAATGAGGTCGGAACCTTTCAGTGTTCCAGCTACAAATTCTACATGCCCTGACTCCAGAGCCAAGTTTACATTCACACGCGTCACCCCCGGGAGACGACTGAGGCCTTTTTCGATGCGTGCTGAGCAGGCTGCACAAGTCATACCTGAAATATTTAGGTCAACGGAAGTCGAAGCAGTTCCGAAGCCTAAGTTATCTATTTTATTGCGAAGGGACTGAATATCTACTAAAGCGGGGTCATATGCTACCGTTGCTTCCTCTGTAGTTAAATTTACATTCGCCTGTCTAACACCGTTCAAGCGGGTTAGTGCTTTCTCGATCCTGGTTGAGCATGATGCACAAGTCATACCTGTAATCTGAAGCGTAGTTTGGCGATGTCCAGCATCGTTTGCATTTGTTGGTTGCCCTGACGTGGAGCTGCTATCAATATTGTGCATAAATTTTGCCTCTCCTTATCTGTACGTTAGCCGTACATGAAATTCTTACCGTTTTATTCCGGATGTCGTTTGGCCTCCGATACAAGCCCCTGTTCCAATGCGTAACGTGTAAGTTGAACGCGATTTTGTAACTGCAACTTTTGTAATATGTTTTTCAGATGATTCTTAACCGTGTATTCAGAGATATCACATCTACCTGCAATCTCTTTATTCGTCCATCCAGCTGCCACTCCGTATAAAATCTCCAGCTCCCTGGTTGTCAGTTTAACAATGGGTTCCTTGTGTTCGATCACGTTGACTTCCTTTAGAATTTGATAAGCCACGTCCCTTGACAAGGGAGCTTCCTCGTTAATAATTGAATGTAAGTACTCTAGCCATGTCGAGGGCTCCAGATTTTTAAGCAGATAACCTTGGGCTCCGCGTTTTAGAGCTTCCAGCAAATGAAGCATATCGTCCGACACAGTTATCATGACAATTTTCACATAAGGAAACGTAAGCTTGATTCTGCGAGTTGCCTCCAGTCCATCCAAGACTGGCATTTGAATATCCATTAAAATAAGGTCTGGAAGCCACTTTTCCATGAAGTCGATTGCTTCTTGACCGTTAGAGACGATACCGATAACGTTAAAGTGGTTATCCATTTCCAAAATCTCACGGATAGCTTCCCTTGCATGTGCATGATCATCAACAACCAAGACTCTTGTTGTGGTGGTTAATGTCATGTTAGAGCCCCCTTGTGAATCTCAACGATCGTCTCTCTGTCCTCTCGATACATGTTCATGATCCATCCCATCTCATTGCAGCGTTCTTTCATAATACGTAGACCGAATTTTCCTTTTTTGGCAAACGGATCGCCATCGAACCCTTTTCCGTTATCCTTAACTGTAACCTTCCAGCTATGGCTCATTCCTATCGCTGTAATTGATCCTGCTGTGGCAGAAGCATACTTGTTCATGTTGATGAGCGCTTCTCGAATACAGGCTAGCAGTTCAACCTTTTCTTTTTCATCTAGCTGGTGATCTTTTAATTCCCAATGAATATTGATTTGCGTACGTACGTCCTTGGCCATGACATGAACTTGTTCCACAAGTGTTGATGATATTGGCGTGGAGGATTGACTTACATCCCGATCGAGACGAAGATTGGTGATCGCTTGCCTTACATAACGGTTCACTTCATGAATCGTTTTGCGGATGGACAAAATGTTCTGTTCCTGCTGTTTCTCGTTACTTCCCTTTTCTAACTTTTCGGCCTTGACTGACAGCAAAAAAAGGGATTGAGCAATCCCATCATGAAGCTCTCGTGCCAGTTGTTCGCGTGCTTCAAGCGCAGCTTTTTCGGAGCGTTCCGTTTCCAATTCCTTCTGTATTTTTTCTAAAATGCGAAATAGTTGGGTTAATAGTGTGATACTGACGACATACACTAGAACCGGAGTTAACCAATTGCCTAAGTCCATTGAGATATAGGGTAAAAGGAATTGATGTCTGACATATTCCCAGATGGCAACAGTGAAAGTTGGAATGAACAGAATCATCCATTTGATTTGTTTATAAGACATAGGTTACTCCTCACAATCTGTAATCCAATTTAAGATGGCGATCACTCCGGACTCCGGAACCTATATCCGTATCCCCATAAAGTCTGAATGATCTCATTTCCTTTTGAATATTGGGCAAAAAGCTTTTCGCGCAATCGTTTGATGTGAGTATCGATAGTACGTTGATCATAAATTTCTTTGTGAGATGACTTCCATACTTGGATAAGCAATTCTTCTCGGGAAAACGCTCTTTCCTGATGTGTAGCGAGAAAATAGAGTAATTCGTATTCTTTTGGCGTCAGATGTACTTCATTATCTTGAACCAAAACACGCCGAGCAGAAGGTTGGATCAGAATCTCGTCAATAAGGACCTCGTTGCTTGATGTGCTTTTAAAATCATGCAAGCTGATTCCTTGTGTGCGAGCCACAATACTTTGAATACGCAGGACAACTTCTCTGGGGCTGAACGGTTTGGAAACATAATCGTCGGCTCCTGCCTTGAAACCTTCGATTCGATCCTTTTCTTCGGAATACTCAGACAACATGATGATCGGAATCTCATGATAGTTGTGCTTCATATATTTGCAGATCTCAATCCCATTCATATCGGGCAACGATAAATCAAGCAACATCAGATCGTAATTTCCATTGTTTAAATAACATTTCTGAATGGCTTGGCCTCCACTGGAGGCTTCGTCTACAATGAAACCCTCTTTTTCCAAATACCTTCTCATCAGCACTCGAATTCTAGTTTCATGGTCTATCAATAAAATTTTTTTGTGAATATTGGCCACTTGCTTCCCCTCCATTGCATGAACCACAGAACTTGATGTCACAGGTTTACTGAAAATCATAACTGCATCTGTCCATTAACTGAATGGCTCTGTAGGGCTATCAGAAACATGTAATATCGTTCAAATGTAAACAAATCATGAACATACCTGATAACCGGTTTACAACAAGTCCTAGATACATAAATGAAAGAATAAAGTAGGATCTGCTACAAAACTGTACGCGATATATCGCTCTTCTCTTGTGTATTTGTTCTTATTGGCCAAAAAGGCCGAAAAGCAGCTCTCTGTGCATGACAGAAACCACTTTTCGGCCTTTTTTCAGGTAATACAGATAATGCGATTAAGGAAAGCATGTCTCTACGCTTACCCTCTAACTTCTCTAAGACAATGTCATTTGGTGTTCTTTGAAAGTAGGAATTGACTTAAATAAACAGGTTATGATTAGCTTGGGATGCTTCTCCCAGATAGTAACCGACCCCACCAATTGTAACTTGATCTATTAATTCTTCACGCTGAATGCCCATTAAATCCATGGACATTTGGCAGGCTACCAACTCAGCCCCTTGTGCAATGACGGACTCTATCAACTCTTCTAAAGACGGAACGTTATTATTTTTCATCAGGCCACGGATAATTTTTGGACCAACACCAAGCATATTCATTTTGGACATGCCAAGCTTTTTGCTTCCACGTGGCAGCATCATATCAAACATCCGGCCAATCATGGTTTTGGATACAGGCTGCGTCTGATGCTTCCGAATAACATTCAATCCCCAAAATGTGAAAAACATCGTTACTTTACGTCCACTTGCTGCAGCTCCATTTGCAATAATAAGAGAGGCAATGGCTTTATCTAGATCGCCGCTAAAGACAACCATCGTGCTAGCGGGATCATGGTGGCTAGGCGAATCGGAAATGGGTTTTACTGAATTCTTGGCAATGACAGCCTCAATAATTCCGCCTTTGATTCGTTCCAGATGTAAGAGTGCGGACCCAGACATGGTTGCCCATGCTTTCACATCTTCATAGAATCCTGGATCGGAAGCTTTAACCCGCAAGGTCTCTCCATTCGATAGTTGATCCATTTTCTGCTTCACTTGTATCAGCGGACCCGGACAACTTAAACCGCATACATTCAACTCATTATCGATACGCTGTGGCTCAGTCGAAGCAGTGGGAATTGGCCCTGATTCCTTCACGCCTAGCCCAGGCTCATGATGATCTGGTTTTGCAGGAGAAAATGGAGCCGGCTTAAACTGGGCTTGGCGATCTGTTTTATAGCCTCCACTCAAGTTTTTCACGCTAAATCCATGCTGACGCAGGATTTGCGAAGCCGTATATCCACGTAAACCAACCTGACAGTATACCCAGATATCTTTGGATGAGTCTAGTTCATCTAACCGCTGACGAAGCTCATCCACTGAAATATTTATTGAACCCGGAATATTCCCATTACGATGCTCCAGAGCACTGCGAACATCCAGTAGTATAGACTGGTCTGGCTTGCGCTCAGACAGCTGATCATAGGTGAACGTTTGAACACGTCCAGCTGTAATATTCTCTGCTGCGTACCCAGCCATATTCACTGGATCTTTTGCAGAAGAATAAGGTGGGGCGTAACTCAGTTCAAGCTCGGTTAAATCTCGGATATGACCGCCAAAATGTATGGCTACAGCAATATCATCAATCCGTTTATCCACTCCGTCATAACCGACTGCTTGTGCACCTAGAATCTTACCTTCCGGTGTGAAAAGCAACTTAAGAGTAATCGCGCTGGAACCTGGATAATACGATGCATGAGAGGCAGGATGCACGATTACGGTTCTATAATCAACACCAAGACGCTTTAGTGTTTTTTCATTGCTCCCCGTAGTTGCTCCTGTCATTCCAAATACTTTGATAATGGACGTACCTTGTGTTCCTTTGTATGTGGAACTAAGTCCGGCAATTCGATCAGCAACAATTCTTCCCTGTTTATTGGCAGGTCCGGCAAGTGGAATAGCTGTCTTCGTACCATGAATGGTCTCAGTTACTTCGATGGCATCGCCAACTGCATAAATATGTGGCACGCTGCTTTCTAGAGCTTCATTTACAATGATATGTCCACGTGTGCCCAGAGAAACGCCGCTACTTTTCAGAAAAGATGTATCCGGGGTTACCCCTATCGCAAGAATAACCAGGTCAGCTGTCAGAACATGACCATCAGCAAGCTCTACTCCAATGCCCTGCTCAAGGGAATGAAATCCCTGAACACGCTGGGAGAACAGCATGTTAACACCATTCAGCTCCATTTCCTGGGCCAAAGCTGCTGCTAATTCAGGATCAAATGGGGTGAGTAGCTGTCCATTACCCTCGATTAACGTTACTTCCAATCCAGCTTCCTTTAAGTTTTCTGCCATTTCAACACCAATAAATCCACCACCTATAACGATTGATGATCGGTTGTTAGATGAATTTATTTGTTCTTTGATACGATCAATATCAGGAATGCTACGTACGGTGTAAATCAGTGGATTGTCCTTACCCGGTATATCGGGAACCATTGGTTTTGCACCTGGTGACAAAATTAACTCATCATAGCTTTCTTCATAATGGCCACGCTCTTGGCTCTGCACTCGAACCGTACGTTTTTGCGGATCAATAGCCATGACCTCGCTTTTTGTACGCACATCAATACGAAAGCGATCTGCCATCCCTTTTGGTGTTTGTACCAGCAGACGCTCTCGCTCATCAATCGAGCCACCAATATAATAAGGTAAACCACAATTGGCAAACGATATATAGGGGCCTTTCTCAAAGATAATAATTTCGGCATGTTCATCCAGACGGCGCAGCCGTGCAGCCGCAGATGCACCCCCAGCTACACCGCCAACAATCAGTATTTTTTTGCTCATGATTCACAGTCTTCCTTTCCAAACAAAGTAATTATAATCTGTTCGACCCGTTGATCGGCAAGCACATAATTCACTTCAAGACCATTCCGTTCTGTAGCGACAATACCGGCACTGCGAAGCTTCTGCAAGTGCTGTGATACGGTTGATTGGGGAAGATCCAGACACTCCTGCATATATGAAACATTACATTTCTTTTTTTGCATCAGTCCACGCACAATACATAAACGAATCGGGTGAGATAAAGCTTTCAGCAGATTAGCGGGTTCGTCGAACTGTTTTAAAGTATTCATATCAAAAGCGGGTGTGGTCAAAAGTATCCCTCCTAAACCGTTATAACGTAATATTACGATATAACGGTTTTTATGTCAATGTGCTCTCTTAAATTCACATTCATCACGCAGCGCTTTATTCTGAGAAAAGGTATAAAACACATTGAACGAGGAATTATACCTTTTTAGTTGTTACTTATAGAAAATTAAATACGTTTAGTCATGTAGTAGTTATAGAATTCTGTTTTTTTATTTCTTGTATAGATAGATGTAAAGTATAATTCCCATACTCAAGAATATCGTCCAGAAAACGATTCAATTGCTCTTGAGAGCTAGTTTTAATTTTTAAATGGTAACAGCCTTCTCCCGATACGCGGTGAACCTCTAATACCTCCCTTCGATCGTCCATTAATCTTATAAACGAATGATGGTTAGCTGTTTTCATATAGAAAATGATAAAAGCTGTAAAGGTTAGTCCCATTTTCGTTTCATCAACTATTGCAGAATAACCTTTTATAACACCACTTTCCTCAAGTTTTTTTATACGATTTCCTACTGCTTGCCCTGTCATATGAATCTGTTCACCTAATTCTTTCCATTGGATACGTGCATTTTCAGATAGTATCCGAAGGATCTGAAAATCAATATGATCAAGTTCCATAATAAATTCCTTTCACCATGAATTTTTTTAGGACAAAAGTGTTTCGTTAACTTATCGAATAAAATTACAATTCGATTTATGATTATAGTGTAACAAAATATTTTATACGAGGTGGAGAATAATGAGCACAGCTCTAATTATTGTAGATATTCAAAATGACTATTTCCCGAATGGGAAGATGGAATTAAGCAATCCTGAAAAAGCAGCTTCTAATGCTGCAAAAGTGCTTGATTGGTTCAGAAAAAACCACAAGGATAATATTTTCCATGTTCAACATATCGCAAGTGACCCAGCGATTGGTTTCTTTCTTCCAGATTCGGAAGGTGTAAAAATACATGAGGCTGTTCTACCATTAGAAAATGAAAGTATTATTATAAAGCACTCCCCTAACAGCTTTTTGAATACCGAATTACAAAGCAAACTTAAAGAGAAAGAAATAACCAAAGTAGTGGTTGTAGGGATGATGACACATATGTGTATTGATGCAACCGTTAGAGCTGCAGTGGATCTCGGCTATGAAACAACACTTATTGAAGATGCATGTGCAACGAGAGAGCTATCCTATCAAAATAAGGTCGTACCAGCTGAACAGGTCCATTATGCCTTTGTCGGCGCACTTAATGGCATGTATTGCGATGTGAAATCGACTGAAGATTTCACATCGCAATAAGAAATAAACACGATATTACAGAGCACAATAGTTCAGATCAAAGTTGAAGGTGAAAAACTTCGCAACCAGTTGCAAAATTATTTTATTGTAAAATAATAAAAGTAGAAAACATAAGGTCACTTCCACTCTGTCAAGCAAAGTGGGAGTGACCTTTGTTTATGTTGACCTTATTATGAATTAAACATCCAGATTCTGACCATTTGACTCAATAACCTTCTTGTACCATTCGAATGATTTTTTTTTGGAGCGTTTTAATGTTCCTTGACCGTCGTCGTCCCGGTCAACATAAATGAATCCATATCTTTTTTTCATTTCGCCAGTACTGGCACTCACAATATCAATCGGTCCCCAGACAGTATACCCAAGCAAATCAACGCCGTCGTAGTCGACAGCATCTCTCATCGCCTGAATATGCTCGCTTAGATAAGCAATTCGATAGTCATCTTCAACATATCCGTTCTCATTCGCTATATCTGCAGCACCGAGCCCATTTTCTACGATGAATAAAGGTTTTTGATATCGATCATAAATGTTGTTCATCGTAATCCGCAAACCGAGTGGATCAATTTGCCAGCCCCAGTCACTAGCTTTCAAGTAGGGGTTAGGCAAGCTGGGGAACAAATTGCCTCCAATCGTATCCGTTTGTGTAGGATCAGCGCTAACCACACTGGAAGAATAGTACGAGAATCCGATAAAATCAACGGTGTGCTGTTTTAGTAACTCCTGATCCCCTTTTTCGAATGGGAGAACTATATTTTTGCGCTCAAGATCTTTGAGGGTATACGCAGGATACTCACCTCTCACCTGAACGTCAATGAAGAAGTAGCTTTGGTTCTCAACCTGCTTCGCTTTCCATATATCCTGTGGGTGGCATGTTCTAGGATACGGAGCATTGGCAGCAAGCATACAACCTACCATATTTTCCGGATCAACTTCATGGGCAATTTTGGTGGCCAACGCACTGGCTACCAGTTCATGGTGACTGGCTGTGAACTTTACAGCTTCCGCGTCTTCGTGTTCTTCAATGAACAGCCCAGCTGCTAAAAATGGCGCTTCTAAGACCATGTTAATTTCATTAAAAGTAATCCAATATTTAACCAAGCCTTTGTAACGATTAAATATCACCGTACACAGTCTTTCATAGAAATGAACCATTTTTCTGTTCCGCCATGAACCATACTCCTTGACCAAATGCATTGGAACATCAAAGTGAGTAATGGTGACGAGGGGTTCAATATTATACTTTTGGCACTCTTTGAACAAGTCTTCGTAGAATTGAAGCCCAGCCTCATTAGGCTCTGTCTCATCCCCCTTGGGAAAAATACGACTCCACGCAATCGACAAGCGATATACCTTGAAACCCATTTCGGCAAACAAGGCAATATCTTCTTTAAAATGGTGATACATATCGATTGCTTCTTTGGCAGGATAGTAATAATTTTCGTCAAAGTCAAACATTTTAGTTTTTCCCATAAGCACACTTTCTCGCACATCGCCAGTCGGGCTCAAATCAACGTTTGCTAGTCCTCTGCCGTCCGCATTGTAAGCTCCCTCTGATTGGTTGGCCGAGGTTGCTCCTCCCCATAAGAACCCATCTTTAAATCCCAAATTTATCGTCTCCCTCTATTTATAAAATATATAATTATTCTCTTACAACAAGCCTGTAAGCAGCACATCGCCTGCGTTCACTTTATTTTCTTTGGTCTCGACGATTTCCAGATAATTCTCCGTGTTTGTAACAATCATTGGCGTTTCTAAGGAGTATCCTTCTTTCTCGATCTCAGCAATGTTAAATTCGACCAGTTTCTGTCCCTGTTGCACAATGTCCCCTTCTTGAACGAAGCTTTCAAAGTGTTTTCCTTTCAACCGAACGGTGTTAAAACCAATGTGAATCAATACTTCCATTCCTTCATCCGAAATTATTCCAACGGCATGTTTGGTCGGGAATAGCGTAACGATCCTTCCGGCAAAGGGGGCAAACAGCTCGCCTGTAGAAGGACGAATTCCAATCCCTCGGCCAAGTAGTTCTTGCGAGAAAGCCCCATCCTGCACATCTTTAATCGGAATGATCTCCCCGTTCATCGGACTGAGCATCGTATGTTTTTTTCCAGTCTTAGACATCGATTGAGGTGGATCTACAGACAATGTAGTAGAGTCAGCTTCCGTCTTATCATCCTTAAACATGACGAGTGTTAATGCAAACGAGACAACCATGGCAAACACTACACCAATGATGGCAATCATAATATTAGACGTGCCTGGTTCATTAGGGTCGAACATCGTCAAAAACTCAAATATACCAAATCCACCAAAAGTAAACTCTCTAAGGTTGTACAGTCCATAAAATCCACCGGCAACACCCGAAACGATACAGCTCATAATAAACAGCTTCTTGCGCGGCAGGATAATACCGTAAACGACAGGTTCAGTGATGCCAAACAATGCAGAAATGGCCGAAGGGAAGCCAAGAGCCTTAAGCTTTTTATCCTTGGTTTTCACGATAATTGCAAGCACAATGGCCAACTGGGCAAATGATGTTGCAAAGACGGAAGCCATGATGGTGTCGTAACCCATGCTCGTAATGTTGTTAATATATAAAGGGATGAGTCCCCAATGCAGTCCGAACACGACAAGTACTTGCCAGGAGAGCCCCAAAAGGAATCCTGCAAATAATGGACTTGCGTCTCGTGCCACCAGTATGCCTTGAGCAATCAATTCAGACGCATAACTCGCAACAGGTCCGATCAATAAGAAGCCCAAGGATAAGGAAATCAGCACCGTGACCATCGGTACCATGAAAAATTTAACCGCACTCGGAACAATTTTATCCAGCGTACGTTGAACTTTAGAAGCAAAGTAAACTACGATGATGATTGGGAGAACAGTGGATGTGTAGTTCATACTGATCAATGGAACGCCGAACACATCCAGATAAACTGGAGAACTGAAGGCAGATCCGCTGAATAGCGTGTAAAGTGGCTCTCTGGATCCTGCCAAGGCATCCAACTGAATAGCGGGGTAACACATAGCTAATCCAATGAGTATACCGATAAAGGGTTGTACTTTAAACTTGTTAGCAGATGTATATCCCAAAAATACAGGGAGGAACATGAACATAGCATCCCCCATGGTATTAATGATCATATATGCCCCGCTATCCGTTGTATAAAGATTTAGTGTGCTCAACAACGTATTGAAGCCTTTCAGCATCCCTGCAGCTAATAGAATGCCGAGAATAGGTTGAAACAAGTTTGATATTACATCAACAAAAGCGTCCAGCGGCTTTTTCTTTTTAACACCTTTTTCGGTTGAAGAACTCGTATTGTCTGGATTCAGTTTAACCAGTGAGCTAACCTCCGAATAAACTTCAGAAACATGATTTCCAATAACGACTTGATATTGCCCACCTGAACGTAAGACAGTTACTACCCCGTCCAGCTTTTTCATAACTTCATCATTGGGTATGGAATCGTCCTTCAGATGAAATCTTAACCTTGTAACGCAATGAGTGAGGTCACCGATGTTATCTGATCCCCCTAATTGATTCACAATCTCTTCCGCTAACTGCTGATATTTTCCCATTATGTTCTCCTCCATATTCTAGCTGAAACAGCATAGTGAAGGGTTTGGCCAACTTAATGTCACCATCCTGGCTTGCTTTTAAACCCTCACCTCCTTTCATAGTTACGTTATGATCGAGTCTTATACACCACACGTTGAATGTGGACCGTCAAATACAGCTTTTCTTCACCCGTAAGGCTGTAATTGTAGTTGTTTTTGATGTAGGTTTCGATTTTCCCGACACAACGAAACGCATTCTGATGTTTCTCTTTTATCACATCCAGAAGATCCTGATCGCTTTCATTCTCATGCAAATTTCCACTGATTAATCGTTGAGCAAAAAATTTCAGATGCGTAATAAATCGATAGAATGCTACGGATTGCTCATCGAATTCAATTTGAAAATAATACCTGACAATGTCGCTAATTTCCTGAATGATTTTAGTCACTCTGTAGATATCCTGACTTTCTTGGCGATCCTCCGCATTGACGATGTGCAAAGCAAGAAAACCAGCCTCATCTTCCGGAAACTGAATATCAAAAGACTCCTTGATGAATTGAAGCGCCTTCAAACCAACCTTATACTCATCCGCGTAAAACCGTTTAATATCCCAAAGTAAAGCATTTTTGAGGGAGATTCCGTCTCTAAAACGGCTTACGGTTGAGAAAATATGGTCGCTGAGCGATATATATACACTATCATTCAGTTTTTTGCCTAGCGTCATTTTTGCGAAATTTATGATTCTATCCGCAACATCGAAGTAATCTAAAGGGATTTCCGTCAGAAGTTCCTGGAATTTGATAAATGCCTCCTTGGTAGAAAGGGAGTAAATTTTATCAATGCTTTGCTCGTCAAGAGCATCGCCTATTCTCTTTTGGTAAGCAATTCCTTTGCCCATCACAATGACTTCCTGGCCCAATTTATCTTGTGTAACCGCCACATTATTGTTAAGGATCTTAAGAATAATCATCTCATTTCCCCCCTTAATACAAATAAAAAGACCCACCCGCACATCTCGAAATAAACGCTAAATATAGCGCAAATTCACGATGTGCAAGCAGGTCTAGCTTGTAATTAAACAATCACTATCCTTAACTCGCATTCTCATTATAGCCGCGGACGAAAGATTTAGCAATAACCATTTTAATTTATTCAACTGCTTGTTTTTGCCTTAAATCTGTTGCACAGCCATTAATGAAACGCTTCATTGCATACATGGACACGGAGATGCCACGTTTCCCTTATTAGTTGAAAGAAAAACACCTCTAGCAGCATACAACTGCCGAAAGCCCCGACGTGCCAGAATTCTGGCAGCTTTTTTTCGCTGAATCCAACTGCGGGAAAAGATGAATACTTCATCATGCGGCTCAATATGTTTGCTCCACAATACAGGCAGTCTGCCAACCGAGATATTTATTGTGCCCGGAATATGACCAGTCCAATACTCGCTCGCGTCTCTGACATCCAGGATTTTCACCTTTCCCCAACGTTCTTGAGTGAGGTCCAAGTCCTCGATATTAATATAAGTAAGGGAACGCAGAGGCCATAGTTGAGTCAGTCCCCATATACCCGCCAGCCCCAATAAGATATAAATCAATGTCATCGTACTATCCCTTCCTCCACAAAATTGCAAGACCTGAAACTTGCTTGAACTTTTTCCCCAAGCTACGTGACAATGCCAGACATCCTTCTTACCAAAAGCGTTTCAATTCATGGAATCCATCGCTGTTTTCATCGTATCGTACGTAATTGCACCTTGAAATTTTTGGCGAATAATCCCACTGGAATCAATCATATAGGTGGTCGGGTACGAGTGGATCGCAAATAAATCAGCTACCCGTGCCTTCTCATCTTTCAAAATAGGGAAGGTTACATTATATTTTCGAAGGAATGTTGACACCTCCTCTATCGAATCTTCCGTATAACTCAAATTGATCCCTATGACGACAACGTTCTGATCTTTATACTCTTCATGAAATTTCTCGATATGTGGCATTTCGGCACGACACGGCGGGCACCAAGTGGCCCAGAAATTCAGCAAAACCCGTTTTCCCTTCAATTCAGTCAGCGACATTTCTTCGTTATCCAGGGATGCCAGCTCAAAATTTGGTGCAATTTTGCCCACCTGGATGCCTGTTTCTATGCCGTTGATACCGTTCGCGTTATCATGAAACTTCAATTCATTTTGTTCGCGCAGATGATCGTAGACTCCCCATACAACCAAGCCTGTCAGAAAAACGCCAACGAGCATATTACGAATATTTTTCACGAGCAGTAGTCCTCCATTAGAAACTGAAAAATGAGTACTTGGCAAGCATTGCACTTAATCGTTGGAAACTCCCGGTATACAGCATAATGCCCAAAGCCACCATGATGGCTCCATTGAATATGCTCAACAGAGGAAGGGCCCGATTAATGAGCTTAACGATTGATAGCGAAAATGTAACTAAAAGTGAAATAAGCAAAAAAGGAATACCCAAGCCTAATGAATAAGCCGCTAAGAAACCAATCCCTTGATATAGGGATTCAGAAGAACCAGCCAAGATTAATATGGAGGATAATGCGAGTCCTACACACGGCGTCCAACCTGCACCAAAGGCCAGTCCGAGAAAAAAGGAACCGAACCAGCCACCATATTTTTTTTCGTTTTGCAAGGGCTTGGAATTCATCAATAACTTGAGTTTCAGCAAACCCATCATCTGCAATCCGAATACGATAATTAAAATACCGCCGAACTTCTCGATTAATTCCCTGCGCATAGAAATGAAACTCCCAATGGCACTAGCGGAAGCTCCCATAAATACGAAAATAACGCCAAAACCAAGGATAAAACCGATCGATCGGAGGAATAATTGTTTCCGATTCGCCGCAATCCTTCCTACTTCAACCATTGTATCCGAGATATGTGAAACATAAGCAGGTACAAGCGGGAAGACACAAGGGGAGAAAAACGAAAGCGCACCTGCTGTAAATGCTACTAAAAGCGTCACTTGTTCCAAATCGTCACTCCTTCACGGACCAGATTCCCCCATGGAATAAAATCAATCGTGTTCGGTTCGCCTCTCCAGCATGATTTTAGTCAAAAAAGAGATGCATGCTGCACTAAGAAAAAAAAGCTGTTCAGCGGCAATTCCGTGTAAAACAAATTCATTGTTTCCGTCCACAAAGGCGATCACTGCTCTGCCCACGCTGTACCATAAGACGGTTACTACCAATCCTAGAAAAGACAACATACGTTGGTTGCTGAATTTGAATTGAGTGATGACCATAACCAAGCCGAGCAAGCCTAACGCTAAAGATCGAACTCCTCCTTGGAGAAGGATAAAATATAACAGACCATACAAGGCTGATGAAGCCAGGTAGAACGTCAGCAAGAGGTCAGGGAACATAAAGAAAGAAAATTTCTTTCTCCACGTATGAATCATCAACACGATGCAGCCATACAAGGCAGCAATCCAGAGGCCATTTGTTCCTCCGTTAAAGTAGATCAGGGACAACGGATCGTGAATGACCAGCTGAAAGTCCAAAATCAGCGGGCTGAGTTTCCAAATAAAGAGACCTGCAATCAAAATGTTTGTCATGAGATGATCGATCGAAGTTCCTTCAACGTTTCGCAGTACATGCAGACGCCATTTTAAGACAAAATAACCTGCAAGTACGGAAGCACTTCTGATCAGCAGTTCCAAGCTAATATTGAAAGAACCAATTGTAATAGACTCCAAGGCGTATCTCCTATTCGAGTGCACAGCCGGCACAAGTAATCAAGGGAAATGAATCAAGCTGGCTCCAAATTTGATAGGTGCCAGCTTGATTAAGTGTGACTTTTGCCCGCTGTCGTTCCCAAGAGTTCAGATTCATTGGGTTTACATGGACTGGGTGTACAGTTCATATATCTGATCAAGTTTATGCTTCAATTCGTTAAAGCGAACAAATCGATCTGCTATGACATATTCCTTCTGTTCTATGATCAGCAACATGATCGGAGCTGTGAAAATCATATATTTCTCTGCTATGCTCTCTACATTGTGAATGTCGATATGCCCCAATTGAATCTTAGGATATTCTTCTAATAGCATTTTGATCTTAGGGAGCAATGCATGACAAACACTGCAATTCGTTTGAGATACATATAAAAAACTTAATTCATGTTCACTAACAAACCGTTCCACCATATCTAGCGAAGTTAATTCCATCATTTCTTTCATATCTGTATCCTCACTGACGAACCTGCATTATGAATGAACGTCAATCCCAGTTTAGTTGATTTTCCTCAATGTATTGACTTACTACATCTGTACCAGATTCAATCTCTACTTTGCCTTCTACTTCAATCTGAACACCTGCTTTTTTGAGCAGATTTCCTACTTCACACACTTGCTCTGCGCTAATCATGATTTTGCGCACAGACTGAATCTGCTCTTCAGTGGAATTCGCGGACAAAATAACTTGAGGAAGATGGACAATTCGAAATCCTTCTTCTTTGGAATTTACAGCCTCTGTGTTCATCACTATTCCAGTAACTGACAGTTGCTTCTGTTCCAACATATACACGAGTGTCATGATGTAACAAGTAGTGGCAGAGGAAACCAATAATTCTTTAGGATTGGCTCCTTCCCCACTCCCTCCCGAAGACTCGGGAATCGCGATATTTGTTTTAAGATAATCTGCCTTCAGCCTACCGCTACCTTTAGTGTCTTTATACCATGCAGTGTTCAAATTAGATTTCATATCGGCCATGTCGATCAGCTCCTTTTATTATCCAGTCAGTTTCCCTTAGACGATGCGCTTTAAGGCATGGATGAATCCCGTATGCATCGCTTCGTGATACAGGGCTAAGTTACACACTTCCCCCATGCTATTCAATTGGAGAACAGGTCCCAATTTCAATGGTTCTGGCAGGGTTTCATCAGAATAAATCTCTATGTGTTGTTTGATGCGTACAACCTGATCCTGCAACTGCGCAAGTAATGTTGACAACGGAATGAGCTCACCTGTCCAGTCAGAGGGTTTGGTACCGGGAGCGAACAAGCTGGTATATTCCTTAGGTAGGCCAGAAGTTTGGAGATTGTTGAAAATAAACATTTCAGCTACTGTAAGAATGTGCCCAACATTCCAACGTATCGTGTTACTGAATCCGACGGGTTGTTTGTCGGCGCTAGTTTCGGATACCGATTCCAATACTTTGTATAAATTTCCGCGAGTGATATCTAACTGTTTGGCAAAGTGTGAATAATTCATTGTATACCATCCTTCATTTTATGTTTATAAAGTAGTAGTTATTAGTTCAAAACAGCGGCTATGTGTTCTTTTGTAATCGACCAATGAGAGGCAGTCCAAAATTTCTCTTTGTTATTAACATAGATAATTTGAGGAGATTCATGTTTAACATCAAGATCCTGAGTAATTTGATTAGACACATGTCGCGATTCAAAGACCTTAACAAGATAAAAATCAATGTCTTCAGTGTGGCTCTCTTTGATGTACTGTTCGTATTCTGCTAGTGCATTCGCACTCACTGGGCATGTAGTGCTATGCTTAAGTATTATCTTTCCGCGTTGATCCGACTGTTCCAATACGTCTTTCCATTGGTCGAGTGTCGATATCTCTTTCCAGTTCAACAAAATCACTCCTTAGTAGAATAATCATTTCATGATGTCTAGTTACATAGTTAATTGGTTAACTAGGATAATGTTATTCGAATGATTTATATTTGTCAAGATGATCTGTTCTCATATAAAACCATTATTCCTATTGTTTTACGCCCTTCATTGATTTTTGTGAACGATTGTTTTAATATTGAGCTTATCTAGAACACTAGTTAACCCAGAAAGTTGGATGGTTATATGGAACATTCTCGTTTGCCCTTCAAAACAGATCCCCAATCTCCACTGCCTATTAATGTGCAAATTAGAGAACAAATTAGATGGCTGATCAGTAAAGACTTTCTGAAAGCGGATGATGCTTTGCCTTCAACGAATGAATTAGCGGAGCAGCTCTCTGTTAATAGAAACACGATACAGTGGATATATTCACAGCTCAAAGAAGAAGGACTGCTGATCATGCAAAAAGGACGAGGAACTCGAATAGCTAATGAAGAACGGATAAAGGAATTCAAGCAGCAAAATCCTTATTTTTCATTCGTGGAGAAGACCGTAAAAGACGCATTTGAACAAGGTTTCAATATAGAAAATGTCATGTTGTCAGGATTTGCATATACACAATTATTTGGAGCCAAACACGAGAAGAAGAAGCGTTACCTTTTCATTGAATGCAAAACTATGGCCTGCTTGTTTTATCTGGAGGAAATCCAGCGTCGTTCATCGGCAGACATTCAATCGATTGATATTTCATCACCAGACGAGGAGCTTTTTCAAGCTATACAAAAAGCGGATGTGGTAGTTACCGTGAACCAAATGACGGAAGTTGTAAAAAAGAAAGCTGGATCTTCAGAAACAAAAATAATATCTGTAAGCTCGTCCCAAGATGTGACTCTGTTATTCGACATGCTATTGCAATAAGAGCAAACGTATACGATTGGATTTACTTTTTTATGTAAAGCAATTAATCAGAATATCCTTGAATTCGGTACGAATTAATCCAACCCGTTGAATTCAGGGATATTCTGTGTAATCAGGTGACTAATGCTGATGAATATTCGTGAGCTTGTTAACCATTTTTACTTTATTGATGAAACTGTGGCAAATAAGTTCGGTGGGCTTCAAGCAACTCATCGAGCAAGGCCTTTGCTGTGTCGCCACTTTGAACAAGCGGATTCATGGTGAATGCTTGTAATGCCGTAGCATAATCGCCTGTCACAGCGGCTTCTATAGTGAGTTCTTCCATTGCTTTCATTACTTGTAACAATCCTCGTTGTGCGGGAGGGAATGAGCCGAAATGTAAAGGTTCTGCACCGTGAGAAGTAATCATGCTTGTAATTTCAATCGCACTCTCAGGCGGCAGATCACTGATTGCCCCGTTGTTCCGAGTGCTTACAACCATTTGAGTCCCTTTATCGTTATAAATGGAATTGATGATCTCACATGCAGCATCACTATAATGCGCACCACCTCTTTTTTCCAGCTCTTTCGGTTTGTAATCCAGCGTCGGATTCCTGTAAAGTTCAAAAAGGCTTTCTTCCAACTGTTTAACGACTTGACCGCGACTACCTACTGTGTTTACTTCTTCCAGCTCTTCCTGTATCATGGCATCCGTCATGTAGTAATAACGGTGGTATGGACAAGGAAGCATTTCCAGTTGGAGTACCTGTTCGTGCAAAAATCGCATATTTTTGATATTCTCAACCATTTTATCCGCTTTGGCTTCCGGTCCGTACATTTTATCGATTGCTTCAAGGGTAAGATCTTGTCCTGACTTATCGTAAATCTTGTGCCAGTGCAGATGGTTAATGCCCGCAAATTTGAAGAACAATTCTTCCTCCTGTTTTTCCAATACGGCTGATTCAATTTTGGTGGACATAATGGGAACATTGCATAGTCCGATCACTTTGTCCCACTTTCCGTAACGGAGGACCGCTTCCGTCACCATGCCTGCAGGATTGGTGAAGTTAATGAGCCATGCATCCGGACAGAGTTCTTTCATGTCATTAACAATATCTAAAATGACCGGAATGGTTCGAAAAGCTTTAAGCATGCCTCCTGCCCCATTTGTTTCTTGTCCAATCATTCCATATTTATTGGGAATGGTTTCGTCCTTGATCCGGGCATCCATCTGCCCTACTCTAAGCTGTGTAGTTACAAAGTCAGCATCCTTTAATGCTTCCCGGCGATCTAGCGATAAATGAACTTCACAGTCGATTCCTGCGGCTTTTACCATACGCTTAGCCATGGCACCAACGACCTCGAGTTTTTCCTTCCCCGCCTCGATGTCCACAAGCCATAATTCTTTGGCAGGAAGTTCATGATGACGTTTGATAAATCCTTCCATGAGTTCCGGTGTATAGCTGGAACCACCGCCGATTGTTACAATCTTTAATCCTTTTTTCATATCTATTACCTCCTGATGTAAGTGTTTTCTGAATCATAGTTGTATCGTAAATTGTGTAATGCATTACATGTCAAGCATCCATTCCACGATTTATTTTATAAGCTCATTGAGATGGCAAAAATACAACAAAGAGGTGGATTCCAATGGCAAATATTCAAGAAATCGCTCGTTTGGCAGGCGTATCTACAGCAACCATTTCACGCGTTATTAATGGACATCCGCACGTAAGCGAATCAACCAGAAAGAAAGTAATTGAACTCATAGAACAACTGGATTATGTACCTAACGGCAATGCAATAACTCTAAAAAAGGGCGCTACCTGTTTGATTGGAATTGTTGCAGTCGCATTCAATCCGCTTCTTATCAGATTCATGCAGGCCTTCACCCAGTCTGCCGAGAAACACGGATTCAACATTACTCTATTCATTACGAATGGCCAGGCAGAGAAAGAACTGGTGGCACTCGAAATGCTGAAGCGGAAACAACTGGACGCAATAGTATGCGTGCTCCGAAGCAATGAATGGAATGTTATCGAATCCTATACCAAATACGGCCCAATCGTCACATGGCAGCGGCTTGAAAATAGTAATATCCCCTCTGTGTTTATGGATCAATACGAAGCATATGGGATTGGACTCGAACACTTATACTTCAAAGGATACAGAAAGATCCTTAGTGTATATCCCATATCTAACGGACTTAACACAAAAGAGCGCATGAGAGCATACGCTGACTTTATTGCCAAATATAAATTGACGGTGGACTTCCCGAATTTTCAGGATAAAGTTTATGTGCGAGACGGAGAAGAACTTGCAAAATGGTGGATTGCACAAACAAAAAGACCTGATGCTATTTTTTGTGCTAATGATGAGGTTGCAGCCGGATGTATTACTGAACTACGGAGGAATAAATTTTCGGTTCCAGGGGACGTTGGGATCATCGGATTTGATAATACCGAGGTGGCTCATTTATTCGATTTGACGACAATTCATTATCCAGTTGATCAGCAAGCAGAGAATGCTTTCACGATTATTCAAAACATGCTTGATACCACTACCAAAGAGTTAATCCCTCTGAAATATACTTTAGTTGAACGACAATCAACATGACTATCACAATATTATCACCCCACATTTTTTATGAAATGATCTGGAGTTTAATTGGACTTTTTCTCTCACTTGGTCGTTTCTATCTAGAAGGTGTGAGTACAGGTAGCCTTGCTTTTGCCGGTTCGCACTGGCTTGCCACAATTCTGAAAGCCATATGGAATCCGATGGAGTTTTTGGGTTCTCCCAGAAAAACATACGAAAAACCACTAAATCGGCAGTACGATTTAGTGGTTACTCATTTTGAAAATTCAGTCACCCGAGCTGATTGTAGTTAATTAACCTATGCAGATGTACTGCGAGGTATGCCAACTCTTCGTTTGGCACAGCTTTTCCGTAAACTTGCTCAATATATTCTCGGATCTTAAATGCCCCTGACATGGCCTCAGGATGCAAGCAAGCGATATGCTCGAATAGAACGTGGCTTTCATCATTCAACATCTGACCTGAATAAAATCGTTCCACAAAAAATTTGATATGGGTGATAAACCGACTGTAATGAACATTATCATCGTCCATCTCAATATTAAACGTATACTTAGCCAGGTTAACGATGCTTCCGATCATCTTGGCAAATTTCATTCCGTCGGAAGAGTCACTGTGCTCCCCTTGAGCATTAATTAAATGAAAAGCAATATTAGCTGCTTCCTCAACAGGTAGATCCGTTTGTAGAGTTTGATTCATCAGCTGAAGAGCAAACACGCCCACTTTATATTCTTTGGGATAATAAGTTTTGATTTCCCAATATACCCGATTTGTTATATTGATGTTTTTCTTGTGCCTTTCCACCGCAAAACTCAAATGGTCCATCAGCATAAAATAAACACTCGCGTTAAGGGTAACCGAAAGCTCTTTCTCCGCATACGTTACGATCTTTTGTGTTAGTTCCACAAACACTGGAGAAATGGTGTCCAGAAGACCAAGAAATTCTTTAACTTTAATGTTTTCGACGGGAATGAAAATTTGATCTGCTTGATGCTCCTCAATAGCAGTCCCCATTTTCCTTCCGTATCCAATGCCTTTGCCCAGAAGGATAAATTCATTTTTTTGCTGATCCTCTGCTAAAACCACATTTGAATTCAATACTTTTTTTATCTTCTTCATTTGATCACCTCTTCCATTTCACTAATCTAAAGGGAATTTAAACGATTTAGATAGCAATCTACACAAAGAACAAGGCGATTACGAACAACATCATTAACCGAGATCGCTACCATTCGACTGAATCACTTGCTGATACCAAAAGAACGAGTCTTTCCTGATTCGTTGAAATGTCCCATTTCCATAATCATCCACATCCACATATATTAGTCCGTATCTTTTCTTCATTTCACCCGTGCTCGCCGAGATAATATCGATCGGTGACCACATGGTATACCCCATTACAGGAATACCGTCGATCTCAATGGCCTTTTTCATCTGCTCTATATGTTGGCGCAAATAATCGATTCGATACGAATCATGGATACTCCGGTCTTCCTCGACTTTGTCTACCGCGCCCATTCCATTCTCCACGATCATCAGCGGAATTTGATAGCGGTCATAGAGTAGATTTAACGAATACCGAAGTCCCATCGGATTGATAGTCCATCCCCATTCTGTTGTTGGCAGATAAGGGTTTGTGTATCCTGTTTTCACTCCATTTAGTCCTTTAAACTCTGTACTGGTGTCCTTCCCGACGACATGTGTTAAGTAATAACTGTACGACAGAAAGTCAACTTTTCCTTTCAATAATTGTTCCAAATCATCTTCCAGAATAGGCAAAACAATCCCCTGCCGTTCAAATTCCTTTAACTTGTATGCCGGATAATAACCTCGACATTGTACGTCGCAATAAAACAACATCTTCTGCATGAAATCAGCATTAGCTTGCATATCTTCGGGATCACAACTGGTGGGATACGAAAAGTGTCCAGCATACATCATTCCGACTTTATTTTCCGGATCAATCGCATGCGCAAGCTGAACAGCCTTAGCGCTAGCTAGAAACTGATGATAGGCTGCAGTCATTCTTGTCTGCTCATCATCCGAATTAATCCCCCCAGCCATCCAGGACTTAGTTGACATAACATTAATCTCATTAAATGTAATCCAGTACTTTACCTTGCCTTTATAGCGATTAAAAATAACTTGACAGTAGTTTAAATAAAAGTCAACTACCTTGCGATTTTCCCACGAACCATATTTCAACAATCCAAGTGGTGTTTCGAAATGGGATATTGTGACCAACGGCTCAATCCCGTATGCTCTGCATGTATCGAATACTCGATCGTAATATTCTAATCCCGCCTCATTTGGAGCTTTTTCGTCTCCATTAGGGAAAATACGTGTCCAATTAATGGACAGGCGATAACACTTAAATCCCATCTCGGCAAACAAAGAAAGATCTTCCTTAAAACGATTGTAGTGATCAATACCTACATGACTCGGATAGTATTCGCCTTCCTTAATACTTTCAGTTATTTTTCTGGGAGAATCCACATCCCCTGAAGTCATTACATCAGCCGTACTTAACCCTTTACCGTCTTTTAAAAATGCTCCTTCACACTGGTTGGCGGCTGTTGCGCCGCCCCATAAGAAATCATTCGGAAATCCTTGTTTCATTATTACTTCCCCTCCATTTATATAGTAGTTATAAACATTAAAGGATCATTATCTTTACGGTTGCCCTCTGCACATTGGACATCGTAGCCCTCTCTGCTTGTAACGACAGTTATCAATACGGGATCATACCCCGCTTCAATGATTCCTTCGATGTCAAACTTGACGAGTATATCTCCTGCTTTTACCTGGTCTCCGATTTTGACCTGGGACTCAAAAAACTTTCCTTTTAATTTCACCGTGTCAATGCCAATGTGGAAGAGCACTTCGCTTCCATTGGCTGTTTCCATCGCGACAGCATGTTGAGTACGGAATACCATTTTAATGATCCCGTCCGTTGGGGCATAGAGTTCGCCTTTCGAAGGAATGACGGCTATCCCTTCTCCCATCGATTTGGTTGAAAACACATCATCATTTACTTCTGTAAGAGGAATAATTTTCCCCTGAACAGGCTGTTTGATGGCAACTACTTCTTTGCTTCTAACCACCGTATTCATGCTCTTCGTTGATTCTTTGTTATCCACGGCATTCGATTCACCTGGTCGCTGAGCATCGTCTTTCCACAAAAATAACGTAAGCACAAAAGAGAGAACATAAGAAATAACCAAACCCAAGATCGCGTATACAAAATTCATTTTGTTGCTTGGATCAATAAACATCGAGATGCTAGCCAAGCTTGGACTCACTACCGTACTACCCGCTACTCCAAGCAATCCAAGACTCAATCCGCCAATCAAACTGGAGATAACAATACTTGTGAGTACACGCTTTCGTTGTAGCGTAACTCCGTATAGGGCTGGCTCCGCAATACCAAACATAGCGGAAATAGCAGATGACACAGCGACTCCTCTTAGTCTCGTATCCTTTGTGCGAATCGCCACGGCAAAACTTGCCGCGCTTTCAGCCATATTATGTGCGAATAAAGCAGGCAACAGGAGAAGTTCCTTGCCAGAGGCAGCTATGGCGGAAATAACGTATGGCGTCAGTGCTTTATGCATACCAGTAGCAATCATAAACGGAAGGAGTGCTGCCAAAATGCCGACGGCAACCCAACCGAAATTAGAAAATAAAAAGAGTATAGCGGCTGTTAAATACGTTCCCAAATGAAAACCAAGTGGGCCTAAAACACCCAGAGTCACAGGAACCGTTAGAAGCAAGGACATCATCGGCACGAAAAAGACCCGAATCGGCTTAGGTGATACTTTAAAGAAAAATCTTTCCATAAAGGCATAGAATATAACGCCTAAGATCGATGGAAAAACTTGCGAGGCATAATTTACATTAGTTAAAGGAATAGAAAGGAAACTAGCCCCACTCCCTAAATTCGCAATCATGTCGGGGAACAGCAGAACACTCATAGCAGCAGCTGCAACCACATGATTAACTTTTAGTTTTGCAGCCGCAGTAAGCGCCACCAAAATAGGCAAGAAATAAAAAACTGCACCGCTAATGGAAGTTAAGACGACATACGTTGAATCTTTTGGATCGATCAACCCAATGACGGATAACAATAACAGTATGGATTTTAGTATCCCTGCTCCAGCCATGGCTGGAATCAAAGGTTGGAATACACTAACAAAAAAATCAAGAATCATTGATCCGATTTTCTTTTTCTCCCGTTTGGAATCATTTGACTTGGCATCAGCCTCGTCTCCTGTCCCACCCTCAAAATTGCCTGCTTTCACCAGTTCATCATAAACTTCAACGACAGTATTACCTACGACAACTTGAAATTGACCTTTGTTAACGACATCAAGTACGCCTGGCACTTTCTTGATCGCTTCAACATCCGCTTGACGATCATCCTTCAGAGTAAATCGTAATCGTGTTGCACAATGCCCTAAATGAGCTACATTCTGTTTCCCACCTACATAATTCAGAATATCTTTTGCCGTTTTTTCATAATTCATTCTCGTTCCCCCTCGGTGGATATGTGCATTTATTGTTCGGCCATACAATAAACAAAAACAAAAAAGACAGGTATCCTCTAAAAATTAGATAGCACTTCAAAGTGTTATCTAATCTTTATGGATCCTGCCTGCTTTACCAGTGACATGTCCGGTTATTCTTTTGTTTATTGTATTATAACCGGGCGATAATCAAAATACAAGCGGTTTCATTGAGCATACGTTAAGCGTATATTTCTAGTCGATCTTTGACCCAATATACGGTTCTTAATACTCCTTATCTTTTCATCGTAGAAAGGGTCCGTTTGTTCTTCATGAGTGCTTTATTACATATCTGTTCAGCCCGGAATATCTATCAATATATAACAATACCGCCTACTGCTGATAACAAGATTACTGCGAATGGATGGATCTTGTATTTAGTTACCGCGATGAGACTGCTGACACAAATGACAAGCATCCCGAAGGTTGACCAGCTAAACAATGGTTCCTTATGCCCTCCAATTCCAAAGTGGATCGCAGCATAAATGATAAGTCCTGTAATGATTGGACGCAGTCCATAAAACGAAGATCGGACCCAATGATTGCTTTGTACGCGGAGAAAAAAAGCTGCAAAGAGGATGACTATAACAAGAGAGGGCAAAATTATCCCAATAGTAGATATGATCCCACCTAAGATGCCCATTTGAGAGTAACCGATTAGAGTTGCAGTATTCGTAGCAATGGAACCTGGGGCCATCCCAGCTAATGCAACAATATCTTGAAACTGTTCTGGCTTAATCCATCCTTTTTCAGTCACTTCGCGTTGAATGAGAGTTATTACTGCATACCCCCCACCAAATGAAAGAGATCCAATTTTCAAAAATAAGATAAACAATTCCCACAACATGCGATCAACACCTTCAGATGTAATATTCAGGATAATTTAGTTCTGACGGATGACTTTTTGCTTCCTTCTCTGTTGGGGCCGAAAGACCAAGAGCACGTTTAATTGAAATAATAGTCACGCCCACAATTGGACCTCCAAGAATCAGATATAAAGAGTGAAGCGATGTGAAAAGCAGTAGAAGGGTGCTTAGACCTGCAATAAACAATGTGGATGAATCCATTATGGATGTCTTACCCACTTTGAATGCGGCCACAATGATTAATGCAACAATTGCAGCATGAACTCCTTTTAGAGCTGCATTCACCTTGGAAACATCTTGAAACATCATGCCCAAGATACTGAGACTTAGCACAATTAAAAAGGTCGGTAGTGTTATAGCAATGACGGAGATAATCGCACCCATTATTCCTGCGAGCCTGTATCCGACGAAAGCAGCTGAGTTTACAACTACACCCCCAGGTGCGGATGCAGAAACGGATATCATATCCCCCACCTCATTAGGTTTTAGCCATGCTTTCTTATCCACAATTTCCCGCTCAATTGCTGTAATCATTGCATATCCTCCCCCGAAAGTTGAGGGGCCCAACTTAAAAAAAACAACAAACAGTTGTGTAAGCATTTTAATGTATTCCTTTTGTTTTACACTCATATGGTACCTCCGTTTCATAAAACTCTTACATATTTGATATCTAATATTATAACACGTTAATTCCATTTTGGAATAAAGTAAATACTTAGAATGCGTAAATTGTGATTTTTTCAACAATTCATATTATATTATTCAAAAAATTCCGATTAAAATAACTTAGTTAAATTCAATATAGGATAAACTTCATTATTCCTATAACATTAGCTGGAAAACCAGTCTTCCATCAGCTATACTAAATATATCCCGACTCATTCACTTGGAAATGGAGCAGAATATAATGTTGAATCATTCCCATTTTTCAATTAAGAAGCAAATTTATGATCGAATCGCTTTTCTTGAAACAGTCTCCAAAGCAGATTTGCTAGAATATTTCTCAATCACGAGTAGTAGCATGACTCGTATGCTCGAAGACATGCTAGCTCAAAAACTTATACTTGTCTCCGGACTTGGTACATCAACTGGAGGGCGTAAACCCATACTCTTTCAAACAAACCCACATTATCGCTATCTTATGGGTTTGGAAATCTCACGCATCAGTTCCTCACTGGGCCTATTTGATCTCCATCTCAACCGATTATCTGCTGTTCGTTGGGAGATGGACCATAGCCTCACGCCAGAGCGTTTAGTGGAACTGGTGGTGAACGAATCAAATAAAATGCTACATCATCACCATATAGCTCATGAACAAATTCTGGGGATGGGGATCGGTGCAGTAGGCCCTTTGGATCCTAAAAAGGGTATTATATTAGAGCCAGAATATTTCCCTTCCGATTCTTGGAGTAATGTTCCTATATGCAAGTTGCTGGAAAAGGAACTTAATATCCCTACACAACTCGATAACGGTGCAAACACTGCCTTGCTTGCAGAGCATTGGGCGCTCCGAAATGAAGCTTGTGAGCATATGCTGTATGTCCATGCCGGAGTGAACATACGATCGTCGATTATGTCTGGAGGTCAGATTTTGCGTGGTGCTGCTGACACTGAAGGAGCGATCGGCCAAATGATCATTCAAACAGGAGGACCTAGACTCAGTGACAAGGGGAATTACGGATCTCTAGAGGCATATGTATCTGTTCCTTCACTTGAAGAGCGTGTACAGTCTCATCTTAAAATAGGACGCGAAAGCTCGCTTTCGATCATCCCACCTGAATGTGTTAATTTTCCTTCTCTTGTTAATGCGTTGAAACAGGAAGACGCTCTGGTAAGAGAGCTGTTCATTGAAACAGCTTCCTATCTGGGAGTTGGGCTTGCCAATTTGATCAATACTGTTCATCCCGAATATGTCATTATGGGTGGAGCACTTATTAATGCTGACCCGATAGTATATCATACGGCAATACAGGTTGCCCGAAAAAATATATACCATTATCCTAAATACAATCCGATTTTTACTCCGGGTATTCTTAAAGAGGAAGCCGTGGTGACTGGAGCCGCACTCCAGATTATGCAAAGTTGGGAGAAGTAAACAAACGTTAAATAAATGCAAAACTCTGTTCCCACCGCTCAGGGATTAATACAGAGTTTTTTTGATTTTTATACATGCTAATGAGCCGACTTTCCTAATAATCATGAGCTTTTATTTACTTTCTAATTGAGAAATGAGTATACCGCGCAGGTCGAGTGGCTTAACGCCAATCAATCCTATATGTGAATTTGCAGATGTCACCCGCTGGGGCATTATCGAGCGGAACAGAATAGTGCTATACCCCCCCATTAATATCTCACAGCACCCTGAGTGATCAATACCTCTAACGAGCAATAATACCTCTTATCGGATGTTGTTTCACAGCTCCTTACATTAAAAAGAAGCCATATTGAACATATGGACTCATTGTTGTGTATGTCTGGTGAAGTATTTACATTCTCAACAGGCAGAATTCCTCTAAAAAAAATCGTACAATTTTAACCATCATCGCCATTTTATCAATAATGGTTCAGCTAATTCCGTCCTCTCCAGCGACGGGTGCGAAAAATCCATTCTGCAAAGCTTCGTTTATCTAAAGTGAAGGTATCTGTCTTCTCCTCATTTGGCTCAAGTGAAACCTCGGCAAAACCTTTAAGTTCTTTTTCAGAACGCTGACGGTTGTCTGACAATCATGATAAAGGGTAGCTCAATGGTAATATCCCCTTATAGTAGATAAGATAAAAATCTTTTAAGATGGACTTAATCTTTCCAACTAAAAGGAGTATTACTACCATGTGTATGTTTTGGCTTTCTGCTAATACAAAACTTCACATATTCTCTTTAGCCCTTCCTCTAAAGTCGCTCTCGGGCATGCCAGATTAAGCCGAATATAACCATCAGCATTGGCTACGAACATACTTCCGCCTTCCAGTAGCACTCCTGCATTGTTCGCAAAATATAAAGACATGTTTTCTTCATTAGGAAGATATGCACGGATATCCACCCATGCAAGATAAGTAGCCTCTGGGACACGGAATACAGCCTGAGGTAGATGATTTTCTAAATATTGCTGCGTAAAAAGAAAATTATCATCTAAGTAAGTTTTTAATTGTCTCAGCCACTCATCACCATGTTGATAAGCTGCCTGTGTTGCAGCTATGCTTAGTGGATTTTCCATACTGTAGTGTCGTGCCTTCCACAACGCTCTGACTTCATCATTGGGAATGATGATATTGGATAGCATCATCCCTGCCATATTAAAAGTCTTGCTTGGAGCCATACAGGAGATGATCTTGTCTGTATTTGGAAAGATCTTTGCCAAAGGTGTATGAACCATATCATTTCTAAGCAAATCACAATGAATTTCATCTGAAATAATCATAACGTCATTTTCGAGACATATTTCGCCAAACTTACTCAGTTCTTCTGGTGTCCAAACACGTCCTGTGGGATTATGAGGATTGCAAAAAATACATAAGCTTACCTTTTCATCACGCACTTTTAATTCGATATCATCATAATCCATCGTATAGTATCCCTGTTGATTCACTAAATCAGAGGTCACCAGTTCCAGATGATTGAAGTCTACAGCATGCTTGAAATATGCGTATGATGGGGTAACAATTAAAACCTTTTCGTCTGGTTTACAAATGTACTCAATCAACTCATATAACGCGGGAATAATACCAGGTGAAGTGACCAAATGTTCTTTTTGAAAGCTCCAATCATAGTGATCTTGTGTCCATTGAACAACCGAAAGATAGTAGTCAGGATCAAATACTTTGGTATAGCCCAAAGTTCGTTTATCTAAACGATCTTTAACAGATTGAATGATTTCAGGTGGAGTCGCAAATTCCATATCAGCAACCCACATGCGAATAAATTCATCATCTTTAAAAGGGAACGTCATATCATTAGATGCCTTAAAAATGTATTCTTTAAAACCGTCTGTACTCATCGCATTAGTATTTTTTCGATCAATGATTTCATCAAAATCGTATTTCATCTGTTTTATCCACTCCTACTGCAAGACTTTTATCCTAGCATTTAAAAAAGTAGACATTATGCTATGTGTTTCTCGCATAATGTCCACGCTTCTTGTAAGAAAATCAAGTATCCAAGGTTTAACTATTAAGTGTGTACGTCGAAGTCACTTTAACGTTTCTTTCAATGGTGTTTTTCACAGGTGATCTTTCAATGGCTTTTGCTATCAACATTTGAACCTGTGCTTCATCTGCGTCACTGTCTACATTGAAACGAACATTTATTTCATCAAAGCCAGGATTTCCTTCTTTTAATCCGAAGAAAACATATGGATCTATTTCTCCCGTAACATCAACTTCCAGAGATTGTACTTTAATCCCCACACCACTAGCTGTTGCAATGAATCCAACACCTACACAACCGCCAAGCGCACTTAACAGAAGCTCAACTGGATTTGGCCCTTTTCCCGTTCCGGATAGCCATTCTGGTTCATCCATAGGTACCGGCTTATAGTCCCCAACCTCGGCTTCAGAGTAAAAGCCATCTTTCCATTTTACTGTAGAAGCAAAACTTGTAATCGCCTCTTCTGGATGTTTCTTATAATTTTCCACCAAGCTTCCAAGCATACTCACATTTACACCATTCAATTTACTCATGTTTAAGGTCCTCTATTATATATTTTACTTATTCGAATTTAATTAAATTTTTGCTTGTTCTTTATGACTTCTTAGGCGGGATCGCACACCCTTCATCCGTACATAATCCTTCACTAGTGGTTTCATCAGAAAGCATTTCAAACTTAGCTGCCGGATGCTCTTCTTCCCACACTTTCTCCAACACTTGAGAAAACGATTCTGTCGGCTGTGCCCCTGAAACTGCGTATTTTTGATTGAATATAAAGAACGGCACCCCGGTAATCCCAACTCGACGAGCCTCATCCTGATCTTTTCGTACTTGATCTGCATAGATATCCTTCGTATTCAAGATTCCAAGGGCTTCTTCTCTCTCTAATCCAACGGCTTCTGCAATATCGGCCAAGGTATTATAATCTCCTACATCTCTTGATTCAGTGAAATGTGCGACAAGTAATTTTTCATTTAGCATTGTTTCTTTGCCTTTCGTTTTTGCCCATTTTAATAAACGATGGGAATCCAGTGTATTGGTAGGTTTTAGAGTGTCTAATTGAAAAGATAATCCTACGCTATGGGCTTGTTGAGTCAAGTGACTCATGAATTCTTTCGCTTGTTTTCTTCCACCGAACTTAGGGGCTAATTTATCTGCAAAACTTGTTCCATCATATGAGGAAGCGGACGGATCAAGTTCAAAGCTCTTGTATTCAATATTAATTTTATCTTTATAAGGCAATCCTTCTAGAGCTTTCTCCAGATTTTGTTTACCTATATAGCAAAATGGACATGCGATGTCTGACCAGATTTCAATATTCATGTGTATCCTCCCGTTTCAGTTAAAGTTATTCGTCAAATGCTACTAGAGCATTTACGCCATGTGCAAGAGCAGAACCTGCTTTTAATGCTGTAGCTACCATAATCGATTCGGCCAACTCTTCTTTAGTCGCGCCAGCTTTTTTAGCGGCTTTAGTATGAATATCAATGCAATATGGACACCCCGTCGTATGGGCTACCGCAACTGCAATCAATTCTTTCTCCTTGGTACTGAGTGTGCCGGCTTTTAACGCTTGCTGATCAAAAGAACCAAAGGCTTTAAAGGAATCACTTAGTTGGGTGAACTCTCTCAGCCGGTTAATATATGATGCACGATACAACTCATCGTCATCATTTCCATCATACGCGTTCAAAGCATTAACACCATGAGCCATAGCCGAACCGGCTTTAAGTGCTGTTGCAACCATGATTGATTCAGCCATTTCCTCTTTTGAAACACCATTTTTCTTAGCTTGTTTCACATGAGCTTCAATACAGTAAGGACATCCTGTGGTATGAGCTATAGCAATTGCAATGATTTCTTTGAATTTTGCAGTTAACTTTCCTTCAGCTAATGCTAATTTTTCAAAAGAGATAAATGCCTTGAAGATTTCTGGAGAAACTGAGTTGAATTCTCCGATCCGCTTGAAATTTGATTTTTTGAATAAACTGTCTTGATGACTCATAGAAAATCCCTCTATTCATTAATGAAATATTCAATTGATTAATTGAATTTTAAGACATGTTGATACGTAAGTCAAGTACAAGCATGAGTAATCTGTAGTTCCCTTTTAATATAAAGTGCTCAGTGCCTCACGCGTAAACGGAAGTAAATCTTCTGTTCTTCCTTCGCGGATTTTATTTACCCAGTCAGGCTCGGCTAACAATGCGCGACCAACTGCGATCAACTCAAATTCTTCGCGCTCTAATCTCTCAACTAAAGCACCAATTTGGGTTGCTTTACCATTTGCATTTTCTCCGTTATCAAAGAAATCCAAGAAGTCAGCGTCGAGTCCAACCGATCCAACTGTAATGGTTGGTTTGCCCGTCAATTTTTTGATCCATCCTGAGAGATTCAAGTCAGATTCTTTAAAGGCTGGTTCCCAGAAGCGGCGAATAGAGGATGAAAGATGTCTACGCCTGCATCGACTAGCGGTGCTAAGAATTGTGCTAATTCTTCTGGAGTGTCGTCTAGTTTTGCTGTATAGTCATCATATTTCCACTGGGAGATCCGTAGCGTAATGGGGAAGTCTGGCCCAACACTCCTTCGACAAGCTGCGATAACCTCACTAGCAAATCGGGTACGATTGAGTATATCGCCACCATATTCATCGCTACGTGAGTTGGTTTTTTTCCAGAAAAATTGATCGATAAAAAATCCATGTGATGCCATAATCTCGATGCCATCAAAACCAACTTTTTTTAGCATTGACTGCCGCCTGTTTGAAGGCTTCAACCAATTCGGAAATCTCTTGTTTAGTGTAATCATTATAAGTCCAACACCATTTTCAGCTCTACGACGATAATACGCGGCGATATCCTCCCCCGGTACACCATTCGGAGAAAATTTTCAAGTCACTGGTGCCATAATAATACGGTTAGATAGTTTGAGATTTCCCATTTCGAGTGGTTTAATAAAGAGCTTCAACAGATTGTGAATTGTGCATAATAACCTCCAGGTTTACTTACTTAATATATTTATTAATAAATGTTTATTTGAAATCGAATCCCTGATGCACTAACATTTGTATAGGTCGTTCTTTTTCATTATCTCGTACCTTCAACAGCACTTTGCAAAAAATGTTCTATCTCTTCGCGTGACTTACGAAGCTTATTGACATATCGAGTAAGCTCTTTACCGTCGACGTAGGCTACAAAACTTGGAATACCCATAATATTTTGTTCTTCACTTACATTACCTACTTGATCTACATCAACTTCGATAAGATCCAGATCATTCGCAAATTTATCTTCAACATCAGGCATAAATGGATCAATAAATTTGCAGTCCGGGCACCAATCTGCTTTAAAGACAGCAACAGTGATTTTTGGGGAACGGATAGCTGTATCAAATTCTAACTTAGAGGTAATTTTTTTCATTTGTATAGTCTCCTTTTATAATGAATGGTTTACCATTCCATTTGATGTTGTTCAATATAGTTACTTGTCAGATCATCTCCAGCATCGATGGATACTTTACCCTCGGTACCTACCGGTACACCTGCTTTAACAAGCAGCTGACCAATGTGGCATTTTTCTTCTGCTTGTAGGAATAGTGATTCGACTACAGCAATATCTTCCTTGGAGGCATCTGAGGATAAAACAACATGCGGACGATGTGTAATGCTCAGTTGGTTTCCTTGTGCTGTGTTCCCTTCTGTATCCATAAAGAATCCAGCAACGGGTACTTTCTTGCGATCTAACATATAAGCTAGAGTCAGAGCGTAACAAGCAATGGCTGAGGACATCAGAAGTTGTTGTGGATTAGCACCTTCTCCGCTTCCTCCTTTAGGAATAGGGATAGCAACTTGGGTTAGCAAATTGTCGCTTTTAATGCGACCAAATCCTTTTGCGTCTTTGAACCAAACCGTATTCATAACCATTTTTTGATCCGGCATTTTAATATGCTCCTTTCCCCACGTCTTTAATTATTTTCTAAAGAGTCGATAAACTTTTCACTATCCATGGCTGCCATAGCTCCAGATCCTGCTGCAGTAATAGCTTGACGATAACGAGTATCCTGTACATCTCCACAAGCAAACACACCTGGAATATTTGTCATAGATGTACCGGGAACTGTGACAATGTAGCCATTCTCATCCGTCTCAATTTGACCATTTAAAAATTCTGTATTCGGATGATGACCAATAGCTACAAATACACCGTGTGCGTCTAGAATTTCTTCTTCGCCTGAGACATTGTTCTGGACTTTCAATCCGGTCACTCCACGTTCACTAGCCACTACTTCAAGTGGGGTTTTACTTAAAGCCCACGCAATTTTAGGGTTTGAACGAGCGCGATCTTGCATAATTTTGGAGGCTCGTAATTCTTCGCGACGATGCACCAAAGTCACTTTGGAAGCGAATCGTGTCAGAAAGTTTGCCTCTTCCAAGGCAGTATCGCCACCACCGACTACGATGAGTTCTTTATTTCTAAAGAAGAACCCATCACAAGTGGCACAAGTGCTCACTCCACGACCTACATTTTCTGTTTCACCTGGTATTCCTAAATATTTCGCACTGGCACCGGTTGAAATGATAAGCGTTTCAGTAATAATTTCACCTTTGCCATCCACGTCCAGTTTAAACGGTCGGTTATTCAAATCTACTGCTTTTACCCAACCGTTAACAAACGTAGCCCCGAACCGCTCAGCTTGTTTACGCATATTATCCATTAACTCAGGTCCCATGATTCCTTCAGGAAACCCAGGATAATTCTCAATTTCGGTTGTGGTTGTAAGCTGTCCTCCTGGTTCAAGCCCTTCAATAACGAGTGGGTTCATATTCGCACGAGCCAAGTAAATTGCTGCGGTTAATCCCGCTGGCCCTGTTCCGACAATTACAGATTTGTACATATGTTATCCCTCCAAATTTGAGTGTGTATGACAATTACATATATGAATATCTTTTAATATTCAATTGATTAATTGAATTATAGCATTGTAGGATCTCTTCGTCAACTTATCCTCATCAATTGACTGCAGGCGGGATATCCATAGATTGAAATGAATGTTTGGAGTTTGAGTTCTTACTTAGATACATTTCAGCCTTATAACTTGACTTCACTCAGGTTGTTCATGTTAAAATTTTAATATTCAATTGAATCTATAAAGGGTTGAGAATATCGTTCGAATTGAAGTGGGGAAGTCCCGTTGAACATAAAATAAGAATAGAGGTTGACGATTATGGAAGAATTATTGAATTCAGCGAAGCTTTTTAAAGAAGACCTATATAAACAATTGGCCAGAATAGGAAAATGTCTATCCAGTGATAAGCGTTTGGAGATTTTAAACCTGTTGTCCAATGGCTCAAGAACAGTAGAAAAAATAGCTGCTTCTACAGATATGAACGTTGCGAATGTATCCAGGCACCTTCAAGTTCTACTCGATGCTAAGCTTGTTAAATTCACGAAAAAAGGAACTTTTGTGATCTATTCTTTAGCTGACCCGGAGATCATCAATTTTCTGTCCTCTTTATGGCGAATTAGTGAGAAACAGATTCCTGACATCAGTAGAATGAAAGATGACTTTATTAACAATCTTGACGACATTCAAACACTTACCATGGACGAGGTTAGGGAGAGAATAAAAAATGATTCAATTATTCTTGTGGATTTACGTCCTAAAGAAGAATATGAAATGGATCATATCGCGGGAGCAATCTCGATGCCGATGGAAGAGTTAGAAGTATTCATAAGGGACATCCCAAAAAATACAGAGATTATTGCATATTGTAGAGGCCCACTGTGTGTCTACTCTGCATTAGCCGCACAGAAATTACAATCTGAAGGCTTTACAGCTTATCGTATGGAAGAGGGTTTGAATGAATGGCAGGAACATTTTCATTTACATTAGGCTGACTTCTGGAGCACAAGAAGTACAATATTTTTCAAATCTAAAAAAGACTTCAAGGCCCATTTACTAGGCTTTGAAGTCTTTTTTAATTTAAAGAAAATCTAATTATTCAATATACTATTGAACCGCTTATACATGAAGGGACTCTTCCCGGTAAAACTGCGGCAAGTATTCTTTATGAGCCTCGAGTAATTCATCCAACAAAGCCTTAGCGGAATCACCACTTTGGACAAGTGGATTGGACGTAAATGCTTGGAGTGCCGTTGCATAGCTTCCTGTAACCGCAGCTTCAATCGTTAATTCCTCCATGGACTTCATTAGCTGTAATAATCCTCGTTGTGCGGGAGGAAAAGAACCGAAATGAATAGGCTCAGCACCATGGGAAGTAATCACACTGGTGATTTCAATGGCACTTTCCACTGGCAGGTCATTAATCGCTCCATTATTGCGTGTACTTACAACCATCTGGGTGCCTTTGTTGTTATAAATGGAGTTAATAATCTCACAGGCAGCATCACTATAATAAGCTCCACCTCGTTTTCCAAGTTCTTCTGGCTTATGATCCAATCCTGGGTCTTTGTAAAGTTCGAACAGACTTTCTTCTAAGCGTTTCACTACTTGTCCGCGAGTTCCTTCTCCCTTCGCTTCTGCAAGTTCTTCTTGGATCATCGCATCAGTCATGTAATAGTAACGATGATAAGGACATGGGAGCATTTCTAATTGTACAATTTGTTCATGAAGGAATCTCATGTTTTTAATGTTTTCAACGATTTTCTCTGATTTTGCTTCAGGACCATACAGTTTATCGATCGCTTGACGGGTAAGATCTTGGCCATTGTTTCCATAAATCTTGTGCCAGTGTAAATGATTAATCCCCGCAAATTTGAAAAATAATTCATCTTCATTCTTTTCAAGTACTGCGGATTCATTTTTCACAGCCACAATGGGTACATTACACAATCCAATAACCTTCTCCCACATTCCGTAACGAAGAACTGCTTCCGTAACCATGCCTGCTGGATTCGTGAAGTTAATCAGCCATGCATTTGGACAAAGCACTTTCATATCCTCAACGATATCTAGAATAACTGGAATGGTTCGAAATGCTTTTAGCATTCCCCCTGCCCCATTCGTTTCTTGACCAATTAGTCCGTATTTAATGGGTATCGTCTCATCTTTGATCCGTGCATCCATATGTCCTACTCGCAGTTGAGTGGTCACAAAATCTGCATCTCTCAAAGCTTCCTGTCGATCAAGTGTCAAATGGACTTCACAATCAATACCCGCAGCTTTTACCATCCGTTGAGCCATGGCACCAACAATCTCAAGTTTTTCTCTGCCTGCTTCAATGTCGACCAACCATAGCTCAGTTATCGGAAGTTCATGATATCGTTTGATAAATCCTTCCACCAATTCCGGTGTATAACTTGAACCTCCACCGATAGTTACAATCTTCAACCTTTTTTTCATATAGAGTTCCTCCTCATGACTAAATTATTACTGTATTTGTACTGTAATTTATGTAATGCATTACATGTCAAGCATAAAAAATAGGCTTCAAATGTCGTCCTTTTCTACTTTGTGGTAGCTTAGAAAACGTGATATGCTTTCTCAGAAGAGATGGTTAGAGGTGCCTAATATTCAAGATGTTGCTATTTAGCTGGAGTATCTACAGCAACTGTGTCGAGAGTAATTAACAACCGTGGCTATGTAAGTGACTTAAATAAACGAAAAGTTTTAGGAATTATTGAGGAGCTTGATTATGTCCCCAATGTTAATGCTATTTCTCTAAAAAAAAGTTGAAACTCATTAGATTGGAATAATAACCGCCTCTTTTACTCCCATTATTATTAATTTTGTTCGTGCATTCACTTTAATTGCCGAGAAGAACGGTTTCAACATCACTCTATTTATCACGAATGGAGATGCCAAAAAGGAAGCAATTAGATGCTATTGTATGTATGATACGATCCAATGAATGGGATGTTATTGAATCCTATACCAGGTATGGTCCCATTGTGACTTGGCAGCGTCTTCAGAATGATCTCCATCTGTCTTTATGGATCAATTCGATGCCTACTGGACAGGTCTTGAGCATCTTCATTCCAAAGGTTATCAAAAAATACTTAGTGTATATTCCATGTCCAAAGGATTAAATACAGAGGTACGCATTCGTGCCCATTCGGAATTTATAAAAAAGCACAAACTCAGGACGTATCCCTTTCTCATTTCGAAGATAAAACTGTTGTTAGAGATGGTGAGGAGATAGCTGAGTGGTGGGTATTACAGGAAAATACACCTGATGCTATTTTTTGTGCTAATGATGAAGTGGCAGCTGGTCTTATGACAGCTTGCGCAGTTGGGTTTTTCCATTTTGGGAGAAAACGTCACTCGACATAACGTGTATCTGTATTAAAGCTTAGGATCTATTTTAACTTATAAGAAAAACCACTTGTTCAACTTGAACAAGTGGTTTTACTCAAACATTGCGATTTTTCTGCTAATCGTGCGATCTCTACTGGAGATTACACGTTTATTCAAAAATATTCAGTACAGCACGGAAATGAGGGATGGTGACTTCATTTTATCATAAGCTTCGCTAGCACGATCTAATGGATATGACTCAATCATAGGACGAGTATCCGTCAATACACTGAAATTAATCGTCGCTTGAATTTCTTCCGCTCCCCCTGTTAACGTACCTTTGACTGTGCCAGGTCCCTTCATAAAGTCCATTGCTGATAATTCTAATGAATAAGAGGAAGTTGTCACAATGATAAGCTCGCCGTCTTGACCCAACCCGTTGATCAAAGAGGAAACAGCCTTTGCGTTAGGTGCAGTTGCTAGGTAAACTTTGTTACCGTCTAATCCTTGCAATGCCTCAGATGGATCTTCTTCGGCCGAATCAATGTAGTGATGAGCTCCTAGTTCCCGTGCAAGAGCTTCTTTATTATTTCCTCGTGAAATAGCCAAGGTGAGGAATCCTGCTTTGCTTTCAAACTGAACGGCCAGATGTCCTAGCCCACCAATTCCCTGAATTGCTACCAGATCACCAGGACGAGCTTTACAATTTTTGATGGCACTAAAGGTTGTTTTACCAGCACACATTAGTGAAGCAGCTTCCATCACCGAAATTTCATTTGGGATACTAGACAAACTGTCTACATATGCAACCATGTACTCCGCATATCCACCGTCCATCGTTAATCCGGTAAACTGGCTATGTCCCGCATGCCATCCAATGCCAACATGTTCACCAATATTCTATTTTGATGCGCTTGCTCCAAGCTTATCAACAATTCCTATCACTTCATGTCCAAGGATACGAGGATAGGCTGACGCCGCACCACCCATCGCCATCAAGTCTCCATTGCATACGCCGCAAGCATCAATCGGAGTACACTTGCCCTTCTGCAGGTTGCGGAACTGGTACTTCAACTAACTAAATTTTTTCTTCTGCAGCTGGAATATGCATGGCTTTCATCTTCTCCATAAATATACCCCAAAAGTTTAGAATGATGGGACTTTTAATAGTATAGTACAAAAAGAATAATTAATTGAATAATATACATCCTTTGTTTTTTTCTTATTTTATATAGCGTTATAAACCTCATCTAATCTTGCTTTTAATTGCTCAAATTGGACAAACCGACCGTCACGAAGATACTCCCTTTGGTCATAGAACAAGATAATCGTGGGGACAGTAAAAGTTAACAATTTGCCAGCCACTGCTTCTACTTGACTAGCATCGATATGAGCAAGCTTTATTTCTGGATAATGGTTAAGCAATTCTTTCAGTTTGGGATAAATTGCATGACATACGCTACAATTATCTTGAGACACATATAGCATACTTAGTCGATTATTCTGAATAAACGTATCTATTTCATTCACTGAAGTTATTTCTTGGACATGTGTCATAAAATCACGCCTTACTGTATGTTATTCGGAACATATATGGGTACTGCTCCAATCATATTCATTACAAAATTGTTCTGAATTTCTCTGCTGACTTTGACTCCATTCAATGAATTGAGTTATCGTGCCTACCAATAAATACAAATCATAAAATTCCTGTTTTCGTAAAATACGTATAGCTTTTATTCCTTTAAAGTAGTTATTGGTCAGAATAATTACGCTATCTTCGGGCGTCAAATTTTCTTTTCTCCAAACATAAGGCAATCGTCCTATAGAGATATTAATGGAATTTGGAATGTGCTCTTTTTCAAAATCAGAACTATCTCTTATGTCGAGGCATTTAGTATGATCAGGCACCAAGATTAGGTTTGATTTTAAAGATAAAACCGTTACGTTACGTATGAAGCGGATATATTTATATATCCAGTACATCAGTATAAGAACGATTATAAGGACATATATCATATGGTTGCCTTGGCTGAAACCGGACTTCCGTAAGCATTCCACTCGTGAACGCCTTCTTCTATTCGGTATGCTCTAAAACCCTGTTCTTGGATATAATTCACAGCTTGAGATGCAATAGAACAAAAAGGCCCTCGGCAATAGGCAGCAAGTTCTACATCTTTATTTAATGTTTGTAGAAATACTTCTAACTGTTCTAAGGGTACAGAAATAGCACCTGGAATGTGAGATGTTTCATACTCCTCAACGGGACGAAGATCTATGAGAACGAGGTTATCTTGCTTCATTCGAAGCATTAGGTCGTTTTTACTAATATTACGAACTCCTTCATATTGCTCTTCCAGTTCATCTTTAATCAGCTTGATGTCAGCGAGTCTGTCCTCGCATATATTCCACAATGAGGACAAGAATTGTGTTACAGATGAGTCACTGATGTTATATATAACAAACGTACCCTTTTTGTGAAATTTAACGAGCTTAGCTTCCAGCAAAATCTGTAAGTGACGGGATACATTCGCCACGCTCATACCTGTTTGAGTAGCTAAACTATCAACAGATTTCGGTCCGTTTGACAAGATATCCATAATCTCAAGTCTTTTGTCACTCGATAAACATTTCCCAATTCGAGCAAATTGTTGATATAAACGTTCTTTAATATCTGATTTAGCACATGTAACTTCCATTTTAAATACTCCTTTCTACGGTTTTGACTTTATCATTCTGTCAATTCTTATGTTGAAAAGAACGACGGTTCAGATGAATCCTGATCCGTCGTTCTCTTCACATAGGTTAAAGAACAAGATTAACAATTTACTTATTTTGAATTAAGCAATCCTTGAATTTTTTCTTTAAGAGCTTGTTTTTGATTCACACCAATCATGGTCTCAGCTAATTTGCCATCTTTAAATAAGAGAAGCGTTGGAATACTTCTAACTCCGAATTGCTGTGCCAATTCGAGTTCCTCATCTACATTGACTTTGGCAATGGTTGCTTGCCCAGCCAAATCATCAGCTAGATCATTTACGATTGGAAGTTGCACTTGACAAGGTGGACACCATGGTGCCCAGAAATCGACTAAAGTCACTCCCGTGTTAACGTTCGATTCAAAATTTTGTTTTGTTAATGATACTGCTCCCATAATATAATCCCCTCACTTAATTTATCAATTATTCAATCGATTAATTGAATTATACGTTTGAAGTTGAATTGTGTCAACTCTCTCGAAGTGGTATAAATGGAATCTCTCAACTCTGGACAAGGACAATCGTTAACCTAAATGCAAAAAAAGCCGCTACATTAGCGACTTTAGATTAGAAATTTTCTTCAATTATTGGTTACATTGATCGAACCAACACGTATTAGGGCTTTCAGTTTAGTTTTTTGACCATTCGATACAAAGATAAAGTAGGTTTTACTACTTCGGATGTAATTTCTTAGCCCAGTTTGACGTATAGTTTGGCAGCGAGATGATTCTCTTTTTTGACTGTAAGGGAACTTAGGTTATACCCCTGTCTAATCGCCTGCTCTTCTGCATGTTGAATGAGTTGGGAGCCTATACCCATGCCTCTGCTTTCGGGCATAGCTGCAAGAGTTGCAATATGGTACTCCCCTTCGAATCCTTCCTTCAGTCCTAGTTTTCGGTATGAAAACAGTTGTTTCGCTGTAGATGAGCCCAATTGATCCAGAGTGGTATATGGTAAACACGTAATCATTCCGAGCGATTTGTCACCGATTTTTGCCTCATAGGTAAATTCATGACTAAATCGATTGTTCTTAGACTTCCATAGCATTCTGAATGTCGCATCAGTAATGCTTTGATTACTTGACCCCACAATTGAATGTGCCATATCTCCAACTGCCATTAAATTGAGTTTTGCTCCAACAAGAGAATTTGGATCTGCCTGCGAGATTAAGATGTCTGTCTTCATGTTGATCAATACTCCTGTCCATTAAATTTGTAAATATCTTTAGATTACAATTTTTAAACGATCATCTTCCAATGATTGAGATACATCATTATAGCTTGAGCGTGAATTATATATGTATCAAATGACATTAATATCTATCAATAAATGGTATAACAATTCATAAATATGTATTTAGTTAAGTTACATTTACAATATATAGAATTAAATTATCATTATTGGTGACTTAGGAGTGGACTTTTTCTATTTTTCAATAATCTAAGAATATTTAAATAAAAATGGACCCTGTCGCTTCCAATAAAAAAAGCAAAAGGGTCCATTTATATTTGGCTATTTCAAAGTATTCTCTACCATACTATTCAACACATGTTTGAATGTCTCAAGATCGTCCTTGGATATTCCAGCAATTGTATCATTTTTAAACTTTTCGGCAATTGGCATTAAATCAAGGCAGATTTTCACGCCCTTATCAGAAAGTTCCAACTGCTTTACACGTTTATCAGCAGTTGCAGTGGAGCGGTATAACATTCCATCCAACTCCAGTTTTTGGAGCAAACGAACTACGCTCGGTTCTTTAATTGACATTTTTTCCGCTAGTTCGCGCTGGGTAATGGACTCATGAATATAGATATAATACATAGCGATCCACTGACTCCTGGTGATATGGTAGGCTCGAAACTCTTTTTCCAATGCTTCCGCGAAGAATTTCCCACTACGGTTTGTAACAAATGCAAGGCAATCCTCTAAATTAAACAATAGACACACCAACCAATCCCAACAGTTTTATCGCCGTGTATTTTTCCACTATTCATTATATGATAGCAAACATTTCACCATATAGGAAATGAATACTTACATTCGTTTCCTCATGCTTGATGGAGCGCACCGATACTAAGGCCGAATGCAGCTTCATGAATTACTTCTCCCGTTGTTGGGTGAGCAAAGACCGTATGTTTAATTTGTTGTTCTGTCAGCTCGTTTGTTATGGCGAGCGTTAAGCTACTGATTAAAGAAGATGCATCGGGACCAATAATTGCCCCTCCAACAATTTTTTGTGAGTGATTATTCTTAATCAATTTAATAAAACCTTCCGGTTCATTCATTGTTAAGGCCTTACCATTGCTGGTAAAGGAGACCTTACTCACACTGTAATCCATTCCTTGCTGTTTACATTCATCCTCCAATAATCCTACACTGGCTATTTCAGGTGATGTGAAAATAACGTTCGGGATTGCACCATAGCGCATTCCTTCCGATTCGCCTACAATTGAATCGATGGCAGTAATACCTTGATGCGAGGCAACATGGGCAAGTTGCATAATATTCGTAACATCACCTATCGCATAAATATGCTCAACGTTAGTACACATATGTTCGTTCACGGCAATGCCTCGCCCATTATTGTTAAGCTGGATTCCGGCTCGTTCAACCTCCAAACCATCCAAATTAGGTTCTCTTCCAACAGCTACCAATACTTTTTCACTAACCAACAAGTGATCCCCTAGGGAATCCTCATAACTTACGATCGCTTGTCCATCATCAGAACGCTGGATTTTGGATACCTTCGATTTCGTGTGAATATGAATCCCCGCTTGCTCTGCTGAATGCTTGATCTCTTCGGATATATCACTGTCAATCATGGTCAATAGTCGGTCCATAAATTCAACTACATGCACTTCAACGCCCAAGTAACGATAGATGAAGGCAAACTCCATACCGATAACACCCCCACCGATAATCGTAATGCTTTTCGGTAGTTCGGTGCATGCAAGCGCATCAGTACTGGTCATTACAAAGGGAAGATCGATGCCAGGGATATTAACCTTGAAAATTTTGGAGCCTGTCGCAACGATGATATTGTTGGCTGAAATTTGGTAGTTAGTCTGCCCGTTTATCCTCACTTCATGTTTAGTCAAAAAAGAAGCTTGCCCTCGGATGATTTCTATTTCATTCTTTTCCATCAAATAATCAATTCCGGATATTAATTTTGCCTTAATCTCATCTTTACGACGAATAATCTGATGCATATCAACTTGAAGTTCCGTACCTGTGTTAATACCAAATAAAGATGATTGCTTGACATGATGACATATTTCAGCAGATTTAACCAATGATTTCGTCGGGATGCAACCTACATTTAAACAAGTGCCGCCCAATTCTTCTTTTTCAATTAATGTAACTTGTATTCCCTTTTTGGCTGCATAAATTGCGGATACATACCCACCTGGTCCTGCTCCAATAATCAATAGCTCCACTTTCTTAGTCATGACTGGATGTTTGAGTTCATTATCCTGCGTCTTAGATAATACCTCGTCTTCCAAAGCGGTTTCTAACGTGAACAACACTTGATTGGAGGAAATTTCTCCACCTTCTTCAAACAAAATATGGCTGATGGTACCCTCCGCAGTCGCTGTAACTTCTCGATTGCCTTTGCCTGTTTCAATTTCAACGAGTAAGTCTCCGAATGAAACCTTGTCCCCTAGTTGGAAATTGATGGTCCCGGCTTTTCCTTTTTTTCCTCCAGGAATCATTGACATTTTTATCTCCATGAAAATCAAGCTCCTTCACTACCAGAGAGGGATGGATAATCCCTTCTTAGCGCATATGTTAGTGTCTAACTACCCCGGATTGCACCAATTTAACTCCGTTGGCCAAGCAGTCTCCAACCGGACAAGTCTTCTCAATGAATGTTGCAAAAGCTTCTGCTTTTTCTTGACTTTCTGTTGTTTTAAAGTGCATTATAAAACGAATTTCCTGAAATCCGCTTCTTACATCTGCGAGCCCCATGAATCCATCCGGATCCAAGTCTCCTTCAAGCTCAACATACAATTCTTCATATGAAAAGTTGTACGCATCCGCAAAGGCAGCAGCAACGATGGACTGACATGCCCCAAGTGCACATAATAGCGCTTCGACCGGATTCATCCCTTTATCCGTTCCTCCTAAATCTTGGGGCTCATCCATCAAAATTTTAAAACCTCTGGATTGAGCCTCGACCTGTAAACCTTCAGGGAATTTTGTAGCGGTAGCTTTGAATGTAGTTAACATAACTATTCCTCCTCTTACTTTGTGAAAAGTATTACATTCTTTTCTTGTGAAAATAATAACAATCTTTTTGTTTAAAGTCAATACTTAGCTAAGTAATCTTTTATGGGCATAATCTCTCTTATTATTTCTCCCGGGTTCCCTATATCTATCTTCTTATACCTTTTTAGCATTAAACAGAATTATTGCCTTAGGTCTGAAAAACCTGTAATCTAATCCTTATGCAAACTATGTTCTTGTCGCTCGACAATGGATAAGTACGGCATAAGGTCTCTGCTGAATTTGCTCTGACTATCGCAATGCACATTATATTTACTTATATCCATAGAGGCATCTCCTTTTCAGATATAAAATCTGATTTAATTTTGTTATTAACAGTCACTATTATATTTCAATGTATTATGATGTATAGAACTAAATTAAGATTTCTACAATTGCCGACCTATTAAAACGAGCTCTTATAGAGTACTAAGAATGAACACATTGTACTTGGCAACTCCCTCAAACTGTACCATCTTGATTAACTAGGTATTCATTGAGGAGAGGGAATGCTTGATAATTCCTGTATAGAAATCCTGCTTTCCTAATTGAAAGACCCAGAAAAAGTTTATAAAATAGGACCGCTCCCAATTATGGTATTGGGAAGCGATCACGGCCTAAGCATATCATTATGTTCAGTCTACTTGAACGGCTATAATCATCTGCGAATCTTTCTAAATTAAGTTTAACCGTTCTTTACGTTTCCTTTCTCAATGCCTCTACGATACTTGTTTGGTTTAATCGATACATCGGCCAAGCTGTAGCAACGAGTGTTGTTGCTATGGCACCTGCACATGCAAGAACAACACTAGACCATGGAGTGGCCCAACCTACGTCGAAAGCACCTTTAAAGAGATGATGTATCCCATAGCTTAGTGCTATTCCGAGTATACTACCGTATAGCGCAGAGTAAAGGCCGTATAAAACGCCTTCCAACAGGATCATTTTCCCTACATTACGCTGTGTCATGCCGATAGCTTTGAGCACCGCAAATTCTTTGGTTCGCAGAATAAGATTGGTGCTGACGGTGTTAAGTATATTCAGGAACGCAATCAGGACAATGACACCCATAAAACCATACAAAAAGATCTTTGCGGTTGTCGCGTCGTTTTTGGCTTGGGCAAGTTGCTCCACCTTATCTGTGTAGCTGTAACCTGCATCTTTTTGGGGCAGGGTTTTGAGATAGTCCGTAATTGGTTTGTTGGAAATATCGGTTTTGGCAAGAATAAAGATTCTGGAGTACGTATCGTTCCCTGTAACCTTCTCTACGACTTCAGGCGTCGTTATGAATTCAATAATAGCACTCTCATTATAGCTGCTCGACAACAAGCCTTGATCAACAATTCCTGTTACCGTCAGTGTTGTGTAACCACGGCCCTTCTCGCCCAATTCCAAGCTACGTACTTTGATGTGATCCCCAACCTTGAGTTGGGTTTGATCCATAACAATCTGTCTTCCATCCTCTGTTATCATACTTAATTTCTGATTGACGATAACGCCATTTTCCCGGTTCATCTTCTCTTTGTCGATCTTACCAGCCGTTAGTCTGGGTTTCAGAGCATCGAGTCCATTATCTCCATAGGATTCAAGGTAATTGTTGTCTGTGCGGTACCCCCCTCCCTCTTCAACAGAATACATTCCCGGACGGAGTTCATAATACTTGGGATTAATTTTTTCTTTCGGAAAGATAGCCATCACTTGATTATTGTAATACGGATAGGCATGTTCAACTGCATCAAGCTTAACAATGTCAGAAAATACGGAATCATCGATCCGTTTGGAAGGTCCTTCATAGATAACCGAGTAGGAATAATTGGTACCTGATTGAGATGGTTGCCCCAACAAACCAGCTAGTCCGCTAAAAACAATAAATAGAATCATGCTGACCACTATGGAAAAGGCAGTGATGCGGAAGCGCTTTTTGTTCCGCCTGATGTTTCGATTAGCAAACTGTCCTTCGATACCCAACAGTTTCCCCAGCAGTTTTGATTTCCGGACAGATGTTACGTTCTCCACTTTCGTGCCTCCCGAGCTAAGCACCGCCTCAAGTGGAGATACCTTCGCTGCCAGTCTCGCAGGTCCGATAGCAGACAGATAAACAGTCAATAACCCCAACGCACCGGCTATGATCAAAATTGGTAGGGAGATGACCATTTGCATATCATTCAGAAATCCCAACGCCAAAAAGCTGATGTTGTAAAACAGAAGTTTCATAAAAACAGTTCCCATCAATAATCCAACAGGAATACCAATTAGACTCAGTATTGTAGCCTCTTTGAGAACCAATTTACGTATTTGTGATGGGGTAGCCCCAATGCACCGCAGCATTCCGAATTGCGAGGTCCGCTCCAGAACTGAAATATGAAACGTATTATATATCACTGCACTCGTACAACCCATAATAATAATGATGATTGCTGCGAATGCATATAACAAACTATGGTTTACACCTTCATAGGTGCTTTTACCATACAACTTAAGCAGTTCATTATTATAATCGACACGAATATTTTTATATTGATTATCCTTATCCAGCGCTAAGGCAGAGCCTTGATCCACTTGCTCTAGCTTCAATGAAGATATCATCGCTTCCGTCTTTGCCTGAATCTGATTCATCGATTTCATTTTGACATAAATAAAATAATTTTTATCCGCATCGGTTTTCACATTATCTTCATACGTGATGGCTGGAAAGATGAAGCTGGAAGACCACGAAGCGTTACTACCTGTCTTCATAAATCCCACAATGGTGAATTCTCTCTCTTTTTGGGGACGAAAGCCTTCATCCAGATCCCAGCCAAAATCACCCAGACCATGGATAAGTTTGATCTCCCCGGTTGATGCGACAGTTCGTTCTCCCAGACTCAGGGTAATCGAATCTCCAAGCTTTGGTTTGGTCACAAAACGATCCAGGCCCCATGTCGAAAGAATAACTTCATGCGAATTCCTGGGGAGTCTGCCCGAATCCAGCTGAACCTGGAGCATGTTCATCGCATCGGCATCATAACCTTTGAGATTCAAATACCGATAAGGTGCAGCAAACGGGTTTTCCTTCTTTTCTTTCTCACTCGTTTTGCTGATGACCGAATAACCTTCTCTGCTAATGATTCCAGCACTCTCTACGGATGCGTTATTGACGACTTTTGAGACTGCTTCTCCCGGTAATCCGTTAAAAGAAACATGGTAATCCCCGTACTCTTGAACGGTTTGCCGAACCACCTTGTCTCTGAAGCTAAGGCCAATGGTTCCTATGGCTGTAAGTAGAGTCACAGACAAAATAATGCCAACGATCGTTAGTATTGATCTTTTTTTCTGCCCTAGTAAATATTTTTGGGTAAGACTGGTATATTTATTCACGATCTTTCACCCCTGTTTGCTGCAAGAGTGTACCATCTTTTATATTTACAACACGGTCCGCTCTCTGGGCCACATTCAAATCATGTGTGATCATAATCAAGGTTTGATTGTATTTTCTGACGGAGAAGGTAAGCAGATCCACAATCTCTTTACTGTTCTTGCTATCCAGATTGCCGGTTGGTTCATCCGCCAGAATAATCGATGGTTTATTGATTAATGCGCGTCCAATTGCAGTTCGCTGCTGTTGCCCGCCTGATAATTGGGACGGAAGGTGCTGCCTTCGATCGCTGAGTCCCAGCACGCTCAATAATTCCTCAAGATAACCCTCGTCCACATGTTTATTCTCAAGCAGCATCGGCAATTTAATGTTTTCTTCCGCAGTTAACACCGGGATCAGATTATACGATTGAAAAATAAAACCGATTTTGCGTCTTCTGAACACAGCTAGTTCATTTTCACTTTGAGAATACAGATCCATACCGTCAATAATGACTTGGCCACTTGTTGGTTGATCCACTCCCCCGAGCAGATGCAGCAATGAGCTTTTGCCAGATCCGCTGGCGCCCACGATCGCAACGAATTCTCCTTGATTGACGGACAGATTAACATCTCTCAATGCTTCCACCCTAGACTCAGCACTTCCGTATATTTTACATAAATGTTCGGTCTTCAAAATTTCCACCCTGTTGTACCTCCAGTTGTATGATTAACATTGCTTGATTGTCATTATAGGTGTGGAAGCTTACGTTGAAGTGAAGAAGAAGCTTACATTTTCGTAAGCTTCTTCTTAAGTCCACTCTTTTTTGAAAAACGAAATTCTGAATGTCGTTCCTTCTTGAGGCACACTCTCCACCGTAATGATCCCGTGTTGTTCCTCAATGATCGATTTGGTCAAAGCCAGACCAATCCCTATACTGTTGGGCTTGTTATGGTTCTTGCCTTTATAGAATCGTTTGAAAATATGAGGCATATCATCGGGATGTATACCTTCGCCGTTGTCCTGAATTATGATTGTATCAAACAGTGCGTTTTCCTCCAAATGGATTCGAACCTTCCCCTCTGGCGGGGTGTGTTCGAGTGCATTTTTTATCAAATTCATGACAGCTTCCTTAAGCCATTCTTCATCTGCCTGCACAAACGCATTCTCGCTTCCAAGGATGGTTATGTTTTGCCGCTTCTGGTCTGCTACTGTCCGGAGTGAATAGACAGCGCTCTCCACCATCTCCCTTAGCTCGATCCTTTCTTTACGAAATCCAATTGCTCCCGCTTCGACTCGTGCCAGCTTGAGCAGGCTGATGATGAGCCATTCCATTCGATCAAGCTGCTGCCGACTTCGTTCCAGAAACGTCATTCTCATTTCTTCTTTCATCCCGGGATCATTCAGCAGATTTTCATTGAACACTATCAGAGAAGACAGGGGTGTTTTGAGTTGGTGGGAAATGTCGGATAACAGATTGCGCAAGAAGGTTTTTTCCTGCTGGAGTAGCTCCAGGCTGTTAGTTAGTCTTTCAGCCATCGCATTGAAGCTCCGGCCAAGTGAGCCGAAGTCTCCATCCTCCGTCTCAGGCAGTTTTTTATCAAATTGCTGTTCCACAACCTGCTCGGCCGCATGGGAAATCGTTCTGACTTTCACAAAAAATTTACGATACTCCCACAGAAGCAATACCATGAGTGGGATCAGGAACAACAATACTTGAGTCGCTGTTTTTAAGGGTAATGCTAGTCCTGAAAGAGCCGGCTGATCTTCTAAAGACATACCCGCCTGATATCCGTATTGTGCAAGGATACGTTGCCCCTCAGTGATGTCATCGGTATGGGCTCCTTGGGTAACAAAGTGAATCACCTCATTCTCCAACTGGGGATCCTTCATCAACAAATGTCCGATTAGGGCGCTATTCTGATTCACGATAGTTGTATTGATGCTATCAACTTGATGCTGCATGTATAAAAACATCATAAACGACAAAAGAACTTGCAGAGCAAGTACTTTAATGGCGATAGATTTCCACTCTGGATTTCGCAAAACTTCGATCATGTTCATCTCCCTATAACTTCCACATTCCATTTATACCCGATCCCCCGAACGGTTACGATATATTGTGGTGCTGCAGGAATATCTTCGACTTTCTCTCTTAATCTGCGGATATGGACAGAGAGCGTATTATCATCAATGAAGTCGCCCGAGAGATCCCAGAGATGATTCAGAATTGAACTTCTGCTGCATATCTGCTTCGGATTAGAGATCAACATCAATAATAGTCGGTATTCAAGCGTCGTTAGTGTAATTTCACTATTGTTTTTGAGTACAGTTCCTTCTAAAATACGCACCTGGATGCTATCGGACATCCATAAGCTTGCTTCTTGTTTTCCCTTGTTGTTACGTCGTAATACGGCTTTAATTCGTGATATAAGTTCTTTGGTACGAACAGGCTTGGTTACATAGTCGTCTGCTCCGAGATCAAGCCCTGCGACCACGTTTGCTTCCTCATCCAAAGCCGTCAAAAAGATTATGGGCACTTGCGACGTTACCCTAATCTCACTGCACAGTTGATATCCCGATCCATCAGGCAAAGTGACATCCAACAAAATCAGATCGATCGTCTTTGCCTGCAGTGCCTGTCTGGCTTCTTCCAAGTTCCCCGCCACAACGACCTCATATCCTTCATTGGACAGTGTATATTGAATACCAAACACCAGATTTTCATCATCTTCTACGAGTAATAAGCGATTCATCGTACACCTCAGCTTATGCTATTTGAATTTATATTAATTTTGTTGATTATAGAGTTCCTGAGTCATTATACATCATTTGCGTTTCTAAGCTAAATTTATAATATCCACCATACTTAAAAGTAATTGCTATGATCCGACATTAATCAAAACATAAAATAGCCTTGCCACAGCGCTAAATGCAATTTGTAAGGTTAGTGATGTTCATAGGCGAGATGATTTCAACTACTGCCCTGCAGTTTCCTAATGAATTTTGAGTGTCAATATCTTTTGGCGTGAATTTTAGATAACAATTTAATCTATACTGGCACAATGTTTTTTCTTAAAACAAAAAGCCGCTATTTAGCGACTTAGAATGGTACTTAGCCCGCGATTTTTGTCGATTTCAATACATCTACCATCTCGGACTCAGCGGTTATCCTTCTGCGTGTGGTCAGCTCAGGGTTTAAATCGTCCTACCTTCAGTCAAGAGGGTACCTTTGTGCCATTGTACATTATCAGACAATTCAATTGTACACAAATCCTAAAAAAGCCTTAATCTTCGCAGGGTTTTGATGTGAAATAATGTTCTTGTCATCCGACATTATTTGTGTATTTATTTGTGAGATACCATTGAATTTATAGTAAATATTATCATTAAAGTTTATAATTGCAAGTCCCTGACCTACATGATGAAAAAAATGCCATGCGGAAACGACTTCGCAGCGAAAAGGTTACACCCTTTCGGTTCGTCAGATGAGCGAGTTAATTGGGTGTATTTAGGCAATTCAAAAACAATCGAGGTTTCTGGAGATTCCTGCTACTCTGCTTGCAAAAAGTAAGCCTGGAGGTCGGGTGGCTTTGCCTTGCGCACAACCGGCTTAAGAAAGCGGCAATGATGGTAAAACGCAAAGGGGACAAAGCAGGATTGAATTCTACTTCGTCCCGTTTGAGCATATCGGTGTTATTGTTCTTCACCGATATGCCGTTTAAGGGCCTTTTGGGACAGCCCTTTCTCGATAATCAAAGGAGGAATACGCCTCTTTTGTTATTTACATAATCAATGATATAGAGAGAACTGCGTTTTGAATCAAAAGATATGTGCCTTTCGTTTGCTCGAGAATCTATATAATTCACTTCACCTTAGCTACAAGATTCAATCCGTTTCCCATTGAGAGCTTCCCAGTCAATAAGCTTCATTATAAAAAAATCACTATTTGCGATTGAAACGCTTTACATGATCAGCACAAGATGGATTAATTTATAGCTCAATGTATATTAGCGTTACCGTCTTGTTCTGTGGATCCTATGGCTGCTTGACAGTAATAGTAATCGTTCCTCCGGACGTCTCACCAGCCGCTTCGACCAGTACGGCGCTATGCTCCTATACGCCCGGCGCTGCGTCGTTGACAATATCTTTACTCTTACTTTCTAACTTCTCTAGTAAAGTTTGGTTTTCTTTGTCTGTTAATAACGTTTTTATTCATTAACTCAAAGTAGGAATTGACTTTAAATAAATAGGTAATGATTCGCTTGGGATGCTTGTCCAAGACAGTAACCGACACCACCAATTGTAACTTGGTCTATTAATCTTCACGCTGAATGCCCCATTAAATCCATGGACATTTGGCAAGCTACCAACTCGGCTCCTTGTGCAATGACGGACTCTATCAATTCTTCCAAATACGGAACATTATTATTAGTTCATAAGGCCACGAATAATTTTTGGACCAACACCAAGCATATTCATTTTGGACATGCCAAGCTTCTTGCTGCCACGCGGCAGCATCATTTCAAATATTCGGCCAATCATGGTTTTGGATACAGGCTGGATCAGATGCTTTAATGAGGTTGCAGCCGGATTTATTACTGAACTAAGGAGGTCTAAATTTTCGGTTCCAGGGGACGTTGGGATCATAGGATTTGATAATACAGAGGTGGCAAACTTAATGGATCTGACAACTATTCACTATCCTGTGGATCAGCAGTCAGAGAATGCAATTTTAATTCTGCAGAACATGCTTCATTCAACTGACAAAACATTGATTCCTCTGGAATATACTTTGATTGAAAGACTTACAACTTAGTGATTTCAAAAATATCAAAGAAAATTTATATATAAGTGCACTCACCTAACTACATTAATTAACCTGGCTACTTACATCGCAAAACTAAAAGCAGAACTTCCTTACTTGCTTAGACCACTTTCCTATTTTGCAGCAGCCATGGGCCTAGCTTTGATCTCTATCAGTTTTGCAGGAGTTGGTTTTCAATTTTTCGCTGCTCCACCAGGAAAACCGATTTCAGGTTGGTTTGCTGATTATCCGATGTTTGAAGCTACTTTCATGTCTTTACTGATCGCCATCACAGGTGTCGGAGCCTGTATCTTCCCATTCTTCTTAAAGGAGAACCCTAATCCTAAACTGGTGAATACCCTAAAGTATTTGTGGTAATTGTTGGTGTTGTTTTCGTTGGCTTTGGCGTTTTAAATTACTTCACTCACATCGGTCTTATTGTCCTTACGATAAAATAATTTGATTCACAATTTTATAATAATTGCTTTAACAAAAAAAATCGCTGAACTTAGTTCCTTAACGGACAAGTTTATTAAGTATACTTACAGTGCTGAACATATCGTTCCTGATCTAAATACGTCTCCCCTCCCCGTTGATCCAGTAGACCAAACAAACTCACCCTGCTCACGATATTTGCTCATTGGTTAAACCCAGGGGTCTATTTGTAAGAGATACACTTCAGCGGCTTTTTCAACAAGCAATAAAAACGACTATATATCATCCGAATCCACCTGCTCTATGGTTGCTGCAGGTAACCATCCTTCAAGCAATGCTCCTCCTTCCGGATGATTGCTTGCGGCAAGTTCTCCCCCGTGCTGCCTAACAATTCTTTGTGAAATGGTTAAGCCTAATCCGCTGCCACCGGTTGAACGACTTCTGGATGTTTCCCCGCGATATAAGGGTTCAAATACACGCTCAAGTTCTTCCGTAGAGAAGCCCGGCCCGGTATCGCGTATCGTAAACTTAACCTTATCACCAACTTTGTTACATTGGACTTCGATTTCACTACCCGCAGATGTGTGTCTTACGGCATTATCCAGAAGGTTGTTCATGGCTCGCTCTAATAAATGCATATCTCCATGGATGATGCACCAATCCGTTACATGGAACGAGATGGAAACTCCTTTCTGCCGAGCCAGAGGACCCAGACTATCAATCGAATTCCGGACGACCTGGTTAAAATCCACCGTTTCATCATGCAGTTGCGACTCTACATACTCCATTTTTGTAAAAGTGAAAAGGTCCTCTACCAAACGATCCAATTGAGCTGATTTATCCTTGCAAACCGCCACATATTGAGCCATTTTCTCCGGAGATTGAGCGATCCCTTGCTCCAGACCATCCAAATAGCCTCGCAAAGCGAACAACGGTGTCCGTAAATCATGCGCAACAGCCGCAATGACGAATCGGCGTTCCTCTTCCAGTTCAGCCTGTTTTCGATAGGACTGCTCAAGTCCCTTGACCATAACATCGAATCCATCGCGCACTTCAGCGATTTCAGTGACCCTGGACATGGGTAACCGAACATCCCAATCCCCTTTTGCAATTTGTCTTGCTGCATTTCCCATTTTCTCGAGTGGTTTGAGAACGAATCGCCTCATTTCCATTCCGACAACAAAGATCGCAAGCAGCAGCCCGACAAAAGCCGACATCACTTGAAATTGATTGGATTTAGGTAAGTACAGAATAACCCTTCCCAGCAACTTGCCGTCCTCGATGACGGAGAACCGCTCAGTTGATAAATTAGTGCCTCGTCGGTCAGGATTGGAACGATAAATTTCCTGATCTTCTGCAGATTGAATGAGCACATCCATCTTCGCTATACGAAGCGCGGAATACAATTGGTTTTGCCAGTCTGGATCTGACCATTGGTCTGTGTCCGATTCAATTCGCTCCGTCATTTCCGATATATTTCGTTGCAGGGTCTCGTTTTGCAGACGACCTTGTTCGAAGCTGAGTGTCTTGGTTTCCATAAAGTGCGCAGTAACAAAAAAGATCCACGGCAATAGGAGGATAAAGAAGAAGCAAAGCATAGTAAACGTACGAATGCGGAGTGACCTCATATTACCCTCCCTCAAAGCGATACCCTACTCCCCATACGTTGACCAGGAATAGCGGTTTATTCGGATCAGCTTCGATTTTCTCACGAAGCCGACTAAGATGGACCCGAATTGTATGCCTGTCGCCCACCCCATCCCAAAACTTCGCTAGTAATTGTTCATAGGAGAAAACATGTCTCGGATGTTCGGCAAATAATCGCAGCAGCTCATATTCCCTGGGTGTGAGCACGATGTTATTTCCATCCACTAGTACTTCTCTTGTGGACAGGTTTAATTTAATGCGGCCGTAATCCAAGACCCTGTTATCCAATTGTTGTGGAGAAGCGGAACGCCGCATTACGGCTTTTACTCTGGCAACGATCTCACCCGGCGAAGCGGTTTTGACGATGTAATCATCGCCTCCGAGAGTAAGGCCCCGAATCTTATCCACATCATCGCTGCGAGCACTTAAGAACAGGATGGGTACATTGCTCTCCCCGCGAATCCGGCGGCAAAACTCAAATCCATTTTGTCCCGGCATCATAATGTCAAGAACAATGCAATCAACAGAGTTTTCCTTAAATATGTCCCACGCTTGGGCGGTGTCGCAAGCGGTTTTCACTTGAAAGTGGTCATTCTCTAGAAAATCCCTTAATAGCTCAACAATATCTAGGTCATCGTCTACAACCAGAATCGTCTTTGATACGCTCATGTTTATCCCACCTTTGCTTTCCTAGTTTATCATTTTTTTTAACAAGAACTAACGTGAGCTTATGTATTGTGATGATTTGTTTATACTTTTGTGATCTTTTTTCATCTTTGTTTGAGATATTCGTTTGGTATGCTTCTATTTGCGCACACGACCAGCCCCAACTTCGGGTGATCGTCCCGCACACCATGATAAAGGAGGTATACATATAGGGTTGGAAAATAACGCCTTCTCGTTCTTTCCTTTCGGGCCTTTGTTTTGTCTAACGCTGTTTTCTTTCCATGCAGTTCGAGTATATCCGATTCGTTATCGTTACAAAAATGGTCATCAAAAGAATGACATCGCTATGATTCTGATGGCCAATGGGGAAATTGATGAGAAGGAATATCGTAAGCTGAAAGATCTTTTGACTAAATAGAGACAAGGAGGATTTACGGATGCTTAACGTTCAAATTGTGTTGTTTGACGGCTTTGACCTTCTGGATGCGATAGCGCCTTACGAGGTCTTCTGTGCTGCAGCCATGAATGCTGAAAATGCGTTGAACGTAGAATTGGTCACCGCCGAGGGACCAAGATCCGTGCCTAGCGGCATCAACGGGTTGAGGATTGAAGCGAGTGGCGGACTGGACCCGGAACGAGCGGGGATCATTCTCGTACCTGGAGCGTCCGGCGACGTCGAGGGAGATGGGCCCGATTCGGTTCCGGCTATTCTGGGCCGTGCCATGGAGACCGAATTGACCGGCATGATCGAGCAGGCTCTCCAGCACAAAGACAGGATAGTCGCTACAGTCTGCGGCGGTTCACTGGTGCTTGCCATGGGAGGCCTCTTGGAAGGCAGACCTGCGGTAACGAACCATCTGGGCATGGACTTACTTGGTGCAACTGGAGCAGTTCCCATCTCGGCTCGCGTTGTGGACGACGGCAATCTGGTTACCGGCGGCGGCGTAACCTCAGGACTCGATGTAGCGCTGTATCTGGTGGAACGTGAACTTGGGCCTCGTATCGCTCACGCGGTAGAGCAGTTATTCGAATACGAACGAAGAGGCACGGTTTGGAAGAATATCGGGATAACGCCAAGCGTTAATAAACCATTGACGAGCGAAGAGCCAAACACCGTGGTGAACCAAACAGCGATGACCCCCACGCCCCGTACCCTGCACTGCAACACCGTACAAGCATCGGTCTTCGACGGAGATTGGGATACCACCCTCGCTACGCCCGTTGGAAAGCTGGAGATCATGCTCTCAATATCGACAAGACACGGTATGATTCACGGCACGGCGATGCAAGGAGATGAAACCATTGAGTTTATGAACCCCTTGCTTGAAGATAACAAGCTGGTCTGGTCACTTCGAATCACGAAACCCATGCGCTTGAATCTCAAATTTGAAGTTGTCGTCGATGGTGATCACATGGTTGGTTTCGCTAAAGCCGGCCTCCTGCCTGCATCCAAATTAACAGGAAATCGGGTTGCCTAATCGTAAGAAGGAAAATCCGCGGCATACACGTGCTCTGACTTCCAGATATGTATGTCGATCGTGTTTTACCGTATTCAGAAATGAAAAATGGAGCTTCGGGAGTTGCAAATGGATGAAGAAACGAAAATCGTTATATCTATTGCTAGCCTGTGTCAGCATTCTATTTATACTACACACTTTGGTGAAAAACTATTGGATCGATCCAGGTGCTTCGGGATTTTTAAGCCATAAGACCGGGCTGAAACGCGAACTTAATCTCCCGGTTTGGCTTAATGTCATGTACATTCATGTTGCATTCGCATGTGTGGCCATGGCATCAGGACTGATTAACTTTTCGAATCGAATATTTGAAAGAAGCCGCAGGCTGCATCGCATAAACGGCTATGTATATATCCTATCCGTACTGCTGGTTGTACTAACTTCCGGATATATGGCCCCCTACGCGACAGGCGGCAAAATAAGCAGTATGGGATTCAATCTGCTGAATATGATCTGGCTGGTTATCACCATTACGGCGCTCGTTCAAATCAAGAGGAAAAGGATCATTCGACATCGCAACTGGATGATTCGTAGTTACGTCTTTTGCTTCACTAACATGTTGATCCATCTCATTACTTCCCTGTTTCATCAGGGATTCGGGTACGTTTACCCTACTAGCTACACCATCGGCGTTTACGGCTCGATTGCGCTGCTGCTAGTTATTCCTGAAATCATCATCAGAACAAATCGAAAGGAATGGGTATCAGGATGAAAAAAATACTTAGCTTACTCACGTCGTTAACGCTCGTTCTATGTCTATTATCCCCCGCAGCAAGCGCAGAAACAAACAAGAATCCAGATCCATCCAAGGGTAAAAGCGTGCATGTACAAATCGTATTATTCGATGGGTTTGATCTGCTGGACGCATTAGCGCCATATGAAGTATTTGCTGCTGCCGGAATGTACACTGGTGGAAAAGTTACTGTAGAATTAGTATCTGCAGAAGGTAAGCGTTCGGTGCCGAGCGGGCTGAATGGACCTGCCCTCGATGCGCAAGATGTGTTAGACCCTGATCATTCCGGTATTATTGTTGTTCCTGGCGCTTCGGGGAAGCCAGCGGGGAATACCTCAGATGCTATTCCCAACATATTAAGGCAGGCCAAGGATACGGGATTAACAACGATGATGAAACAAGCTATGAATAATAAGGAAGTTACGGTGGCTACCGTGTGTGGAGGTTCATTGCTGCTGGCTATGGATGGATTGTTGAAAGACAGATATGCTGTCACCAATCAGTTAGGCATGAGTGCGTTAGGGGCTCTCGGTGCAATTCCCGTCGATGCAAGGATCGTGGAAGATGGCTCTCGTTTGGTAACTGGCGGTGGTGTTACTTCTGGACTTGATGTTGCCTTGTATTTGGTTGAGCGTGAAGTAGGACCACAGATTGCGAATGCCGTAGAGAAGTTATTCGAGTACGAGCGTAGAGGAACGGTTTGGCAAGCAAACGGCATACCGCCGATTAACTTTGGGACGAGCCAGGATACGTCTAGAAAAGAACAACCGTCTGCACTGGAGAAAAAAGTCGAGAAGTGAGGAATCGAGCATAAGTTGCAATGAAACATGTCGTTTCATCTTCTCACCTATGAAACTGAAAACAAGCCGGAATTTTGACGTGACCCCTAAAAGTTAGACACGGTTATTTTGCCAGGCAATTTGCTCAATATGGGTTCGGTATTGCACCGGACTCATTTTTGATTTTACTTTCAATCGTTTTGCATGTTAGTATTCCACATATTCCCAAGGTTTTGTATAAAATGCTCTACTTTCGAATTTCTTATAGTAAAGTATTCTGATTTCATATCCTCAAAGATTACTCCTTCACTGAATTATCATAACATTTTCCTTGGTAGGTTCGCGTTCTTGCTTCCAACCCGAAAACTGCTGTGATTGTATGCAAATTTCGGAAATGAATTAATGGGCGAATAACCAATTATATATGTGCCTAATAATCGGCAATAGGAACCTGCTCTTGTCCAATACGGTAATCGGTACAGGTTCTTGTCCTCAACAGCTAGTTTCAGTCCGATATTTCGCTTTAATACCTAGCCACCCGTGTTTAACCTCTCATCGTGTCTGTTGTTTCATAACAATGTGAACACTTTCATGTATTATGGTACTTAATGAGATTTTAAGTGCATGTGCTCATCGTTAGTTATACATCTAATCGGCTAACGGACTATGTTCTTGTCTATCCCGGCAATCGGTACAAGTTCTTGTCCTTAGGGAACTTGTACCGATAAAATAAGAAAGCCGCTAAAATAGCGACTTCAATAGGAATATGTTCTTGTCCCTCGACAATAATAAAGTTAATAAATTTTTTTCTATTAACTCAGATTCTTACCTTAAGTACATACCTCTGTACGTTTGCTTAAACAGCATTAATTGTTCCTTAATCACATACGCTCACTAAGATGCACGTCTATCAATTAGAAAAGAAGCTCCACCTACATAAATAGGTAAAGCACAACTAATCTATTGTTCAACTGATATTCTTTATTTATAGGATTAGTACTCTAATTTTTCCCCATCTTCTGGAACTGATAACTTTGCGCCAAATCCGTGCTCTTTTGCAAAGTCTTTTAACTCTTTACGTGTTAGATAAGCATGATTAACTGCCTCCATATGGGTTGCAAACAATTCAGCTTCTGGAAGAGTTTGATGTACTTTTAGTACACCTTCTGCCCCCATAATTAACGGCCCACCAATTTCAAATTGATTGTTACCTGCGTTAATAATTACAACATCCGGCTGATATTTTTGTAGATTGTTCTCCACTTCGTCATACCAAACGGTATCACCTAATAAATATACAGTCTTCTCACTTTCATGCTTAAAGACAACACCGCAAGCAGGACCTGATATTGCTAGCATCTCGTCAACACTTGCGTGTTTTCCATTGGTATGAGTTAAAGAAATTCCCTCAAAATGTGTCTTATCACCTATTACATAAACATTCTTAAACCCTTGCTCACGAAGTGTAGTTGCATCATCCTCATTTTGCGAAAATAAAGGAATTTGTTTATCTATTTGTTCACTTGCCGCAGGATCCCAGTGATCTGGATGCAAATGCGTTACAATCAATGCATCCACGCCTTCTAGAATTTCATTAACTGACATTGGCAATTCAGTTATAGGATTACTCTCCAAATTTCCAGACATAGGCATCGGTGCATGTGGTGGTGCAAATGGAGGAATTTCACCTTTTTTAGAGAGCATAGGATCTACTAAAAAGATTTTTTTACCATACTTTATTTTTAACGTTGCATTCCTGATTTGCGTAATATACATCGAAAATCCTCCTTTAAATTTATCAAGTTATTTGAGCTCTGTAATTTACCGATTTGAATCAAAGTACCACTTGCTCACTCATAATAATCTAATCGGTTTATATTATCATTTTACCGTCTAATAAAAAATCATTACATTATTAAAAAAGGAAAACAGCCAAATTACTTTATTTTCTAAAGAAAGTAGAACGATATAATTGATTCATGTAAGATAATTCTTTATATATTTTCCAGTAACACTGGATTTTGTTCTGCAAATTTGTTCTACAGAACCATTTGCCATTAATTGACCTCCATAGCGTCCCCCATTTGGCCCCATATCAACAATATAGTCAGCATTAGCGATCACATCTAAGTCATGCTCAATTACAATTACTGTTGCTTTACTTTGCACCAATTTATCTAATACACCCACTAATGTAGCAACATCTCGAGGATGCAATCCAATACTTGGTTCATCAAAGATAAATAAGTAGTTTGCTTGTTTTTTCTCTAAATAGTAAGTCAGCTTTAATCGTTGTGCTTCTCCACCAGAAAGTGCTGGCGTGCTTTCGCCTAGATGTAGATAACCAAGACCTAGTTCATTTAAAACTTTCAATGTTTTAGAGATGCTGGATTGGTTTTTAAAGAAAGATTGTGCTTCTGCAACCGTCAATTCCAGTACTTCCGCAATATTCTTTCCTTGCAAAGTAACATCTAATATCTCATCTCTATATCGCTTGCCCTGACATTGTGGACAGACTTCAACAATATCTGGTAAGTACTGAATATCTAGATTTACACTCCCTGTACCCTCACAATAAGTGCAAGCTCCTGAATTGTTATTATAGGAAAAATCAGTTGCCTTGAATGCATGTGTCTGATCCGCTTCCGTTTCAAAGAGTTTGCGCAGCTTGTCCATAATTTTAGAGTAAGTGGCTACTGTAGAACGAATATTTTTCCCAATCGGATTTGAGTCAATTTCTACGACTTGCTTGATCTTTCCTTCGCCTGTTAATGCAACATGGTCGGGAAGTTTCTCCTTTGCCAATCTGGCTTTCATAGCGGGGACGAGACTATCTAATACTAATGTGGTCTTCCCTGATCCTGAAATCCCTGTCACAACATTGAGACCATTCAACACAAACTCCGCACGAACTTCATGGATGTTGTTTTTACCTTGAACTGTAACTATTATCTTATCCAGCTGATTAGCATCTTGAATGTTACGAACAACAACCTCTGCTGATTTATTTAAATAAGCAGCAATAACCGACTGATCATTAGTAGATAGTTCACCTGGAGTTCCTGCACCGATAACTTCTCCACCATCTTCACCAGATAAAGGTCCTATTTCAATCAAATAGTCCGCTGCTTCTAAAATGGCCACATCATGATCAACGACGAGAACTGAATTACCTTGTTTAATAATCTGCCGAATAATCTGTATTAAAGCTTTTACATTTTCTGCATGGAGACCAACACTTGGTTCGTCCAAAACATATAAAATCCCTGTCATTTGATTGCGAATCGTACGAGCTAGTTGAATTCTCTGCAATTCTCCTGTTGAGAGGCCATTCCCTGCTCTATCTAAAGTTAAATAATCCAGACCTAGCGCGACAATTGGATCTATTAGTTCTTTCAACTCTTTTGAAAGTTGTCCAGCCATATTTTTCATCTCGGCAGGTACCCAGCTAACTAATTTATCTGAAAACTCTTCTAGCTGTAATAAATCATATTGGCTGACTTCTGCAATGTTTTTGCCCATAATAAGCGTCGAGAATAGTTCGGGATTATAGCGAGTTCCATGACATCTGGAACAACACCCTACATCATAAAACCGATTTAATCGCTCGATGGTATTATCATTTTTGGCAGTATTAAAGCTGTTTTCTACTGCTACAAAAGCATTTTCGTACTTGGCATTAAGTTCAAAAGATTTCCCAGTTGAAGTTGGAACCACAATGACTCGCTTTACTTCTGGTCCATGAAGTACAATTTCTTTTTCTTTATCCGTTAGTTCTTTAAAGGGAAGATCTAAGCGAACACCTTGCTGTTCCGCTAGTAAATGCATATGCGTTCTGCCCGGTAATCGCCAGGATGCCACGGCACCTTCTTTAATAGTTAAATCAGGATTTGGAATAATCTTCTTCAACTGAATTTCTCTTGCTTCTCCCGTTCCTTGACAAGTTGAACAAGCTCCATCTGAATTGAATGCAAAGCTTTCTGCACCATAGACCATGAAAGGGACTTGGCACGTAGGACAGTTAATAATCCCCATTCTTTCGTCTGTACCCATGAAATCCATGACTTCTGCTACTCGAAGTGTCGGCTCTAGACGATGCCCATTTGGACAAACATGAGAACCTAAACGTGAAAAAATCAACCGTAAAATGTTCAAGGTTTCGGTTAGAGTTCCCACTGTTGAGCGAATCCCGGGTGTGTCTGGTCGTTGGCGTAAGGCAATCGTTGAAGGGAGATTTTTAATTGCTTTCACATCTGAACGTCCCACCTGCTTAATACGGCGCCGTGTGTACGTGGCCAAGGCATTTAAGTATCGTCTTGTTCCTTCAGCATAGATCGTGTCCATCGCTAAAGACGATTTGCCTGAACCTGATACTCCAGTAATTGCAACTAAACGATTCAAAGGAATATCAATATTAATATTTTTCAAGTTATTCGCATTTGCTCCCTGTACATTGATATGCGTTGGAATATAGTTCATTTCATCCTGCATTGTTATAACCTCCTATCAGCTCTTTTTTTGTAAATTATTTTGTATCACATTAAATTCGTTGTTTAATTGGATTAAATTAGCTCAGAGATAATGTGTAGGACTTTGTAATTTGCATATTCATTTAACAGTTCCAAAAAGTTATTCAACTCATCATTAGAAGGAAATCCACCTTGGATCATATAATTCATTTGTCCAGAAATTCTATAATGGTGGAGAATAAATTGTTGTTTGGATTGAATAAACTCTAAATATCTTTTATGACTAAGATGCGTCATTTCAGTCTCGATAAACACCTGATGAGTATACCCAAGCTTAGACGGATCAACTTCAATTGTATATTTTTTTATAACGTTTTTATCCTCCATTTGTTTAATTCTTGCAGAAACCGATGGGGGTGTCATATGAACCAATTGGGCTAACTTATTTTCACGAATTCTGGAATTTTTTTTCAGCTGTTTTAATATCTCAATATCCGTATTATCCATTAAGTTATACACTCCTTATTATTTAAAAGAAAAGATGGGATATACCAAATTTTTTAAATTACTATATACAAATTTACAAGTACAGTATACACATACCACGTTAGCAGATGGTAAACTATAATTTTTATTAAAGGAGAATATGACATGGACAAACCACAATTTAATCACGTTGCGTGGTTCGAAATTGGAGCAAACCAACCCAAAGAGGTAAAAGATTTTTACAGCTAGATGTTTGGTTGGAAGTTTAAAGCAACAATGATCTGCCTGGTGTGAATTATGATGCAGTGCTTCAAGGAAATGGAGAAATGCCAACAGGCGGTATTCTGCACACTGCAAACAAGCTTGAAGAATACTCAACATTTTATGTGATAGTAGAGGTTCAAGAATTTTTGATAAGTATGGGCTTCTTCATCAGCCTTAGCAAGCGTATAAGTTGCCTTTCTATAAATTAATTGCATCAGTTTGAGCATAGCACTCATTACAAGCGCACTCACCGAGACGCCAAACTCTTACTTTATCGATTCATCGACAAGGTCAAAGTATAGGGGGCTTCAAAGCCGACATCGACTGGCTGTTGACGTTGTCCTTCAGTGGAAGAATGAATTATGATTTGATGCATAGTACGTGAAAGGGTTAAATTCGTCCCATAATTGTAAAGCATCGGTTGCAGAAATCAGGACCGGATTTTCTCCACCTGAGGGATCCGTTTCAAGCTGAAAAGGAATTATCCCGCCATCGTACAGCTTCTGGCCGACAGAAACCTGAACCTGGATGGATACCGTCCTAATCAGGGATGGCCCCAAGGAGAACGTTCCAGTTCGTTCTGGGTTTGATCCGTTGCCATATGCGAATTGCGGATGCTTCTCCAGCCCATAACTCCGGAGCTGTTATCCTCGATAACAGAGAGAATATGCAGCCCCGGCTCAAGGTAACCGCTCACATCATACAGCTCTGCGGTGTCGATAACGTGTTGCAAGATCCTACCTGTACCCCGTCGATCCACAGCTCCGTTTCCCGCGTCCGTTCCATTGTGAAGAAAAGTAATTTGCCCTGCCATTCCTCCGGAATAATGACTTGGTGTTCAAATCGGGCACGTCCCTCATACGCATGCTTCCGGGTCAGATGATCAGAGGAAACCTCCGGCTTCGATCCCAGAACATGCTCGTCGGGTGTTCCGGGTAATGCGATGGTCTTGGACACTAATTTTCCCGGATCAGTCCAGAGACATGGTTTGTCTGCTGCCATTCTCCATTGGTCTCATCCTTTCAATCCCGTTGTGCTAATACCTTCTACAGTGTACCGCAGGTTTTAAAGATGATGAGAATAGGCGGAATCAGCGACAGCGTAGCCATCGCAAACATGGCGGACCAAGCTGTACCTGAGCTCGGGTCTGCGAACAGACTGAGGGCGACGCTGATGGTGTGCAGCAGCGGTTTCCCTAAATAAATCAGCGGCCCCGAAGAAATTGTCCCAGGACCAATAAAATTCAAATATGGCCGCTGTCACTAACGCCGGTGTAATGAGCGGCATAATGACACGCGCGAAAATACCGAACCGGCTGCAGCCGTCAATCTTGGCAGCCTCATCCAATTCGTAAGGAATGGTGCGGATGAATTGCAGCGGCAAAAAGATAAAAAAGGCAGAACCGAAAAGGGCCGGAACCAATCAGTTGGCCGAGCAATTGTCGATTAACCGGAACACTATTCAAAGCGTATATGCACAATTGAAAGAAGAAGGACTTCTGCTGATGCAAAAGGGGCGGGGAACGCAAGTTGCCGACGAAGAACAAATCCAGCGCTTTAAAGCTAACAATCCTCATTTTTCCTTTGTGGAGCAAATGATTGACGACAATTAGAACCTTCATTGATGATGCCCAAAAAACAGTCATTTCCGTCGGCGCTACCAATGACGTCTCATCACTGTTTAGCATGATAAGACAGCCGTGACTAGATCTGAATTAATTGACAGCAAGTAAGGGAATCCGAGACTAGTATTAGAACAATTCGACGTGCTCATGCAGTCTAACTGCTCTAATTTCAGCCAAAGCACAAATAACCACTACTCTCGTAGTGGTCATTGTTAAGTTATAGCTCACTTGCTGATCTCGGCAATCGTCTGTCTCCCTCCCGGTATAAACTGAACTTGCTTTTCTCTGCGAATGGATCGCTCCGAATCCTATGTTGTTATAGTGCGAAAAATCCATTCTGTACAGCTTGTTTCACCCACTCTTGAAGTGGAGTGCCCGGTGTAGCAGAACGCAACTCGTCGCTGACCTGGTCTGGCTTGGGAAGTAATTGAAAATGAGAATTTAATCCAAGCCATTTGTAGGAGTCGGCGAGGCCTTTTGCTGTTTCCTTGCCTAGCATTGGAGATAATGCTTCTTCGAACGCTTCCACGGGGAGAGAATAAAACTGTATTTTTCGATTTAATGTGGCGCTAAATTGCTCTGCCAGCTGATTTCCAGTTAGCGCCTCAGGTCCTACGATAGGCAATGTCTCCCCTGCCAGTTCTGGGTGGTTAAGTGCATATACGCTGTAAGCGGCTGCATCTTCCATACTAATCCATGCGACTGCAGAATCAGCAGGTACAGGGTAAGCCAGTGTTTGGTTGTCTACAACGCCGGGAATAAGGAAGTTTTCCATATAAAATGTAGGTTGTAGGATAATAGTCGGAATGCCACTTTGCTTCACATAAGCGATCAATTCTCTCTTAATATCATAAGCAGCAACACCTGTAACATCATCTGTAAAGAAACCGCTGGTATTAAAAACAAGGAGTTTAACATTGGCTTTTTTGGCAGCATCGACGGTATTACGGATGAATTGTCGATTACGCTCCAAGTCGTAGTCCACCGGCAGCACCAGGAATACTTTGTTGATACCGTGATGAGCAGGAGTTAGGCTGCTAGCATCTGTTAGATCGCCAACAAAGGCAGTAATGCCCTGCTCTTGAAGCTGAGCGGCCTTGTCCGAATTTCTTACGATTGTATGAACGGCGTGTCCTTCTTTCAGAAGCTTGCTGGCGACTGCTCCTCCTTGTACGCCGCCTGCTCCATATACTAATATCTTATCCTTAGTTGTCATTTATTCATCATCCTTCCGTTTACTAAAAGTAATTTAGTGACTATAGTTAAATAATATAGGTTTAAATTCAATAATGTAAGTACGCACATGAAGGATATATAGTATCCTTAAGGATACCTAAAAAGGAGAGAATCAGAGTGGATAATCAAGACTCACATTGCTCGCAATGCCCGGTTGAATTTACAGTCAATATGATTGGGGGCAAGTATAAGCTGCTTATTCTGCACAACCTTTCGCTTCTCGGCGTAAGACGGTTTAATGAATTAAGAAAAGGATTTCCCAATATTACGCAGCGTACACTCACTCGCCAGCTGCGTGAGCTCGAAAACGATGGGCTGATTAACCGACAAGTGTATTCTGAAATTCCACCCAAGGTAGAGTATTCTTTGTCAGAGACCGGGAAGAGCCTTCATTCTATACTTTATCAGATAGAGGAATGGGGCTTAAATTATATCGCAAATAATCCAAAAAATTCATAGGCCATGGCAAGTATGTCTCAGTTCCCATCATACCCATGGTCTGTATTTCCTTTAAAAAAATAGAGAATTCGAGTCTGATTGCACTTTCCGGTCTCTGAACTGTCCCGGAGTTTCATTATTAAATTTGCGAAACACTTTATAAAAAGTCCGCTGGTTCTCATACCCTACCATTCTGGCTATCGTATCCAGAGACAAATTCTTCATGCTAGCCATCATATCCTTAGCCTTACCTATCCTTACCTGGTTTATATATTGCACGAAAGTATTTCCGGTTTCCCGCTTAAAGATCTGTCCAAGGTACACTGGATGCAAATTCAGGTATTCCGCCGCATCAGATAAAGAAATATCCTTCATGTAACTTTGCTCTATATAGGCTTTTAGCAGTTTAATATGTTCGTTCTGCGAGGTACCCATTTCTTCAGGAGAATTGCCAGACACTTCCAAAATTTCACGTTCTTGAATCAGTTCACATGCTGTTCTTCTTAGAACCTCAGCTAACTCCACCTGGTTAATTGGCTTAAGTAAATACTCTATCACCTGCAATTTAACAGCTGTGCGTGCATAGTCGAATACATCGTGCCCAGTTAGGATAATAAAGCGCTTTATATCTTTTTGCTGCGCTCGCCGAATCAGCTCCAGACCGTCTATCTCTGGCATATGGATATCCGTAATGATTAAATCCGGACGGACAAGTTCTATTCGTTCCAGCGCTTCGATGCTATCACGAGCCGTTATGATTTGCCTGAACGCTGTCTTTTCTTCCTCAATCATGTCTCGCAGACCTTCCAGAATTATTGGCTCATCATCCACAATCAGTAGTTTGAGCATTGGAGTATTCCTCCTTCAGCAGCAGTTTAAGGCAACAAACCGTCTCTTTGCCGGGAGTACTTATTATTCCAAGCGATGATTCTTTACCGTAATATGCTTTGACCCGTTCAGCCACATTACTAAGCCCGATGCCTGTCGTCTTATGCTGCGATTCATGCTTGGTGATACTGCCCTCCAGCAGCCGCTGAAGAAACTTTATCTGCTGCTCCGATATCCCGGAACCGTTGTCGGCTACCTCAATCCACACATATCCATGTTTTCTTTCTATCCGCAACGTAATCCGCTTGCTGCCCCTGTTCCTGGACAAACCATGGATCATACTGTTCTCCACCAGCGGCTGCAGGATAAATCTGGGACAAGGCAACGATAATAGCGTTTCCTCTACCTGGAGCTCCACCTCAAGGTCACTCATACGGATTTGATGTATTGCGATATAGGTGCTTACATGATCTAGCTCATCTCGAAGCGTCGTATGTTCCGACTTTGACAGACTGTAGCGGAACAAATTACCGAGAGAAAGAGCCATCTCTGCTACTTTATCATCCTTATTTGATCTGGCAAGCATTCGCATCGTTTCTAGGGTATTATATAGAAAATGGGGTTGAATTTGTGCCTGCAGCATTTTGAAATCTGCTTCTTTCTTAAGCATCTCCACCTTTTGAACATGGTTTACTAATTCATCCATGCGGCTGATCATTTCATTATAGTTCGTGATTAGGAAGCCGATTTCGTCTTTCCCAGCTTTCCCCTTAACGGGGTTGTTCAGGAACTCTGGCTCCACTCTGCGCATATGACGCGAGAGCCGGACGATTCGTTTGGTTAGCGAAGAGACGATCCAAAAGTACAGAGCGGACAGCAAGGCGAGCAGCGCCAAACCGCAAGCTACCCATAACTGCTTTACCCTCAGGAATTCAAATAAAGCTGCCCGTTTATTCACCTCGATAATCGTTAGCCCCAGCTTTGGAATATGAACAGAATTAATCAACAGTCGATCATGGTCGGCAAGAAATCCTCCCAAGGATTCATTACCAAACAGCTGGATAATGGAGCGTATTTGCTCATCTGACAGCTTCGTATTCGTGACATAGCTAACCATCTTTCCTTGACGATCAAGCACCATTATTGCATTATCCGGATGTACTTGAGTCAAGGCCGACACGAATTGATCTAACATTGCAGGGTCAACACTTATCTGAATAATACCTAGATCAGTAATATAGGAATTACTGTACAGCTTCTGGAAATAACTCAGTGCCGGAGCGGCAGGATCGAAAGATTGCTTCCATAGTCCCTGGGCTGGACGCAACTCTCCAATTTCATCAGGAGTTAGGAATCTCCCTATATCACGATAGTTCTGAAAACCGGGAGCCTCCAATAGCCGTTTCTGATACTTGGGATAAACTGTAAGATTTTGCACTAAAGGATCTGCCAGATAAGCAAACGAAAATGCTGGATTAATTTCTTTTAAATACGAGTAGATTAAATCGCGGTCATCCACAAACCCTCCTTGCAAAAAGTCAATTAAAGCTGCATTGTTTTGATAAACCGAAGTAAGTGATTCCAGCTTAGCCAGGCTTGAATCCAGATTGGATGCAGTCTGCTCCAAATTTTGCTGGTTTGCAAGTTGATATTGAGTGAGCATTTTGTCATACAGCTGAATATAGGAGAACAGAGCGAAGAACAGAAATGGGAGCACAATGAGGAGAATGTAACCCAAGTACATTTTTGTACGTATACGCATATTACATATCTCCCCGCTGTCTAATATGGTATTTTAACGTTGGTGAGCTCATACAGGATGCGGGCTTCTTGAGCCTGCATCCTGTATGAGCGGTATAGTGCCTGTATGTTTGCTTGTTACTTCGTTAACTGATCATACTTTTGCTTAAGAGGACCGTACTGCGCGGTTGCCCATTCTTCGAGCTTGCTCATTCCGATTTTTTCGGCTTTTTTAATCAGCTCGTCGAAGGCAGCCTGTGCTTCAGCTTCTGTAGCAGCCAGATAGATCTTAGTGACCTCCGTTTTCACCATATTATCGATGTTCGTGCGGATAATCTGTTCGGGTGAATCCGTGTCAGGATTAATCATACCTATCGCCGGATTAAACTTAATTATTGGTGAGTACTTCTCTCCCTGCCGTGTCGTTTCCGAGCCTTCTTTGTAAGATGTTAATGCCATTCCTACACCTGTCTCAGTAGGCACACCCCACCAGTACACCCCTTTTTTCTTCAGTAGCTCGAGATCGTTAATATCATAAGTGAATTCCGGGTACCCGGCTGTATTCCAGCTCCAATCCTTGCCCTCTACGCCCCACTCTGCCGTTCTCCAGCCTTCCTCTGAGTATAGATATTTCAAAAATTTGACGGTCGCTTCCACATTTTTATTACTCTTGGTGACATACATTCCCAGCCCCCCGGTTCCTGAGCTTAGGATGGAGGCCTCTGGTTCAAGCGGTTCGGCCAATTGAACAAAGCTGATACCGTTGTCTTTGTTATCCGCATTGAGGCGTTCTGCCCCGGAATAGGTCCAGGTATAGGCGAAGCCCTTCCCGGCAGCCATCATTTGCTCTGTCTCCGTCTCATTCTTATAGGCAAAGTTCTCGGATGTTATATATCCGTTCCGATATAGGCTATTCATATACAACATCGACTTGCGTACAGCGTCTTGTCTCAGATAGTAAACAATCTTCCCATTCTCGTCCACAAAACCTCCATAAGCACCGAATTGTGCATCGAAATATGGCCTTTGCCAGTTAGGATTAAGAATTAAAGGCGTCATCTCCGGATATTTCTCTTTGACAGTTGCGAACACATTATCAAGATCATCCAGTGACTTAATGGACGGATTACCTATTTCCTCCAGAACATCCTTGCGCATGGCTAACCCGGGAACCATCATATGGGCATAAGGATTAGCCTTCCACTCGGATTCAGGAGAAAAGTCATTACGAATGGCGTAATAATTCCCGTCACTTACAGTATTCACTAGTTCCTTTACTGGATCGAACTTCACATCAGGAGCATATTTAGGAAAAATTTCGTTATACGGCAAGCTTAGATTGCCATCTGACATTAGCTTGAAGTTAAAAGAAACAATGATATCCGGGAGATCCCCTGAAGCTACCATCAGCGCCAATTGCTTATCGTCCGTGGCAACCGTAATTTTCGGCTTCACCCCAGTAACTTTAGTGATCATTTCCGGAATTTCCCCGGACCAGTCCTGAAAAGGATACCATGTTGCATCAACGAACATACTCAGCTCCACTGGCTTATTTCCATTGTCAGTAGATGATGCAACACCACTCTGTTCCCCATTTTGGCTGCATGCTGAAAGCACGCCGACTACCAAAAGTACCGCCAGTATAAGCTTAAATAGCATACATGAGCTTTTCCCCATCTTTCTTTCCCCCATTCATGTGATTTTGGAAATTACCGGATGTTTAACCTTTTACCGAACCGAGCATCATCCCCGAAACAAAGTACTTTTGCAGAAACGGATAAACCCCGAGAATAGGAACAATAGACACTACCATTGCCGTCGCCTGAATAGAAAAGGGCGTAACCTTAGCTCTGGACATCGAAGCTGCTGCGGCATCCCCCGTGGGTACCATTGACTGATTGATCACTTGCATCATCCGATAAGTAAGCGTTCTCAAGTTCTCGTTCTGAACGAAATATGCAGAGTCGAGCCAGGAATTCCACTGTCCGGAGCCAATGAATAGGCTCATCGTCGCCATCAGCGGCATGGAGACAGGTACAACGATGCTGAAAAATATCCTCAGTTCACTTGCCCCGTCCATCCGAGCAGATTCTCCTAGTTCATCTGGAATTTCACGAAAGAAAGAGATGGCTATCAGCAGGAAGAACAAATTCAACATGCTGGGAATCACGTAAACACCGAATGTGTTAATCAGCCCGAGGCTTTTGAGCACAATGTAGAAAGCAATCAGTCCACCCGAGAAATTCATCGCTACTATCACGATAAAAAAATATGTTTTTCTAAACATCAAATCTCGCTTCGCAAGCCCATATGCGACCATACTGGTGAAAAACACTGCGAGCACCGTTCCCACTATCGTCCGTAGGATCGAAACCAGAAAAGCATTTACCCATTTGGGATCTTCAATAAAGTAGATGTAATTCCCCAGCGTGAACTCCCTCGGCCATAAATACATTCCTCCAAGGTTAGAATCAGATCCTGAATTGAATGTAATGATAAGAATGTAATAGAAGGGGTACAGCGTAATAAACACAATGATTAATAAAATTACCGTAATCAGAATGTCCAGTATCCAATCCTCCATCGTTCTTTTCCTGCGCATGGCTTCACTGCCTTTTCTGTTTGAGTAATGACCCTAGGCTAGAACAATCCGGTTCCCGAGAACCGCTTGGCGATAAAATTACTGGTGAAGATCAGGAAAACCGAGATTACCGACTGCATAAGGTCAATTGCTGTGGCAAAAGAGAACCGTCCCTGGGCTAGACCAACCGAAAATGCATATGTCTGGATAATCTGCGACTTCTCGTTGTTGAGTGGATTCCCCAGCAACATCGACTGTTCGAAATTTGACCCTACCAATCCGCCTCCCAGAATACTACCGATGGTCAGAATGAGCACTACTATGCTGGCACTTTTGAGCCCCGGTAAGGTAATGTACAGAATTCGCTTAAGTCTGCCAGCCCCGTCAATCTCCGCTGCCTCATACAATGCTGGATCAATGCCAGCCAAAGCTGCCAGAAAAATAATTGTCCACCAGCCTGCCTCCTTCCAGATCGCAGTCATAACCGCCAAGCCATAGAACGAATCGGGATCGGTCAGGATTTGTACAGGTTCCTTGATAATATGCAGCGATAGCATCAACTCATTGAAAATTCCAAAACCGGATGAAAAGAAAGCGTATGCAATACCAGTCACTACAACCCAGGAAATGAAATGTGGCAGGTAGCTTACAGTCTGTACAAACCTTTTAAAAAATACATGTTTGACCTCGCTAAGCATAATCGCAAACAGGATCGGAATCGGATACGAAAAAATCACTTTCAGTACACTGAGTATTAACGTATTGCGCACAAGGCTTGGAAAGTTGTAATCGTTAATCAACTCTCTAAAATGCGACAACCCTGCCCAGGAACTGGTAAAGATACCTTCAATACCAGTAGAAATTTTGTAATTCTTGAAGGCGATGATAATGCCGAACATCGGAATGTAGCTGAAGACTAGCAGGAAAATAATCCCAAGTCCTACGAACAAATGAAAGGGTAGCTGCTTGTGTAAACGTTTTAGAAATAGTTCTTCTTGAATGATGTCCACCTCCTTGACGGCTAATAGATTAACTCGCTTTCTAGGTTAAATTATAGGTTTCTCAAACCGTCATGAACACAGTTCATTTCCAATAATGAGATGTCCATTTTCAAGGTGGTCACAGTTGGACTGGTCCTACAATTGAAACGCAACTGTAACCTCGGTACCTTCACTAAGTGTTAACTGAATATATTTCCCGCGTAAGTCCTGTTGTACATCCGCTTTACTTCCGTCGATCTTGGCTTGAGTCCAAGATAGTCCCACCCTTATTCGGATGGTATTTCCATTCTTGCTGGAACTCACTACTACATGCACCGTTTTGGCGGAAAGATTCCAGGATAATGCCTTGACTTCGACCCAGGTTCTCGCCATAAGCCCATGTATAGAACCCTTTGTCCAATCAGAAGGCAAAGCCGGAAGAATCTCTATTTCACCCGTATTCGAGAATAACAGCGCTTCATTAATGGCTCCTACAGTACCGAAAGAGGTATCCGTGCAATAACAATTGCATCTTCTGTTTGAATCATGATCTGTCATTAAGGAGCTGTAATAACCCGCATCCCTCATCATGGGAAGAAGTGCTGAGAGCACTCCGTCACCATTTTTCAGCCTAGCTTGAACTAGCGCCTTATGCATCCAACCATGCCCAGCGGTATCGTCGACAGTATTAAATCGATCTCTATTGTCAATCGCAATCTTTGCAGCCTGCTTTAACTCCGGATCGGTTTGTGTTTCATAGGCTGGCCAAGCCACATAAAGATGGCTCAAATGTCGATGATTGTTATTTTCCGTATAATCACTCATAGCCCATTCTCGCAAAGCACCATCATAGTCATATTTATAATTTGGCAGCAACTCAAGCAATGCTGTCCACTTAGCTATGGCTGTTTCATAACCATCGCGCTTGACTGCCTTTTCCATGGAGATAACCATAGATAGACCATCCCGTGCAGCAGAAATGTCCATGGTTGCATTCGCCGTGATTGTGCTGTTATATCCGATGGGGTGATTCTCTGGAGAATATGTGGGAATAATTAGGTATTTCTCTCCTGAATTCAAAGTCTTTTTGTCAAACTGGTAGCATGCCTTGCCGTTGACGTCCGTGAAATATTCCGGTGTGCAGATCTGCTGCCAAAAGTTTGCCTGCTTGGTAAGCAAGGGAAGCAGAATATCTTCTGCAAGATCCAGATAGCCTTTGTCTAACAGCTGTGTGAACTCCTCATCGCTCATGCCTCCATCTTGTACACTCAGAATGGTCTGCAGTTCATGAATCCGCATATTATCATGAAGCGGTATCTTTTGATTGCCGTAACACTGCCAGTATTCATAAATGGGCAGAAGGCACCAGCTTGCCCCCGCGTTCCAGTATTCGAACGGATAATCATTGTCATATTCCACATGCATCCCGCGATCTCCGTCAGAGTTAACGGAAACCTGCAGTGCATCGTGCATCCCGTACGCCATCCGCGCATTGTATTCAAAGTCGGGAGTATTTCTCAAGAAAAATATAATATATCCGAGCTGTGCTTGCGTTAAATGGCCTGTATTCATGGAAGCAACCTGCAGATTCACATTAGCATCAAGCGTATAAATACCCCGCCAGCCAGGATTCCACTCCCCGGTCCACATTCCATATAAGCGCGGTGCACTGGTACCGCTGCAGCAGATCATGGCATAACGTCCCTGGTTATACACCTGCTCCATAAAAGCATGATTGACTCTGTCCGGAGTTGATTTTTGCGTAGTGATCAAGGTCTGGTTGTCTGAATTTTTGTAGTGGTCGTCGCCATCAATACTGAAGCTCACTGCATTAAACTCTACTGAATGCTTCCTTGTATGGGCAGCGAGAGCTGCATCATAATTTAATTGACCGTCTGAAGCCAAATATTTTTGCACAACCGCGTTTATATCTTGATAGAGTTGGTCTACGATCTTATATTGTGTCATTTCAGCAAATTCTTCGATTCTTCCCATAGAGTGAGTTCTGCTTGAGCGCGTAATTAAATATACGGCATCAGCGTCCTTAATCTGAATTACCGGATTTGGTTCTCGTCCAACATTGATCAGTTCATGACTGCCAGCCATCAGCATTCTCTTCTTGGTTCCGTTTACAACAACAATCTGAGTCAAGCCGGCATACCCGCCGTAAGCTAGTTCACTTCCCTGATACACAGGATAATGAGCAACCTGGGCGAGATAATTCGCACCGGAGTCCACCAGCTTCTTATATTGCAGCTCCTTCAGCTCGATGTGGCCTTTGTTCGCTCCGCTTATTGAGGAGATGTCATCAATGGAGAGGGTTATATTAATTTTTGTGCCTGTAGAAGATGCTGTGATCTTGGTAAAAGTTACATTATCCTCACGGGACGTAAAGGATGTGCGGACCCACTCCCCATTCTCATCGCTGTAGCGTACCCCAGTCTCCGCTGTTTCATAATTCGTCCATCTCTCATAACCATTCATACTTCCTTTGGAGGGTATACTGAATCGGAGTTGGTGTCCAGGATGGTAGCTATAATAAAAGGTTCTGATCCTTGTGGACCCGGTTTCATTCGTAATCTTCCATTTATCGTTCTGCTTTAAAACATTTTGTCTGGCATCAGTCAGCTGCTCCGTCAATTCTTCCGGAATCACTCTTGGATCCTTGGAAGGATAGTTAAAGAACATATTCTGAAAAATAAAACTGTCCGTATACGGCGAACCAGAAGTAATATATCCGTTCTCCCCGTTTCCGCTAACCATACCCTCCCGCCATGCATTTCCGGGATTAACAGCGGGAACTTCTCTGTAGGCGTTTGCATAATTTCCTTTTTTGTACAAGCGTATTGATTCCGGTAAATTGGTCATTAGGTCTCCTCCTGATCTGTTTGGGCTGCAATTATTAACATTACGTCGAATTTCAGTAATAATTATATCAATGGAGATTGGAATTCGTTATCCTTGGAGATGACAAGGAAGAGGGAAGCATGTCGTAATTTTACAAGGGGAGGGTTAGATAGTATGAAATTACCTAATATTAACATCGGAAATCTAGATATCAAGCTGACTCTTGGCGCAGTAGTATTGAACGTATTGTATGTTAAGTTCGGGTATTTCCACAGTCCTATGCCTGAACACAGCCATAGCCAAGGAAGCTACGAGCTGCATTTTATTCCAACCGGCCAAGGTATTCTGAATGCACAAGGAAACCGTTACGCAATCACGCCCGGCACGTTATTTGTAACCGGTCCAGATGTCGTTCACGAGCAGATTCCGGATCCAGAAGACCCGATGGCGGAATACTGCATTTTCTTTGAGATTTTGCCCGGAAATTCCATATATCCGAATGTCAAACGTTCCTTCGTAAGAGAGCAGTCTCTCCCCGAATTACTGGTATCCACCCCCTTCTGGATTGGGAAAGAGGATGGGAAAATGCTCGAATTGTTCAAAATGCTTGCTGAAGAGCTTTCCCTTCAAAAAATCGGCGTCCATCATATGGCAACCAACATTCTTGAGATGATTGTAATTTGTTTGTTAAGACATTACAGCGAGAATCACACGACCATACCGTCCCTTCCCTTGAAGACTCTTGATGATAGCAGACTGCTTATGATTGAGAACAGCTTTTTATACCAATACAGCTCCATTAGCCTGCAACAGCTTGCTAACGAATTGGGGCTAAGCACAAGACAGACGGAACGAATGGTTCATAAGCAATACGGTATGTCCTTCAAAGATAAGAAGCTGCAAGCACGAATGGCTGCAGCTTCAAGGCTTTTACTCACAACGGAAACTTCCATCGGCCTAATCGCAGCACAAGTGGGTTTCGCAACACCGGAACAATTCAGTAATGTATTCAAAAAATATTTTGGGATGACAGCCACTAAATACAAAAGGAAGCGTTGAAACGAAGCTAAAACCATTTAGAATAAAGCCTCCTATGTTACACTGGAGAATTCCGGATGGAGCAACAAAGGCACTATGTGCTTCACGTTTACTTTTTATTGGATACTAACTTATCAAAAATAGCCATACTCAGCGTTAGCGTTGTGTTCGCATGTGAAGTTACAACAGTCCCAAAATAGGCAGTACCTGCTGCCGAAATCGATGATGTACCTGTCTGGGTTCACATAGAACCGTTTACTGAAATGAAGGTTGTAACCACCACATTGCCTGTACGGGTTGCTCTGATCCAGTAGGGTGTGTGGCCGTAAAGGATGCAGGGGAATAGCTCATCCTATACTTCGAATGATTTACCATATGCTCAAGGACAGTAACCCTTGCTTTTAGATGATGAATTAATACCTATTAGATGTGCATCTTCGTTTTTTGAATCTCCCTCTTTTTCTGTTTGATTCTTCACCTCTTCAGCTTTTGTTGAAGTTGTATTATCTTTTACCTTTTCCGCTACTGAATTAGTACCATCATTACCGCTTACACCACGGTTTCCAAAACCAGATTGAGCTAAATCATCTTTTACTTGTGGTGAATCAGGAACACGGCATCTCTGTGTTTAGATCTCCAGGCTTCCCGCCATTTAAATTCAGGGAAGACAACGGAGTTCTCTTCTACAGTGACTTCAGAATCTTCTCGAATGCCATTCAAATGATTCCTTTTACGCAAATGCTGACTAATTCCAGGTTGTGACATGTCTAAAATCTCTACAAATTCACACACGCACCATTCACGTTCTTTGAGGAGTGTAAGTATAGTAAGACGTGTTTTATCGCCCAGCAATTTAATCTTATCCGCTGCTTCTTGAATAGAATCCATATCACTTCCTCCTTTCGTTCAACATAAGTGCATGCTTATATTATAATAAAAAAATTGAAGTCAACGTTTAATTCGAAATTAACCTAAAAAAGCGTTGATTCAAATTAGAACCAACGCTTGGGTGTTCGTAAACTCTCTTTCATTTTCAATTGATACAAGAAGTACTGCAATCACTCTTTTCCACCAATGTAATTATGTAGGCTCCTGCCCATTATTGCAAATGTTGTATCCCTTTATATAGGCGGCTGCATAGGTTGTGAGTAGACATTTCACCAAAGAAGGAGAATGACTATGTACCCTAAATTATTTCATCAAAATCAATGGCATAATCCAATGCCTAACAACCAGAATAACAACGGACAAGGGCTCTCCCCTCCGTACTGCCATGGAAATGTGAACCTTAGTCATCCTAGTGGAAATATAGAAATTAGAGATTACGGACAACAACCACTTGTAATCAATATTGAACAAGCCGCAAAATATAATCAGAATTATCGTACCGCTCTGTGGACAGGAAAGCATTTTCAAGTGACTTTGATGAGTATCCGTGTAGGCGAAGATATCGGTCTGGAAGTGCATCCGACAACCGATCAATTCATTCGTATTGAAGAAGGTAAGGTCAGGGACTTGTGCAAATGGGAGACGAGAAAGACAAATTGAATTTTCAAACGATGGCCTGTGAGGACTATGCCGTTATGGTGCCTGCTGGAAAATGGCACAATATCACCAACACAGGCAGTATACCTCTTAAAGTGTACGTGATCTATGCGCCGCCCGAGCACCCTTATGGGACAGTTCATGAAACGAAAGCCATTGCCATGTCTTCTGAAAGTTAGTTGATCATATTCTAATGCAATACAAATTTACAAAAGCCTGATTCCTCTTTATTCGTCGTGGAGAAAAATCAGGCTTATACTATGTGAAATTAAATCATTGCAGATCAATACACTCAGTAACGTTATGACTCCGTTGCATTCGTAACGGTCTTCACGAATCTTAGCAAGGCTATTGTACTGAGAACGTGTACTAGGACCTTGAGATAATTCATGAAATACAGACAACATAAGTTGGTCGGCTGTTTTTTTATATTATTAAAATATCGGTTCCCGTTAGTTTAATGATTTAATAACGATTAGATAAACGCTTAATCGGCAATGAGAACATGTTCTTGTCTAATTCGGTAATCGGTACAAGTTCTTGTCCTCAACCAATAGTCCCATTACCGATATTTCATACTTATAATACCTAAACACTTGTGTTTACCTTTTAAGCGTATCAGTTGTCCCATAACAATTTGAATATTTTCATGTATTAAGGTGCTAAATGAGGTTAAAGTACCTATGGTCATTGTTTAGAAATATATCTAATCGGAAATAGGAACATGTTCTTGTCCCTCTCGGCAATCGGTAGAAGTTCTTGTCCTCAACTGCCAGTACCAGTCTGATATTTCGCTTGTTTAATTTATGGCCGATCGTGTTTAACCTCTCAGCGTGTCAGTTTTCCTTAACAATTTGAACATTGTTATGTATCATGGTACTTAATGAAGTTTGAAGTGCATGTGGTTAATGTTTAGATATATACCTAATCGGCAATCGGACTATGTTCTTGTCCATTCCGGTAATCGGTACAAGTTCTTGTCCTTTGCTCGGGACAAGAACTTGTACCGATAAAATAAAAAAGCCGCTAAATTAGCGACTTCAATGGGAATATGTTCTTGTCCCTCGACATTAGATTCGTATTGAAACCAGTTATAGCTAAATGAACAAAAGGCAACCTGTCACGTTAATCATCTGCCCTATTATTTTTATTGGTCTAACGTTTCCCGTTAGTTGAATCACTTAACTTTTGAGTTCCCAATTGGATATCTACAAATGGTACGTATTTGTTTGGTTCAACTTCTTTATATACACGTACAAAATTGACATTAAAGGTTGGATAAGGAGCTAATTCGTTCATTGCTAATAGCTTCATTTCGTCAATTTCAGTCTCGTTCAAACCCCAATAGGTTTGCCCCAAGGTTAAATGAGGATGATACTTATCCATTTCAAAGTATTGATCTAAAAGTTCTTGTGATAGAGAAAACACATTTACCAATCTTCTATGTAAATCGATTACATTGCTCGTGCTAACACTAAGAAATGTAACAGCACTTCCAAACGACCCAGGTTCTGATAATGATAATTGAAAGCTCTGTATTAAAGAGCATGCTTGTCTTACATTTTCTAACCATTGAAGATCTACTGTAAGACCACTCTGCGCTTTTACAGTGATGTGAGGCTCAACTACATCGTTAAGACGATTTCTGGACCAACGATCACGGAATGTCACAACTTTTTCTTTATAATCATCTGGAACTCTTATTCCAATGAAATATTTCATTTTTCAGTCACATCCTTTAGCAAAATAAATGGATGACAGTCCATCTGCTCTTATCTTCTTATTTCTTCGGCTATTTAAATTATCCTGCCCGTTAGCTTAATGAAACAGATAAAGATTCTTCTCGAAATTTTTTTCAAGTTCTTCCCCCTTTTCAAACTTCAACAAATTCATTGCCTTTAATCGGAAAAACCTAGTTCCTGGTACCAAAAAATCGTTACACATGCGAAGTCTTATATTCATATGCTTTTATCTAGCCACAAGATCTCTATGATGATACTATTTAGATAATCACCTAATCCGAAATGACACAATGTTCTTGTCCTTTTCGGCAAAGGAACCAAGTTCTTGTCCTCAGCATGGGACAAGAACTTGGTTCCATAAAACAAAAAAGCCGCTATAATAGCGACTTTGAATGGAACAATGTTCTTGTCCCTCGACAATAATTGATACAACTCGTTGAACAGCAAAATTAAAATTCAGTCATTATTATTGTATTTAATGCATTTTTTAGTGCTAATTTATCATTATCAGTCATGTTTAGAAGCACCTTTTGATTCAACTTAATAGTTGCTGCTTCAACACCATTTCTGATTTCTAAAGATTTTTGAGTGGCTATCACGAAGACATTTCTACGATTTTTTGGATCTGCAGAACGTTCGATTAATTCTGCCTTGTGCATTTTATCCAATACCCCCGAGACAGTTGAAGCTTCTAAAAATAACATTTCTCCAATTTGTTTTGGGGTTAATTGCCCTTCTCTCCATAAAACATTTAACACGCCATATTGAGACGGTGTTATTCCATATTCTTCTAAAAGCTTGCTGAAATATTTAAAAACTTTGTTCTGACTAACACTTAATAGAAAGTTCATGCAATCATTTAGTTCCATAGTCTCTGTCCCACTCTCCCCCATCTTGACAATACCTATTATACCATGTTAGATTTTGTTATAAAACATTTCTGTTACAGAAATATTCTATTACAGAACTAAGGGGGATTTTATGGATAACTTCAAGGCAATCGTCGTAAATGAAGATAACGGTCAAGTAAGTTACAGTTTGGAAATTGTTAATTTGGATAGTCTCTCCTATGGGGAGATTTTAATTAAGGTATCTTACTCTTCAATAAACTTTAAGGATATGTTGGCTGTCCAAAAAAATGGTGGTGTTATAAGAGATTACCCTATGATTCCAGGAATTGATTTGAGTGGAACGATTGTTCACACAGCAGATAGTCGTTACCATGTGGGACAGGAAGTCATTGTTACAGGGTTTGCTGTTGGTATGAGTCATACAGGAGGATTTGCGGAATATGCAAGGGTCCCTGCAGCTTGGATTGTTCCTATGCCAGAGAACTTCTCCCCCAAAGAGGCTATGATTTTTGGAACCGCAGGGTTTACGGCTGCTCTTTCTATAATGGCTTTAGAGAAAAACGGTATGGACATAAATAAAAATCCTAAAATCCTAGTCACCGGTGCAACTGGTGGAGTAGGTAGTATTGCTTTACAAATTTTATCTAAAATCGGTTACAAAAATATTTCTGCCTTAATTAGAAAAGAACATCAATTAGAGGTGGCAAGATCTTTAGGTGCTACAGATGTCGTTTACGCAGAAACATTAGGTGAGCAAATTAAGCCACTAAATAAGCAAAAGTTTGATTTTGTTTTAGATACTGTAGGTGGAGATATTGCTTCCATATTAATTCCCCAAATTTTTTATGGTGGTAGTATGAGTATGTGTGGGAATGCAGGCGGCATAAAACTAACCTCGACCGTACTGCCGTTTATACTTAGAGGAATCAGCCTCTTGGGCATTGATTCTGTAAATGTACCTATTGAAAACCGCGGATATATATGGGGTAAATTAGCAAATGAATGGAATATCTGTCAAAGTACTCTCGTGAGAGAAATTACACTTGAAGAACTATCTCAAACGATTGAAGCTATAAAACACGGAAACCATTTAGGGAGAACAATTATAAAATACGCATAGCTAGAGGTATTTATCAGATGAAAGTATTTTTTATTCTTATAAATTACCCCTCCATCACATTCAAGTAGTTGACTAAAAAGCAGCCGATCATAGGGATCAACTGCTTTCTTTGTATATTTGAGCTATCGTTTCCTGTTGGCGTAATTGATATCTATTAATGTAATGTATTCATATGCTCTTATTTTCTTAGATAATACTCTCTCTTTACATCAGCTTAAGCCGCAGATTCGGACGAAGGTCAAAACCGGAACTTGACTAAGAAAGGCATACTGCGTTCGCCAATGTCCGTTGGGTTTGTTGTTTGAGTGAAGTTAAGTAGTAAAGACCGCCTGGTATTCTCCAAGGCGGTCTTTACTACATTTATTATAATTTTTTGTCTCTAATCCAAGTATAGTAACGGTATATTGAGATTATAATAAGCACAGTCAATAAACAAAACACGAACAGTATCATACCAAAGATTCCGCTTTCGGATAATCCATTACCATTTCTAAGGATAAATATGAGTAACCCGATGTCTGCTATAATAATAATTAATAGGGGGACAGCGTATCCTATTCTTTGAAAAATGATCTCACCCCCTTTTTTTAAAATTAGAAGCCCGGTTTGTAGTTTATACCGTAATTAGCATCGTTGAACATAAACCTGATCAATAGCATATTGTTGGTATTGAGCTGTATTTTAGTTATTGTAAGTCTAGAAGCGGTTCCATAAGCTGATGAGGTAATTCCAATTAGTATAGTTAATGCATTAGAAGAGTTTAAAACCATGGTTACCCATCCAGCAGGGCCGGAATATGTGAGGTAAAATAATACCATAGATGCAATTGTTCCGCCCCAGCTTAGTGCTTCCATTTTATTATTATATTCCACGCCATCAACTACATATCTTTCGTAGGTATTAATATAAGATTTAAATGTTGAGAGTCTTGATGCTTTCCCAGAGTCATTACCGATATTACCATGCAGGCTGGTGTACATATTAGGCTCGCCAGATAAACCTAAGACTTGAGCAGCTTTTTTTGTTAACGTGTTAAGCCACTGCAGCGCATTTGCCGATTTCCCAAAAATTAATCCGGGTACCGGGTGATCCTTGGTTCATAATATAGATTACCTTTCGCGACAAAGGGAAAGCCTACTCGGCCGTAGGGACGGATACGCTGCTGTCCAATATGGGGGTCAACCATGAATTTCGGCTGGTTTGACCAGGATACCGAGGAATCGGAGTTCGAAAGAACCGTCATGCATGAATTCGGCCATGCCCTGGGGTGTATTTATGAGCACCAGACTTGTCCCTCGACACTTGGTTGGCCTGCGCATTTTGGAGAATCTTATAATCATCACATGGATTACTATGTTCAGCATGGAAACTTTTTGTGGTATATACGATATCATTGATTGAATATCTTATTTAGCGGTTTCATGTTGATTCGGACAATTGCATTTGTTAGTCAACAACGGTTCTCTGTTTTGTAAATGATAATATTCAATGCTGCTCGATGAGCTTCTCTCATCAAAATTATTTTTGAAAGCAACAACTGGAAACGAGTGATCCCTCATATTCTCAATTTCCTTCCAAGAAGGTACGCTAATTTCTTTGCTTTTCTTCCCTGCGGTCTTCATCCATACACAGAAGAAATTCTCACAAAACTGCAAGATCAGTTTTTCAAGAATCCAGGAAAGCCCCCCATATCAATACTTCTACTGACTTTCATTTGATATTTAACGACCTGATCAGAGAAATACTCCAGAAGCTCCCTGATTAGAAGTGGTGCTAAATGAGCTTGTTCTTAACGAATTAAAGCCATAGAAATGCTTCTCCTTTAACAGAGGTTTTTTCCAAAAAACAAAAGCATATGCATAGGGACAAATTTCAGGGAATTCAATCGTTTCATTCAATTTTCTAAGCTCCAGGCATATCCACACTTGCACTGAAATGCATGTTCTAACTGTCTATTCGACAACAAGAAAGGTATTGTTGATCTACAGTTAGGGCAAGTATTATTCAATTTAGATCATGAAATGCGCATTCATCCAGAAGTTTAAACTGATGCAGTCAAGAATGTTCCCCCCTCCATACACTTCGAACACCAATGCAATTCAGGATGAAACCAATGGTCCCATGAACTATATTTAGCTTCAATGACCATATTCTCTCGAAGCTGATCCCAAGTCAGTCCTTGAAGATGGTCAATAGATTGTTTGCTTGATGCACCAAAAATTGCTGAGTTACGGTCAAGTTGAAGAACTTTGTAATAGATTGACGTACCGACAGCATCTCTCAATCGTGCCCCGTTTCCAAACTCAGTTTCGTCGATAGGGATAATTCCTTTGATATGACCTACGAATACAATACCCCACACCTTGCCGGCGTGAGTTTCAACACTCATACTGCGTAAAAGCTGCCGGGCTTTTTGGTGAGAAGCGGGGAAATCCTACAATTCTTCAGAATAAAAAGCTTTAGATACGGATTCCGTAGCTTTATCAATAAAAGCTGCAATTTTACTAGGGCTTTCCTTCAGACCACTACTCACCCACTTTTTAATAATAGCTATACTGCCATGAGCGGTGAACGTATACCAGGACTCAAATAATTGTGGATCAAAATATTTTAATTCCGTCTTCCATCGTTCAATAGTTAAATCGTGACTGATATAAAGGATTCGTTCTAATAATTCTTTATCGCCATGCTCTGAGAACAGAACCTCACATATCGTTTTATTCGCTTTTATATACTTACATAATTCATAAGATAGCGTTTGAGGATTTGAAGAACTCATCCCAACTTGCTTAATGTCTTCGTAAAGATCATTTTCCATCGTTGAAAGAAGCTCAAACTGATTAGCGTAGTGTGTATAAAAGGTGTTGCGATTAATCCCTGCTTCTCTGCAAATGTCGGTCACTGTAACTTTATTGATAGACCGTTCTGTCAAAAGCTTCAACAGGCTTTCTTTGATAACCATTTTTGTATATCTCACTCTGTGATCTGTTTTTTTGTCTGCCATAATATCCTCCCAATTTAAAATAATGAACAAATCTAAGGTAGTTTGTATGATAACTAACATATCTCAATCGAACAGCCTGTTGTTTAAGTAACACAGTGAAATTATAATTTATTTGAACGTTCAATTCTATTTTTAAACTTAAATGGAGGTAAAATATGGGTGATATAACTGTAGTACCTGTATGGATAATTCAAGATATTATAGTCTTAATTGCTGCTGTTCTAATGGTTTTCTATATCCTTGATAAGGAAACACATCCCAAAACGGTTCTACTGCAGTTTATAGGTTTTGTGTTTTTTTACGCAGCCGTTTTTGAAATTACTGCTTCATCGCTTGGGGAAGGTTTTTACGCCTATGGGCGGAGTATTTTAATGTTATTTAATATACCGATTACTGTCCCTATTATTGAGTTTCTGATCATTTATTCAACTTTGCGTGTTCTAAAGTCTGTAAATATACCATCCTGGACTAAACCATTTATTACGGGATTGAGCGCTATGGTTTTTGACTTTTCACTGGACCCGGTGGCTGTCAAACAGATATTTCAGACTACAGATGGACTCATGGCAAGATGGACTTATTATCCGCTAGCCGGTGAGCCTCAAATCTATGGGGAACCTGTGATGAATTTTACAGGATGGATTTATATAGCGGGATATTGGACCGTCTTTATTCTAATTGGAGAATGGTGGCATAAAAAGAAAGGCTACAGTAAATCAATTGGTTATATCTATCCGTTTCTGGCGGCCATTCTGTCATTAGCCTGTATGTTCTCACCTTTATCTAACTTCCTTAATTATATGGGGCCGTTCTTCGAAAGAACCTCTAATATGCAATGGGTGATGTTGATTACACTTTCTGTAATTACAATCGGAATTTTAGCATTAGCTTTTATAAAGTTTTGGGACCGGAAGGTTAATTATTCAATCACGCCCAAAAAAGATTTTCCTATCATGTTTACTTTCGTAGGGTTCCCCCTAGTCAATACTATATTTTGCATTATAGGCGGTTATACGGAAGTGTTGTGGCTGGTCGCTCTGGCTCAGATTTTCTTATTGCTAGGCTGGATTGGAATTTACATTATGGGTAAAAAAGCAAGTCCAATCACGAAATAACCATAAACCCAAGCATTGAGGCAAAGACACACTTTCATTACTATTCCTTTTCGGTATTTTAATTTTGGTGCTTCTTGCTTACATGAAAAGAAATAGACCGCCCACCCTAAGGTAACAGTCTATTCCGACCACCACCTAGCGGCCGACTGCTCTTTATGTAGTTTCAATTGTATAATTTCTTGTTTCTACCATAATAAACGTATTAACAAGCCAAAAACCCGCCGGATCCGCAAGGATCCAGCAGGTCTTTTATTGGCCGAATGATATTTGAATATCTATAAATCGCCAGCTTCCGATTGCTTTGTAGACGACCCAAAGGTCCTTAAGCTCACTTTGACATCTTACTTGGAAAAGCCGTACGCTTTTCGGATCAGCGAGAAATATTCGTCCGCATTAACTACCTGGAACTCGGCTCCAAGAGATTCCGTAATCGCCAGCACATCCGATGGGGTCATGCTCCATGCATTAATCCCAACCGAAATAAACGTTGGAGATTTGCCATCCCATTCGGTCTTGGTACGATTCAAAATATCTTTACCATCCTGCACCGTTGAGATGCCTCGCAGAATGGAAACCGGTAGGCTGCCATTCATGATTTGAACATTGGCTTTGTCCTCGCCTGCGAGGAACAGGCCTGGAAGTTTATAGTTCTTCTCATACGCAGCTGCAATCGAATCACTCAGCGGAACGTCTTTTCCAAGTTCACGATTGAGCACAAAAGGGTACGACATGTTTGTTTTCTTCAGATAAGAGAAGGTTTGTTTCAGATACTCCGGGAATGTGTCTGTTGGCCAGACATTTGGATTGAAGTAACCCACTCCGGATGGGCCTGCAACTAGCTGATCATTTGGTGTCGCCGTTGAACGGTAATAGTTTAGAATGGCAGGCGCTGCATCGTAGAGTAACGGACTGGAAGTCCAGTTGATGGGCACTTTACCCCGAGCGGGATCAGCCCACAGGTTGCGCATATGATTCTGATCGTATTGCAGGTTGTCACCTTCCCCAAAGGTATAGGTTACATAGATTTTGTTCTCCAGCTTGGATTTTACCGGTTTGGGAGCAGGCTGTTGTTTTACGTTTGTTCCTGAAAATACGGTCATGTTATGGAACCAGTCGGAAGGAACAACATAGACACCATGACGAGATGTGAGTTCTATGCCAGCAACTTCGCCTTCAAAATCATTGTCGAACCAACCCAGATAAGGTGTCCCTGGTTTTACATCAGACAGAATCTTCTCAAATAGCGCCTTTTCTTCTGGCACACTGGTAGACAACCAGAACACCATGGCTTTGTTCGCTACAGCATAATCGCGGAGATAGCCATAAGGTTCCTTTTCTTCTGACGAGAGTGGTTGAACATTGCTCGCAGATACCTTGTATTGGTTCCACATCTCGATCGTCACGGTTAGTTGCTTTGTGTCCGCTGCAGGCTTAAATTCGTATACAAAGTAGTTTCCGTTATCTGCGAAGCGGTGATCGCTACCAGGCAAAAATTTGGAGTTATGTCGGTCATAGAGAAATGCTTCTTCCTCAGAAGAACCCGTTTTGAAATCCGCAAGAATCTGTCCATCTGCTTTCACCGTCACTTGATGAACGGCAGGCCCCCAGCCATCCTGAGGAAAGGCATCATTAAAGCGGAGGTAGACCGCTTCTTTTCCCAAATAGGATGACAAGTCATAGTCATAGGTCTTCCTGTTGCTTGCATCACGAATCTGTTCCTTCTCGACTCCAACCGTTTGGAATGAATCAAAATTTCCGGACGGAATCGGGATGGAGGTGTCTGGACTCAATCCGACCAACATTCGTTGAGTCGTCTGGCTCCAGAGATGCTCATACTGCCAGTTGTATGCATCCATACGATTCTTGAACTTGTCCTGCAAGTCTTCGATTACCGACAGGTGATACGGTGCAGAAGTCAATTGTTGAGCCAGTTCAGGACTGGCAACAACAGCATTTTTGAGTCCGGCAAGTGTCGTTGCCACATTAATGGAGTCCGGCAGCTGCGGATCATATACGATAATGCCTTTGATCTCTTTTGCATATTTCTTGAGAACATCCATTACGATGTCATGCTGCTTATAAGGGACGTTCAAGTCCTGCAGCCAAGGGTCTACTTTATTCTGTTGAATGTAGATTCGCGGCTTTTCTCGATTGATTACCCCTTCAAGCGTCGTCAAAAGCAATTTGATATCGCCAGATTCCTCATATACATTCGCCACATCCAAACGTTCTACTTTATTGAAAGTTGGAAGCGCTTGATTTTGCGGCCACTTCAAAGAGTTGGTATGCTTCAACTCATCTGTGGCAGCAAATGCACTAGCCGATAACACGGTTGTACAGACCAGGGCAACACACAAAAAGGTTAATTTACGAATCATAAAGTTCATATCTCCTTTTAGAGGTAATTCAAAAAGTCAACTTTTGATCACGAGGTAACTCGAGAAGCAATTTCGACATCGAATCTTGAATTCAGCCGGGCCTTCCGTTGCTCACGTAGGTTCTCAAGCACATGCTTCCGAAGCCGTTTTCTCCAAAAACGTGTAGCTCCGCTACTCTGTCCCTAGCTTCATCCAAGCTTCTCGGTGCTGAAAACCTGACTTTTTGAGCACGCACTTTTAATGTTTTTATGATTTGTTGTGATGTTGCGTCTGTGATGTTCTTCGCGTACGTCGGATCAACCTCACCTGTCCATTGATTCCTGATGTCAGCGCTGACTTTCCATACAAATTCTCCAGTGTATTTGCGGCATGTAAGTTCATTTCATTCAATCCTTCTTGAATATATGGCGTTATGTTCCATTGGTAAGGCGGCCATAAACGAATACCTGCTTCAATATCATTCACATATAGGCTTGCTGTCTCCCTTATATCTTCGGCTACCAGCCATAGCTCCTCATTTGCAGCTAAGTTTATGTTAGACAGATCCACCTGCTGCGAGTAGACACCCGTACCTGAATAATAAGGATAGCCAGCAGTATTCCAACATCCACCCCATTGTTCCACATCGGTATTTAACGTCGTATCGTTTTCTATCGCGAACGGACCAATCAGAAATGCTGGGAATGAAATAGCAGGCATCGGCTCCAATAACGAAACCGTCAGAATTTCCAGCTCATTCTCGCCAGCCAACAAATGTGGAGTGATATCTACACTGTCATAATCACCATCCTGCCACGAAGAACGTCTTAACGCTTCCTGACGTACCCCATTGACGAATATTTCCAGATTACGCCTACGCTGCAAAAATCCGATATGGGATGGAATGTTCTGATCTACATCATCCAGAAGCAATTCCACCCTGCCCCATGATTCTTCTCCCGCCTTACCGGAACGATCCGAACCACGCGGGGATTGAAGCCGTTCAATCAATTTTGGCGTCATGCCAAATGTCGTGCGATACGTATTTACTTGCCCGGGCATGGTCGCGTTCATCCTGGAATGTCGGTCATTCAACGTGACATGCCATTGATCTAGCAGAAGAACGTTGGGGCTTGCGGTCCTGAACCGCCACTGCTCATCCAGAATGACCTCTACCACATTCGTGGAAAAAGATTTATCTCCCAGGCACGCTTGCTCTGTATGCTCCGCATGATCCGTACGTTCTTGCGGAAAAGAGGAGCTCTCTTGAGGGCTTACCGACAGCACACGCAGCTCTCCGGGTACGAATGAAAGGAACGATTCAGCGTCAATGCTGCATACTCTTCCACTCTCCAACTCCCACTCTTCCAAGTGACCTTTCTTTTCATCGCAAATGAGCCTAATGGTCACGGAGTGCTCTGACCAATTCATCAGCCATACATACACCAGATTTCCAATTCTACGTTCGACGCTAATCAAATCGTCAGACTGACCTTCAATCCAATCCCATCGTATTACCGGTGGTTCTCTAATCAACTCCCCTAATTGAATACAAAACGCTTCGAGTTGATCCAGACGCTGACTCTGACCGCCTTGATGAACAGCCTCATCCATGGAGTAAAACAGACTGTGCCCCTTGCCAACAGCAACTAATTTTCCGTGCTGAGGGTCGGAACCAAACACCTCCTGGATATCCTTCAGCAGCGCTGGGTCTTGCCGCAAGGATTCACTATGCTGCGGAATTGTACCTATCGCAATTAACGTTCCGCCCTGCTTAACAAAGGATACAAGCCTGGTTGCGATGTCCCTTGACATCACCTCGATCTCCGGCATAATGACCATCGAATAGCCATGACCATCTCCATCAAATTGCAAACCCTCTCCTTCAACAAGGAGCGCTTCGCGAAGCTGGCATTCATCCACATAGTCGTAGTCGATAGATGATCGCAGCAAGCGATCTGACAAAAGCGAGAACAGCACATCTGATGAAGGATGCATATCCGCTTCGCCTGATGTGAACATGTTTTCATATACCGTATGGATAGGCGATAACAGCAGAACTTCCGGCGTTCGTTTTCCTTTTGCTCCAAGCAGACTCAATCGCCCTATATAATCGGCAAAAGCACGATAATGCAGCCAATGGGGTGCATGTTTGAATTCAGTCGGTGGAAAGTCGGTCTTCCGATACCCGGCAAACGAATAATAGAATGCATGCGGAATAAACAGATTAACTCCCAAGAAAGCCATAAAATTGGCATCAAGTCGCCGCTGGCGCATGGAATAACCATGACCACTTGCACCAAAGGCTTCACAGATCACCCGTTCCTTCCTGTTCAGCTGCGCGACAGAAGCCGCCGTCTTGACGGAAACAATGCGATGCGGATTCGCCTTTGACCCGATGCCGGGAGTGAGATAATCCACGCCTGCATAGTGGAATTGCTGCAATACCCGGGTCTGATTGCCTTGAGATCGAGCCTGCCCCCAGACAGGCTCCTCCAGCGTATGACCGATATAGAGCAGACCGGATTGTTCACACCATGAACGAATCGCGGCATGATATCCCTCCACATACCAACGGGTGATCGTATCATAATATTGCTGCCTTGTGGATCGGCTGCCGTCTGCCACTCGATACAACAATGCGCCTAACCGCGGGATTAGATCATACCCATTCTCTTGCTGATATCGTTCGGCCATCCCCTCAGTCCAAGCGAAGACGAGCCCAGGCAAAGTAGACTCTACATCATGAACAGCGGTTCGGATTGCCTCCACGCCGAAGAAACCATCATGAATCATAAGCCCCGGCTCGTCTGTAAACACCCCTTGGATGGTTGAGCCATAATATGGCTTTAATGCAAGAAACGGTTCATAAGACATCTGAATGAAAGACTGAACCGCTTTCGGGTTCAATGTATCCAGATAATACCCTTGAGCAAAGGTGATTCCTTCGGCAATTTCACAAGACCAGCAGGCCAGCACGATATAAGAATCATCGACATGATTCGGCGTCCACTCCCGCCCCCAATAATGTGTGATATGTTCCGATTCATCATGAAGTAGCCACTCTCCGTCGCAATGAATCGCGCGATATGCCAGAATGGCGATCAGCTCATTGTGATCGCAGGAGGCAAAGTCAAGCTTCATGCCTTCCTGCGATGTACCTGGCAAATACCGTTTTTCCTCTATTCTCAAATAACGCATGCGATATTCCGGGTGCTCCCGTGTCAGTTTTCCACCCAATGTTCCGCTCGGCCAATTCTCCTCATCGTACAGCCAAACAACCATATTTCGTTTCGCGCATTCTGCTGTGCAGAACTCCAGCACTTCCATGAATTCCGGCGAAAGATATGGCATTTGCATCCCATGCCGAGCATGCAGAACCACGCCACCAACTCCCGCTTCAAACATGGATTGAATCTGGCTCTCCAGTTCCGTCTTCTCTAGCTCATGATTCAGAAACCAAAAAGGCTGTGGACGATATGTTTCATCCGGATTCGCAAATTGCTGTTTGAGTTGTATGGAAGGGTTACAGATTTCTTCTGCGTCTGCCTTCATACTCACCACCTGCCTTCACACCCATTAGTCTATAGACTGTTGCATGAGTAATTGGATAAAGAAGCCGCCAACCACAGAACGATTCTGAAAATTCATCTGCTTAGCGGTGATCGTGTCATACCAATCCGTTACGGGAACACGAGACGAAGTTTCATTCATGAAATCCCACAGCGGTGAAATGAAAGACTCAAACTGCGCTTTCGTTGAACTCATGGAGGCACACCATACCAGCCAATCGGATTTGGTATACGTTTCACGGCTATCCAGCGGCAGGCCATAGCGGTTTTGTTTGTGCATGTAATATTCAAGTTCTTTGGCGGCGATCTCTTTCGGGAACAGGTGCAGGTCGAGCAGATGATCCCACACCAGATTGTACTTCATGCTCCATGACTCGGTTGGACTGTCAAACGTCAGCTTATAATGGTCCCCGGCATCTGCCATGGACACCCACTCCTGTGCCATTTTTCGAGCTCCCTCAAGGTATGTCGCCCCTTCCTTCAGTCCGAGCCTGTCACACATATAGGAATACGCAGCAATACCCAATATGGCCTTGATCGATAAATTGGTATTGTGCGCCAGATGCCCGGCGAAGTCATCCGTGCACAGCTGGTTTACAGGATCGAGTCCATTGTGCAGCAAATAATCTGCCCATCGCGTAAGAGGTTCCCAATGCTGCCGAGCAAATTCGATATCTCCCTCATATTTGCTGACCGCCGCAGCCATCAGCAGCATATTGCCGCATTCCTCAATCGGCATCTGGTATTCCAGCTTATTCTCTCCATACACCTGACCGTTGGCCCTAGGGTAGGTTCCTACATCATGAGGAGCAAAATCAAACGTCCAATCCGGGCTCATCGCATACTTGTAAATTGGACGCATCATGCCCTTGATCAGTTCAGGGTTGTACCTGAGAAAAAGTGGGATCGAAGGATAGCTGACATCCACCGTAGCGATACATCCATTGCTGAAATTCTCTTTGGAGAAAAATAGAGCATCCCCCTCCTCATCCGCAACCAGCTTATGCGCTGCAATCGCCTGTCTGTAGGTTAGCGCCACAATATCCCGGTATTTCTCACCGCCTGCGGCCTGACTCTCTGCCATGAGTTCAAGATTAAAGCTGTCACAGCGCCGCTGAATCTCTTCGTATTGTTGAGCTGCCAGTAACAGCATCTCCTGAAACGTTAATCCATTTCTTTTCCAATACGCAGTCAGCGGTTGATGAAAATATTCAATCGCATGAATATCGTCATATGCAAGCATGAGAAATTCGGATATCGGTTCGTCCCGGACAGCCCCCAGATCGATCTCGGCTGCCATAACCGGCATGTTGTCCGATACAGCTCGCGGCTGGTGCTGATCATCTTCTGTCGGCAATTGACGGGAGCGTACATACTGTTCGCGGCCTGTAACTGAGTGAATGGCCGTCTGGATATGAGAGGATTGAGGAACAGCGAGAACCATATATCCCCAATCGATTCTTGTATCATCACCGGCAAGTTTCAATACGGGCTGATCCACAGTACCCATGGACATGGCATTCCATTGTTCCTCAATGACATGGCGTTCCCAGGTTACGTGCTGATCGGTTGTGTTTACACACCATTCGCCTGTTACATCGACGTAAATTTTGACTTGGTGGGAGGCCCCATCGATCGATTTGACCTGAAAATTCAAATAGGTCACCGGCCTGGATAACAGGTCCAAATCATCCAGCAATAAAGGTGTGGTGAACTGAACATGAAGCTCTATTCCTTCGCCTTGAAAGGTATATCGAGTCGTTACGGGCTGGACAGTCAGGTTGGTCTGCACCAGCACTTCAGGTTCCTGGACAGCTGTACGCTCCTCCGATCCCACTTTCCCCATAAATCGTCGAAGCTTTCCATCGATCACCGCCAAGCCCACCATGCCATTCGTTTTGTTCGTCCAATGCCGGGTATGATCTTCATACAGATGGTCCGCGGCTGACCATACGCTAAAATAAGGGTCCACAGTAACCAGAGGTACGGAAGGCGGTCTAAACCCAGTCGTCATATGAATGCAACTCCTTCAAATTAAAAGTAAGAATATGGAGGTGATCAGTTCGGCATTTGAATGGTAACTACGTCTTTCCCTTTCAAGTTTTCGTTCGTAAACTGCATGGCTTGATCATATCCGGTCTTTCGAAGCTGCTCGCGAAGCTCGTTGATAATGCCCAACGCCGCTTCATCCGATTTCGCAAAGATTGCTTCCTTCCAGGCATCACCCATCCGGTCCATGGAAGGCTTCAGCATCTCCCATTCCGGTGCTTTGGTAATCACATCGCCCGGGTTATAGGCTGTAATGACATGAATGCCATTAGGACGCAGAATTTTTCTGGCTTGTTCCATGGCATCAAGCCGTTTCTGATCGGCCCAGATATCTCCGCCTGCGACCGAATTGATTCGATCAGGCCCCGTGATGGATTCCAAACCAATGGAAATGCCTTCGTTCTTGCGAACTTTACCCGATTGATCTGCCGTAAATTTATCGAACCACTCCTTATTGGCAACAGGTTTACCCTCCTTCAAATCCCAATGAACGCCCTGCACTCCGTATCTTGCCAGCATAAATCCTTCATCGGAAGCCATGTAATCGAGGAACTTAAGCGCCGCATCTACACATGCGCCCTTGCAGTTTTTGGTGATCGCTGTTACGTTGTTGCCCTGAATGCCCAGATCCGCAGGGCGATTCGGTTCAACATCTGCACGCTCCAAAGGGCCGACCGGGATGTAATCGCTTCCAGGGTGTGAAGTAACATATTCTTTGGAGGCATCCAGAATGGCTGGATAGTGTGCGGCCAGAATGGCGATGCGGCCCTGATTGATTTTCTCCTTGGCGATCGGGTCAGTCTGGGTAAATGCTTCCGGGTCCATTAACCCTTCCTGAACCAACTTCCGATAGAATAACGTGTACTCTTCATAGCCTTTCGTGAAAAAGTTATGCTCTACCGTTCCGTCACCTTTGTCAACATAACTGCCACCCGAATTGAACATGGTATTGCCGATGCCGACGGACCAGCCGTTGCTGAAGCCACCCAGTGGAAAGACCGGCTGCCCGTTCTCTTGCAGATTGGCATCCTTGATTGCTTTGAGGAAGTTATAGAATTCCTCCTTTGTCACGACCGATTGAGGGTCTATACCCACCTTATCCGCGATATCTTTACGAACGTAAAAGCCGTACAGCCAATCCATGCCATCTTCATTCTGGGAAGGCTGGTTTTGCAGAAGCAAATATTTTTTGCCGTCATATGCATTTATTGCTTTCTCGTAAAGCGCTGGGGGTACATCTTCTTCAGCAATGGATTTCGCGAGGTTAGGATAGTCCCCCAATTTGTCGGAAATATCGACGAGCTGCCCTTCTTTGGCCGCCTTGATAATGCCATCCAACTCGCCCCCCCATGCGGGTCCGGTATAGATATCCGGCAGATCCTGCGTAGCAAATATCTGGTTTACCTTCTCGGTCTCACTGCCTTTGGTATACTCCCAATCCAGCGTGACGCCAGTCTTCTCCTTGATGACTTCTTCCACAGGCGTTATTCCGTTATCCGAACCACCCGAACCGTTCCAGTTGTGCAATATTTTGAGTTTGTATGAACCATCAGCTGCTTCTCCGCTATTCCCGTTTCCTGATGAATCCGTGCATCCGCTCAACGATCCTCCAACCAAGATGGACACGAGTAATACGGAAACGCCTTTCGACCAAATTCGGTTCAAACCAATCGCCTCCTGAAATATGATGATGAATGATCTGGGTCAAGCCTGGTAAAAACTCAGCAAATTCCGGGTCAGGATCACCTAACCTTTCACCGAACCGATCATCACTCCTTTTACGAAATATCGTTGCAGGAACGGGTAGATACACAGGATTGGGAAGACCGTAATGACGAGCAAAGCCATACGCAGGGATTCGGGTGTCGCACCCGCTCCGCCTGAACTGCCAATCGTCTGCCCGCCCTGTTGTGCTGCGCGCTGCATCGAATTGGACAGCGACTCCGCTTCGGTCAGCATCTCCTGCAAGAGGGTTTGCACCGGAATCAGATCCTTGTTGGACACATAGTAGGCACCTGAGAACCAGTCATTCCAGTGGGCGACCCCAATGAAGAGGGAGATGGTTGCCAGTACGGGTCCCGAGAGAGGCAGAATGATGCGAATGAAGATTTGAAAATCCCCATACCCGTCAATGTGGGCTGATTCCTCCAGCTCTTCCGGAATTCCTTGCAGAAAGGTCCGGATAATGATGATATGCATGAAGTTGAATAACAGCGGTAAGACGTACACCCAGAAGGTATTGATCAGATGCAGCTTCTGAAGCGTAATGAAGAACGGGATGAATCCGGCACTGAAAATCGTAGGCAAGAAGATGTAAAAGGTGAAAAATGAACGGCCCGGCAATGATTTCTTCGAGAGCGCGTAAGCCATCAATGTACACAGAATCACATGAAGGAACGTACCCAGCACGGTTCGCATGATGGTGATCTGATACGCCTTCCAGATGCGTGCGTTATCAAATACCTGGGCATAGTTCTCCAGTGTAAATTGTCGTGGAAGGAAATAGATCGCGCCCTGCATGGAATCCTTGCCGTCATTCAGCGAGTACGCCAGGATGTAAATAAACGGGTAGATCATGGAGAATCCAACCAAAGCGAGAATGGTATAGTTTATAACTGAAAATAAGGACCATTTGCGTGTCATCACATTACCTCCTTAGAACAGGGATACATCACTGACTTTGCGGGCAATCCGGTTGACCGTTAGTACCAAAATCAGCCCAATCACACTCTGGAACAGCCCCACAGCTGCTGCGTAACTCAGACGCCCTTCCCGGATACCCGAGTTAATGGCGTGCACGTCGAGTACACTGCCCATGCCAGCGGTCGCAGGTCCATTCAGGAGAAGCAGCTGCTCATAACCCGCGCTCATCAAGTTACCCACGGCGAGAATAAATAATATAATGGCGACATTACGGATACCCGGCAGGGTCACATGCCACATCTGTTGGAAACGCCCTGCACCATCGATCTTGGCAGCTTCATATTGCTGCTGGTCAATTCCGGCAATGGCAGCCATGAATATGATGGAGTTCCAGCCGATGTTCTTCCAAATATCCGATCCAACAATCATCTGATAGAACCAGGTGGGATTATTCAGGAATTGGATTGGATCAGTTCCGAACGACCCCAGCAAATCATTCACTGGCCCGCCGTATGGCGTGAGCAATCTCTGCATCAGGGTGACAACCACAATCCAGGATACAAAGTAGGGTAAATAGGAAAGTGTCTGAACGGTTTTCTTGAACCTGATCATGCGTATTTCGTTTAAAAGAATGGCGAGAATGATTGGCATCGGAAAGCCGATTAACAGCTTCATGAGACTGATGATCACCGTGTTGCGGATGATATCACCAGATTGATAGTAGTTAAAGAACTGTTGAAAGTACTTGAAACCTGCCCAAGGGCTTCCGGTAAAACCGCCAACGAAGGTATAGTCCCTGAAGGCAACCTGAATTCCATATAAGGGAACATAGGAGAATAAGAAAAACCAGATGATGCCAGGTAACATGAACAAGTAAAAGAGCTTATGCTTCCAGATTCGCTTCATTAACACATTGTTCTTAATCACATTCCCAACGCTCCTTTCCCTTAAACTAACCTTTCAATCGCAGCGAGATGATCTCGAATGGTGTGAAGGACAAAACTACGTCGGCTTGATCCTGAAGCTCCAGCGATGAAATGTTATTCTCCATGAGATCCACTTCCCAGACTTCTTCAGCATTCCAACCGATTGACAGTTTCGTTTTGACCCGGGTTCCCGAGGTCTCATACAGACGGACGATAATGTCATTGCTGTCCTCGGCTTTTTTGATGGACTCCACCATGATGTGCGGATGATCCGGCTGCAGGAATGCTTTCGTGTAAGGCAGCTTTTCCTCTTCTACATCCATTGAAGGTGCAGACAAGGAACTCAGGCGCAGCGGAATATTGAGCTCATTGCCTCTTCGATAAATTTCAGCCTGAACATGGTTCCCCTGATGCGGATATAACGAATAGGTGAATTGGTGCTCTGCACGATCCGCCACCGGATCCGGGTAGGAACTGCTGCGCAGCAAATGAAGGTCAAGTACATTGTTAATGGCTCGATGTCCGTATTTGCAATCGTTGAGTAAGGCGACTCCGTAATCCGGTTCTGATATATCCACCCATTGGTGAGCGCAAATCTCATCCTTGGCAAAGTCCCACATCGTATTGCGGTGAGTCGGCCTGCTCAGGCTGCCAAACTGGATTTCACAGTGAACCTGATCGGTACGAATCTGCACCGGGAACGAAGTGCGTAACATTTTACCGTATTCCTGCCAATCCACGACCGTTTCAAAATCAATACGCCGACTGCCCTCAGTTAAAATAACGGTTTGGGTTAGAGACGACTCGCCGTAGCTGTAATCAAAAACCAACCCAACTCTTGGACCATCCCGAAACTCATGGATACCATTCAGAATTAATGGCATCCCCACTTGCGCTGAATAATCATGGCGGAAATCCCAGGCATCGCCTTCGTCATGATATACACGAAGATCGTTCCCCCGCTGTCCTTGCAGGATGATTTCCCGGGACTCCAGTTTATCCAGGATCGAGGTAATGCCGCCATTGGGGTCAAATTTCACGATGAGAATGTCATTCTCCATACTGTACTCCTTGGCTGTGTCACGGAAATCTGTTTCCAGCGCAGCAACATCCGTTTCAATACCAGTTGCGGTCTCCCCCATGACCTCCTGATCTTCATGATCAGATACCACGGTGTAGCCCATGGATGGAACCTGCACCTTATGCCATCGTCCGTGGAGGTGCAGCCACTCCTGACGTTCCCACGGTAGTGAGTTGAATACCACAGTTGAATTGGAGCTTTCCTCTTGGGAAGAGATATAATCTGTAATATAGCTGTAGGTTTCGGTGATCATGCCTTCCGTCTGCTGGAGCAATGCTTCATACCGTATTAACGACTCATCATATACTCGCTTAATCGAAGATCCGGGGAGGATATCATGGAACTGGTACAGAAGCACTTCCTTCCAGATCGTCTCCAATGCTTCGGCCGGATAAGACTTGCCCATGCGGGCAGCCAGTACAGCAGCAAATTCCAGCTCGCGCAGAGCTTTCTCCATCTTGCGGTTATACCACTTGCTCCGTGCCTGACTGGTCAGGGTTCCTTGGTGCTTTTCGAGATACAACTCCCCACGCCAGGTCTGGAATCGCTCTCTTTCTTCATTCAATCGTTCAAAAAATTTCCAGGAAGGTTCCTGCACAACAGGCGCCAGACCGAGCAGGTTCTTCTCCCGCTCCAACCGTTCCAAATGCTCTTCTCCCGGCCCGCCGCCGCCGTCTCCAATGCCAAAGAGCATCAATGCGTGGCTGGAAACATTTTTGTCCAGATACTCCCGCTCTGCTTTGGCAATGGAACGTGGGGCGGCCGGACTGTTGTACGTATCCTCAGGTGGCATATGTGTTAACACCGAGGAACCGTCGATCCCTTCCCACAGAAAGGAATGGTGAGGATGGCGGTTGTACTCACTCCAGGAGAGCTTCTGGGTCATCATGTAATCTACACCGGATTTCTTCAACAACTGCGGCAAGCTTGCGGAGTATCCAAATACATCTGGCATCCACAGCGACTTCATCTCCATTCCAAATTCCTGTTGGAAATAACGTTTGCCGTACAGAATCTGGCGTACAAGAGATTCGCCACCCGGCACATTGGTATCCGATTCCACCCACATGGCCCCTTGCGGTTCCCATCTGCCTTCCTGCACCCGTTCCTTGATCTGGTCATACAGCTTGGGATAGTGCTGCTTCATCCAATCGTATAGCTGAGGCTGACTCGCTCCGAATACATAATCGGGATAACGCTCCATCATGCGAAGCACCGTGGAGAATGTTCTTGCGCCCTTTCGGATCGTCTCACGGATCGGCCATAACCAGGCCAAATCAATATGAGCATGCCCAACCGCACTTATGTTCAGCACAGGATCGCCGCCACGACGTGATAATTGTTCGTTCAATAATAGCTTGGCGCGATGTATGCGGTCAGGCGTTAATTCCGTCAATACTATGGAGGCGTCATACAGGGATTGAAGAATCCTTTCTCTGCGAGCCGTGTTGACAGGAAGGTGTTCCGCCGTCTCTAGAAGCACTTCGGTGTCGTAATACAAGCTTCGTATATCTTCACGACAATGTGCCAAAATCGCTTCTTTTACCGTACCGCCTTGGTATTTGCCAAATAAGTCGTTATTGCCAGCATCAGCCCATAGTTCGAATGCCCCGTCTGTCACTGTTATCGACGCATGGTCCAGTTCAACCACTCTTTTCCCGGGCAGACCCAATGTGAATTCAAACTCCGAGTTGATGGTTGTCAAACCCTGTACAGGTGTTCCTTCCTGATCTACCAGACAGAGTTCTCCGTTCACGTCCAGCAGGAGAACAGCCTTGGCGTCACTACCGGACGGTGGAATGCTCCCTGTAAAACAAAACCAGGCACAATCCCATAACTTCCCCCAACGCTCGCCCTGTGAAAGGGTGATTTTCTGACCTGACATTCTTTCCTCGAACGAAACGGGCTCCGGGGTAACCCATGCTGTCACATTCAACTTGGCAATCGGCTCATATATGGCTTCACGGAGTTTGGACAGCATTTGATTCAAATGTCCGAGTCTAATCGGTTCATATGGCATAATTGTTTTGTTCTCTCCTCTCGTTCATCAAGCTTTTGCATTCTCACGATCCCACCTTACTTGAATCTCCACCTTGTTCTTGCTGCCATGCTCATATTTCAGCAGTACGGTTTTCGATTTTGAATCCCATTTCCATTCGGCAGGTACAGTCTGTTGTTGATCTATACTGCAAACGGATATGGGTTCAAATGGGCAATAGAATCTGGCGGTGGCCTGCATGTTGGTCGGACCCTTGGCTATACATTGAAAACCTGTATTCGTTATCGTCAGATCTTCAATTCTGGAAGAGGCAGAGATCAGGCTCACCTTGTCTTGCTGTGGCCTTCCGGCCGTAATGTCGTATAACAGTGCTTGCTCACCAGGAGCCAACCTTACTTCTTGCCGAACATGCAGGTCAGGATCGAACAAGTCCACCACCGGACCTGGGATAACCAGTGGTTCTTCGGATATGGACTCTTCCAGGACAGAGGCTATGATGTAGGGCCCACGTTTAATTTTAAAATAATGCTTGGCTTCCCAACGGAAGTTGGAATCCTGTAGTCTCTCCCATGTTTCTTTCACAGTCTGGCGAAGTTGATCTGCACTCGCTTTACTTGACGTACATGCAGCCGGATGTACAGGAAGCCAATGCACCGCCCCTTTGCCCACAGGATGAATCCCTTCCTGTTCTACCTTAAGCCCTAACTGTTCAAACAAGTGCTCGCGTGGTGAGGTATATATGGTATTCGTGCTTTCCCTGCGCTGGTCATCATTCCACCATGCCCGGATGTTGTGATACGGGTCGCTGTCGTCTCCCAAATAGATCAACGCACCACCGTCCTGTACCCATTGGGCCAGTGCATAATGGATATCGGAGTGCTCCGGCTTCATGTACTCATAACTCAACAGCAGGACACGATATGGAGCCAGGTAATGCGGATACCGCCTCACATTATCGAGCTGGACAGGCCTCACAGGTATTCCGTGTTTAAGCAATGGCAGAGCAAGACCATAGAATGGAGAGAAATCCAGCAGCTCAGTGTCGCCATCCTCTTGAAAACCTTTTGGATCTGTGCCGTCATACTTTCCTGCATTCGGTGCTTCCGGCTCAGGCTTCATGCGCTGAAACATCGCTGAGTCGGCAATCAATACACCAACTTGAATAGATTCACCTTCTGTTTCGATATTGTCTTGATCCATATTTCCAAGTGTGTGCATCACATGCAGCAATGTCGTTGCATAATCAGGTGGGATCTGTACTTTATGTGCACCGTCATCAGACGGATAAGTTCCTTTGAAGATTCTTCGCGGCCAAGGTGCAACCTCGTAATGGGAAACTCCCGGATGGAGAAGTGAAGCAGCAACCGTCTTCAGGTAATTCTGTTTATAATCGGCCCATGTATAATTCGGATTGTCCTCGATAGGGTCATGCAGAAACCACATTCGTCTGTCTGTACCCCGCACAAGCTCTTGCATGACACCATATTCGAGGTAAGCGGTTTCAAAAGTGCGTTCTTTGCGCACCCCTTCATACACGTTCGGTGTTCGTGATGTCCCGGTCCAGATTTGTGCAATATATCCATCTACGGAGGGGAGCTCTATCAATCGAGACTGCGGGCTAACAATTCGCCACTGCGTATAATTGATCAGGCTGTGGGTCGGAACGTAGAATCGCAAGATGCGATTGTAACGTTTCAGAGCGTAATCTTTCATCTCGGTACACAATCGGTCTAACACACGTGTGTATAAATACGCTTTCAATTTGGAAGCCCGAAACTGTGCATCGGGTGAGGAGTGAGGCGGACTCCAGGGTTCTTTGTAATACAACTGCCATTCTCTCTTAAACGATTCCGAGTACCCCCCGTTTACCCAGAATTCAGGTTCCTCCAGATGGATCGCCTCCACGCCAGAATCAACAGCTGCACGTATGCGTTCAGCGATATATTTACCAAAGGAAACCGTTGGAACCATGTAAGGAATAATAGGTTCCTTCCCATGGACAATCATCTCGCCATCGCGATCCATCTGGGCTTCATCCCAGTGCGTTTCCCCGTCTACTTCCCCGTCCAGATAGTCGTTATAGGTCCCCCATGCTACTCCTGTCATTAAATGAACCACGTACCCTTTATCCTTCCATTCCTGAATACGTTGCGGCATCGTATCGTCCATTCCATAGACCATGACAAAATCCGTTTGCAGATCATAATCAGGATGATAGGGTGCTGATTCCTGGAATCCGGTTCGTTCTTCTTTCCGATCTCTAACCACAGCTATGACCTCCCTGCCCCTGTTGGATTGGTCTTTCGTTGTAAATATTCACCATTTTACAAAATATAATATACATTAAGAATATATTCAATATGTTTTTTAAGAAAAAAATAAAAAAGCCCTTTCCGTACATCTACGGAAAAGACTTAAATTTAAGCATTGATATGATGATTAGGGACAGCTTCCAGTCGTTTGACGAACGACAAGTTCAGGTTCAATCAGAATTTTGCTGAAACCTGTAATCTCGCGGCTATTCCGAATGACTTCGAGAAGCTGGTTGCCTGCGCGGATTCCCATCTCTCTCTCAAATTGTTTTACATGCGTAAAAATACTGAATTCCTCCACGATGGAAGTGGGGTCATCAAAGCTTACAATCGATACATCTTCGGGAATGCGAAGACCGGCTTGCTTGGCCATTTGATAGATCTGAACCCCCAGCCTGCCATTCAGCGATATATAAGCAGTCACCATCTTGTTGCTGATATATCGGTACAATGGATGGGCTTCTGCATCCTTCAGAACAGACAGTGGTTTGAAATCTGTAATCATATGTGCAGGGTTAATCAATGCTTCTTTATCCTTCAGTGCTTCAATATAACCATCAATTCGCTCCTGGACCGTGACGGTTTGCAATGGAGAATCCGAGCAGATCGCTATATCACGATGTCCAAGCTCCCATAGATGTTCAACGGCCAGCCTCACGCCCAACCTTCCATCAGCCGCAATGTAATGGGTTTCGACGCCAGGCAAATATCGGTCAATCAGCAAAAAAGGGAAGCCGGATAACTTCATGCCGAGAATCTCCTCGTTATAGTTACCTTCATCCACAGGAAAGATTAACAACCCCTCAGTTCCAAGTGCCTTTAACTCCCTGATCGCATTCTTTTCTTTCTCAATGTTGCCATGTGTCAGCATGATCATGCTGCGATAGCCTTCCTGATTGAGTGACTGCTCGATCCCTTCGATGAGTCGAATCGCAAAGTAGTCGTGAATCGTAGGCATGATCACCCCAATCATTCTTGTACTCGATCTGCCTCCTTTTACTGCCGGAAATTCAGAAAATGAGGTGTCTGCTTCATCTGTGCCTTCCGCGACAAAGCTTCCTTTCCCCGGGACGCGTGCAATCAATTTCTCGTTAGCCAAGCCTGTCAGGGCATTCACAACTGTAATTTTGCTAACGTTAAATCGATCCATGAGTTCCTTCTCTGTCGGTATTCGATCACCCGGCTTCATATTTTCGGAAGCAATGAATTTGCGGATGTAGTCTTGAATTTGTTGGTACAACGGTATTCTATCATTCGTACTCATGATAATCACATCACCAATTCATTCATTATATTTTTATATATAAAATATATTTTTACACATATAAGTACAATAAACAACCGTATAATGCCTGTCAATCCTTCATTCCTTGACTCACCTTCTTTATTACAGCGATTCCCTATTGCTCTGCTCCGGGATGCCGAAGGCAAAATTTTGGCTTTTGCAACACTAGCACCAGGTTATGACCACAACAGATTGATCTCTATTGATTTAAGGAGACATTTAAACGAAACACCTAATGGTACGATGGATGTCTTATTTGTAAATCTAATGGAGTGGGCAAAAGAATAAGGATACTCCTATTTCAATCTGGGAATGTCTCCATTATCCCGGGTAGGTGAAAATTCAAATGCTCATCGCGAAGAGAAATTCATCCGTCTTGTATTTCAATATGTATCCTTTCGTCACGGGGGTATTGATTGCTCTTGCATTCCGGAACAGAATGGTCCATTTTCAAACATTAATTGCATTATGTAACTGTTTTCCAAGCATTCACGTTTTAACAAGCTACCTAATGTTAAGAGGTGGTCATGTCTTTAACCGTACTATACATTTAATTATTGCAATCATTTCTATACTCATTATTATTTCAACAATACTAGTCAAGCAGCACGTGGTTGCAGATATATGATGTGTTTACTTGATTTGAGTTCTTGCTTGAGAGTGTAAAAAAACTAGGTTGCGAACTGGCACCGGTACTCTAGCCATTGGAAAAGAGTCTACAACCTGGAAATTCGGCAGCGCCTTTGGCGTCGCGATCGTCGGAACCGTGAAAACCCCAAGCTTCACTGGGCATTTGCCAACAGGTCTTCAGCACGCAAGTGCTCGCCGAAGCAGTTGCTGCGGCTACCACCTGCCAACACATGATCTCTTAAAGGACCTATAGGTGTAGGGACTGTGCTGGCTAGCTGCTTCAGCGGTGCATTTCTTAGTTGTATCTACTCATTATTCAGGTTTTTGTCTAATCGGAAATGGGAACAAGTTCGTGTCCATTTCGGCAAAGGAACCAAGTTCTTGTCCCGCGACATCCTCGAATCTTCTTTCGATGAAATGGTGAAAAATCGCCCCGTAAAGGGGCGGTTTTCTTAGGCTTGCATAAATGCTTCTAACGGTTCCAGAATCGCGAACGTCTTCTTTGCATCCTTCTTCCGTTGCTCGTCATAGAGTTTAGTCAACTCTTCGAATGATTTAGCTTTAATCTTCGTATAACTCGATTTGGTGTATCTGATAATGTACGTCTTTACCCCTTCCTCTTCACTCCACTCGTAAACGACATCATATTTGTCCCTCAAATTCTTTAAATGAAGTGACCGGCGCAACACTGCAAAGTGTTCTTCAATGGCTTCATCGCATTCCTCCATAATCTTCTCGTATGTGCAGCCAACTCGCATCAGAATCTCTGATGCCCGTTCATCGCCGTATCTCGCGAGAAATTCCTTCAACGAAACCAGCGCATATAGTAATATTTGTTCCTTGTCATTCGGATTCCTGTATTCATAACAGCCTACAACCAAATTGCGGTCGGTCATCTCCTCCTTACTGAATTGCATGTTAAACAAATACTCGAGTGTCTTTTGCTTCATAACGGTTTCCAACATCTGTTCTTTATCAATCCTTATGCCCGTTGTCACCCACGGAAATGATAGTTGGCCGTTACCTTCACGCGGTATGCTACCCCTAAGATTCAAAATCGGCATACCCGTAGCGATTGCGTACGACCTGTTATATCCTTCGCCCGCGAATATTTCCTGTTCTTCTAGCATGTGTTCTGCCTCCTTATAATACCAAGTTCCATTCGGCGACTATTGCATATCCATAAAACTACCACTTTATTGTGCTGGTCCTTATTAGTTCATCAGCGCTTTTCATTAACCCACGAAGATATTTCATTGGTCAGCTGCTTCCTTGTTTTTTATTGAACTATCGTTCCCCGTTTGCTTAATACACTTTACCCTAATACAACTAAACACTCCTTTGAAGCTTGACATCAAATTCTATCGTTGACGCAGTTACATACTCCATATAATTCACAGATCCGTTAAAGTTCAAATAAGCTTCATAACGCATGCGGATTCCAGGTAAAGTAACCAAATCCAGAACACTTTCCTTTGGTACCCACCTACATTCGCTCGTTTCATTAGAAGTCGCTAACTCTCCACCCACAGCTTTACACACAAAATCAAACATGACCTTCGTAGGCACATCAGTCACACCGTCATACCACTTATGGATTGCTGTATTCGAAACAACACTAATCAAATGGCTAACCGTGGCAACTATTCCACTTTCCTCTTTGATTTCACGAATGACGCCATCAATTAGGTTTTCTCCTACTTCAGTTATCCCACCAGGATACACCCAACCATCGTCATGAGCTTTTACTAAAAGGATATTTCCAGTTCCATCTTCTACAATTCCGCCTGCAGATACAATATGTGTCGGGAACGCCATTTTACAACCTCCAAATAAGATAAAGTTGTATATTTATTCCGCACAATTCCTACATTTTCCTGCCTTTGTGAATTTCTAAAAGATACTGCCGGCATGATTGAAACAACCTGCCCGTTGGCTTAATGAGGCATCATCACTCTAATATAATTTCTTCGTTCTCTACCGTCCCTAAAGGTATATAAAAAGGATCGTCAGCATTTCTGCAACGATCCCTATTATCATCCACTAGTTGTAAACCGCAGTTGATCTATTTGGTAATGGCGGAGATATTACATAATTAGTAAAAGCATGACCTGAATGTCCACCCCATTTCAATCATATTCTTCTCCATTTTGAATTGAGGGTACCTCAGCCTCATCCCAATCAATATTAAAAGGAATTTGTGATGCATGAAAGTACAATAATTCAACGGTTAATGCATTCAACGTCGATACCAATAAATATATACTAATCCCACCACGTTAAGATAATGAATCACAACGGAATCGGAGGTGTAAATGACATGAATCAAAATGTTACTTTAATAGGCAAGACAATAAAACTCTTACCCCTAGAATCTAAACATAAAGAAGATTTACTTGAAACACTAATGAATCCAAACATATGGGAATTTACTTGGAGAAAAAATGCAACATATGATGATATTAAGCATTTAATCGAACAAGCCATAGAAAACCAGCTTCATGGCACCCAACTCCCTTTCGTCATCGTCGAACTCATGTCGGAAAAAATTATTGGAACCACAAGAATCGGAGATATTGATATGATCAATCAAAATGCGGAAATCGGCTGGACATGGCTAACACCGACTTACTGGCGTACAGGTGTAAATACGGAATGCAAGTTTTTACTGTTAAATTATTGCTTCGAACAATTAGCGCTAGTTCGCGTGCAATTTTCCATCAGCGGCAATAACATAAGGTCACAGCGAGCGATAGAACGGATTGGGGCAACTAAAGAGGGCATTTTTAGGAAGCATAGGCGGGATACTCAAGGTAGATTTCATGACAATGTTTTTTATAGCATTACGGATAACGACTGGCCGGAGGTAAAAAGCACTCTTGAACATATGATCCATATAAAATACTCCCCAAAAAACACAAGATAGATGTTTGTACAAAAGAAAGTAAAAGAAGCACCCTGATATTTTCCTAGCCAAATGCCATTGGATAGCTCAATAAAAGCCCATCGTAACAAGGGCCTTTATTGAGCTAACCTGCCCGTTACTTGAACAAAAGCAGCCGATCACGTTGACCTGGCTTTCTTTGTATTATTGAGCCATAGTTTCTTCGTTAGTTCAATGAGTTTTAATAATTTTTTGCCAGTTAGGAGGCAAGTCATAATTCCTAATGTGCTTATACTCAAGAACTACTACTGATCCGGAGTTATCTATACTAAACCTCATCGAGTCGAGTCCAACATCCAAATGAGGTCCTACATACGGAATAGTTTTAACCTGAACAACAATATGTGAAGAATGATATTTAACGTCTACATCAGTTCCATCCAAAAAAGGCGTAAACGTAGGTGTTACAGTGGATTTATTTTTGTAGTAGTGGTTAATCTGTTCCTGTATTTTTGGAGCTAACAAAGTAAGTACAAGCCGTTTCAATGGTTCATCGTTTGGCTTTGCACAAATGGGCTGGATTACCATCAAGAAAATGATGGCTGTTAGCAATGATCCTATAAATCTTTTCATTTCTGAAACCCTCATCCCCAGATTTTTAAGGGTAGTTTTCACTAAATGAAGATAATTTATTAAGCTAACCTGCCCTTTAGTTGAACAAAAGCAGCCGATGACATTGATCAGCTGCTTTGTTGGTTTTATGAGCTATCGTTTCCCGTTAATTTAGTGAATTATTACATAAGCCTGCCTCCACAAGCTTCTCGTCCAGTCTTGCCTTTTGGCGCAAATGATGCCTGCTGTGCATGCCAATCATCTCAAACCAATCACGCGCGTTAAGCCAGCCAAACCAGCCATGACGCACCTTGCAAGCCTGATTCGTTCCGCGAACGTGTTCCTCCCAGTATCTCATTTTTTTTAACACCTGCTCTAGACCGGCTATGATCTCTTCCTTACTATTGGGGTTACGGGTCCTGTTGACTGGTTCCTCAAGTTTAACACGGACATCGGGCCACACTTTTTCGATAAACGCCTTCGTTCCTACTTCAGTCTTGCCTCCATGTTTTTCTTGAGTCTCCATCGTACAAGTTTGAATATGATCGATATACTCTTCTGCCACATCGATCACGTGAATATACATTTGTCCAATCGACCAAACGTCTTCCTGAAATTTATATCGCAACTGGTCTATCGTATATCCAGCCAGGTTTCGCTTATATTGCTCGATAATAGCCACGGAATCATTTTTTAACATAAGGTTTTCACCCCATCACATAATAGTCGTTAAAGCACCTGCGCTATCTCCCAAATATGCCCGTCAGGGTCGGCAAAACAAGCCGTTCGCCGCCCCCAAGGACGCGTTATTGGCCCATTTAACAATGTAACGCCCCGTATTTCCAACTCGTTGCATACCCGATCAACGTCGGGCACTTGGATTGTAAACAGGAACCTTGCACCATCCTCGACACGACCAAACTGAGCCGGATCAATCAATTCTCGTGCATTTGATTGATTTAAGAGGTTTATGCATGTATTACCGTAATCAAATACTGCACAGTTTTCGTCTTCGTATTGGATTAATAGTTGAAATGACTCTTGGTAAAACGTCTTCGACCGCTGCAGATCTTCCACAAATAATGTGATTTCGGTAATTTTATTCCCCCAGCCAGTTATCCCCATCTACATCCGCTCCTATCATTTATTAGAAAACTCTCGAATCATTCCGGTCGTTTGCTTGTTCGTTCCTTCTACTCTACATCCAGTAACTCAATTTCGCTTGGTTGGAACTTTCTGTATGCAATATGTGTTTCGACGTTCTTATTCAACTAACCTGCCCGTTAGTATAATGAATCGAGGAGCAAGATACCGATTAGATATACGCCTAATCGGCAATGGGACTATGTTCTTGTCCCTCGACACGTTCCGTCGCAAGATATAAGCACCGTTCACAGGTAGTTTTAAGCCATTGGTATAAGCAGGAGCTTATAGCTTGCGAAATCATCGTTTGATCCTATGATGTCGACCGGCAGCCCCATCTCCCTTCATTTGGTGCTCATTCCTCTATCTTGTAAGGGATTTTTGGTGGCTTCAAGCATAGTTTACAGCAGAATGAGGCCTTGGATCATGCTCCACATGTACTGTCTTAAAAATGTCTATGTATTTCCTTAAAAACTACCTGTTGATAGTGGAACCTCCTTTTTCCGGGAAACTGCCTTTACTTTACTGTACATACACTTACACGAGTCTATGATAGGTTTAGGCAAGCATTTGGCACGAATGTTATATTGTTTGTGTTGTCATTTAGTACATAATAAAGATGCACGATTGATTCTATTCAGCCATGAATGTGAGCGTTTATTAGCTTCCCAAAGTAGTGTGAAGCATTCACCAGTAAGATACAATTAGACGAGATAAAGCAAGGTCATGTATGGTAATTACACAACACAAATTCTGAGGAGTAATTTTACACTATGATCAATCGATTCATCAGCTTATTTTCCATTCCTTCGTATGCGCTACTCTTTATGTGTATGGCATTACAGGGAATGGGCATTTCACTCAGTACCCCCTTTTTATCTATTTATTTCACGGAACAGCTTGGCGTATCTATTGGAATGTTTGGTCTTTATCTAGCCGTTACACTAATTGCAGGAATATGGATTAGTACGCTAATCGGGAGACGTTCTGATCTCGGCTTGAATCGGAAGAGCGTTTATCTTTTCTCTACTCTCTCTAATGTTCTGGCCTTTAGTGGATACTTGTTTATTCAAGATTTTCCGATTTTGTTCATTTACATGACTGTGTTTACTGCCCTTGGTGCACCAGGAATGCCCCAGTTGTTCGCTATTTCTAGAGAAGCAGTGATAAAGAGTCATTTTACGGAGCGTGCGTTTGCTAATTCTACCTTGCGTTCTGCTTTCTCTCTCGGCTTTATTACAGGTCCTTTAATCGGCACTTTATTACTCGCTGCAATTGGATTTAAGGGGATTTTTTTGGGAACGATCGGAGCTTTCCTACTCGTTGCTCTGCTTGTTTTCCTGTTTCTCCAATCAAACACAGAAATGAAGAACAATAATGCTGAAGCGAATATAAAAAGTTTCCGACTGACTCAAAACCGGAATATTTTAATTCCTTTTCTCATTCTGACACTCATGTATACGGCTCATTGGATGAGCAGCATAAACACGGCTCTCTTTATTACAAACAATCTTGGGGGTACGACAAGTCATGTCGGTTTAATCAGCAGTATATGTGCTGCGTTGGAAATTCCCTTTATGATTATACTCGGTCTACTTAGTGCAAAGTATAGTAACCGAATCTTGGTGTTTTGCGGGGCTATTTTTGGAGGAGCTTATTATTTCGTTATACTTATCTCGAACGAGATGTGGCAAATGCTTGCAGCACAAATTTTGCTCGCTGTTTTTGTCGCCGTCATTTCTGCGATTGGAATTAGCTACATTCAGGACCTGCTGCCTAGTATGCCGGGATATGCTTCCACACTCTATTCGAATTCATCCACAATCGGTAGACTGCTTGGTAGTCTTGTTGGTGGTGGAGTAGCCAGCATTGTAGGTTACCGATATTCATTTATCTTCTGCTTTATACTTATCATCATTGCTGTAATTATGCTTGTGGTAAGTGGACGACAGCCTTCAGATGAACCGCAAATTTCAACCTAACTACGTCGATTCAACGGGGTAGTTTAGATTTTTAAGCTTTTTCTACGTATAGGTAATTAACATTGGGCACGGCATTATGCTTGAAGCACTCCCTAAAAAAGAAACCGACCTTGGACCTGCAGAAAACAGGATCAAGGTCGGTTTCTACAATTATAGTTGCAAGAAAATTTTATATAGAACCTGAGCAGCTTCTGCTCTGATTGTCGTTCCGTCAGGACTCAAGGTTACATTGCTTCGCCCGTTTATGAAACCCATTTTAACCATTGCAGCCATATCATCAACTGCGTACTTTGCTACGTTTGCTGCATCTGTAAATCTCTTGAGATCCTCAGCTGTATGGGTCTGCTCAGTTTTCCCCACTGCCCGCAAAGCCCGCATGGTCAGCACAGCCAAATCTTGTCTAGCAATTTCCGTTTCCGGATAGAAGCTGCCGTTCGTGCCCAGGGCGATCCCGAGTGCTTTGGCGATTCCGATTTCCTCATAATAGAGGTCTGTTTGCTTCATATCACCGAAGGTGGTGTTGAACTCTGCTTTGAGATCCAGTGTCCTTACCAACCAAGCTAGATACTCACCTCTTGTGACCTTTTGGCCAGGACTAAAGCTTGTTGCTGATGTCCCGTCGATGAATCCTTTGGACGCCATTGTTTCAATCGCTGGTGCGTACCACGAATCCTTGATGACATCATTGAAGTACTTCTTCGTATAAACAATTGCATATTCACCTGTGTTGGCGGCTGTAAAAACCATGGCTTGCAGAGCACTATCGTATTGGCCATTCAGTAGCTGAACAAACGTACTGTTTGCAGCCATATACGAAACTGTAAGATATTTGGAATTGACCAATTCTTCAACATCAGGAGTATAAGGCAGTCTGATTTCAGCCGGTGCATTCAAGACTACCATTTCTTCTCCATCTAATTGGACAGCGAATGCAATAACAGGTCTGCTGGCTGTTGCGGATTTTACTTCTGAATGTAGCTTTGCCGTATCTAGCCAGCTCAGTGTCAGTTCCACACTTTTGGCACCTGATACATATTTCAGCAAATTAGAAGGTACTGTAGCGGTTCCAAATTCCGTATTAATCTCGATTTTGATGTTGGCATGCGCTGCGGTAAGTGCAGCTGCTGGAAGCTCAACCGCATAGGAATTGGCTCCCTCTGCTTTCGGAATGTCCACCATGATTGTTTTAATATTACTGCTATTCGCCTTTACATGCTCAAGAGCCTTATTAAGGTCTTCCTGACGGATGGGTGCTCCTTTAGCTTTACCGGTTTTGGTATCCGTCTTTGGTGCCACAATCTTAATCCAATTCCCTTCGACTTTGATGTTTTCAGGAGCCGGTGAAGGCGTGGTCACTGAGACAGGTGCATCCGTTGACGGCGGTGTTTCCGTAGGCTTCGGATTGATGACTGGATTGCTGATAACGACAGTAAGGGATTGGCTCGCATAATGAGTTGCCGTTTCTTTATATCTTACTTCGTAGATTCCGTTACCAAGACCTGTAATCTCTGTGCCTGTGATCGCATTCCAGCTGCCAGCGTCCACTCCTACTTGCCGATATTCCATTACAGGACTTACACCAGTGATGTTACCATCCTTGGCCCCAGCTGCACTGACATTTACAGCCTTGACTTCTGCACTGGACGGCGGACTTTGCTCCTGCTTGGTTCCGTCAGGCACAACGATCAGGATAGCAAGACTTGGATTGCTCATATCCGTTCCGGCGTACCGGAGCTCGTAGCTACCGGCCTCAAGGCCTTCAATGCTGGTTCCACTAACCGGCATGTAACCACCTTGATCCGCCTTTCGGTACTCCATATCGGCAGTCACATTTTCAATTCTGCCATCATTCCCGCCTGCCGCTGTAGGCGGTGTAATGACGAGTCCTTCCGCTGTTGGTGCCTCTCTGTCTGCCTTGGCTTCATTGCGAATGTCCACGGTTACCGGCGGACTTGCCTTTAGGCTGTCTGTGGCTGCATACCGAATCTGATAACCGCCAGGCTCCAGATTGTTGATACTTGAACCTGTAACAGGCGTGTAGTCCTCTTCGCCCAGCTTCCGGTATTCCATCGTATCATTCAAGCCCTCAATTATACCTTTTATGTCGGTATCCGAATTGGCGTGTGAGATCACCCACCCACTCGCATCGGGTGCAGCCTGCTCCTGTGTCTGCCCTTCCGGAATAACGACTTCCTTATCCAGGCTGGCGCTCAGCGAACCAGTCTTCATATACCGGACATAATATTTACCGGCGGTGAGACCTGTGACCTCAATATCTGCAATTGCAATATATTCTTCTTCGCCTTCCTTCTTATACTCCATTTCTGTTGTCACACCGATCAATTTGCCGTCATCTCCTTCAGGAATGGACGGTGCCACACCGGCCGGTGTTACTGGAGCCTCACGATCAGGACTGGATATGGCCTGGTGAACTTCCCATTCCCATAGGCCTACACCGTTATCGCCTGCCCGCGATTGTTTGGTCAGGGTAACCCGTAGTGCCTTTACCTCCAGCATTGGATCAAACGTGTACGGATTTGAAGATTCTGCTGGAGAATGTTCAACCACTTTGATTCCCTCCGTAACCGTTCCCGCTGTTACCCATTCATCAATTGCGCTATCCGCCGGGATGTAGGAATATACAATCTGGGTAGGCGGTTTGATTCCGCCGCCATCTGACCACAGCACCAGATTCGAACTTTGGATAGATGCACCCTGCGGCCATTCATATTGCACCCACTCCTCTGCGCCTTCATGGCCCCAGGTCCCCCAATGCGCAATGTTGTTGCCATCTTTCTTTCCGTCGTTTACTGCAGCCAGACTCTCCCAAGGAGAGGTATAGCTGGAAGAAGCATTTGCGAGGAAGGCCATATTGCCGTCTCTCGGACTGAGCAGACGCAAATCCATCAGCAGCTTCTGAAGCGCCAGAGTAACTTCTTCGTCTGTAGCATTCGTATTCTTGATCACAGCAGATGATTCTGTCTTCGCCGCTTCTATTGGCGCAAGACCTGGATCTGCAAGGTTCGAAGCATTTAATGTATTTACATAGTTATAGACCTTGATCAGTTCTGTCTTATCTACCGCTCCGGTATAGCCGTATACCTTCCATTCCAGAATACCGCTGCCATTAACGGAAGGCTTCATGTCCATACGGACACCTGTAATATAGGCGGGCTCAAAGGTCGTTGTATTGTATTTATTAAGTTCATTGCCCAATCCCTTTATGTCCCGCGGGGTGTACCATTTCCCATTTTCGTCGCGAAGCATAAGCTGCATATCTTTCGGACGGAAGTTCCCGCCGTTGTCTTGAAATACATATACATCTGTGGAAGAGGCCAGGAATGGCTGCTCCCATTCATACGTCACCCATGCCGGATCTCCTTCTCTCCCCCAGTTATGCCATGCACTGTTGGGGGCACCGCGGTTCGGCGAGAAATCTGCCGAGCTTTTAGGGTCAATACCATTATTCATCGCTTCGGGATATCCGTCGCCACCAGAGAAGCTAGCGGAGGCCTTTGCTGTCAGCGCTGCATTTTGCAGCTCAGAATTCACGACATGTACGGTAGCCCAAACCTCCAAAGCACTGCCATCGACGTTTCCTCTGGCTTCGAATTGGCCTGCACTAGCATAGCTGCTTGGATCAATGACATCCCAAGTGATTTCCTGCTCTAAATACCCGTCCTCTGTTAAAATATAAATTTGTCTAGGAAGTTCTGGTACTATATCCTTCTTGGTCACTACGCTGAGTGCCCGATAAACGTCAACGGTATCTTCCTTGATCTCTACCGTTACATCCTTACTGGCCTTCTTGTCTCCGTCTGTAGCACTGAAGGTAAACACGTAGGTGCCTGCCGTGCTTATACGCGCATAGGCTGCTGTTTTGTCTCCATCTACAAATGAAATGTCTGCTGAACCTTCGGGCTTTTGCTTAATGGCCCATGAGTACTTCAACTGGGGTTCTTCTGCCTCACTATGCACAGGGTCAGGAATGGCTTCCCCGGACAATACCACGATACTGTTATTGGCAACATCCTGAACAGCAGTCACTTGGCCGATTGCTGGAGGTTGTTTATCCGGCGGTGAAGCCAGTTCGAAGATTATCTGGCTGGAGCCAGTCAGTTGTCCATCACTTGCGCTAAGCTTAACTGTATATGAGCCTGCTTTGGTACCTGTAGCCTGTGTAATGCTTGCTTTCGGATGAGTAAAGGTTAGCTTGGAGCCTTGTGGGGCGCTGACCACTTCCCATTGATAAGACAGAGTCCCTTCCGGCGCGCCATCATCGGTTACAATCCCATTCAGCATCAATGGAATCAACGCCTGTGGATGCTGTGTCGCCAGCTCTACAGTAATTTGCGGAGCTTCATTTTCACCGCCGGCTAACTTTTCAATGATCAATTCACCACGCTGCATGCTTCCCATCTGAAACATGGCAACGCCTTCATTGTTCTGAACATAGAACTGTCCGGCAGCTGCACCATTCAGCTTCATGGTATAGTAGCCATTCTCCATCCCCACTCCATCGAACAAAATCCGTGAAGTATGCTCTTTCCCTGAGGGATTCAGGAGATGGAGAGTATAACCCTTACCATCTTTTTGAATTTGCGCGCTTTCCACTTTATCGCTTTCTAGCTCTAAATAGATTTTCTCGTTGATCAGATTGATCCGTTTGCCGAAACCGTCTTTCGGCGTAATGTTGTAGCTGTTTCCTTCGTCAGTGACCAGCGCTCCATAACCGAACAGCCCGAATATCGGATCTGTAACAATATCAGAGCTGATGCTGAGAAGGGAACCATAGAGGCCTTCTTCCGATTCGCCCGAAAAATCATTCCAGCCGTTACTCATGACGCGTGATCCGCCATCGTATACGTCCTTCGTACCCGTTCCTCCCTTATACATCGAATATCTCCACGAGGTGCTGCCAACTGAATTAGCCGAAATCTGTCCCATATTGACGGCATTGAAGTTCGAAATCTTCGCGGCATAATTGCGCTGCTGTGCAATTGCCTTCTGCTCCACCGATCTGCCATCATTCTCATACCTTAGCCAGTCATCCATAATGTAACCTGCTAAAGACGCAGTATATTGGAAATTCCACCAGCCTTCACCGCCGCGGAAAACAGGCACGGAATAATGGAACCAGGTAGGTTGAATCCCCCGCATGGCACGTGTTTTCCAATCGGCCATCTCCATACTTTTCTCAGCTGCATCTGTAAGCGCATCTGCTGGATAGTACGTACGCAGCGCCTTCGCTGCTGCATAAGCCCCTTCTTCGCCAGTATTATCATATTCAAATTCCGAACCGTAAGGATAAGTGGCCCTAGTCATATTCCGTCCCTTGTCGAGGGCGAACTTCTTCTGCAGATTGGTAGACTCGGTCTGCATCCCCTCTTCCTTCAGTGCTTCAATCAGATCCGGGATTTGCTGCTCGCCATAGAATCCGATGGCCCCGGTGGAAACGCGCTTATAGTAGATGTTATAAGCTTTCTCCAGATAAAACTGAGGCGATTCCCGGTACTCGATCAGATTAGGATAAGCCTTTTGAATCCGGTACATGTTGAAAAATCCGGTAGCTTCCATGATTTCGGAGAATGTACGTGTATAAGGTTTATCTTTGTCGGTGTATGCTCCAGAGTCTTTCAGCCAGTTCGCAACGATGTAGCTATCCTGCGTATTCTTCATGTATCGTTCCCACATGAAGTCGATCAGGTATGTCTCGATAGAGCGAATTTCATCGGGGTTGGGGGCCAGATAGTTTTTCATGGTCATGAAGTTGATGTTGTCATGGCTCCAGTCATCCCCCCAATGGCTTGTATTTAGATCGATGCCGCTTGTAAGATACCAGTCGAAATAGTTACCGTAAGTCGGACTTTCCGGATTTTTATCCTGTGTTTGCTGGACCATGAATTCGGAATGGGCATCCGAGATTGCATCCAGTTCGGCTAGAACATTGAATTCAAATTGAGTGAATTGATCCACCCATTCGTTGCCGTTCTTTAGCTTATATTCGATACGCACGCTGTTATTGCCGATCGAATCAAACTGAAGTGAATAGATATGATGCTGTTCGCCATTTACGATCTTGGTCTCCACAAACTCAACCGACTCGTTGTAGCCAGGGTTCCCGTCAGGCAGTCCACGTCCGGCCCGCGAGTTGTCAACCATTTCCTTTCTGCTCTTCCCTGGCTTGATATCCGGAATATGTGCTTCGTCAAACGGATCATTCTCTGCCACATTTTGAATATCGATGGACTGTACATCAACGATACTGTCGTCGTAGTGCAAGTCTAGCTTGACAGGCATATTGATCGCTGTCTGGAAGCCCGGCACCGCTAAGGCATCAATCATGCCTGATTTATATAGGATGGATCGGAGATTGGCTTCACGGTCTTCCATCGAAGTCGAACTGTTATTTGGGCTTTGGGCGCTTTCCTGCGGCGTATTGTCACCTCCACGGACTGCTGAGAATTTGAACTTATATGTCTTGGACTCATCCGGTCCTAGGACGAGGCTGGAAGCATCAGTAAAGTATCCGCGTCCCGTTTTTTGGATTTCTTTGGAGTGAATATAAAGCACGTTTAGCCCCGGATACCAGCCACCACTGTCCCCTGTCCAGTTTTTAAAGGTGTCTGCAGCACGTCGCTCTCCTGCTTCATGCATCCAATAATCCACATACTCGATTCGAGCGCCGCTCTCCGGAACAGGAGTAAAGAGCATGAAATTCCCCTCACCACTGGTGCGAATGGCATAAGAATACCCGCTGTCAGCACCTGCGAAATTATGCACCGTCACACGGTCATCATAGGTATCGGATAAGGTCTGATATTTGTTATTCCAAGGCATCGGCAAGCCGATATCCCCAAATTCGATATACTGATTGCTCTTGTTCTTCAGCGTAATTTCCCAAAGCAGTGAACCGTCATCGGTCTCCATATCAAAAACGGATTTCACATCAAAGCCCTTCATTACCCGCTGGTCTGTAGAATTCAGCTTCTGTCCAATAAAGTTGACTTCTACCTTCTTGCCGTCTGCTGATGCGGTCTTGTTCATATAGGGGTTATCCGGATTAATGGTCGAAACTTGTGTAGATCCCCCCGCAGCCAATGTTTTATTGGTATCAACTTCTACAAAGCCGTCCCTGTTATCAGGGAATTGTCCATTGGCACCCGTACGGTAAGAGAAGATCATTTCACCCATCCACTGGTGCTGTGTACCATTCTGCGGTGATGTAGTGTTAGGCAGGACGAAATTGATTGGCTTCCCCTGTTTATTGGTAGGATTGTTGTTGATATAGAGCTCCTCAATCTGACCTAAGTCGCCGACTTTGGCCGACAAGCTGGCATTGGAGATTCCGGTCTTTACTGCAGCCGTCGCGGCCCCAGGCAAAGCGCTAACCTGCAGCGGCAGACTTGAAAATGCCAGGAGCAGCGCGATCATAAGCGGCTTCCACTTCTTCGAAATCATTGTCATTATAACCTCCTGTATATATGTGATCATATCCATTAGGGGTTTAATTCTCTTAAACCGGTAAATATAGGTTCTTCTATGAAATACCTTTGACCGATCCATCGAAAATGACGTTCATTCTTTGTCTAAAGTAGACTTCCTTGTTCGAAGCAGAGGCATTAAAAACAGGAATGTGAACCTTGGGACATCCATTTTATTTCGTCATAGCGCCACTACAAAAGGTAGAATAGAATTTCGTAAGCGCTTTATTTTCTATCTTACTTGCTGTATCATAAAAATAAATGCTCGATGACAACATGAATTTTAAATATTTCAACCTGTTCGGAGGTGCCGGATTGGACTCGCCCATCCTTCATTTCATCACCCCGCCCATTCCCTATTTTATTGATTGCGGACGTGCTCGTTACGAAGCCGGTGAATATCACATTAGCCGCAGTGACATCGGTGTCTTTGATCTAATTGTTGTTACACGCGGTTCGCTCGCCATTAGCGAGAACGGAAATGAGTGGCTTCTGAACCAAGGAGAGGCCCTGATCCTTAAGCCGGATGGACATCATTACGGCAGCGCAGCCTGTAAAACGGAAACGGAAATGACCTGGATTCATTTTCAAACCTTTGGCAGCTGGAGAGAGTCTGCCAACATGGACGAATGCCTCGCCAATCAAGCTGATCTAATCGAAACACATAAGGTGAGCGCATATCTGAACCACTGTGATGTCTGTTCCATCTTCATTCCCAAACATTTGCACATTGCAATCAAAGATATGGAACTGCTGGAGCATTTCTCTCAGCTTGATCAGGAGCCTCAGTCCATGCGCAATTGGAAACGACAGGCGACCTTCCAGCAATTTATGCAGCATCTGGATCTTGGGCTGTCTTCAATGTCCGACGTTGCCGCAATCCGGATTGCCGAGAAAGTTGAACTCTACATCCGCCACAATTACCCGCTACCGATCTCCAATCCGATGCTGCAAAAGGAACTCAACTACCATCCAAACTATCTCGCACGCAGCATGCTGAAAGTGTATGGCATGACACCTATGGAATATCTGCTGCATTACAGAATCGAACAGGCCAAAAAGCTGCTGCTGCAAACCGCCTGGTCCGTTGCTCGCATCGCCGAAGAGATTGGCTTCAATCATGTATCCTACTTCTCTTCCTGTTTCTCGAAAAAAGAGGGCATCTCTCCTTCCAACTTCCGCAGCAAGTTTACCAACTCAGATAAATAAACTGCAGCAGCACTAGTAGACTTCTTCTTATTCGCTTTCGCGAATCCAAACGCTCATTTCTCCTTCATCCCGATTGGCCCAAGTGAAGTAAGGAATGAACCGAAGCTCGACAGGCTGTGTATCCCAGTGGACATTACTGCGATACAGATGTATTCCCCAGTCTTCTTGGGATACGATTCGCTGCCCGATGGTTGTAAGTGCCGGAACCCCCAGAGGCATCCGTTCCCCGCTACCGATATGAAACTCGGCATCCCGGGGCAGCTGAATGCGATGCAATCCGTGGCCATTGTCGACTTCTTCGAGACAGTACATAAATGGTCCTCGCTGGATGGCTACTTTTCCGAAAGTGGCTTTGATGTGATCATGCCCTTTCATCCGAAGCAACTCCGTAGGGAAGTGAAGTTTAATCTCATCACCGGCTTCCCACGAACGGGTCACCTTAATGTAACCGTATTCATAAGTAAACCCATCCTGTTTGCTCTTCTCCCCATTAATCCACAGCTCGGGAATCTTGCACCAATCCGGCTTTCTCAAAGCTATCGTAAACTTCATTCCCTCTGGGGAATCGGGCCGAACGATCAGCTTCACATCTCCAGTGGAAGTATAGTCAGAGTCCATGGTTAGGGCTGCTCTCCTGCCCTGAAGTGTGAATTCCCCTTCCCCTCCGATGTACAATTGCACATACAACGTAGCCTGTTCCACAGCCGGGGTATATACATATTGATCCAATGAAGCAATTAATCGCGCAATGTTCGGCGGACAGCAGGCACAACCAAACCACCCTTGCCGGCGTGTTCGTACGTGGGCATAATTAGGATTCACACGTTGAATCTTCGGATCGACTTCAAGCGGATTCACATAGAAGAAACGTTGACCATCCAGAGACATTCCACTAATCACCGTGTTGTACAGGGCTCGCTCCATAACGTCTGCGTACCGGCTATCCTGCTCCATCTGCAGCATGCGCTTCGCCCAAAAGATCAGGCCAATCGAGGCACAGGTCTCTGCGTAGGCGGTATCTCCCGGCAGATCATAATCGCCTGTAAATGCTTCTTCTTTGGCTGATGAACCAATGCTTCCCGTAATGTACATTCGCTTGCTTACGATGTTGCTCCACAACCGTTCACAGGCTTCTTTCAGCGGTGTATCCTCCGTCTTCGCAGCTACATCTGCCATAGCCGCGCACATGTAAACCAGTCGAACCGCATGGCCTTCTGCTGTCGACTGCTCCCTAATGGGCAGATGGGACTGGGAGTACGTATGACGGTGAACCATGTCCAACTCGCCAAAATGTATGGTGCGGCCCCTTTGCTCCCATTCTTCTTCAAAAAAATGCGGACTCGCTCCCCGCTGATCCAGAAAATAACGGCTCAGTTCCAGATATTTCTCTTCCTTTGTCGTCTCATACAATTTGAAGAGTGCAAGTTCAATCTCCTGATGCCCATCATAACCTGGCAATTGTCCCGGCTCTGTACCAAACACGGTGCCTATATGATCCGCCAGGCGAATAACCACATCCAGCAGCTTGCGTTTGCCCGAGGCATGATAGTACGCCACACCAGCCTCAATCATATGTCCTGCACAATAAAGTTCATGACACTCGGCGAGGTTCGTCCAGCGCGCCCCAGGTTCACGCAGGGTGAAGTACGTGTTTAAATAACCATCGGCTTGCTGTGCCCGAGCTATGGTCTCAATAACAGAATCCACGAGGACTTCCAGTTCCGGGTCGGGCTTCGCGGAGAGCAGGTACGAAGCTGCTTCAATCCATTTCGCAACATCGCTATCCTGAAAAACCATGCCATAATGAACGCCCTCTTCATCCCCTGCAGCAATGCGAAAATTCCGAATGGCCCGGCTTGGTTCAGCTCCTTCGATACGGTCATTGAGCGCCTCCCATTGATAAGGGACAACTACGTTGCGGACCAGTTCAATATAATGTGACCAAAATGGGTCATTGATTTTATGGCTATAACCTGATGTCTGCGTATGGTAAGGGACCTCTGGCTTTGTCATGGGAACCTCTCCTTGTTCTTTTTTGATAACCTTATTTTACAAATCATTACATCAGGCTGAAATCATCATTTCCAACTGAAATTTACATAATTACAACCTTGTAAATATGCTAACCTTATAACAAATCAAAAACTTACCCCTTACAGTTCCTCTCGCTGTAAGTGATTCAAAGCCCGTTCTTTAGATGCACATCTAAAGAATAATCGGACAATGTTCTTGTCCATTCTGGCAATCGATAGAAGTTCTTCACCTTGGCATGGACTAAAACTCGTACCGATCACATAAAAAAAACGCCGATCCTATTGATCAGCGCCTTTTTTTATTGATATGATTTTCCGGGATAACTGAATCCATCAACCAACCTTGTTGGACACTCGTTCACTTTACAGAACGTGCAAGTGCTGCAACAGAGCCGCGGAAATCAGGTCTGCCGTCTGCCGTCCACAAAAGCTCCGTCACAAATGTATGGCGATTCGGATCGTACAGCGGATCTCCTATAATATTCTTGTACGTTCTTGCGTGGAACACAAATAGCGTCTTTTCGTCGGCCTCTGACACCGTGAAGGAATTATGACCGGGACCATACATCGAGATGCTCTCATCTGTCGAGAGAACCGCTGTTTGTGACTTGCGCCATGAGGCGGCATCGAGCAAATCCGCATCCGCATCGGCTTCAAGCAGGCCCATGCAATAATTGAAATCGGTGGCGCTAGCCGAGTAAGAGAGGAATACCAGATTACCCTTGCGAAGAAAAGCCGCGCCTTCGTTCACTTTATAACCAATGATCTCCCAGTCATACTCCGGCATCGAGATCATCGTTTGCGGCCCAGTCAACGTCCACGGATTGCTCATTTTAGATATATACAGATTAGAGTTACCTTCAATATTCGGATCCTTTTGTGCCCATACGTAATAACGGATTCCATTATGCTCAAAGGTAGTGGCATCGAGGGCGAAGCTTTCCCACGCGGTACGAACCTGTCCTCTTTCCACCCAACTGCCTTCGAGCGGATTGACATTTTCATTCTCTAGTACGTACATCCGATGGTCGAACAAGCCTTCATTCGTTTCCGTCGTGTGTGCGGCAGCGAAATACACGTACCATTTGTCATCAATAAAATGCAGTTCAGGTGCCCAAATATTGGCACTAAGGATACCCGTCTCACGTTTTCTCCAGATCACAACAGGAGTTGATGTAACAAGCCCCTCAAGGTTCCGGGCTCTACGGATTTCAATCCGGTCATACTCCGGAACGGATGCTACGAAGTAATAATAACCATCCGAATGTCGGTAAATAAAAGGATCAGCTCTCTGCTCAATCAATGGTTGTACGTCGTGTAACACTCTTTTTTGGACTGCCATCTTATCACCTGTTTCATCATAATATTACTACCCTTTAACAGCACCTGCAGTCATACCGTCTATGAAGTATTTCTGGAAAGCAATGAACAGTATAAAAATTGGAATGATGGAAAAGAAGGAGCCCACGATCAATAGATCATAGTTATTGCCATAAGGAGTTAATAACGTTTTCAAACCGATTGGAAGTGTATATTTACTCTGATCTCCCAACACCATGAATGGCCACAACAGATTATTCCAGCTATTCATACCATTCAGAATGGCCATTGCTGCAAAGGATGGCTTCATAATCGGCATAATTAGTCTGAAATATATCGCATACTCGTTTGCCCCATCAACCCGCCCAGATTGAATAATTTCTTTGGGTATGCTTCTTAGATATTGCCTGAAGAAAAATATTGTCGCGGCATTGGCTATACCCGGCAAAATGATTGCCGAATAGCTATTCACCATTCCCAAATCATTAATTAGGCTATACAAAGGAACCAGCAGTATTTCGAAAGGCACCATCATAATGAGCAAAACACATATAAAGAGGAAGTTCTTACCTTTAAAATCATATGCTGCAAAACCATAAGCAACAAATGCGCTTACAAAAAGTGTTAAAACCACTTGAACGATTGTTAAAATCATACTGTTCCAAAACCACACAAAATAATCATGTTGTCCAGTAAACAGATAGATGAAATTATCAAAACTCATGATTTCAAAATCCAAACTTAGGTTAAGACCATATCTAACTAATGATTCACCTGGTTTAAAGGAAGAGAGGGCCACTGCATAGAATGGAATCATAATTAAAACGAATAGTATAATGAATAAACAAATAATTACTATTCTAGAGATGAAATCACTCCTCGTCTGACTTTTGCCCACTTTAATCCTCCTCCTTTTTGAACATTCCACTAAATTTCAGCTGCGTTAAATTGATAACCATAGCAATGACTAACAGAATGATACCAACTGCAGCTGCGTAACCCAGCTTATTCTGCTCAATCCCTTGTCTATACAGGTATCCAACAATGGTTAAGCCAATATTTTTGGGTGAATTGTTACCGTTAAACATCATCAGACTCTCGGTAAACATGGCTAAACCTGCATAAACACTAATTGTTGTAACATATACCGTGGTCGGCTTCAATAATGGCATTGTAATCGTTCTAAACTTCTGCCAAGCAGATGCCCCGTCAATTGAAGCAGCCTCATAATATTCATTGTCAATGCTTTTCAAACCGGATAGATAGTAAAGCATATTAACACCTGTCCATCTCCAACATGCGAGGATTAACAGTGCTGCCATACTCCAATTTCCATCTTTCAAAAATTTAATAGGCTCTATACCAAATAGACCCAGCAAACTATTCATTAATGAACCTTCCATTTCACCGAATGTAAGGCGGAAAATGGTACCCGCAACTGCGACAGATGTCAACGCAGGTAGAAAGAACGAAGATTTAAAAAACTCTCTTCCCTTCATTAACTTACTGTTGATCATAACGGCGAATAACATTGGAAAAGGAATTAACAGCACTAAGGTTCCCAACATGTACACAACGCTATTTTTAATAGATGTCAAAAACACTTTATCGGTAAGTAATTTCGAATAATTTGCTTCACCAATCCATTTAGGATCCTGTCCCAACATCCGATCTTGAAAGCTCATTACGAATGAATTTACAAGTGGAAAAAACCAGAATATCAAAAATATGAGTATAAATGGCAGTACAAAAACATAAGGTGCAACTTTTTGAGAGTATACAAATTTCTTTATCATATTCTCAATCTCCCTTGATTAAGGTTAAACCTGCCGACTACTATACCTGCCGACAGGTTTAACCAAATCATTTACTTATTATATTTATTTCAATTCTTGTTCAATTGCTGCTTGTGCTTCATCCAACGCTTCCTTCACGTCTTGACCATCTTCAAAGATGGCGTTCAAAGTAACCGTATTGAAGATATTGCCGATGGTCGGTGAAGCTTTAACGGATTTGATCGCTTGAATTTCGTCCTTGATTTCATTCAAAGTATCAAATGCATTTGTTTTAAAGTATTGGACGTATTCATTATCAGGGTTTTTCGTTACTGCATCATCTTTCCATACTTCCATGTTGATTGGGTCAAATCCAAGTGTATTCCAGATTTCAGTCGTAGCTTCTTTCGAAAGCTTAGCAAAGGCTACAAATTCTTTGGCCAATTGAACGTCTTTACCACTCTTAGTAACAACTGTGCCAGTACCGCCTAAGCCAACGGAACGAGGATTACCTTCTTCAAATACAGGCAATGGAGCAATTGCATACTTACCTTTAAGGTCCTTCATTTCGTTTACAAAGCGGGACATGTACCACTCAGGCATCAATGCACTTGCGTAGTTGCCTTTGTTGTATTCGCCTTTTGCTTCTTCTGTGTCGGGTTGTCCGCCTGGGATCGTATGAATAACATTGTTCTTCTGCAGATCAACTAACATTTCATACGCTTTAATCATTTCAGGCGAGTTAACTTTTGGATTACCATTTTCATCTGTAAAATCAGTGTTTTGCTGAGCTAACAGCAACGATGCTTGCCACGTAGCAGATGTATCAGCAGTACCTAAGTACTTGCCAGTCTTTTCATAAACCTTGATACCTGCTTGTTTGTAATCTTCCCACGTTATGATTTTCTTGTAGTCAACACCTGCTTGTTCGAGAATTTCAGTGTTGTAGAAAGCAAGTGTTGCACCTACGTGATAATCAAAGCCATAAACCTGATCGGCTTTGGAGTAAATCTGAACACGCGAAGGAACAACAACGTCTTTGTATGGTGCAAATACATCATTCAAAGATTCCAGTGGAACGTTGTCACCTTCCAGGAATTTAGGGAATTGACCAAGCTCGATATCCGCGATATCAGGAGCACCTTTTCCGCTTGTAACTGCCAATAAAAGCTTGTTGTGCATATCATCGTAAGGCATAACCGTTACATTCAACTTAATCTGTTTGTCTGGGTTCTCTTGGTTCCATAAACCCAGCATTTTATCCAAATGCTTGCCGTGCAAATCTACGAATGTCCAAAATGACAATTCTGTTGCATTCTCACCGGCATTAGCGCCTAATTGCTGTGTTTCCGTTTTTGAATCAGAAGGATTACCACATGCTGTGAAAAAAAGAGACATAATAAGGACTGTAACGATGGAGATTAACGTACTGCGTTTCTTCATTTCTTCGTCATCCTCTCTTTTTGTGTTATGCATTTGAAAAGTCGGCTGACTAGTTAGTTCTGTTAATTTAAGCGGTTTCAATCTACCTTGGCACCACCATCCTTAACATAATTCTAACCGTTCAAAGAAAAGACCCCTTCGCAAAAATTTCTTAGATTCCATATTGTAAGCGCTTTACATGCCGTATTATAATATATATGAAATAAGCTTTATATAACCAATTGATTATAAAATCATAAAGTTTATGGGGAGATGCTACTCTTTGAAAAAGCTGGCGCTCTACAAACAAATTCAAGAAAATATTATACAGAAAATTAAATCAGGGCAGCTTCGGCCCACAGACCGCATTCCTTCTGAGCAAGAACTAATGGACGAATTCAGAGTAAGTAAAATAACCGTCAAGAACGCCCTAACCTCACTAGCTGACGAAGGATTAATTATACGCGTACAAGGCAAAGGCTCATTTGTCTCTTCAAGTCTTGTTGTTTCTAGCATCCATTCTCCACCATCCCAAGGCAGCGCGTCCTCCATACCACTCATCGGCTTCATCATTCCGACGATGAGAACCCGTGTCATTCAAAAGCTCGTTGACTACACAGAACAATTCCTGCAAGAAGCCGGCCTCAACATGGTACTTAGCATCACGCGAGAGTCCTCCTCTATCGAAACAAACGTCATCCGTACACTAACGGAACTCGGTGTGAAGGGGCTGATCGTTTTTCCGACGGAAGATGAGAAGTACAACGAATCATTACTGCGTCTGTCGCTCGACAAATTTCCGTGTGTGTTCATCGACCGCTATCTGCGCAACATTGAGACGTACACCATTACATCCGATAATTACGGCGGTGCGTATAAGGCTGTATCCCATTTGTTATCCAAGAGTCATCAGCAGATTGCGCTCATCTCACCTGAAAATGCCAATACAACCGTCGAGGATCGCACGCTTGGCTTCGAGCAGGCATATACAGATCAAGGTATCTCAATTGACAAGAGCTTGTGGTGTCACATCCCTCTCAACATTCTACGCAGCGAGCATGCATTGGACTATGTAAGCGAATTCTTGCAGAACCACAGTGAAATTTCGGCAGCTTTCTCCTTGACTGAAGAAACAGCACGCCTTACATCATCCGCTATCCGTCGTCTGAACGATCACTCCAATATCGATTTGCTATCTTTTGATAATCCACATCTTTCAGGCGTAGCTTATGTGCAGCAGAATGAACAGGAAATGGCACGAACAGCCGTAAGGCTGTTACGTGAACAGATGGAAGATACTTATTCTCCTAAGAACGCCATTATTCCCGTGCAACTCATCTTCCCTTGACACGACAATCGTTGCAAGTTCTTGTCCTTGGCTCGGGACAAGAACTTGTGCCGATAAAATAAAAAAAGCCGCTTCAATAGCGACTTCAATGGGAATATGTTCTTGTCCCTCGACATCGGTCGAAATTCTGGGAACGGCAACATCAATCCTGTTAGTATTTTTCAAGTTCTATCTTTAAATCCTCAATTAATATATCGACTTCTAATACAGCAGAATCAGCATTATTTAAGAATATTGAAGGTTTAAAACCCTCTTTTTTCAAATTGGGAAGAAACTCGTCTATGAACTCATATAAATCCATATTTTTACTTGAGTAAAATTCCCAATCATCAGTTGCACAGTATTCCGCGAATTCTTTATTAGGCCAAAATGGAAGTAATTTATTACCTTCATCATCTTCAGTAACTGACCAACCATTCTCATAAAGGCCCCAAACTTCTTCTGAATCTACTACTTTTTTGATGAAGTATTCATAACGAATATTTGCAGGGAGATTGATGACAGATTCAAATTCTTTCTGATTCATATTTCCTCCTAATGATGTTTTATCTTATTTTTCCGTTATTATCGTATCTATGTTGTGTCTTATGGTTTTTTGTAATATTTAAAACACTGTGTTCGTAACCGTAACCCTTTCTTGCCTCGAAACCACGTTTGTGCTGCATCTGGTATCCCTGAGGAACTCTTACATTTTTGCGTTTTTTTCTTTTAATTTCATTTAGATCACGTTTTATTTCTCCTCTTAATGAAGTTGAAACCTTATCTTCATTTGCTATTTCTTTCAGTTTAGTTTGTTTTCCTGCTCAGAGAAAAAAGTCTTATCGTTTATTTATTTCATGATTTTTTGTTTTAAAGTAATGCGCAATGTGAGCAAGCATATTCTTCTTGGTAATCAGGAAACGATTTTGTTCCAAAATCATAATTATTTTTATAGCAAAAGGGGTTGGAAAAGAGTCTGAAGTAAAGTTAACCCTCATACATCCTGAAAGGGAGCATGAGGGTTAACCTAGTTTTATGACTTTTAAATTAAGCGCTGCTTGGGCAAATGCAGAATAACGTTGAATTGATCGCCATGAATCTCGATTTTGATCTCCCCGCCGTGCAGCTCAACGATGCTTTTCACAATGGACAGACCTAGTCCGGAGCCTTCTGTCTGGCGGGATTCATCTGCTCTTTTGAAACGCTCGAACAACTCTTCCGCAGCAAAATCAATCTCATAAGCAGCAGTATTTTGAATTTTGAATTGTACCTGATTATCAGACTGGTCCAAATAAATATAGATTCTGGTTCCTTGAAGTGAATATTTCTGCGCGTTGCCAATTAAATTTTCGAATACACGCCAAATTTTATTGCCGTCCAAATGTGCATGGATGGGGAATTTTGCAATCCTCTCCCGAATCACAGGCGACGTTTGTCCCATACTGGTATTGGACTCGGCGATCGCCTGTGTCAACAATGTCGCTACATCCACGTACTCAATATCCAGCTCTACTGTACCGCTGGCCATCTTTGAGATTTCGAACAGGTCTTCAATCAACAGCTTCATCCGTAGCGCCTTCCGGTCCAGGGTTTCAATATAGGCTCGGGTAGTCTCCGTAGACAGATCTTCTTTTTTTAATAAATCGACATAATTGATAATAGAAGTAAGCGGAGTCTTCAAATCATGCGATACGTTGGTAATCAGCTCTGTTTTTAACCGTTCGCTCTTCATTTGATTCTCCAGCGCGCTTTGATACCCGGCTTTCATATTGTTAATATAGCCAGCAAGCTTGGATAGGGCATCCTTGCCGGTATCTTGAATCGTATTCTGAATATTTCCTTCAGCAATTTCTTTGCTCCCGTTGATGATAGCGATGAAACGTCCAAGCTTGGAAAGGATATACGGAACCAGGAACAGCACATACAGCAATACATAAAGTATGTATATGTCGTAATATGTGGCTGCCAGCCAAATAGAAATGCCGGCTATCGCGGTTAGCAAAAGCATCATGATGAGGCCAAACATTAGTCTCCAGTTTTGCAAACTGGCTCTAAGACCGATTCTCCAAATGTGAAAGTAATCCATCAGCAGACTGCCATGCCAGAAGGAACGCCTACTGTGGGGTGCCTTAAAATAAAGAAACAATCTGCTTGCCAGTAAGCAAAGAATAATAAAGGCAAGCAGCGACTGGATATAACTTGAAGATGAATAGCTTAGACTCAACCCCGTGTATGAATACTCGTTTATGAGTAAGAGGATCCATAAGATCGCGGCGACAATGATGACAATAAGGTCGATTGGAACCTTCCAATCGGCTTTATTTTTTCTCAATTTTGTATCCAATTCCCCATACCACCTTTAAATATTTTGGGTCTTTGGGATTGATTTCAATTTTTTCACGAATGTTTCTCACATGTACGGCAACCGTATTCTCTGAAGTGAAGATCAGTTCATTCCACACGCGCTCATAAATCTCTTCGATCGAGAAAACTCTACCCTTGTTCTCCATCAGCAGCTCCAAAATTTTGTATTCTTTCGGGGTCAATCTGACGTCCTCTCCATCTATCTCAACAGTCTTCGAGCTTTTGTTCAGCACGAGTCCTCTTACTTGAATGAGCTCATCCCCGTTTGACTGGAAGGAACCTAAATTCGTAAACCGGCGCAGCTGAGATCGGACTCTGGCAATCAGCTCTAGAGGATTGAACGGCTTCGTTATATAGTCATCAGCGCCCACGTTGAGTCCCAAAATCTTGTCGCTATCTTCTGACTTGGCAGAAAGCATAATGATCGGTATATTTTTGTTTTCACGAATTTTAAATGTCGTTTTAATTCCATCGAGCTGCGGCATCATGTTGTCCATAATAATAAGATGAATGGTTTCTTGTTCAAGAATTTCCAGCGCCTCCAATCCGTTAGAGGCAGTTAATACATCCACATCTTCGCTTTTCAAATAAATAACGAGCGCTTCTCGAATTTCCGGTTCATCGTCTACAACAAGAATGTTATTGATAGCCATTATTTCTCACCTTCATCACGATATTTCTTATACTTGCTAATCCGGAACTCATGTATCCCGAAAATTCAACATGGCCGGGGGGAGCGTCTGCAAGCATCAGCTCCTCTGGTGATTCTTCCTGATCCGTGTAAAACCCATGTACCCCAAACCTGGACAGAATCTGCATTACCGGTCTGCTGTTGACAGTATGAACATAACTTTTTACCCCAAACTTATTCAGTGCTGGAACTAAATTGGGGTTTAGATACACGCGGTATGCAGGCATGGCAACGGCTGTCAGTTGTTTGTCCCTTACGAATTCTACAATACTTTCGGCGGAGGCGCCAGTTTTGTAAAGTGAATATATTTTGTTTGGAAAGGGGTGGATTCCCATAACCGTGTCATACATTTCCGGGCTGAAGATTTCAGGTATAACCCGGTTGAGCAGTGCAGGATCCGTACGTCGAACCTCATTGACTAGATGCGCAAACTGCTGCTGAATTTGCTCTTTGCTGCCTGCTTTCGTGTCCACAATTAAGTCGAAATCAGGATATTGTTTCATCAGGTGCAATATGTCCGGCAGGGTAAGAGGGTGGAATCTTCCCATAATAAGCGAGTTTGCAAACTGAAGCTTTGTTACGTTTCGTCCGCGATGAGCGGCCAAGTCCGGCTGTAGCTTCTGCGACCAATCATGTCTGGCTACAAGCTTCCCATCCGTCGTCTGCACAAGATCAACCTCGAACAAACGGTACCCTCTATTGTAATTGGTTATAAATGCCTCATAAGAATTGGTATAGTTAGCACCGTCAACTCCACCAAATGCATGTGCAATAAGCCTATTTTCCTGCCAGCCGCTGGTGCCAGCTGCAGAGTCCGGGTGATTCTGATCTGTCCTAACAAGCCCCCAGCTGCACCAGATCATTCCTGCCGTTATGATTATGAGTAAAGTTAACAACATCGTTTTCTTCATTCTTTTGCTCCTTCGTTATCCCGATGTAAGTCATACTACAGGACTCAAATGAAGAAGGAGTGGTATAAAAACGAATGAATTTATGAAGTTTGTATACATTGCTGAACGAGAGATTCAGATCTCGTGATAACGTTGTAGCTCCCTGGAGCACAAGCACAACTTATACTAAATGGTTGTTTCTCAGATACTTCGATGGGACTCGTAGCTTGTAGTCAAGTTATGGGACAATCAATTAGGGAGGATATCGGAGCCTTATTTGCGAGCTATCACCTTACTAAAACCGCTTTAGGTCTTCGCATTCTTAATATGATTTTGCCAAAGTCTTGTCTGGTCATTATTTTTTCTCTTCTTCTCAATACATCTTATAAATGTGTTCCAGACTTGCCGACTGGCTTTAATTGGTTAATCGGACCTTGTTTTGTCCTTATCGGTAATTGGTACAAGTTCTATACGCTTGTATATAAGTGGATTTTAAAATGAAGATTGGTTTTATTAGCTATCGTTTACCGTTAGTTTAACGAGTTTTAATAATTTCTTGCCAGTTAGGAGGCAAGTCATAATCCTTAATGTGCTTATACTAAAGAACTACTACTGATCCGGAGTTATCTATACTAAACCTCAGCGAGTCGGTCCTGCGATTTTTTGTTCCTATTTTTTACATACCATCATAAAGGGGCAGCCCAATGGTCGTTTTACTGACTTTTTGGACAGCCCCTTCTGAAAAATCCCGATCTCAAAAGCAAAAAAACGCTTGAAAACCCAAGCGCGAGGTGTAATTCATGATAAAATGGGGCTAAGTCCCTTTAAGCACTCAGTTCCAGAAATACTGCATCCGCGTATACCCGACATCCCATGCTTTCATGTCGCCCTTAATCGTGATCTTCAGCTCATCGCCCGGCTCAAGCGGGATTTTGAATAGCGACGGAAATAGATCGGGATTACTCTGCTGATCTTCTCCAGAGCCGGTCAATATTTCATTGCCATCCCGAGTAACACTGATACTACCAGAATAATCCGTTGGTTCGGGGCATCCGTAATCGAAGGAGAAAATCGTCTGTCCCTCAGACTTGTACGTGAACGTTCTTGAATCTCCGTCTTCAGCGCCATATAGGTTATAGCGAAGCGGTACCTTCTGTCCGTTGATTAGGATGCTGTCCGGCTTGTCTCCAGCGGATGAATGGCCCGAAGTATCCGTCCAGTCATTGATCGCCACAAACGGGCCCTCTACTTTTGTTGTTATTTTGTCTACCGCCGCCCCTAATCCCCATAAAGCTATAAAAAGAATCATACCCGATATAGCCGTTGCCACCAGATTGCGCCCGAGGCTCCGGTAACGGAAACCAAGCTTGTACGCCCCAAAACCGAGGGCTGCTCCAATCGAATTCTGAAGAGCGTCGTTGATATCGAAGCTGCCCAGGAATGTAAGGGCCTGGATCGTTTCCAGCACAAGAATCGCGATGAAGAATAAGGTGATGAACCGGACGAAGCTGACCCGGTACAGCCATGGAATCAATATACCGAAAGGAATAAACGCAATAGTGTTCCCGAAACCCACCATACTCATGAGGCTGGGATGCAGAAGATCAAATGGAGACGGCAACTTAAGGAAGTTCTCGGGCATGAAAATAAAGGTATATTGGGTAATGTTCTCCAAATCCTCTCCTCTGCCGAAAGCGAAGAACATAAAATAAAGAACAAGCAATGTGTACAATACGGTTACAGTTAGTAAAATCTTGCGTTGTTTGACCATGGTTAACTCCTCCACTCCATTTTTCCATCCATCACTATACCTTATTTACCCGTTTCATGCACCCCTTAGCTTGATTCGAATCGCCAACAGGGGTGAGATGACGCCGCCTTGTAGTGTCCCTACATCGGAGCGCCTAACGTTTCCTTCTTCCATGACTCCGTGATCTCTTATGATTAATGGTAATGGTCCTCAATAGAAAGAATCATTTTCTACTGTTCTACACATAGTGTCATAGTAAAAATATTCTTTGTTCAACAGAAATTTTCACAAGTTTGAGTGACACAACTGATCCTCCTATCAAAAAAGCAGCCCCGCCAGGAGCTGCCTCATGTTATGCCTTATCTTGTAATCTTATCTGTTTCCGCTAACCTTCCAGCTTACTCGGCATCCGGATAAGGATTGATCTTCTGGATCGTTCCGTCTTCGTTGTATTTCAGCTCGGAATATTTAACGCAGCGCTTGTGGTTGACACCTTCCGATAGGGAACTGTCGTGATAGAACAGATACCACTTGTCTTCAACTTGCACTATGGAGTGGTGGGTTGTCCAGCCGATAACCGGAGAGAGAATCTCGCCCTTGAACGTGAATGGTCCCATCGGGTTCTTGCCGATCGCATATACGAGCTTATGCGTGGTTCCTGTAGAGTAGGACAGGTAGTAATAGCCGTTATATTTATGCACCCATGGGCCTTCAAAATATCTTCGTTCCTCATCCCCGGCCAGAATCGGATTTCCGTCTTCATCGACAATCGATATCTCGGCAGGCTTGCCCTGGAAGGACAGCATGTCGTCGCTAAGCAGTGCAACTTGCGGTCCAAGCGCCGGCTGGTCAGGAGCAGGTCCTTCTGCATCTGGCACGAAGCTGCCGGTCTGCCATTTCTCCAGCTGGCCGCCCCAGAGTCCGCCGAAATAGATGTATGACTGATTGTCTTCATCCACCAGTACGGCCGGATCGATACTGAAGCTGCCTTCCATATAATTCGGCTGCGGCGTGAACGGGCCTGCCGGAGACTCTGATGTTGCCACACCCAGACGGAAGATGCCGTCATGATCCCGTGCCGGGAAGAACAAGTAATAGGTATTGTTCTTATAAGCGGCATCCGGTGCCCAGAGTTGCTTGGAGGCCCACGGAATATCTCTCAGATGCAACGCTTCGCCGTGATCAACCACCGGAGAATCGAAGTTGTTCATCGAGAGGACATGATAGTCTTCCATTTTATACTGGTCGCCGTTATCGTTGCTCGGCTCGTCATGATCGAGGTCATGGGAAGGATAGATGTAGATTTTGCCTTCGTAGACATGGACGGACGGGTCCGCAGTGAAGATGTGGGTTACGAGCGGCTGGTGTGGCTTAGGTAGTTGTTGTTGATTCATAAGGCATCTCCTTTAGTATTGGAATAATAGAATCCTTCATAATAAGCAGAGCTGGCGTTCTCTGTACCGTTGCTCGAGGCACGCAGTCCCGAGCAGACGCCGGGTGAAGCCGCTTGCTGAGGCACGCGAACACGGGAGGCACCTCATCGTCCAGCATGTAGGCATTCCCGCGCTTGGCCCAGGAATAGCGCTCAAATATCCGGCGATTACGGGATTACGGTAATTCAGTGATTGGATCCTCAGAATTCAAAGCAAGCGTTTACAATCTCTATTGTATAAGTCCCTATTGTTTTTTCCTATACACATACTAAAGATCTTCCCCCGAAAAAATGTACAATTTCCGCCCATTTCATTATACTGGAAATATAAACCAAATGCTCGCATTTTGTTTACCCTGCTTCCTTGGTTTTATTGAACTAACGTTCCCCGTTAGTTCAATGACCTCTTCAAATCAACCCTTGTATAAGTTTTCTCATACGTTGTCCCGTCTTCATTGTGGAAAGAGCTGTTCTTGAGTATGGTTCAGTAATTCTTTTATATCCAAGCTTAGTTATAAGCTTTATCATTTTTGGATTCCCAATTGGGTCAACACCAATGAATATTTCAGAATAGCCGAGTCAATTTGGGAGATACGTAACTACTAAGTTTTAGAAGACCGAACCCCAAAATTGTTGATCTATCCATTTCAGCAACTAGGAGATACACTTCCTTTTTCTCTTGTTGATTCAAATACGTGGTAAATAAATCCTTGTTATTTCTTACATCAAGCAGAACTCTGATATCTTCTTTCTCTGCCAACTTTGTGTGAATGATTAAACCAAGCAATTTTAAAATTATCAAAGTACATTTAAATTTAAAAAGAGCTTTTTCTAACAAAAGCTCCTTTACTTTAGGTTGAATAACTACATATTTGCCAGCATTAATAAATCCTCAAGGTTCAGCCTTCCAATAACCTTCTCAACATTGTCTCCTATCCATAATGAACTCTGTTTTCAATCGCAATATCTATATCGTTCATGTGATAGATAGCAACAAAAAGACGCCCCGCATAGCGGAGCGACTTGAAGAAGTACTCATTAAAATTTATCGATTGTATTTGGTTTATTCCATCAAATCGGTTACTGCCCCTTTGGAAGCGGAGGAAACTAATTTAGCATATTTGGCAAGTACACCGGATTTCACTTTCAGTGGCGGTTGTACCCAGGCTTGTGCTCTAGCAGCTAACTCTTCTTCTGATAACTCAACCTTCATCTCCTGAATGTCGCTATCAATGGTAATAATATCGCCATTTCTAAGCAACGAGATCGGTCCACCTACTTGTGCTTCAGGTGATACATGGCCGACTACAAATCCATGCGATCCCCCAGAGAATCTACCATCTGTGATGAGAGCTACTTTCCCGCCGAGCCCCTTTCCTACGATGAGTGCTGTAACGGAAAGCATCTCAGGCATACCCGGTCCACCCTTCGGACCACAATAGCGTATGACCACGACGTCTCCTTCTTTAATTTCATCATTCATAATCGCTACTGTCGCCTCATCTTCACTATCATACACCTTAGTCGGGCCAGAGAACTGTTGGATCTTCATGCCTGACATTTTCGCAACAGCGCCTTCAGGGGCGAGATTTCCTCGAAGTACAACCAGTGGTCCATTTGGTTTAAGTGGATTATTGAGCGGTCGTATAATCTCTTGATCATTTTCAAGTGGAGCAGATTCCGCTAAATTCTCCGCTAACGTTTTACCTGTTACGGTGAGGCAATCCCCATGAAGTAAACCCTCAGCAAGCAATAGCTTCATTACCCCGGAAACACCACCAATATCATTCAAGTCCTGCATGACATATTGACCACTTGGCTTCAGATCCGCCAAATGAGGAACACGCAAACGAATACGCTCAAAATCATCCAGGGTTAGATCTACTTCAACCGAGTGCGCAATCGCTAGCAGATGGAGAAACGCATTGGTTGACCCGCCTAGAGCCATAACAACCGTGATCGCATTCTCAAATGCTTTCTTCGTCATAATGTCTCTTGGGTAGATTTCCTGTTCAAGAAGTGAGATGACCTGCTTACCGGCTGCTTCGCATTCCAATGCTTTATCGGCTGAAATGGCTGATGTTGAAGAAGAACCAGGTAAACACATACCCATTGCTTCTGCAGCTGCCGCCATCGTATTAGCGGTATACATGCCGCCACAAGCCCCTGGACCTGGACAAACGCTACATTCGACCTTATGCAGCTGTTCATCTGTTATTTTCCCATCTTGATATTGACCCACGGCTTCAAAAGCCGAAACGATATCTACATTTTTACCATCGAGATTACCCGGTTGAATGGTTCCTCCATATACATAAACGGAAGGAATGTTCATCCGTCCAATAGCCATCAGACATGCAGGCGTATTCTTGTCACACCCACCGATCGCAACCACGCCGTCAAAACGCTCTGCTCCGGTTACAATTTCAATCGAATCAGCTATAGCTTCTCGACTTGGTAGTGAGAACAACATCCCGCCGTGCCCCATGGAGATCCCATCTGACACGGTAATTGTATTAAAAATTAGTGGAGCACCGCCGTTATTACGTGCACCCTGCTTAGCTTGCACCGCTAAATCATTGATGTGCATATTACACGGTGTTACTTCACTCCACGTACTCGCTATTCCGATCATTGGCTTTTTAAAATCCTCATCTTGAAAACCAACTGCACGCAGCATCGCTCTGTTCGGAACCCGGTTAGCACCTTCACTGATCACTTTACTTCGAATACGAAGATCTTTTTTGTTTTCCATGTCCCTTACCCCTCATTTCAAAGTATTTCGTTCAGTTCCTGCATTGGTCGAATAAAATTTTGTTTCATTATTACGTGAGCATCCTCACTATTTTTGCCTTCAAAAGCTTTAATAATCAAATCATGCTCTTCGACTGAAGCAAGTGTAGCTGTAATAGGTTGTTTTAAAAACACATATTTAAATCGCCTAATGTGAATCTGGAGAGAGGTATTAAATGTGGCCACATAAGGATTATCTGAGAGCTCCACAATATAATTATGAAATTGCTCATCCACCTCCATAGCCTGATAAACTTGCCCATTTTTAATGGAACTTGCGAATTCCAAATTTAGTGATCTTAGTTTCTCAATCTGTTCTGGAACAATAATTTGGGCGGTGATTTCAGCAGCTAAAGCTTGAAGAGCGGCCATTGTTGAATACATCTTAAAAATATCGTTTTTCTCAATATTCGTTACTTTTGTTTCTTTTCCTGGATGCATAGACACGAGGCCTTGAACTTCGAGTAACTGAAATGCCTCCCGAATCGGTGTCCGGCTAACTCCAAGCGATTCAGCCATTTCCGCATCAATAAGCTTTTCACCTGGTTGCAGTGTTCCATCAATGATCCATCGCTGAATCTGAGAAAACGCTCTTTCTTTTGCGGACATACGGACGGGCAAGGAAAAATCTTTAGGAATTGGCATGGTTTTCATCCTCATTACAATTATTCTTATATGCAATATATCGCATACACGATTGAGAAGCAATTATTATTTCATTTTATTACTCACTCCATTAATTTGTCCGGATATTCGAAGCCGAGCTTAGGTTGAAATCCTCAATGAGGATATGCACTATTTTTGGTTACGATATCCTTCTCTTTCTCTGATAAATGAAGCGCCTCATTAGCTGCATAAGAAAAGAAAGAATACTCATCCATTTTACTTCCTAAAGCACTTTTTCTAATCAAATCCGGATGGAAACATAGCATCCAGCCTTTCTCATATTTGTCTCCTGTCCTTCTCTTCATTCAATTACTTCAACTCACATTGACTCAATTATAGTAGGATACTATTGATCAACAGCTTGGTGCATATACGCATCCACTTTGGATTTATCCGAATCTCTCATCAAAGGGCTTATACAATAAAAAAAGGTCCCGACAAAAAGCAGTCGACACCTTTTTTTACAATGCTTATTGGTTTTATTTATTGAGATGCTTGGTTAAGAGCTTTTAAAAATACCTCTGTTGGTTGTGCGCCGGATATCGCGTATTTTCTATCAATGACAAAGAAAGGTGCTCCTGTTATCCCTAATTGTTTTGCTGTGGCTTCATCTGAACGCACTTCGCTAGCATATTTGGATGAATCATGGAGAACTGCGATTGACTCGTCCCTATTCATTCCAACTGATTCTGCAATATCTGCTAAAGTAACATGATCACTAATTAGCTTGGCGTCCGTGTAATAAGAGTAGAACAGCTTCTCTGCTAATTCCTGATCTTTACCCACAGATTTGGCATACTGGGTTAAACGATGTGCATCAAACGTATTGGTGGGCTTTATTTGGTCGATATTATACACGAGACCCATCATTGCTGCTTGTTGTTCAAGTTCTGCATGTGCCTTTTTCGCTTGCTCGATACTCATACCATACCAACCTTAATCGGTGAATACTACATTTTTATTGAGCTTATTTGTTATAAATAATAGGCATTTTTCTAATCAATTGGTTGTCACGAGCAGCAGAGTACATGAATTTGGCAACATTTTCTCTGGAAACAGACATCTTAGCCGATTGATCTCCGAATGAATAGTCATAAGACTGCCCTGTGTATTTAACATTGGGGTTAATAATTCGAACGACTGTCCAATCCAGATTCGATTCCTTAATCATTCCTTCTATTTTCTTCATTTCTGCATAACCGTTTGGAAGGAGAACTTTGGCTAATACACCTGGAAGTATCGTGGACATGTTTTTCTTATCGTCATCTGATTGCAAAGCTGGCGTTGCAAGTGTAATGAACCTTTTTTTGTTAAGTTTGTTCATAGCCCTAATCATCAGTTCGTGCCCGTCAGCAATCGGCGTGCCTTTAAGCTTTCGTGACATATCGGATGCTGGGCCCAATGTGCTGATTACGACATCGGATTCGGCAATGGCTTTCTCGATGGTTGAAGTATTTGAAATTTCCCCTTGTACAAGGCTCAAATTTGGATGTTTGAGACTGATTTTTTTGGGGTTTCTAACGTATGCCGTAACGAAATCTCCGTGATCTAATGCAAGTTGGGTTACAAGCTGTCCAATTGCACCACTTGCACCAAAAACAGTGATATTCATATTCTTTTCTTGTATCTCCTTCAAAATAAATTATTCAACTTACACTTTATCTTCAGTTATAAACTCTTCTACTCTGTCTCTTTTGGTGTACATGTCGTACCAAATATCAGCGATTTTATCTTGAACTCCTGAGTTCGGTTGCATCCAAATTCCAATTGAAAGATGACCCGCATAAACCCCTTTATCCGATAATTCGCTGTTCAAATTAAAGATATAATTACGAAGTCCTGAGATTGCAATTCCGACATTGCCCATCATCGGTACCGGGTGAATTGCTGAGCCTCCAGTCGTAAATAACAGGGCACCACTTTGCTTATCCAACATATCCGGAAGCACTTGTTTAACGCTCGATAAAGCACCTAAAACATTATATTGAAATTGGTATAACGCATTTTCTTCAGTTACATCTAGTGTTGGCGCTACTGTGTCAAAGCTCGGCGTTGGACTGTATTCAAGAACATCAATATATCCGTATTTCTCTTTAATAGCGGCAAATGCCATCTCAATTTGTTCTTTGTTTAATATGTCCGCTTGAAAAGAAGCAGCTTCGATTCCCAATTGTTCTAATTCAATAACCAGTTGGTTCAACTTTTCTTCATTTCGCGCAATAAGCGCTACGCGGAAGCCATTTTGCCCGAATTTTTTCGCGATGGACATTCCTAAACCTGCTCCTGCTCCAACAATCGCTATCGTTTTCATCTAAAATCTCCCCTTTAATTAGAGTTAATTATCAGTAAGATAAATAATGGTCAACGTGTTGTATATTTATCTTTTGTTTATTATGATGAATATAAGGTCAGCCTTCAATGTTTAATAATTTTGATTTTGAGAGATAAAATACAGTTTCAACTTAAATGTCGTATATCTAACAAAAAAAGTTAAGGGAATGAGCCATAATGAAAAAAAAAATCGATTTGCGTATCCTTCGCTCCAAACATTCGATAAAAAAGGCGTTTATAGAACTTCTTAATGAAAAGGGGTACGAAGGAATTACGATCCAGGATATAGCCGATAAGGCGATGATTAACCGAAATACCTTTTACCTTCATTATCAGAACAAACCCGATTTGTTGAACGTGTCTATGGACGAATTATTAGAAGAATTAAATAGTACACTCAAGCTTTGTTCGAGCAGCAAATCTCCTATAAGCGGCTCTATGCTTGAACAACTAATGCAAACCATACTGGAGAAAATTAAGGACAATATTCCCTTTTACAGAGCATTGTTACTTGATGAGAATAGAATCTATGGTTTTCAATCAAAGATGGAGGAAATTATAAAAAATACAGTGGAAGATGGCTTGGATGATATTTCCCTGAAGATTTCAAAGGAATTATTACTCCAATATATTGCATCTACTTTTATGGGCATTGTAATATGGTGGGTTAAAAATGATTTTTCTTATACTCCAAATGAACTCGCTTCTCAATTCGGAAAAATTTTAACTCATGGACACTTAAAAGCCGCAGGTATTTCAATCGATGATTAAAGTGATAAATGCTTGCGAACAGTAGCTGGCTAGATAGGAAAGAAAAGGAGCCCCTCGAATGAGGGCTCCTTTTCTGTTATTACACTTTCAAAAAATATTATTGTACGCTTGAAGATAAACTAATACCTCCGCTCTTCGCTTTACTGCCCGTTAGCTTAATGTAAATGATACATTTCGTAATCAACATGTCCTGTTCTTTCAACCCAGCCTTGTTTCTTCTCGCAAGATGGAGGATGAAAAAAAAGAAGCTGCAACAAAAGGTCCGGGTAACGTCAAACCTCCACTTGATGCAGATTCTTTTGTATTTCTACTCGCTTGGCACAGTGAATTTATAATAGATTTAAGCTTTGCGAAGCATTTGTCTCTCGCTTAGCTGTGATAGCATATCCTTCGTCATGGCCTTCAAGTCGTAGCGTGCATGAAATCCCCATTCTGTTTTTGCTGCTGTCGCATCAATGGAATGCGGCCAGCTATTGGCTATCGCCTGTCTCTTCGGATCAACGTCATAATCTAGGATAAAACCGGGAAATTCCTCCCGAATCGCTGCAGCAATCGCCTCCGGATCCACGCTCATTGCAGTGACATTAAATGAGTTTCGGTGTATCAATTGGGATGAATCCGCTTCCATTAAATTGATAATAGCGTTCAGGGCATCCGGCATATACATCATGTCCATGTCTGTGCCCTTGGCGATATAAGATGTATACCGTCCAGTCGTCACGGCTGCATAATAAATTTCCACCGCGTAATCCGTCGTTCCTCCACCGGGAGGCGTCATATAAGATATCAATCCTGGGAATCGCAGCCCCCTAGTATCCAGGCCGTACTTGTGAAAATAATAATCACAAAGCAGTTCGCCGGACACTTTGTTCACGCCGTACATCGTATTGGGCCGCTGGATTGTATCCTGCGGGGTATTGTATTTCGGAGTCGTAGGGCCAAAAGATCCAATGGAGCTTGGAGTGAACAATTGGCAGCCGAGCTCTCTGGATACTTCAAGTGCATTCATCAATCCGCCCATATTCAAATTCCAGGCAAGCAGGGGTTTCTCCTCTGCGGTAGCCGACAGCAGCGCAGCCAAATGCATGATGGTATCAACTTCGTACCGCTTGGCGATTTCGAACATCGCTTTATCATTCGTCACGTCCAGCAGCTCGAATGGTCCGGATCGGGTAATTTCGTGGGCTGATGACCTGAGATCCGTAGCAACGACATAATCCGCACCATAAATCTCACGTAATTTAACAACTAACTCAGAACCGATTTGGCCGAGTGCCCCGGTCACCAAAATCTTGTTCATAAGACATTCCTCCCGAAATATACTCCCGCGAATGCACTAAATCAGCTTCATTTCCTTGCCAACTTTCTCATAAACAGAGATCACTTGGTCGAGCATCTCCTTGGTATGGGCAGCTGTCGGCATGTTGCGTATTCTTCCAGTTCCTTTCGGAACCGTAGGAAACAGGATTGCCTTGGCGTAAACGCCTTCTTCATAGAGCCGTTTGCTGAACTGTTGGGTGGTTACTTCATCGCCAATGATACAAGGTGTGATCGGAGTTTCGCTTTGGCCTACATCATATCCAAGCCGGCTCAAGCCATTTTTCAAATGATTGCCGTTCGCCCATAGCTTCTCGATCAGTTCTTTGTCATTCATCAAAATGTCGATAGAAGCGCTACAGGAAGCGATTGCAGCCGGAGGTAGCGATGTCGAGAACAGAAACGGACGGCTTCTCAGCTTCAACCATTCGATCAACTGTTTTTTACCCGCCACATAACCGCCGACAACGCCGATCGCCTTGGAAAGAGTACCGATTTGAAAGTCGATGCGGTCGGACAATTCAAAATGCTTCACGGTTCCTGCACCTGCTCCGAGAACGCCCGAACCGTGTGCATCATCGACATAAGTAATCAGATCGAATTCTTCTGCTATTTCCACGATTTCGGGAAGTTTTGCTATATCACCATCCATGGAGAAAACCCCGTCGGTGATGACCATAATTTTATGGTACTGACCGGATTCCTTGGCCTCTTTTGCCTGCTGTCTTAAATCATTCATATCCGAATGCTTAAAGCGAATCACCTTGGCTCTCGACAGGCGGCAGCCATCAATAATGGAAGCGTGGTTCAGCTCATCGGATAAAATCGCATCATGCTGGTCCATTACAGCGGATATAGCAGCCATATTACAGTTAAATCCCGATTGATACACGATAACGGCTTCCGTTTTTTTGAAACGAGCCAGTTTTTCTTCAAGCTCAATATGAAGATCCATCGTACCATTAATTGTTCTCACAGCCCCTGCTCCTGCCCCGTATGTCTGCGCCGCCTTAACTGAAGCGTCAATCAGGCGGTAATCTGTTGCCAAGCCCAGATAGTTATTAGAAGACAAATTGATTAGGGACTTTCCGTCAATACGAATAACAGGACCATTTGCCCCCTGCAGTGTATCGATGAAGTTATATAGACCTTTATTCTTTAGATCTTCGATGTTCGAACTTAAAAATTGGTCCAATGCTTGACTTGACATTCGATTCCCTCCTTGATATACGTTTGTCCTTGTACGGGAGACATGTCATTATGCGAAAAAACCTTGTTATAAAGGGGTTTTGACTAATTTTAATGTAGCATCTTTTTTATTCTTTGTACACATGTGGAGGACAAAAAAGTGAAAAATACGCAAATAAACATAGTGATTATTCCCCCTTCCCCGGAAGTAGCGGAAGCGTTTGCCGAAGTTATGCACTCTTAATTAATTAGATATATATCTAATCTTAAAAAGGAATATGTTCTTGTTCATTCGGCAATCGGTAGAAGTTCTTTTCCTTGATTCGGGACACGAACTTCTACCGATCACATAAAAAAGTCGCTAAAATAGCGACTTCAATTCAATGGGACCATGTTCTTGTCCCGCGACATCTTTAATCAATCTTACATGGTCTAAAAGTTTCATGTTTAGCTTCATACTCTTCTATTAATCGGATTTTATTTCCATCAAATCTAATCATTGATATACCATCAAATGAATAAAGTTGTTTTTCTTTTGCTTCAAAATACCATTCTACAAAAAATAAGGTTTCATTTACTTGATGAATATTTTTTATCTTCCATTCTAAGACAACTTGCTTCAGTAACATTTTTTTGATCCACAAATGGACTTCCTCTATACCCACATACATTGCTCCATAACATTCGCGGTAGATAATATCATCCGAAAAATACGTATCTAATGACGTAAAATCTCTACTTACCCACATAAAGAAATATTTTTTTATAATTTCTTCTTTCATAAGTACTCCTCTATTTTTTAATTAAGCGTATTTCTTAACTAGTGTTTTGAATCAATTATATCAAATGAACGGAAAAGAAGAATGTACATGATAACTCTGCTCATTCAGTTTAATCCTTCTTTTAATAGGGAAAACGTTCAAATCCTGCTACAACAGTTCAAAATGAAGTTGAGTCTCTGGTAACTCAGTATTCCCTATTGACTCATTGCACCGTATCCCAATTCTAGAACCGCAGCAATGCGCTCGTTACTTATTTGGAGCCAATACGGCATGATTGAGCAATTCAAGGATTAGATCCTGCGATACCGTTCGATCCAAAAACTCACTGGGACCGTCCATGACCTTCCAGATCGACAATTTAATTTTCACATCCTCCTCTCCTATGTATTCTGCCCACGCAATATGGTCCACTTCTGCTGGGCTGGCGTTCTTTTCCTACTTCTTGGCGCTTTGTCGAAATATCCTATATGTAGAAGAATACCAACAAATCTTTCATGCTCACGTAAGCCAATTCCATTGAAGAACCCTTCATGCTGAATCATGGACTCTGTATCCCACAACACGCCTAACCCTCGTTCTTAGCCCAACAACTGGAAGCTCTGCATCACCCCGCAGGCAGCCGCATAATTGCGGTCATTGGTCAGTCGATCAGTACCGACATTGGATATAACAATGACATGCGCGGGAATATCGGTAAATCTCTTTTTAAAAACCTCCATTAGTTTTCCAGGGATCAGATTCCCCAGCTTGCTCTGTGATATCTGTTGCATCATAAAGTCCACCAGCCGTTTAGATGATTCAGGAGTTCCGGTATATACCACACGCCACGAGCCAGCCTCAACAAATGGTTGAAGCTGAATAGCCTTACGAAGTAATTCAACAACTAACTCCCGGTCCACTGGCGTAGAGTTACATTTACGAATACTCCTGCGCTCCCTGATCAATTGCGCCAGATTAATGACATTGTCGGCAGAACTCAGAATTCCTTTCGCTTGCTTCTCCAAATCAGCATCGTAGGAAACCAGCCAAACTCCCATTTCACCTTTCGGCCCTCCTGCAAAACCGTCAAGCGATGCGTGCAAAAATTAAACGAGTTTTCTCATTTTAAATTCTCTTTTGTTCATCTTGTGAAGTAGGCTGACAATGCTGATAATCTTGGGTGGGATTCGTCATCAACCTTTCGCGCTTCTCAAAGGAATATGTTGATGATTAATTGAGTACCCACGCTAAGATATAAACTTGCAAGTATAAACCAATCGGTTTATACTAATACAAACAGTATAGAGAGTGAGGCGATCCATGAACAAGCCCCCATTCATGTTTCTGAGCTTATAGCTTCTGTATGAACAAAAATATAATAACTCATGGAGGTATTTTCTATGTCTAAAGTAAATGTAGGCGCTGAGAATGAACAACCAATTGAACTGTATTATGAAGATCATGGTGAGGGAAAACCAATTATTCTGATTCATGGCTGGCCTTTGAGTGGGCGATCCTGGGAGAAGCAAGTTCCTGCCCTAATTGAAGCAGGCCACCGTGTTATCACATATGACCGTCGTGGATTTGGTCAGTCTTCCCAACCTTGGGATGGTTATGACTATGATACTTTCGCTTCGGATTTGCATAAATTGATACTGCACCTTGATCTGCACGATGCCACATTAGTCGGATTCTCCATGGGTGGCGGCGAAGTTGCACGTTATGTGGGAACCTACGGAACAGCGCGTGTTTCCAAAGCCGTATTCGCGGGAGCGGTTCCTCCATATCTCTATATAACCGAAAACAATCCTCAAGGTGGGTTGGATGATGCAACGATTGCAGAATTCCAAAACGGGGTTAAAGCGGATCGGCTAGCATTTTTGGATGGTTTTACAAGCAACTTTTTCGCTGCTGGAGATCGTACAGACCTTGTGAGCGAACCATTCCGTATTTATAACCGTGATATTGCAGCTCTGGCTTCACCTAAAGGCACATTGGATTGTATTGCTGCCTTTGCCCTTACGGATTTCCGTCAGGATCTGGAGAAGTTCAACATTCCAACACTGGTTATCCATGGTGATTCAGATGCCATTGTGCCTTTGGAGGTGAGTGGACAACGTACTCATGAATCCATCCCTGGCAGTCGTCTGGTCGTTGTCGAAGGTGGACCACACGGATTTAATGCAACCCATTCTGAACAATTTAATGCAGCATTGATCGAATTTTTACAGGGTTAAATTAAGTTCGACTGATGATTTTAACCAAAAGAACAAAATGAGAGAAAAAGTAGAACGTCTCCTATAGAGGAGACGTCCTGCTCTTTCATTATTTTATAGGATATGCATATGATTGATGGCTACTTGGTACATTATGAATCTGAGTGATCCGAAATTTGTATTGAATTTCGGATGTAAACTTGCATTCATAAACCGATCGGTTTATACTGATACAAACAGTTTAGAAAGCGAGGAAATCTAATGAATAATTTAACTCCCCCATTTACTCTTGAGACAGCAATCCAAAAAACGCGTATGGCTGAAGACAGCTGGAATAGCCGAGACCCTCAGCGCGTCTCACTTGTGTATACTGAGGATTGTTATTGGAGAAATCGGAGCGAATTTATAACAGGCCGCCAAGAAATTGTATCTTTACTAACTCGGAAATGGGCCAAAGAACTGGAATACCGCCTGATCAAGGAGCTTTGGTCATTTACGGATAACCGTATTGCCGTTAGATTTGCATATGAATGGCGTGATGATAGTGGCAATTGGTTCAGATCGTATGGAAACGAGAATTGGGAATTTGCTGAGGACGGCTTGATGCAGCGCAGATTTGCTTCGATTAATGACATGCCGATTAAGGAAGAGGAACGTAAATTTCATTGGCCTCTCGGCACGCGCCCCGCTGATCATCCAAGCCTAAGTGAGTTAAACCTATGACTCGTACTGTTTTTGAAAAAGCTGATGTCATCCCTCTCGTTGCTGAGGTATTTCGTGAATTAGGTTATGAGGGCGCATCTTTGAGTAAAATTACAGCCCGTACGCGTCTATCTAAAGGAAGCTTGTATTATTTCTTTCCGGGTGGAAAAGATGAGATGGCTGCTGAAATTCTTGCACATATTGATCAATGGTTTATCAAGAACATTTTTGAACCGCTCGAAAAGAATGAACCCCGGGCAGCCATTGATCATATGTGGCAAGAGGTCGATACTTATTTTCAATCCGGTCAGCGTATATGCCTTATTGGTGCATTCGCTTTGGACGAAACCAGAGATCGATTCGCTGCTGTTATTCGGCAATATTTTGTGAGATGGATTGAAGCCCTAAGCGCGGCACTAGTTCAAACAGGTATCTCTAAAGAGACTGCTGACCAAATTTCAGAAGAAACAATTGCTAGTATTCAAGGGGGATTAATTCTGAGTAGAGCTCTTAATGATGAATCCTGTTTTGAACGTACGTTGGCAAATCTGTCACAACGAGTCTCAACTTATGTTTCTAAAAGCAACTCTGATCATTGACACAAAAGTGTATTTTAGTAAAACTGGCGGAATTTCTTCACCCCAAAAAACAAGTGATTTTTTCTTAACGATTTCATTAGCGACTTTATCGGAGGTCAATATCATGAACAATTTTGTCGCAAAACAATTGGGATTTGTTCGCCGTCAGGCAATTGATTATGTGAGGAATATAAATGACTCTGCCTCGGAAATAATTCCAACAGGTTTGAAAAACAATATAAAATGGAATCTAGGCCACATGTATGTTATACATGAGAAGTTCGCTTTTCAACTTACTGGGCAAGAAACCAATTATCCTGCTAATTTTAATAAGTTGTTTGATCCTGGAACTAAACCATCTGACTGGAATATAGAGCCTCCAACGTTGTCTCAAATAATCGACTTGTTAATTGAACAAATTGAAAGGGTTGAATCGCTACTTTTAAGCAAATTGAAAGAAGAAATCAATCCTCATTACAAGTCTTCTACAGGACTTATCTTTACAAATGTAGAACAATTACTGGGTTTTCTGATTTACCATGAAGCAATGCACTTTGCAACAATTAAAAATATAAAGAGCATAATTGACAATTAGGATTAGTAAGGATTTGTTAAAACCAATGTCTGGCCACGAAATATTGAGTTTTCTTATTACATTATTAGTAGTGTCCCTTCACTTAAACGAACAAACCGACCTTAAATCCTACTAAAGTTGGAATAAGGTTGGTTTCTATGCCTTTGGAATTGCCCCTATTTGTTGAAGCAAGCCAAGCATATCGGGTTGACCATACTCTTCACTAATCTGGCCATTAGAGATCCGATAAAAATTCATTGCATTTACTTCGATTTTTTTTCGTGTTGGTGGAAAACCGAGAAGTGGAAGTTATTGGTTATGAGGGATCTCTTGAAGGGAACTCAACGATTCGGAGAACTTCGTAAAAGTATCCAGGAAATCAGTCAAAAGGTACTCACTGAAAATTTACGTTCAATGGAAGAGGATGGAATTGTCATTCGTACTGTTTTTGCGGAAGTTCCTCCGAGAGTTGAATACAGCTTAAGTGAATTAGGAAATTCGCTTAAGCCAATTATATTCTCTATGGAAACATGGGGACTTGGGTACCAGAAACTCAATGATGAACTTCCAAACGATACTCAGTAGAGTGAATGAGGTCAATGGTTACTTACGGTCATTTCAAAATGGAATAAACTCTTCTATTACTCCCACGGAATCACAAACTTTGTATTTTCATCTCCAAGTAAAATCAATGGAGGACTCATATGCCCTCCATTGATTTGTAAGAGAAAGTTGATCTTTGAACACCAGTTTCTGCAATATTACTACTGCATGAAGATAAACCGAAAAGAGAGATTTCCCTTAGATAATTCTCTGATGTATTTTTAAAATATCTGCCGCCCCCCATCATTTTTATCCCAACAAAAACCCGTTAATCTCATACAGATTAACGGGTTTTTTAAAAAAATAGGTTTTTGACATAAGTATTTATTTATAAGTTGATATCCAATTATTTGGAAGACCAAAGTTCCATACGCTGAGCATATTTTTCGTTGATGATATCTTCCACTTTCTCATCGCCAGCCTTTTTCATATCCTCCAGCATCTTGTCGAATACCGAATTGGCTTCGGCCTCACTTGGGGCAATAATGGCTCTCGTAATACTCTGATCCATAATATCCTTCACTTTCTGGGCCGTCAGAGCTTGAGGTGTTCCCCCATCCGGATTCAGGTTGTCATACTGCGCTGTATCCCATACGGAATCGCCCAGACTCTTAATGGCCAGTTCATCCACTTCACTGCGCTGGAATTTAACTGCCATGTCATACGGCTGTCCGTTCGGGTCCAGACCATTTTTGATAAACCATAACCATTTGCGAACGCCGCTTTTCTTCACCGTATCATCCCAATTATCCTTGAAGCTTTGCAGGAATTCAGGTTTTGGTTGTCGCTTGCCATCCACCATGGTGTACTGTTCGCCTTCCCTGCCCCACAGCAGCAAATGCTGTCCTTCATCACTCGCCAGATAATTAAACAGCTTTATCGTTTCTTCCGGGTGTTTGTTGTTTTTGGTAATGGCGATTGCATCCCATCCAAGCGAACTTCTTGGGCCAAACGTCGTTTGAGCCGGATCTACACCTGGAGCAACAACTTTGTAAGCAAAGAGTTGATTCTTTTCCCCGCCATCCTTCTTCAAGGCCGCATTGCCGTTCCCCGGGTCCCAATATGCACCTGGGGTAGCAAATACCGCACCAGTCGTCAGCTTTTGAATCCAGGTCTGTGTTTTGCTAATCGCAAATTCCTTTTCGATCAGACCTTCTCTATATAAGCGATTCATGTATAACAGCATCTCGCGATATTTGGGGTCCTTGACATCATATTGCAGACGTCCGTTGTTGTCATAATACGTTTTTAAGCCCCACATGCCTTTGAATGTGCCCAGATTCGCACCCATGTTCTCCCCGTTCATCGTCATCGGAATGGACTCTTTGCCATCAATCGTATTGTATTTCTCTTTAAAATTTTTCAGGAGTGCTTCGAATTCGTCTGTTGTGAGGGGCTGTGAACCATCTGCTTTGTCCGGAAGAAACTCTTCCAACAGGCTCTGTCTCATCAGCATACCAAAAACCGGATCACTGTCGAGTCCATACCAGTTTGCCAGATAGTAGTTCTTGCCGTCTGTATTACGTGTTTTGGTCAAGGTATCTCCGTACATTTCTTTCAGATCAGAACCATATTTCTCAATTAACTCATCCAGTGGAATGAATGCCCCACTTGAAATGTATTTGTCGAGGGAAGCATCTCCTCGGCTCATGACTACCACATCCGGATAGTCACCACTGGCGAGCATCAGGCTCAGTTTTTCCGTTGGATTACCTGTTGGCTGTTGGATGGAGATCTCTATGCCCGTCTTTTTGGTGATTTCCTGGGCAACTGCATCGGTAAATGGTTCTCCTTTGGTATTGCCATCAAACCAAGTCAGCGTAATCGGCCCTTGTTCCCCGTCTTTACCAGCTGTATTGTTCTCCCCATCATTGGAGGAGCAACCCGCCAGCAAACCAACCGCTAATGCAGCTGTAATCCCCATGGTCATCCATTTTTTAGTCTTTGTCATTGACACCCTAATTCCTCCCAATGAATAAATTCCTGTTGTGCTAGATTGAGCATTTCCAAAACGATCTTTGCCCACCCCCTTTCAGGGAGAGACCACCGGACAAGCCTTCCCTGTAACCGGATTATGGAACAGATTAACTTTTCACCGCTCCCAAAGTCATGCCTTTAACAAAGTATTTTTGCAGGAACGGGTACACCATAACGATTGGTAAGGTGGCTACCATCGTAGCAGCCATTCGAATGGTATCGCTGGAAACGGCGTTTCGTTTGGCGGAATTAGCCAACATTTGCGTTTGGGAAATCATGCCACCGGTCTGAAATTGATTCAATATTTTCACGAGCACGGCTTGCAGAGTCTTCAGATCCGAACTATAGGTGAACGCATAGGAATCAAACCAGGCATTCCAATGCCCTATCGCTTGAAAAAGTCCCACTGTTGCAAGTACAGGTGTTGTCAGTGGCATCACAATTCGGAAGAAAATTGTCAGATCGTTAGCGCCGTCTACCCTCGCCGATTCTTCAATCTCATGGGGTAGCTGTTCCATGAAAGTACGGACAATGATCATATAGAAGACATTCATCAAACTTGGCAAAATGAACACCGAAAAGGTATCGATCATATTCAGCGCCTTAAGCACCATGTAGAACGGAATCAGTCCGCCACTGAAATACATGGTAAAGATAAAGTACAGGTTCCAGCCTTTGCGACCAATCAGATTCCGCCGACTTAGCGGATACGCAAGCATCGTAATGACGAGAACCGATAGCGGTGCGCCAATCAGCGTTCGTTTGACGGTTACCAACAGACCGTTTAAAATCTCGCTATCTTTCAAAATCTGCTGATAGCTGTCCAAGGTCAGATCTCTGGGCCAAAGATAAACGCCGCCTCGCACCGTATCCTCCGCGCTGTTCAATGAAAGAACGAGTATATTCCAAAACGGAAGAAATGTAACCAGTAATACGAGAATAAGAATGAAATATACAATAATTTTGAAAATACGATCCCCGAATCGGTTCAGAATCATTACAAGCGCTCCCCTCTGTCTTCTGTAGTTAGAACAACGCCTGGTCGTTCACTTTTCTGGAAATCCGGTTCACGATAAGGACAAGAATGAAGGCAACAACGGATTTGAACATTCCCACAGCAGCACCATAAGAGAACATGCTGTTTTGTAGTCCGTATTTGTAAGCATAAATATCAATAACTTCGGAGTATTCAAGCACGGTATTATTTTGCAGCAGGTATTGCTGTTCAAATCCTGCATTCAAAATGCCTCCGACCGCGAGAATAGCCAATATGACAATGGTAGGGCGCATGGATGGCAGCGTTATATGCCACATTTGCTTGAATCGGCTGGCTCCGTCCACCCTGGCCGCTTCGTAGAGCTCCGGATTAATGGAAGCGATTGCAGCCAGATACATAATGGCACTGAACCCCATCTCTTTCCACATGTTCGACAATGCGATAATCCACCAGAACAGAGGACCGTTTTGCAAAAATGCAACGGGTTCTTTGACAATGCCCAGCAGAACCAGAATGTTGTTAAGCATTCCATCCGAAGCCAGCAGCGTAATCACAATGTTGGCTGCAATAACCCATGAGATAAAATGTGGCAGATAAGAAACCGTCTGCACAAAACGTTTGAAAAATCCCTGTCTCGCTTCATTCAGCACAAGCGCGAGGATGATTGGCGCAGGAAATCCGAAGAACAGTGTCAGCAAGCTTGTCGCAAGCGTATTACGCATAACCCTGTAGAAATCCCCTGTAGTAAAGAAATACTCAAACCATTGGAAACCTACAAATTCGGCATGGAAGAACTGATGTAAGAACGATCCCCCACCCGGCTGATAATTTGTAAACGCCATATATAGTCCAAACATCGGACCATAGGAAAATAACAATGTCGCAATGAAGGCAGGAAGCATAAGCACGAATAACCATTTTTGCTCTTTTAGTCTGTTTATCAGATTATTGCTCCTGACTGTTTTGATAGCGCTTACCTTATGCATTAAGTACCCTCCCTTTTTCTATACAGCAGCATGGTCGGCCATATCTTGATTCAACTTCTCTCCTATTAATCATAAATTTGACACGGATTACTCGCCATAGTTGAATTCTCCGAAAGATACCGCTTTTTAAAGATGTTTTTGTGCAAAGTGAGGATTGGATTTCCATATTCACTCTGCTATGATGAACTGTGCAACGAATATTCAGTCAAGAGAGGGCTTCCGGATGCGCCAATTCTATCGAAAATACATATACATGCCTTTTGTTAACCTGAGCTTTCGTTCCAAGTTGTTCATGGTATTTGTTCTGGTCACCATCATTCCAATGATGCTATTGGTTTATTTTTCCTATGAACTTACCAAAACGAAACTTACCGAGCAGATCTACATCAATATGACGAACTCAACAGCTCAGATCACTAAAAATCTGGAGAACAAACTGGATAGCTACGAACACATTTCCGCCTCCATTTATTTGGATAACCGCCTTGCCAATTACCTGACGAACGAGTATCAGGATGACCCATCCTATCTGGACGTCTATAATTACATTGGCAATCGAATTGACACCGTGATGGCTGCCTACCCTGATTTTGATAGCGCATTCATTTATTCGGATAATCCGTCGCTGCCCAAAGACAATTTTTATATCCGGCCGATCACATCCGAAGTCCAGACCACGGAACTGTTTCACAAGCTGCAGCAATCCTATGGGAACATTATTCATCTCTCCACGCCGCAGACAGAGAACGGTCCTGCCATGTTTACACTCGCCCGGCTGCTGAACAACAATAGTAATCAGTATCCTTACGGGATGCTGGTCTTTCAAATCTCCGAGTCGGTCATCTATTCCTTAATGGAAAAGGAAGCAGGCGGCAAAGATATTTTCATCATAAATGACAAAGGTATGATTCTGTCCTCCGCCGACAAACAGTTAATTAATACAAGCCTGCCCGAACTGCTTCATCAACATTTTGACGATGCGGCTTCAGGGAGATTTGATACAACGTATCAAGGCGTAAAGGCCCTAGCGGTCTATAACACGCTCAAAAACGGCTGGAAAACGGTATCCATTTTCCCTTATGACAGTATTATCAAGGATGCCAAAGCTCTCTCTCAGCTTATTATCAAAATTTCACTAGGCTTCATCGGCGTGGCGCTGCTGCTCATTTATATTACCGCATCGCTATTCAGCAAACGCATCAGGACGTTAATACGGATGATTCGGCGCATTGAACGGGGAGATTTCAACCCTACCCATGAGGAACAAATGGGCAGTGATGAGATCGGCCAGCTTCACTTTGCATTCGAACAGATGACAACCCGGTTGAAAAGCCTGGTGACGGAGGTCTACCAAAAGGAGCTGCAGAGCAAGGAAGCCGAGCTTGACCTGCTTCAAGCTCAGATCAATCCTCATTTTCTGTATAATACACTGGGCTCGATCTCCTCTCTGGCCGTAAAGCATCAGGATCCACAGATTCAGGATATGGTCCTTCATCTGGCCAAGTTTTATCGGATATCCCTGAATAAAGGAAAGAGTATCCTGACCATCAATGAGGAGCTGAAACTGACCCAGAGTTATAATGCCATTCAACTGATCCGGTTTAAGGGCAAGCTGAACATCATCTACACGATAGATCAATCGATCCTGCCCTACTCGACCGTGAAGCTTGCGCTGCAGCCTTTTGTGGAGAATGCAGTCATTCACGCTCTTTGGAATCAGGATCGGCCTCTAAATATCCATATCAAGGGTGTCATTGAGAACAATAGTATCATCTTATCGGTTATAGACGACGGAATGGGCATGCGGCGAGAGAAGCTTGAGGCTTTGTTTGAAGAGAAAGAAGGACGGGGTTATGGGATTTCAAATGTGGATCGGCGGATTAAGCTGAAATTTGGTGAATACTACGGTGTTAAAGTGTATAGCAAACTTGGTATGGGAACTACCGTACAGATCCGTCTGCCGCAAAAAGAGATCCAATAAAAAAGGAGTGCAATGCAGCCACTAGTGGCTTGCAAAGCACTCCTTTTAAACCATTCTACAGAACGTTATACCTGCTCACGAATACGATACACCAGGCTGTCGAAATCACCGCGTAGAGGCAATTCCACCCCAATGTTCATCAGTGCACGTCCACTAACCGATAACCCCAGCACTTCAATGAGATAGGTCTTGTCAGCCTGAAGACCTGCCAAACGGAGTCTTGGCAACGGTTCACCCAGCTTCTGCGAGTGAAGAAAGGCGAACAGCACATGGTCACTTCCGGCTGCATCGCTGTACTGGACAGCGGTAACTCCCTTATGACGAAGCGCAGTCAGGCGGAATTGTCTGCCGAATTGCACCAGGTGGCGAATGGCTTTGTACTGATCGATGAATTCCCCGGACTGCCCAATCCACTCATCACTCCACTCGTTCAGATTGGAACCAATACCAAGTGTGCCCATCATTGCACTGTGGAAGCGATACTTCAGAGAGACGTTGCGGCCGTTCATTCCTGTAGGCGACTCGGTTACCCAACAGGTCATCATACGTGGTGCGTATGTATACGAGAAGCCTTCCTGAATGCTCAAACGGTCGAACGCATCCGTATTGTCACTCGGCCAGGACTGATCGGCATAACGAAAGATGCCCAGATCAATCCGCGAGCCACCTCCTGCGCAGGTCTCAAACTCGACATTCGGGAACTTGGCTCGCAGCCGTGCCCAGATATCATACAAGCTCTGGACATGCCTTACCCATACTTCTTTCTGACGGTTAATGGGATGACCCTTCATGCCCGGTTCCGTAATGGTCCGGTTCATATCCCATTTAATGAACTTAATCTCATGATTGCCAAGCAATTTGGTAATAAAATCGATAATGTATTGCTTGACCTCTGGCTTGGAAATGTTCAACAGCAGCTGATTACGAAGCTCCGTACGTCCCCGTGTCTCAAAATGATATACCCAGTCCGGATGTGCTCTGTAGAGATCACTATCCGGGTTGACCGACTCCGGCTCCACCCATATGCCGAATTCCATCCCAAGTCCATGAACCCGGTCAATCAGCTCGACTAGTCCGTTCGGGAACTTCTCTTTGTTCACGTTCCAGTCACCCAACCCCGCACGGTCGGAATGCCGCTGCCCAAACCAGCCGTCATCCACAACGAATAGTTCCACACCCATTTTGGCTGCCCTTTCGGCAAGCGCCATTTGGTCCTGGGCATTAACATCGAAATAGGTAGCTTCCCAGGAGTTGTACAGCACTTTACCGATTTTACTTCGCGGCAGTATGTAATTGTATTGGTACTGATGCAAACGGTGGCTCATTCCGCCAAAGCCTTCTGGGCTGAATCCGCCGACAAAGACAGGTGTCTCAAACGTTTCGCCGGCACCCAGCAACCATTCATTGTCAAAATCATGGATGCCACCTGTTACCCGTACATGCGTGAATGGGGTCTTCTCCGCAACAATCTTCCAGTTGCCGCTCCAGGCCAGAGCACCAAACCATACCCCACCGCCGCTTTCTGTGGAAAGACCATCATCAATCGCAAACCATGGGTTGGCATGACCGTCAGTGAAACCTCTCCGCGATTCAAGTACCTTTTTTCCCTCTGTCAAAATGGTATTGCGCAGTTGGAACTCACCCGACCATTTCCCCGTGACATGCGTCAGACGGTAATCCTGGAGATATGGCAAAGTCCAGGCTGCGGATTGCATGCTTTCCAACACAATATCCTCCTGCCCCGTATTTATGATATTGGCATAACGCTCCACCAAGTCGAATTCCGGGATGACCCGATAGACCAGCTGCGTTTCAAGTGCATACACCTGATCCTTCAACGTAATAATCAGCGTCTGTCTGCCATCCTGTTCAATGACCTCGTGACGGTCATACCTAACCTGAAGATCGCGGACACCATCAGGCATCCGCAGTTTCAGAGATGGCTCTGTATAAGATGCTCCTCCCCAGAAGCTGTACTCCTCCACCTCTCCTTCCACTTCCGCGTCAAAAGAGCTGTGGGATTGTAGATGGAGCAAAGGAACGCTGTCCTCGATACTCACTGGATCTCCCCAATACAGATGCTGTAGGTGTTCTCTCTCATTAATTCCGAAAATATAGGATGAATGTTGTGTCTGTATTGCAAATATACGCAATTGTTCATGATATTGAATCGTCATGTTTACCCCTTTCAGGTTCCGTGTTTTGGTACCTATATGCTGTGTGTTGTGAACATACATATTATTGTAGGAAGCAGCAGGCGGATTAGCCATATCGCATTCTTACAATCCATAGGGGAAATCATCTGTCATTCTAAGTTATGAAAATAAGGCTGCGATATAATTCGCAGCCTTAAAGCTTACTTCAAAATCAGGTTATAGATGACCTGAGCCGCTTCTGCCCGGGAAGCAATCCCTTTAGGCACAAACTGTCCCTGTCTTTGGCCTTGGACCAGTCCTAGTCGGGCTGCATCCTTTACCGAATCAGCTGCCCATGAAGAAACCTGATCCATATCGGTAAACAAGATATCGGTAGAACCAACAGGCACGTTTCCAACATTCAGTTCATATGCCTTCATCAGCATCACCGTGATTTCCTCCCGGGTAATCTTTGAATCCGGCTGGAAGCTGACTGCGCTTCGTCCCTTCACAATACCGGCTTGGGTCGCAATCGAGATAGGTTCCGCGTACCAGGCATCTGTCGCTACATCTGAAAATTGTATTTCTCCTGGTACGGTCAGCCCCAGAGAATGAACGAGCATGGTGGTGAATTCCGCGCGGGTGACTGCACGTCCTGGCTCAAATCGTTCCTCGTTTGTGCCATCAACAAACAGCTTAGCCGCCAACTCTTTGATGACAGAGCTGGCCCAATGATTGGCCGGAACATCAGCGAACGTCCGATTCAGTTCCAGAACAGCATACTTGCTAAAGTGGCTCACTTTAGTCGTTAATACACCATTCGCATAATCCGATTTTAAAAATTCCAGTTCTCCATTTTCGTTAATATAATACATTCCTCCCTGTGAAGGGTCGAACCCCTCTTCCGCTGCCAGACTCAGCGTAACCGGGTGATCAAACGCAGCGAGTGTTTCGGTTGTACCTGATTTAGTTGTTGCCGAAAGACTGAATTCATAGATTTCTCCCTTAAGGGAAACCGTTGACCGGAAAGATGTTTCCACTGCTGCAACGACCTCCTTGGCCTTGCTGCCAAGCGGAACCATTTTCAAGGAAATTGTACTATCATCCTGTTGCCCTGCTGGTAACTTATCCAATAGCTGCTGGAACAAACTCGCAGGGATTTGCAAAGTTAACTTGCCTGATTTCACTTTCAGTGTATGGTTGCCGAGTTGGCGTAAGACAGGAGATGAAAGTTGCAGCTCCTGAGTACCAGCCTTGATGTCTATGACGACTTTCCCTGCCTCACTGTCCACTTTCAGCATATCGGCTTTGATGACCAGTGTTGCTGTATCTTTCCCTTCAGCAGCGGTGCTGCCGGAGTTTCCGCTAATATTATTGTTGTTATTGCCATTGTTGCCAGGAGTGTCTGAATTTCCTGGATTACCTGGGTTTCCTGGGTTGCCTGGATTTTCAGGGATAATCGTTTTTTCGGTCAATTTAACCAACTTCGATTCAGCCGGCCCCAGCGAGATGGACCATGAACCTGTGGCTGACGAAGATTCACCTGTCCACAAGTCTTTTAAAGTATAGGTTTTGGAATCATTCAGTCCGGCGCGGCCCAGATCGATCGTTTTGTTTGCTGAACTGTTGCCGTTGTAATTAAATACAGCAAGGTAATAATCATTGCCTTCCTTCAGAACAAACGAATCTGCGGCATTTGCATTCGTATTTCCTTCAAGCGGCTTGAATACTTTGCCTTTCAGCGCCACCTGAAGAACATCCGTGTTATTGTACAATGATGTCATGTATTCCTGTGCCTTGGGATCGTTCACATCATCGGAATCCATCATCACCGTGCCGGCAATTACACCGGAATTTACCCGGCTGCGGGCTTCCTCCAAGCTTGATGCTCTGCTTAATGCCAGATGATCAGGGTCTGTATAGGAATAAATCGTCCCATTTTGCCAGAATCCATATGTCAATGAATTAAGCATGTACTCCGTCTCATTGATTTTGCCATAGGTGTCACAAGAGATCCGTCTGCTATGCGCATATTGACTTGGAAAGATCGGTGCAATGGACGCACTAATAAACATTTTTCCATCCAATCGCTCTTCGACATAACGCATCCCTTCATTGTAAGCCTGGATTCCTGTCGTCACGGTTGTATCATAATGCTGACCTTCCAGTGAGCCGTGTGTTAGGAAATCCAGTTTGATGAATGTGAATCCAAGTGATTTAAACTTATCCAGAAAATAATTCATGCGCATTTGACTCCCCGGATGTGTCACATCCAGTGCATATGCTCCGTCCAGTGTCGGCAGAGGTTCCCCCTTAGCATCCTTGAGCACAATATCACCATACGTATATTGCCCGTTGGTACCATCTACTTTTTGGCTCATATCGTTGCCCCAATACACAAATGGTCCCCAATAGATGCCTGCATGCTGACCATTGTCCTTAATGACAGATACAGCTTGGGCAAGCTCAGCATCACTCAGATTATCCCAGTAGGAATCCATATTAATGAATACATTGCCGTTATTGTTGAACTTCTTAAGATTGTTCTTGAAATAATTGGACACATCCACTACATTCTGATACGACAGCCCGCTGTCATAGGCTCCCCAGCTATTCCAGCCCACTGGAACACCTTGTGGCAGCTCTGGATTCAACGCCAGCGGAGGTGTGATAATCGCATTGGATTTACCGTATTCTTCAAGCCCTATGCGGTAGTCACTGAAACCACCTACCATAATCAGTGGTGAGGACAGTTCAGTACCGGACAGGCTGCCATGTGGCTGGGAATCGCGGGTAACGTCACTCGCTGCCCCGCCATACACAGTAAATTCATTCAGACGATTAGCTGAGCCTTTCCAGTCAATACCGGTCTTCCAGGTGTCATGGGTTACTGAACCGATCACCAGACCGTTACGTGTCGAGTTATTGAATACCGTTGTCATCTCATAGCTGGTATCCGCCCGGTTCATGGTTTGAGATTTATAGCGAATCCATGCATCGTTGTCAAAAGGCACCGTAAGCACGCGGTTATCCGAGCTGACGCCGATATCCACACCACCCGTGTTTTTCACAGTAATTGGTGACATGTAATTACTCTGGATTTCTGTATCACTGATGGCGTCCAGACGGTTGAGGAAATACGATTGATCTTCATAAAATCGATAAATCTGCTTCATGGTTGGTTTACCAGTTGACGTATGAACAAAGCTCAACTCGATGCCTTTGCCGAATCCATCCTGAATCTCCAGCGGTGCTCCACTGCTCGTATGACTCTCATACCCTTTGGTTTCCACAAGACTCTCACCAATTTTAATGCTACTGAAGATACCCCGCATCTTCTGTCCGTCTGCCCAGCTATAACCGACGAATCCAGTCTGGGTATTATAAGACACTTCGTATTGTCCGTTCGATACCAGAAGGCCATACGTGTAATCAGTCACCGTAATATCCCCGTATCGTTGCGAGTCACCCGGTGTTCCCAGATCGTCATCTCCTTCACCGGGATTCTCGGGTTCTGTCTCTATCGCAGGCTCTACGATAATCCGGTCCAGATCGGGAGAATAGCCATTGTTGTCTGAAAAGGTAATCGTATTCTCGCCTTCAGTTAATGGGAGTGTAAGATCATACGTACCTACCGTATCCCAATCCGATGTTTTGGGCAGGTCATGGAACTGCTCTTCCCCGTTATTTGCACGGACATAGAAACTGCGCGGATCACCGGAAAAATAAGCGACCGTAACGCGGTAATTACCTGTCATCGGGGCTATAATCTTATTGAACGTTAAGGAGCTCCTGCCATTCAGATATCCAACCTTTTTGCCACCTGATGCTGTGGGGCTGTCCGTTACACGCGCTTCACCAGTCAGCGTATTGTCCGAATCTTCGGCTTCATAACTAATTGTATACGGAATCACTTCAATTCGGTCCAAATCAGGGGAGTACCAGTCATGATCCGAGAACGTGATGGTATTGACACCCTTATGAAGAGATACCTCCACATCATACATGCCAATCGTGTCCCAGCTTGCCGTTTTGGGCAGATCAATCATCTCGTCCGTGTCATTGTTCACCTGCATATAAACAGGTCGCTGATCACCGGAAATATAAGATATTCGGATCAAATATGTACCATCTGCCGGTACGTTGATATTCGTAAATTGCAGTGAACTGTTTTTGTTCAGATCGGTTACTTTCTTCCCACCCGAACTAATGCTGCTGTCTACCACCTTGGCATTGCCTTTCAAAATGTTGTCGGCCGCTTCTGCCTCAATAATTGCACCATGCAAATTTTTCTTCCAGTCGTCTCCGCCCCCTTCTCCCGGGTGGCCACTGTCCAAACCGCGGATCACGATCTTGTCGATGTCGGGAGAATACCAGTTGTTGTCATCAATCAGGATTGTGTTGGTTCCAGCGTTCAACGGAAGGGTCACATCATATGTTCCCACCGTATCCCAGTCGACTGTCTTGGACGGTTCTTCAAATTGCTTCTCCCCGCCGTTCGCACTAATATTGAATGGCCGCGAATCACCTGAAATGTAGTAAACAGAAATTCTATAATTTCCTGTCTCACTTACAGTGACATTGTTAAATTGCAAGGAACTGCCTTGGTACATGCCTCCGACCTTTTTGCCGCCTGAAGCCGTCGGGCTATCAGAGATCATTGCGTTACCTAGCAAAGTATTCCCTTCCGCTTCGGCTTCATAGGTATTCATATCATCGGCGTGAGCTGTTCGGGCGAACTGGCCCCCGCCAACTACCAAGCAAAAAATGATAAAGAACACAAATCCTTTTTTCATCATCCGTCCCAACATAACATGCCTCCATTATCTAATGATTGAGTTAGGTCTCCCTATGCCTATTCCTGCAGTGGTTCACAGTCATTTTTGTAATCGCTTTCATAAAGGGCTGTCAAATCAAATCCCCTCTCTCCTCCTTCCTTTCCTATATGCCTAATTGTAAAAAGGAGGAGGGGGATGTTCCATACCACAATGTTACTATTCATACAGGAAAGCCTCTTTCATTTGCCATATCAATACCATCATTACCAGACAGCCTCTATCGTCATATACTTTTCCTGTATTCGTTGGGTGTTACGCCCTGTGTCTTCAGGAATAGAGAAATAAAATAGGATGTACTCTCATAGCCCACGGTCTGCGCGATATCGTGAATCTTGAGCGAGCCGTCTGCCAGCAGTTCCCTGGCTTTATCCAGTCTGATGCGTGTCAGATAATCGTGAATTGTCATCCCTGTTTTGTCCTTGAAAATGGATCTCAAATAGTTCGGTGACAAATAGACCTGATCAGACAGGCTGTTGATGGTAATCGGCTGATTGTAATTCTGATCGATGAAGGTACGGACCTTGTGAATCAATTTTGCATTTTTGTCCATAAACCGCTCTCCCAGCATGCTCACCGCATCTTCCGCAGTACCGAGAATCAGATCCTCGATCTCATGCAGAGTCAGTGCATTATAGATGGAATGATATAGCTCAGCCCGCTTCGGAACAGGTTTATGAAGCTGCTCCAGCAGCTCATTCACGAGATCTATCGACCAGTCGCAGATGATTTTTTTCTTGACTCTCAGTGTTGCCAATCCCTCAATATACCCGTGCAGCTTCTGTGCCGCCCATTCAAAATCCAGTCGGTTAATGGCCTCAAACCATTCCTTTTGTTCAAAAGGGGGCATATGTTCTGTATAAAACTGGTTCGAAAGCTTCCCCCCATGAATAATTGTGCCTGAACCTTCATAGAAACGCTCATTCAAGATGGTTCGCGTCTGTTCGTACAGACAGTGAATATGGGATAACGCGGTCTCTTGTCTGCCTACGGCAGCCGTCACCGTGAAATCCAGTGCACTACGAATAGCCTCAGCCAAGTCTTCCCACGCATAATGTCCCGGCTGCTGTGCCGCTTCCATAAATACACCTGTCTCTCCTTCCTTGTAATCCACAAAGATCGCTTTCATGTTTTTTGCCTTGAAGAAATGGTCGAGAAAAGCCACCAGCCGACCTGTACATTCCTCCAGACTTTGCTGTTCCTCTTCAGCCTCCTTGGGATCGATACTGAACAAGGCCATTGCATATCGGTCGGTCTCCGGTTGTCGGGTTAGACGGCTGTAACTACAAGCAAGATCATTAGCACGAGCCTCATTTTTTTCGTAAGATAACTCCTTCAGGATATTGGCTTTGGCCGCCTCCATGGAACGGTTCTTCATTGCAACCTCTTCACAACGCTGTTTAACTTTACTGATAACGCTTTCAATTTCGTTCATATCCAAAGGTTTTAACATATACCCCACGGCCCCTACGTTGATAGCCGATTTTACATATTGAAATTCGTCATGTCCGGTCAGAAACATCACCTGGATCGAGTCGTAGCTCTCATGTATCTTTCTCGCCAGATCAATACCGTTCATGATCGGCATCTGAACATCGGTAAGAACGATATCCGGCTGGGTGGCCTCAATCTTCTCCAAGGCCTCCCTGCCGTTACTCGCCGTTCCCATGATATAGATCCCCATCTCTTCCCAACGGATATAATCCCTCATCATCTCGAGTCCCAGCTCTTCATCGTCTACCAAAAAAATACTGTACATCCATGTCCCCTCCCTTTGTCTCTTTATGTCTCTATTATATGTTTTTCCCCCCGTGGGACCATGGTTCATATCAATGAAAGTCATTTTCAAGTATAGATCGTTATTTTACCAACTCCAGCTCGCTATTGAAATAGTACATTTCGCCTGCTTCGGCATGAAGGATCGTTCTTTGTTTGCCCCAACAAATAGTGAACGTTCCTGCAGAGAAAGTTTGAATGTTCGTAGAAATTAACTGTCCGTTCTCCCAGACGATGTCAACCTCGGCATTCCCTTTTGCTCTCAGCCCGGTTATCGAGCCTGTGTTCCATGCCTGTGGCAGCGCTGGGAGAAGGTGAATCTCGCCCGCATAACTTTGCAGCAGCATCTCCGCTACGACAGCTGTACCGCCGAAATTTCCATCAACGACAAAAATATTACTCTCTGCTCCAGCAATTCCGGATTTGGAATAGGTGAACAGATTATCGAAGCACAGGCCGCCAATCAAATGTGAGAGGTGTTTATATGCCGTCTCCCCATCATGCAATCTCGCAAAACCCAGTCCAAACAAAGCAGCTGTAAATTCAACATCCTCCAACTCTTCCTGGACCATGCGGTTCTCCAACGTTATCCTTACTGCCGCACTGAGTTCCGGTGTATGGTCAGGTGTAATCCGACTGTCCGGATACAGCGCATACATATGAGACAAATGCCGATGCTCCGGCTGCGCCTCCTCATAATCCTCAAGCCACTCCTGTAACTGGCCTTTCTTGCCGATCTGTAGAGGTGGAAGATTGCCAATTGCTTCTTCCACCTTGCGTCCGAGTTCTTCGTCTTTGTTCAAAAGTTCAACTGAATGAAGACAAAACTCAAAGAGCCTGCGCACCAGCATCTGGTCCATTGTCGTTCCCATGGACAGCTGTTGTGCCCCCTCTCTCGAATTACCAGGATAGAAATGATTTTCCGGCGAATTCGAAGGACCCGTCACCAGCCAACCGTTCCGAGGATGCTCACACATATAGTCCAGATAGAAAGCCACCGATTCTTTAAGTACGGGATAGGCCACATTCTCAAGGAAAACACGATCCTGACTGTACTCATAATGCTCAATCAGGTGTGTAGCCAGCCATAATCCGCCTGTAACATTCAATCCCCACGAGGTCTCCCATCCAGGCAGCGTAAAACCCCATACATTGGAGAACACATGAGCGACCCATCCGTCGCATCCATATACGTTACGTGCCGTTTCTCTGCCTGCCAGTGCCAGATCTTCAACGTAGCGCAACAGCGGAAGATGGCTCTCTCCCAGATTCACAATCTCTGTGGGGTAATAATTCATCTGGGTATTCACGTCCAGGTGATAGTCACAGCTCCAGCCCATCCGGCACGCTTCACCATCATTCCAGATTCCCTGGAGATGGAGTGGCAGCGGAGAGTTCTTGCGAGAACCCGCAATGGTCAGATACCGTCCATATTGAAAAAACAAGGCGAACAACTGCGGATCTTCATCCCCACCACGCTGTTCCAACAAACGAATACGCTGATCTGTAGTGAGATCGGATAACCCCTTGACCCCGAGCTGAATAGCTACCTTGTCAAATTGCTCACAGTAATCGCGGATATGATCCTCCCTCAGTGAGGTATAACCTTTATTTAAAGCCTTCAACAGCGTAGACTCGCTCTCTGTTTCCCAATCCTGATCAGTATGGCGATAATCCGTACTGACAACAAAATAAATCCATGCCTCATCCGCTCCGGTCACGATCAATTGACCATCTCTACTTGTGATGGTTCCCCCGGAAATAACCAACTTGACCAAACCCTTGGACCATACGCCACAAGTCCCATCGCTATGTACATTTTCCGTTGCCTGTCCTTGGAATGCAAGCGTATTGTCATCTAAGGCTACAACCTTGAATGATTCCGTGCCTGCCTGTAAGCCGAGTGTAAAGGCTACCCCACCCGGAGCTTCGCTCCAGACTCTGGAGACCACTAGATCATCGACATTGGAAGCGAAAACTTCACGTCGAATCATGCTGTCGTCATCCTTCCAGAACGCTCCGACAAGCGCTTGAGTCAGATCCAGCTCACGTTGGAAATTTCCCCCTTCATCCGAATTCGAATTCTTCTTCTCCATATCAATAACAACTTCACATATTCCAAGATGGGTACCGAAATTACCCTTCTTTGGCTGCAAATGTTGTTTGGCAAGACGATCTCCTTCGTCATAATCGCCGGAGAAGAAATAGCTACGCATCTCTTCCAGTGCGGCCTTGCCTCCTTCGGAAGGCTGTTCTTGTTCAATCCGACCCGACCAGAAGGTAACCTCGCTCATACTCCATACCTCTCGATGCGAAGACGCCATAACTACTGCTCCTATCCTACCATTGCCCAGCGGCAGGCCTTGAGACCAATCCGTAGCAGGAGTTGAATACCATAAAGTAAAATCGTTCATATCATGTCCTCCAGTCCAATAATGATTATCTTTAGAAATAGACTCGTTCCCAAAATAGACAAACGCGCGATCTGTGAGATACATAAGCGCGCGTTTGACTTTGTTTTTATTTTAAAATGGAATCACGGCTTTGAATGGTCACCTCGCCCAGTCAGTTTCCCTTCACAGTCAATCTAAAGATTTTGGATTCCGCCGGTTCCAGTGAGACCGTGAGCTCTCCAGACGTTTCCCCTTGTGAGCCTTCCCACAGATCTTGCACATTGTACAGGGCATTGGCGTTTAGCCCTGCCCGTTTCAGCGAGATGGATTTCTCCGCAGCCTGTGCAGCATCAAAATTGAAGACGGCAAGAAAGAAACCCTTCTCTTCCGGCGATTCCAGGACAAACACGTCAGAAGACAGCTTCCCATAATCACCTTCAACTGGACGGAAGGTTTTGCCCATACGAGCAACGTTCAAAATATCCTTGTTGCCAAGCCATTCTTTTGCTCGTTCGGCTGCTTCCTCTTTGCGGAAGTCATCCCCAAGCAAGAGCACCGTACCGGCAATAACTGAAGCGGTCAGACGACTGCGTCCTTCATGCCAGCCGGTAGCTTCCTGGTTGAAGCTCTTGTACAACACCGAATGATCAGGATCATTGTAGCGATAGAGCGTATTGCTCATCCACCAGCCATGTGTCAATGAGTTCAGCAGGTATTCCGTATCTGCAAGTGTACCGAAGACATCACAGGAGATACGGCGGCTGTGGGCAAAAGCATAAGGAAATAATGGAGCGATGGACAAGTTAATGAAAAACGGTCGTCCGATTACGTCTGGTGAGAGCTTATGCTGCAAATAAGACATGCCATAATGATAAGCCGCGATTCCTGTTGTAATATCCGGGTTGTGGTGCTGCCCTTCCAGTGCGCCATGCGCCAAGAAATCCAATTTGATATATTCGAAACCTTCCGAGATGAATTTGTCCGTGAACCAGTCAATCCTTTGCAGGTTTCCAGGATGTGTCGGGTCAATAGCCAGACCACCGTCTACATCCGGCAGGATCTCGCCCTCACCGTCACGCAGCAGGATATCAGCATAGGTGTATTTTCCGTTCGTTCCTTCGACTGTCTGACCGAACTGATCAGGCCCTCCCCAGAAGGCAAATGGGGTCCAGTAGGTGCCTGCTCTATGTCCGTTTTGCCGTACCCGGTCCAACGCACTCTTCATTTCTTCCGGCGTAAAATTGTCCCAGAACGCATCAAAGTTGATGTATAACGTATTCTCATTCTCGAATCCAAGCGGCTGTACTTCATTTTTTAGAAAATCGCTGGTCGCTGTATACAGATCATAGTCCAGATCACTCATGGCCGCAGACCAGCTGTTCCATCCGATCGGAACACCGCCCTCCCAAGGCAATTGAGCCTCAATCCAGGTATTCGCCTGACCGTAAGCTTCAAGACCTTCACGGTAGTCTTCATAGAACCCGACGAATACCAGGGGAGATTCCACTCTTTTTCCCTTCACATAACCATGAGGCTGGGAATCGCGAGTCAGTTCACTCACGGCACCACCGTACAGATCAAGTCCCTCAAGCTGTCCACTTTTTTCGCTTTGCATACGAATCCCTGTTTTCCATACTTTATGCGTAAGTGAACCCATCACAATTCCCCGGCGGCTCTGGGGCGCGAACAAGGCTGTCGCTTCGTAGCTTTCCACATCAAGCGGCGGCTTGACCACCGTATATCTGACCCATTTATCATTATCAAACGGAACGCATAGAATGCTTGGTTCATCTTGGCCGGATTCTCCGCCAAGGGATATGGTTTTGGATTGGATGACAGCCATGCGATTCGCCTTAAGCTCTTCATCACCTGCTACAGCGGTCTGCACCAGTACATACGGTGAGGATTCATACATATAGAAATGCTGCTCCAGTTGCGGCAGCAACGAGGCTGTATGCAGAACAATCAAACGGATGCCTTTTCCAAAACCTTCTCGAACAATATCTCCCTGTGTCGTTAGCTCATGGTTCTGATAATGATCCGTGCTATATTCCCGGCCCTGCCAGCGAAAAGCACTACGAATGCCCTTCACATGGGAAGAATGATTGCCGATGCATGACACTTCACCATTTTCAAGATTAATCTCCAGGCTCACGTGCCCATTTGTAACGCTTACAAGATTATTATCCTGTTGCTGCACTTGTACGGCTGTATCGCTAGTTAGCATTATGTGCCTCCTTATTGTTGCATGCTGTGCCCTGAGCGGAGCCGGTTATGTCTCTCCTGCCCAAGTCTGCCCTCATTATAAAGACCGAATCGAGTAGTTTCCATGCAACAATCTTCCGATACATGACGCGATTTAACTCAACTCAAGCGTTATCACAATTGATCTTCACCTCTTTGCACACAGCCCCTGGAAGAGGCAACGAAGTTGCGGTCGATCTGAAATGAAGGATGTGCGCCAAGAAGATTCGGATCTAGAACAGGCTCGAGCCCGTGCTCTCGTCTTCCCGTCGCTCAAGGTAGGTTCTGGCGACGACAAATCAGCTTTTTAGTATTTCAGTTATAAAAAAAGACCCATCGCCCTTACTTAGTTAATCAACTAATCGGCACTGGGAACATATTCTTGTTTTCGAGACTTCTTCTAGGAGCTCATCTTTAACGATGCATTGCTTGGCCTATGATGTTTTCGATAACAGCTAAAGATTTATAAATGTTTAGTGCAATTATACAGCGAACAGTTCCATCGCGATTGCCCTGTATTCAGCAGGGTAATCGATGTATTCAAGAGACTTTCTGTCATGTCGACATGGGGTACGAGTCTCTTCAGAGTCGTTCCAAGGAATGCACCGTGACTCACAATTAATATATTCTGGTCTGGGTGTCTTAATGATATGTCGGTAAGGCACTGCTTTCCTCTTTTTACAATCTCATCGTTTGATTCGATACCAAGATCTAGTCTGGACCATCCATATCCCCACCGTTTGACGCGTTCCTGTTCTGTCGTTCCTTCTATAAGCCCACAGTTCATTTCTCTTAAGCGCGGGTCTGTTCTCACTTCAATATTCTTGATCTTACCGATGATTTCCGCTGTTTCAAGTGCTCTGGACAAATCACTAGAATAAATATAGTCCCAATGTTCCATGCCAATTCTTTTGGACAATAGTTCAGCTTGGTTTCGACCTCTCTCATTAAGCGGAATATCGGAATGGCCTTGTGTTCGATATTCATCGTTCCAATCCGTGACTCCATGTCGTATCAATCCTAGCGTAGTCATTTATATCCCTCTTTTCCTACGTATTTATGTAAGTCGCTTTAATCTTGTCCATCCACACTCGCTGCCAAGTATCATGATTCTGTGTATTTATTTCAATACTTTAATTGGAGCTGAGATCACTTGGGAATTATTAATCTCTCTAAGATGCAGTATTCACTCTATTAAGTGTCAACTATTTTCAGCCTATCGTATTCCTTACATATTCAGAGCACTTCTGGACGAATTCATGTAACTTATTCAAGTCTACACATCGTTTTTCCATCAGTGGGTTATCCCAATCATAATCTTTAATTACCATCACAGCAAACTCCTTCCCATACCACCCAACATCAATAATAATATTTGTTCCACAATTATACCTGACTTGAAAAATATCTTCTTGATCCAAGAACAGGAATCAGTTTGCCGAGCTTGCTCTGCGACATCTGTTCGAGCATGCAGTCCACCAAACCGTATGCGTGCTTCTGAAGTTCCGACATATACCACACCCCACGAGCGAGCCTCACCAAATGGTTGAAGCCGATTAGCCTTACGTAGTAATCAACAACTAACTTCTGGTCCACCGGCGTAGAGTTACATTTACGAATGCTTCTGCGCTCCCTGATCAATTCCGCCAGACTCAAATGCTGAGGGATTTTCTCGATGCTTTCTCGCTGGGCGATACTTAGGAAATGCTCAATTTCTGTATTCTTGTGGTTCTCATATACATGCAAAAGACGAATAAATTGGTCATGAAGCAACTGTTTTGTTCGATCTTTTGAAGTCATCTTGTGATCGCTCCTTATTTACTGGTGAACAAAATAGCATGAATGATAATTATTATCAACTTCATTCTTTGACATTACAACATCACTTTACAATTCAGGACAGAGAACTGTACTCTGTCCTCATTCTGACCATATTAATCCATATGCTCAAGCTCGCGCAGACTAATGAACAATAAAAAACCGTTGATCATCTGAATCAGATCAACGGTTTTTTTAATTATGGAAACAGCTGTTTTATTACTGTTCTTTATACACGCGTACATAATCCACTTGCATAGTCGCCGGGATATCGGAGGCGTTCGGGATACGGCCGCCGTCAAAGTTTCCGCCGACTGCCAGGTTCATAATGAGGTAGAACGGCTCATCGAAAGGTGCATTCGGATTATTCGGTGCAGCTGTGGAATACCACTGCTCGTTAGTGACTTTATAGAAAAACTTGCCGTCTACATACCATTTAATGTTGTCCTCTTCCCAGACTACCGAGTATACATGATAATCGTTGGCAATAGTTTGCCCTGCCGGGAAGTGATAATCGCCGCCCGAATACTGGTTCCCGGGCCATTGTCCACCAAAGTGTATGGTACCGCTTACTGATCCAGGCAGACGGCCTCTCGCTTCCATAACATCAATTTCACCTGATGCAGCCCAAGTGCCGTATACCGAGTCTTGTGGAAGCATCCACAGTGCTGGCCATACACCATCACCGGTAGGAAGCTTGGCACGAAAATCGACTCTGCCGTATTTCAAGGACAGTTTATCCTTGGTGTTAATCTTTCCAGAAGAATACTGTGCATATCGATTAGGGTCTTGCGGGAAAGATTTGCTGTCGTTCATGGCTTTGATATTCAGCTTTCCGTCCTGTACATATACATTTTGGGTGCTGTTCGTGTAGTGCTGTAGCTCTGCATTACCCCACCCCCATGTACCGGGATCGTTGTTGAGATAATATCCTGTTTCATAGTTCCATTTACTTGTATCCAGCGTAGTTCCGTTAAACTCATCCTGCCAGATGAGGTTCATGCCCGCGATAGCCGGGTTGGTTGGCGTTCCGATGGAGATATCCTCTTGATCGGATACATCCGGACGCGGAGCATTGGGATTGCCGATAAAGGTATAGTTGACGAAGTTGTTGCCAATATTTCCGCCCGCCTGACCGTTCAGTGGATAGCCGATACGAATCTGCATATTTTCCTGGATTGGCTGGAACCAAAGGCCATAGACGTAATCGGCCCAGTATCCCCACTGGTTGGCATCGGACATATTGTTGTACCCATTACCGGAGTATGCAAATTTGCTCTGGCTGGAGTTACTCATATCAAGCCATTGTCCATTGATGTTAATTTGGTATACAAAATTGCCCAGTTCCTTGGCGATTGGTGCCCCCCCATCAATTTTCGGAAGCGGAACCCCAATGGAACCATTCGCATCTGCTGTGAAGGTTGTTCCTTCGTATGGCGTAATGACATATGAATTTCTTGTAGGTTCATTAAACGTAATGGTATAAACAAGGTTAACCGAAGAAGTCTTTGATTCCAATTTGACATTGATCGACTCCGTTACGTTAAACCAGTACCCACCGCCGCCATCCGTGAACTGGCCAAAATTTTGATCGTAGATCCAGCCGCTGGCTGCGTTATTGTCAATATCGATCCAGGTGCTGCTGTTTACAGGTTTGACATACACCTTCAAATCATCCGCAACAGCTTCATAAGTGACCGCAGGATTGTTGTTAAACGTTGGATATGTAAAGCCTGCACCGCCGGTGAAACCTGCTGTGATCTGCGGACCTTGTGTTGCATTCATCGCTGTGATGGTTGTTTTGTTGATGTTTTGGAATACAAGTTGATACTCCAGCTTAACACCATTCGCTTTGGAGTACAGTTGAATCTCGGTTGTTGCGGAGAGGGTGAACCAATAGCCATTGAAGCCGCCATCGTTCCAGTGCCCCCAGTTTTGGTTATAGATATAACCGCCTGCCTGGTCGATATCAACCCAGTTGTTGCCCACTTTTACATTAACGCCTACATCACTGTAAACATCATTCCATGTCGCGGAGCCCCCATTGAACTTAGGCATAACAAATCCGTAGCTGGCCTTGCCAACCCCTGATTTTGAAATAACAGGCCCGTCTGCGGGTGAGAAGTACTCCATTGAGGTTACGGTAGTCCCCGCTGCCTGAACCTTTGAAGCTGGCAGTATGCCAACACTAGTCAGCATCACAACCACAAGCAACATACCGAGCACCATTTTCATAAACCGTTTCTCCCTAAAGTGAGATGGATTCATAATTGCCCTCCTTTAATAGAATAATAACTTCTCCCAATCCATGTGCATTAAGGAAATCGCTTACATGAAGGGATATCTTTATTCTATCGAATAGGTTAATTCGCTGAAAAGGTACAATTGTTTTTGTGGTATCCCATTTTTTTGGCTTTTGATTCAATCTGCCTTCTGCCGCATCATCTGTCGGTACTCTGTGGGTTGGATCTGCATCACATGTCGGAACGCCCGTGTAAAGCTTTTGTAGCTTTCATATCCAACCATAGCAGCCACCTCAACAATTTTATGATCAGTTTCGGCGAGAAGCCGCCGTGCTTTATCCAGACGCACATCTCGTAGGTATTCAGCAAAACCTTTACCCATATTCTTCTTAAACAGATTTGAAAAATAAGCATAATTAAGCGATACATGATTAGATACCATCGCAAGGTCCAGCGGTTTATGGTAACTCTCGTGTATATAACGAATGGCTTCATTTAGATCCTGCGAATGGCGATAGCTGCATTTATAGTCATAATAGAACTGATTCAGCCGGAGCAGCTGCTGTTGCAATGCTTGTATATAATCACGCATCCCTTGATAATCAAAGAGATTACGCAATGATTCAAGGTCCAGCTCGTCTTCCCCCATATAAGGACGGATAACTCGTTCGTATTCCTCCATCATCTGAACGGTAGCGGCGCAGAGCTGTTGGGTATAGCGAATAGGATAGCGTTGCAGCACCTTTTTGTGAAATAGTGCAGAAATACCCTGAGTAATTATTCCACTGTTATCTGTTCCAACTGATTGGAAGAGTCCATACAAGTCTTCATAGGGAAGTTGCCACTGCTGCTCCATGTGCTCAATATGTGCTGGGAAGATACTGCACTGATCAGGAAACAAGTAACTGTGGCGATAGAGCTCAAGTACTTGGTTATAGCTGTTTGGTAGTTCTTTTAATCCCTGAATCGGATTAGTCATGGCCGTTATGGCATTGATATTTCCTTCCTTTAGCGCTGTAGGATAAACACTTGGATCTATGGACGCATCCACCGCAAGGATCAGGTATGGGCGATGTTGCAGGCAAATACAACCTTGTCTGCCAAACACACGATAAGCAATGGATTCCATACTATGGGTGCTGCTGGCTCCGGGCTGGTTAATACCAACTTCTTCCCTCAGCAGGGCTAGGCGATAATTACGCCATAATGCATCATTTTGTTCCTCAATCTGAAGAATCCATGCGTCATCACTTAACGCACCTTGCATAAACATTCTTAATTCTTTACTCTCGGTCTCTTGGGCGAGACGGGATACATGCTGCATATTATGCGTAAGTGCCTGCCGTGTCTGAATCTCTTGCCATACATGCTCCAGGGAATTTTGCAGATCCTCTCGCTTCAAAGGTTTTAGCAAGTAGCCCTTTGCCCCAAGCCCGATCGCTTTTTGGGCATATGTAAAATCACTATAACCGCTGATAATGAGGTATTCCACATCCATGTATTCCTCTTTGCTTTGAGCCATGAGTGCCAATCCATCCATATCCGGCATCCTGATATCGGTAATAACGATGTGAATGCAATGCTGCCGCAATAGGCACAGCGCCTCCATCCCGCTCGCGGCACAATATATGTTGTTCAGTTCCAGAGGAAATTGATGCAGCATGGCCTGCAGGCCGTCACGAATGTGTTTTTGATCGTCCACAATCAGGATATTAATCATGCTCTACCACCCTCCAAGATTTACATTTTCCCAAGGCAAGCGTATCGTTACACAGGTGTATGCACCTTGCACACTATCAATCCAAAGACCGCAATTCTTGCCATAATGAAGCTGCAACCGCTTATTCACGTTTTCCAAACCAAGTCCACTTCTGCTAGTAACCATCGGCGTATCCGATTCGCTTCGCAGTACTGCCTGAAGACGGTGTAACATCTCAGGCTCTAACCCCTCTCCGTCGTCTCTTATGTTAATGAATAGCAGACTGTCATTCTCCACAGAAAAGGTAATTTCTATAGATACGCTACCGCCTGAAGGTGCCCCGTGATGAACAACATTTTCAACGATGGGTTGCATACACATCTTGGGAATGGCGTAGCGAAGTATCTCCTGCGGAAGATCTGCCGTCATAACGATATTGCCGCCTTCCATGAAGTTGATAAATTCAATATAACTTTGGATATTGGCAAGCTCCTCACGAACAGCAACGGTATCACTACGCCACTGCATGCTGTAGCGCAGCTGCGAGCCCAACGACACCAATGAATTGGCTATAGCAGGCTGCCTCTGTACCTCTGCCACCATCCGGATCGATTCCAGGGCGTTATATAAAAAATGGGAGTTAATCTGCGAATGCAGGGAGTGTAACTGTGCGTTTTTGGCAATTAACTGCTTATCCACGACCTGTGTCATTAAACGTTTGACCTCATGTAACATTTTATTGTAATTCACCGCCACCTCATCGATTTCATCTCCTCTTTCGTTCTCATCAAGGCCTGTATCAATTATTGCATCCAACTCGCCTTTCCGTACCTGACGCATTGAAACGAGTACGCTGTCCAATCGCCGGAAAATACGCCGCGTCGTTTGGGATACGAGTAGCATAAATAGCAGCAATACACATAATGTAATCGTTACCACAAATGCATACCAACTGCGCGGTCCCTTCATCAATGCCTGATGGGAAGCAATATCGACAACATAAGTGTTCAACGGAGCGATGTATCGATACAATACATAGTAACTCTGATCTCCCACCCTGACCTGAAGTGGGCTTTCCTGCGGCGATATATCCAGCTGGCGATGAATACTGCCAAGGATCTCCTCCAGCCCCAGCCCGTACTTCTCAGAAAACTCATGCTGGGGATTGTAAACATACTGGGGAGGATTACTTTCGTTCATCAACACCGAAAAGAAGTCCCCCTTGTTCTCCTGTAGCAGGTCGCTGAAAAACATGCTGTGGGGAACGCGCACTTCCATAATGCTAGGGCGTTTTTGCTCCTGCCCTTGAAGGCGAACCAGACGATAGTAGGATAAGGTGTGCTCACCATCCCTAAAAGAAAATAAGCGGTAAGCCGCACCACCTTCATCTCGAAGCTTTACCCAATAATCCTGCGGCGAAAATTTCTTGTAATGATAGATTTCAGGCCAGATTTCATACAAGTTTGGGTTATCGACGTAAAAGCTAAGCTCACTGATCATCGCATTGCTTTGAATGATATTGAGCATTTGCTCATACTGGTTTTGCTTGAACTTTACCAGACGCAGTCCATCCACAATCATATTGGAATGAATAAAATCCACAAATGACTTTTGAGTGAGGGCTGTATTGGAAACGTTCTCAATCATGTCCATTCTTCTGCGTAATTGTTCATTCAGCCATGAAACGTGGCTGTTGCCCGTTGCCATAGCGTCCTTATATAGCTGGTTTTCTTGCATACGGATATACACAAAGGATATCAAAATAACAGGTATCGCAATCATCAGGCTAAATGCCAGAAACAGCTTTTGGGATATACGGGCATTGCGATAAAGCTTCCTCAATCTCGTCAGCAGGTATTTCATTCTGATGTATTCACCACCTTTGTCATACCCTATATTACTAGTTATCTCGTAGATAACGATGTATTAGGGAATGGTTATCTGGCTATCTTGGATTTTCGCAGCTCCAGTTCAGCCTGGCGATATTCCATCACCTGGTTAAAGCCGTAGTTCACACGACGTATCAGAAAATTTTCAAAAATTTTGTCAAAGGCAGCTTCATCCTTCGCTGTAATCAGTTCTGGCAGCACTTCTTCCCAATTCTGAGAAATACGTGACCAGGCTAACGCTATATCGGAATCTCCTACAGGATCGAGTCCCTTATAGATGCCGCTGTCCAGATCGGCGTGTTGGTTAGCGAACGCCTCCATTTGCTTAATGGACGGAGTATGCTCTGGTCTCCACGGGTTAACGAAAGCAGGGTTTCGCAGCATCCAGTAGGTATCCATAATGCCATATTCCTTTTCCAGCCGCTCCCGATCCGTGTCATGCAACTGGACCATTGCCGCCGTCAACCGGGGTTTGCCGTTCTCCATCGCCCAAGTTTCACCTTCTTTGCCCAAAAATAGATCCCTTTGGCCTTCTTCGCTGGCCAGATAGGTCAAAAAACGGATGGCTCGTTCAGGGTTTTTCGTGGATTTGCTAATCATCGTAACCATCCAGCCATCCATGCTGCCGGGGAACAGTTTGGCGGATTCTCCCCTGCTGCTCCGGGGTCCATCTACAGCAATATAGGTTGAATTCTGATTCGTAAGGACTTCCAATTTCGAATTGAGGTCCGATATGTCTGTCCATTCCCGAATCATCATAAAATATTGGGCATGGTTGGTTTTATCTTGCACCTGTGCACTGGAGTCGACCAGAAAATCAACATTAATCAGGCCCTGCTCGTAAGCGGTACGAAATGTTTTCAGCCACTCGATATAATCGGGATCTGTCATTCGGTCGTATACTTTACCGTTCTGCTCATGGGGGATTGCAAGCAGATTTTGCAAATATTCGGTCATCCCATAGGATGCATTCCCCTGTGCCCAAAACGGACTTATCAGCTGTCCTTTATAAACTGAATATTGATTCTTTAGCAACTGTAGTGCATTTAGAAAACCTTTCGGCGTGCTAAGGTCCGGTTTGCCCATCGATTCATACAGATCTTTACGTACGAGAAAGGTTTGGTTCGCTCCCGTCAAGCCGGTTGAACGCATCTGTTCGGGACTGTATGCATCATTAGGAATGACATAGGTATGCCCGTCTTCCTGCCGATACCACTGTAGAGCACCATCACCTGCTACCTTGTTAAAGTAAGGATCATACTGGTTGGCTAGCTCATCCAGGGCATAGATGAGATTACTCTCCCGAAGTTTTTTAACCGCACTCTCCCAGGAGCCGATGGTTATCAAATCCGGCAGACTACCGGTCGTTAACATCCGTGATAACATCTCGCTTGGTTCACCAGTAGGTACTTCAAATTCGATATTAACCCCTGTTTTTTGGGTGACATATTTGGAAGTCAGGCTTTCACCCCAAGTGTGCCCGTACCATTCGGCCCCAACGAACCACGTTAGATTCACGGGGGTGGTATCCAGCTTCCATGACGGTTCATCCAGATTCAGATTGAGGCTCTGCATCTCTTCTGTGAAGTCAGCCTTTGTCGAAGCACCCTTATCTTCCGCTTGCTCTGACTCAGAACAAGCAGCCAAACCTGACATCAGACACATTATCAACAAAGCTAAAATAAAAGAACTTCGAAACATGAACACCTAAGCGCCTCCTTTCTATACTCGCCATCTCCAATCCCCATCTGCACCAGCATTCATACGAGTGGTGGTACAACCGATTTTACTACCCTTGGATTAAAATGGAAATCATTTCATGGTCAATTCTCAGATGATCCGCAACATTCCCCCTAACGAAACATAACTTGTAATAAATCAATGGAAGGGAGACCAATTCGTGTATTTAATCTGGATAATCATTGTTGGTGGGCTAATTGGCTGGTTAAGCGGAAATCTGATTGGACGGGACGTGCCGGGAGGCGTACTCGGAAATATCATTGCTGGTTTTGTTGGATCATGGTTAGGGTATGAACTGTTGGGACCGAGGGGGCCGGTAGTGGGTGGATTTCATATCATACCCGCGATCGTCGGGTCGATCATTGCTCTCTTGATTTTCTATGCTCTGGCGCGTGGTGGAGCGTTCCGAAGACGTTAACAGGCGGAGTACCAGATCATCTTGAAAATTTCTGACAGGGGCAGGTACGACGAGATTTGTATCTTTAACCAAAGCTTCAAGCCAGATAAGCTCTGATGCGACATTCCCTTTTGAGTGAATGGAAATCGTTGAGATATGGATTTTGATAAGATACTTTTGATTATCATCGTTGGTCTGAACTTGAAATGTAACATTATCACTCATTCCGAGATACACAAGTTTTTCCCAAATGATTGGGTATTGATGTAAAGCTTCTTTCGCTACCTTCGCATAATCTTCCTCAGAAAGCATAGTATCCACTCCAGTTAGTGTGATTTTTACTTCACAATTCTACCAAGCACACTTTATTTTCTGGTGATAAAAGTTGATTATAACTAAACTTTACTGCTCAGTAATTGAATAAAGCCGCCGATCCTGTTGATCGGCGGCTTTATTTGGTTTTATGGAACTATTGTATCCCGTGCGTTAATGAACTGTTTTCCTAATTAAAACCCACCTCTAGAATGGATGATTTGTCCGGTGATCCATTGGGAATCGTCGCTTGCCAGAAAAGCAATCAGACGGGATACATCTTCAGGAAGACCGATCCTGCCCATCGGAAATCCCGGTAGCAAGGCTTTTTTCACTTCTTCTGACATCCAACCCGTATCGGTAGGACCGGGATCAACCGCATTCACAGTAATGTGAAAAGGAGCTAGTTCAGCAGACAGACATTCGGTAAAGGTGGAGACGGCGCCTTTTGTTGCGGCATAAGCGAGATTGCAAGGCATCGGCCCCTTACCCTGACCGGACGTAAGGTTGATGATCCGGCCGCTGTTAAGGGCCTGATGGCCGGCCAGTTCAACCTCCAGCATACGCGCAAATTCGGCCGATAGCATGAACGTACCTCGAATGTTCATGGCACAGTGCGCATCGATCAGTGATGCAGTCAATTGACGGAAATCAGCTGATACGCTGTACGTAGCGTTGTTGACGAGAATGGTCGGCAGCCCGACAGCCGACCGGCACGCATCAAGCACTCGCGCTGGAGAAGTGGGATCGGTAAGATCGACCTCCATATGCGCTGCCTTAATGCCATAAGAGCGAAGTTCTTCAGCGAAGAGATCCGGCCAGTTCTTGTCGGCATCTCCCGGATTCTCTGTCTTATCGTAATCGTACAGATGGGTATAGAACACATTAGCGCCTTCGTGTGCCAACGTGCGGCAGACGGCAGTTCCGATCCCTCCAGGGCGGCTTGTGCCTGTCACGATAGCGGTTTTTCCATGTAGTTTGGTCATTTTATTTCCTCCGTTTAATAAGGGAGGGAGAAATCCATTTTTCATTGGAGATGGAATTATCCTAGGTATAACAAAAACGGATACATCAAGTATCCGCGCCCGGGTTTGATCAAACGGTTCCTCGCGTCCCTTGAATGATTGCAGATCGGCATCACAAACGAGGCGTGTGGTAATAACCAAAACACCAAGTCGAGCGATCCAGTTTAGATAATCATTACAAGGAAGTCCACATTGTCCAGCGAGTCCCCTTTCCTACATCTCCACTTCAAATATTACGAGTCAGCCTCAATTACTGTCAAGATAATAAATACATGGGATTACAGTTCCAGTGAATATGGTTGGGTGGTCAAGCATCCAGCTAACCAGCAGACTGTTCACTTTTTTGAATGTAACTTTATATTCGATTTTTACAACTTCAATTCATATCGTATATCAGGTAAATTCTCTTCATTTTCTTGTCCTCTACCAGTGATTTCAAAACCATTATTCTCATAAAATCTTTGGGCATTTTTATTAACTTCAAATGTATATAAAGTTAATTTTCCATTTGCTTGTGCTTTTGCTTTATTAAGCAAGGTTCGCCCTATTCCATTCCCTTGATAATCAATATGAATATAAAGTTGGCTTATCTCAGTTTCACTATAGGCAATCATTCCAACTACTTTTTCATCAATTAACGCTAAATCTATTTGATATTGTTTAGATAGTATATGATTTAAAAAATATAGATGGTTTTCGAAGCTATGGGTTTCAGCCTGATCAATTGCCCGTTCCTTACTATCTCTCCACATTTTCACTGTATGTTCAGCATATTTGGGATTATAGTTAGATACTTTAATTTCAAGTTTTTTCATTAATATACCGCCTTAAATAGAAAGATTTTCAAACGATGAAGTATTTACTCTATTAAGTGTCAACTATCTTCATCCTATTATTTCCCTTACATATTTAGAGCACTCTTGGACCAAGTTATGTAAATTATTCGAGGTGTAAGCAATAATTCTTGGTGAGAAATCAATGTCATCAAACATTAATGATGCTCCTCTCACTTTTATTTTTAAATATTTCAGTTTTTGTATGTCTCATAATCCAAACGACCATCCCCCGGTGGAATACCGAGAAACGGTCGTAGCGTAAATTTCGTCTTTTTGTCTACTTGACAGGGTTATGACCATAAATAGTGACTTTCACTGAACTAATGTTCTTGTCCTTATAAAATTTTTTCTAAAGACAATATTAAATCAGTGTTCTGGCCACCAGTTACCTCTGCCTGCCCTTCTGTTATATGCGTTCATTAATTCTGATCAATAATTTCTTTAAGATTTGCTTCTCCTCGTCATTAAGGGCTTGAACGATTTCATCCTCCACTTTTTGAAATGAGTTATTGAAGTCTTCAATCAAGTCAACCGCTTTTGGTAATACATAAATATTTTTTTGCCGTTCATTATTGGTCGGGATTTTACGTTCGATGAAACCTTTTTGCTCTAGACCTTGAAGCATGCTTGTAACGCTTGCCCCACGCAGATGGAACCGATCTGCAAGATCCTTTTGAATAATATGATTATCTTGATTCTCATAAATATAATCAATTACTTTTCCTTGTTGAGAACTTAATCCTAACTCTTTTATACTCTCATCCGCTCTTTTCTTTAACTTAAGACCGATAATTTGAAACAATTCCATAAAAGGCGTATCTTCTCGGGAATGCATGACCGTCCATCGTCCCCTCCGTAATTGTTAGGAATCTAATTGTAAGTAGCTAAAATATACAGTGATCCCAATAGGCTTGTCAAATAAACATTAGACTATTGACTGTTAGATACCTAACAGTTATACTCCGAAGTGTTGAATCACAAACACATTAGGAGGATTTTTTATGATGGAGAAATTAAATCAAAATGCTGGGTTAGAAGAAATTACGGCGATTACAAATGTACGGATCTTTGATGGATATCAAATTATTGCTCCCAGACATATTGTCATTAAAGGGGTGTCCATTATCTCAGTGGGCGGAGACATCCCGAGCGATGCAACAATTATCGATGGAGAAAATGCGACATTAATACCTGGTCTCATTGATGCACATGTTCATACCTCAATTGGCGGATTACGAGATGCCTTGAAATTCGGTGTTACAACAGAACTTGAAATGAACGGCGATTTTACTAAAAGAGGGCGCGAAATTCAGCTTAAAAATGTGGATGACATCGCAGACGTTCGATCTGCTGGTACAGCGATTACCGCTCCTGGTGGGCATCCAGATGAATTACTGCCTGATGGAGATGAAATACCTGAATTCGTATTAAAGGAACTAGAGAAGTTATCGGAGGAAGACCGGGAAGCAATGTTGGCCGCCTACGCTCACGATCACGAAGAAATACCTCAAGTGACGACGGTTGAAGAAGCGATCAAACATGTGCATACCCAAGTGGAGAATGGATCTGACTATATTAAGATCATGATTGAAGAGGGAACGGTCATGGGTGCACCTGGCCTGCCTGTTCTAAGTGATGAGATTCTAAAAACAGCCGTTACTGAAGCCCACAAATTTGATAAGTTGGTTATTGCCCACGTCTTGACGGCTCTTTCATCGAAGGCAGCCATCGATTTTGGAGTCGACGGTTTGGGGCACTTGTTTATCGACAGGCCCGAGTACACGTCCGAATTGGTCAAATCCATAGCTGATTCTGGAGCTTTTGTTACACCGTGCTTGGTGTTGAATTCATCGATTATAGGTAATCCGGCATCAGAATTGGCTAATGATCCACGAGTTCATTCCAAATTAAGCCCAGATTGGATCGATATCTTGAACTCAAGCTTCAATACGTTCCCACAAGGCAATATGGAGAACAGCTTTAATAATGTGATGGATCTTCACCGTGCCGGAGTTGATATTCTTGTAGGGACGGATGTCGCACCGGTTCCCGTTCCGAACCTTGGTGGCCTTGCTCATGGGGCCAGTGTTCACCACGAAATGCAGCTACTGGTGAAGGCTGGGTTCACTCCGATCGAAGCTCTTCAGTCGGCTACTTCCAAACCGGCCCGTTGCTTTGGTCTACATGATCGTGGCCGGATTACCGAAGGTGCACGTGCTGATCTTATTCTCATTAACGGTGATCCGATCACTAATATTTCAGATACCTTGTCAATCAAATCTGTGTGGTTCAATGGTTCGCAAAAACTAGGCAAAAACTAGTAGTTTATATTTCCTAATTGTAAAATCACTAAGAAGAGGGAGTGCAAAATGCAGTCCCTCTTCGACTTTAATCTATTTATCCATCTACTAATTTTTTGGAACGATGCCCAGCGAAAATGAGTTGCAATTAGATCCCCTTCTGCTACCAGCTCCTTAGTGGAAGGCGTTAAATTTGTTAATATAGTCATTTAGAGTACTTTCTATAACTGTACTTACATAGTATCTATAGATTTCTTTCCGTCTATACTTCGGGGTGAATACAATGTGGGATTTACACATCCACTTTTGTGTGATCTAGGCTGCAGCTCTTGTTTGCCACCCTAGATCATTCCTTCACCCAGCCTGAACATCTAATTTTATCGGAACGGTCTTGGTGATCACCCCACCCGCATAGTGGGTGGTTTTTTGTTTCGCGCGTTACACGCACTCACTGAGCTAAAGCCATAAAACAAAAAAGCCGCTATAATAGCGACTCAACGGGAGCATATTCTTGTTCCTGACATTCTTTTTGCCTGAATACAACAAGAGGTACCTCCAATATTCTAGCTTATTTAATTAACTTATTTACAGTGATCATCAGTTCATCCAAAACTTTGTGATCGCCCTCTGAAATCCGTTCAATGACACAGCTTTTCATATGATGTTCCAAAAGCTGCTTTCCTACTCCATTCAACGCGGATTGAATGGAGGCAATTTGGTGCAATACGTCATCACAATACGTGTCCTTCTCAATCATTCCTTTTACTCCACGCACTTGCCCTTCAATCCGATTCAACCGGCTAATTAACTTTCGCTTTGTACTCTCCGAATGATGGCTTTTCCGCTCGTTTGAAGATGTATGGTCACATGAGGCGGCCTCAAGTATCGTATCATCCAAGTAGATCAACTCCTTTATTAACACATTACCATCCCCCCCTACCCTATGTAAAGGGAGCAAGAAGTATCATGGTAAGTGCTAAGAGAACGGCTTGTCAGGCTCGGAAGTTGACCGGGGTCATAACAGTTATTTAACTAACTCACTGATTTCAGTGAGATTTTCGGCAAAGCCTACAAAGACCTTATCTCCAATGACAATGGTTGGAACAACCTGTTTGCCAGTCAACTTCCAGACTTCCTCAGCGTACTTGGCATCTTCTTCACAATTGTAATCCGTATAGGGAAGCTCACGCTCTTTAAAGTAACGTTTAGCATAATTGCAATCGCTGCAGGTTGGGATTGAATAAATCTGAATGGATTCCGTCATGCCCAATTACTCTCCCTTGTATTTCAATATATATTACGCTCCGACGTTATATCCTTTTTTACGGATCGCTTCTTCAATTTCAGCGATTTGAACTTTAGAATCGTCAAATCGAACTTCTACTGTTCCCTGTTCAAAATTTACGTGGCCTTCAGCGCCAAGAGCGCAAATTGCACCTTCAATTTTAGATACACAAGAACGGCAAGACATACCTTGAATTTTTACAGTTGCTTCTTTCACTGTTTTCACCCCCTTTCAAGCGTCATTGACTTCAAGTTTTCCAGTGTCATTCGATTAACGAATTTGCTGAACTTTTCTTTGCCTTTCGCATGTATCTTATAATAATCAATAATTGCGGTAACAAAAGGAATAAGCTGATCCTCCATTAATCCGGAATGTAGCAGCTTGGCGAAGGAGGGTTTAAGCCCCTTCGACTCGCCACCAACATAAACATCGAACTTATCGCGCATCTTTACGATCCCAATATCCTTAATCAACGGTTCACTAGTGCCTAAAGCGCATCCAGCATATCCAATCTTGAGTGGTGTAGGCGTATCGATACCGGAAATGGCTTGATTTAAACTTTTGGCTGTTTCCATGCCTGCTTCTTCTGCACCTCTACAAAAGTTGCAAGCGATCAGACTTTTGGTTACAAATCCTGCAGGGTTTATTTCAAGACCGTGATCTTCAAGTTTATTTTTGATCTGATCTCGTTGTTCAATCGATACTTCTGCGTATAGTTGCTTAAAGGGTGTCATCTCCACTTTTGAATCTGGACCAGTAATCTCGCCAATTTTAACTAGTTGCTCCGGAGTGAATAAGCTTCCACCAAGTTGGATTGCTGGACTAATCGCTATTTTAATTTTATCTCCCATGCTCATACCTCTCTACTCACTTTACATCTACGACGAAAGGTACTGTAAAGACTTCCCCATCATGTTGGAATTGACCCCAGATTTTATAGGTTCCGCTATGCGGGAAAGAGGTCATAAATTCTGCTTTTGGACCTGTTGCCTTTTCCTCTGTTGGATGTACATGCAGATATTGCTCTGCATCCTCAGAAAGGATAACAACATGACCTACAGCACCGAGGTATTGTTCCAGATTATTGATCCCTTCGTCCGTTTTCGCATCCATGATATTAAAGGTCAGATTTACGTCTTCGTTGGCCTTTTTGGTATTCAATGAAAGTTCGATTTTTTTACCATCCACTTCTTTTATAAGGTTGGAATCCGCTTGAACAGGCTCTTGGGCTTTTTCTGGACCCCAAACGTTCACCCATTCACTGGGTGTAGTGCTCGCTCCACCTTTTGGAACAAAGTCGGCAAGGATTTTGTATTCTCCACCAGCTGGAAATGAAGTTTCAATCACAAACTTTCCATCGCCTTTAAAATCTGGATGAATGTGATTAAAGTAAGAAAGATCTTTACTCACCACGATAAGGTGCATTCGTTTTTCGTGCCCCATTTCAAAATCATTAACCGGATTACCATCGACGTCCGTGATTTGGATTGTCAGAAGCGAATTTTCATTGGCCTTCACATCTGATGCAAAGGAGAACGAGGTTTCAAGGGCATTTGCTGTTGAATCAGCATGAGGCCCTGCGTGATCATGACTCGCACCTTCAGTTTCAGATTTCATCTCAGTATGATTCATACCACCATGTCCATCTGTATGTGCACTTTCTTTAGGGGTTCCGCAAGCAGACAACACACCGAAAGCTAAAACACCGGTTAACATTAGCATGATTTTTTTACTCCTCATCATCATTATGTTCGCTCCTGTTCTAGTACTTGACTAGTGACGTACTTTTACGCGTTGCAATCGCAGGGCGTTTAGAACGACGGATACCGAACTCAAGGCCATCGCTGCGCCTGCAACCCATGGTGCTAACAGACCGATAGCTGCAATAGGAATGCCTAAGGTGTTGTAACCAAGTGCCCAGAACAAGTTTTGCTTAATGTTGCGCATAGTCTTACGACTCATGTAGATAGCATCAGGAATACTGGATAGATCGCCGCGCATGAGTGTTACATCAGCTGCTTCCATCGCTACATCTGTCCCCGTACCAATCGCCATACCAATATCTGCAGTTGCCAAAGCGGGTGCATCATTGATACCATCGCCAACCATGGCCACTTTTTTACCTTGTGATTGCAGTTTTTTCACTTCTTCCGCTTTTCCTTCAGGTAAGACCTCTGCACGAACGTGGTCAATACCTACTTGAGCAGCGATGGCTTTTGCCGTCCGTTCATTGTCACCTGTAATCATAATGACCTTAATGCCCATTTCTTTCAGACGGTTTACTGCAGCTTTCGAAGTTTCTTTAATTGTGTCTGCCACAGCGACCATACCTGCATATTGACCATCAATGGCAACCAGCATCGCAGTTTTGCCCGCTTCTTCCAAACGTGACATCGAATGATAAGCTGCTTTTGCATCGATATTATACTTTTCCATCAGTCGACGTGTACCCACGAGTAGCTGTTTACCTTCAACCATTGCTTGGATTCCGAAACCCGGAAATGCTTCAAAGGATTGAGTTCCTGGTAGTTCGATATTTCGTTCCTGGATGCCTACAACGATGGCTTCTGCAAGTGGATGCTCAGAATTTTTCTCTGCAGCTCCAACAAGTTTCAGGAATTCATTTTCATTGCCAAGAGCGACGACGTCAGTCAATTCAGGTTTACCTTTTGTAACAGTACCGGTTTTATCCAGAAGGATCGCATCAATTTTATGCGTCTGCTCCAGATGTTCCCCGCCTTTGAACAACACCCCTAGTTCAGCCGAACGACCAGACCCCGCCATAATGGATGTTGGGGTTGCAAGTCCAAGTGCACAAGGACATGCGATAACAAGAATCGCAATTGCTTTTTCTAACGAACCTGCAAAATCGCCTGGTGTAACCCAGAAGTACCAAACCACAAAAGCAACTATTGCAATCCCTACAACGATCGGGACGAATATGCCCGAGATCACATCGGCTACCCGCTGAATTGGTGCTTTTGATCCCTGAGCTTCTTCAACAACCTTAATAATTTGTGCAAGAGCGGTTTCTTTACCTACTTTGGTTGCTTTGATCCGAAGAATACCGTTTTTATTAATCGTAGCTCCAATCACAGCATCCCCGACTTTTTTCTCTACTGGAAGGCTTTCACCCGTAAGCATGGATTCATCTACAGATGAGATCCCTTCCAGCACCTCTCCGTCTACAGGAACTTTATCTCCTGGACGAATAAGGACAACATCTCCTACAATGACTTCATCCACTGGAATGGTAAGTTCTTTGCCATCCCGAACCACTAATGCCGTCTTCGCCTGCAGACTCATCAGTGATTTAATCGCCTCTGATGTTCGGCCTTTCGCAAGTGATTCAAACAATTTACCCATAAGAACCAATGTAATCAGGACCGCACTCGTTTCATAATAGAGGGATGGACCATGATGCATCCCTTCAACCATACTTGACCATTGAATGGTTAAATATAAACTATAGAAGTAGGCTGCTGAGGTACCAAGTGATACCAACACATCCATGTTGGCACTCCCGTTCCGGAGAGCCTTATACGCACCCACATAGAACTGTCTACCAATATAAAATTGTACTGGTGAAGCCAGAATTAGTTGGAACCACGGATTCATAAACAATTCCGGTACATAGATCCATGAAGTGAACGAGAAGTGACCTACCATAGTCCACAACAGCGGCAAGGAAAGAATCGCCGCAATCAGTAATTTCCGTTTTTGATTACTCAGTTCTTTAGCACGATGGTCACTTGCACCATTGCTGGTACCGTCTTCCTTGACGATTGCCGTATAACCGAGTTTTTTCACCTTGTTTTTCATGTCTTCGATGGAAACTTCACCAGAGGAAAATTCAACTCGGGCAGTTTCCATGGCGAAGTTTACTGAAGCGTTAGTAACGCCGGGCAGCTTGTTCAGGCCTTTTTCAATTTTGTTCGCACATGCTGCACAGGTCATGCCTTCAAGATTGAATTGCGCAACCTCTGATACGGAACCATATCCAAGTTTTTTGATTTTTTCCTCAAGTTCTTTCATTTCCACTTTCGTGGGATCATACGTTACACTTGCCTTCTCCAAAGCAAAGTTAACATTCGCTGATGTGACCCCGTCCATTTTGCCGAGTCCTTTTTCGATTTTGTTTGCACAAGCTGCACAGGTCATACCTGTAATTTGTATACTCGACTGTTTCGTCTGAGCCTCTGCTATTGCCAAAATAACTCACTCCCCTCTTCGTCCATTACTTACGCTACTTCGTAGCCTTGCTCTTCAATAACTTCTTTAATTTGCTCCAAGGAGACTTGATTTTCATCATACGTCGCTTCAACCGAATCATCACTGAGGTTCACCTTGCCACTCACTCCGATTTCTTTCAGAGCACCTTCGATGGAGTTTACACAATGTTGGCAGCTCATACCTTGTACATTCAAAACAATGTTTTTCATCTTATTTCGTCCCTTCTTGTGGGTGATTTTTTGGTTTAGTTTGACCTAAACGATGGGCTAAACTCTCGAGTCCAATTTTTCAGGTCTCATCAAGCTCTTGTACAATACAATACCCCCCTACCCTATATTAGTCAACATATTTTTATACCCCCATACCCTATGCGGACTATCTTTCTCGTTAGATCAATGAATTTATGGAGAGAAGAACCGATTATTTATATGCTGATTGGTAATCTGACCATGTTCTTGTCCTTGATTTGGGAATAAAACTTGTACCGATAAAACAAAAAAGCCGCTAAAATAGCGACTTCAATGGGACCATGATCTAGTCCCTCGATATGAAATTCCTTTATTTATTGTTGAATGTTACTCCATCCGCTTACATCACATTGTCCATAATCATTATCACCCACAGCCACCATCGTACCATCCGATTTTAGTCCAATCGTATGGGCACACCCCGCCGAAATAGCTCGAATTTCGTGCCAGCCACTTACATCGCATTGGTGATGTTTATTCGAACCCACAGCAACCATCGTACCATCAGACTTAAGAGCAACGGTATGATAACTCCCCGCTGCTACTGCTACAATATCGCGCCAACCGCTTACGTCGCATTCACCTTCATTATTTCTTCCCACAGCCACTACCGTGCCATCCGATTTGAGCCCAACCGTATGAAGATACCCCGCCGAAACAGCTAATATGTCGCCCCAGTCGTGTACGTTACATTGGTTATACTTATTGTTACCAACCGCTGTTACCGTTCCGTCTATTTTTAGACCGACTGTATGCCAGTCACCCGTCGTGACCGATACAATATCATGCCAGCTGCTCACGTTGCATTCCCCTTCATTATTTCGCCCCATCGCAACCACGGTGCCATCTGATTTAACCCCAACCGTACGGCACCAACCTGCCGAAACGGTTACGATATCGCGCCATTCGCTTACATTGCATTGGTCATGCTTATTCCAACCTATAGCTGTTACCGTACCATCAGATTTAAGACCAACGGTATGGGCATTACCTGTATTCGTAGCCATATGAACATTACCCGCTGCAACTGCGACGATATCGCACCAATCGCTTACCTTACATTGACCATATTTATTATCACCCGCAGCTGTTACTGTTCCGTCAGATTTAAGGGCAACGGTATGACGACGACCCGCCGCTATGGTACAGTTACGGAGCCGTTTCGTCTCAAAAACCGCTTCATTCCGTGAATTGTTGTAGTCCATTTCTTTCTCCCCTCCACAAATTGAAAATCCGCCGTTAGTTCAACTACAAGACATAACGTTTAGCGTTCATATCTTTCACAGAAAACATGCTCAAGAGGACATCAACATATTACTCTTATTCAACGTTGTATGTAATAATCTTGGCTGTCAAGATAACGGAACCACGCCGTACTAATCCAGGTATGTTGGTATCACCCTTCTGAAGGATTCATCCTTGTTTTAGTCGAAACAATATGGATAAATGTATCTGCCGCGTGATTTCTCTCATTTTATATGTTTAATATGCCAATGCAAAATTTTGAGACAAAAAATACCGACCCTTCAATTTCAAAGGTCGGTTTACCCAAATCGGGAGAAGAAAACAATGGTTATAGCTGTATTATATCCACCCCATGACGTTATATACTGTATTCTGCTCTAACTCTATGTTTATGTTGGCATATCAGTAATATCAACGCTCATATGTTCCGTAAGCATTAAGGTCACATCCACTTTCACTTTGCTCCACAATAATGTCATTTTGTGAAGGTAACCTCTTACCGAATAATTTACTGTTAAACTCAGCTCGGATCTCTCCTCTTCAATGATTTTTATATGATGTTCCTTTAAACTTTGTTTTGATTTGTACATCTCTAAAGCAATTTTCTTTTGGGTACCGTCCAGGTAATCAATATACACCGATTTCATTTTAAAGTTTGAAGCGTATATTTTATGCTTATCTACCTCCAGAGCACCTAAAAGATACGGAAGCTCTACCAGCCTCTTTACGAGTGCAAGTTCCTCAGAAGTTTGTCTCACCGTACACACCTCCTCCTTCTTCAAACTTTACAGTGACCAATTGATCAAAATCGACCCATTCAAATCCATTATCCATTTCAATTTTTATTTTTTTTCCAAAGGCGCTGACTGAAGTGACGATTCCGTGTATATACCGATTGCCTGACTCATTAAACACTTCAAAGGTGGCTTGCAACGTATAGTTGAGGGACATATCTATATGTTGAGCAATAATCTCCCACTCATCTTCATGAATCAGTGGTTTCGCTTGATGATGAATTTGAGTACGATGCTGTATAATTCGTTCTTTATGTTGTGGAAGCATCATGCGGCTCGATTCCCATAATCCATTGGCCTCCAGTTTTTTGCTCATTTGTAATGCCCCCCAATTTTAGATGCTCTATCAATCGCTTGACCCGCAGCCGTAATGGAGCTCGCTCGAAGAATGGCAATGTCGCCATATCGATCCTTAATGTTGTCCATCACCTGATCAATGGCTCGTTTCTGCTCTTGATCATCAAAGAAAGATAGTTGATATGTATCCGCATTGGATAATTGAGACAGGGATACGCCTACACGGCGCACAGGTTGCCCATCCCAATGTTGATGGAATATGCGTTTGGCGATCTTGCACACATCAACGGTTATGTTTGTAGGATCAGACAGTTTAACTTGCCTATGAAAACCAGTTGGGTGATCAAAATCTGCTCCCGATACACTCACAGATATGACACTACCCATCAGCCCTTTTTTACGGGCTCTTCTGCACACTTCTGTACAGATATCGAGAATAACCACTTCGATCTCCCATGCTTCTGTGAAATCTCTAGGCAGGGTCATTCCGTTTCCGATATCCTTTTGTGTGCTGTGTGTGTTGACGGTTACCGGCGAATTGTCGAGTCCATTGGCGACTCTCCAGATGACTTCTCCATTAACACCCCACTTGCTTCTTAATTTGGAAAGAGGTGTATTCGCCAGGTCTTTAATGGTTCGGATACCCATCTTCCACAGATGTTTTTCCATTCTTGAGCCAATCCCCCACATATCGCGGATGGGCTTATCTCCAATGTGAAGATGCAACTCCTCTTTCTTTAAGTGAAAAATGCCACCCTCCGCTTTTTTAGCAATCATATCGCAGCATAATTTACTGATAATTTTGTTTTCACCAATGCCTGCTCTGGCATAAACCCCTGTTTCATTATAGATTTTGTCTTGAATTTGTTTGGCCAGATCGATTGGATCATTACCAAATAGATGCATAGACCCTGTAACATCAGCAAATAATTCGTCTATACTGTATGGCTCGACCAGATCGGTGAATTCCTCAATAATGGACATGATTTGAGTGGAAACTTCGATGTATTCTTGCATGTGAGGTTTTACAATGATCAGTTCAGGGCATTTCTGAAGAGACTGCCAGAGTGGTTCCGCGGTAGATACACCTTTAGCTTTGGCCAACGGACAAGCGGCAAGGATAATGCCAGAACGTCTTGCTGGATCGCCTGCAACGGCGAGTGGTTTATTTTTGTATTGGGGCATTTTTGCCTTTTCGACTGAAGCATAAAAACTCTGCATATCAATGAGCATAATGGTTCGCTGCTTAGTCCACACTGAAATCACTCCTGTACATTTAAGAACGTATGTTTCTATATATTATAAACCGAACATACGTTCTTTATGCAAGAGGTAAATATTTATATTTGGCATAGGACCATCGAATTCGGAGCGTCCGATTTATACAAACCCCATTTACTATAGAATTACGCAGCTCCAGGGTTCTGTTCGTTGACATCCACCTTTAAGTGGTGTCTTTTGTAAGCCCCTTGTCCTCATGTTCCCTCCCCTTATAAAGCTAGATATTGTAGAATAAAGCTAGAGATGATCGTTCTTATTCTACAGGAGGAAATGACATGTTGAAGGAAAAGTGTCCCACAGAGAACGGCTCTATTTTTTCAAAGCTGGCACTCGGTCTAGTTTTGATGTTTATGCTGATTGTACTGATCTTCTGGTGGATCTATCGATTAAATGTGGAAGATATTCAACGAGAGTTAGAAAAGAATAAATTGGGCGAAGTGCGATTCATGTCCTCTCAGCTATCGAATCAATTTGAGCAGGTATTAATGAATGCGCTAACATTATCAGAGGATCAATCCGTCAGAGGTTATACATATGTTCTTCATTACGGAAATGATTTTGCTAAATACAAGGCCAAGCTGGAGCTCATTGAGAAGCTGGCATTAAACAGTGCTTCCACCTCATGGAACAATACCATTATTTTGTATTATCCGGATCAAAAGGACACGGTATCTTCTGATCCCCAGTTTTCATTTCGATCATTCTCCATGTCCAAAGATCCGCTCGATCAATGGATATTACATATGAACAAGGATGGTACAGGTTATTATTCACATCTTACCAAGGGACATCGAGGGCCGATGTATATCGAGATCAGGATCTCATTAGATGTTTTGCAGAAAATGATGTCTGATTATACATCCGGAACACCGATGCTGTATGATTCCCATTTTAAAACAGCCATTCGAGGTTCAGGCTCCCTTGGACTTGCCCAGGCTGATGCTCAGGTTGTTCCACAGCTCAGAAATGACAGAGGTTTCTTTGAAATCTCCTTTCAGGACAGGAGTTACTTCATCACTTATATGAAAGCAAGTATTCTGGATTTGTACTTTATCGACTATCATCCAACCAATCAGCTTCAGCAATCGATTTCACGTAACAATACGCTGTTTGTGCTGGCACTTGTAGCCCTGCTGCTTCTTTCGCTTTTGTACATCTTGGCTCTGCGTAATCAGATTCAACAACCCATTATTCGGTTGCGTAAAGCGATCGACCGGTTTGACCGGGGAGATTTCTCCAGCCGTGTCGACGAAACTCAAATTATGGAATTTAAAATCCTGGGTCGATCGTTCAACCGAATGGCTGAGAATACGCAGACATTAATTGAGCAGGTCCTTATTGGAGAACTTTCCGTCAAAGAGGCCAGACTCAAGCAGTATCAGGCTCAGATCAATCCCCATTTCCTATACAACTGTCTCAACTATATCCAGAGCAAATCGAGTGTAAAGGATTATGAATCGGTCACAGCCATGACCTTGGAGCTGGCTTCCTACTGCCGTTATATTCATCGTATTGAAGATATGGATTCGACGCTGGGTGAAGAGCTTCGTTTTGTGAATCATTACATGTCCATTATTCATATGCGAAAAAAAACGATCACTTTTGATATCGATGTACCCAAAGAGCTTCTCTCGGTCCGTATCCCTCGTATGATTTTGCAGCCACTCGTTGAAAATGGGGTCAAACATGGGATTGAACCCTCCATGGGTTCAGGGAAAATTACGATTCGCGCGGAGCAGGACCATGAGGTCATCCGTATCATCGTTGCAGATAATGGTGTGGGCATGCCGGAAGAGCGACTGTCACTGATCTGCAAACACATGAATGAACTAACCCGCCCAGAGGAACAGATCGGAACAGGAGTTCGAAATGTCAATCAGCGAATCAGACTCACATATGGTAAACGATCGGGCTTGTCCGTTCAATCCAGCTTATATGAAGGTACCCTGTGCATCATTACTATACATAAGGAGGATATTGCAGATGCATCAGATTCTGTTAGTTGACGATGAATCCTATGTGATTGACGATCTTGAGATCTCATTTCCATGGGATGAATATCGGATCGAGCGTATTCACAAAGCATATTCCGGAATGCAGGCTTTATCCATTCTGGATGAACAGACCGTAGATATCGTGATTACCGATATTTCAATGCCGGTGATGAACGGACTTGAGCTGATTCGGCAGATCAAGGCGTCTAAACCCAACCTGCCCTGTATTTTGCTCACCGGTTATGCCGAGTTCGAGTATGCGAAAGAAGCGACCAGACACGGGGTTGTTGAGTATTTGCTAAAACCGCTTGATGTCGAAAAACTGGCGGCATGTCTGGAAAAAACAGTGCTTTCCATTGAGGAACAAATCCGCAGAGCCTTGTCCTATGAACAGGCGATGAACTCGTTTCGCGAGCACCTGCCTTCGTTGAAGGACAGGCTGCTGAATCAGTTGATTGAAGGTAATCGTTATGCAGAAGATGCTTTGAACGACAAGTTGGCACACTATCATCTGCCCTTCCATGCCGAAGATGAAGTTCAACTCGTTCTGGTACGCCTGGAAGAACATTTCACCAGGCATACAACGAGCAGCTTGCAGTTGTTTGAGTATGCCGTGACCAACATCGCATGTGAGTTATACAACACAGCTTTTCATACCTGGCATTGTCGTGATCATTACGATTATCTGGTTTTCTTGTTAAAGTTAAGTCACAGTAAGCAATTGCCGGAGCAGGATCAGCTGGAGGATCAGAATCAGTGTCTCACGCATATCTCCCTACAGCTGCATCATAATGTCAATGAATATCTGAAAGGTGGCATTTCCGTCATCCTGAGCCAGAAGGGTAAACTCCAGCATGATATCCGGGACATGTATGAGCAAGCCCAGTCCGCTCTCAAAAAGCAGGTAGGTAACGGTATAGGGTACTTCCTTTCCCTTCAGGAAAGCTATCGTCCCGTATCCATTCGTTCCTTGCATATTTTATATGAACCACCAACCTTCAATCATTTGCTTGAAACGGGACAATGGGAAGTATTCAAAGAACGTCTGCACCGAATTGAGACTGGGTATAGCACGCTGCCTGAACAAACTGAAGAACATCTGGATGAGATTCAGATTATATTGTTATCGGCTTTTCATTACATTGCCCACAAAAATCATGCGCTGTTATCCGATTTGGTCGGAAACGAATGGGTTCCGCGTATGCCCTTTCGGTCTGTATCCCAACTTACAGATTGGGCTGAGAACATGCTTGATCGACTGCGCATGAAGCTGGAAGAACAGTCTTTAGGTGAGCAACATGATGTCATTCATCAGATCAAGACGTTTGTTTCCGCCAATCTGCACTCCCTTAGCCTTCAATCGATCGCAGATCATGTATGTTTGCATCCGGTGTACGTCTCCAAGCTGTTTAAACAATTTCAAGGCATCAGCTTGAGTGAGTACATTCTAAGTGTCAAAATGGATCTTGCCCTCTACCTGCTTAATCATTCGCAGGATAAGGTATATGAGATTTCCGATAAACTGGGCTACGCCAACTCCCAATACTTCATCAAGGTGTTTCGCGATAAATTCGGTATGACGCCTCAGGATTACCGTGAGCAATAAAGTTAAAAAACCGCACTTCATGTACACAGGTAAATGAAACTCCTTGTACATGAAGTGCGGTTCGTTTTTTATTTTATCGTGTCATACCATGCGTTTACTTCTTCCGTGATCTGTTTACCGCCAGAAGACATGTACTGTTGCACAAATGCATCAAAATCATCAATGGGTGCTTGGCCATAAATTATTTTATTCAACACTTCCTTTTCCAGCTTGCTCAGCATATCGCCTCGGGAAACTTGTGTTTTCGTGGGTACACCCGTGAACATCTCAGGCATGATAATATCTTTTTGGTCAATGACAATCTTGGCGGCCTTAATCTGTTCAGGGATACGGTCTGCCAGGTTTTTCTCATACTGAGTGGTTGGTTCTTTACCCCCTGCAAGTTCTGCCAGGGTATTCATCATCAGGTTAGGGATAATCGCGCCGTCAAACGTCAACGTATAACGGATCGCATCAATCCAGCCGCCAGGAATTTTGTCGCTTTGCAGTTCTTTATAGACGGTTCCGTCTGGAGCGATGTCATAATCATAACCTTTAGCAAATCCGTGCACGAACGTTGTGCTGTCCGGATTAGCCCAGTGATCAAACAAATAGTTCTGGTATACAAAGAATGCATCTTTATGTTCCATATCCTTATTGATGAGAACGGCTCCTGTACTAATTGGCGTCCCATGTCGTCCCATCTTTCCTTCAGGGCCAGCCGGAAGTGGATATGCTTTATATTCAGCATCAGGCACGTTTTTTTGCAGATCCGGGAGCGGCCAGCCTGTCATCCAGTAAGGGCCAACGATTATACCGGACTTGCCTGCAGTAAACGCCTCCGTTGCTTTGGGTTCATCATAAAGTCCCGCTTCCTTATCAATGTATCCTTTTTCCATCCACTCTTTCATTTTCGTCAGTGCGGGCTTCATCTCTGGCTGGATGGAGCCGTAGGCAAGTGAACCGTCTACTGCTTTGTTCCACTGATTAGGCATCGCTCCAAACATGCCAAAAATCCAGCCGGATTCCGACATCCAGGTGTTCAGATCATTCTTGAAACCTACAGACAAAGCCATCGTATCCTTCTTGCCGTTGCCATCCGGATCTTGATTGACGAAGGCATCCATCACCGTTTCCAACTCGGCTAAATTGGTTGGTGCTTTCAAGTTTAACTTCTTGAGCCAATCTTCCCGAATGTACATGACGGGATCATTATTGTAAGCGTTCTCCAGAATAGGAATAGCCATACGTTTGCCATCACGCATATATGGGTTCCATACGTTTGGATCTTCCGCCATCGCTTTTTTGTATACATCGGAGGCATATTTATCAAATAATTCCCCCGCATCCGTGAATTGACCCGATTCGATCAAATCACTGATTAGCGTAGAGTCACCACGGAAAGAGATAATATCCGGCATTTTCTGACCCGAGGTTAACATGAGACGAAGTTTGGTCTGGTACGCATTATTTTGTTCACTCACCGTCCATAAGTATTTAATATCGATCCCCAGTGTATCGTGAACCCACTTCGTATGAACGTTATTTTCAATGTTTTCCCCATTTTTGAACTTTAAGCTGCTGGTGATCGGAAATACAGTCGAAATGGTAACCGGTTCAACATATTTACCATTTTCAAACGGAGCGGAATAAAATTCATTACTGTCGCTAGGCTTGTTCTCTGATGTCGATTCATTGCTGCACGCTGCGAGCACACCAGATAACATTGTGGCAGCCATCAATATGCGAAGCGGTTTTTGCCATGTTTTAAACATGTTGTCTCCCCCATATCATTCTAAATTGGTTAGATCTAAATCCGTCTTACTCTTTAACAGCACCAAGTACAATCCCTTTAACAAAAAAGCGTTGCAGTAAGGGGTATACAACCAAAATCGGTGCCATGCCAATGAATATCTGAGCTGCCTTGATCGTCCGTTGTGAGATGTTCTCCAGGTCTTCGGGCCGCACGGAAACTTTACTGAAGTCCTGCTGTACGATGATCGTCTGGAGGAAGGTGGCTAATGGATACTTTTCGTGATCCGTCAGGAAAATCAACCCATCGAACCAGGCGTTCCAGTGCCCTACCATGGAGAACAGGGAGAGTGTAGCGATGGCTGGCATCGACACGGGCAAAAAGACAGAGATCAATGTTCGAAAGTAACCCGCACCATCGATGAAGGCAGCCTCCTCCAGCTCTTTGGGAACGTTGCGGAAGAAATTCAATAAAAGAATCATGTTCCAGACAGATACCGCTCCAGGAAGGATAAGCACCCACATCGTGTTGAGTAAATTGAGTTTCTGGATAAGAATGTAGAATGGAATTAATCCTCCGCTGAACAGCATCGTAAATACAAAATACCAGGTGTAGATGTTACGTCGTTTGAAGCTGCGATTCTCCCGGGATAAAGGGTAGGCCGCCAGCGTGACAATAACCATACTCAGGATTGTACCCAGCACGGTTCGCTGTATTGCAATCCATAGGGAACGAAGGAAGTTCTCATTGGCCAATGTTTTCTCATAAGCATCAAGTGTAAATTCCACCGGAAAGAGTCCAACCAGATTCGCATTGGCAGCTGCTTTACCGCTGAAGGAGACTGCGAGAATGTGAATCAACGGGATTATACAGAGTAGTGATAATAAAATTAAGAACGTATAGTTAAACACGGTGAATACTTTGTACGGCTTGGTTTTATGATACATGCGGTGAGGTCTCCTTTCTAGAAAATACGGTAGTTCGCAAATTTATACGCTGCACGGTATGCGATCACGATCAGCACGAATCCAACCACCGATTTGAAAAGTCCGACTGCAGCCGAGAATCCAAACTTACCATCGATGAGACCTACCCGATAAACAAAGGTGTCGATGATATCTCCCTTATCGTAAACGAGCGGATTATACAGATTGAAAATCTGATCGAATCCTCCGTTCAGGATATTCCCGAGGGACAACGTTCCTACAACAATCATGATGGGAATGAGAGCCGGAATCGTAATGGACCAGGTCTGCTGCCAGCGACTTGCTCCGTCCACCTCAGCTGCCTCGTACAGTGCTGGATTAATGCCTGCCAGCGAGGCAAGAAAGATAATGGCACCAAACCCGAATTCCTTCCAGATATCACTTGTAACAACGACGATTCTAAACCAAGTGCCATCCCCAAGGAAAAAGATCGGTTCAAGACCAAACACCGCCCCAAGAAACTGATTGATCATACCTTTTGTTGCAAGCATGTCCAGCAAAATTCCGCCTAGTATGACCCATGACAGAAAGTGCGGCAGATAAACGAACGTTTGTATACTCTTCTTGAAGGTTTCCTTTCGTACTTCGTTAAGGAGTAAGGCAAAGATCAGCGGTGCAATCAGACCTCCAATCAGTTTCAAACCTGCAATAATCAGGGTGTTCCAGATCACCTGCACATTCTCCGGCATACTGAACAGGAATTGGAAATGCTCCAGTCCGATCCAGGAAGACTTTGCAAACCCGAGCCAGGGCTTATAATCCTGAAAAGCAATGACCAATCCGCCCATCGGTATGTACGCAAATATGAACGTCAAAATAACTGCTGGCAATAACATCAGATCCAGTGCCAGCGTTCGCCTGGAGCCTTTTTTGCGTTTGGTACGCCGGGGACTCGGACGAATCACATCGACTTGGGTGGGTGTGGTGGCTTTGGCATTACTCATTCGTGTGCTCCCCCTCTTTCTCTATTGGTTTCAGAGACGTCAGCCAAGGTTCTGTTTAATCTCCGTAGGTTTAAGTATAGATTGGCTCCCTCCAAGTCAACATGATAAAACCATAGCTTCGATAACAAATTGTTAATATGACTTGTTGTTTGCACGAAAAGAACCCCCGTACATATGGATCGTTCTCTCCACAAGTACGAGGGTTCTGACTTTACAGTGATAACTAACGAAGATTTAATGTTTGTCTTTTCCTACAAAAGAGAGAATGCCATACGCTATCCTCAGAGATGTAAGGCGTTTCAATGAATAGTTTCAGCTCAGCAGGGTCATCGCTGTACTGGAATGTTCCAGTGACCTTATGCCAAGTATTCCATTGCGCTTTAAGGATCTGCAAGCTGTCGATCGAATTCCAGCTTTCGGCAGCTGAAGCAGCTCTTTCATCGAGAACATGGGTCCATGATAGGAGCGTTCACGGTTGGCAACTAACATGCTTGACTTCCCTTCATGTGCTTCCTTTTCTGTTACTGTGAGGTTTTTCGTACCAATCCGTGCAGTCCATCCCTGAAGTGTACCATCTTCAAAAAAACAAAATGTTATCATCTGTTATGTAGAGCGTCATAAACTATGCTGCATCAGAATGTCTACTACCGTTATTACTTAGAAATCGCATCGGGGATATATCCTCCAGCTTCAAGAACTACGGGTGATCCAACGAAGAGCCTTTTGGGTTTTGCACGAGGTTAGCCAGCTTGGTTGTAAATTCTTCGACCATGTTAGAAAGCGGTTCATCTGTTCGTGTGATTCTCCCCAAGATGGCTTTCTCAGAGCTGAATTGTTGTAAAGGAACTGTTACGAATTGTTCACGATAGGTGGAAGACAACGCATTTAATATAAAATCTGGAGCAATCGTTATAGCATTGCCGTAAACAATCATTTGGCACAATGCATCGATGTTATTCGTGATCAAGGCGATACGGTTGGTAAGATTAGTGGACATTAACGTATGAGCGATATTTTCAATATGTTCGTCTTTGTATAAAACAAATACTTCATTATGCAAGTCTTCAGGTGAAATTGTTTTGAAAAAGCGTAATGACGACCGGTTGTTCATGATCAACACTGCGTTGCCTTCAACGATAGGAACCCATTCGAACAAGTTGTCGCGTTGGCTTTTATTATATGAGAGTAATCCCATGTGCGCATAACCCTCTTGAACATGTTTCATCACCGTTAGTGTATCTCCTTCGATCATCTGAACTTTGAGTGTGGGATATGTATCCATCAGCTCCAACATGGTCTGCACCACTTGAGGAACAAAACCAGGAATGGTGGAGATCGTGATGTACTCTAAGGATTTGTCCTTGAAACTGAGCAATGCACTCTGCATGTTTTCAATATTTTTGAGGACGGCTGCCGCATGCTGCAGAATAAGCTCTCCTTCTGCTGTTGGTACGACTCCTTTTTTGGTACGGTAAAAAATAACGGTATCCATCTCTTCTTCCAATTGTTTAATGGACTGACTGATCGTTGGCACGGTGAGATGATGCACGCTTGCGGCCTTCGTGAATGAACCCCACTGTGCAGCAGATAACAAATATTGCAACTGTGAAATATTCATTTCATCCCTCTTATCCTTAAAATAATATTTATGATACTAAATTATATTTAAATATATTTTATGATTGTATTCAAGTATTCTTTATATAGGAGGTCGATATGATGCGGAGTATACGAAGTTTCTTAGTCGAATTGTTGCTGAGAATGACCAAAAAGAAGCTTGATGTGAATGAGTTTATGGAGGAACGCGAAAAGAGTAACAGCATGCCCTATGAATTACCTGCCAAACTTAAGCAGAAGTATAATATTACCCAAGCACATAGTCTCCCGGTAGACACGTATATGTTGAAATCCAAATCTCGTTCGGGCGAACGAGTTGTTCTGTATTTGCCTGGTGGAGGATATGTTGAGCAACCACTGACATGGCACTGGCATTTTTTACACAACTTAACGGAGCAACTACATTGCACGGTATATGCGCCAATTTACCCGAAAGCACCGAATTATCAGTACATGGATGCAATTGAGAGTGTTCTTAGGGTATATAAGCATGTATTAAAAATAACTGAACCGGAAAACATCGTCATAATGGGCGATTCTGCTGGTGGTGGTCTTTCCTTGGCTTTTGCGCAATATTTATTAGAACAAGGATTGCCACAGCCCAAGGACATTATTCTGCTGTCTCCATGGCTTGATATTACATTAAGCAACCCTGAAGTAATCGCCATGATGGATAAAGAGCCGATGTTGAACTGGGACATGCTGGTTGAGTCTGGGAAAAGATATGCAGGTGAAACCCCGCACTCACACTACTTGCTCAGCCCGATTCATGGGGAAATTAAAAATTTGGGTAAAATTTCACTGTTTATAGGAACACATGAATTATTCCTTCCGGATGCCCGAAAATTCAAAGAAAAAGCTATCCGGCAATCGGTTGATATCAACTATTTCGAGTATCCCAAAATGAATCATGTCTTCCCCGTTTTTCCTATACCCGAAGCCAAAAAGGCGCTTAAACAGATGGTGGATATTATCCAGAGTCGAGGTAAGTAGGAGCGATCGCGTTAGAAGTGAAGTGTAGATATCAAAAAATCAGCGCAAGAAAAGAGCAAGCTATCTTCTGGATGACCTGCTCTTTTTCTTCATTGTAGGTATCCTCATCAGGACATTGCCTAAGATAACAGGAAGGCAACAAGACGGCCTACTTCTTCAGGTTTACCAAAACGTCTTTTGAACCGTATCATCTACATATTTTTGAACAGCTTGCTTATCTGATACATCAGCAGTACGTAGAAGAACTTCAGTCTCAGGTGCAACTTCCAGAATCAAGTCTATTCGTAAATTTCATTCATTAATATTTTCTTGGCTTTAGCTCCACTATTAGAGTAATCAAACATTGACATACTCCCCCACTCACTGAAATCAGGAGCTATATTGTTATTCTAGAATCTTTTCCATACGATTAGCATGGGATAGATTATGAAAGGTGGTATAGATATGAAAATTCTCATCGTTGGTTATTTTAACGAAACTGCAAAATCAAATATTACAGCGTATTTTCCGCAAGACTGGAACGTTGGCATTGATTGATGGATGAGAATCAATTGGACTATACAGGGAGTGAGTTAAAGGGGAAAACGATTGGGATTATCGGTTTGGGCGCTATTGGGCAAGAAGTGGCTTCGTTTTGCAGGGTTTTTGATATGAATGTGCAGGCTTATGCAAGAAAAGCTGTTGTACAATCTGAGGACGTGGTGAAAATGACGGATTTCGATACACTTATAAGCACATCGGATGGTCGGAAATTTCATAAAATAAGATATGATTTCTTTATAAATAATATAAAACGTGTAGAAAATGTGAAGAGCCTGAAAGTAAATTCAATTAGATATTCACCTAACATTCGCCTGTTCATTTTCTTCAAGTTCCCAGGACTGCACCTACTTTGCAAATTGCAAGAAGAAAGCAGAGTCGCTTAAAGCCTCCCAAATATATGCTACAGCATGTATTTGGGAGGCTTTAATACCTAGCGTGTCAACTCGGTTAATCCTCTTGCACATTCATGTACAGTTTTTCTAATATTACTTTTAACTGTTTTAGTTCCTCCGGCTCTAACCCTCGTGTGACGTAATTATGAGCGTCTTTGACCGTTAACAACAGCTGTTGCTTTACTTCTTCTCCTTTAGGAGACAAATATAAATGATGTGAACGCTTATCTTGATCATTAATCATACGTCGAACCATTTCTTTACGTTCTAACGAATGTATCATCCTCACGACAGTTGTTTGATCCCGATCGATTGCCTCCGCCAGCTCTTTTTGAGTCGTAGCTTTATCAATATCCATATAAAAAATAATACTCCATTGTTCAGGCGTGACCTTATAAGGTTTCAATTGTTTGATAAAATAATTTGTAAGCTTAAGATCAGTACGGTGAATTAAAAAACCAGTCACATCGTATAAGTCCATTGTTGTACCCTCATTCATCATGTTCTTACACCAATTATAGGTGATCTGAACGATTGTTACAAACTACTTTATATCGCCATCATGCTTAAATAAGTCGTTTAAAAGAAATGATACATCGACACCATCAAGCTAAGAACAAACAAAATGAGTGCAGGAATGGCCTTTTGTATGGGGTCTTTGGCTAAAACAATCAAGGTAAACGCCCCAGCAAGCATCGTTCCACCTAGAAGCACACCCGCCAAAAGTGCAAAAATAGGTATCCATATGCCAACGATCATACCAATGGCTCCCACAATCTCAAACGAACCGGTCAGAACATTAAAGTAAGAGGGCAATCCAAATCGTTTGAATTCGTCGGCCATTTTACCCGAAATAATTTTGCTTCCTGTGAATAGGAAAAAGAGACCTAAAAGAATCTGTAAAACGGTAATAAAAATGAACATAGCTATCCTTCTTTCATTAAGTTGTACATATAGGATTAATATATGCTATAGCATGTATTTTGTGTGATATGATTCAATTTGTCAACCTTTAAGAGATATTTAAAGTACACTAACTTTCTTTCAAAGGATACCACCAATCCAAAAATTTACTCGTATTGAATTGATTGTTCATACAATGAAATTAATAATATCTGATGTCGATTAGAAAATTAATCACTTTCAAGTACATGCTATAACATATGCTTGAAAGTGATTTTAACGATCTAACCGCAATTCCTATTGAACAGGGTTACGATACTCCAGAAGGTCCTTCAAATTCGAGATTTTCTGCAGCAGCTTCTCCCCAACATTGGTTTCCTTCACCAGTTTCCGTTCCAGTTCTTTGTCCACCAGTCTTTTCACAGACAATACGTCCGTTCCGTTGCATAACACATCTTCTTTTGATTTAAATTTCTGGTGGGCGACGAGCTGCATGCCAAAAGAATTGTACAGCAAGGTATATCCGGCAATACCTGTGGTGGATTGATAGGCTTTGGAAAAACCGCCGTCAATCACGATCATTTTTCCGTTTGCTTTAACAGGGCTCTCTCCACTTATTTCTTTGACTGGCGTGTGCCCGTTAATGACATGTCCATGATCCGGATTCAAATCAAACTCCTGCAAGATTCTTCGACAGATCTCTTCATTTTCACGTAAATGGTAGTAAGGATTTTTTTTCTCCTTATGTGCTTCTTTTTCTTGAATAAAATAACGTTCAAAAGTGGTCATTTCTCTCTTGCCAAAGAGTGAGGAACATTCCCCTGTCCAGATGTACCATACCATATCCGTCGCCAGATCTTCTGTTTCTTCCGGATGTGCAAAGGCGTAACGTAAATAATCCTCAAAAACATCAAGCAATTGACGGCCCGCATATGTCTTGTCTTCAATCTGCAATTCTTCCATATTTCCTTCTTCATCCAAAGGAATACAGCCGTGGATTAACAAATTCCCATTGTATTTTAAATAAAGGCTACCCTTTTTCATGAGGAAATTCATATGTCTGGCCATCTTTTCGGAATGCTGAACGGAGAACAGCAGTTTTTCCATCACCTGGCGTTCTTCCTCCAGCAATTCTTCAGGCTTCTGCGGATTAACAGTGGTAAAACAGGTGTTTTCCAGCAGGTAGGTTTTACCGCAGATGTTGATTTCATTGTTGTCGTAATCAATCTGCTCCAGCAAAAGTCTTTCAGACATATTAAAGTATGGGCGTCTCTTGATAATCGGGATTTCAAGTTTAAACTGGATCATGGCAATGGCTTGATGAATTTTGGTGATCTGCAGAATTTCCTGCTCCGATACATTATGGCCAGCCTGTAACTTAGGTCTGAAGGACGGATTGTCTTCATAATATTTCTCCGCCAGATTTAGCAGTGGGCGCAGATTGATTCCGTATACATCTTCAATGATGTCCAGATTGTCATATCTGGCGCAGATCCGAATAATATTCGCAAGGCAGACCAGAGAACCTGCGTAGGCTCCGATCCAGAGGACATCATGGTTCCCCCACTGTATGTCTACAGAATGGTAGTTGATCAACGTATCCATAATTTTATCGGGGTACGGCCCCCGGTCATAGATATCTCCAACCACATGAAGATGGTCAACCACCAGGCGTTGTGTCGTATAAGCAAGGCCGATAATGAGATTGTCCGCCTGGCCCAAGGATATAATTTGCCGATATATTTCCTCGTAATAAGGATCCTTATTGTTGGTCGAATCCGTCTTGTATAGAAGCTCTTCTACAATATATACATATTGCTCCGGCAGAGCTTTACGCAATTTTGAGCGTGTATACTTGGAAGAGGCATAAGAAATAAGCTTAAGCATGTGTTCAATTGTTAGTCTATACCACTGGTTCAAAGCCTGTTTATTGCTCAGTTCCCCTATAACCAGCTGTATTTTTTCTTCCGGGTAATAAACCAATGCCGCAAAATCATGGATTTCTTGATCCGTCCAAGTTTCCCGGAATAATTCTTTGATCTTCTCTTTGACGGTACCCGAACCGTTTCTTAGTACATGCTGAAAAGCCTGAAACTCCCCATGCAAATCACTGACAAAATGCTCGGTTCCCTTCGGGAGATTGGAGATCGCTTCAAGGTTGATGATCTCTGTTATGATTTTTTCTTCCGTATCATATTTCTCGGCCAATAAATCTAGAAACTGCTCATCCAAAACAGATGTCCCCCTTCAAGGAAGTATGGTGTTGTGTAGCCGGGTCCAAAAGCTTTAGACCTATATAAAATTACACGCTATACTTGGTATTGATTATATGATAATTATCAGCATCGCCTTCCCCCATCATACTCCAGTTCATCATATATGAACAAATTTCATTGAATGGATTTGAATGAAATTTGTCTGTAGTTATTTTAGGAATAAGAATTGTGTTCAATGGGTACTTGTCCCTCGATATTTTCTTCACTAACTGCTATTTTACACAATGAAAAATAAACGATCTATTCTCAGAATTTGCTTGTTTAAATTCCCAATCACCATATGTTTTGATTTTTGAAAAACCGATTTGTTTCAGCGACTCTTCGAATTCTTCTTGATTTCGAAACCTCAGCTGCATTTTTTCATGAACTAACACTTTGTCTGTTTTGGTATTTTTTACAATTTCATAGAAAGTGTAAATATCTCCCTCAAACCCTTCATATTCTGTGTGAATTTCTAAAGGATCTCCGCTTAGTCTATCTTTAGCGAAGTCAGGAGTTTTGTCCTTCTCCCATTCTTCCCATACTTTTACCAAAGGGTTTCTTGTATCAAAAATAAAGTGCCCCCCCATTTTTAGGGATCGGAATACGTCTGAGATCACTCGCTTCCAACTATCATCTGTAAGAAATACCTGTGCAACATTGGCTGTCATAATCACCGCATCATAGGTATTGGTTTGTAAATCCGCACTATCACCTATAATCCAATTCACATTTCCAGAATTATCTTTACTTCGCGCCATCTCAATCGCTTCTTCATTGGGATCTATAGCGGTAATTTTATAACCGCGCTGAACAAGATGAGTAGTCCATCTTCCTGTTCCACAGCCCAGGTCAGCTATAAATTCTACTTTTTGTCTCTTTAACAATGCAAGGAAAAATTCATCGTCTTTTCCCCAATGGTTAATCTGGTCATATACTAATGGAATCATAAATAATATTTCCCCACTTTCAACAGCGTTTTACTGTGCTCAACAGTTTGATGTCTCGTACATAAGCTATACGGTTTTATTCTCACTCTGTGAACCAAAAACTTCCCTGGTTGCTTCTATAAAAGATAACAGCATTGGTGAAATCCATTTGTCTTTATGCCACAACATCTGTGTATATACCTGCAAGTCCGGAATTTGCCATGGGAGGACAATAAGTTCTCCACGTTCAACTTCAGACTCCACGACGATCTCAGGAAGAAAGGCAATACCGATGCCTGAAATTGCACATTGTTTAATGGCTTCAGCACTTTGAAACTCTAAATATGTAATGCTATCAATCCCCTCTTTCTCAAATGACCGATCAAACATCGTTCGATATGGACAACCCTTCTCATTTGTCAGGAACACTTCTTCATGAAAATCTTCCAATTGCAGCACAGTTCGTTTGGCGAGTGTGTGATCTGGAGCAGCTAACAATCGGAAATGTTCTTCCAGCAAAGGTTCCACGGAAAGTCCACTAGAGCGAATGGGTTCATCCAACATATAAACAATATCCGTGGTTCCCTCAAAGAGCGTTTGCTTGAGCTCTTGATTCGGAACTGAGCGGAAGATTAGACGAACTCCCGGATGCTGGGAACGAAACCGTTGGAAGACAGGTGGAAGCCGATAGGAGCAAATAACCTCATTTGCACTTATCGTTAAGGTACCACTTAGTTTTTCATTATCATGGACTGCACTACGAGCTTCGTCTATTTTTTCAAGAACGCCTTGGGCGTGTGTTAAAAAGCGTTTACCCGCAGTTGTGAGCGCGAGTTGCTTGCCCAACCGATCAAAGAGGCGAACACCTAGCTCATCTTCCAATGCTTTAATTTGCATCGTGACGTTGGAAGGAACGTAGCTCAGCGCTTCTGCTGCTCGTGTGAAATTCAACGTTGTTGCAACCGTACAAAACGTATTCAGTTGACGCAATTCCATCCGATGATCCCCCTTCATCTTTCAATTTTATTGAATACTATCTTGAATTCTATTCACTTTTATTGAGGGTATCACAGCTCTATACTGAGTACAAGAGATCACAGTGAACATGTGGTTTTTCATTTTGAAGGGAGCTATTATACGATGGATTATGAAATTTTTAATTTGGGTGATGTACTCTTACAATCAGGAGTGACGTTACCAAACGCTTTTATTGCTTACAAAACATACGGAAAATTAAATGAACAGAAGGATAATGTTATTGTCTATCCAACAGCTTTTGGGGATCAGCATGTTCAGAATGAATGGCTTATTGGCAGTGGGATGGCACTGGATCCAGAGAAATATTTTATTATCGTTCCCAATTTGCTGGGGAATGGACTCTCTTCCTCTCCCAGTAACACGCCTCTTCCATTCGATCGGGCTAACTTTCCACAGGTAACCATCTATGACAACGTTCGATTCCAGCACCAACTGCTGACCGAAAAATTCGGTATTCAAAAGATTGCTCTCGTCGTCGGGTGGTCGATGGGAGGCATTCAGGCATTTCAATGGGGGGCAAGTTACCCGGAGATGGTCGAACGAATCGCACCTTTCGGAGGCATCGCCAAACCTTGGCCACACACATTTGTGGTCCTGGAAGGCGTGAAAGCTTCCCTGCTATCTGCAGTTGGCTTCGACTCAAGTAAATTAAACCAACTAAGTTCGACAGACATGCGTGCCGTTGGTCGGGTATATGCAGGATGGGGACTATCACATGCGTTTTATAGAGAAGAGCTTTACCGTGAGATGGGACTTGACACATTGGAGGATTTTGTAGCTGGTGTCTGGGAAAATAGCTTTATGAATATGGATCCGCATAATGTTCTGGCCATGTTATGGACAGGTCAACATGCAGATATCAGTGCAAACCCCTCCTATAACGGAGACTTTGATAAAGCACTTCATAGCATAAAAGCTTTTGCCTGTATCATGCCCGGAAGCACGGATCTCTTCTGCACTGCGGCCGATAATGAATACGAAGCTAAGCGTATACCTAATGCTGTCTTGAAACCAATCCAATCGATCTGGGGCCATTTTGCTGGTCGTGGAATCAACAGTGCCGATAATCAATTTATTGATGACAATCTAAAACACTTGTTGTCACTTAGCACTAATGAATAGATCGTCACTTGCATGGGATGTCTGTCAGGCCTAGCAAGATTCGCTGTTCTGCTCTAAGCAGTGCAATTTTCCATTTAGATACCTGTACCTCTGCCAGTCTCATTTCTATGGCTTTCATCTTTAGTTCCACCGGATAACTCACTCTGGTTGATATTACAAATACACCTCCAAGATGATCTCCCTTTCTTACGACAAGGTTTCATTCTCTTGAAGGTGTGTTTGATTAATATATATTCCTAATGATTATAACTACAATTAAGTAAGTACAGTCATCGCCTCTCTTGTAAATGGAACCAGATCACCAGTACGTCCTTCTTGAATTTTCTTAGCCCATTCAGGGTCGACCAGAATAGCACGTCCAACAGCAACCAGATCAAACTCATCATTCTGAAGTCGTTGTACCAATCCCTCGATACCGACGTTACTTGCGCCTTTACCTTCTGTGAACAGACTTGTAAAGTCACCATCAAGACCAATCGATCCAACAGTAATTGTTGGTTTGCCAGTCAGTTTTTTGGTCCATCCAGCAAAATTCAGATCAGACCCTTCAAATTCCGGCTCCCAGAAACGGCGTGTGGAACAGTGGAAGATATCAACTCCAGCTTGAACCAACGGTGCGAGAAGCTGCTCCAGTAATTCCGGTGTTTCAGCCAATTTAGCCTGATAATCATCTGTCTTCCACTGAGATAAACGCAGTACAATAGGGAATTCCGATCCCACTACTTTACGGCAAGCCTCAATCACTTCAACTGCAAAACGTGTGCGAGCCATCATATCTCCACCATAACGATCCGTACGAGAGTTGGTTTTCTCATACAGGAATTGGTCGATCAGATAGCCGTGTGCTCCATGAATTTCAACACCATCGAACCCAACGCGTTTCGCTTCTGAGGCTGCTTGTGCGAATTCCTGAACGATTGTAGCAATCTCAGCTTCCGAATAATCATTAACATGACCCTTGGCTCCCATATGCCAGATCTGTGGAATAATTCGACCGCCAGCTTCATGTACTTCAGATACAACATGTGCCCAACCATTCATTGCAGCTTCGCCATAAAAGTGCGGCACATTGGCTTGATTGGATGCATCCGGATGATTAATTATTGTCCCTTCTGTCACAATAAGCCCCACTGCGTTCTCTGCTCTGCGGCGGTAATAGCCCGCAACATTCGAACCCGGGATACCGTCCGGAGAAAATTGACGCGTCATCGGCGCCATCACGATCCGATTGGATAACTTCAAGTGACCTAACTCTATAGGTTGGAACAATGCTTCTACGGATTGAGAATAATTCATAATAACCTCCACAAATTTTGTTTTATATAAATTGACCTAGGAGATGTTAAACAGCAACCAGCCTGGTTAACAGCTAGACGTTACTTCCAAATGAATCAATACACGCTTTTTATCGAAAAGCCCCACCTCCTTCAAAGTTTCGTGGTGGTTTAATCCGCCTTCAATTATTTTTGACTTTGTAGTCAAGAATTTCACAAAAAAAAGATCAAGACATGATCATGCCAAATGAAATACGCAGAACCGTCTCGATCTGTTCACGGGATGAACCTGATTTCTCCATAACTCTCACACCAAGAATGGTGTTATTTAGGTAAGATGCAAGCTCTATACTCGTATACCGGGTGGAAATTAATTGTTGTTTCTGGCCACTACTTATGATCTTCTCTAATACCAGTTGAACCTCTTCTGCCATGAGCTCAGCTTCGCGTGTGACCTGCTCGTCATCTGTTCCGAATTCGAGTGATGCATTCACAATTAGACACCCTTGGCAGCCAGTTTCATCGTCTAAAAGGGAATATCGTAAGGCATCCAGTTTATCAACGGGAGACGAATCCAGGGCTTCAATCTCTTTCAGTTTCGCTATAACCTGTTCACGGTATAGTGCCAGCGCCTTCAGGAACAACGATCGCTTGTCTTTAAAAACACAGTACAAACTTTGCTTTTTGACTCCTGTAGTACGCGTAAGGTCCTCATAAGAAGTCGCTTTGAAGCCTTGATTCCAGAACACTTCCATAGACTGGTGTAATACACGATCGACATCAAATTCTCTTGGTCTGCTCATGGGATTAATGTATCAGTTATTGACCGTGCAGTCAAGAACTGATCGTTTTACATCCTGTTTGAAAGAGGATAGTCACAATGGATAAACATAAAATTTTATATTTTATATAAATGAACAAAAGCACCGATCCTCCCCAAAGTTTGAAGACTGGTTCTTCATATGTCCGTTTTTAATGGTCCTTACATTAAACTAAACACAAAAGAGAATGGTGCTATATTTAACTTGACTCTATTCATTTCCACAACTCCATTGAATGCGGTCTAACTCTTCCGGTAAGCAACCTTGTGAAAAGCATTGATATAACGAAACAGTGCTTCACCATCGTCAGGCACATGCGTATTTGTATCCAGTGGCAGCATCATTGCCTGATACGGCTCTGGCACCATTCTATATTGATGGACATAGGAGGTTAGGATGAACCCGTTGCGTTGCCAGAACTGAATGCGTTCCTGATGAGCCTCCGTTGTCCCGAACTCCGCCTCGATAATCATACCTTTGATCCGGTGTTCCCTTAACGCCCAGGCTCTGAGTTGCTCTAGCATCCAGGTCCCTATGCCCCACCCACGCAACTTCTGTTCAACCGCAAGGTAATCGATGATCAGGATGCGCTCCGCAACCTTCCCCTCCAGTCCAGTAACAGCCATCGCAACCACTTCTCCATGATGCACGCCCGTGTGTAAATAACCAATCTTCCGGTCCAGCATACTGCGCAGAATCGCTTTTGTCTTAGCGCCGCTTTGAAAAGCCTAATGATAGATTTGCTCCATCCGCGCCCATAATGCTTCATCCCACTCCTCTATAGTCGTAAACTCTAATTCCAGCATCTTATTCGCCTCCAGCTTTAATTCAGATTTATCGTGATTACCCATCTCTTGCCTGACGATAGGCAATCTACTGCCTAGTTCTTTTATAAATGAGTCAAATAAAAAGCAGTGTATACCATTTGTACTCTGACGGGTTCGACCTCTTTATTCTTCGATCGTACTTCCTTTGACGAATTCTGCGAATTCTGAAGACTGTAGCATGACTTTAATCTTAAAAGTTAAACTTATGTTTTTATCATTCGCATACCTGGCGTACATTCACAAAATTCATCTATCCTGCCCGTTAATGTAATGAAGCAGCGGTCTAACACAGGCAGCTTCATTCTTGTCGTTTATTCAATTATAGTTTCTACGTTAACGTAATAAAGCATTAACTTTTAATATCTTCTTTGGCCTTTTGTCTATATCGAATTATGGAAAGAGGTAAATTAACTACTCCAAGAATAAAAGAAGAGCCAATAGATATCCATTGAGATATTGAAGGATAATTCGGTTTTCCGTCTCCTACAGGTCCTATTTTGGGTTGGTGGCTATCCCACAAAACATATAGGAGACCAACAGCAGGTAACAATATGCAAATTACACTTGCAACTATATGTAACACATACTTGTTCAATCCTACCCCTCCGTTTATTGTATTCATGTCTTGAACTCTGTTTATATTATAACGTTATCTAAAACGGGAAGTAGTCAATAAAATTAATTATAATCAACTTATATTCAAGTCGATTACCTACCCTAAGTTAAAATAATAATCATAAGCAAAAAGACATAGTGATGCATCGCATATGCTCTAAAGCTTATAGAGTTTTCGAATACACACTTATGTATCAAAGGGGCGAATGATATGACGATAATGCCTGTTATAGTATTGATCTTTGTATTTGTACCTACCATTGTACTCATGGTAAGCATGCCTTATTTAACAAGAGAGACGATTAGTTTTGGGGTCACCGTCAGCGCTGTACAATTTCATAGCGAACCTCTACGCCAGATGCGGAAGTCATATGCTAAGATTAGTGCTACCTTTCATACCATCCTATTCATTGTTTGTATCATCTGCCTAATATACGGTGATGAACATTCCAAGCAACAAAGTTGGATCATTGTCACTTATTCACTCGCCATGGTCGTAATCTCCCTAGTCATAAACATTAACTATCATTTCAAAATGAAAAGTTTACTACCTATGCTGCCTATTGCTCTTGAACCATCGATCATGGCAGTGGACACTGGTTTTGGGAAAAGAAACATTAGCTTGTCTAGTAAGTGGTTCCTCATCCATGTTTTCATTATTGTTGTTGGTATTGTAACGGTGCTACTTAACTACGACCTAATTCCTGACCAGATTCCGATCCATTACAACAGCAGTTGGAACGTAGACGGGTATGCAGCTAAATCTTATGGTTCTGTATTTATGCCTACGATAATGCAAGTGTTCTTAATACTTGTGTTCATATTTGAGAATTGGAGTATTCGCAGAGTGAAGCAGCAGGTTCAACCCACTGATCCTAACCTTTCCATCAGACAAGACGTAACTTTCTGCCGTACTTGGTCAGGTTTTATGATTACAGCAAGCTTTTTAATAGTTATCCTGTTGTCCGTCGTGCAACTAAATATGATATCTCTGCTTAACATCAATTTCGCTATTCCCATTGTCCTAATCATAATAGCCTTTATCATCCTATACGCCTTAGCCTTATCGTTCTGGGCTGGTCAGGGCGGAAGCCGATTGGAGCAATCGGCAGATCACTCCAATTTCAGACCTGTCCATGATGATGAAAATTGGCTATTAGGTATGATTTATTTCAATCGCAAGGATCCAAATCTAATTGTCGAGAAAAGGTTTGGTGTCGGCTGGGGATTAAATTTCGGTCACCCAGTATGCTGGCTGATTTTTCTCGGAATTATTGTACTGTTAGTTGTGGTGTAACAAGGCTTGGAGGTTAGTACTCGCCTCAATCGGTATATAAATGTATGCGGAAACCGTCGATAAGCTTGACGAGATCGTGTCTACGGCTTCATTCGCTGTGAACTTAATGGTGCAGTTGGACCTACTATCATTGGGTTAATGAGTTATGAATTATAAAACAAAGAAAGCAGCTGATCACTTGGGTCAGCTGCTTTCTTATTGTTATAGAGGTTTTGTATATCGTTAACCGGCATGTATCAAAGAAAGATAATACAAGTGATTATTTAATGCAAAGATTGTTTCGTTTGTTTTCGTTTAGATAGAGAGTTATCAAGCAGCGTTGTTACGATGCCAATCACAAGGGCAAGCGCACCGAGCCATGGAATATAGTTCAACAAGTTGTGGTTGACAGCAATACCCCCGACACCAGCTCCGGCAGCCATTCCAACTTGTCCAATCGCGCTATGCAGACTCAGTACAATGCCAGAAGCGGCAGGAGCGAGACTTATAAGCTGAAATTGGATCGGCGTACCTGAGGACCAGGCTGCTAGTGCCCAGAAAATAAGTAATATATATAGAAGAAATATGGATTGGCCTATAAACGGGAACAACAGTAATACAATGGCATGGAGTATCATTCCACCAGATAGGGTACGGAATGTACCCCATTTATCTGTACTCAGTCCTCCTATTTTGGAACCAATAGCACTGGCAATACCAAATATAAACAGGGCTACCGTTACACCTTGATTACTCATGCTAAATATATCTAGGAAATACGGCGAAATGTACGTAAATAAAATGGAATATGAACCTAACCACACGAACGTAATCAGCAACGCTGCTGCAATACGGGGTTGCATAATGAATGTAAACTGATCACGCAAAGGAACCGCTTTTTCAGCAACGACTTTAGGTATGATCAGCAGCGCTAGGCATAAGAGAATAAGTCCGGCTACTCCAAGACCAATAAAGATGATGTTCCAATCATAATGGGAAGCTACAACCCTGCCTATAGGTACACCGATAACTAATGCCGTACTATTTCCCATGATAACAGTCGCAATTGAACTGCCTTGTTTGCCTGGAGCAGCCAAAGCTGCAGCAAGAGTAAGGAGTGTAACCTGAATAACACCGGCACTAAGGGCTGAAATAATTCTAGCTACGATAAGCATCTCATATCCTGTGATCGTTGCAATTAAAATGTTAACAACAGAGAATACCGTTAATGCATAAACTAAGAGCTTTTTTCGGTCTAATTTAGATGTAAAAGCAATTAAGAAAGGAGTCCCTGCACCAAAAGCTATAGAGAACACAGTAATGAGCTGTCCAGCAGAAGAAACTGAAATGTTGCTAGATTCAGCTACTTTGTCCAGGATTCCGGCAATAACATATTCTGATGATCCATTAAGAAAACTAATTACAGCTAATAAATATATTTTCCACATATTTTTCAACAATTGCACCTTCTTATTTCTATATTTCTAGAAAAATAGATATATTAAATATTCTCAACCAGATACTATTGAATTAGTAGCTAGAGACTTTCCCACAGAAAAACAGCCCCTAAGCGAATGGTTAGATTCATTTGTGTTCCACCTTTCAGTGTTAAATCCATAAGAGATTCTCATTTGCATAACTTATGTTACTTTTATTATTCAAATAAATATATACCTTTCAGCCTTTTAGTTTGAATTAACATGAGATCACATTTGTTACTCAAATGTTACGCAGTGTTTTGTATCAGCTTAATATTATGTAGAAGGAGTTTTTTGGGTTTTGCTATGCAACATCAAGACAAAAACGACAGTGTTCCAAAGATGCTTTGGAACACTGTCGCTATGGGTATAACCAGATTAAACTTTGACTGTATACATCCATTCTTTTTCAAGAATATTGGTACGACCAGCTGATTCCACATCGGTATATTGATGCATATTCGTAATAATGACCGGCGTTATCATGTTGTAACCCGCTTTTTCAATCTCTTCACGGTCAAATTCCATCAATAGGTCGCCTACGGATACTTTTGCTCCAGCCTGTACCTTTGGCGAGAAAAATTGGCCTTTCAACTTTACCGTATCAATCCCAATGTGAATGAGCATCTCTGCGCCAAGATCACTTACGAGACCAATAGCGTGACCACTCTTAGAAACAGAGAATACTGTGCCGTTAACTGGGGAAACTGCACGTCCTTCTGCAGGTTGAATGGCAAATCCTTTACCCATCATTTCTTCTGAAAAAGCAGGGTCTGGAACCAGGCTAAGTGGCTTAACTTCCCCACTGATAGGGCTGAATATTTGTTCATCCTGTAATTTAGTGTCTTCAGTTACTACAGATATAGTTGCAGACGTTGCTGATGGTGCAGGTACCTCTTCCTGGAAGCCCAGAATATAAGTAATGATGCTAGCGACAACGAATGCAATCAAAGCAGCAATTAGTGCATAGAGCAGGTTGCTAATGTCTGGACCGACATATGAGGCAGCTCCCGGAAGACCTACAGTGCTAATGAAATAGGCTTTAACCGAAAAGGCTCCCAGAAACGCTCCAGCGACTGCGCCCCCAATGAGCGCTGCAATAAATGGTTTTTTGAATTTCATGTTAATTCCGTACATGGCTGGCTCCGTAATTCCCATAAGAGCGGTCAGTCCTGTAGAATATGAAAGTGATTTGGTTTGGGTATTTTTAGACTTGAAGCCCACACCAAATGCGGCACCACCCTGGGCCATATTAGCTGCGAACATTAATGGAACGATAAAATCGTAACCAAGTGTTGCAATCGAACCAACTGCAAGCGGCAACAGTGCGTAATGCATGCCAGTAATAATCAGTACAGACATCGTGCCACCAATTAAAATACTTGCAAAAATGGATGCGTTATCAAATAACCATCTGATACCCCCAGATAAACCGTTTCCAATAATGCCACCCAGTGGCCCGATCGCGATCAAGGTTAGCGGTACCATAATAAGTAACGTTACAGTGGGTACAACAATCATTTTGAGTGAAGCATGCGTAACATGGTCTATAGCTCTCTCCACGTAAGCAGAGATCCAGATTGCAATGACGATGGGAATAACCGATGATGCATAGGATGTAGCAATAACTGTAATGCCTGCAAACGATGTATTACCCTCTTGAAACAAGGCTGTAATGGTTGGGTGCATAAGACCAGCCGCTAATGCAGCTCCCACATAAACATTGCTACCCATTTTCTTCGCAGCACTAACGGCCAGAAGAATAGGCAGGAAGTAGAATGCACCATCACCAACGGCGGATAAAATGATATAGGTTGAGCTTGTATTCGTCATCCAACCAAGAGCCACCAGAATGGACACGATCCCTTTGATCATACCTGCGCCAGCAATTGCTGGCAGAATTGGCGTGAACATGCCCGAGATGAAGTCAAATAATGCGCTGATCGGATTCCTTTGTTTCTTTCCACCTTTTGGAGCACTCTCTGCGTTAGGCTTCATGCTCATATTGGTCACTAGTGCTCTGTACACTTCGGAAACTTCATTGCCAATAATCACCTGAAACTGTCCACCGTTTTCCATTACACCCATAACGTCAGGTGTGTTTTTTAACGTTGTTCTGTCTGCTTGATTGTTATCGTTTAGATTGAATCTGAGTCGAGTCATGCAGTGTGTAACTTGATCGATATTCTCTTCCCCACCAACCAGTTTGAGAATATCTTTGGACAATTGTTGTTTATCCATGTTGTAAGGCTCCTTCGACGTATAATAAGGTATTCTCTGACCATGGACGCGTCTAGCCAGTTATAATGGAAGTGCGAAACATATGTTATAACGTCATGTTACTCAGAACAGAAAAGAAAATATATATGATTTAAGTGTTTAGTTTCCTTTGACACGAGATGATTTTTGTTACAAAAATGTAACACGTTGTTTTTTTAAAAAAGGTAATGTATACTGCCTAAGCAGGTTACCTATTATTTTTATTATGGTCTAAGGGAGTGCATATCCATGTTCACCAGTGAGCAAATCTCATCCTATAACGAATTGGAACTATCTTTATATAACTATATTTCTCAGAACATGGAAAAAGTGGCGTACATGCGTATCAGAGAACTGGCCGATGAAACTCATGTATCTACAGCCAGCATTCTGCGATTTTGCAGAAAGAATCAATGTGAGGGATTTTCCGAATTTAAAGTAAAACTTAAGATGCTCGTTTCCCAACAAGATAAACTAACGAAGCAGGAGTTGAAAAGTCCACATCATGCAGTGTATGAGTTTTTTGAACGTTCTCAAGCTCCTGAATTGGAGGAGAAAATTCGGACGGCAGCAAAGTTAATTGCTAATGCCAGTAGCGTTATTTTTATTGGTATCGGGAGCTCCGGAATAATAGGAGAGTATGGAGCCCGATTTTTCTCAAATCTAGGGATCTGTTCCGTGTACATAAAAGATCCTCATTACCCCATCCATACCAGAATTCAAAAAGACAGTGTTACGATTGCATTATCTACGCGAGGTGAAAACCCGTTTGTGCTACCTTATCTCCAACGGATCAAGCAGGAGAAAAATAAAATTGTGGCGATAACGAACGATCGCCAATCCACCATGGCTAAAATATCAGATGTAAGTATCCCTTATTATGTAAAAGAAGAGTATTACGAATCCACGAACATCACCACTCAGGTTCCTGTTACTTTCCTGTTGGAATGGCTGGGACGAGAGGTTTTCAAAGAAATGGTAAATACAGAATTGGAGCTATGAGAAAGAACTCGATCTCTCTATAAATAAAGACCAGAAAGAGAGCCTTTTGGGCTCTCTTTTAAGTCACTATGGCTCTCGATCGGATGAGTACGTTAGACGCTTTCCATTACTTTTTTCCTTCGTGTTGCTGCAATTTGCGTCATAATCATTAGAATGATGATTACAATCATTCCAATCATAGCAGGTGTGAAACTATTGGAAGCATCATGAATCCAGCCTAGCAATATTGGACCCAGCGCTCCAATAACATACCCGGCAGATTGCTGCATCGCTGACCAGGAAGTTGCATCGTTCACATTGGTTGTAGAATCAATCGGTAACATCAGGTTTAAGGTGAACAAGCCCCCTGCTCCAACTCCAAAGAGTACAACGGAAACCATCGGTATGAAATTCATCATCAATAAAATCAACCCAACAATCATGAACAGAGATTCACCAACCATCCATACTCTTCTTGAAGGAAAGTTCTTCAATAATACAGGAAGGACAAAGCTAATCGGGATTTGGATGACAACAAATATGGTCAGACAAAGCGTTGCATAGGATTTGCTATACCCCATTTCCTGAATCATTAACGGGAGCCACGCTGTAAAAGAATAAAACAACATAGCCATTAATCCAAATGAAAGCGTAAGCGTCCATGCGCTTCTATTTCCCCAGGGAAGTTTAATTATCGGACGTTCTTTTATTTCACTCACATTAGCATTAGCAGATTCAGATCGAGGCTTCACCATGATCCACCAAATGATCGCTGCTACAAAGGCAATGACTGCCCACCCTCCTACTGCTATCTGCCAAGAGTTGAAGTATGTCTTTAAGGGAATCGATACCATTGAACTGACCGCAGCCCCTACAGTGATTGCAATACTATAGAGTGCAATCATAGATGGAACATGATCGGGAAAATACTTTTTAATAAAACCTGAAGTTAACGGGCCGATCGAAGCGATCCCGATACCTACGATCAATGCTGATAAAAGTAAAACGGACGTAGACTGTGTAAATAGACGAGTAGCTATTCCGATTCCGACCACAATCAGGGAATATCCAATGATTCGTTCTATTCCCCATCTCCCACTTGCTTTGACGGCAAAAGGTGAAAATACGCCCATACATAGTACAGGTATTGAAGTTAGCAAACTGGCTAGTGCAGCGCTCATCCCCAGATCCTCCCGAATCGTATCTAGCAGCGGAGATATGGAATTAATAGCCGGGCGCAAATTCAATGTAGCAACAAATAAAGCAATAATTAAAAACATTTTTTTTCTCATCTTCTACTCCCTAATCGTTCGATATCAATTATTAGACTAAGAAAGAGCCGCTGACTGGCGGCCCTTTCTTAGTTTTATTCTGTAGGCCTGTAAGCTGATCTGTAATCAACAATGTTCCAACATTAGCACCTGCTACTCACGAAACAAGCTGCTCCCGTTGCTCTGAATGACATCTTTATACCAGTGGAAGGACTTCTTACGATAGCGTTCCAATGTTCCTGAACCATCATCATGACGATCCACATAGATAAATCCGTACCGTTTTTTCATTTCTGCAGTTGTTGCACTAACCAAATCAATACAACCCCATGATGCATATCCCATTAATTCAACACCATCTTGAATGGCTTCAGCGACTTGAAGCAAGTGCTCCTTCAAATATTTAATGCGATAATCATCAATAACGGTTTTATTACCATTTTCGTCCGTGATCAGTTCATCTACGGCTCCTAATCCATTTTCAACGATGAATAACGGCTTCTGATAACGGTCATACATTGCATTCATGATGTACCTTAAGCCTTTGGGGTCGATCTGCCAACCCCAATCACTCGCAGTCAAGAGCGGATTAGGAACACCACCAATCAGGTTTCCTTCTCCTTTAATTTGCTTGGCAGGATCAGCCGTTTCGCAACTACTTTGATAATAGCTAAAGGAAATAAAGTCAACGGTGTTTTTCAAAATTTCTTCGTCGCCAGGCTCGAAATGAATGGTAATCCCGTTATCTTTCAAATAACGTTTCATGTAACCTGGGTAATAACCACGCACGTGAACATCCGTAAAACCTGTGTTCTTATGATCCGCTTCCATCACTTTGATCATATCATTAGGGTCAGGAGTCAATGGGTAAATCGGCATAGCAATGACCATACAACCAATTTTGAAATCCGGGTTAATTTCATGCCCAATTTTAACCGCCATTGCACTTGCAACAAACTCGTGGTGAACCGCTTGGTACAGGGCCTGTTTGCTAAGTTGATCCTTATGCGTGTTAATCCCGCCACTTGCAAACGGGTGTTCAAGAATCGAATTAATCTCGTTAAATGTGAGCCAATACTTCACTTTGCTTTTGTATCTCTCAAAAATGGTTCGCACATATCGTTCATAGAAATCGACCATTTTTCGATTCGCCCAGCCATCGTATTCCCTAACGAGATGTAGAGGAGTTTCATAATGAGAGATCGTAACTAGAGGTTCAATCCCGTATTTCCGGCACTCGTCAAAGAGGTTGTCGTAAAATTGAAGACCTTTTTCGTTTGGCTCAAGTTCATCCCCTTTCGGGAAGATTCTGGACCAAGCTATAGACGTACGAAAAACTTTGAAACCCATTTCTGCAAGGAGTTTAATATCTTCTTTATATCGGTGATAGAAGTCAATCGCAAATAACTTCATATTATCCTCTGTTGGTTCAATCGTCGGAGGTGTCTGAATGCCGTTTGGCATGATATCCTGAATGGAAAGTCCTTTTCCGTCTTCTTGGTATGCACCTTCAATTTGGTTTGCAGAGACGGAACCTCCCCACAAAAAACCATTCGGAAATTGAAATGTTTGACTCATTTGGTAAGCCACCTTTCTTTTAAACCTTGAGCGGATCTGGATATAAATGAATCTCGCTTTATCGGTTTTTTATCATGTATTTGTTTTCACAACTTATGTTACATAGATTAATGCATAAAATACATGTTATTTCGTATTTAGTACAAGGTATCAGAGATTCACATTTGTAACATAAAAGTAACGTAGTGTTTCATTTTTTTCAAAGGATTGTTGCATGTTAGCTCAAGGGTAACTGTACTTCTAACACGCCATCATAATAGACACAAAATAAAAAAGCCGTCAAAATGACGACTTCATCATGATAAGTTATCCATTAAAAGAGGCAGGCTCAAGTGTTTCCAGCAGTTTCTTAATCTCTTCATCATATTCGGGTTGGAATAATGGAATGATCTCATCTAATTTTTGCTGGAACAAATCGGAATCCTGGACACAAAGCGCTGCTCTTAATTCAATTTCTTCTTCTGAACCATTGTCGTTTAGAATCATGTCCAGGACATCCGCTTTGAAATATTCACTTGGAGGAAGGATCAAAGCATTCATTAGGAATTGCATAAAAAAGAGATGGTTATCTTTTTCCTGATCTGCTTTTTTCATCGCTTGCTTCGTAAATAAGTTGATATATTTCTGAGCAAAATCCACTCCTTTCAGTTCATAAGGCCCACCATGTTCTACCCCTCTCCAACGCAGGTCAGCCACGGAACTAAGCCACCAAGCCGGATCGATGGCCTGCTGCATACGAAGCAATATGTTCCGTTCAAACTGCGGATCGGGATGCAAGCGCTTTGCTTCCAAAGACTTTCCTATAGTCTCAGCTTCGACCGCAGCAACGGTGATACCTTGTCCGTGAATAGGATCAAAGCTACAAAATGCATCACCAAGGACGAGTAAACCAGAGGGCCAATCTTCCATGAGTTCAAAATGCTGACGAACAGACTCGGAAATACGGTACCCCCTAGGCCCTTGCAATGGCTCCAACTGCTCCATTAACTTCACAATTTTATCTGAAGCAAATAGATGCTTGATTTGATCTTGAAACTCTTCGGGCTGAGTGGACGGATACTCATCTCCTCCAGCATTGAAAAGAATGAGTCCAGCGATATCATCCTCAATGCGCGTAAATATGCCTGCACGAATACCTTGCTCAGGATCTGAATCAGACATCACCCATTCGTTCGGAATGGAGGATTTAATGTTGTAATAACGGGTGCTATAACCAAGAGATACCTTTAGCACTTCTGGTTCTGGCACATTCAACCCTAATTTATCAAGCCACCTAATCAATTTGGAAGAACGTCCTGAAGCATCAATAACCATATCCGCTGGAAGTTGGTCTTTCCTTTTTTCACCGCTTCTTTCTTTGATATAAATGCCTGTAACAGCATGCTGGTCTTCAGATACGATGAGTCCAGTAACTTCCATACTTGTTAAGAAGCTTATATGAGGGATATTTTGGATTCGTTTGCGCAGCACCCATTCCAGCAAAGCTCTGCTGCACGATGCAATTTTAAATGAAGAAGGATCCTCCTTGTTAACTAATGTACCGTATCGATTAGTAACTATAAGCTTCTCATCGTGTGAAGAGATCGCTCCCAATGCTATCAATTCGTCATTGTATCCTGGGAAGTAATGTTCCATAATCAGCGCGCCGCGTGGTTGTACGCGGTGTGGATGAAAAGATTGAGGTACACCCTGTCGGTTATTTGGCTCCGAAGGGAATTCATCCCTTTCAATCACACATACTTCCTCATAATAATCAGCTAACATTCTTGCAGTAATTAATCCAGCAATCCCTGCTCCGATCACCACAGCTTTTTTCATGTCGGACACCGAAGATTCATCCTTTCTAGAAATTAGATTTTAATCTACACTTGTTGAGAAATCAAAATATTACTTATAATACCAATATATAATCAAAATTTCTTTTATAGTAAGAATCAATATAGGGATGGTATATAGTTAAACTACGATATGGAAGTGGTGTAGATGAAAATCAATGAAAAAAAGCTTGATTTAAGAGTTGCCCGGACTCATAAATTGTTAATTACGGCCTTTAGAGATCTGTTATCTGAGCAAGGCAAACTATTCAGCAATATCACGATTAATGAGATATGTGACAAAGCGATGGTTCACCGTACAACGTTTTACAAACATTTTGAGGATAAATTTGCGCTGTTATCCGCTACCCTCACGTGGGTTCTTCAGGATTATTTACAAATGAGTATAGAAGATCGGCTTCGGCAGCCCTTGCAAAGCCTATCTAGATTCATGTTGGAGAATTTACTGGAGCCAATTGTTCAAAACCAGAAGAATGACAAGGGATTTACTGACTTTTTCAAAAACTATATCGGAGATATATCCAGAAGAGATTTTCTGGAATTAAAAAGAAGAGGGAAACCATTTTCACCTCCCATAGAACTTTTAGCGGAATATCATTCAGGGGTCATTAGTTTACTTGTGACGTGGTGGATATATCATCTTGAAGAAGATGTTACGGCAGAACAGATGGATGAGTATTACTATCAAATGGTTAACGAGAAAATCATGTTAGACTAACATGAAGCTCATTCTACGCTACGCACATAGCAAAATTATCCCTTATGACATATTTTCACCAGAATAAGAAGGTATCTTATTGTTGAGATAAAATAAAAACCGATGGGCATTTTACTTATGTAAAGTCCCATCGGTTTCTTTAGTTTTAGGATAGTTCGATTGAAGGCCACAGATCCTGTGAATCTAAAATATAAGTCGATAAAATTATGCCTACTGATCAAAAAAAATGGGTTACTATGTAGCAAATCAGCAATGGTTCTTACCAGAGGCCTATGAAGTAACAACCACCTATATTCATCTTACGAGTTATATTCATTGTAAGCATCTTCAGTCGTCTGCACGTTCTTCAGATACACAATCTGCCCTGACTCGTTCACACGCATAATATCTATACCCGCCTTCGCATACACCGTGCCATCTACTGCTTGCCCGCATACTGCCCAGTTAGTTCGATAACTGCCGTCGGGCTGAAGAACCCATGCATCCCACATATGTTTAATGTCTTTATTGTATTCATAAAAAGTCTTAATAACCACCTCGAATCCTGTACGACTGCTACCGTTTGAAACAATTTCAGCATTCTGCGTGAACAGGGATAACAAATCCTTCATAGCCCGGTCGTCAGTGCGAGATGCATCAAACAAGCGAAAATAATTATTTAACATCGTGATGTTTGCATCGGTGTTCAGTGAATTGTTAGTATTGCCAGCGGTTGCTGTATTGGACATGTTATTACCTCCTATATTGTCTATACTGTCTTATGCAGTGTAGTTTCAGTTCGAATATTTTCGAACTGTTTGGCCTGAAAAGAAATATATCACACTTCCCACATAGCTGCAATACATAATTCGAAAATTTTCGAACAATAAAAAGAGGTTAAAACTGCTAGTATCTATCTTATGAGAACTCTAAGAATTCCCTACAGGTTCAGAGAGAGGTCAATCGAGGGTACCGTTTGTTCGAGGTTGATCTTGTGCAGAAAACGGACGGGAAGCTTGTAGCCAGACATGATTGGTCGCAGAAGCTATAGCCGGATTTAGCCGCTCATCGGGGACGAAACGTAACAAAGTTTCAGTTTGCAAACTCGCTTATCATGGGTTGCATTTGCCCAAGCAGCGCTTCATTTAAAAGTCCTAAATATGAAGTTAACCCTCAATACTCCTTTTCAGGATGTAAGAGGGTTAACTTTCATTTTATACAGGTGTTAAAGGTGAATCGAATGAATGGCTTGCCAATATCGATCACTAAATATTAGTCCAGAAGGCTGAAGATCTGAATGCTCTCTACCTTGGCATCCTTGATATGAAACGACATCACATCCACATAATTGGATGGCTCGTAACGGAAGTCATCCTCCTCATCAGGGGCTCCATCACCAAGCAGTTTCCCCTCAGGGTATGCGTTTTTGAGTGTATCCAGGCTATCTCCTGCTTTAATGTTTCGCACTGTCGCGTACTTAGGATCTGTGATTTCGATATGAAAGATGGAGTCTTGTTTCCCCTTCGGTATACTGATTGTTTTAATCTCCAGACCAGGATACGTGTACACTTTTTCCGTAAAACCGATTAAGTTATCCATATTTGTTCCATCGTCGGCACTGTACGTATGAGATTTCAGGTTATCCGGTTTGCCCAGCATCTGTTCCATCTGATCTTCATTCGCTGTATCCGAAATCGCAATGGTGTGCTCATTATAGACAAAAGCAAGCTCCTTCAGCACCACATTGCCTTCCTTCTCCATCGAACCTTCTTTAATAGCTTCAGTACCCTTTTCTTCAGAACTTCCGGAAGCAGGCGCAGTAGCATTTGTTGCACCTTCGCCTGTGTTCTGTTCATTTGCAGTGTTCTGTCCGGTTGCTGGCGATGTAGCTTCACTGGATTGACAGCCCGTTAATGCCACCGTTAGTAAAGCACCTAGTACGATAAAACTTGCAGCTTTGTTTATCAATTTCATCATGATCCCTCCATAAATGTGTGATTTGTTCTTATGAAGTGATTATAAATAAAACATTTGTTAGTCTCATAACAGAAATGTACCAATCTTGTAACGTTACCTATTTAGGCTTGGGTTTAGATGCAGGTCTACGCACGAGGCAAAACAATTGTAACGGTTGTCCCTTTTCCCACTTGACTTTCGATGTCGATATATCCATTAAACCGCTCTACAATCTCTTTGCAAATGGAAAGTCCAAGACCTGAACCGTTTGCTGTACTTGCATTTTTCGCCCGGTAAAAGCGTTCCTGCACTCGCTCCAGCTCGTCGCCCGCGATGCCTATGCCTTGATCACGTATCCGTATAACTACCTCACTTGGCGTATGTTCCAACTTCAATTCGATCAGCGATGGACTGCCTGAATATTTGATGGCATTGTCTACAAGGTTGGCGATCGCATGGGACATCAGCATTGGATTCACGTTGGCATGGACTTTTGTCAGAAGCTTATCCTCCGATTCCGCCTCATCCTTCCTGAACATAATCTCGATTCCTTTATCCTTGGCCTTGGCTCCCATATTCGTGGCGACTTGCTGAATCATTTCGCTCATTTCCGTCTTTTCGACTTCCAGTTCGTTGGAACCAGCCTTGTCGAATCGGGATAACAACAACAGTTCATTAATCAAGCGGGTGAGCCGATCCGATTCCTGCAACAGATGAGCATAGATTTTTTGCAGCTCCTTGTTCTCGGTCTCCCCTTCAACCAAGTATTGAGAGAAACCACGAATGGCTGCCAAGGGTGTTTTTAACTCGTGAGATACGTTGGAGACAAATTGTTTCTGGTACTGAATGTAATCATGAAGCTGCCGCCCCATGGAATCCAGCCCATCTGCCAGCATGCCCAGCTCATCCTTCCGTTTTAGATGAACTCTCCGAAACTCCTGTCTGGAGAAACTTTGCGCAGCGCCAAGCAGTATCTTAATCGGCTTGGTTGTGTTGCGCGCAATCCACAGGCTGGATAACGTAATCAGCACAATAAATCCGCCTGCACCGACAAACAGGATATAACGAATTTGATCCATGATCGCATAAAAGTAGGAAATGTCATCCACGAATTCATACACATAAGCGTTTTCGTAGAATTGATCCTGAATGGGCGTCGCAAAATAAAGCAGATGATCTTCCGTGACGGTGTAGGCATAACTGCCGCTTAGTGCTTTCTCAATATTTTTGTCAAAAATAAGCGGTTTGCCATCATTAATGATGATGCCATCCACAGCTAGGCCCAGCAACTGCTTGGAGCTGTCATAGATACGTACTTCCTTGCCTGAAGCTTTCAGCTTCTCCAGAGCAAGTCTGACAATTTCCTTCGTCTGGGGCTCTCCTGACGAGGATCTATGCTGTGCCAACACCTCACGGAAGGACAACTCCGACAGATCTGCCTTCTCCATCATCTGTTTCTCAATGGTAACGAAGCTATAGTAATCGATAGCTTTATTTACCGCAAAAATGATGATGCCAAAAGACAGCACGGAGAAAAATAAATAATTCAGCAGTAACCGGGTTGCATACTTCAGGCCTCGCCACCTCCAAGTTGATAGCCAAATCCATAGATCGTTTTGACGTACTTCGGTTCGTCAGCGTTATCCTCGAGCTTCTTCCGTAATCGCATGATGGTCATATCCACACTGCGACTGTCTCCCATAAAGTCATATCCCCATCCAATCTGCAGCAGCTCATCCCGGGTATAGATTTTGTCTGGCCTTTTGAGTAACGTTTCCAGTATTTTGAACTCTTTGGCCGTTAAAGACACGGGTACACCGTTTTTAAGTACCCTGCGGCTTTCCAGATCAAATGTCAGCTCTTCATGAATGATGCGTGTAGATTTCACTTCTGTCCCTTCACTCGATTCCTCCTTACTCTCGTTTCTTCTCAGAATCACCTTGATCCGAGCGAGCAATTCACGATTGTCAAAGGGTTTGGTCATGTAATCTTCCGCCCCTAGCTCTAGTCCGAGCACCTTGTCAATTACCTCATTTTTGGCAGAGAGCATGATCACAGGAATGGCACGTTTTCCGGTAATTACCTTACACAAGTCATATCCGGAGCAGTCTGGCAGCATCAGGTCAAGTACCACTAAATCGGGTTGAAAAGAGTCGAGCAGCTGCAGGCCCGTTTTGCCGTCCTCTGCGGTCTGCACATCATAGTTTTCTCGCCTTAGCACCAGCTCAATTAAATCTCGAATTGCGATTTCATCATCAATGACTAGGATTTTCTTCAAATGTACAAGCACCCCTATCTAGCTTGTTCTCCAGCTTCAATCATATATTAACCCATATTAGCACAGACGCTTTAGATTCCTCCACCAACAGGAAGATGAGGTATATTCCAACGAACCCAACATAACTTGTATTAAACCCGAAGAAAGGAGAACAATCCATGGATCTGCTCTGGGTACTCATTGTTGGTGGACTTATTGGTTGGTTAAGCGGCAACTTGATTGGACGAGACGTACCGGGCGGTGTACTTGGGAACGTTATTGCGGGTTTTATCGGTTCCTGGTTAGGAACGGAATTGCTGGGACCAAGGGGACCGGTGATTGGCGGATTTCATATTATTCCAGCCATTGTTGGCTCGGTTATTGCCCTGCTCATCTTCTTCGCTCTGGCACGCGGCGGAGCCTTCCGAAGACGTTAACAAAGAGAGGCGGAAACCGATCCCGTGGTTTATTAGTACGGGATAAACATAAAAGGACCGAAAGTATTCATCGATAGAAGATGAATGTTTACAGTCCTTTTTTTATTTTTGAACAAAATCGCATTCAGTATGATGGTTGATCTTCCTTTTGAACGCTATGAGGGGCATAAGCGCAAAGAAAGACACGTACCCCTTCAGTGATGATACGTTTGGTTTGTTCCTTTTCCAATGCCTCTGTTTTTCTAGGTTGATTAAATACCAATAAAAACGTTAATGCAGCGAAGTGCTTTGTAGCCATTCCAGGATCGGGCACATGGAGCAATCCGGTTTGTCCAAACTCTGTAAACCTCTTGATAATCCCCTCTTCAGTGGCATTATCCAGCCTATCAAAAAACGAGTCTGGCAGGTTGGCGGTTTCCACCATAACCAGACGGATCAAAGCCATGTAATCGGACGAACCGTTCGCAGAAGCTACGATTTGTTCGCAAAATAAGATGAGCGCCTGCTTCAGATCCTCGAATTCCAAGAGGTGATCTGAAATCCCTTGCTCAATCATGTCAAGAACCGCCAAACTGGATTCTTCAACAACGGCAAGCAGTAGATTCTGTTTGTCGCCATAATAATCATAAACTGTCCGTTTGGAAACTCCCGCTTTAGCTGCGACCGCATCGACGCTGGATCGATCAAACCCATCGGAAAGAAACAGGTCTCGTGCTGCCGCAATAATTTTAGCTCTTTTGTCTGAAGAGCCTTTGCGGATTTTCTTGTTTTCCGTATGATCCATTCTTACGTTGCCCCCTTATAGGTATACCATCAGAAATTAATTAGAGTTCCGTTCTGTTTACAAACTACACTGCACGGTGTAGTATAACAAATGTGGCACATCAAATCAATGAACAGGGAGGATTCTATTCATGAAAACCGTGCAGTCTTTTGTTGATGTTCTCATTGTCGGGGCCGGACCAACAGGGCTTACACTTGCCTGTGACCTTGCCCGTCGAAACGTGGACCATCGTATTATTGAACGAAGCTCCTTATTTAACATTGCTTCTCGCGCCAAAGCAATCCAGCCTCGCTCGCTTGAGGTTGTTGATGATTTGGAGGCCGTTCGTTACATTATGGACACAGGTGTTGTGGATTTGCCTGTTCGTTATTATACCGCAGATGGCAGGAGTGTGGACAAACCGGCTATTACCGTTGCAGCCAGCCCCGAACTTGAAACACCCTATCGTGATCCGGTTTGGATTGCTCAATATGATGTGGAAAAAGCATTGCGCGACCGATATGCAGTGCTTGGCGGTCAAGTTGAGTTGGGCATGGAAGCCATAAGGCTTGTTCAGGATGTGGATGGTGTATCGGTAACCGTGAATTCACCACAAGGAGAAGAGCAAATTCGCGCTCGTTATGTAGTCGGCGCTGACGGAGGCAAAAGCAATATCCGCAAATTTGTTCACTTACCGTTGGTTGGGGAAACACACGATCATGAGCGATGGTATCTTGGCGATGTACGATTGGAAGGGTTAGATCGTGACCATATCCATATCTGGACTTCTTCGGAGGGGATGGTCGGGGTGACGCCGCTGCCAAAATCCGATATTTGGCAACTGCAGGCTACAATTCCGGAAGACATCGAAGAACCAGAGCAGCCGTCGCTAGAGGCGTATCAAGCCATGTTTGACCGTCGCGCCGGGGCCGGACGTGTTCGGCTCACGGATGCTTCCTGGCTGTCCATCTATCGGGTCAACGTTCGTATGGTCGAATGTTACCGCAACGGCCGGGTCTTCCTTGCCGGCGATGCTGCTCATGTTCATTCGCCGGCCGGTGGTCAAGGCATGAATACGGGGATGCAGGACGCGTACAATCTCGGCTGGAAGCTGGCGGCTGTGATGCGGGGAGCGGACACCGCCTTACTCGACACGTACGATGAGGAGCGCCGCCCAGTGGCTCAATCTGTTCTTGAGGACAGCACGAAGAAGATGGGAGTGGTCATAGGAACGGCGACTGAAGGCGGAGGGTTATCCCAAACTTTGAGCACCATATCCGACGATCTGACGAGCGGACTACTCATTTCCTATCGCTCAAGTTCGCTTACCCGTCATCCTGCTCGAACAAATGCTACCCGTTCATTTCCTGGGGATCGTGCTCCTAATGCTACGGGCCTGCAAGGCACCGGATTTGCAGGAAGTCTCTTTGACCTATTGAGAGGCCCACACTGGACGCTTTTGGCTTTTGCAAACAGCATCGATCCTTCGCTGAAGAACTTCACCAACAATGAACTCCATATGCATTATATCCTGCCATCCCACGTTGAGGGGGCGGCGGAAGGTTTAATAGACACAGCAGGTAATGCCTATCGAATTTACGATGTAACAAGTAAAGAACTCGTATTGATTCGTCCCGACGGTTACATTGCAATGCGTACCTCCATTGATGATATTTCATCGATTTTGAATTACTGGAATTCCATTTATCGGGCAACTGATTTGGATAAGGCCAGCGGGAAATAAGATTAATTCAAGAGGAAATTAAAGAGGGCAACTTTTGTCACCAAAAGCGGCCCCCTTCCTTTCACTTCAATCCATTTTTTAAAATTTTGCCTCATGAATTACAATCTTCAATTTAGTTTGACGATCCGGCTATCCGGCTAGTTGTAAAAGATCTTCTAATGTCAATTTCCCAATAACCTCATACCCTTTTTGATCTCCCAGCGGTTTTAGAATTACGGTCTCCATACTCGCGAGTTCTCCTAATCCTATCCCAGGAGGAAAAGAGTGAGCTATAACTACTCTGTTAACATGAGTTGGAGGTATTTGTTCAATTTCATTTGTAAATGCTTGCAATGTACTATTTATTTTTTCAGTGCTCGGGTTTTGACTGAGATTATATACGTTTAACCAGAATTCATTTACTTTTATATGTTGTGTACCAAAAGCAATCTGAGCCGTTTGGAGGGTTCTACATAAAGGACTTGCTTCTACAGGTATTTGGAGGGGAATGTTTAATTTACGGATAGCCTCGCCATATTTTTCAGCTTGTTCCTTTCCCAATACACTTAAATTCCGCTGCGTAGTGCAATCTGTTAGACTAAAGTTTTGTTGATCTGCCCCTACAGTTGCATCTCCATGTCGGATATAAAGGATGTATCCGCCTTTTTGAAGATCTTTTATGAGAGAAGATCCGGTAATCTCTGCTCCCCAGGCACTATAAGTTGTTCCAAGCAACAGAAAAAAACAGGGTATCAAAATGAATAATCGGAACATTTCTCTTCCACCTTTTTTCTTCTACACTCCCCATTATTGCGATAACTTATACAGCGCGCTTCATCATTCTACGGAATCGTTCGAGAAAATCTACGCCATGTTACAATCCAGACTACTGAAAAATCGTTCAACCAAAACATCACCATATATTTTCTTCATATGGGCTGTGTTAAAAATATATTGTTCCATAGGCTCAAGCCTGCGAAGACAGCGTACCAGTACCTTCCGATCATCTTCAGATAGATTAGGGTCATCGTCTATCTTCATCAAAGCATTTTTCACACGTGCGGATATCTGTTCAACATACAGATGATTTTTGGATTTTGACGGAATACATTGTGTCAGGTCACTTGCTGGTAAAGGAACAATTGACGATATTCGCCGCTTGTAAAATCCGGTCATTGAATCTACATTTATAAAAAGTACAGTCGATAAACGTAGCATTCTCCAATGTCATCCCTCTCATATCGCAGGAGGAAAATTCGCAATTGGTGAAAACAGCTTCGTCTTTGGCGATGCCAACAGAGCGCAAGTCGGAACGAATAAATGTACAATGATCAATCGTACTACCGGCAAAAAATCTCGCATTTGTAAGATCGCAGGTATCAAATATAAGATGTTGCAGGTTACAGCTCCAAAATATGGGTGAACCAACATTTGAGTTGATTATGGTCGTACCGCCTATCGTTTCGTGTTCGTACCTGACAATATCAGAAAATAATTCGCTGTTTACTGACATATTAGACTCAAGTCTTCTCACCCCTATCACCCTATCAGTCCCTCGACATGAATTGTTATTACTAATATATGTTCCCTAATTTGAGCTAGGAATGGAACGCCCCTCCATGCTTGGTCTCAGTCCTACCATGGGTGTGCAGACAAGCGTGGGTGCTTCTTTTTTTGATTTCTTCAGGGAGCAAAAACCTCCGGGTAATCCTTTCGCCAAGCGCCGATACATCCAACTAAACAGGCAGTATAACATGTCATTGCACTGTCGTCCTCGTTCTTTTCATACTCAATGGCGACATTTATGCCGGATTCACGCCAAGCCAGAAACGGACCGCTGCCCCCGAGCCATTCCCCTTCTTCATACAATGCAGGTTGACCGTATTCACGAATCAACATATCTGGCGTTGAGTTCATTGTCATTCCGGCAGGAAGCTGTCCTGGAAACGGGGTATGGATTCGGTCATCCGATCCAGGAGCAAGAAAATGGACGGCGCCGATTATCCATTCATCCGTGTTCAGATCGTCACGTCCAGTCAGTTCATGAATTTTCGGTGAGCGATAAACGTCTAGGCGGATAGATGACTTTACAGACCAAATAATGTCGTCACTAAAATAATCACTCGCCTTCGGCATACGTTTGACACCGAAGGATTGCAATACTTGTTGAACACGCCTGGACTCATAAGGCTGACCTAGCATGGCAATGAGGTGTTCAGATGGTTCTTTCATGGATAGTGACACACCTTTCTCTTTGCTCAAGCACATCCAGCTTTGGATACATCATTGTGCACAAAGCAACTTTTTTAGCATAATTATCAACATATTTCGTGCTCTGATTCCCATTTTCCTGCAATAAAAAAGGGAAAACATTTATCGCAAAATAACGATTAGATTAAAACAGAAGCAATGTTGCTAATAAACTTGCTGAACATTCAGCCCTTCTCCAACATCCTTTTCTGTTATTTATAATACCTCCTCATAATCAAAAAAAGCATTGAATCTCATCCCTCCTACATTACATAGGCCCTAGTGGGGATTAAGACTCAATGCTTTGGAAACTCCTTCTCATTTCACTCTAAAATTGTTTTGAGCATATTTGGTTACGAGAAGGACAGCAATGGATAGATAGGCTATAGTCAACACGATGATAATAGCGGTTAGTCCCCATAGTGGAGGACCTAGATACATCGCCACAACAAAACTCAATGAAATAAGGCCGTTTACGAATGAGAAAAGAGGACTATTGGTTTCCAACTCAGTGGTATAAGGTTGAATCACATAGTATAACAACAGATGATGTACTGAGAAAAATACAGCCAGTGCAATGGTTGTAACCCAGATAGGAAGTAGTGTACTTATATCTTGTCCTCCAGTTAATACAAGTATAGATACACTTACTACAGCTGCTAAACAAGAACCTAACTTAAGATTTATGCTTAATATACTTCTAAATCGTAACAGAAAATGCTGCTTCGCATGCTGGCGGTAAAATGGATAGCGCATCATCGGCTTATCAACATGGTAGAATAGAGCCTTACAAATCTGGCTACCTACGGTCAGATTTAGCATGAACATAATGATTAAAGGTGAGAATCTTTCAATTGAATCTAGTGAAAGATGATTTTTGAAAATGAGTACCAACAAAGGTAGGAGTATGCCTATGATCATAATAGCCAATAAACGTCTGTGGAACGGTGCACGGAGGAGAGCGGTGTGCCTGGTAACCAAAATTTCGTGTAATTGCTCGTATCCCTTTTTTTCTAATGTGCGCTGCTCGTTGACATGAAGGTTAGACGACGTAGGCCTGCTAAGATCATGTTCTTTTGACTGAACCATTCTCTGTTGAAGATCAGCCATCCGTATTTCTGGATTTAACAATGGATCAGCATGGTTTATTACTGCGCGCACTGCAGATGTGAAATCCGTATGTTTTAGTAAAACATACCCACAGATAGCCCCGAACAACGATATCAGTATCAAAAGCCCCGGTTGATCCAATATCACAGATCCAAATAGAGGAAGGTTTAGTTTTGTGAAGGGAAGGTAAGCAAAAGTCAGTGCCAGCAACATGCTCAAACTCGTAGCCCATATTTTCTGTACAAGAATAATGCCTTTCCATTTAAATAATGCCAAATGTAAAGATTCACATATCACTCGCCAAAAAGTCATCATTCCCACAATCAGCAATGCATGAGGAATTGAAAATTTAAAAAGTACCGCAACCAGAGTCATAGCAATCCCTTGATAGATGAAAAATGTCGTATACCGATAAAATAGCGTAGCTCGCATAAATTTGGTTGGGTTTATCCGCATAAGTCGGATAGATGTATACTTCATTTTGTTTGATTCCAACACTTTTGCACTCGTTACCCCAGCCATTACGCCACTTATGCAAAAATACATGTGAAGAAGAAGGTTAAAATGCTCCGTACGATTAATATTTTCCGTCCATAAGAGCATGGGCAATGCAAACATTCCCACGAAATATAATAAGCTTTCCAATAAACCAACGACAAATAATAAAATAATCGCAATTGCACCAATTGCACGTTTCGTCCGAAAAGCAGCATAAGTTTGTTCACTGATTAAATGAGCAACAAACGGTAAATTATGCGTGAAATAGATCAAACGGTTGACCAGCGTAATCATCTGTAACTGCCATATGCGAGAAATTGTACTAATCATTCCCGTCATCGGCGTTCTCCTTCGTACTTCCGCTTTGGCTTTCATTCCGTAATAATTCAATTACCTGTTCTTCAAAGTCGGGCTGAGTAAGGATTTCGGGTGAAATCTGTGTTAAACTCCCATGATTTAAAATAATTAACTCATCACACAGATCCGTTGCCAATTGCAATATATGGGTCGAGAAAATTAGGATATGATCTTTTTTTAAATCACTTTTTTCATCCCATGCGAGTAATGTTTAATGAGCTTATGTCGGTCATCCTGAGCAATGTGCATCATATCAAACAGGGCATCAATATTGTTTCCTCGTCCTTCAATCACATCTACGTTAACATCGATGAAAAAACGTACAAATTCATATCCTGTCAGAAATTCTGGTAACAGTGGCAAAGAGTAAACGTATCCTACATCATCCATTTCCAAGTCACGCGTTTTAGATCCGTTGACAAGTTTCATTTTGCCGCCATCCACTTGGATCTCGCCACCTAAACAATTGAATAACGTTGTTTTTCCGACGCCATTGCGCCCAAGAAGGCCATAGATCTTTCCCTTTTCAAATTGAAAACTTAAATTGGCTAATACTTTTTTTTCACCAAAACTCTTCTCTACATTTTGTAAGACCAATTTCATTTATTTGTTCCTCGCTTTCAAACCAATTCATTTTTTGTTTACCTGGAATTTCAATAAAACCGTACATGCCGTTGTTCACGTTATTATTCATATCTAATAATTGTTTAGTTTTCATCCGTATCAATCCCTTCAATTTTTTCATAAAAGGATAAGAAGTAATATCCCTTTAATAGGTGAATCGTGTCACTTGACCAATATTACTAATATTGGAAGTAGACAATCACTCTAAACTAGAATTCTATTTTGAACGTTATAACTCCTTGTATTTACAGATAAAAGTCTATGTGATACAACAAAAAGCCGCAAAAATAGCGACCATAATGGGTATTCGTTCTTATGCATAAATAATTATGCTCGGATTCTGAATTAATACAAATATCCTAATTAAATCCTGAATCTTTGTCACTAATTCCTCACTAAAAAGGGAACGAATAAACCGACGGGTGTTTCATTACACTGCAGTTTGTTTTAAGTTATCAAAAGCTAGCTTTCCGAAATATTACAAGTCGGACTAGCACATACTAAGGAACAGTTGGCTGAAGCTTACATAACGGAGGTCTCATCATGGTATTTACAATCACAATTATCATCGTTGCACTATTTGCAATATGGGGAGCCGTCGCTCCTGATCAGCTGGCGGATGTGGCTAATGTTGCCTACAACTTCTCTATTCAGAATTTTGGCTGGTTTTATTTGCTAGCGACACTGTTCTTCCTGGTCTTTGCTTTTTATCTGGCGTTCAGCCGATTTGGCGGTATTAGGCTTGGGGATGACGATGATGAGCCGGAGTATTCTACGCTTTCCTGGCTGTCCATGCTGTTTAGCGCTGGTATGGGCATTGGGCTGGTTTTTTGGGGAGTAGCTGAACCGCTATCCCACTATTTATCTGCCCCTGAGGGGGCGGTACCCGAAACAACGCAAGCAGCCATACTTTCAATGCGTTATTCCTTTTTCCACTGGGGGCTGCATCCTTGGGCTATCTATACCGTCATCGGCCTAGCGCTTGCTTACTTCCAGTTCCGGAAAGGATACAAAGGGCTGATCAGTTCCACCTTTATTCCTCTGATAGGTGAGCGTCTTGCTGCAGGCTGGCTTGGAAAGGTCATTGATATTCTGGCGGTCATTTCCACCATCTTTGGTGTTGCGACCTCGCTTGGGCTGGGTGCACTTCAGATCGGCGGGGGTCTGAATCACTTATTCGGTATTCCTAACTCGACTCTGTCTCAGGTTGTCATTATCATAGTTGTAACCGTACTGTTTTTGATCTCGGCAACCACCGGTCTGGATAAAGGGATTAAGATTCTGAGCAACACCAACCTCGTTATAGCTGTGCTATTGATGATGTTTGTATTAGTGACTGGTCCGACTTCTTTCATATTTGACACATTCACGACGACCTTGGGCAGTTACATGCAGAACATTATTAACATGAGTTTGAGACTGACCCCGTTCTCAAGAGAAACCTGGATTGGAGCATGGACGTTATTTTACTGGGCATGGTGGATCTCGTGGGCTCCTTTTGTCGGCACTTTTATCGCAAGGGTATCCAGAGGAAGAACCATAAAGGAATTTGTAATTTACGTCATGGTTATTCCAAGTCTTTTCGGATTTATCTGGTTCTCCGTCTTTGGCGGAACAGGACTTCACATGGAATTGTTCAATGCCGCTCATCTGGCGGAGGCTGTCAAGGAAGATACAACAACCGCTTTATTCCTTATGCTGGAGCAGCTGCCTTTGGGCACGATCGTGGCATTCATCGCCACAATGCTGATCATGATCTTCTTTATTACGTCGGCTGATTCAGCTACCTTTGTACTGGGCATGCTTACTTCAGATGGCAAGCTGGACCCAAGTGCAAGAGTGAAATTAACCTGGGGAATCATGCAGTCCTCTATCGCGGTAGTACTGCTAATCAGCGGGGGGTTAACTGGCCTCCAGACGGCATCCATTGTAACCGCATTGCCGTTCGCTATTGTCCTTATTGGTATGTGTTTCTCCCTGCTCAAGGCTCTAAAGGCTGAGGACAAAGAGCGCCGTCAGAAGGAAAAACGGCAGCGCCAAAAGCTGAAACGACTGCTGGAGGAACAAGAAATCTCGCTGAATGAAATTTCCGGCAGGTAATGTATACTTGATGTTAAAACGAACAAAAGCCCGCGTTTTTGCGGGCTTTTTATTATTTCATGGTATTGAGTTTTTGAGATCTGTCATGAATTCTGTTTGAACCCCAAGCGGAATGATTTCTAACACTTATTTATACTATTAACGTTCTCCAGTTCCTAGAGGGTTAATGTACAATGAGGACCGGGCAACTTGATAGCTGTGAAACCTTGTGGCTGACACTTCCAAGCATCATTTCTTTTATGCCCCTTAGCCCACGGCTTCCGATAATAACAAGTTGCTGCTCGGTATCCCTTGCATAATTCAATATTTCATGCCCGGGATCTCCCTTAAGATGAACAGTTTCCGGGTTAATTCCCGCAGACTTTAATTTAGATTTGGCTTGATACAACTGTTCCAAACTCGCTTTCTCCATTTCGTTCATTATGTCTTCCAGAAAATTCTCTGGTAAAAACGTCATGCCGATCGGCACATAACTCTGGCTAACATGAACCAAGGTAACTTGAACTTGTTTATTTTGGGCTATTTCAACGGTTGCATCAAGGAGTTTGTTCGTTATTTCACCTTTATCAATGGCGACCAGAATTTTGTCAAACATAGTTATCATCCTTTCCGTGAGATTTCGTATCTATTTTGACTACCTACAACACGATTACTCGCTGCTCCGATACCAACTAAAAAGAGTAAGACCGAAGCCCCAAGAAGAATGAAAAGTGGCAGGTTCCAACTATTTGTTGCATCGTGCAGATATCCTATAAGGGCTGGACCGATTGCGGCAAGAAGATATCCGATCGATTGGGCCATGCCAGATAGTTCCGCTGCTTGATGCGCATTTTCAGTGCGCAATCCGAAAAACATCATGGCCAAACTAAAGGCGAAACCTCCACCAATTCCGAGTATGACGATCCACAACAGAATGACATTGGAACTTCCGTAAAGAAGTCCGAGTGTCCCCGTCAAAAGCAAAATGGTTGTGATGATTACTAACAAACGTTGGTTAGACATACGCCCAGCAATAACAGGGACAATAAAGGTAAATGGAAGCATCGCTAACTGCATGATCGAGAGGTACCAGCCTGATTGGTTGGATTCAATTCCTTGCTGCTTTAAAATTTCGGGCAACCATGCGATCAACACATAGAAAACCATGGACTGTATCCCCATAAAGATTGTTACTTGCCAGGCAAGCGGAGATCGCCAGACATTCACATCGTTGCTGGCCATCTGTTGACTCGTCTTGGCTGTTTGGTTCGTTTGATTTCTTAATTGGGGTAACCAACACAGGATCGATACAAAGCTTAGTATCCCCCATACCGCAAGTGCTCCTTGCCATTTTAGCCCTCCGTTTATGGCTAGCGGTACACTGACTCCCGAAGCGATTGCCCCAGATAAATTCATTGAAATGGAGTAAACGCCTGTCATGGATCCAATTTTATTTGGGAAATCCCGTTTAATTATACTGGGCAATAATACATTACAAACGGCAATGGCGAATCCAAGAACTGCTGTTCCAATAAAGAGATTAGCTGCGCCAGATAAAGATCGTATTACAATACCAACAGTCAGAAAGATTAGGGCAATCAAAATGATACGCTCAACCCCATACCTCCGTCCTAATTTTGGTACAAGAGGTGATAATAAAGCAAAAGCAAGCAAGGGTACCGTTGTGATCAGACCTGCTAATGTATTTGAAATATGAACGTCATCCCTTATAAAACCCACTAAAGGACCAACTGAGGTTAAGGGAGTACGTAAATTAGCTGCAATAACAATAATGCCGAGAATGATCAGCGCTGCAGAGGCTGGCACGAATTTATTATTTTGTTTATTCGGCATTCTTCATTTCTCCTTCCTGAATTATTACGTCTTATTTTTGCTATTTGTTGGCTGAAAACTTTGCTATAACATCCGCGCGAATAATAAAAGTATAGTATAATATACTTTAATAAACAATAATTATTTTATGATATACTAAAATTGAATAAAAAATACAACTCTGAATTCCCGTCATGGAATTCGGAGTTGCATTTAATAAGTGAATTTTCGACGACTAGAAACCATATTTTAAGGAAATATGGAGCACTGTTTCGTTATTCGTATGATTGGTATAAGCGTGCGGATAATCTGCACGAAAACTGATCGTATCATATTGATTCAATGTGTAAATCTCTCCATTGACTTGTAACTCGATGGAACCCGTCATTACTGTCGCAATTTCAGTGGTATTCACATGGTGACCTTCAGGGTAATACGAGCTATTTGGCTGTAAGTAAGCCCGACACATTTCAATATCGTTGCTTTTAAAGACGGGTTCAATGATCCAATTTTTCTCATCATTAGAAAACCGCAGTCCCTCCCCTGCTCGATACAAACTAACAGGTTTCTCTGATGTGAACAAAGCCAATAGCGGTAAAGATATACCTTTTGAAATTTTCCATATGATGGCCAAAGTTGGATTTGTCTCACCACGTTCGATATTCCCCAGAGTAAGTTTGCTTACGCCCGTTAATTCTGATAAGTCGTCTAAGGTCATGTTTTTTTCTTTTCTATACTTTTTTAATGCACCGCCGATTTGTAGTACAATTTGTTTTGACTCATCGATTTCATCCATTTGATATTCACCTCAATAAAAAACTATATAGCTAGTATATTGTTTATCTAGATTCTTTTCCATTCCAATTCAATAGAACTTGGCGAGATTTTCTTGATAAAATTGTATTAAAAGGATAAAATGACGTGCATCAACCGGGTTTTATTCAAAGAACGGTATAGCTTATGAAAGGTGGCTTAGCAATGAAAATTCTCATCGTTGGCTATTTTAGCGAGACCTCAAAATCAAATATTGCAAGGTGTTTTCCGCAAGATTGGAACGTTGTAATTGTTCCGCCCGGAAAAGAAATGTTGGATCATATTGAAGATAGCCAGGTAATCATCCCTGAACATATTAAAGTGGATCACAGTCTGCTTTCTAACGCAAAAAAATTAAAATTGGTACAGACGGGTGCAGGATTTGATAATGTGGATGTCCCTGCCTGTACACAGCGCGGCATTTGGGTGGCCAATGCTGGAGGAGTGAATGCACAGGCAGTGGCCGAGCATGTAATGGCACTGATATTGTCTTATTATAAAAACATACCGTTTCTTGATACTTTCATGAAAAACAAGATGGATGAAAATCAATTGGACTATGCAGGGAGTGAGTTAAAAGGAAAAACGATTGGAATTATCGGTTTGGGTGCTATTGGAAAAAAAGTAGCTTCGTTTTGCAGGGTTTTTGATATGAATGTGCTGGCGAATGCGAAAAATGCCACTGTACAATCGGACGCTTTTGTGAAAATGACGGACTTCGATACTCTTGTAAGCACATCGGACATCGTCAGTGTACATGTACCCTTGAATCAGCAAACCAAACAGCTGATCAACAAAGCGGCATTCAAAAAAATGAAAAATACCACTCTTTTTATCAATACAGCCCGCGGCGGCATTGTCAACGAAAGAGACTTGATTGATGCATTAAAAAACGGGGATATTTCAGGCGCATGCCTGGATGTGTTTGAATCTGAACCGCTTCCGATTGACAGTGAGCTCCGGAATCTGGGTAATGTGATACTTACTCCCCATAAAGCAGGAATGCCTGATGGTCGGAAATTTCATAAAACAAGATATGATTTCTTTATAAAGAATATAAGACGTGTAGAAAATGGTGAAGAGCCTGAAAGCAAGCTCAATCAGTTATGATGTTTTGGTGCAGCGGCCCCTTTCCTTTCACTTCAATCCATTTTTAAAATTTTGTCTCTTGTTTACGCAAGGTTACAATCCAGACAACTGAAAAATTGTTCAACAAAAAAATCACCATATATTTTCTTCATCTGCGCTGTGTTAAATATATATTGTTCCATTTGCTCAAGCTTGCGCAGACTGCGTATCAGTACTTTCCGATCATCGTCAGATAGATTAGGGTCATCGTCTATCTTCGTCAGAGCATTTTTCACACGTGCGGATACCTGTTCAACATACAAATGGTTTTTGGATTTTGGCGGAATACATTTCGTCAGATCACAGCTTACAAAACGAACAGCGTCTAGGATGCAGTTTTCAAAATTGGCGATTAGCTTTTGTTGGCCATTTCCCTCAAACGTAATATCCACTAGCTTGCCGGTAAAGGAACAATTGACGATATTCGCCGCTTGTAAAATCCGGTCATTGAATCTACATTTATAAAAAGTACAGTCGATACATTTGAGTTTATTATGGTCATACCGCTTATCGTTTCGTGTTCGTACCTGACAATATCAGAAAACAATTCGTTGTTTACTGACATATCCGACTCAAGTCTTCTCATCCCTATCACCCTATCAGTCCCTCGACATGAATTGTTATTACTAATATAAGTTCCCTACTTTGAGTCAGGCATGGAACGCAACTCCATGATTAGTCTCTGTCATACCTGTGATTGTACTGCCATTCTCCTTCTTCATACAATGCAGGTTGACCGTATCTGGAATACGAACTTGTACCGATAAAATAAAAAGTCGCCTAAAATAGTGACCTTGATGGGAGTATGTTCTTGTCCGTCGACAAAAAACATCTCCGAAAATATAGTATCATATCTTCAGAGATGTTGTCCTTCAATAGCATGTGTATTATTATTTTTATTCGCTATCTGGTTTATTCTCCTGCTCTTCATATATGAATGGATAGACTTGACTTCCGAGCAACATTCTTCGCCCTTGGAACTCATCATACAGATTGATTCGAACTGTCCCACTAGTTACGATTTTGCTTAAGTTGGTATTCAAGTTCATGAAGTATGATTTATTGTTGCCAACGGTTAAATCGGTACCGAGTGTTAATATCTTCTCTATGGATTTCCCGCTCGGGTCAATGACTTCCATAATGAGCTTATGGTCAGTAGAACCTGTCTCATAATCTCCATTTCTTAAGAGATCATAATAAATAACGATATTAAGCATATCTTTCCCTGCGCTAAGCGTCCCCTCACCTCTCGTAATGTTGAGCTGATACGGAAACAATTCCACATGTTGCAGGTTCGTTGCTGGTTGTACAACTCTAGGGCTAAGTGCTAAACGAACAGTATTAATAGAGCCCGTGAGTTCATCCCCGACATCTGCCATCTTTCCATTCGCAACCCCTTCTCCGACATACAGTTCAAGCTGCGAAGTATTCACATTTAGTGGAAGCTTGCTCCAGACCGTCACCAGGTTTTTCCCTTTCGGACTGGTCTTGGCGGACGATTGGCTGACCTCTGCCTCAAAATACTCGTTATCTGGTGTTTTGTAGTAAGCAACTAACTGTGACTGCTTGGATTGCCGTTTTTCCTGGTTGGTCATTTCCAGTTCCGTGTACATTAGATTGGACTTAGCATCATGGTAAATGGTGGTCAAGCGTTCACGGACTTCTGTTTTCTTGCCTGGAGTATGGATGGGATAAGCGTCGCCTGCAGGAACCAGGCTCATAGCGTTGTTGAACGGGTTGAAGTTCAACGACAGAAATTTAGTAACGTCTTCGCCTGCTGTTTCCTGGAGCTCAATTCGTAATTGATTGAAATTATACGAATACGGCATGTTAGCAAGGACATAGAGTTCCGCGGTTTCATTGGGCGCCAAGGTCGTTTGGTTATCCTGTACCACGATTTGGCCTGTACTACTGAGATCCCGCATTCCAGCATTTATTGCTGCTTTCAGCACAGGCAGCTGCACGGTCGTCGTTTTGGTATTACGAATGCTGATTCGGGCTACGATCTGATCTTTATCTCCCCATGGCAGCCGCTGATATGAGCTAAGCTTCACGCCAAATGTCCCGTGACTATTCTCAATGATATCTTCTAAGCCCGGATGGCTTTTGCCTTCTTGAGCATATGGAACTTTATAAAGTGCCGTCGGGAAGCTAATCTTCCCTTCCGTAGCAGGCTCAGTCAATTGCAGCTGCAGCGTATTCTGTTTCATATGCAATGGCACATCTACATCCAGATCAATAAGCTTCTCCTCCATCGGCTTCAGGGTAACATGGTCAATTGCCTTGGCGTTCACCGGAATGCTGTAGCCTTCATCCGTATTAATAGAAAGCTCATAAGCTGGCAGCTTCACGGATTTTTCACCGAGATTTTTAATGCGGAATTGAATATTCCATTTGCCAGTATTGTTCTCAGTATATACAGAAGCATATTTCAGCTGCGTTTCAATCGTTTGATGGCTCATCGAAATTTTTCTGATGCCATAAGCCGGCACAGGCTTATCAGCGGTAACAGCTGGCAGCTTGAAGGTTTTTACGGGTAGCATCATGTTCAACGTTTCGTCTTCTTGCGTAAATTGCATCGTCATAAGTTCTGCTTTAAGGTTGGATGGAACCTCTGCTAAATAATATATCGTTCGTTTCTGTCCTGGCTGGATCTTGAAGCTGCTCCCTGTATCATCCTCAGGCACAAGATCGAATACTGAGCCCCCGGCCGATTTCAGTTGTGCTTTATATCCGGGATCGCTTAGTACCTTCTTGCCCCTGTTTGCATATTGAACGGCCACTCTCATGTATACTTTTCCATTATGATTCATTCGCTGCATCCGTTCCGCCTTGACCGTGACTGGCTGCTGTTTCATCATGATCTTGGTGCTTTTGCCCTGCACTACAGCAACATCCGGGGCTGCATCGGGAAGGTTGAACGATTGCACTGGGATCTGGATCTTCAATACTTCATCTTCCTGCGCAAGCTGCAGAGTCATGCCATGTGTCTTCATCGTGGAGGGTATCTCAGCCCAATAACTGATGACTCTGCTCTCCTGAGACTGAAGCTTGTAGCCTGAGCTGGCTGAATCGGGTACAAGCTGAAATGTTGAACCGCCCGCTGACCTTAGATATGCTTTATATCCAGGGTCACTCAGCATTTTGGTTCCTCCGTTTGAGAGCCTGAGTCCCAATTGAACATACACTTTTCCATTAATTTTATACCTCTGCAAGGTATCCACCTTGGCTGTAACAGGAAGATTATTTATTGTGATCTTTTTGCTCTTACCCATCGGAATTACAGATGAGTACTGGGCAGGAACCGTGAATTGTCCCAGCTTTTTCTGATAATTTGTACTGTTAAAATCCCATCCGAACATGGAAATTTTGATCCCATTGACCTTTGTCGAGTTTCCAATGTTTGCATAGTACGTCACAGACAGGCTGCTGTTCGCAGGCACCGTTCGTTTATCAGCATCACGGGTCACTGCTTTTCCTTTTATAGTCGTACCACTCGGCGTAGAAACCTTGGAAAAATAATCGATAAGATCCATTCTATTGCCGCTGCTGTTACTGTAACGAAGCGTATATATGAGAATACTTCCACCTGGCTGAGTAAAAACATCCATCTCCGTCAGCTTTACATGGACGCTCTGCTTCAACGAAACTGAGCCCAGTTGATCTAATGTCAGACCAGACGTGGCTACAGTAGATTTGGAAACGAGGTGATCAGCCGTGGATGCCCCGTATACGTCAAGGGCCATGAAATGACCCAACACGGCGGCAGTGAGTAGTATTGTCACATATGTTTTTTTTGGCCTATACATGAATCTACCTCCCTGTATAAAAAGACATTTGCCCGCTTTTCATTCTGTGAAGCAGGAAGCATCGCACGAATGCAGGCTGCTTCCCGCCATTTACCTATTCGTTTAGATAAGTTGTGACCCGGTTTTGGATCAGTTTGGCTACTTCCTCGGCAGTTTTCTGTCCGCTGAAGAATGCAACGGACTCTTCTCCGGCAATACTTAACACTTTAACATCCAGATCTACATATTGATCGGCGGATTGAACAACTTGTTTAAACACGGCGAACTGTTCATCCGATACTTTTGCCATCTCCCCATTTGGAAGCTTGTATTCGCCATTTTTAACTTTTTCTCGAAGATTATCAATCTTATTTTCATTCACGGATTTAAGCATCGAGAATCCTTCTCGATCTTGTAACATTTGCACTTCTTCCGACAATAAGAAGCTGATGAAATTCCAGGCCTCATCCTTTACGGGCGATTTGGCATGGATTGCGAACTGTTTTATAGTAGATACTCGCGAGCCTTTTCGATCTCCGGTTTCTCCCGCCTGCGGTGATTGCAGCAGCTTGGGTTGATCAAAAAGCATGTAGGGACCTTCGATAAAATCAATTGGCGACGTAATTGATGTGGAATTGAACATTTGATTGCCCGGCTTTGCTTCTTCCGATGTCACAATCTCTTCCTCGTACATTTGTTTAACCTGCTCGAACAGATTCACAAATTCGGGAGAATCGAATGTTGCCTTTTTGGCCGAAGGATCGACAAATGCAGCGTAGTTCTCAACAAGCATCTCCTGAAAGAGGAGTTCCGGCGGGTAGGACGCTAAGGCATAAAGCTTATCGGTACCACTTTTCTTTTGGATTACTTCCTTTGAAACCTTCTCAAACTCCTTCCAGTTCCAGGTCTTATCATCAAACTTAACATTAGCGTTGCTCAGCATTTCCCCATCTCCTACAAATGCTCGTAACCTGTACCCCAAAGGTACGGTATACATTCCATCATTCACCTTCAAACCGTCCAAAATATTCATTTGCAAATCGTCTTTATCCAATGTCTGATCTTTATTGAGCAAGTCGTTCATGTCGAGAAGAAAACCTTTGCTTACATATTCTTTCAACGGTAGGTCATCAACTTCAATGATATCCATGCTTTTTCCCGATAACATGGCTGTATTCATAGAATTCCGATACTTCTCGTATTCCCCTGATCCCCATTGTTCTCCCGTCTTATATGCATTGATCTGAAGATCGATGTCCGGGTATTTCTCTTCGAATTTTTTCTCCACTGTTTGATAGAATGGGGTCGACTCTGTCACAGACAGGGTAAGCACTGTTTTTCCATCTTTCGATGTCACTTTATCTGCTGTACTACTTCCCCCTGAACTGCATGCGGTTAAACTCGTGATAATAGCCCCCATAGAAAGGAGCAAAAGCCATTTTTTCATTGTAAAATTCCTCCTGAACTCTTCTTATTGTTACGTCTCACTATTCCAAGCGGATACGGTCACCATCTTGCAGAGGCTCGCTACTGTTCAGAATGATCTTATCCTCTGCGTAGATGATGTCGGTTTGGATCATCGTTTCTTTGTCATTCTTCTCGCTGGACTCAATCTTGACTTTGCGAACAACAAATACATTACCGAGTGCCCCCGGCTTCTCCTCGACTACAAAAACATAAGTGCCTTCCCGGTCCTGATGAATAGCTTCATTGGAAACAAGCAGCCCTTGATCGAGAGAACTTTTCTCGATTTTAATCCGAGCCTGCTCACCTCCCTTCAGTTCGGCATTGAGGAGCTTAATACGAAGGATCTTTTGCGGGATGGTTACCATCCCCGCTCCTTTATCAGAGGCTCCCTCTATAAGTGGCTCCGCATTAATGATTTCTTCAATGATGCCATCCATGCTGTTGGCTTGCTGCTCTTGATCTGTATCTACCTCTACCTTGACCTGTTCTCCGATGGATACCCCTAACCTGGATAAACGCTTTGCATCCGCATTAACCTCGAACTTGTAACCTTCCCCGCTGTTCGAGACAATGATATCTGGTTCGCCTGCGGAAGCCAGTCCTTCTACCGCGTTCAACTTCGTTATAATACCGTCGAACGGAGCGGTCAGTACCTGATCTTTGGACAGTTTTTCTCTCATTTCGTTGATCTTGCGCTCCTGCGCAGCAATATCAAGTTTGCCTTTTTCAATTTCACGTTGTGCGCTGCGCAGCTTAAGTTCATCTTCTTCGAGGGACGATTGGATGAATTGGTCCTGAAAATTCTGCTGCTCGATCTTCTGCTTATCCAGATTTGTTACTTCAAGTTCAATTTCTTGTTTTGTCGATTGACTATCATAGGTGATAAGCTTCTGTCCTTTCTTTACACGTTCGCCTTCTTTCACAAGAATCTGCTGAGTCTTCCGTTCTGTTGAACCGGATAACTTGGCTTCAGCAATCGGCTGAAGGATTCCGCTACCTTCAATAACTAACTGAATGTCTCCCATTTTGGGCTGCTCCGTAGTCACTTTCGGTAAGGTCAGCGATTGCAGCGTATTGCTAAACAATGTGAAGAGCAGCAGCAATCCCATAAAGCTTATGAACACGACTACAATAATTCGCTTTCGTCTTTGCTCAGCAGCCCCTGTATTTAACTCCATATCCTTTCTTCTCCTCCCAAAACCAGCACTGAAAAGTTAACCTTTAACTCCGGATAATTGAATACCCTCAATGAAATACGACTCCGCATACAGAAATACCATCACCATCGGGGCCATATAGAGCATGGATGCAGCAAAAGCGATACCCTTGTCACTTTGATTAATCGTAGATAAAAAGACGGACAGCGGCTGCTTGAACGGGTCGTCTAAAAAAATAAGAGGCTGTTCCACCATGTTCCAATAATCAACGAAGAGCAAAATCACAAGTGCCGCTAATCCTGGCTTGATCATCGGAACAATCATCGTAACAAATATCCTTAAATGTCCTGCTCCGTCCATTTTGGCAGCTTCAATATAGGCGTAGGGAATGTCCAGCATGAATTGTCTGAGCATAAACACGCCAAAAGCTGCGAAGATGCCAGGAAGAATGATAGCACTTGTAGTATTCAGCATCCCAAGCATATCGACCATAATGTAATTGGGTACCAGCGTGACTTGGAATGGCATGAGCATCGTCATGACATATACCAAAAACATAGAGTCCCGGCCGCGAAATTTTAGCTTGGAGAATGCATAGGCAGCCAGAGCCGCAACAAGAGTCTGACCTACAATAATCGGTACGACCATGAACACCGAATTCCAGAACATCATCAGATATTTCGGGTTGTCGAGAAATACCTTGCCGTACTGTGCAAAGGACACCTTATCCGGTATCAGTTTCAAGTTTGCAAATACACCATCTCTACCGACGGCTGATTCATTCATTTGCCCGATGAGACCATAATTGATCCCAATTTCCAGTTCTGTCATCATAGAATTTGTGAATATAATCACAATAGGTGATATTAAGATCAAGGCAATAACACTCAGGATGAATGTTAACACACCATTTTTCAATATGTAGACTATTCGCACAGACTTTGCTTCACCTCCTATTCCATGTACTGCCGATGCCGACGCTCCATCGCAAACAGAGCTAGAACAACCAGCAGTATACTGACAAACATCAAGGATGCCGCTGCGGTTAGTTTCTGAATGTCGAGTGATATGAACATATTGTTCATATAGTGCTGCATCATGTAAATACTGTCATGGGGATAGTCGCCTGCAATCAGATACGTTTCCCGAAACACTTTAAATGAGTTAATAATGGACATAATCACTACAAAAAACATCGTTGAAGTCAGATAAACCAGTGTAACACTCCCAAATTGCCGTAAACGACCTGCACCTTCAATACGAGCCGTTTCATAGTAATCCTTCGGTATTTGCTGAAGCCCGGCAAGGAATAAGATAACGTTGTAACCTATGTTCTTCCATATATAGACCATAATCACGACTATACGTGCCGATTCGGATTTCATCCAATCCACCCGTCCGTATCCGAAACTATCCAGCCAGGCGTTAAGGGACCCATTCCAATCAAAAAGGATCTGCCAAATCATGATGATCGAGGCGGCGGGCACAACAAGCGGCATCACATAAGCTGTTCGAAGCCATTTTTGAATATAGACATTTTTATGCAGAAGCATCGCGAGCCCCAATGACAGCAGGATCATAAGTGGAACACTGATCGTACTGAAGTATAACGTGTTGGAAGCTGCTTTGAGGAAAGAAGCACTTCCGAGCAGCTCACGATAATTATCGAGTCCCACAAAATGACCGTCTACCGAATGGCTCATAAACGAATAATACACGCCCATGGCAAACGGGATAAGGTAAAAGAGTGCAAATCCGATGCCGCTTGGCACAAGGAAGAACATGGCCGCCGAAGCATCCTTACGGAGCCATTTATTCATGGTTTTCTAAATTCCTCCTTTCACTGTTAACTTTAGTCTTTCATTCTGTTTCCTGTTTTGCCTCCCTTTCCACTCATTTTAGAAAAGAGTGTTTAAGAAAATAGTGGTAAGATATTAAAAAATTCTAAAGTTTATTACTGATTTTGCGGTTTCGTGAACAGCTTAACGAATTAAAGGGAAAATAACGATTAGATACGCCTAATAGGCATTTGGTAGAAGTTCTTGCACCGCAGCATCACTTTACTTTTTTTCTATTCTTATTTCATCTAGGCATGCATTTTTTCAATGCATAATGATACAGAAAAAAACCTCAGCCGGGTTAACCGAGCTGAGGTTTTTTTAACTTTCTAGCAGGTCTCGCGTATGCTTTATTTAATAACTTCAACCTTTTTATCCCCTGCTGACTTCGCTACTTCTAACGTTGTTGTACCTTGAATAGCGACTATTACGCCAGTAGCCAGCATAGAAACGATTAAAGCTGCACTGAGTGCTGTGGACATTTTCTTCTTGACCCTAATCATACCTCCTATATTTATTATGTAATAAGCGGCTCAAGACGATGACGAGCCGAGGTTTTCCATTTGGAGTCTCATCCCATCATCTCCACCCCTACAGCAGTTCAAAATGAAGTTGAGTCTCAGGTAACTCCGTATTTCCTTTCCACTGATTCTCACCGTATCCCAATTCCAGAACCGCAGCAATGCGCTCGTTACTCAGTACACCAAACATTTCAGTACGGCTCGGGTCGTACATCCAGTCATGCAAGGAACAACGCACGCCCAGACTTTGCTCATGAGCCAGCAAGCGGAAATTCTGAATTAGGCAGCAGACAGCCGCAAAGTCTTCTTCTCGCTTATGTTGATCCGCCTCTTCCTTCACCAAGACCAGAAGATATGCAGGGGCAGGCCCCTGTAATCCCTGCATGATGTCCCCATACCGGTTATCGGCAAAGATGAATCGCCACGGCTCTCGGAGGCCATCATTTGGCGCCCATACGGCATGATTGAGCATTTCAAGGATTAGATCCTGCGATACCGGTTGTTCCAAAAACTCACTCGGACCGTCCATGTCTCCTTCCAGATCTGACAATTTCATTTTCATATCCTCCTCTTCTATGTAGACTGTCCTCGCAATACGGTCCACTTTTGCTCGGCTGGTGTCCTTTTCCGACTTCTTGGCGCTTTGTCGTAATATCCTATATGAAGAATCCCAACAAATCTTTCATCCTCACGTAAGCCAATACCATTGAAGAACCCTTCATGCTGAATCATGGACTCTGTATCCCACAACATGCCTAACCCTCGTTCCCAGCCCAGCAGTTGGAAGCTCTGCATCACCCCGCAGGCAGCCGCATAATTACGGTCATTGGTCAGACGATTCGGTCCTACAGTGGACATAACAATGACGTGGGCAGGAATATCGGTAAATCTCTTTTTAAAAACATCCAGAAGTTTCCCGGGAATCAGCTTGCCGAGCTTGCTCTGTGACATCTGTTCCAGCATGCAGTCCACCAACCGTTTGCGCGCTTCCGGCGTTCCGGCATATACTACACGCCACGAGCCAGACTCAACAAATGGTTGAAGCCGTATAGCCTTACGCAGTAATTCTACAATTAACTCCTGGTCCACCGGCGTAGAGTTACATTTACGAATACTCCTGCGCTCCCTGATCAATTCCGCCAGACTCAAATGTTTCACTCTCCTTTGTTCTATCTGGATTCAATATTTATACTGCTGTCTTGAAGAAATTGATGGATTACTTTTAGCTCCGTTTCCGAATATTTGTCGAGAGTACGATAGAAGCGCTCTGCTTCATGTATATGCAGACGTTCATGCAGTTCAAAGATTTTTTTGCCTTGCGGTGACAACCGGAAATAGCTCTCCTTTTTGTTGTCATTCATTTTCGTACGTTTGACGAATCCTTCTTCCAGCAGTTTGTTGCCAATTTTGGTGATACTTGCTTTGGACAAATTCATCGCCTCGGCAATACCCGTGTTGTTAATGGGCTCATGCTTGCCAATGCAATCTATCATATGAACCGCGGTCAAATGCTGAGGGATTTTCTCGATGCTTTCTCGCTGGGCGATACTTAGGAAATGCTCGATTTCTGTATCCTTGTGGTTCTCATACACATGTAAAAAACGGATAAATTGGTCATAAAGCAACTGTTTTGTTCGATCTTTTGAGATCATTCTTTGATCGCTCCTTATTTACTTGTAAACAAAAATATCAATTTTAAAAATGGGGTGTTTCTGAATAAATTCTTATATTTAGTTTACTGGTTAACAATATATCATGGATGATAATTCTTATCAACTATATATTCTGGCATTACAACACTACTCGATAATCAGAGACCTGCCTTGAACGGATTATCTTTTAAGCTGCTCGTTAGTTAATAAAAAACAGCCGATCACGCTGATCGGCTGTCTTCTTAAACTTGGGTTATTGGACTCAGTATCATTCTCTCTACTTAAATTATACCGTTATTTTTTATTTTTTTATAGACTGTTTTTTTTGAAATTCCTACACTATACTGCTAAATACAATACTAAAAAAGAGGTGGATCAGTATGGATGACAAAAAAGTGATCATAGATCAAGGTCCTTTTTTTCATGGTACAAAAGCAGAACTGCAAATTGGTGATTTATTAGAACCACAGTTCTTATCAAATTACCAAGAGAAAAATTCTAACCATATATACTTTACTGCAACATTAAATGCTGCCAAATGGGGTGCTGAATTGGCAAGATCTAATGCAAAAGAAAGAATCTACATTGTAGAACCATTAGGAGATTTTGAAAGTGATCCAAACGTAACTGATAAAAGGTTTCCTGGAAACCCAACACGTTCATATCGATCTAAATCGCCACTTAAAATAGTAGCTGAATTAGCTTCATGGGAAAGACACACTGAAGAAGAGATTAATCACATGATTACATCTTTGAGAAAACTAAGTGAAGAAGGAAAAAATATAATATATGATTGATTCCTCTCGTTAAAAGAAAAAAGCCGCTATAATAGCGACTTGAATAGAACAATGTTCCTGTCCCGCGGCACTTCTTTATTGGAATATCTATGAGATATGCCATCATGCAATAAATTTTAATTACTTCGTTAATATCCATTTTTGTCGATCAAGTGATGGATTCAGTTCATTTAGGAAGAGTTCGGTCCCATCTTCCGATACTTCTAATGCTTTTTGATGATGAGCTGAAGTAATATGAACTGATCCGTCTTTGTTCTCGTGAAGGACCCAACGCTGGTTATTGTACCCTAAGTAATGATACAGCTGAAGTTTGTTTTGCCCTATATCCAGATCAAGCGTCTGACCGCCCGTAGTACGAATCGAATACGAATCTGCTTCGTCGCCTGTCGGAACAAATACCCACTTCTGGACGGAAGCCGCACTTGCATCCTGCAAGGTAACGGGCTCCCCGTTGACAAGGTTCACTGTATAAATGGATTTCTGTGTTACGGTATTTACAAGGCTGGACTTGGTGATGTTTGCAGGTTCATCGTTGCTGACATTGACGTTCTGATAAGATGCGGAGCCGCCAAATACATGGAGTCCAAAGTGGCCTTCTGCAAAAGTACCATCCATGATATCTATGACTTTTTGACTGTCCACGTGAACAACAATATGCGGACCATTCGCTTCTATTTTCACCTTATACGTTTGACCTGGCTGAATGAAAGATGGTACTTTTGCAAGAACCTGCCGTTCTTCAAATCCTCCATTGATTTTATAGAACAGACGGATTGCCTTCATGTTAGGGTCTAGATTCAGATAATAACCACTGCGACCATCTTCGCTAGCCCTGAACAAAATAGAACCTGCCCCTCCTGTTTCACTGAGCATCATGTCTGCTTCATACGTAAAATTCCCAGCCTTCTCTTTGGCAATATAATTCGCATCGCTAAAATATTTACCACGAATCCCATGTTCACTAACTAACCATGAAGCAGCAGACAGATCTTTAGTCCATCCACTGAGGTTTGTCCGGAACTCGCCACCTATGACTTTAACGAGCACACTAGTGGAAGTTTTACCATTCGGAGTAGATACAGTGACTGTGGACTCCCCTTCTTTTTTTGCCTTAATAACTGCGTGTGAGTTGTCTGCCAAGTCTATGGTTATTACTTCGTTATTACTGGAATTCCACTTAAGCGGTTGAACGCCTAAACCTGGTCCGTACTCAACCATCGCCTGCAGTGTATCCGACTCGCCTACCCCCAGTTCCCGAACACTCGTATCCATCTTTATTTGAGCTTTTGAAGGAATGTCCTCATTCCAGACAGATTCAAGTTGATGCACTTTCAAGGAAACAACGTTCACATTCCCACCTTTTACGTAAAAACTCATTGCTCTACTAGCAGGATCCGGAAATATAACATCTGAAAAGACGACTTTGCCGTCGTTACCAAAGGCTTCAAGGGAAGACTCATCCACAAGAATACGCATCTTGATCCGATTATTCTCCATTTGCATAGGTGCTTCATGTTTCTTACTGAAAAGGTTAGAAAAATCCGTTTCGCCCGATGCAGTTCGGTCCACAAACATACGACTATCGCTTGCCTTATAACCCACGACCGTCTTCTGATCTGCACCCTCACGAATGTTAAAGCCAAACTCGGTCACTGTGCTGGTTTCAGGGATTTCAATTTCAGCTTCAATTTCGTAAGCACCTGAAATAATACCTTTTAGCAGATTCCCGGAAGAAGGGCTCACCGACTTGTTAGAAGCAGAATACAAAGGTTTACGCAGTGATTCCAATTCTTTGATTGGACTTTGCACCATACGAATTCCATCTTCGGTCGTTACCAATGATACTTCTCTCGGGATGGTTAGTTCACCTTTCCAATTGGACGTTGGGAAAGCGAACGGATAGTCCCAATTCGTCATCCACGCCATCATCACTGTGCGATGATCAGGCATGTTAGCGAAAGACATCGAAGCGTAAAATTCTTTACCAAAATCTGTTCTTAGCACCTTACCCGCCGGATTATCGTTCACGAATTTACCATCAGCTGTTAAATGACCGATAAAATACTCGGCATCTGATCCGCCTGTTTTGGGATTCGCTCCTGTACTGATCATCAGAACCCACTTCTTCTGTGACGTTCCGTCTACCGGAAGCTGGAACAAATCAGGGCATTCCCATACGCCTCCGCGGACGTAATCCCCATATCCCCAATTATCTGTCAATGTCCAGTCAAGTAAATTCGTTGAGGTGTAGAAACGAATATGATCTCCTCCGGACACAACCATAACCCAGCGGTTATTCTCGTCATCACGGATCACTTTCGGATCGCGAAAATCCCAATTCCCAACTTCATTTCCGCTCTTACCTGGGTTCTCGATCACAATCGGGCGCTCCTTCGAATACTCCCAAGTACGGCCTAGGTCTTTACTGTAGGCCAAACCTATACGCTGGTTCCCATTTGGGCTATCCGGATTAAAGGAAGTGTAGTATGCAATAAGGCCCTTGCCTCCTGAATCTCCGAATAAACCAGATGCATTTGTCATATCCGCAACAGCCGACCCAGACCAGACATGTCCGTGATCATTCCAGGGAAGTGCAATCGGAAGCCGTTTCCAGTTCAGCATATCTTTACTTACCGCATGCGCCCATGTTCCCCCATCCTGATGGAAGAGATGATATTCTCCTTCGAAGTAGACAAGTCCATTCGGATCACTCGCTGAACCACGTATTGGTGTGTAGTGATATTGTGGACGATATATCTCATTGTAATATTGGCTCTGTTCTGTCACATAAGTATCCTGAAAGTAAGCCGTTCCCTTTTTTACGACGATTCCAGTACTTCCACTTCTGTAGGTTGAATCTTTCACGTCAATCGCGGCCGTAGTGTACCCGTCCAGGAAGACCTGAATTCGATCTCCCTTTGCCTTGATTTCCACATGATGTTTGGCTCCCATCTGACTCGGATAAGTACGTTGCGAACTTGCAATCACTGTTCCTTTTGTATTCGTCAAACTTACACGGACCTGATCTCCTTCCTTCGTAAGAGTAGCTTCATATCCTTCAGCTCCATCGCTTGAAGATCGAAATGCGAGAGCTGCAATAGAATCAGGACGAAGGGTAATATTCCCTTCATAGACCATATCAGTTGCCTCTTTATTATAGATTTGCTGTGCTTTGCTCTCCTGTTCTACCGTCCCTCTTTTTCCGTTGATATCAGGCTGCCATTTTCCCTTGTTAGAAAGCACCGTACCCAAATTACCTTTCAGATCGCTCACCACGATGTTCGAAAACAAGGCGGATCCATCCCATACATGGAGTCCAAGCTTACCGCTTTGATACGAAATGTCTTGAACATCAATTAATGGTTTATATTGATTGCCCCAATATACTTTTAGCGAGGAACCCACTGCCTTCACTTTGAGATGATAGATTTGCCCCATTTCAACAGAAACTTTACGCTCCTCCTTTAATCTCCCATCTCCATTTCTTGAATCTCTTAACCGAATCAGACCTGCGTCCGGAACGATTTGCAGCATGTACGAGCTAAAGCCATCCTCATTAGATCGAAACAACAATGTTGCATCTGCCTTCGTATCCCTGATCATGACATCAGCTTCATAGATAAAATCATCGGACACTGTCTCTGAGATGGCCATTACATTTTCTTTAGGCTGTGAAGTTAGCAAGATTCCTTCTGAAGTATTCTCTAATCCTCCTTTTCCTTTCAAATGCCAGCCTATCAGATTGGTATTTGATTTGGATGCGCTTTCAAAAATATCAAGCTCCTCCTTTGTCTGTTTATTTGTTTCCTGATCAGCGAGTACAGCACTAGACGCAATTGATTTAGATGTAAAAATACCGTTTGAAGTCAGAGTTAATCCCGTTGCCATCAGAAGACATATTGCGAATTTAGATTTATCGTTCATTCCATACCCTCTTTTCTAATAGAATCGTAAAAGGTGTCTAAAAAATACATTCCTTCTTAACAAAATAATCCACTCGTTTTCATTTGTCAAAGTTTTTTTGGATAAATGAACATTTAGTCATATATTAATATCTATTTAAGTTTACATTTGCACAATTTATGACTGATTATTTGAAAATAACAACTTTTATTTAAGTTGATCTAATCATTTCTTTATTTTTTAAAAACAAAATGATTACAAATGTAAATTAAAGATGGCTGTTGAAAAGCGCTTATTCGGCAGTCAGTGCATCTCCTTGATTTTGAATTCGAATGTTGCAATTAGTAGGGCACGTACAATCAAAAGTTTACATCTAGGTTTCTCTTTAATTTGTTCGACAAAATATCGTTAGTATTATAAACCCAATAAAAGCACAATTTTTTATGTATTAATCCTGCGTTACATTCTCGATTTCATGCTCATCGAATGAATTATTGGATTATGGTCTTGTCCTTGGCTCGGGACAAGAACTTGTACCGCTAAAATAAAAAAGCCGCTATATTAGCGACTTCAATGGAACTATGCTCTTGCCCCACGACATTACTTGGATTTGCACTATTCTTAGACAGCTTGCAAAATTTGTTTCGATATATTCCATGGCACTATTCATAATGATAAGGGTTCATCGCGATAGCTGAAGCGGTAAGTTTTGGTACAGTTCACTGTGTCATCGTAGGAAAACTTCTTTTCGAAAGCTGAAGAACCATTTTAAAAGAATTGAGGGCGCTTACCATCAGCGCCCTCGCCGGGCTGTTCGTACGATTCCATCTACAACCGTTTCAAACAATGGTGCCGGCAGATCATGTCCCATGCCATTAAGTAACATAAATTCTGCACCAGAGATGGATTGAGCCGTATCTTGTCCGCATGCTGGCACAAACATAGGGTCTTCCACCCCGTGGATTACTAAAGATGGAACCTTCACTTTTGCAAGTTGTGGACGACGGTCTCCAGAAACTGCAATAGCTGCAATTTGCCGCCCAATACTCCCCGGATCATAAGCTCGCCGAACCTCTTCTCGAATCATTAAACGATATTCGTTCTCTTCAAATGGATAACCCGTACCCGCAATACGTGTGGCAAAAGCTACACTATGAGCTAAGTACATAGCTTCATCCTTCATCGGGTTTGGTGCTGGCCGAGTCATTAACGCCATTACATCAGGCGATGTTGGTGGAAGTTCGGGATTTCCTGTTGTTGACATGATGGAAGTAAGCGAGAGAACCCGCTCCGGATATCGGCTGGCAACAAGCTGGGCAATTATGCCGCCCATCGAACGTCCAACGACATGTGCATTTTTTATCCCCAGGGCATCTAACAATCCAATTGTATCATCAGACATGTCATCAAGTGTGTATGGAATAACCGGGAGTTGTCCCGACATGAGTGTTTTAGCAAGTGCTTCAAAATCCAATGTGTCGTGATGGCTAAAGTGTGTGGATAAACCCGTGTCCCGATTGTCAAAACGAATTACTCTATATCCCCGGGTCGCCAGCATTTCACAAAATGGAACGGTCCAACGGATCATCTGGGTACCGAGCCCCGCAATCAACAGAATGGTTTCATCCGTTTCGCTGCCATAACTGTCATAGGCGAGTTCTATGCCGTTGGCTCTTAACATATTCATTGTTATGTTCTCCTTACACTTAATTTTATGGTAACTCTGTTATGGGCAATGGTCGAGAATCTTCAATGGCGGCAGTTCGCCGTCCAGTCCCTTCCAAGTAGGATACATGATTTGAAAAGGCCAGGAACGACGCTGTGTTGCTCTGACGAACATGACAAAATCCCAATGTTCAGTTTCGGGACCAGTTTTAGTCGGTTCAATGTAACGAGATGATTCAGTCACGTTACATACCCCACTTTCCTTCTTTATCTGCTGTTGTGAACGTCGTTTAAGTGGTTATTAACTCTCTTCCTGTATGAATGCACCCTTGGCTAAAGTCTTAATATAGTCTCTGATATCGGGTGTCCAATCATCAATTAATCCGTAAAAGTGATCTTTATTCCCGGCATACAGTGCTCTCAAAGCCTCCTCATATTGAGGGAAATCGCCCGCCATTGCAGTCATAAAATGATAACTTGCTTCTTGTGCGGCGCGAACTTTACTTTCGTTCTCTCCCAAGCGGCGAGCTTCATCAACCAGTTTTCGCAGCGTTACGGAGGCTCCTCCGGGTTGAGCTTTAAGCCAGTCCCAATGTCGAGGAAGCAAAGTAACTTCACCGGACACCACTCCCAGCTTAGGACGGCCAACCCTGCGAGAGGGTTGTTCATTTTCTTTCGTATCCGATATATGTCCAGCCTGGCTGTTTAACCGCTCAAGCACCTCAGCTGTTTTTCCACGAAAATCAATATCTAGTGGTTTACCCGTCAAATCGTCAAAAATAAGCAGTTGTACGAACTTACTGTCCTCCAAGGTATCTTTTACGATTCCGACAACGTAATCTAAAGTGCCTTTGGCAAAACAATCTTTCTCTAAAAAAGCAGTACAGCTTATTTGAGCAGGTGAAGCCTCCATGTTATACCTCCTTTTTCTTCCTTGCCCAATAATTATACCCGGGTAAAAAGATAAAATCAATATTACCCGGGTATAATTATTTTGTGTTAAGTTTTAATATTACAAATAGTCTGTGCTGTAAAATCCTAGTCTCGTTCAGCTCATTACAAAAGGCAGCCTGCTGGAGGCGGTATCAAGCCATACAGAAAGCTATTATCTGACGAAGTATGACACCTATGAAGATCTTCACAGCGCGGTTAAGCGGTACGTGCGCTACTATAACAACTACCGTTACACAGAGCGTTTGGGCGGTATGTCACCGAACGAATACCGAAGAGCAGCATAATAAAATGCCTTAGCACGTCATCCGAGCCAAGGCATCTCAATGAAACCATTATTTTGTTTTTTTAACTGTCAACTTGACAGGGAGTAGTTCATAATCGACTGTTTTCTTGGTTTTATTGGACTAACGTTTCCCGTTAGCTCGGTTTTGATATTTTAAAGAAACGTAAATAATTCAATTTCTAAGGTTCGCCCTTTCTCTTCTATCACCAGTAGAAGGATTTTTCTGTACCCAGAGAGTATCATATACGCTGCTTATAGTCAGATTTTTTAGAAAAGATCCAGGTGGCAATCAACATCACACAAGCCACCAATATACCCGACTCACCCGTCCATAGGAAGACATTTTCTCCTTTTGTTGACTCGTCAAATGCATCTTGAATGATGGCATTCCAGGAAGCGTGAAGCAGAATTGCGGGCCAAATGCTGCCTGTGCTCAATCGCAGGTGACTAATTATGAAGTTAAAAGAACTGATGGTAATCAGGAACAGTACAATGGACAAGGCGAGTGACGGTCCCGAATAATAGTTCCCTAGCAGAATGGCCGGAATATGCCACGCTCCCCAGATCAAACCGCTTGTTAAAATGGGTTTAGGCACTCTCGCTTTGATGAGTCTGGTGAGCATGTATCCCCTCCATCCCAACTCTTCTCCCGCGCTGCTGATCACACCGATGGCCGTGCCTACGAACATTTGGTAGATAATAGATAGTACAAGGCTGACAATAAAGACATCTCCTGACTTCACATAGTCCACTAACCCCGTAACCCAGGCGAATCCGTAAGCACATAAACCAATGATAACCGGTAATAGCAACACAAATGGGATGGCCTTTAAGGTTCGTTTTCCTCCGATCCGCAGTGAAATATCCGAAAATCCTTCATGCAGTACTAAACGGGCAAATATGGAGGATAGGCCAGGTGCCCACATGAGCAGCAGACCAAACACGGGTGATACGTTTAAGGCCAGAACATAGCTGATAATCGTTAATGGAATCAGCATAGCGAAAAAAACGAATAACCCTTTCCTTGATGATTGAATCGTGCTTCCGTCCTCGGAGTTCTTTTTTCTGTCTTTTATCATATATGTACTCAATTCATACCACTCCTTTAAGTATATGTATTCCGATTAGGAGTTTAACACTGTGTTAGAATTCGCGAAACAAACCTGAGCCTAGCACCCAATCGAGACTTTAGTCTAGTTAGAATAAGACTGGAGACGGATATAGGGTCACTGATAATAAGGATGGTAAGAACTGAACTAAACGTATACATATCTAAGCGTCAAATGGTATTGGACGAAAACGTATGTTAAGCTGCCCCCTCTTTCTCTCACGCCAAAAACGCTAGTAAATAGCTTGGGTGAGGCATTCCGCAATTGGCTGAATGAGATTCATTGGAAGGCGTTTGGAATACGAAAAAAACGCTGTTTAAGGGGCTTGTTTCAGTACAAGTACGACTGGATTTTCAAAATAGAAAATTTGCACATCAACATCTATCCGCAATCGGTACAAGTTCTTGTCCTTAGCCCAGGACCCGAACATGTACCGATAAAACAAAAAAAGTCGCTAAAATAGCGACTTTAATTGGAATATGTTCTTGTCCCGCTACAGGTTAATTAATGTCTTGCTTTCATTTAATAACTTCAACCTTTTTATCCCCTGCTGACTTCGCTACCTCTAACGTTGTTTTACCTTCAATAGCGACGATCACGCCAGTAGCCAGCATAGAAACGATTAAAGCTGCACTGATGGCTGTCGAAATTTTCTTCTTGACCATAACCATACCTCCGATATCTATTATGTTGTAATAAGCGGCTCAAGAATATGACGAGCCGAGTGTGGCTAGATATTACAATATTTCACTTTTTTTGTCGGGTAATCTACGTGGTGATTGTATTATAAACGTACTGACAATCATTGTAAAAGGATTTTTTCCTTGTGTTCAATTCCCGGACTTATTACTAGCTGGAACGTAAGGTCATTGATTCATATAATGGGCATATAGTTGCTCAAAGGTTGTATAACGTTCGACTTCTCTGCCGACCTTATCATACTCTTCTAGATATTCATCCATCACTTCAAGGAGCTTCTCTTTCATAACTGGTAAATTGCTTGCATCAAAGTATTGCATAAGTTCATATTTCTTGGTGCCTTTCTCCGTGGCCATTTCATCAAGATACTCATGTGCTCCAAAGGCCGAAAGAAAGACGTAGGAAGCATCGTTCGTTGTAACACTGTTCAAAATTTTATTGCGGTAGTTGCACCACAGTTCTTCGTATGTTCCTCCAAGATTATCAAAGGTCGGAACCGGTTTAACAATGAAGTTATCACACATCGTGCTATGTAACCTCGTAACGCTATTCAACATATTAAAAGATGTTTTTCGAATATCTTCAATGGTATGAGCTTCGATGATTGACATGCATAAGGATTCGAGATCATCCGGAACATAACGAAACGAACGTATCTCTTCCAAATATCGCTTGATCCCTCGTTTAATGCACGTGTTATTCATACTCACCAAGGCATTGACTAGATTGTACAGAACCCCAGCAGATGCATATCGCACTGAACCGATATCTTCACCAAGCATCGTATTGCTGTATGCTTGCTTAGCCAGATCGATCCATTTATTTGCCCGATTAAGACACGCTTCTCCTATCGGATTCGCAAGTGCATCAAGAGCTTTTTGCTGGAACTCGTTCAATTTTTCCAAATCCTCAGGCGTTGCATAGTAGAGTATTTTTAGGTCGGTTAGGCTGGATACGTTGGAACTCTCCAAGGTGGATTGCTCTTGTATTCTTGAATCCCATGGCGTGCAATAGATATCATATCCAACGTCATCCAAGATGAAGCAATCGGATATTTCCCATCCCTTTTCTGTATTATTTATGATAACTAAATCAAGATCGCTCTTCTCGTGAAAGTCACCGGTGCTAAATGAACCAGTAAGCCCAATAATGGCGATATCCTCTAGAAAATCTCTTTTTACGCGTTCAATCACCATGTTAATGAGCAGTTCATTTTTGTCCAGCAGCTTCTTCTTTATGATTTCGTTCATTCGTTACACCTCTTTGTATGATCCGGCCGTCCTTCATCACAACAACCTTAACTTGAGTCTATCGATTTAGAGGTGCGGTTACTATGTATAAGTTGATTTAAGTCATCTTTGCACAAAATCCGCTAAACCGTCGAAATGACGAGATAGCGGATTTCATTAGTTCTTTGTATAGACTATTTTCTTTATGCTTTCGCAGGACAAGAAATACCGACCCGCCAACTCCTCTATCCTGACTCCATTGCAGAATAAGGATTTGATCTCAGCGTTTCGAGCAGAGACCCTACTCTTGCTCTCTGTTTTCTCGCCCCATTTTAGGTGCGCCTCTTTGGGTTTTGGGATATAAACCAATTCCCCTTGAACGTATTCTTGAATGATCCGTAACAATTCTTCCGGAAAAATAGACTCGGCTTTTGAATATTTCATGGGCCTCACTCCTTATTTAATAGATCAATAAGGTGCAAAGCCAGTTAGTAGAATATTACGATTCGTCGTTGGCAATGTGATTATTCCCGGGCTCTATGCAAAGCATTGCCATATCCTTCACTGGCTTTGCATAGAGCCGTGCATGTAAGAACCCTACCCCGATTGTTTTCAATAGCCTCACCTCCATAGAAAATAGATAGTTGCTATTTGCTTATTATATCAGGGCTTGTTGTTGAAATGTTTAATCATCTCTTTTTGGGCTGACACGTTCTGATTATTCGCTGTACTCATCTTGATTAGCTGCTCTCTAATTGAATTAACTAACATTGAACTCAAGGCTCCAGCCCCCATGACATCTCCCAAAAATCAAGCTCAAAACGACTGCACATCACGAAAATATCCTCCATCCGTTGGTACGTTCCCTCGCTACAGCCTTCTAATAGTTTATCCGTTAACGTCACAAGGGATTGATTGCTGTTGTTGTATTCAGAGGAAGCATATCCTGTGATCCACTCTCCGTAAAAAGGATGCTCAGCTGCACCTGGTTTTTGAGCAAGGACTTGACCAATCTCTGCATAACTCCATGAGCAGGCCAGAATGGATACAAGTACTTCTGCTATGCCACCCGCATGGGAAACAGAGAGCATATAGTTAGTGTAAGCTGCATTTTTCAGTGCAGGTTTTACCTGAAAAACATGATCCTCTGTAATTCCTAATCGCTCCATATAAGAACGATGAATTTTCATTTCGCCATTCAAGATGTTATCTACGTTTTTACTAAAAAACTGCATCAATTTGGGATCGTGCGACTTGACGATACCTAGTGCAAATACACGGGCATAATCATACAGGTACAAGTAGTCTTGCAGCAAATAATAACGAAATTGTTCGACCGGTAAGGAACCATCTCCGATTCCTTTAACAAAGGGATGCTCGAGACATTCCTTCCACACGGGCTGTGCTGCCTGATACAGTCTCTCTGAAATAGTCAACATATGTTCCTCCAATTCATAATGTACGTATTTAAAAACAAAAAAACGAAACATCCTATGGATGTTTCGCAGACAAATACACTAAAACAAGGGGGTTCGCATGAGCTACCCAAGTCAGCGTTTCATCGTTGCATCCCTACGTTGGCATTATCCAAATCAGGTAAGGTCGGTTTAACACCCTCTCAGCCGGTTAAGGCTCCCTCGCAAACGGTTGTATGTAGTTGATAACTTTCTTATCCCCATAAAAGAGAAAATAACATCCATTTAGTATATCAAGGGCTGTTAAATATAGTCAAGGCAGATTGTATCGCCCCTTATCACCCTTCGGTGACTTATGTAAACGATGAAAACCATCACAACAATGGTTGAGTTTTAGCCACTGTTATGATGGTTTCTATTCTTGCAATTACTGCCGATGGTTTAATGCCCGAGTTTGTTCTTTCCAACAAAAGTGATTATTCCGTACTGGGAAGTGTTTCTCCAGCTCTCATTGGTCATATCATTCCACTTGGCTACGTTCTGCTTACCTCCGCCCTGGTTGTCATTAATTTGAAGCTCGAAACCGAGAACATTTCCTGCTTTGGGTGTCAGTGAATGTAATTGGATTCTGGCTTCTACGAGATATCCTTGATTTGTTTTCTTCACAGCACTTACAAGGCGTCCGGGTGAGGCCCCCCCTGCAAAGGTTCCCACATTGTCTGCACTGATTCTGAACTGGGCATCATCATATTGAAAATACGGTGTGCGCTGGTGATTCTCGTCCAGGAAAATCTCAACCGAATCCTGATCCCATGGGTTAATGCTGTCTGTAATGATGTTTGGATCAGTGACGTCGATCAGCAGGTATAGATACTCACCTGACCACATTGCGCGAGCCACTGCCTCTGCACCTTCGCTCTGGTTCAACCGTTTTACTTCAAATGGTACAGCCTTATTCCATAGGGCGTCTTTCTTCCCATCAATCTGAACAATCCCTTGCACAGCTTGTGCTGATTTGGGCATAGGAGCAAGTTGAATCACGCCGTATTTGCTTGTATCTTGCTCCTGTGATTGTGTTCGATCATTCCAGTACAGTGGATTATAAGGTTGTGTCCCACTTGCACCGCCATCAGTCACACGGATATCCAAGCCGGCTTCATATTCTGATCCGACTTGGATACCACCCCATGGAATGGACAATTCAACCTGATATCCGGCTTTTGTCTCACGTACACGATATGAACGTTGCTCCGCGCCCTCAGCTTTACCCGACCGCTTAATGATTACGTGTCGGTCATCTGCTTCATATGAGGTGGTCTTGCCATTATTGAGATCAACAAAGAGTTCTACTCTGTCATTCACGTCTGCCTTCGCATCCTGAACATCCACAAGGATATATAGGTTACTTTGATCCCATAAGGTGCGGAAACTAGCTGATCCTGAAGAATCACCCTTCAGTGGAGTAGACACCGCTTTGTTCCAGAGCGGATCTTGTGACTGTTTTTTGATATCCGGTTTACCCGAAAGTGAGACGGCTCTCTGTGTCAACACAGGCAAGCTGGATTCATCCACGAGTCCCCAGTATGCTTTTTTGGCCTTCAGGGCTGAATCAAACAGCATAGCCTGGTTGTTGTAAGACTTCTCATCTTGGAGTCCCCATAAGGTAACTGAAGAAATGTGATCTTTGTGTTTTTTGTACAAATCCAACAGTTCCTTATATCGATACGCCTGCTTTACCGCAACTTCATCGGACATCTCTTCACCAAATGGAATTCCGCTATCCACATCCAGTTCCGTGATCTGAATATCCAATCCAAGTTCGGCGAACATGTTGATCGTTTTTTCAATTTCCTTTATGGGCGGGGATTCCAGGTTATAGTGGGATTGCAAACCCACACCATCAATGAGCCCTTTCTCTTTCAGTCGTTTGACCAACCGATACATATGCTCTCTTTTCTCAGGGATTTCCGTGAAGTATTCGTTGTAGTATAATTTGGCATCCGGATCGGCTGCACGGGCGAATTCATAGGTTTTCTCAATGTAATCCGGACCGATTAGTTCATAAAAGGGACTTTTACGTAAACCGTTGGCATCACCATTGCTATCCGCAATCGCCTCGTTTACCACATCCCAGGCATAGATCTTACCTTTGTATCGGGTCATGACGGTTTCAACGTAATCCTGAATCCGGGCAAGTATTAATTCTCGACTCGCAGGGTTACCCTGAGGATCCTTGAACATCCACTCTGCAGCATCAATATGCCACAACAACGCATGTGCGCGTACGCCCATACCATGTTCCTCGGCGAACTGAACATATTGATCGGCTGCCTCGAACTCATAAACACCTTCGGAAGGAGACATGTACTTCGGTTTCATCTCATAGGTTGCGGTCAAGCTGTTAAAGTGTTTTGTGAGCAGTTGACCATATGCGCCTTCCAACTGCCAGCGATACACCGCTGCACCAATGGGGAAATCATCTTGATACAGGTCCTCCAGAGACTGAATCCCTTCTTCGATCTCCAGTTGCTCGGCCAGAGTAAATGATACATCATCCACATAGAACGATAACGTATCTACGCTATCTTCAGAGATGTAGGGTGTTTCGATGAACAAATTCAATTCAGTGGGATCATCGCTATACTGAAATTTTCCGGTGATCTTGTGCCATGTATTCCATTCTGTTTTGGCAATCTTCACGCTGCCGATCGGGTTCCAGCTTTCGGCAGTTGTTTTTTTATATGTGGTGAGCTGTAGTGTTTGATCCGTGGTGGGCTCCTGGGTAAGTCTTACATATGCCGCAATTTCGTACTCTTGGTTACGCTTAAGCAGATCCTTCATCGATAACATCGGTCCATGATAGGAACGCTCACGGTTGGCGACCAGCATACTGGACTGACCTTCGTGTGCTTCCTGTTGTGTCACTGTCAGCCTTTCGTTACCTGTACGTGGAGTCCATCCCTGAAGTGTACCGTCTTCAAAGTTTGTGCTCAAATGACCTCCCTCCACTTCCGTAACTGCCTTGGCTGCATGTGAGACATTCGAAAATGGAAGCATGGCGAGTACCAGCACAAGAACCAAGGCTGTTATATTCCATCGACCTAACCGTTTCATACAATTCCTCCTCTAGATTTGATCTAATTATTCTGAACGGATTAACATCCAGATAAATAGATTATAGTTCTTTGGATAGCGCTTACACATAACAAATTTCCAATAATTATAATAAAAAGTTATCATTTGGTAATCTCGTGTGAGTTTAGGAAGCTGGAAATCCAACTCTGTTTTTGCTTTGGTCCGTTATTTTTGCCTGAATCCGATTTGGATATAAAAAAGACCAAAACGATATGCCTTCCCCTACTCACATAAGGTAAATGCAAAATCATTTTGGTCATGCCTGCTTTACTAGTAACAGCCAAACACTGCTAATATTCAATTCGTTATAATAAATTAGTTAGCAATCACTTTATTCGACATTTTTCTGCAATTTAATTTACTTGATTCGACTTGATTTTTAGCGGCCTTCTATAGGCTTCCACCCATTCCCCTGCTCAATTGCCTACATACAATACATTAGACTAATGAACAGGAGTGATGTGATATGACATTTTTACCTCCTTTTGGACCTGGTGGAGGCTTTGGCGGACCTGGGGGTCCCGGAGGACCAGGAGGACCCGGCGGATTTCCTGGTCCGCCATCGTTCCCCGGGGGTGGAGGCGGCGGACCACAAGGCGTGCAGGCACCCACCGGACCGCCACCATCATTCATTCCACAGCAACCCGCTTCGTTATATGCGGTAGATCCAAGAGCCATATCCGGCTGTCTGTTTCGCTACACATATATTTGGCCGGATCGTGGTCCCGGCTTCTGGATGTACCCGGTATTTGTAGGTAGAAATTCGGTGGCTGGCTTCCGTTGGAATGGCTTCTTCTGGCTATACACCGGCATTGATCTGCAGCGAATCAGCTCGTTTAGCTGTTTCTAGAAGTAAATCCCCCTGAATGAGGAGTAATCCACATTCAGGGGGATTTAGATTTATGCAATATTCACCTTGTCTAAAGCAACTTAATCAGCTCTTCTAGTTCATCAACCAAACTCTTTGCAAGTTCAAAATTAGTATCTTTTAAAGCCAATTCAATTTTCATTTCGACAGACTTTTTCTTTTGTTCATTTTCTAGATAGTTTTCATCAAAATGACTCGCATAAATCATCTGTCTGAATTCTTCTATACTCATTTTACTAATCGTTTTGTCCTCGATAATTAAAACATAATCCATACCATTTACAACAGAATAGAAATCATGAGAAATCATGATAATCGCACCTTTGTAGTCTTCAATTGCTTTCTCCAAAGCAATTTGTGTATAGATGTCCAGATGGCTTGTCGGTTCGTCTAGGAGCAATACGTTGGCTTGACTGGCAGAAACTTTAGCCAATTGAAGCATGTTTTTTTCTCCGCCAGATAACGATTCAATCTTTTGATCAAGGATTTCTCCTTCAAAGCCATAGTTTGGAAGATACGATCTAATCTCGTCATAAGTTTGAAAACCAGCATCTATGAATTCATTTAGTATGGTATTCGAATCTTTTAGCATTTCGCCTTGAACCTGAGATAAATAAGCCACGTTAACATCAGTATTGATTTCAATGAAATCCTGATTATTTTTGAAGATTTCTCGGAGTAAAGTCGTTTTCCCGGTACCGTTAGGACCGATCAGGGCTACTTTATCTGTTGATTTGATCTCAAAGTTCACATTTTCCAAAAGCAACTCGTCAAAGGAAACGCTATAGTTATTGACGTTAACCACAACGGTGTCTTCCATTTCCTTATCAATTCCAAAACGGATATTTGGCTGTTTGATATCGACAAATGGCTCTTTTATTCGACGTGCTTCCAATCTCTCTTGAAACTTGACTCTGGCTTTTAACGCTCTGCCTCTGGAGGCTTCTGAATTATACGTGGCGATCTCTCTAAGATTGTCGATGATATGATCATATCTCTCAATTTCTTCAGCTTCAGCAACTGCGATTTCTTGCAGCTCAATTTTAGTCTGAAGCAGCGAGAAGTTATAATCGATATATCGCCCGTCAAACTCCTGGAGCTCTGTGTTTTCGAGGTGTATGATTTTGTTGAAACAATGATTCAACAGATAACGGTTGTGCGTAACAACGAGCAGCATTCCCTTGTGGGTGTTAATCAATTTTTTAAGCGCGTTCAAGTTTTCAAAGTCTAAAAATACATCGGGTTCGTCCATAATCATGAAGTCTGGACGATTCAGCATTTCCTTCATCACTTGAATAAGTTTGAATTCCCCGCCGCTTACGGCGGATATACTAAGATCTTTGAGCTTCATGAGGTTGGCAAGGTTTAACTGTTTATTGATGTTTTTTTCGAAATTGTCCCCATCCATCGCTTCGAAGGCATCCAAAGCCAATTGAAGCTTTTCCATCAGGGAATCCATATCCGATGTGGTGGCCATCTCCGCATAAATTGCTGTAATTTCATCTTGTATCTTGATGAATTCTTCTGCGATATATTCAAAAACGGTCATTTCTTTTGTTTTGTCTACTTGCAAAAACTGACTCACATACCCAATTCTGCAATCGGGGTCTATCTCTAACTTGCCCTCGAACAAATATCGTTCCGGATCCATCAGGATATCGATCAATGTACTTTTTCCACTGCCGCTTGTTCCGATAAAAGCACAATGTTGTGCCTCTTCAAACGTAAATGAAATGTTTTTATATAGTTCCTTTTGTGGAAATGAGAAGGATAAGTTTTCAACTTTTATCATAGTGTTACCTTTCTTTATAACTAAATTGGTGGCTAGTGTTGAATATATTGTCGAACACAGACTTTTAGAGTAACACTGTTTACCACCAAGTACAATCGATTTTTAGCAAGTACCCTCACTTTAAAACTCTAATACTTTCTATAGAATGATGGCTAGTGGACGGTGGTTTCTTCATAAAACACTACTGACATACTGTTGTCAGTAGTGTATTTGTATAGTTGGAGTAAGCAATTGTAAAGGAGTAGAAGTAAATACGAAGTGTTTTTGATCCAAAATGTATTACTTATTATAGGAAGGATGATATCTCGTGAATTTTGCTTCTGTGCGCATCATTACTGATGACGTGGATCGTCTCGTCGAGTTCTATGAGAAAATTATGGGTGTTTCAGCAGAACGCCCTGCACCTGTCTTTGCCGAACTCGTTATGCCATCGTGCACTCTAGCGATCGGCCACTCCCAGACGGTGCAACTATTTGGCGCTGGTTCCGCTGTGGCGGCCAACAATCGTACTGTCATTATTGAGTTCCACGTCCACGATGTTGATGCCGAATACGAGCGTTTGAAGCCGTTTGTCGATGAGTGGGTAAAGGAACCTACCACAATGCCGTGGGGGAATCGTGCTGTGCTGTTTCGCGATCCTGACGGTAATCTGGTTAATCTCTTCACGCCGATGACCGAGGAAGCAATCCAACGGTTCAATGGTAGAGTATAAAGGACAGTTGAAATGAGCAGGCACTTTTTTGTTAATCTTTATGACCAGCAGAAAGAGACCATAGTGATGAGCTATAGTCTCTTCATTTTTGTCTAAAGCGGAAGAAGTATTTTAACGGGAAATTAACAGAAGACACTCTTCTCATTTCTTACCATAGGGAGGCATGATTTCTAACGATCTCGATAAAAGCTTCCACTTGGGGAGAGATCCACTTGTTTTTGGGATATAACAACTGCGTAGCTAGATTCTGTTTGTACTGCTGACCTGAAAGTTGTTCTTCCTTCAGTTCCCTCTCTACCGTAATTCGAGGTAACAAGGATATGCCCATACCGCTCAATATCGACTGTTTCACAGCTTCAATACTCCAGAATTCAATATTGGAAGTAATCCCGATCTGATACTCTTCAATGCATTTTGAACTCTTCAATAGTAGGTGGAAAACGATAGATCAACAACGTTTCCCCAATACTGATCACGATATTACCTGTTAATTCCCATTGTGCAGCAGTCACTTCCTTAATCATATGATACAGCTCAAGCATTTTTTGGGCATGTAGCAACAATTTTTTCCCAGTCTCCGTTAAAATAACCCGCTTATCAATTCGATCAAATAAAGGGTAAGTAGCTCACTATAATGCAAAATATACTGAATTCAATAGAACAGATTTACCCGAGCTGAAGGTTCCTGTTCAAGTTCTATGGGGAGAGGAAGATGATGGCAGCCCCTCGCTTATGCAAAGAGGTTTGTCCAGGATATCCCTCATGCTTGTCTACATGCCATTCCCAAAGCTGGTGGAGCTTTTTTGGTAATGACAACGTTTCTTGATGCAAGACGTAACTTCTACATTCGGGTTTAGTGCACTGGTAGCACAAATGATCATATTCTCCTACGTATATGTATATACAAATTTAGTGTTAGTCTTCATTTCCCCCTCCAATATTACGATAAATAGTATGGGGTTATACGAATAACCATATTTACTTTATTACATCCAAGGGGGAACCGTACGTGAGTCAGACTCGCAAAAAAAAGATGGATTTAAGGTTCAAACTGTATTTGATTATTCTGGTTCCGCTACTGGCTATGGGCGGTCTAATCATATGGGCCACCATCGACTCCAGTGAAAATGCATCATTAATGACCATGCAGCATAACAATCAGCAGCTGGCTGTGAATACCGCCTCTCAACTAGGTCAGGAGTCGGAATTAATTAAGACATTATCTTCTACTGCTTCAGAGGAGAGCAACGAATATAAAAGTCTTAGGGACGAACTCGTTAAAGTTAGGCTTCAATCGGGAGCCTTGTATGTTTATATGTATAACAAAACTTCAGACGGGTGGTTCTACACCGTAGATGGAGCTGATTGGGACGATACGGAATATAGCCCTTACGCGACTCCAATGGAATTTAATCCCCAGATTCAGGAACGCTTGTTACGCGGTGAAGTCGTCACAACAGGCATTGTAGATGATCCAACTTGGGGACAGCTATTGTCCTCCTTTACACCAATCAAGGATTCGCAAGGTATTGTCATTGGCTATCTGGGCATTGATATTTCTGCTGGAGCAGTGAATCAAGTCTCCGCGACATCTCTGAATAATGCATATTCGACCATAATCCCGATTTTTGTGATTGTACTGATTCTTTCTTTGATCATGATGTTATTCGTAGTACGAGGTATTCTTAGACAAGTACGCGATATTAAGTCAAGCCTCGAACAGGTTGCTGATGGGAATCTCAAAGTCGTATCCACACATATGACCAATGATCAACTCGGTGACATCAGTGATTTGATTAACATCATGGTTGCCCAATTGACGAACATTCTGATGGGAATACAGCAAGGTTCAGATACATTACAACAGTCATCAAAAGATATTTCGGAAACCGCTCAGACAAACCAGCGTCAAAGCGAAGAACTTTCCAGAGCGATTGAGGAAATTGCCATAGGTTCAATGAAACAGGCTGAAGAGACAGAACACTCCGTCCAGCATTCAGAGAATCTGAGCAAAATAATGGATGAAGTAGGTTCATATGTGAAACAGTTTACTTATACTTCAGAGCAGCTATCTTCTGTTCAAGTACAAGTTACACGTGAACATGAGGTTCTGCTTGAGAAGGGCCGAGAGAATGCCAAGCGTGTTGAGCATCAACAGGATATTTCCAGGTCTCTGACGACTCAATCCGAACTCGCTTCCTCTATTAGCGGTCAAATTCACAACATTTTAAAACAAACTCAAATACTATCCCTGAATGCTTCAATTGAAGCAGCCCGAGCTGGAGAAGCGGGTAAAGGCTTTGCAGTCGTTGCAGGTGAAATGGGACAGCTCGCTCAACAATCCGAACGTTCGATCCAGGAGATTGATGAGATACTGGGTTCATTTGTTCAAGAGATACATCGGATGGGCAGTCATTTTGATGCGAATATGGTAGCTGTTAAGGAACAGGAAAAACAGATCGCTGATTGCCTCCAGGCATTTGGACAGGTTAGCCGCTTATCGACCGAAGTGCATGAGTTGGCTCAGAGTTTAGACAGCCGGACGATGGATATGCACTCTATTCGTCAGGAGCTGGAACAAAACCTCAGTTATATTGCTTCCGCAACCGAGGAAACTTCAGCCATGGCCGAAGAAGTCACGGCTAGTGCTGTGGAACAGCAACGGTCGGCAAGCGAACTGTCGAACATCTCCGGGGAACTCGCCGGTCTTGCAGGCAATCTCAAATCATATTCCGATCAATTTCAGATCGAAGTGACTAAATCACAATCTCATTAAAGGTGTTGTTAGATGATGTGTGCGAGGCGGATGAGAAATACCTCTGGAAGAGAATGATCAGTATAGGACAGCATCCACCAACGTATTAGGAGATTTGTCACGTTGACTAATTAACGATTCCTCATTTATAATTCGGACATTGAGAGCCAAGCAGATACTGCTTGCCATGTAAGCCTGAACTTATAGATCTGTAAATAAACTCAACAGTGAAAGATGTGAGGAATTATGAGTAAACAAAAGTTATACTACGGCAAAGATATCGAGGTCATGTTTAATTCGGATGTCTGCATTCATTCTGGGATTTGCGTAAAGGGCCTCCCTGCTGTTTTTGATTTAAGCAAGCGTCCTTGGGTTGATCCTGATGGTGACACTTCGGAGGCCATTGCCCGGCATATTGACACATGTCCAAGCGGAGCTTTGACGTATAAGCTTCTGGACGGTGAATATTCAACAAAGAAAGAGGATGAACATGCATAACGTAGAACATGAACCTGCCAATAAAAGATTCCTTATTCAAGATAACGGTGACATTGCTGCGGTGATGACCTATGTAATCTCGAGTCCAGAGCTATACATAATTGATCACACTTTGGTGGAAAATGCTTACCGAGGACAAGGGCTTGGCGATGAACTTATCAAAGCTATGGTGGAATACGCGCGAGAAAACGGTATTAAGATTTTACCTTTATGCCCGTTTGCCAAGGGACGTTTCGAACGTATCTCTGAATACGCGGATGTTCTCCATCAATAAAACGAATATTCGCAGCTGATTTCATGTGGTTAACAAATGTAACGGTTTATTGGTGAATTTTGATACTCCTGCCAAACAACAATAAAAAGCGTCTATATCATTCAGACCATGATATAGACGCTTTATTACGTTTCCTGCTTATACATTATCACTGAAACCAACGATTGTTTCGAACGGTCGCAACACCAGTGGCAGCATGCCATTCTCATAGTTGGTAAGCCAGATCTCTGAAAAGTTGAGGCCAAGCTCATTTTCCTCAAGCTCCACCATGTGTTCAGTAAGATTGATTACTACCAGCACCTGTTCGTCTGCCAGTGTACGTGTATATGCATATACACTCGGATGATCCGGCAAAAGAAGCTCATAAATACCATAAGTCAACGTATCGTGTTTTTTTCGCAGCTGAATCATTTGTTTATAAAATTGAAGAATAGAACGTGGTTCCTGAAGTTGTTTCTCTACATTAATATTGACGTAGTTTTTATTCACTTTTAACCATGGCGTACCGGTGGTAAACCCGGCCTGTTTGGACGAAGACCACTGCATCGGCGTTCTGGAATTATCGCGACTTGAAGCCCAGATGATGTTCATGATCTCCTCATGCGACATCCCCTCTTCGCGTTTGATCTGATACATATTCCGATCAGCGATGTCGTTATAATCTTCTATAGATGGGTAAGCCACGTTGGTCATGCCTATTTCTTGCCCTTGATATATGAAAGGCGTACCTTGCATGAAAAAGTACATGGCACCAAGCGCAGTGGCACTTTCATACCAATAAGCACTGTCATTTCCCCAAGATGAAACTTTGCGGGGCTGATCATGATTTTCAATAAACAAAGCATTCCAACCGACGTTTTCCAGGGATTTCTGCCACTTGGTCAAGACGTTTTTCAATTTGAGGATATCCAGTTCTCTGTCCGTGCTGTTTTTCCAAAGGTCAAGATGTTCGAATTGGAAAACCATATTAAATTTACCTCTGACTTCACAGATCCAATCCAGCAGATCTTCTTGGTCCTCTACCTTAACTCCATTTGCTTCCCCAATAGTCACCACGTCATATCTGGACAATGTATTCTCTTTCATTTCTTGCAGATAACTCTGAATTCCTTTGACATTCATATGCTTTTCAAAAGAGGAGATGTACTTGACGCCTTCTTTAACAGGCATGTCCAAGAGGCCCTCTTCTTTGTGAATATGGCTGATTGCATCAACACGGAAACCATCAATCCCTTTATCCAGCCACCAATTCATCATTTCATATATTGATTTACGAACATCTTTGTTTGCCCAATTCAAATCCGGTTGTTTTTTGGAGAACAGATGGAGATAGTACTGTCCGGAGACTTTATCATATTCCCAAGCAGAACCGCCAAAGATGCTCTCCCAGTTGTTCGGTTCGTCCCCATTCTTCCCATCTCTCCAGATGTACCAATCTCGTTTGGGATTATCCAGTGAAGCTCTGGATTCAATAAACCACGGGTGTTCGTCACTTGTATGATTGATTACCAAGTCCATAATGAGTTTCATGCCACGGTGATGCACTTCATACAGTAATTGATCAAAGTCCGCCATCGTGCCGAATTCATCCATAATGGAACAGTAATCACTGATGTCATAACCATTATCATCGTTAGGTGACTTATACATCGGACAGATCCATATCAGATCAATACCGAGATCTTGAATGTAATCCAGTTTGGATATGATCCCCTTGATGTCACCAACCCCATCTCCGTTGGAATCCATAAAACTTCTCGGATAGATTTGATAAGCTACTGCTTCTTTCCACCATACTCTTTTCATTGAATACAATCCTTCTTTCTTGAGAACTGAACATTATATAACGTATTATGCTTTAATCATGGATAAGGTACATTCTAGCTTCGTATGGACGTAATTCGCTCTCCGATAGTTCACCTGTATAGTTAGCTATCAAAAGCTGATAGGACCCTGTTAATTGCTCCTGAAGCGGAAGTTCGGTCGTATATCCCTGGAAATTGCATACCACAAGAATTGTCGTACCATTCAGCGTTCGGGTATATGCAAACACGTCTGGGTTCTCTGGAAAGATCAGCTGATAATCACCATATACGATGACTTCATGATCTTTTCGTAATTGGATTAACTTCCGGTAATAATGAAATATGGATTCAGGGTTATTCAAACTTTCCTCGGCATGGATCTGCTTATAATTTGGATTCACCTTAATCCAAGGTTCCCCTTGTGTAAAACCCGCGTTATCGGAAGTATCCCATTGCATAGGTGTGCGTGCATTATCACGTCCCTTGGCGTAGATCGACTCCATCACGTTGCTTTCAGGATAACCTTTCCCCATTCTTTCCTTATAAAAGTTGAGCAATTCAATATCCCGATAATCCTCGATCGAATATTGAACATTCGTCATACCCAACTCTTCACCTTGATATATGTAAGGCGTACCTTGCATGCCATGAAGAAGGGTAGCCAACATTTTAGCCGATTCAACTCTGAATTCTCCATCATTTCCCCAACGTGATACGATACGTGGCAAATCGTGGTTGTTCCAGAACAGACTGTTCCAAGCATCACCCTTGAGCTCCGTCTGCCACTTGGACAGCACTTTTTTTAATGCCATCACATCCAAAGGTTTAAGATCCCACTTTCCTTTGCCTTCTTGTTCATCCAAACTGATGTGTTCAAATTGGAAGACCATTGAAAACTCACTACCGTCTGGATTGCTGTACAGCTTGGCGATTTCCGGAGTGGCGCCCCATGTTTCTCCAACCGTTAGTAGGTCTTCCGCTTTTTGAAACGTCTCCTTGCTCAGTTCCCTGATATATTGATGCAGATTAGGTCCATTTCCCGTAATCTTTGCATCTGGCTCTTTACCGATTAAGTCGATCACGTCAAGTCGAAAACCACCCACACCCTTGTCGATCCACCAATTGATCATGTTGTATATTTCCTGTCGGACTTTCGGGTTTTCCCAGTTGAGATCTGGCTGTTTTACGGAAAATAGATGCAAATAATATTGCCCGATTTCAGGCACCCATTCCCAAGCTGAACCACCAAAGGTGGACCCCAAGTCGTTCGGAGGTGTTCCTTCAACACCATCTCTCCAGACGTAGTAGTCATGGTACGGATTGTCTTTGCCTTTTTTGGCTTCTTGAAACCAGGGATGTTCATCCGATGTATGGTTCAACACCAGATCCATGATGATCCGAATATTTCGTTTCTTGGCTTCAAGAATTAACGTTTCCATATCTTCTAAAGACCCAAACATCGGATCAATGTCCTGATAATCTGAAATATCATATCCGTAATCATCTTGAGGAGACTTGCAAACGGGTGATAACCAGATCGCACCAATGCCGAGTTGCTGCAAATAATCCAATCGGGACACAATGCCCTTCAAGTCGCCGATGCCATCTCCGTTGCTATCTTGAAAGCTCCGTGGATATATTTGATACACAACGGTTTCTTTCCACCATTTTTTATTTTCCATGTTCATTAAACCTCCTTAACGTTATTCTTTGACCGATCCGACGACAATGCCAGTCACAAAGTATTTTTGCAGTAACGGATAAATCAGCAAAAGCGGGATAACAGCGACCACGATTTTGGCTGCGTTCAGGTTTTTGTTCGAAATTTCAGTCAGGTTGCTGAGTTCACTGGAATTGGTGCCTGCTTGAAGCAAATCGGCAATATTCACGTTAAGGGACTGAATATAGGTCATTAGCGGGTAATTGCTAACTTTGGTCATATAGATCAAACCACTGAAGAAGTCATTCCATGTACCCACGATACTGAATAAGGCGACTGTCGCCAGCGCAGGAATGGACACAGGGACATACACTTTGAACAAGACCTGAATGGGATTTGCTCCATCGATGAACGCTGCTTCTTCAAGCGCCTTAGGTACAGCGGAGAAGAAATTCATCACGAGGATGACACTGAATATGGGGACAGCACCTGGCAGAACGAGTGCCCATATCGTATTCAGCATGTCCAGGTTTTTGATCAGCAGGTAACTCGGAATCATGCCTCCGCTAAACAACATGGCAAAAATCATGATATTCATATAAATGTTTCTGCCTTTGAAATCCCTCTTCGATTTGGATAGCGGATAAGCCATTAAAATAATCAAAACCATGTTAAGCACAAGGGTAAGCGCGACACGTAGAACAGATATGCCAAAGGAACGCCAGAACTGTGCATCATCAATAATTTTGGTGTACGCTGCTGTTGTAAAATTGACTGGAACGAGACCTACTGCATTTGCGGATACCGCCTCGCTGCTGCTGAATGAAATGGCAACGATATTCCATAACGGAAGAAGGCAGACCAATGCCAGCATGATGACGATGGCATAGATGACAAACCGGCCAATTCGATCTTTGAAGTTTGCAGAATAGGACACAGGTTTGGCCTCCTTAGAATATTTTTCGATCCGTATATTTTTTGGCCAACTGGTTGGCAGACAAGAGCAAAACAATGCCGATTACGGACTTGAACAAACCAACAGCTGTACCGAAGCTATACTGTCGTCCAACGAGACCGATCCGATAGACATAGGTATCCAGAATGTCGCCTGACTCATAGACAACCGGGTTATACAGATTATAGACTTGGTCGAAACCGGCGCTCAAAATGTTGGTCAGACTCATTACGCCCATGAGCAGAATAATAGGCAGCATGCCTGGCAATGTAATATGCCATACTTTTCTCCACCAACTGGCTCCATCCATTCCTGCCGCTTCATACAGACCGGGATCAATGGACGTAATGGCAGCCAGATAGACGATGGAACTGTAACCAAATTCTTTCCATACATCAGTTCCTATAATCAGTGGCTGGAACCAGGTGTTACTGCCAAGGAAATTAATATTTTCGAGGCCAAAAAACGCCAACATTTGATTCACAATGCCATCCAGACTGAACATGTTGACAACGACCGATGCCAGTACAACCCAGGATAGAAAGTGCGGCAGATAAACGATCGTCTGCACGGATTTTTTAACGTATTTGACACGAATTTCATTTAACAAAACGGAAAAAATGATGGCCATCATCGTTCCAAGCAAAATCTTGCCAATCGCTATCACCAACGTATTGCTGACGACCTGCGCGATATCCGGCAGCTTGAACATATAAGTGAAATGTTTCAGCCCTACAAATTCAGAGCCAAACATGCCTTTGGCCGGTATATAGTCCTGAAAAGCCGTAATGATACCGACCATTGGAACATAGCTGAATACCAGCAAAAACAAAATGCCTGGTAGCATCATCATATGGTACATGGCACCTGGGCCAAGCCGGCCTCTCGCTTTCAATTTCCCCTGTTTCATGGATGAACCCCTTTCCTTGAAGAAAGGCTGCTTATCGCAGCCCTGCTACTGTGCATGGATATTATTGTTTGGATGCGATCTCATCTTCAATTTCCTGAATGACTTGATCACCGCCTTGTTTTTTCCAGTTATTCACGAATGTATCGAAGTAATCCAAAGGTTCTGAACCCGTTATAATTTTGATAAACGATTCCTGCTCCAACTTCGTCAGATTGGCCCACGTCTGTTTCATGCTTGGTGTAGTGCCGGAGAAAGCAGGTGTCATCCATACGAATTTGTTTTCCTGTGTCAGTTTGTCGATCAGCCCCACTCCGTTGATCCGTGAATGATATTTGGACCAAGCAGTCACATCATCCGTATCCATGTCGCTCAAATAAGTTTTGATGCTGCCGATATTGTTTTTCGATTCGGTTGTTCGAACCTCATCCAGGCCAATCTCACCTTTGATCCCACGAACAACGTCAGAGTAATCATCCAGCAGCGATGTAGCCGAATTGACTTCGATATTAAAAGGTCTCGTAGATCCGTCTACCCCGGTCTCCTGATATTTGGCAGCTTCTGGCATGGTTGTTGCGGCATCTTTATCATTGGCCAATTTATCGTAGAACAGGTTAAGAATCTTAACGGCCAGTTCAGGGTGTTCGTATCCCTTTCTCACCACGATAAACTGATTGGATGGATTGGCATGCGCTACGTTTACTTTGCCGTTTGCATCCTCCAGCGTATAAGCCGAGAATTTCGCATTTTTATCCATCTGTTTTGCACTGATCAGTCCCCAGTCAGGGATATGCCACGGTCCAAAAGCAATACCGCTTTGGCCATTGGCGTAGAGTGCCGTAATATCGTCAAACGTGCGGGTTCCAAATTGCGGGTCGATGATACCATTCTTGAACCAATCCGCCATGATACCCAGCATCTTCTTCGTTGCTTCTGTCGTGGAACCATACACGATTTTGCCGTCTTCACCATTCATCCAATATTGCGGGAAGGCTCTCTCGGTTGAGGCCACACCCAGCATCGTATATGCAGAACCATTATAATCTGTTGTATTCATCGTATTCACAAATGGAATACCTACCGGGTTCCCCGATTGGCCAGGGTCTCTTTCCAGGAATTCCTGTGCCGTTTTCTCTACTTCATCGAGCGAGATGGCACCGTCTCCGTCTGCATCAAGTTGTATCCCCAACAGATCCAACCAGTCCTGACGAACCCAAACCATCGTGGGTGCGGAATCCAGAGAAGTCGCCGGAAGTCCCATCAGACGTCCATCAATCGTTGCATTTTCTAATGCACGGCCATCATAGGAATCGTATATCTGCTTGATATTATCCGTAGCATATTGATCATATATGGTTGTCAGATCCTCAATCAGATCGTTATCCACCAGCTCTTTCAATTCATCTTTGGAATCAACACGCATCATGTCTGGCAATTCCCCGGACGCGATGGCGAGCGAAACCTGACGGCTATAATCTTCGCCATTGGCTTCAAATTGATCTGAAATCTGTGCGTTAAACGTGTCTTTGACCAGCCTTGTATACGCGTTGTTCTCATAGGTATCACCACTCGGCAGTTTCGGGTTGGCTGTGGTTACCCGTCCCATGGTAACGGTAATTTCGTCTTTATAGGCACTGAACGGATCTCCCGGCGTTACCTCATATTTGCCTGCTTCTTCTGCAGTAGGAGGAGTGGAAGAATCTCCACATGCCGCTAGGGCAGCAACCATTAAGGCAGACATGGACAGCACGGCCAGACGTTTCGTCAACCGTTTGCTTTTCATGGACCATTTTGTTCTCATCTAGTTCGATTCCCCTTTTTCTGATATTTAATATTTGTTTGCGCTTTCATTATAAAATGGAGTGAAGCCCCATCGTGATAGGGATTACACGTCCGTTTGGATAGAGAAATGATTACAGTTTTTCAGTCCGCATTATGAAGTATGGTTAACTTGTGAGCATTTACCCTACCTACGGATCTACATTCGTCTAACCACCCTTACTCTTAATCAAAAACAAAAGCCGGCAGCTCCTAAAACAGGAGCTGTCGGCTATTTATTTCCCCTACCCAGCTGCCGATATTCGCTTGGCAGAAGACCGGTCAGTTCGCGGAAAATGCGGCTGAAATACTTTTCATCCGTATACCCCACTCGCTCCGCAATCCAGAAAATCGTATTATTCGTATTGAGCAAATATTCTTTGGACTTCTCTACCCGGATAAATCGGGAGTACTCATTAAAGGTTTTGCCCATCAGATCTTTGAAACATTGACTGAAATAACTTCGGCTGATGTTAAGTTGTTGCGACAGACCTGAAGCTGTATAGGGATGCTCCAAATCATTTTGCACGATCATCACCGCTTTCTTAACGGCATCGATGATTTCCTGCGAATACGAAGTCTGTTCATCTGCTTTTTGAATGCTTGCAGCTGTCTGCTTGATCCATGCTTCAACCTCGTACCAGGACTCGAAAGAATGTATCATGGCGATTCTTCCAAGCGTAGTTTGGGCAAAAAGGTGGTTCCATTCCATAACGATCGAGTACAGCAATCCCATCAACTGACCTTTATGTAATCGTAATGATATAAACTGGTCAATGAGTTGATTGTAGTAACTGTCGTGGTGGGTCCATGGTGTCTGGAACCAACTTTGCTTAATCCGATCCATCTCTTCATCCTGCGGTTCTTTTAAACATGTGTTGTCCTCATTCATCGAAACGGTAATGACTTGGTTATTGGGGTTGTACGCATAGAATAAAGACGTATCTGTATAATTCATAATCCAGTTTTTGATCTGTGACCATGTGCGCTCTTGTACATCAGACAAAACCAACAACGTACCATGGGGAACTTGATGCAGCGATTCCTTCAATTGATGAAATAGTTGATCCTCTTTCGACGGGTGAACAGCCCACATGCAGCTATTCCGCTCAACCTCCCACCTTACCTCATCTTCATGCGCAGTTATCTCCATTGGCCACTTATGCTCTGATTTTCGATCCTGTGAAACAAGTGCATACACATGTTGATAATGGACATTGATTTCATTCTGCGAAGGCATCTTTCTGATCGTGTTTGTCAACCCGTTGATTCGGGTATGTATCCGTTGCAGAACATGTTCAAATTGCTCTTTCTCCAGCTGGACTTTGGCTATATAGTCAATGGCTCCGAGTCTGAGTGCTTCCTGGATATAATCGAAATCCTGATGCAGTGTTAACACAACGATGTGAAGTTCCGGATAGAGCTGCCTCGCAGCTCGCATCAGTTCAATCCCTGACATAACGGGCATCGCAAGATCCGTCAGCATCAGATCGACCGGTTGGGTTTTCAGGAAATCCAGTGCTTTCGCCCCGTTACTCGCCTCTCCTACAACCTCCATGCTGAACTCTTTCCATGGCATCGCAGAGCTAATGCCTTTGCGCACCAACTTATCATCATCTACAATTAATACCTTAATCATGCCGAGATATCTTCTCCTTTAATAGGCAAAACGAGCAGGATGCTTGTCCCTGTTCCCAATTCACTCTCAATCACCAGTTGTGCTTGATCCCCGTACTGTGCTTTCAACATGCGGTGAACGTAATTGAGTCCGATGCCCATTCCTACTTTTTGTTGTTCAGCTTCACGATTGTTCAGCAGATTATGAATGGTTTCCTCAGTCATACCTGCACCATTATCTTGTATCATAATGTTCAACGTTGAAGTGCATGTTACTTCAATCTGAATAAAACCTTCGTCACTCAATCCATGATATAACGAATTTTCAACCAGCGGTTGCAGAATGAAGCGGGGCACAGGAATTTGAAGCACTTGTTCATCTGCAGTAATACGGACGTCAAATTCAAAATCATAGCGAATTTGCTGCAAAATCAGATACTGTCTTAACGCATCAATCTCCTCTTCCATCGTGGAGACTTGCCCTAATTTGCCCAAATTGTAATACAGTAACTTGTTTAATGACTGCACCAGCTTGTCGATCTCTCCTTGTCCGTTCATGACGGCCAACCAGTGCACCGTATCGAGCGTATTCATCAGAAAGTGCGGGTTGATCTGATAGAGCAGTTTTTCCACTTCCAGGTCTGCACGTATCTTCTCTTTCTGCTGAACTTCCTTGAAGAGGTCACCAATCTGATGCTGCATATTCGAAAATTCACCGAGCAGAAAATCAAATTCAGGAATCTGAGTGCGAGCTCGGTTCCCTTTCGTTTGTGGATTTTTGGACATCCCATTGATCTCCGAATGGAACAGACCGAGTGGTTTGTAGACCATCTTCCACAGGAGCCAAGCGAGAAACACGGTAAATCCGAGAAAAAATAAAGCGACCAGCAAAATTTGAAGCAACCACTGGTTTTTCTCCTGTTGATATTGAGACTGCGAAATGACCGATACGACACTCCATTTCTGTGAGGAATCCTCCTTGAACCAGTGATACCCCCGGGATATCCCGTCCTTGGCAGGATCTACTGTCAAGCTGGAGAAATTCTCCCCTACCTTCATGGCTTCCGGTATTTCGCTGTACACAATGTTGCCTTCACCATCCAGGATGAGATGAGATAATGCGCCATTGTATTGATTGTAGCCCAAGATATCCTGTGTGAGGCGAAAGCCTGATTCTACGTAAATGAACACGTCGTTCCTCTCGGAAAGTTGTACTTTACGCATAGCAGACAGAACAAGTTGATCATCAAATCGGTTCATACTCATATGGGGGCCATAGTACTTAATGCCATAGGTTTGGAAGAGCACAGGCAGAGACTCAGGAGAGAAACGATCCTTAATTGGAAAGTTTCCGAACTGAGTAGTACCTTCTTTTTCAAAGTAATATAACGTCAGTCCGATGTTGGGATTGGTAAATGTGACCACACTTAACTCGCTCTTTAATTCGTCCCTGGCCTCAATTAATTCGAAGATATCAGAGGACGGATTCAAGAATTCATCCATGCTTTTGCCCAAAGTTCCTCTGTAGGACAATTGCTGGGTAACGTGATTCATATTGGTGATTGAATTCTCCAATGAGGACGTGACCTGCTGTAAATTGCTACGGATGCCATCATCAATTTTGTTGGCGAAGATGGAGTCAATAGTATAATAAGAGATTACAAATATGCTGATAAAAGGGATAAACGCACTGAGAAAGAACAATAAAAAGATTCTTTTTTTAAGTGTCATTCTGACTTATTCTCCTTCTGAAAATGAAACAGCAAGCCTCCTGATATGGAAGCTTGCTGTGGATATACATAGAGCTATGCCGATTATCGATTTTTCCATAGCCCTCGTCCAAGTCCAATTTCCTTTCATCATTATAGATTGATATTCAAATAAGTCAAACGCTTTCATAGAGGAGGGTAACATCTAAGAGATTAATAGATGAAGTTCTCTAAAAGAGATCGAAATTTGCTCAATAAAGTGTTATTGAATTCGACATAATGAGTTCCATAAACTCATTCAGATGATTAGCCACTTTTTTAATTTCTTCAAATTCTGGTTCTTCTCCATATACAATCGCTCCTATTTCATTGGATAAGTCAATAGCATAGAAGGAATAGACACCGTTAACAGAAATCATGATTGGTAGATAATGATTCCACCATGTCGTTATTTCTGATCTCCATTGATCGTCTCCGTTTGTTGCTTCCAAGCTGAGCAGTTCAAATTCATTCCATTGAAAATCAGCATCTGAACTATTTTTGTATTCACTCTCACAAAGGAACCATGTCTTTTCATCAGGGGTAATGCATTGTTCCATCACACGTAAAAAATCTAAATATTCTTCCGGAATAACTTTGTATCTAGTTATGAAACTGACATCTAAATCTAAATGATAATTCGATTTCTGAGTTATTATCCAACCGTTTGACTCAGCCCAAATCATAAATTCATGGATTTTGCTGCTCAAAGTACACCTTCTTCCCTCAAAATGGACTCTCTTTACAATTTTATCGCAAAATAAGTAAAAAGTGCTACTCCTCAAATGGATGAGGAATAGCACTTTTTTATAAACCTAACCTACTTTAATTCATTGTGGATAATGGAATGCCTCAAACATTTCAGTCTACTCTCGTACCGTCACATTTAATTTGTGTGATCTGGTTTCCCCTGAAGAATTACGAAGTACAGCTTCATACTCGTAGATTCCAAGTGCTCTTCCAGAGATAGAGGTAACCGCAGACTGTGCACCAGGCGAATGAGATTGCAGCGGTTGTGTGTCAATCAATACACCATTTTCGTAAAGTTCGTATTCGGTTGCGTTTGTTCCCCACCACAGATTCATGGTGACATTATAGTTGCCGTCACCGTCCCAGTTGTCGTTCGACAGAACGGCTTGCCCCGGAGAAGCATCCGTGACGATGACTGTCAGTGGAACACTCATGGTTGAACCCAGTGCATTAATCAATTCTCCAGTATAGATATAGGTGCCATTTTTCTTTCCAGTAATATCAACTTGAACAGATTGGGCGGATGGAGATTGATCGACCAGAGAAATTTCTTTAATCAATTCACCATTCTCATACAGCTTGAACTGATTGCCGTTATTCCCCCACCACAGATTCATCGTGATTGTATAGTCTCCGTCTTTGAGCCCCGTGTCGTAACCATTATTATCAGATAACACCGGAGTGCCAGGGGCACCGTTTGCTAGTGGCGTTGTCTGATGGAGCCATTCCTCCCACTTAATCAGTACACTTGCCTGCTCATCCGTAAATACGGTTCCTCTAGCTAATTGAACGTCATTACCGTAGGATGCAAGCAATTGACGCGCTTTTGCTCCTTCACGATCGTTTGCTGCCTGTTTGGCCTGCTGTAACGTGTTTGTGAGCTGATCAGCAAGAACACCAGCATTAGGATCGATCGATTCATCAGCAAAGGCGTTGGTCAGATTAATCAGGCTGTCGAATGTAGCAATAACGCCAAAACGATATTCTACCGTCTGTTCCCAGCCAGCCAAATCGGAGACCGTTGCCGTCACCTGGTTCAGGCCGGGTTCCAGTGTATACGCAGGAGTGTCGAGAAGCACACCCTCCGGTTCTTTCACACCGGATACCGAATCGGAAGCTGTATAACCAATTTCCACATGCTGATCAATGGTGTATTCAGCTTGACCATGAATTTCAATGGTTGGAGGTATAAGATCAATGGATATGGATAAAGACTGTTCGCTCTCTTTATTACCGTCAACATCGACACTCCAGTAGATAATGGTATGTGTACCTTCTTCAGTTAGAGTCAACTGTGTGCCACTAACCGTTTCGCCCCCATTGATTTGATAATAGGTCCCTTCGAGATCGGAATCTTCATCGCTTGCTGTGAAGGTTACTTGTGCCGGAGAAGTATACCAGTCGTTCTGCGATTCTCCTTCCACAGTTGCCGTAGTATGCGGGGCCTTCTGCTCCGGAGATTCCCCTTCCAACGTAACAAAATCAGATAAAGGTATATTCAATTCCTTCACAAGACGTGCCACGAGTTCAGAAACCTTGATTGCACCGTTCATTTGCAAATGTGTATTGTCCTCGGTTGTACCTACCCACATGAATATCGATTTGGTTCCTTCTGTGCCAAGCTCCTGGAAATGCTCCCAACTGGCTTGGTTCAGATCAATGATGAGTGTTTCCGTCTCCTGCGCTGTTTCTTTCATCGCCTGTACGTATTCCGGGAAGCTCTTGTTCAGCACTTCGCCGGTAAAATCACGACGATTCACTGGCGTGACCAGAACTGGAATCGCACCTCTCTGCAGAGCACCGTTAATGTATTCTTTTAGATATACCTTAAACTGCTCAGGCGTAAGATAACGCTCTGGACGTGAAGGTGTGGAATCGTTATGAGACCACTGCATGAACAGATAATCGCCTTCTTGAATGTCGAGTAAAATATCGTTGAGATATCCACCGACCAGGAAGGTCTTGCTGCTCAATCCTCCAATTGCCCGGTTATCAATACTGACTTCATTTGCATCAAAATATCCACCCAACGTTTCGCCCCAACCTGCTTGCGGACGGTAGTTCTCCGCATAATTGGCCACAGTGGAATCGCTGGCCAAATAAATAACAGGTTTATCGCTTGCACTGTGATCTGGCAGACGCTCCAGCTTCAGCGCATTGATCTTCGGTGCATTTCCGGTGAAGTTGAAGTTAAATACCCCATCAATCAGGGCAATGTCGTACGTAATTTCTTTGAATTCGCCCTTGGCAACGGTTGTGAGCGGCAACTTGGTCATTTGCTCCACAACAACATTTGCGCTAGTTGATTCCTCCGTATCCCCGATGGTCATCGTTACCCGATAATTGGCCGGCTCCATTTCCGCCAGGAAAGAGGTACCATTTACTCGTGTGAAATCTTCCTTGAGCAAATCTCCGGTTTCCCGGTTCTCATCTTTGGTCAGCGCAGTATCAGCAAAGCCGTACCCATTGCCTTCAATGTACGCTCTTTTGGCATCTACCTTGATGTATCCGTCGGCTGCGTCGCCAGAACCAAAGTCAAATTTGTATTCACTTATCTCTTCGCTTGGTTCACTTGTCAATGAATCCTTCGCCACAGTTAACATGTTAAACGTATGGTCAACTTGAGACTGCGTGGCTTCCGTATTGAATATGGCTTCCGCAGCTGCCAAAGCCCGGTTCACCACGGCCTTCGATGCATCCGTATAATCCGACAGATTCAGTGCTTTGATCTCATCGTACAGAGCTATCAAGGCCGTCTGATCGCCACTCTCTGAAGAGAGCTGAGTGCCTTCAATTCGTACGTTGTCGATCTGGGTAGTCCAGTTCAACGTGCCTCCACCGCCTTTTCTCGTTCCCAGGAACCGCATGGATCTGACGTTGTCCGCATATGCGGCGGAACTCAGCGAGATATCTGCAATCGTTTGGGTAACTGTCGGATCGGCTAGGTTCGTTAATGTCAGATCCAATGTTTTCTCGGCAAAATTAACGGTTGCATCCACATTGACCCACTGGTTCTTGGAAATATCTGTAGCCGTTCCCCCTTCGGGTATAGCTGTATCCCCTGTGCCGTAGTCTGGGTTATATGCACCGACAAAATAATGAATTTTGGTGCTTCCGGTTTTGGTATACAGCGTGAACAGTGCATTTTCGTTAGAATCCTGTATTGTGAGGTGACCTTCTGAAGGATAGGCACTCACATTACCGGATTGCCAGTCAAAGTTCACGTTCACCTGATCGCCGTTTACGGCATCGAACAGACGGAATACTTTGGCCCGATTGCCCGATCCGGAACCCGCTACGGACAGTACTTTATTTCCAGACTGTTCAACAACGGTTCCCGTCATGGTCCCTGCAATACCCGTGGCATTGACCATCGCATATTGGTAGCCCGCAGCATCACCTTCAAAATTCTCCTCATATAGCTGGGCTTCCGGCTCTGGCTCTGGCTCGGAAATATCCGGGTCAATGACCAGTGATGAAATGCTCAGCTCCATGTCTTTGACTGCACCAGCAACGAGTCCGGCAATTTTCTGTGCACCATAGCTGCTGAAATGCGTATTATCGTTGATACCATTTGGGTATTTTGGATATTCACCCGGATTAGCATATAAGAACACTTTTTCCGTAGCTGTGTTACCAATTTTGTCGTAGTAAGCAATACTCAACTTGCTCAGATCAATCAGTGGCACGTCCTGCTCTTCAGCTCCTTCTTTGGCAGCCTGAACATATGCCGGGAAGCTAACGTTGAATTCTTGAGTCACTGTATTAAAATCTCTGCGTCCAACCGGAGTCAGCAATACCGGTGTAGCGCCCCGCTGTTTGGCACCGTTTACATAACGAGCCAAATAAATTTTATAGTCCTCCGGTGATGCGTATCGGTCCGGTATCCCTGCACTGGCGTCGTTATGACCAAAGGAAATGAAGAAGAAGTCCCCCGGCTTAATTCGCTGCAGGATCGTATCGAGACGACCGTCTACCATAAAGGATTTACTGCTTCGACCACCGATCGCATCGTTCACGACGACTGCCCCATTGGAGAAATAACGTCCGAACTGCTGGCCCCATCCTTCTTGAGGAGCCTGCGCTTCACTGTAAGATTGCATGGTTGAATCACCAGCCATATAGATCGTTGTTGCCGCACCAGCCGCTTTCTCTGGATATTTTTCGATGATGACATCCTGGATGTCTATGGCTGTACCAGCGAAGAGCAGATCAAGCTGTCCATCCACCAATGCAACATCATAGGAATACTCCAGTGGTGTTCCAGCGGTCACATTTGTTATGGCGAGCTTCTGAACGAATTCGGATTTGACCCCCACGTTCGAATCATTGGTATCATTGCCCAATCGCAGCGTCACCTTATAGTTCGCATTGGGCAGATCAACGGCAAATGTCGTGCCCGCCGGGACCGAAACCTGTTTTGCCCCTACCGTAACACCATTTGTATCCTTGAAGCCGTATCCCGGATCTTGTGCGTAGAGCGTATCCTGTATGTTCGTACTTCCTGACGCAGTCTCTGTGCCAAAATTAAAACGGTAAACCTGCTCCGGCATTTCTGCTTCGCGAGTCAGCGCCAGATCAGCTTTAGGGAATGCTGTAGCTTCCGCTCCAAGATAAAAGCCGGTATGAGGCGGCTGGTTGTAGGCTACATTTTGCCAGGCTATGCCAAGTCGATACACAGGGTCCTGCATCAGCGTAGGGATGCGATAGTCTGAAGAAATGGTCGTTGTGTAGAGACGATACTCCGAACTATCTTCGCTCCGCAGCAGAAGCTCCTCACGCCAGTCGCCCAGAATGTCCGCCTGAAGTGCCGGATTGCCTTTGGTATGGTTGTTCGTTAACGTACCAGTTGCCCGGAAGATTTCATTCAGCTTTTTGTTTTGGTAATCCCACTTATAGATGAGCGGAATTCCTTTGGCTGTGCTATTATCCCACTCATGGTCCAACAGCTCCCGCTGAAGATCTCCATCCCACCAGATGGCAAAGTTGGCGGTTTTGGGCCCTTCGTCCACAGTGTAGATAGCCTCTCCTGCTGCTGAATAGGTATTGGTTACAGGTACACTTTGCCCGTTGGTAACGGTCGTGGCCCATGATTCGTAACCTGGATAGTTCGGATCAATGTCCGCCGACATCCCGCGACCGGTGTCAAAACCTGTTTTCTCACCCCAGAGGATTTCACCTGTTGCCGCATTGCGCATCTCCAGTCCGTATGCTGCATCCGAATGCTCGTGCACGCTTACGACCTGATAGCCCTCCCGGTTCGGATTGAGCTGGCCAGCGTGCATGGCGTCACCGTGGCCGAGTCCGGTGCTGTACAGCAAGCTGCCGTCATCATCAATGGCCAAAGCGCCAAACATAATTTCGTCCTTGCCATCCTGGTCAACATCCAGCACACTTAGATTATGGTTGCCCTGTGATTGATATTGTGAACCTACTTCGTTTGTGTCGAACGTCCAGCGTTTGACGAGTTTCCCGCCAACATAATCATAAGCAACAAGCACTGTACGGGTATAATAACCCCGGCTCATCACGACACTTGGCTTCGTACCGTCCAGATAAGCAATCGCGCCAAGGAACCGATCTACACGGTTGCCATAGCCGTCACCCCAATCGTTGACGTTGCCTCTTGGCGGATCATAATTCACAGTGGATACAGCCGCGCCAGTCTCACCGTTAAACAGCGTCAGATATTCCGGTCCTGACAGTATGTATCCGCCATCGTTGCGATAATCCTTCGTGCCGTCACCGATGACCGTGCCTTGGCCATCCTTTGTGCCGTCCGCCGTCTTGACAACAACCTCGGCCTTTCCGTTGCCATCGAGGTCATACACCATTAACTGCGTATAATGCGCTCCGGCCCGGATGTTGACTCCCAGGTCAATTCTCCACAGCTTGGTGCCGTCCAGTTTGATGGCATCGATATAGACATTGCCCGTATAACCGGCCTGCGAATTGTCCTTGGAATTGCTCGGACTCCACAGGAAAACAATTTCATATTCGCCATCCCCGTCCAAGTCAGCTACGGAAGCATCTCCTGCATAATAGGAGTAGGTTCCACCATCCTTGGTCCGGCCATCGGCCGGTTTATCGAGCGGAATAGGCAGATAATCGTTATGCCAGACCGATACAACCTCCGGTTGCATTTGCTCTTTGCCTGCAATAACGGTCGAGATCTGATATTGCGAGCTATCGAAACCAGTGGTGTCCACATAGTTCGTCACATCGCTTATGGGCGATGCGTTCACTTTGGTTCCATTTTTATATATATTAAAAGCGATATCATCTGGATCGTTGTTTAAATACCTCCAGCTCAGAAAAACGCCGTTGTCTACAAGAACCGCAACCAATCCCCGGTTAAGATACTCTGCTTGGCGACCCGGCAGGCTGCTTGATGACTCTGCACGTATCGGCGCCGGAGGGACAGCCAGTGAAATAACCATAAGGAGTGCTAAAAAAGATACAAACATCGATTTCTGGATGGAAACAGTTCTTCGGATCATTCGATTAACTCCTCCTTATCTAAAAATTCATTTGTAGAATCATCAGTTCGATCCTGCCCAGCTTGTTGTCATATGAACACAATTTACAGCCACCTCCTTTTTATGTTACCGCTTACATTTATCTTACAGGTCTAAAAAAAGACAGACAATCTAAAAAATGTGACGTATTATATAAGATAATTGACTTTTTTAGGAAGGAGACGAAACGATGGTTCATACGGTTTCTTATGCTTTTCGTAATGACGATACATCAATCATGACACTGGACTCTATTGGATGGCAGATCGTTTCTAGCGAAGAGTATCGTTGTCCAAGTGATGATAGACCGGACCCGGGGCACGTCGTTTTTCAATACACACTTAATGGTCAGGGTTATCTGGATATTGAAAATCAAACGATTCCTTTACCAAAGGGACATGCCCTACTTGTTAAAATCTCCGGAGAACATTGCTATTACTACAAACAAGAGAACAATGAACCATGGGAATTTATATGGATCAACATTCGCGGGGATGAAGCCAACCGAATTTGGGATATGATTCATGATAATGAGGGACATGTCATTCGACGAAACGCGGACTCTCCCTTGATTCAAGAGTTATGGCAAATTATCCATTTGATTCATCAAGAGAAAGTCACCGACAAATATCGGTTGTCTATGCAAATCTATCGTTGGTTACTCATCTTGGTGCAGACGAGTCGGGATGCAGAGAGGGATATCGGTGCCCTTTCCATAACAACGATTGAGAAATGTAAAAAGTTCATCCGAGAGAATTATGCATCTCCATTGACGTTGGATCTTCTAGCCAGCCATTGCGATATCAATAAACACTACTTGTGCAGGTTATTTCAGAAATCCGAGAAAACATCACCGCTAGCCTATCTCAAAGACAGACGCATTGAGGTGGCAGTTCGACTTCTCCGCACAACGGAACTCCCGATTTCCCAAATCGGTCAACAATGCGGCTTTGAGAGCCCCAGCTATTTCGGCAAAGTTTTTCGGCAATATATGTCCATGTCACCCAAAGAATATCGCATGAATAAGTTGGAGTTTCCTTACGAGGCTATCTATTATGAATAGCTGTTTGCTAGTTGTCCTTGGATTGGGAACTGCTCTTATACCAATACAATAAAAAAAGCCGCTAGAATAGCGACTTTTAATGGAACTATGTTCTTTGTGTGCTTCGGAATTGCTGAACTTATTGAGCGGTGTATCCTCCGTCTATGATCAGGCTATTTCCTGTCATATATGAAGAATCGTCACTAGCTAGGAACAGAACGGCTTTCGCCATCTCTTCTGCTTGACCCAGACGTTTCATTGGCGTTGCCGCAGAAAGTGCTTGCTTGCTCTCTTCCGGAATAATCGGTGTATCGATGAAACCTGGACAAAGGGAGTTCACTCGAATATTCTGCTCAGCATACTCCAGCGCGAGGGAACGAGTCAGATTCACAACGCCACCTTTAGCTGCATTGTAAGCTGCTGAACCAGGCGAACCAACCCATCCGTACATGGATGCCGTGTTGACGATTGTGCCTCCGCCGATTTTCAGCATTTCGCGGATCGATTCACGAGCGACCAAGAATACGCCGTCCAGATCAACATTGACTGTATTGCGCCATTCGGCATAATCAAGCTCATGCGTCGGATGAACACGTCCGATTCCCGCATTGTTGAATACGATATCCACTTGACCAAATGCTTCTACGGTTTGTTTGAAAATCTCAGAAACCTCTTCTTCACTTGTTATGTTTGCTTTAATAAAGAGAGCCTCTGCTTTAAGCGCATTTAGTTCCTGCTCAAACGCCTTACCTTTTTCTTCATTCAGATCCACCAAGACCACTTTAGCTCCTTCGGAAACGAATAAGCGAGCTGTCGCTGCACCAATTCCGGATGCTCCTCCTGTGATGACTGCAACTTTATCTTGAAGTTTGCCCATGAATAAATCCCCCAGTATAATATTTTGAATAGCGCCTATATAAATAGTGCTATATGATGTTTACAAAACTAATTCTATGCTTAAAATTGTAACATTCCAATCATTAAGATATGACCAAGTGTCTACCTCGTAGACACTTCATAAAAATATGTCTATATTTATAGGAGTTTTTTTGAATGAATAATGAACTTACTGTGACAGCTCAACATCGTAATCGAACCAAGGAGCACCTAAAAACCGCTCTGATTCAGCTTATTAAGAAAAAAGGATTCCATGGTGTTTCTGTCAAAGACATCGTTGATCAGGCGGGTTATAATCGCAGCACGTTTTATTTACACTACCAGGATAAATATATACTCGCCGAAGAGTTGTTGACTATGACACTCGAAGGATTGAGGGGTGCAGTAGGTAAACCCTATTGGCACGGCCAAAAGGTTTCAACAAACAAGCTGGATGCCGAATCTTTTCAAATCGTGGATTATATCTACGAACACCGTGACTTCTTCGAACTGATTCAATACGATGATACGTTACCTGGTCTACATACAGGCTTTCCACAAACCATACTCAAAATCTATCAGGAGCAATTTGTCTTTGAGACGATCAACAATTACCCAGTCAACATGGACTATTTCAAGTACTACACCGCTTACGGTTTTTTTGGACTGTTGAACAATTGGATATTAAGCGGATATCGTGAATCACGTGAGGCATTTATCAAAAACGTGATTGAACTCACCAAAACGCATATTCACTCTTTTCATTATGTGGGTAAGACGTTTGATTCTTGATCTCGTGAATAAGCTAGTCATCTGGGCATCGAAAGATATGTCTGCCGAAGATAACAGGCCAGTTGCAGATGGAGCAGATGCTCCTGATTACTCAGGGCTTCGCCCAGACACCAATGGGACGCAAAATCACAAGGGGATTTACAGCATAAATAAAAACGGGCATGTCATTTATACGAGAGAAATGTAATTCTCAAGATAAATACATGCCTAATAATAAAAGAGACCATGACACCAGCTGGACAATGTTTTCTAGCAGCCAAATAATTAATGTTCTAGGGTTACAGAAAATTTTTCAGTGCCTGTTTTATTAATTAAAGCAACTTCGAAATCAGATACCCATGTAAGCTCCCCTAGATGTTCAGCATAGGCAAATTCATCTGGTTGTTCTGATATGACCTTCTCTAAAAGTACTTGCGTGCCATCAGGTTGTAAAATAGATAGGAATATATTCATACTTTCTACGTTATGATGACATATGACTTTAGCAATGTACTTCTTATTAGGGCTCTTTACGTCTTTTTTCCAAGTCCATTCATTTACATACTCTAACTCCTCGATTTGCAAAGCTATCTCCCTAAACGGATCAATATCCCAATTATTACAAAGAACCAGTTTCTCTATGCCTTCCATTAGCAGTCGAAGCGTAGTCTTTTTTTTCTCCAACTCATTTTTTTCACTAAAGTCATTCAAACTAAATTGGATTGGTACCGAACACACACCAGAATGGTTAACAATACGTTCATCCGTAATGTTTTCTACACATTCTATTAGGACTTTCCAACAATCTTTCGTTTTGTATTTCCCCAACAGCCGTTCATACATCGCTGTAATACAGCGGGTTTCCAAACTAAAAGAGCGTCTTTTCCATTTCCAATTTAATGCATAATCTAATTTTGTTGCTTCGTTGTACTCACATTTTTGTTTTGTCATTATAGATTCAATATTTTCATCATCTACAATATACGGTAAGTCTATATCGAATTCTTTTAGATACATATGGTTCTCTCCTTAAATTACTCCCGATGGTTAGTGCATTATTAACTTCTATCCAAACTTGAAGCCCAATTTTTAAAGCAATTAAGCATCTCTTCCAAATTTTTTGCTCCCCCTGCACTATGAAACACGCCATCTCTTACGATACAGTAGAACCAATCTTCTTCATTTCTCTCTTCTTCAATCGAATCAAATGGTACATCTTCTAAATATGTATCCGTCAAGTCGATTTCGACAGACCAACCAGGATTATCCACCGTATCAATTCGCATACCGTATGAATGTTCCCAATCACCGTCACAGTTTTCATAATACCAGCTTTGAATCCAGTTGAGAGTATCCATCGTCATGACCTCTTTCTTTATTTTAATCCGATGGAGTCAATACCTTATTTGGTACCCAGCCCTTTTCACCCTCTGCGGTATGAACAAAACTCCAATCATTTAGTTCAAATTCTTTTGTAACGATGATACCGGGTTTTACGGTTAATTCGTGTGCAGAATAATTTGATAATGCAGTCGCGATCTGTTCTTCATTGGGAGTGCTTAATATTTGCTTCGGTACCCAGCCACATTTTTTAGAATCGATGGATTCACAGAAAATCCAGTTGGGGAATTCAGTATCTTCTCTCCCATATAGGATCGTATCTCCTTTAGCTAAAACGATGGGATCAGGATAGTTTGAATTATGGGGTTGAACAACTTTATATAATTTCATAATACGCCTCCAACTAATATATTCGACCTGTTACCGACAAACATAATATCATATTATTATGTAGTTATTCATCCCTATTCGGATAAAGAAGCGCCCCCTTCACAAGGGAGCGCTTCTTTATCCGAATAGAAATATTTTAACATGAGTCCACGTTATAACATTTGGGTAATATTACACAATATTCTAATTTCTAGATAACTCTCCAGACACACCATCCGCAGAATCTATATGGCCTAATGCATTCACTTCATGCTTTGTTTCTCTATACACAAAGTAATCAAAATCGGCATGTTTTCGGGTTCCGCCGAGGTCCTGCACACAAAGTCCAATGTAGGCTCCCGTAAACCGAATATACTCTGGAGATTCATCGGACAGATGTGTGATATCAACCCACTCGCCTGCATGATTCCAGGATGAATCATTATTTAACGCATAGTAAAAGCGGGCGCGATCATGATCAACCACTACTTTTAAGCGGAGCGTATTCACAGACTCTAGCGGAATATCCTCCAACAGTTCGTCGTAAACCCCGTACTTGGACTGAATAATTCCCAAGCACAGCCCCTTCTCTTCATGATAAGTTACACGTAAATAGAGATAGTCCTGGGTATCGTAGTACAAAATCAATCCTGCCATTTGCTGTGGGTGGTCCGGCGCAAATTCCAGGGCTGTTTCGGCTTCACACTCAAACGTTTGTAATCTTCGCGCGATCATGCTTTGCCTATGCGTTGAACTCATCGACTCCATACCGTGCAAGCGCAAGTAACCGGGACGTTCCGTCAAGCTGAGCCAAGTCGGGTTGGGTGGAATGCGAAGAGTATTCCAGTCATTCCGAAGCTCGAATTGATCAAAGTGATCCATTTCCGCTATCGGTTCAAACGGATGTGCCGTAATCTTTGGTGCAATGACCTGGACCTCGGGATACCGGTTACCGCTCGCAAGCTTCAGCCAGCCGTCCTCGCTCCACGTACACTTCTGAAGTGCGGTCTCACGTCCAAGAATGCAATACTTTTGATGAACGGGTCGTCCGACGAGATGTGCCATGTACCATTCGCCGGTATGTGTTTCAACAAGACTGCCGTGGCCTGCCTTCTGCAGAGCCAAATCCGTTCTGCCATATGAAGTAAGGATCGGATTGGCAGGATCAACCTCGTAAGGGCCTTGTAGTGTACGGGAACGTGCTACTGTAACCGCATGCTCATAGCCCGTTCCCCCTTCAGCTGTAATGAGATAATAATAGTCCTTGTGTTTATACAGATGTGGCGCTTCGGTCAGTCCCAATTCTGTTCCCTTGAATATGTTAGAGGCAGGCCCGATCAGCTTATGTTCCCGAACCGAATACTCCTGCAGAACGATGCCTGCAAACCGGTTTTTGCCCTTGCGGTGATCCCATATCATATTGACCAGCCATTTACGCCCGTCTTCATCATGAAACAGGGAAGGATCAAAACCGCTGCTGTTCAGATACACCGGCTCGGACCAAGGGCCCTCAATATCCGTTGCTGTCACAAGGTAATTGTGGGTATCTTTAAAAGCGCCTACCCGGCTTTTGACATCGGTGTAGATCAGGTAAAACACACCGTTGTCGTAACTAAGACATGGTGCCCATACACCTCCGGAGTTAATGTTGCCCTCCATGTTCAACTGCGTTGCACGAGTCAGCGGTGAAGTGATTGGTCGCCAATGAACCAGATCTCGCGAATGGTGTATGCGTACACCGGGGAACCATTCGAAGGTGGATGTGGCAATATAATAATCTTCTCCCGCCCGGCATATGGACGGATCTGGATGAAATCCGGGGAGGATGGGATTGGTGATCATTTTCTTGGTCATGTTCATGGAAGAAACCTCCGGTATGAAAGTGATGATCTGTACAACAGCAGATACACAAAAGGTAGAAATCAGTACCAGCCCAGCGCTTTTTTGCCGGCTTCCAGAGCAGTTATAATTCGCTCTACATCATATACATTACCTCTCCAAGTCCCACCACTGACCGATTGCAATGCAGCCCAGAGCTTTGTATCGTCCGGCAAAGCTTCATCAGGTCTCATATCCGGATGGAAGGTCCTTTGTGCCAGAATGACAGCACCTTCTTCTGGAGAAACCTCGATCTCTCCTTCTCCGATAAAGTTAATGCTGCCCTCCAGCGTGTTACGATCCACCGCGATGTCAATCAGGTCTCCGTTCCTCAGCTTGCCAATCGGTCCGCCTGCCAGTGCTTCGGGGCCAACATGACCAATACACGCACCGGTGGAAACACCGGAGAACCGGGCATCCGTAATCAGTGACACGTATTTGCCAAAAGGCAAATGTTTAAGCGCAGATGTAAGCTGGTACGTCTCCTCCATTCCGGTTCCCGATGGACCTCGCCCAAGAAGCACAACAACATCTCCAGCCAGAATCCCCCCAGTTTTAATCGCATGGATCGCCTCACGTTCAGTGGTAAATACCTTGGCTCTGCCACGATGACGGTACACACCATTCTCATCCAGCACAGCAGGATCAATAGAGGTGGATTTGATGACAGAACCTTCCGGAGCGATATTCCCGGTTGGAAATGTTACGGTCGAAGAGATGCCGAGTCGCTGGGCGTGATCTACACTCATGATGACACTGTCCGGATCAATGCCGTCCTGCTCTTTCAACTGCTTCCGCATGAGATGACGGCGTTCCGACGATTCCCACCAATCCAGCACCTGCCCCAATGACGTACCTGTAACCGTTGGTACAGACTCATCCAACAGACCAAGTTGTCTGAGGTGAAGCATGACCTCTGGTACACCTCCGGCCTGAAAGACGCGAATAGTCGGATAAAAGATCGGTCCGTTTGGCAGGGCACTAACCAGTCTTGGAACATTCTTGTTGACCTGTATCCAGTCCTGTACCGTAGGTACGGTTAAACCGGCGGCATGGGCAATGGCCGGTATGTGAAGAAGCAGATTGGTCGATCCGCCAAACGCAGCATGCACGGTCATCGCATTGCGAATGGATGCATCCGTGACAATGTCTGCCATCCTCATCCCCTGAGACTCCATATGGATGAGTGCACGTGACGATTGGCGCGCCATTTCAAACCAGATGGGCTGCCCGGAAGGTGCAAGCGCGGCATGTGGCACTGTCATACCCAATGCCTCTGCTACAACCTGGGCTGTAGCCGCGGTACCCAGAAACTGACAGCCTCCTCCCGGTGTAGCACAAGCTCGGCATCCTAAATCGGACGCCATTTCCAGAGAAAGTTCCCCGTTGACATACCGTGCACCGATGGTCTGAATTTTACCGGCGTCCTCTCCATCGGTAGGCGGAAGTGTGACGCCACCGGGAACGATTACACCAGGCAATTGAGGCATGCCGGCAAGCGCGAGCATCATCGCTGGAAGACCTTTGTCACAAGTGGCGACACCAAGCACGCCTTTACGCGTTGGCAGCGAGCGAATCAGTCTGCGAAATACCATAGCGGCATCATTCCGGTACGGAAGCGAGTCAAACATGCCGGTTGTCCCCTGTGATCTGCCGTCACACGGATCGCTGACATATCCGGCAAACGGGATTCCTCCACGGCTTGACAGTTCTTCTGCGGCAGCCTTCATCAGCAGGCCGACCTCCCAGTGGCCCGTATGGTAACCGAGTGCTGCCGGGCTGCCGTCTTCATTGCGTATGCCACCTTGTGTACTCAAGATCAGAAATTGTTTTCCGTTCAATTCCCCAGGCTTCCAGCCCATTCCAACATTCTGGGACATGCCAAACAAGTCGCCGCTTGGAGCATTCCGCAGCAAATCATCCGTTAAAGGAAGACGTCCGGCAGCCCCTGGAGCATGGGCTATGATATCAAAGCAGTTGGATGCGGTCTCTCCCATAATCGACGTAATCTGTTCGTACATGGTAGCCTCCCACAGTTTATGACTTCACGAAGACCGTTTTGATGGCCGTGAAAAATTCGATAGCCGCTTGCCCCTGTTCTCTTGAATGTGAACTTGACATCTTCATTCCGCCGAACGGAGCCTGTAGCTCTACGCCGGCCGTTTCTGCATTAATTCTGACCAGTCCTGCATCCATATCCCGGATGAAAGACAACATGGCTCCGACGTTCTGTGTATAGATGGAAGCACTCAAGCCATAATCGCTATCATTAGCCGCTTCGATGGCTTCCTCCAGGGAATCTACCGCAATCAAGGCCAGAACCGGGCCAAAGATTTCTTCCCGAGCGATGGACATATGGGATTCGACCCCTTCAAATACGGTCGGCTGCACATAGAATCCCTCTTCCAGTCCAGGACCGTCCCCTCTTTTTCCGCCAGCGAGCAGAACGGCACCTTCATCCTGGCCTTTTTGAATATAACTCAACACGGTATTGAGCTGTCCTTCACTTGCACATGGACCCATCCAGCTTCCAGAAGACATGCCGTCACCTAGCCGGATTTCCTGGATTTGCGAGAGCAGTTTTTCTTTAAAGGCATCGTATACTTTTCGTTCAATAATGACCTTGCTGGTGGCCGTACATTTTTGCCCGGTCGATTTCAACCCACCGCTGATGGTGGCTTCCACAGCCAAATCCAGGTCAGCGTCAGCCGCAATGATGATCGGGTTTTTGCCACCCATCTCAAGTTGATACTTGGCCCCACGTGCCAGCGCTGCAGCGCCGACCCGTTTCCCCACTTCATTGGAACCCGTGAACGTTATTCCCCCCACATCCGGATGCTCGGCAAGTGCAGATCCGATCACTGAGCCTCTGCCGCAAATCAGATTAAGAACGCCTGCCGGGATGCCCGCTTCTTCAAAACATTCCATGACTTTAGCCGCTGTGACCGCAGTTTCCTGAGCAGGCTTCAACACAACTGTATTGCCGTAAATCAAGGCCGGAGCCGTTTTCCAAATTGGAATGGCTACTGGGAAATTCCAAGGAGCAATAACCCCTACAACGCCAAGGGGTACGCGGGTCGTAAACATCAGCGCTTCGCTATCCGTTGATGGAATGACATCACCGGTTTTTCGCATGCCTTCTCCAGCGTAATACCTTAATATCGCGACACCGCGCAGTGTCTCTCCTTTGGCTTCGGGGAGTGTTTTGCCCATTTCCCTGGTCATCGCCTCTGCAACTTCATCGGCCCGGCGTTCCAGCACATTGGCTGCTTGAAATAGATAGTTTCCGCGTTCCGCGCCTGATAACCTCCGCCAATCTTTAGCTGCTTCCTTCGCGGCTGCAACAGCCCGATTCAGATCCTCTATGCCTGAGGTGGGTACATAACCAACTACTTCCTTCCGATTCGCAGGGTTGATGCTCGGTTCGGTTTCACCGGATGTAGCCTTCACCCATTCTCCGTTAATATAATTGCTGTATGTCTGCTCTACCTGAAATGTGGTCATCGCATTCATCCTCCTTGTACATTAGTTTGAAATGACTGGATTAATAAGTGTCCCGATATTGCTAATGGATATTTCAATGCGGTCCCCTGGTGCAAGTGTAAAATCATTAGGGGGCACAATGCTTGTACCTGTTAATAACACCGTGCCGTCAAACAGATCGTTATCTCTGGCCAGAAAAGAGACCAGCTCATCGAGTTTTCGGTTTAACTCACTTGTGCTTGCCTCGCTTTTGACAACTACTTCACCTTCGCGATATATTTCGCAGACGATGTTGAACGCATATGGATTCTGCACCGTTTCCGCCAGACGAATGGCTGGCCCTATGGAGCAAGAATTGCGCCACATTTTTGCTTGTGGCAGATACAGCGGGTTTTCCCCTTCAATATCGCGGCAGCTCATGTCATTGCCAACGATGTATCCCACAATGCTGCCATCCGCGGCAAGCACCAACCCCAGCTCAGGCTCCGGGATCTGCCAATTGGAATCGCTACGAAGTGTGACAGCCTCATTGGGTCCGACGGTGCGGGCTGCTGTGGATTTAAAAAAGATCTCCGGTCTTTCGGCATCGTAAACTTTATCGTAAAAGGTCTTTGCATCCAGCTTGCCTTCCGTTGCTTCGTAATTTCGCGCTTCCCGGCTGCGCTGATAAGTCACACCCGCCGCCCATACTTCCGGAGCTTCCAATGGAGTGATTAGATGCAAGGAAGTCCAATCGTCAGTTAACTTGTTTAATGGTTTAAAAGCGCTTTCAACAAGTTGAACTGGGGAAACCCCCTGCTTTCTTGCTTGATAGATCAAAGTCATAAAATCTGCTTGCGGCAAACGATACGCTTGTTCATCATCCGTAACGGCTGCCAGCCACTTCTGTTGTCCGTCCAGAAATCGAATAATTCTCATTCAAGCTTGCCTCCATTTTTCCCCATCGGGTTGATAATACTACCATAGCACCCGCTATGGTTCATGACGATGTTCTAATCACTCCGACGATTTACCCTTTTCACGCATTTTTTTTCTGTTAAGATGAGGTTAGATCCGTTGAACTAAAGATGATTTACGAGGATACTCTGATGACAGGATTTTGGAATATAGAATAGTACAAGGGGGTTGGTCTGTTGTGACCAAGCTTTCGGATGCTGTGTATTTAGGTCGTCTGCCCGATGTTCGCATGTCTTTTCAATTATTGGGGCTGCATGCAAGAAAAGTAGATTCCAGCTGGACTTATCCGTCTCACGAACATTCAATGTATGAAGTCCACTGGATGATGGACGGGCAGATGAACATGGTTGTCAACGGGCAGTCTTACCGTCAGTCGGTTGGCGACCTTCTGTTCATCCGGCCTGGTATGACCCACTCTTGCACGGGAGCCGGACCGGAGGGATTCACTTATTTTTCCGTCCATTTCAGCATACACGATACATCCTTTTGCAGAGAACTTAACCGTTGCAAAGACATCTATTATCCGGCAAATTCGAATTTGGCTCTGGGGCTCTCTTCTTCCCTGTCTACCTTGTATGGTCTGGCCACAGAGCATTTGTCTAGCTCGCTATCTTCCTCCAAACAAATGAAGGTACATGCCGCTGTGTTTGAACTGCTCGGTTCCCTGGTTGGACAATTATCTCAGCAAGCATCCGTTACGTTGTCGAGAAAAGAAACCATTGCCCATCAGATTGCTGAGCACATTGAGGATTCGGTGAGATATATCCATCTTCATGGGGAGATTCAGGAGAGCGAGCGAACCTGGATTCAGGACATTGCCAAATCGCTGAGCATTAGCCCGTCACAGGTTAATCGTATTTTTCGGCAGGTGTACGGTATCGCTCCGCGTAAGTTTCTATCCGAAACCCTTCTGAACGAAGCGCAGCGTTTGTTAAAGCAAACCGACCTGAACATAGACCATATTGCGATGATGCTGGGGTATAAGACTAATGCGCATTTCAGTCGCCAGTTTAAGCGGTGGACAGGTATCGCGCCAAGTGAATTTCGCAGTCATTCGCAGCAGGCCGGAGAAGCCAGCAATGCGGATGACTAAAAGTATAATCATAAAAACTTCAATTGTCTGAGCCGCAGAGCCTGATCGGTCAACAAAGCAGCCACTGAATGACCAGCAGCTGCTTTGTTTTGCCTGGATTGCTCAGATCATGTTTGGAGGATTACGCTAAAATAAATGATGCAAGGCTGGCACTTCCTGAACCTCTGTACGTAAAATACAAAGCCTGTATACCATCCGGTATCGTTATCTCGGCTGAATAGGGTTTCCAATGATTTGTGAAATGTACCGGGATTGTACCCAGGACAGGACCGTCCCATGCGGTTTTGACCTCAAATGCCCCGTGACAATATCCCCGTACCTTGATCGAGACCTGACGAATTCCTTTGCAATCAAAGAATTTGAAACCTGCCGTCGCGGATTCAACCATATTGGCGATATATCCGACTTCTTCATCACCGTCTCTACCATCCTGTGTGATCTTCGGAAAGCGGCTGTCCAGCCAGGCGCCTGCCCCGAAACCTCCGGTGTACTTCTGATCATCTCTGGTCAAAAGATTACATGCGAGATATGCGGGGTACTCGCCTTTACCTTCAAGCGGTCTCCCGCTCGGACCACAGGAGGTCATCTCCACCTGAGGAATGCTGCCGTCCTCTTCAAATGATATCTTCTCAATACATCCCTGGCGGTTGAATGCATCCCCATTGGTATGACGGTGATAGAAGACATACCAGTCTCCGCTGATCTCCACAATGCTGCCATGGTTATTGCCTCCATAATACATGGGTTTGTCAGCAGGTTTGTAGGAGTCGATATGGAGATCGCAGTTGCTTACGATGACGCCCTGATATGTAAATCCTCTATTTGGGAATAGGCTGGTGGCATAACATAATTCATGCATAACGATGGAGGAATACACCAGGTAGTAGGTATCCCCTCTCTTTCGGATGGAGGGCGCTTCAAAAAATTCATGGCCCTCATAACCACTGCCCTTACTATAAGGTTCGCTCGGTGCTACGAATACCGGCTCTTCCACAATCGTCAGCATATCCGGACCTAACATCGTGGCCATCGCGCCATGTCTTGATTGGTCTCCGGCCGCACAGAAGCCGGTATACAGATAAGTGTGCTGTCCTTCAGTCATCACACCTGGATCGAACTGGGGCTCATCCCCTTCTCTTTCACCTAGACGAGTGCCGTCACCATATTGTACATAACCATAGAATTCATATTTGCCGGCAGGTGTATCACATACTGCCACCGAAACAACGGGTACCTTATCCAACACATAATACAGATAATACCGCCCATCGGGCCCCACTGTTACATCTGGCGCATACAGGCACATATGGCCATTCGGATTCAGCGGATCATCTGTTTTCCGGTAGATCACGCCTTCATTTCTCCAATCCCCAAGGTCATTTACGGGTGCAGACCAGCATACATAATCGTTCAGACAGAAGGCATGTCCGTTAAAACGGTCATGTGAACCATACACATACACTCTTTCATTGAATACATAAGGCTCACCATCAGGGACGTACTCCCAGGATGGAAGATATGGGTTGAAACCCTGCTTGTTCATTCCAGCTACACTCCTCATATAATCGTAATAGTACATTTGTTCTATGAAATGAAGATAACTCTCGTATAATAGAAAATAGCTTAAGTAGTGTATTAACTATTCTTATCTACAACTTAAAGAGAAAGGGGGAAGAACCATGACCTCTATTTTTTATGTGGAATGTGACGCGGTACATCAGAACCATTTTGTTTTTGATATCCCTGAAGGGCATGATGCCTGGCTATTGGTTATTACACAGACCCCTGCACAGTTCTGGGTTGATGGACAACTCAAGGAATACCCGGCTCATTGTGCTGTGCTTTTCAAACCTTATCAGAAAATATATTATCAGGCTTGTTCAGAGCGTTATATTAATGATTGGATTCGTTTTGAAAGTGATGAACCGTTTGTAACCGATACCTCCCTTCCGTCAGGCACACCTTTCCCGCTGGATGATCCGGAATACTGTCATAAGCTGTTCCAACTGCTTGTTGCAGAGCATTCTTTTCAGAACGATTACCGGGAATCGTCCATCAATTGCCTGCTGCGAACCTTGTTCAATAAATTGCTTGAGTCTTGTGTCCAAGAGGATATTAGTCCTCAGCACTATCCTCTGTTGAAGCTTCGAACGGCAATTCATAACCATCCCAGTCATCCGTGGACAATATCAGAAATGGCGAAGATCATAAACGTCAGTCCGGGGTACCTGCAGTTGATGTACAAGAAATCGTTTGGCCTCTCGTGTATGGAGGATGTTATTCATAGCCGAATACGTTTGGCCAAAGAATATCTCACACATCATATGTATACGGTTGCAGAGATTGCTGATCGATGCGGTTACCGTAATGTCGAGCATTTTTGCAGGCAGTTCAAACAAATGACCGGTTCCTCACCTAAACAGTTTCATAAACGACGTGAAGGTGTCGCGGCTGACATAACAGAGTTGGGATATAAATAAATCTCACTTTTAAGCGGGATGTACGTAGATCAATGGAAAAATCCCCACGCTGTCCAATGGGTGTTTATACATAACTTAGCCATCCAACCGGTAGAACGTCATCGAGGTTGTTAGCGTTCTCTGCTGTCATTTTAAGTTAAGGTTTTAGACTGTATGATGCAATGACATATTCTCAAGCATAATTGATCTATTATCATATTGTGATACCTTATAATGACATCTTGTTTTTGGCATATGCAGCCGCGCCGATCATTCCTGCTTGTCCACCTAACTTTGCTTGTACGATATGACAAACACCTGATGAGAGATGCAATGCATGATTTTTAACCGTGTCACGTACTGTATTCAGCAAGCGATCACCCGCTGCCGACATTCCTCCACCAACGATAATCACTTCCGGATTGAATAGATTAATTACATTGGAAAGACCAAATCCAAGAATCTCTCCGGTCTCATGCATTACCTCAACAGCAAGTGAATCTCCAAGATCGTAAGCTTCCGAGATCATACGGGCAGTAATTGCCGTCCAATCTCCTTTCACCCACTTCATAATCATACTCGAGCGCCCTTCCTCAAGCTTGTCTGTAAGGGTTTTGACCATTCCTATTGCGGACACATATCTTCCCAGACAGCCTGAGCTTCCACAACGACACGGGCGCCCCTCCCGATACATATTCATATGACCGATTTCACCTGCACTCGATGTAGTACCGTAAAGAACCTTTCCATCATTGACAATACCAGATCCCAGACCGGTGCCTAAGGTTATCAATATCAGGTTTTTATACCCGCTGCCTGCACCGAACAGCCATTCACCATACAGATTAACCCGAACATCGTTGTCGATATAAGCAGGAAATTCAAAATGATTTATCATATGATTCACGACATGAATGTTTTCCCAGTCTGGAAAATTAGGTGAAAATAGAGAGAGCCCCTGCTCAGGATCTAATAATCCAGGAATGCCCATACCCATGCATAGAATAGATTCTGGCTGGATTCCCTCATACGTCAGCATCTCTTGAATAATGCCTACCATTCGGTTTAATACATGAGATGGTCCCTTTGCCGCTTCTGTAGGGTCGGATCTTTCGTGAATTTTTTGAAACTCCAGGTTGAAAATGGCGGACTTAATATTGGTTCCACCCAGGTCAATTCCGATGATGTATTTTCGCATAATAATCTCCGCTCTCATTTAATTTGATATCAAGGAACTTAACCTACTTGATTCACTGATCATCCAACTCTGTATATGCTCAACCTGCTCCATAACTCAATCGTCTTGTCAGAGTAACTTTCTATAGTATAGGTTCCGAGCTCGAAATTGAACAAGCGTCTCTATTCAAAAAGAAGTCACTACATTAGTGACTTCTTAGGAGATAAAGTTTACTATTATCAATTTTCTTTAAGTACAAAGGTTCTGGGCATTAATCCTTATTCAAGGGCGCTACTGGGATGAAGTGCACGAGCCATTGCATCCATATAACCCTTAACAGCACGCTGACTCACTTCTGTTTCCGGAGCAAAAATTTCGAAAAGATGGAAGCAACCTGGATAGAGGTGGAATTCAACATCCACACCTGCTTGTGCTAATCGTGCGACATAGTCCATCGTCTCGTCCCGAAATAGATCGAGCTGACCTACACAAGTATAGGCTGGCGGCAATCCGGCCAAGTTCTCTGTTCTCGAAGGTACTGCGTAAGAAGAACTCCCACTGCCATCGTTCCCCTCACCAAGGTACATATACCAAGCAGCCACGTTGTCCGTTCGGTTCCAGATTGAACCCTCTTCTATAATCTCATGACTAGATGGCGTGATGTTACGATTATCTAACATCGGGTACAATGGCATTTGAAAGATAATCGACGGACCTCCTTTATCACGTGCCATCAGCGCTAGTGCTGCTGTCAGCCCGCCACCACCGCTAGCACCGGCAATGGCAACCCGATTCACATCAATGCCAAGCGTTGCTGCCTCCACCGTCATCCATACCAATCCAGCATAACAATCTTCAATCGCTGCAGGATAAGGATGCTCGGGAGCGAGCCTATAATCGACTGATACGACAATACATCCTGCTGTCTGAACAAAACGTTCGCACAATTTGTCGTCCATATCTGGATGTCCTAATACGTATCCGCCCCCGTGAATCCATAACATGGCTGGTAGTAAATCATTTGTTCGGTCGGCCGGCTCATATATTTTGACCAACATCTCGCCTCCTTCCCTCGGAATTTGCCGACTTGTTGTGGTAACATGCTCTGAACTCTTCACAGAGGTAGCCGCTACTAAACTTCTGCTCCACTCTAAATTTTTCTCCAATTCAAACCCTGGAAATTGTGAATATACCTCTCTTAATTCTGGTAATATACGTGTCTCATTACTCATGATAATTCCTCCAAATATAATAATGATAATGAATTTGATCGTGTACGTTATTTCAGTTCATTCTTATCTCATTTCAGCTTCCCATTTGGAAATTTCCTCTCGTACTCGCGGTGCAACCTCTGTACCGAGCAATTCAATAGCCCGCATTACCAACTCATGTGGCATCGTGCTTAGAGGGACATACATCATGAAACGTGTAATTCCTACATGTTTGCGCAGATGAATAATTTTTTGAGCAACTGTCTCCGGATCACCTACATACAACGCACCATCAGAGCGGCGGGCAGCATCATAGCTGGAACGATCATAATATGCCCACCCTCGCTCTTTGCCGAGTTTATTCATGCCGTACTGAGTGGACGGGAAAAAGAGTTCTGCGGCCTTTTCGGTATCTTCAGCAACAAATCCGATAGAATGTGAACCTACTCGAAGCTGTGATACATCATGACCAGCATGAGCTGCCGCCTTTTTATACAGTTCTACAAGCGGCGCAAATTTCGTTGGATTTCCACCGATAATTGCAAGAACTAGGGGCAGACCTAAAATTCCAGCACGTATGGCAGACTCCTGGGTACCTCCGCTACCGATCCATACAGGCATAGAATCCTGAACAGGACGCGGGTACACCCCCAAATTATGTATCGCTGATCGATGACCTCCACTCCATGTTACTTTCTCCGATTCCCGTAATTTCAGAAGCAGTTCAATGTTTTCATTGAATAGTTCTTCGTAGTCATGCAGGTTATAACCAAACAGCGGAAAGGATTCAATGAAGGAACCCCGGCCCGCTATAATCTCGGCACGTCCATTGGAGAGACCGTCAAGTGTGGCAAAATCCTGAAACACACGGACAGGATCTGATGAAGAAAGGACCGTCACAGCACTTGTCAATCGAATTCGTTTTGTGAGGGGCGCCGCAGCGGACAACACCATTGCTGGTGAAGATGCTGCATAATCATCACGATGATGCTCACCTATGCCAAACACATCAAGTCCTACCTGATCTGCTAGGACGATTTCTTCGACGACTTCTCGCAATCGCTGAGCGTGACTCATGACAACTCCGGTCTCAGTATCAGGCTTTGTTTCTACGAATGAAGTAACTCCTATTTCCATAATTAATCTCTCCTTATATTTTTCTTTCCTTAAGAGGAATGCTCAAGACAACGGATTAAAGCCGTCCAATCCAAATCACCATAACCATGGACAATTCCTTCAGAGAGGTGTTGATGGATAAGTTGGCCTAAAGGTAAAGGAGCTTGAACGGACTTTGCTGCTTCGATAGCCAATGCAACATCCTTTAACCCGAGCTTCATTTTAAAACCGGCTGGTTCAAAGCGCTGTTCGGTCATGATCGATCCATAGTTCTGATATACCGGAGATTGAAAAAGAGCATTCACAACATCCATATATCGTGATGGTTTAATGCCGTACTTTTCAACCATGAGCTGCGCTTCCGACAAAGCTTCCAGCATGGAAGCAATTAGAAAGTTGACGCCTATTTTGACAATGTTACCTTCTTCGCCATGATCCCCAATCTCAAATATCTCTTGACCTAGTGCTGTTAAAATGGGAAGTACTCGTTGCCTTGCATGTTCCGGACCAGCTAAAATAATACGCAATGTAGCTGCTTTAGCGGCATCCGGGCGCCCCATCACAGTGGCGGACACAAAGTGTTGCTGTCTCTCCGCATGCATAGCGGATAATCTCCGAGCCAGATCCACGCTGATCGTACTGGCAGATACGTGAATTCCATTTTCAGATAATCCGTTCAGCACGCCATTGGGTCCTTCAACAATCTCCTTCAAAGCAGCATCATCAGATAACATAGTAATTACAAGATTGCTTTCTTTCGCTGCTTCTAGTGGTGTTTTGGCATACCGTGCTCCTTGTTTTAGTAAGGGTTCAACTTTTTCAGCGGTCCGATTAAAGATGACTAATTCATGCCCAGCGTTCAACAGGTTTTGTGCCATTGGAAGTCCCATATTTCCAAGTCCAATAAACGATACCTTCATTGGTTGCATCTCCTTATTCATGATGGATTCTTTCAATAACGGAATGAATGTTCCGGAATGATTAAAAAAATTTTGGTCTTACGTATACTCTTCAAATGGCATCTTTAAAATAAAAGGAACAGAATAACGGAACAATCATTCCGAAATTGTCAAAAAAAATTATATACTTGCAATTACTAAGCTAATCATCTTTCTGGCACGTTCCGGATTCTGACCCGTTTTGGCCATAATATTTATGCTTTGATGTAAATTCAGCAATAAATAAGACAATGTTTGGATATCGGTTGTTTTATCTATCTCTCCCGATTGTTGACCCTTCTCCAGAAGCTCACAAAAAGCTTGTTCCAAATCCGAAAAACTAGTCTGGATCAAGACATTTATCTGTTCATCTGGTGACTCCAATGTTGTAGCTGTATTCGTTACAAAACATCCGCCCGGCAGGCTGGTATCGTATGCAGAATTAATATGATACTCAAAAAATTGAAGAATTCCATCTCTAACGTTTGATGCTTGTTCAAGAATGGTCTGCTTATTGGAACTTCCATTTTTATAATGCTCCAGGGCATCTCTGTACAAGGTTTGCTTGTCGGAAAACGTATCATAAAGGCTGGATCGACTAATGCCCATCACATCCAGTAAATCCGGTATGCTGGCCGCCTCGTATCCTTTTTTCCAAAACAACAGCATTGCTTTGTGTAACGCTTGATTTTTGTCAAATTCTTTTGTCCTGGCGATAAGTAACACCTCCCGTTTCAGAAATATAACATATCTGAACTGATCAGTCCAGAAAAGAATATTGCAGATTGTAGATCTGTATTGAAAATTTATCCATTAAAGAAATAAGACACAAGAATACATAAACTGCAGATTAATTATTTCAGCGGGAAGTTGGTCATATCAGACCCTCAAAACACACCTTATTGGACATCGGATAACCTGGCGTGGGCTAAGGAATGGTACGGAGCAGACAATGTGCCAGCCAATTCTAGAGGCAATGTGCTCATCATGCAAACTGACGGCAACCTGGTGCTCTACAACAATGAAAATCCGGCCTTGGGCTGGTATCCTGTTTGGGCTTCGAATACAGGTGGACATTAGACAATTAACGGTAATCTGTTAATGGATTCATGCTCTATTGCCATGATGATGTAATGCGGTTCTCATTATAACTTTGTTATACACCAAAAGATCTCTTTTGCAGTGAATGCTGAAGAGATCTTTTTTTATTTACATATAACGGATGATTGCATCTCAACAAAGCCAATTACTTTAGAAGCAAGAATTACCCATCACTGAAATTACACTGGATCTGTCGTTCCAATCCTGCTTCTCGATTTCTTAAATAGCAGTATGGCAAGAAGTAAAGCAATTCCTACAGCTCCAAAACCCAACCAATTTAAATACAGGACAGATGTACGACTGATCACAAGCCCACCTAATCCAGATCCCAGTGCAAAACCAAATTGGATAAACGACGTATTTACGCTAAGGGCAATGTCAGGATTACGAGGTGCCAGTGTAACCAGATATAGTTGCTGGGCCGGAGATATGCTCCACGTTGCCAACATAAAGATCATTAAAACCAAGATTAACATCACAAGATTAACTCCAGCTAGAGCAAACAAAAGAAGAGTTACGCCTTGTAACAGAAGGCCTAGACAGATTGTAAACTTTGATCCCTTTGCATCTGCCAATTGTCCGCCCACTTTTGATCCGACAAAGCTGCAAATTCCCGCGAGAAACAGAACACCGCTTATCTCGGTCATGGTAAGAGTGGATGTGGCTTGCAAGAAAGGCGTAATATACGTGAACAGTGTCGAATAGCCGCCGATATACAATAATGTAATAAGCAAGGCAGTCAGAATGAGAGGATTTTTTAAAATGGAGAGCTGCATTCTGAGGGTGATTTTTTCTTCCTCTTTGATTGCCGGAACCTTTTTGTAGATAATAAGTAATGGAAGAACACTTAACAAACCGATTAAAACAAATAGAACTCTCCATCCAAACATTTCACTAAAAAATGTGCCTAGAGGGACACCTAGTACCAGCGAACTGCTTAGCCCCATCAAAATGATGCCGATGGCATTGCCCCTTTTTTCTTTTTCAACCAGTCGTGTCGACACGGCCATTGCTACTACGGTAGCCACTCCTCCGCTAGCCCCTTGAATAATTCGCACCCATAGTAAAGTTTCGTAAGAAAGGTCAACAAGCATAAGTCCGTTGCTGGCAATAAACACACTGAGGGCAGACAACAGTAACTTCTTGCGATCCATATTTATTGTAATTGCAATGAGAATCGGAGCGATAATGGCCGCTGCCAGAGCGAATACAGTCACCAGTAAACCCACTTCGGAAGTAGATACGCTCAAGTCTGAGGCGATCATTTCTATGACTCCTGTAATAATGTACTCAAGGGTTCCGATCAGAAAAACAGCCAATGCCAAAATATATATAATCCATTTATTTTTCACTTTAATCCACTCCGTCTTCTTCAGTTATCTATTTAGTATTGGAATTTGTATTTCTATAAACTGTACATCTTGTTCTTGAGATAAGGGTAAGTATAACTCCCTACCAGCTCCGTTCTCCTTGATCTGATAGTTATTCTTCTCAATCCATGTAGCTAGATGGACACAGGCTTTACAGGCAAAGGTGGCATTGGAACGATAAGCTATGGTGGCCATCATGGGCTCGGCAGGAAGAGTCCGCAGTTGAAATGGGTCGGGAGGTGATCGCAGCTCACAGCTTAAGAAGTAACCTATTTCAAACTCGAATTCTTCCTCTTGTCCTGCGATTTCTTTCCACAAAACAACCTGAGGTCCGTCGATCAGTTGGCGCATTTCTTTTGTTAATGACTGATCAAACTGATGAAATAAACTCGGGATCTCCTCTTCCCTCCCGCACCCTGTCTGAAAAAGAAACGGTCGAACACCTTCCTCTTTGATTCGGATTTCTTGCCCAGTTTCGACATGCCCCTCTTCCTCTATAAGCTGCATGCGTTCCTCAATTCGGACGAGTTTAGCTTGTTCCGTATCGATAATCTGCTGAATTTCGCTTCTTTTTAGCTTAAACATGCCTTGCATATTCTCCAATGTAATATGTTCCTGTAACAGCTGTGTGATTTGTGGCAACGTAAACCCCAATTCTTTATAAATGATGATTCGGTTGAGCTCAAGAAGCTGATCTGCGGAATAGTAACGGTAACCCGTATCGTGATCTACTTTTCTCGGTTTAAGTATGCCAATCTGGTCATAATAACGCAGTGTTTTTAATGAGACCCTGCTCAGCCTGGAAAATGCACTGATTTTGAACAACATATCAACTCCAATCTATTAACTTAATGCGAGTATATAGTTTCCCGTACAGGGGAAAGTCAAGGGGATGTGCTTCTCATTTGCTAGCTAAAATCAACCACCTTCCTTGTCATCACTCTATGTTGGGGTTATGGGTAAGTCAAAGAACCGTTTCTGAATGAAACGTTCATTTTTTTTGAACAAAAAAAATGCCACTTATCATGGCATTCTCTCGGTACTCATTCAATTATCCTGCTCAGTCAGGTTTGTATTATTTTCCGGTTTCAGCAAATGTTTTAATACGCTCCCCAATCTGGTCACGAACCCTTTGGAATACGGCCCATTTCTCTTCATCTGTACCTTGCGCTTTGGCAGGATCATCAAATCCCCAGTGCTCTCGCTTCACATGTGGAGGCGTCATTGGACATTTATCTGCGGCATCCCCACACAACGTGACTACGAAATCAGCGTTGTTCAACAACTCTGAATCAATGATGTCCGAGGTTTGAGTTGAAATATCCAGATCAACTTCGTTCATGGCTTCAACCGCTTTTGGATTCAGACCGTGGGCCTCAATTCCTGCGCTATAGATATTCCAGTCCTCACTCAGATATTTCTTGGCCCAGCCTTCGGCCATTTGACTCCGGCAAGAGTTGCCTGTGCACAGGAAGTACAGTGTTTTTTTACTCATGTTCATCGTCTCCTCGTTACTTGAATTATAGATTGCTTTTATAGAATGCTTAACCACAGATACAGACCCACTAGCGTAATAAACAGAGTCGGAATGGTGATTATGATACCCGTCTTGAAGTAAGTACCCCATGAGATTTTGACACCTTTGGTGCTGAGAACATGAAGCCAAAGCAGGGTCGCGAGTGAACCAATCGGGGTAATCTTGGGACCCAGGTCTGATCCAATAATATTGGCATAGATGAGCGCCTCCCGAATAGTCCCTGTAGCTGTGGTTGCATCAATGGCAAGTGCATCAATCAACACGGTAGGCATATTGTTCATCAGGGATGAGATGATTGCTGCGATAAAGCCCATACCCATTGTTGCAGCAAACAATCCTTGATCAGCCACAGCCTGTATGACTACGGCCAACAGATCGGTCAAACCTACGTTACGTAGACCATAAACCACAACATACATGCCGATGGAGAAAAATACGATGGCCCACGGCGCCTCTTTGACAACCAATGTTGCTGGTACAGCTGAACTGCGGGAAGCCATGATCAGGAAGAATATCGCGACAATACCTGCCACAAGAGATACGGGAATTCCGATAAATTCACTGGTAAAGTATCCAATGAGAAGAACCGCTAACACCACCCACGACAACCGAAACATCTTCATATCCTTAATGGCAGTTACCGGAGGTTTCAATTCACTAGCATCAAATCGTTTGGGAATACTCTTGCGGAAAAAGAGATACAGTACACCTATACTCGCCGCCAGTGAGAACAGATTTGGAACAAACATCCTTCCTGCGTACTCCATAAACGTAATACCAAAGAAATCGGCAGACACTATGTTGACCAGGTTACTTACAACCAATGGCAAGGAAGTTGTATCCGCAATAAATCCACTGGCGATAATAAATGGAAATACTCTCTTCTCATCGAAATTCAGTGCACGTACCATGGCTAAAACAATCGGTGTCAGAATCAGTGCACCTCCATCATTGGCAAAGAAAGCAGAAACCACTGCACCAAGGATGGAGACATAAATAAACATACGTACACCATTGCCATGAGCGGCTTTGGCCATATGTAAGGCAGCCCATTCAAAAAAGCCGATACGATCCAGAATTAATGAGATCAGAATGATTGCCACAAAAGCAAGCGTGGCGTTCCATACGATTTGTGTCACATCCCATACATCTTCCAAATTGACCACACCCACAAGTAAAGCAAGGATTGCTCCGCCGCAAGCAGACCAACCAATGGACAGGTTTTTAGGCTGCCAAATAACGAGTACAAGTGTAATCAAAAAGATGATGCAGGCTAACAGCGTAGAAAACAAAACGATACACCCCCTTTCAGTTCATCTTAATTTACATTGGTATATAATGATATGCTTATATATTGATCAAAAATTAATTACATACTGATGTAAAGTTTTCTTTATTTAACGATTTAAGAATAGTTGCTGTATCCGGCATCAATTCCAGGACAGATGAAATATAGGGTGTATTCTCTACATTTAAAGAGTAGTATACCCACTGACCACGTTTACTTTCTTTAACCAAGCCTTGATCCTTCAGTTTGCGCAAATGTTGACTAATTCCAGGTTGTGACATGTCTAAAATCTCTACAAATTCACACACGCACCATTCACGTTCCTTGAGGAGTGTAAGGATCGTAAGGCGTGTTTTATCACCGAGCAATTTAAGCTTATCCGCTATCTCTTGCATAGAATCCATAGCACGTCCTCCTTCAATTAAATATAAGTGTATGCTTATATTATAATACCAAAAAAATGAAGTCAAATTTTTACTTGATGACTAAGTCCAAAAAGCGTTGGTTCGAATTCGAACCAACGCTTTTTGGAGTTTGTGATAAATTTTTAAATAAACAGATTATGATTTGCTTGTGAGGCTTGACCAAGATAGTAACCGACACCACCGATTTTGACTTGGTCTATTAATTCTTCACGCTGGATTCCCATTAAATCCATAGACATTTGGCAGGCAACGATCTCTGCTCCTTGTGCAATTACACTCTCTATCAATTCTTCCAACGAAGGCACATGATGTTTTTTCATCAGACCACGGATCATTTTCGGGCCTGCTCCGAGCATATTCATTTGGGACATGCCAAGCTTCTGGCTGCCGCGAGGCAGCATCATATCAAACATACGGCCGATCATGGTTTTGGATAACTTTTGCGGTTGCGGCTTACGAATAATACTCAATCCCCAAAATGTGAAAAATAGAGTTACTTTTCGTCCACTGGCTGCGGCCCCATTTGCAATAATGAGTGAGGCAATCGCTTTATCCAGATCGCCACTGAAGACTACCATTGTGCTGGCAGGATCGCTGACGGGAGAATCCGATACCGGTTGTGCTGTATTTTTAACAAGGACAGACTCAATTGTACCGCCTTTCAGTCTTTCCAACTGCAAGATGGTGGAACCTGACATCGTGGCCCATGCTTTGACATCTTCATAGAAGCCTGGATCGGAAGCTTTCACACGCAGGGTTTCTCCGTTCGAGAGTTGATCCATTTTCTGCTTCACTTGGATTAGCGGACCAGGACAACTCAATCCGCATACATTCAAGTCATGATCAATACGTTGTGGCTGTGTCGAGTCAGCTGGAATAGACTTCTTTCCCTTAGCTTCCAGCGCAGGATTATGATAATCTTGTTTTCCAGCAGGAATTGGAGCAGGCTTAAACTGGGCTTGACGGTATGTTTTATAACCACCACTCAAGTTTTTCACGCTAAAACCATGCTGACGCAGAATTTGCGAAGCTGTGTAACCACGTAAGCCGACTTGACAGTATAGCCAGATTTCTTTGGATGGGTCTAATTCATCTAATCGCTCACGAAGCTCATCAACTGGAATAGAGAGTGAACCCGGAATATGACCATTTTGATGCTCCATTTCACTGCGAACATCCAGAAGTATTGATTGCTCCGGCAGACGATCAGCCAGTTGATTATAGGTGAACGTCTGAACACGTCCAGTAATCATATTCTCTGCTGCATATCCAGCCATATTCACGGGATCTTTGGCAGAAGAATAAGGTGGTGCGTAACTCAGTTCAAGCTCTGTCAAATCCCGGACATGTCCTCCAAAATGAATGGCAACAGCAATGTCATCAATTCGTTTATCCACTCCATCATACCCGACTGCTTGTGCGCCTAAAATTTTACCTTCCGGAGTAAACAGCAGTTTAAGAGTAATTGCGCTAGAACCCGGATAATACGATGCATGAGAAGCAGGGTGTACGATAACGGTTTGATATTCCACGCCGAGACGCTGGAGTGTTTTCTCATTACTGCCTGTTGTGGCTGCGGTCATTCCAAATACTTTGATAATGGACGTACCTTGTGTTCCTTTATAGGTAGAATGAAGCCCTGCGATACGGTCAGCAACAATACGACCTTGTTTGTTGGCAGGTCCGGCAAGTGGTATCGTTGCCTTCGTACCATGAATGGTTTCCGTTACTTCGATGGCATCCCCAACAGCATAGATATGTGGCACATTGCTTTCTAAGGCTTCATTTACGATAATATGTCCACGTGCACCCAGAGAAACACCGCTATCTTTCAAGAAATAGGTGTCCGGCGTTACGCCTATCGCAAGAATAACCATGTCAGCTGTTAGCGTATGACCATCCGCAAGTTCAACCCCAATGCCCTGCTCCAGGGAAAGGAATCCCTGAACACGCTTGGAAAACAGCAGCTTCACACCATGATTCTCCATTTCCTGTGACAATGCAGCTGCTAATTCGGGATCATATGGTGTGAGTACTTGTGCGTTCCCCTCAACCAGCGTTACATTCAGACCAGCTTCCTTTAAATTCTCAGCCATTTCCACACCTATAAATCCACCACCTATGACGATCGCAGACTTGTTGTTAGAAGAACTTACCTGGTCTTTGATCCGATCAATATCTGGAATACTTCGTACGGTATAAATTAGTGGATTGTCCTTACCCGGCAGATCGGGAATGATCGGTTTTGCACCTGGTGACAATATCAACTCGTCATAGCTTTCTTCATATGCACCGCGTTCCTGCGACTGTATCTTAACCACTCGCTTCTGCGAATCGATAGCTACAACCTTACTTCTTGTGCGAACATCGATACGAAAACGATCAGCCATCCCTTTTGGCGTTTGCACCAGCAGACGCTCTCGGTCATCGATTGATCCCCCTACATAATAAGGTAAGCCACAATTGGCAAATGAGATATAAGGCCCTTTCTCAAAGATAATAATCTCGGCATGTTCATCCAGACGGCGAAGACGTGCAGCTGAAGATGCACCTCCAGCTACCCCGCCAACAATCAGTACTTTTTTACTCATGATTCACAATCATCCTTTTCAAATAAAGTATTTATAATCTGTTCAACCCGTGGATCAGCAAGCACATAGTTCACTTCAAGACCATTGCGCTCTGTAGCAACAATACCTGCACTACGAAGCTTCTGGAGGTGTTGTGACACTGTAGATTGGGGAAGATCTAGACATTCCTGCATATAAGAAACATTACATTTTTTTTTCATCATCAGTCCCCGCACAATGCATAAACGAATGGGGTGAGATAAAGCTTTCAGCAGATTAGCAGGTTCATCGAACTGTTTAATATTATTGCTGTCAAAAGCGGGAATGTTCAAAAGTATCCCTCCTAAATCGTTATATCGTTATATCGTAATAATACGATTTATTGATATGGATGTCAAATGCATTCTCAAATGAAGGAGTTCAATAAGTTACACCCCCTCCTCAACCCTACAGTATGGGCTTGTTTTAGGTGGATGACAAAAATGCCTGCCAAAACCGCTAAAAGCGAATTCTGACAGGCGTTTCAAAGTGTATCCGTTCTTCATAAAATAGCGATTTAGCGATTCAATTGAAAGTCTTATGTTAGGTTAGAGTATAACAGGCTGAATCAGTCCGTCCTTACCAAAAAGAAGCGGGTCCATACATATTTCGCGGTGATAGCCCTTTCCAGAGGAGAATCTGGATAGTGGCGTGACAAAACGGTGATAGGCTATCCGGTACTGATCAGTTTCGGAATCATTAAAGATACAGTGATGACCTGTGCCCAGCATGCCCTTCTCGACATTTTTGCTCAAAATCGGGTATTGATAGGTAATTGGACCGTATAATTGCTCTGACGTACCGTAATTCACATGATAGTTTTCGCTGCCTGTATCATCACAGGACCACGTAAAGTGGTAAAGTCCTCCCCGCTTCAACACCGTTACCGCCTCACGAAAATCATGGAGCCCTGAGAGATTACTCATGGTGTCCTCCAAGACACTTGTCATGTTTTCATTAAGCTCCACAATGGCAGCATGTCCATTGCCAAATAGCAGATACGGTCTTCCATCTTCCTCAACATAGATGGAGGGATCAATAGCCTGGCCCATGGTAATGCCCAGACGTTTCAACTGCTCCATTGTGATCAAAGGTTGCGACTCGGCCAGGAATGGACCAATCGGTGTATCCGCTACAGCAACGCCGATGGCACTCACGCCGTTCAGCATTTTGCCACAGAAATAAAAATAGAACTTCCCGTTTCGGCTGGAAATTGCCGGTGCCCAGGCATTACCGGTTGCCCAAGGGACATCCTCTGTTCCCAGATCAAGGATCACACCTTCGTCTTGCCAATGCTGGAGGTCTGAAGAAGAAAACACCTTGAACTGTGTTCCCGACCACCCCTCGAAGCCATCTGTTGTCGGATACATATAGTAACGATCCTCAAACTTGGCGACATCAGGATCGGCATATTGTCCCGGAAGCACCTGATGACCATCCCCGAAAGCCGCGAGAAGCCGGCTGCACTCATCAGTTGTGATGGGCAGGACACTTCCATGCCGCTTTTGAGTCGTTCCCATATCAAAATCACTATCAGGGACAATTCGGAATTCTCCGCTTCCCAGATCTGTAGTCAACAGAGGAAGATACCCTTTGCCTTCTGCAAATCGATCAACAATCAGGCACCATTCCTCCCTGTCATTGAATTTAAAGATCTGAGGTCCCTCCACACCTGCCACAGCCTCCAGGATAGGGGCTTGCAGCGTAACGAAAGCTCCTTTGTCGAGAGAGTCTCCTTTTTCTACCCGTATGTTTTTGGTTGTTTCATCCTTGGAGTATCGATAGTAACAACCAGCCGAAGGAAGGATCGTTGTATCAATAATATGATTATCCCGCTCAATGTATTTTTCCGATGTGGAGAACGTACGGAAGTCTTTTGTACGAGCGCTGTATATTTTTTGCTTTCGTTCTTTCTCCTGAGGTTCTTGCGTTGCAGAAGCCCAAAATACGAGAAACTCATCTGTTTTTTCATCATACACAGCTTCGGGTGCCCAGACACATCCAGCCCCCTCAACACCCAGTGTAACGTTCCATGGGGATGACCAATTCACGAGATTGCTGGATTCCCATATAATTACGTCCCGGCTCCCCGCATTAACGGCATGAGTCCATCCTTTGCCGCTTGCGATGCGGAGATCCGTAGCAATCAGGTAGAATTTATTTTCCTTGACTGAACGAATCAGAAACGGGTCCCGTACCCCCTTTTCTCCAAGATCGGAAAACAGCACAGGCATTCCACTATTAAGATCCTTCCAGTGAAGACCATCCTCGCTATAGGAGAAATAAACCTGCTCTCCGTCTGGTTGTTCGCCAATAAAATGTACAAAGAGATACCCATTATAATTTGGAGTTGGTGTGGTCAATGGTAAGAGCCTCCTGAAATGAAATTGGATTTAAACTAACCTAAATAAAAAAATGAAAGCGTTCTACTTATGATGTATCATACTTCAAAAATAGAGGCATGAGTATATTTTTATAATCTCTTCTGTTGCAGATCATGTGAATCTTTCGTTGGAACCCTATTGTCCTGATTGGGATGTTTGACTTACTGCTCATGCAAAGAATTAACACATCGCCTTATTTTACCTTAGGTATACAAAATTCTTGGTTTTCATTTACAAATGAATGATAACCTTTTTAATGATGAACAAATGAATATAGATTCATGCATTCATTTTTGTTTTCGAGATATGATGAGGAGGAATCATTGTGAAATTATCCAAAAGAGTATTACCAGCGGTAGCGCTGACTCTGGCTGTATCGGCTTCTAGTCTCTTGTCTGCCGGACAAGCAAGTGCCGTTCAAGCTGTAAGTGTAGAGAAAAAACAAATCAAGAACATCATCTTCCTCATTGGGGATGGTATGGGGACCTCTTATACTTCTGCCTACCGTTATATGAAGGATGATCCTTCAACGAAGGGCATGGACAGAACCGTATTTGACCCTTATCTTGTCGGGGCACAGATGACTTATCCAGATGATGATAAACAAAATGTGACGGATTCCGCTTCCGCAGCAACAGCCATGTCCGCAGGCGTTAAAACCTACAATGCTGCTATTGCGGTCGACCCCGCACAGAAGGAAGTCAAAACCGTACTGGAGCAGGCCAAAGAAAACGGGAAAGCCACCGGGCTCGTGGCTACATCGGAGATCACTCATGCCACACCGGCTGCATTCGGTGCCCATGATATCAGTCGAAAAAACATGGATGCCATTGCGGACGATTATTATGATGAATTGATTAATGGCAAGCATAAGGTTGATGTCCTACTGGGTGGAGGGAAATCCAATTTTGTGCGCGAGGGTCGTGACCTGACGAAGGAGTTCCAAAAGGCCGGATTCAGCTATGTGACGGATCGTTCCGCTCTCCTTGCTGATAAGAATCAACAAGTGCTTGGACTGTTTGCCGATGGAGGATTGGACAAGATGATCGATCGTACTGCTACAACGCCATCATTGGCTGAGATGACCAATACAGCGATTGATCGCCTCAGTTCGAACGACAAAGGGTTCTTTCTAATGGTCGAAGGAAGCCAAATTGACTGGGCAGGACATGATAATGATATCGTTGGCGCAATGAGTGAAATGGAAGATTTCGCGGCAGCATTTCAGGCAGCTATTGATTTTGCCAAAAAAGATGGTGAAACACTTGTCGTAGCTACTGCCGACCACTCCACGGGCGGACTTACGCTTGGAAAAGACGGCGAATACAACTTCTTCGTAGACCCGATTAAAGCTGCACTGCGGACACCAGACTTCATGGCCGCACAAATTGCGAAGGGTGCTTCGGTTGAAGAAACACTGAAAAGTTATCTGAAACTCGAGTTGAAGGCGGAAGAGATTGAATCGGTGAAAGAAGCAGCCAAAAGTGCAGATGTAACGAAGATTGATAATGCCATTGAAGCAATTATTAATAGTCGTTCGTTTACGGGTTGGACCACAGGTGGACATACAGGTGAAGATGTTCCTGTCTATGCCTACGGCCCGGCAAGTCATCGCTTCGCCGGTTTGATCGACAACACAGATAATGCCAAGATCATATTTGATATCCTCAGCAAGCACCAATAATTTCACCATAATTCGGTAGTTTACGATCATCCCTTCTCTTCTTTCATCTGAAGAGAAGGGAATTTTTTTCATTTCTCATGGTGTCACTCGACATCAATGGGATGCTTGATTTGATCCTCATAATAATCAATATAGATCCTGCCATCACTTCCTTTTACAGCATAGAATACATCGTTTATGTTCTTGCTTTTCGATTCAAGCTGTTGCATTAATTCCTTATCAGATATGCCATTCAGTTCAAGATTCTTACTTAACATCTCCCCGTCCATAATTAACTCCACAGGCATGCGTTCTGGATTGGATTCTACCTTCTTATGAATATCCGCAAGCGTAGCTGTTCTATAGTTGGCTTTTTTCATGACTGAGACTTGTCCATTCACTTCGAGCAAAGCATACTCCACTTCTTCTATGTTGAAAATATCTTTCTGTCTTAGCACTTGGTTTAAGGAATCCAATGTCAGTTTATTCTTGGCGAGGTTATTTTCAAGAATTTTGCCGCCTTCAATTAATACGGTAGGTGAACCTTCTGCCAGTAGGCGGATTTTTCTGCTTTTCAGATTTAATTTCGATAACAGATAAGAGGTTCCGGTAAAAACAATTAAAGAAATAATCAGATGTGTGACTTCTATTTTCTCGTTAAAAGCTAGATTGGCAGCTATGGCTCCCATAATGACTGCGGTGACAAATTCATGGAAGTTCATATCAGACAACGTTTGTTTTCCCAATATACGAGCAATACCCAATAAAAGCAAAAAGGCAAAGATACTTCGGGTGAAGATGATAACATGTTCGTACAATACAAGCACCCTTTCACTCGTTAGATAATTATGGAACTCTTTTGAGTATTCACAGAATTATTCTTAAATATGTCGCCTTATTTAATGCTATAAACGGAAAGCAGGCTACCTGATCCCCTGCCAAAGTTAATACTTCGATTCGGCCGGGCTGGTTCTCCGCGCTGCTGAGGATGACCAGGTCAGAATTCTTTAGAAGCTTCAGGATATTAATTACAAGTCACACATGCCTTTTCCGAATTTGCCAGTATGCATTATATCCCATGGAGTTGGTTACCATATACAACACCACTTGCTTTGAAGGGAGAGAAATCCGATAAATGCAGTTAACGATTGGTTAAGGCAGGTCGCCCACAATTATCTACTCATTGTCATTGCTGCGGTGCTCTTTTTTGCTGTCAAAGCAGTCATTGGATTCTACACGTACAAGCATTATGACAAAAAACTGGATGCACTTACAGATAAGGTGGATCGTCTTCTTGAAGAGAAAACAACGGAGTGATGCAGCTTATTTTGAACTATAGAAGCAACAAGTTTTGGAGGAAAAATGCATGATAGGAAACATTCTGTTGGGTATGGTCATTCCCATTATAATGGGCGTATGGATTCTGCATCGGAACTTTACAATCCTTATTCAATATTATCCACTCGGCGTGGCTATATCGTCCTGCATTAACAATGTAGGATTCAATTATTTCTGGAACATTCTCCCGAATACACGTAACCAATCCTATGCTGCTCTACCAATGGATCTTGGAATCTATCCGATTGCCGGTTGCCTGATGATGTATGCGATTTTAGTGAAAGGGGCCAATCCATGGTTAGCGATCCTTGTTGCATCATTGTCGCTGACCTTAATTGAGTGGGTTGCGAAAATGATGGGACATGTCATTTATTTTAATGGATGGAACATTTTTTGGACCTTTTTGTCATACCTCCTGCCATTTGTTATTGCTTATGGTTACAGTAAAATATTGACGTATACCAAGTGAATTTTCACTGAAGCTTTCGAATAATAAGCCGGGACAGATTGATATGGGTTAACGCTGATAGGCTTACGTGCATACCCTAACTCATATTGGTCTTGGAGGGATTCGTTAATGTATGTGACATATCCGTATGGTTACAGGTACACTTTTACTCCGGTATGGGCAACATCATCAGCCGAAGCACTTGAATTAATCAAATCCGCTGTGCAGGGAGAACGAAACGACGAGATTTTCTATGATTCACTGATTCAGTTGTCACCTGATGCCAATCAGGCTGCCATCATCACGAGCATCCGTAATGATGAACGTGGACATAATCAAATGTTTCGGCAAATGTACAAAGATCTAACGGGTCAGGAGATTTCCGGCGTAAGTAGTGAGCCGGTTGAGACGGTCACCTCTTATCTTGCTGGGCTGCAACAGGCGTTTCAAGGTGAATTGGCGGCCGTGGAAAAGTATAGAAAAATATGGTTTGGTCTCCCTTATGGCATATATAAAGACACGGTGTGGGGGATCATTCTGGATGAACAGAAACATGCGGATAAATATAACAATCTGATTACCTACAATTTGCCGAGATAGTGATGTAGGGGATAAATAACGCGTGTATTCGTTCAAAAATAACAATTGGAATCAGCAAAAAACCAGTGAATGAGTTATATTCACTGGTTTTGCTTTGCCGGGTCACTCTTTTAAAATCTAAATCTCATATGCATTCTTTCAACATATCAGGTTCCACATGAACGTGAACGGTGTATACGTCATGCTCCTCCATTAACTCGTTCTCCACGTCTGTACAGATATCATGTGCTTGTTGAAGATCCAGCTCAGCATGTACGGTGATGACAACATCCACGACAGCATTATTGCCATAATTGCGGGCTCTTACGTCTTTGACCTTCTCTACACCGTCTATTCCGGCAATCGTCTTTTTGTACTCCTGAATCAGTTCAACATCAAAACCATCGGTCAGATGATGTGTGGCTTCCTTGAAAATGTCCCAAGCGGTCTTGCAGATCAGGAAACCTACGATGACAGCTGTTACCGGGTCCAGCCATGGGAGGCCGAACTGGGAACCCACGATTCCAATGACCGCACCGGTGCTCACCCAGGCATCGGAGATATTATCTCGAGCTGCAGCCATGACCGCCTGACTTTTAATACGTGTAGCAAGTCTCTTGTTATAGCGATAGACCAGATACATGATAACCGCGCAGAAAATACCTGTGTACGCGGCGATGATATCCGGAGATTCTTGTGTACCCTGGAACACAGAACCGATGGCTTCAAACAGTACTTGTAAACCTACTGCCATCATAATGAAAGAAGCAACTAGTGACGCAACGGTCTCTGCTCTCCAGTGGCCATATGTATGGTCTTTGTCGGCTGGGCGTTGGGCAAGTTTCAAACCGATCAGTACAGCTATGGAGGCCACAATATCGGTGGCATTGTTTAATCCATCCGCCTTGAGCGCTTCTGATCCGGCCATATTGCCAACGATCAGTTTTAATAAGGTCAAACATATGTAGGCGATAATGCTGATGATCGCTCCGCGCTCCCCCAGCTTTAGATTATCGTATTTTAGTTGATCCAAAATGATATCCTCCTGCAATCTTCATTTCTAGCACGTGTATGATGGTATCATTGAAGATTTGTGTGGGTCTAGAGAAACGTTTTGAGTGTGACGAAACATAATCTGAAAGCGGCAATTTTTTTAAGAGAATCCAAAAAAGTTGGATTTGGCAAACTTAACTGTTTAATGGGTGATAAGAGGAAGATTTCCGATTGCCTTCCTTCCTCTTACCACACTTTCTTGCACCTAGACAAAAAGAGCCAAATGGATTGCTCTCATCCACTCGGCTCTTAGCGTTATTTTACACTAATTTGTATAACATCACTTACTGTTGTTTCACTTCCATTCATGATTCAGGGTCATTCTTCAGAAACTGTCGGTTCATCTGACGCCTCATTTGCAAGCAATTCTGAATCATCGGAATGCCGTTCGAACATAACTGCGTCAACCCTCGTATAGATCATATCCGCAGGAAGCGTTGGCGGGTCTACCGTTGTAGGAGTAACCCTGGTTAAACGAACATACTCGCTGCCGTCTCCCGTGAAGTCGAACGTGCCCAGATTAACCCAACCCGATGAGCCGACCGTTGCATCGATATAGGTGACCTCGGTACCCGTCTTATGCTTCACTTCCACTTTGACATGGTTATCGTTTGCCGTTGTATGGACGAGCTTGTAGATGGAAACGGTATATTTCCCTTCTGGAAACTGGCCTTTCCACGTTGCGGATGATCCTTGAACGGTTGAGTAGCGGGATTTAACTCCAATTTTGTATCCGGCTAAATTACTTTGGCTCCAAGACCCTTCTGTTGTGTATAACCCTGTTGTATCTGTACTGTCGACGATAACCGTTAGGTCCCTGATCGTGATGTTCAAAGGCGGTGTGGTTAAGGTCACTCCGTCAATCGTGACAGTAGCCCATACCTCAAGGTGATCCGTGTTCCCATCGAGATTAAGAAGAGTCAACAACCCACTGCTATTCACTTCAGCCAGATCCGTACGATCAACGAAATACTGCACATCGGCCTGTGTAAGATCACCGATCAAACCGTTATCCAAATAGCCGGTTACGCTTAGTTGTGCGGTTTGAGTCATCTGCAGCTCGTTCCGATCGGACTGAACTACGGCAGACTCCAATTGCGGTATCCTGTTCGGGTCCACCCACATGATTGCATCGGCTACAACTCTGGATTTGTTGGCCTTGTTCGTTAGTTCCACGTACCCGCTATCACCTGCAGCAAAAGGATAATCCCCCAGGTGCACCCAAGTACCGTTCGTCATTGTCTCATCAACAGTAACCGTATCGGAGCCGCCGCTATGATAAACGGTAAACGAGGCATTTGTTGCCCAATTCTCACTCGTTGCAGTGTTTTGCGGAATCTTGTAATACACACTATAAGTGACACTTTCCGGCAGCTCAGGCCGCCATCTCATTTTGCTTGTTGCTGTGCTGGTCGTAGATTTGGCATACACATAGTTATCATAGTAATAATCGTTAGCCGTCGTATCCCTTATCCAGACGCCTTCTGTCTCCGCCTCCGTATTATCCACAATGATAGATGAATGATCCTGCCCATCATCGGGCTGGACTGGCGTTTCCGTTACCTGATTAGGCAGATAGAGTGTCCGCTTGCGGGTCTCCTTCCCCTCCGATTCCACATAATAAGTGAAGGTCTGGGATAAATCATTCACCCGTATCGACCATTCCATTGGGTATATCGTATCTGGCACGGTTGTGTACGTGGCCCCGCCATCCAGGGAATAATGGATTGTCGCTGGTTTCGTTGTTTTGGCCTGCACATAAGCATCATAAACCGTTTCGTCAGGCTTAACGATCAGCATGCCTTTAACCGCGTCAATTGGACTGTGGGTATCAAAGAAATAACTTGCATCCGATGTATCTGCCGTTCTGACCTGATGCAGCGGTACATCAATATCGAGTCCCTCTACAATGATCGCGGTGATGCCCTTGCCTGAAACCGTGGCTTGAATGATTCCACCACTCATAACCGTTTGTTCTGGTGTACCATTGTCGCGGATGATCGTTACAGTATAGTCTTGTGCCGGGTTGAACCCAATGATCTGTTCATTCAATTCGATCGGAGTCTGAATTTCTTCTGACGATGCGTTGCTTAGCCCAATGTAGAATTTATCTCCACTCTCACCTGTGATCCAGTTCAATTGAGGATGATTGGTCTTAATGATCCCCTTCGGCATCCATAGCCAAACGTCGGAATTGCCATAAAATTGACCTGGTTTATTCCCATAGAGGTGATATTTGAACCATAAAAAATTCGTTTCAAATACGGAAGGGAATGTAATGCTCCCGTTCGATTTCAAGGATTGTTCACTGATCAAATAATCCATCGTTTGCCCGAGCTGCCCGGGTATGTGGTGATAATAGATGGATGTAGCTCCGCTTGGGCCTTCCAGTGGAAAATCGGGTTCAAGCTGGCTAACGGCGAAGCCCTTATAGTAATAACCTGGATAACTGGAATACCGACCAATAACCGCATTATGAGCAATATCCTGCAGCAGTTTATCCCCTGTATAGAGCGACAATCTTAGCATGAATGGAGCTTCCTGAGCATTCATCCGATAATAGCCGGTTGTACTTCCTGCTTCAAACGTCAATCCGCTTGGTGAAACAAGCCAACGCTCCGCTTGAACGCCTCCGGCAATATCTTCGGGAAGCTTGAGCCGAGGATATTGAAATTTACCACCCTCCGGCCAATGGAACGACTCCGCGTAATTATATGTTTCCGGCTGAGGAATCGTAACGTTCCCTTCAGGAACTGGACGAGCAACAAACATGGTTGCATACCGTTTGGCTTCCTTATAAGCGGCATCCAAGTATTTGGTATCCTGAGTCTCCTCATATAGCTCCAAAATCTCCATCCACAGCTTGCTATAATAATAAATGAACTCATTTTTACTCACATCGACAGATGCAGGCGTATCGATATGTTGCGTGATATAACTGTCAGCTGCATCCTTTGCAGCTTGCAAATACTGCGCATCTCCCGTCATCCGATACATCATCAGGGGCTGAATGACAGGACCCCTGTCTTTCTGATCCGGGTCACGCACAAGGTACTCTTCCTGTGCCAGTGCCCCAATCCCTGCCGAAGTGCCCATCATCTGATTGACAGCGGCTACACTTGAAACATCAAACGGCAGAGTAGCCATTTTCCATAACGAAGGCACACCGTATACTTTCTTCTGAGTTGGCGACCAACCAATACCATTTCGCGATACGCCATACTGGACGGACGGCAGTGCTCTCGTATCGTATAGCTGGTCATCCCCAGTCAAATAGTAAGCTCCCAAAAGAACCGCATTTGAGCTTGTTCGGACGCTATCCTCGTTTTCAATATCGATAAAACCTTTGGCACGGCTCCACCACCCGCTGGGTGAAGGGACATAGTTAACAGAGTCGTCCCCTTGCGGCTCAACCTTAAGCAAATCGATCATATTAAACATCGCATCAGTAAGCGACTGATCTGACACATTTTCCCGATAAGCTGAATAACCATAATCATTGTGAAGAATATCCGCGTAGGACTCATACAGTTTGCTTTTTTCAGCGATTAGCCCAATATGAAATTGATACGTGCTTTCTGCGGTCATTTGGGAATAAGTCCCTAATTGAGGCGCATACAGGATTGGCTGCACGCTGCCTTCGTTGTTGACCAGGCTCATGCCAAGCCGTTGTTTCGTAACGCCTCCCGTCGGTTCAAATTCAACCGGAAGCTCTGCCGAAGGTACAAATACGCCATACGTCAATGGATTTCCCGCACCATCATTTTTCTCAACCAGGCTCATCGGAGCGCTCAGCTCTCTTAAACTTGTTGATTCCACCGTACCTACCATTTTGGCATGTGACCGGAATCCATTTAACACTTCGTTGATGCCGGAGACTGTCTCTGTTGTGAAAGATTGATATCCAATCACATAATTGCCGTCACGGCGAGGTGTAAAGGCAAAGGAAACATCGGGTTTATCTCCTGCCATGGACCAATTCACTTCAAAATCGTAATCACTGCCGTGTGAGGAATCGGTTAATACCGCCGTTTGGCTGTCTGGAAAAGTGATCCCGTCAAATGTAATCCAGTGTTTATTCATCGTATCGTAGTAATTGGTTCGGCTGCCCGCATTCCCATCTAATAAAACCCATTGTTCCTCCAATCTTTCCGCCCCAGAATTGATCGGCATCCAGTTTCCCGTGTCTGTGTTCTTGTAGAACATATCACGAACGATGGAACTGCCCCCATCCCATGCTGCTTCATAGAAAGTTGCTTTATAGTTATCATTTTCAATGCTCCCTTTTTCCGTGTAACTGAGATTCGCTAAGGTACGGCTTCTTAGCGGGGGGAGCGGCGGTGCTTGTTGACGGATATTCCCCTCGAACTTGACTGCATCGGCCCGCGTAATAATGGTACCCGTAGAAGGCTGCGTTCGAGTCAGCCTGACAAATTCGCTATCATCACCACTAAACTCATATTCCCCCAAATCAACCCACCCGGTTGATGGACCTGACGAGGGTCTTAGATCCAGAAACTTCACATCCGTAATCCCGTTATGAACAATCTCAATTTTCACATTACTATCTGCTTTGTCCGCCCAATCCAGCTTATAGAACGATATTCTCGCCGTCCCCGCTTCCAAGCGCGGATTCCATGTTATCGTTCTGCCTACAGCATCCGTATATTTGGAACTGGAATTATTGTATCCTTTCACTCCCGCGCTTGTGGTCCAATACGGAGCGGAGAATCCGTTATTGGTATTGCCTGTATCAACAGTGACGACATGATCAATTGTGAGGCTTCCATCATCAATGATGATCGTCTTATGTGGCTCCTTTTGCTCAATGTTCCCTTCGAACTTGACCGCATCCGCACGTGTAAGGATTGTGTTCGTGGTGCCGGTAGACCGGGTCAATTGAACAAACTCTTCACCAACCCCGGAAAAATAATACTCTCCCAAATCAACCCAACCCGCTGGCTCGCCAGATGAGGGTCTTAGATCCATAAAGACTACATCTGTTGTCCCATTATGAACAATCTCAATTTTCACATTGCTATCTGCTTTATCTGCCCAATCCAGCTTATAGAACGAAATTTTCGCTGTTCCTGCTTCCAAGCGTGGATTCCATGTGATTGTTCTGCCTGCTGTACTCGTATAATTGGTGCTGGAAAGATCATACCCCTTTACCCCTGTGCTTGTAGTCCAATTTGGAGCCGCATATCCATTGTTCTCGTTACCCGCATCAGGTGTCACAACATCATTGATCTTGATACTCCCGTCATCGATGATAATCGTCTGATAAGGTAAGGTCTCCGCATAAGCGGCCCTTATTCCAATCAGGCTGAAAGGAACTACGATCGTCAACATGAAAACGATGAAGAAAAACAGCTTCCTTATGACCATACAATTCACAGCCTCTCCTCAATAATGGTAACGCTTTCAAAAATAGATTACCTTTTGCTCAAATGATTGTAAAAAAACAATTAACCTTCGCCTTCTGCCTAATCCCGCTCTGTCGTTTTTATCTTAGCATGTTAAATTACGGTGAAATTTCTTTCATTTTAAGAATTTTTTATACGATTTTAAGTAAAAAAAGAAACCTACATCCTAATTGATTGCTCAGTAGCAGTCAGATAGAATATAGGTCTTCCAAGTGTTCCAAGTGAACCCATCCATTATAATGGCGGCTGCACCAATAACAACTTTCCAAGCTGAATGACCGTTTGATCATACCAATCCGGATGCTGTTGAACATGTGCCATACTTCTTTCATTGCCACTTGCCTCAAACACGGCCGATTTGTCAGTTTTCTCGTGATCGATCTCGAAGCGAACGGTATGTTTTCCATTTGGTAGCTCCGGCAAGAAAACATATTGATTTCGATTATGATCGTTATAGAGTGTGAATCGATCAATAAGGAATGGTTCCCCTCCATCCACCGAAACCTTCAATCGGCCAGAATCTGGCCCTCCGATATCAAATAAGCCGATGTGGGTTCCCACAAACTCCACTGTGATCGCCTCTCCGGGATCAACTGCTCGCCATAGACCGGGGAACAACCAATCATACTCGCGCACTAAGGCAAAATCATCGGGAGTCATGTAAGACCATCCTGCGGAAAAATGAGTGAGTTGATCCAGTGGCAGCATGGTTGCATACTCCCAAGGATTGGCCGGGACCAGAGTATCTTGCGGCAAATGATGTTCCACTTTTCCCACGTGATCTCGAAGTTCGCTCATTTTCTCAAATGACCGGGTGATGGTGTCCGTGTATATCTGATGTCCTACGGGAATCGTTGGATGGATCGAATCATGCGTAAAAATAACGGCACCGGGAATGGATACATCTGCACTTGAAGTGAAAATGAGCTTTCCACCTGAAACCAATTGACTGACCGCCACGCCCAGATGAATCGAAGGAATGCCGTAATAGTCGGCAACTTCCTCTTGCATAAGAGCACCCTTCTGGTACTCGCCGGATTGAAATAAGTTCAAATCCCGCTCCTTAATCGTATATACGAACAGGATATCGGTAAACGGGCTGTGCTTGCGGATCTGTCGGACAATACCTTCGATTCGCGCCTTGGATTCGGGGACTCCCCCATCATTTCCGACAAATTCAACAAACACGAGATCAGGCTGATGACGCAGTACATCGGTCTCCATACGGGCGCAGCCGAGGTCCGATCCTGTCCCATCAATGCCTGCGTTCACAGCGCGTATATCGGCATGGGGATATTGCCCTCGCAGCCAATCCGCGGTCATGACTCTGTATCCTTCAGAACGCGTATTACTGCCGCCAAAATAAACGATGGTCACAGGTTCCCCATTTTCCAACTTCTGAATGACATTAGGCAGCCCTCTCCGAGGAAAAAATTCTTTCATCGCAACTTCACCCTACCTCACTTCGCATTTTTAGGAGCAAAAAATTTCACTGCAAACACTTCATAATAAGGTGAGCCATACGTTGCACAGAAATCAAACCGGATTTGGGTTACACCTTGTGCATGCACCTGATGTTTATTCAACGAAAGGTAATTCCCGCGGATATTAATTTCACTCTTGGTTCCATCTTCTAAAGTTAAAGTCACATCATAATCCTGGATCAGTGGTTCGATCGGATCGTCGAAATGCTCCAAATTCAGTTCTGAATTGAAAATAAGATGGATTTCATCCAGATTCTTGGGGCATGCAAAACCAAATTCCAACCATTCCTGTCCTTCCGTACGTTCCGATATCCAGCCGTTAGGCAGACCATAAGGTCTGGAGAAACCGTTTACAACATTCGTGGGATTATACATATTTTGAGATGGTATCAGGTCTTTGAAGCAAATGCTCTTATTAAGTTTCTTCAGCCTGGATGGCTCTTCCGGTCTATAAAGGAAGCTAACCGCTCCAGTCATTTTCTCTTCATTGCTGTGTACAGTAAGGCCCGCCGTACCTTCCAATACAATGTAGATTTTGTCGTCTTCTGGCTTCTTGCAACTGAGGTCCAGTGTAATCCAGTCATCGTAACCCGCTGAAATAAGCAAGTGATAGTCTTTCAGCTCGCTGGTGGGAATATAGTTTTCCTTCCGCTCCCCGCCGTACAGCTTCACTTGCAACGTTTCCGATTGCTCGGATCTATTTTTAATTTTGATCTGCACACTTTCAGCCACGGATGTCTGAATCGGCAAGACCAAACATAACGCTCTTTCCAAGGAGATCTCTTCGGTTGGATGAAGCTGTTCATAGCTTCGCTGAGAAGAGGCACGAATCGTTAATCCATCTGCGAAATAAGGATCCAACGGCTCTTGAAGCCCTACAATCGTTTGCCCGTCTCGAAGCAGCTGCGCCTGAAGCTCACCCATATGGGCTTTGACGATGGCCGCGGGGTCTGTATCATATTTTACGCATAACGCAGCAGCCGTTCCTACCGCCTGCCCCATACAACCACAGGTTGCCATCACTCTTGTAGATCCAAAAGCCACGTGGGTAGCGCTTATATTGCGGCCAGCGAACATGAGATTAGGGATATTGCGTGAAAATAAGCTGCGAAACGGGATATTATACAATCCAGGCACAAAATTCCACGCGGTAGCCGGCCCCTCATCGTAGATGCCTTTATTTGCATGCAGATCCATATACCACCCTCCGATGGATACCGCATCCTCGAAATGAGGTTTTGCTGTAAGATCGTTCTGAGACAACATGTGTTCACCTATAAATCGTCTCGACTCTCGCTTTCCCGGAATCGGGCATACATAATCCAGGATAAGATTGTCTACATCATCAAATTCACCGCTATTTTTGATATAATCCCAGATTCCGTACACCAATTTTCGCAATTCTAATGCGATGTCTTCATTATTCTTGATAATATCCATATGTCCGCCGTATTCCAGCCACCACAATCCGCCAAGCCCGTTGATTTTTCTTGGAAAAGACCGATGGTTTAATCCTTTTCGGATACTATCAAAAAACTCCAGCTTCGTAATATCATACGCAAAGCCTGGCTTTGTGTAAGGAACGGGATAGTCTACGTCACGGGCTTGAAACAGAATCGTATCGCCCATCGTGTAATGATCCGCCACTTCTGGAGCGAGCTCCTCCTTGTATTCATGCGTCGCCTCTCTTCCCCATCGGAAGTGAGCTCCTGCCTGGTATCCAACAATTCCATCCCCGGAGCAATCGATGTAGGTGGGGCTTTCAAAACGAAATTTTCTCTCGGAAGCCAATTGAAGGCCCTCCACCCATTGGATTCTGCCGTTCTCCATACCCGTTTCATGAACGCATGTGTTCAGGAATAGAGAGATGTTGGGCTCATCATAAACCATGTCGAGTAAGACTGTATCCGAAAGCGAAAGCATCAACTTCTTGTTGTATAACGGATTGTAATGAAATATCTTCAGCTTCAGTTCTTCTATCAACCCGCCCTCTCGAGCATAGTAGGATGGACTGTTTCCGAGATAAGCCGACCCGTTGATATGCACTCTGACCTCGCTGCTCGCATTTCCCCCTAGAACCGGCCGATCATTAATAAGTGAAACCAGCAGCCCTTGGCGTGCTGCTGCAATGGCAGCACATATCCCTGCAATACCTCCACCTACGACGGTTACATCAGCTTTTATAGACTCCATTTTGATAACCTCCATGATTAGATGCTCCTATCATGGTAATGGTTTTGGTACCTATTTTTTTACAGGATTTCACGAAAAAATCATACATTTTTTGCATCCTTATTGGAATTCCTACCGTGTCATTTTGATCCGGTATTGCTTAGGTGTATCACCGGTATATTCTTTAAACAGTTTGCAAAAGTAACCTTCATTGACAATGCCTACTTCCTCGCACAATTCCAATAAAGAATAATCCCGGACATTTAACAACTCGAGAGCGAGGTTGATTTTTTTACGGTTGATGTAGCTAATCACACCTTCGTTCATTGTTTTTTTGAATAAGCTGCTAAAATACGATGGCGCTAAATTCACTTCCTCCGCAATGGCCTCCAGCGTTAAACGCTGTTTCAGGTTTGTCTCTATATAATGCATAGCACTCATAATTTCTGCACGATGTAATAGTTGGCCCGCACGCACGTATTCGAATGTGAAGTCGCCAATATAGGCGAGCTGCTCTTGAAATGTCATATATTCCATGGGGAAGTCTGGAACTTCCGTGGCCATCTTATTTCCCGATTTAAATTTCACGGTAATGTCTCTGTACAAGTCTCTAATCATGGGCACCATGATGGACTTGTGGATTTTATAGTCCGTAACAAATTGCGACAGATCGGCAAGTGCATTATCCAGCTCTTCCTTGGAAATCTTCCTCTTCAGGCGTATAAGAAAATCAGCAAGCTTTTGCTGAAAGTCTGCTTTTTTGTCATTATGGTATTGGAACCGATGCATCGGTGTTTTTACGACTTTTTCGGTATGATAATAGAAATCCTCACTCACATTTTTAGCTTCCGTATACGCCTGTTTGATCGATTCCCAGCCTCGGTGTGGACTTCCAAAAGCGACAGATACTCTTTTATTCAAATATTGATGCAAATGAGAGATGATCTGCCCTCCCAAGGATAGGCAAGCATATTCCGTTTCCATATCACTGCGGTTATTTTCCCAGGATAAAAAACCAATAAAACGATTATCGGACAGATCCGCAGCTACCCCACTGCTACCATTCATAACTGTTTCTTCGATGATATTTGTTATCGCATACTTCAAGATGTTTTGATCTGCGGCCGCGTATTCGTTTCGGAAACTTTCATACGTATTCATCTCAACGATGAAACAGCAATAGTTGGCTTGAAAGAAATGAAACTGCATGCGATTGGCAAAATCCGATGCCCGATGAGAAGGAATTTCACCTCGGATCAATTCGTTAAAAAATTGCTTGCGGACTCTGTATTTATTTTCAAGCACGGATACGTTTAACGAGTGAAATTCCGCTTCTTTTTTCTCAAACTCATTTAGAATTCCAGCTGCCTTATCCAATGCTCGATTCAGATCGGCTTCCCTTAGCGGAACCTTTACAATGTACTCCAATACGTTGGCTTGAATAGCTCGCTGGGCGTATTCAAAGGATGAATAGGCGGTCAGAAGTATGTATTGGGTATGGGGGAGCTCCACTTTTAACTGCTCAATCATGGAGATTCCGTCCATTCGCGGCATGACAATATCGGATATGACGATATCCGGCTTAAGTTTGATGATCTCCTCGATCCCATTCAGCCCATTATTCGCTTTTCCCACCAGAACAAATCGTCTATCCCTAAGAGAGAGCTCGCTAAAAAACAATTCCAATCGTTGAATGATCAGGTCTTCATCGTCAACAATGAAGCAGGTATAGTCTCTCCCCATTATGCATCTCCTTTTGGCAATTCTGCCGGGAATACAGCGCGTATACGGGTTATTTCCTTAGGTATGCTAATGATATCCAGTCCGAATTGATCTCCGTAGTGAAGTCTTATTCGACCATGAATATTATTCAGCCCGATTCGTTTTCTTTTTACTTCCTCTTCACTTGGTTCCGAGATTAAAATATGCTTTAATTTGTCGGCCGGAATTCCCTCACCTTGATCAACAACTTCGATGATGACGATGCCGTCCTCCCTGTACGCATGAATCGTAATTGGCCCTTCAATTCCTCCTCCGTTGTAACCATGGAAGATACTATTCTCCACAAGGGGCTGCAGCAGCATTCGGAAAACCGGAAAATCCATTAACCCTGCTTCGATATCTTCAATCAAGTTGAAGTTTCGGTTATACCGAATGTTCTGGATCTCGATATAGTCCGCTACATTGCGTAATTCCTGGCGTAGGGAAACCTTCTCAGAAGCATCGTCTATCCCGTATTCCAATAATGAAATGAGCGATCCGATTACCACATCGACTTTCTCTATTTGTCCAAGACGTATAACATTGCTGATTGAACCAAGCGTGTTATACAGAAAATGTGGGTTTATTTGAGACTGTAACACCTGGATCTCCAACTTCCGCTCAAGTTCATTATGAAGCTCGGCTCGACGAATCAGTTCAACAATTTGCTGTAACATACGATCGAATGCTCGTGAAAGATCACCAAACTCATCGTTTCGATTAATCGTTATTGTCGTTGTGAGGATACCTTGTTCCACCTGCTTCATTTTTGTTTTGAGCGTATAGAGTGGTTTTCTTATAAATTTGGCAACCATGAAAGAAATGAACAAACTTAAAAGAAGACCTGCAGCCAGAAGCTCAATATAATAGGTTTCCAATCTGGACAAAGCTGCTTTCAAGCGTGATTCATCATTAACGGAGACAATGGTCCAGTTGAATTTCTCCGTTGGTTTCTTCAAAAGGGAGACGGGAATGCCATCCTTCGTATGCACTTGAAGGGTGGTTTCTGACGTATCCAAAATTTCTTCCGCTGACGTCTCTCCGATTGAAAATGTATGATCTTGAATACTAAGGGGTCCTTTATTTTCAGAAAATCCGGCAATGATCTTACCTGACGCAGTGATCAGAGCCAGATTCATTTGTTCTTGTTTATTAATCTTGAACAAGGTTTCTTCAATGGCATTTAGATCCAGATCAACCGCAATGGCCATAGGAAACGGAGCACCGTTCAGATAACGAACCATCGTAACAGTCCAGCCGGAGTACTTCGATTTGTAAGGTTCACTAACAAAGGTAGTCCTTCTATTCTTGTCAGCCGCATCAAATAAAGGGGCTCTTTCCGACAAAGGTTCATCGAATATTCGAGTAGGTGTACTTCCGCCCAGAATGGATAAATCGCTTTTGATCAAATAAATATTACTGACATAAATACTGTTGAGTTCATACAGCTCCCTTAATTGCTTTTTAATCACTTCGGTATTGTTAATGTTGGCTTTCACCGAAGTTTCAACTGAGAAGAGAATCGTCTGGAAGGAGGAAAAATTAACGGTGAAATACTGGTCTACCTTGTCTAGTATTTGATTGGTGTAATAAATATCATTGGTTCGTATTTCTTTTTGGACATAGCGATAAGATAATTGGCTTATCAAGATGATGCAGCCCAATACAAATGCAAATACGATAAAAAATAATTTTAAAGGCAAGCTGATTCTTCTTCGCATCGATCATCTTCCTTTTAGTTCCGTTTTAAACTAAGAATAGCACATGCTAATAAAGAGAGGGGCTACGAATAGCCACTCTCTCTTTGTTTATTTTTACTTGATAAGGCCCGCTTCTTTAAATTGCTGGATTGCTGTTTCCTTATATTTCTGCATGTCAAACTTGGTATCCAACGTTTGGAGGAAATTGTCCCAGTTGGAAAGAGGTTCTTTGCCCGTCATAAATTTAACCAAGCTTTCATTAATGAAACGTTGGCGGTCAGCATCCAAAGTGTCGCTCGGGTCTGGGGTCAATAAATTACCTGGCAACGTTGGCCCCACATATTGCTGATTGTTCTTGAAGGCTTCCGCCGTCTTCGGATTCTGGAAGCTGAAGTACTCCGCATCATCACCACGCCGCGGCATTCTATAATGATCGACCCACAGGTACTTCTCTTTCATTTCTTTCGATAACTCGGAGGTTTTATTTTTGATTTTGCCGTCTACGACATCCCAATGAATCCCTTTGATTCCGTATGCAAAATTCGGATAGGCTTCTTCATCCGTAAAGAGATAATTCAGCATGGACAAGATCCGAATGATTTTGTCCTCGTCCGCTTTTGCGGAAATGGCCCATGAATTGCCTTGGAACGATTTTCTCTCAACAATCTGATCGCCGTAAGGACCTTTCATCGGAGGAATAACGATCCATTCCGGCACCTCTCCACTAATTTCTTTCATTTTCTGTTGATAATCCGGTTCCAGCCTGCGGGCATCTCTGATCATGAAGCCAACTTTACCCTTAAACATCTTTTGGTCCAACAGATCAGGTGAATTCATTGTCACCCAGTCCGGGTCTACGACTTTGGCTGCCATCATTTTGTTAATGTAGGCAAGTGCCTCTTTCATTTTGGGTTCGATAAACAGAAATACCGGTTCATTATCTTTAATCTCAACGGCCGAAGGAGGATTAACGCCAAACATCCACATCAAGCTATCAAAGCCGTAGGTTTGCAGATTGCCTTCTTTATTCATACCGCCGATGAATCCGTACGTATCGTTTTTACCATTCCCGTCCGGATCTTTCTCTGTAAAGGCTTTCATAACTTCGAACAACTCATCAGGTGTCGTGGGCACTTCCATATTCAACTTTTTCAGCCAATCGTTGCGTATGAAGAAGCTTCGACTGATACCGTTTACATTATCATAGCCTGGAACTCCAATGGTTTTTCCTTGATAGGACATCGCCTCCCAGGAGTCAGTGCCAAACCGTTTCTGTAGTTCAGGGAATTGGTCCATATACGGTGTCAAATCCGCAAGAACACCTTGGTCGTAATATTGCGCGAGATCAGCACGGCTCTTCAAGAAGATCAAGTCTGGAATATCCCCGCCTGCAATGAGTGTATTCAGTTTGGTTGTTGCTTGACCCGCTTGAGGAATCATCATCTCCAAGTCGATGTTCATCTCTTCTTCCAACATTTGGCGTTGAATATCTTCATCACGTGGAGGTACGGGAGCAGCAGCATTGAACGTACCTTGGTTAAACATGGAGATTTTCATTTTGGTTGCAAACTGGCCAGACTGACCTTGCGAATTACTCGAGGTTGTCGATGTAACTTCTTCATTTCCCCCACATCCTGACAAAAGCGTTCCAAATCCTAAGATTGCCGACAGAATAGCAAATGAAATCTTTTTACGTTGCATATTGACCTCTCCTTTGCTTGTATATTATCACGGTTTCCCCGTAATAAGTTAGGTTGGAACACCTTTTATCCTTTAACGGAACCCAGGAGTACACCTTTGGTAAAATGCTTTTGCAAAAATGGATAAACGATCAATATCGGGACTGTAGTTACAACAACTGTAGCCATCTGCACAGCGAACGTACTGACAGCTCCGGAATTGGCGAGTGAATCAGCGCTTTGCGTTGCCACGTTAAGTAGGATATTGCGCAAAATCACTTGAAGTGGCATGTAGTTGGAATCATTGATATAAACAATAGCATCGAAATAACTGTTCCAATGCCCGACTGCGTAAAACAAGGAAATGGTTGAAAGCACGGGTAACGACAGAGGTAAAATGATCCGCCATAACGTCTGAAGCTCACTGGCACCGTCTACCCTTGCTGATTCCTCGATTTCACCAGGCAATTGCTCAAAAAAGCCTTTAATGATCACCAGATTAAATGCACTAATGAGATTTGGAATGATCAATACCCACGGACTATTTAACAATCCCAGAGAGCGGATTAGTAAATATGTCGGAATTAACCCCCCGCTGAACATCATGGTAAACACAATGAAGAGTAAAAACGGACTTCTTCCGGGTAAATATTTTTTGGATAACGGGTAGGCCGCGATCACCGTAAAAAACACATTTAACGCAGTCCCTACAATCGTTCGAAACAACGTAATTTTATACGCCTGCCAGATCCCGTGAGAAACGAATACTTCTTTATAGGCCAAAAAGGTAAAGGATTCGGGTATAATCACAATTCCTCTTCTTAATACTTCCGACTCTGGCGTTACGGAGACAGCAACCACATATAGGAAGGGCAGCACGCAAAGTAGGGATAACAAAATAAGCATCACATAAACGACGGTTTGCCAGACTTTTTCACCAATTGTCATATGGATCATTCTAAAGACCACCTCACCAAATTTGCCCATCGAATTTTTTGGCGAGCTTGTTCGCTGCCAACACCAAAGCAAATCCGATGACAGCTTTAAACAATCCTACAGCAGTAGCCAAGCCAATCTTGAGACGCTCCAACCCTTCACGGTATACCCATGTGTCAATAATGTCGATCTTCTCCTGATTAAAGGTGTTGGCAAACATGAATATTTGGTCAAAACCCGCATCCAGGATATGGCTTAATTTTAGAATCAGCATCAGAATAATGACTCCTCGAATACCAGGTAACGTGATATGCCATAGTTGTCTCCATTTGGAAGCACCATCCATTCGAGCCGCTTCATATAAGCTTGGATCGATTCCTGCCAAGGCGGCAAGGTACAATATTGCCCCCCATCCAATATCCTTCCATACTTCAGATAAGATGATCAGCAACCTGCCCCAGGCAGGTTCCGTTAGAAACGAGATGGGTTCAACACCAAAATCCTTCAAGATCATGTTAAAGAGACCATCGCCTGGGGCTAGTAATGCCACCATAATTCCATACACAATGACCCATGACAGAAAATGAGGTAAATAAGTGATGGTCTGTACGATTTTCTTAAACCATTGGCTATACACTTCATTGAGGAGTAAAGCAAGTACGATGGGCGCGGAGAATCCGAACAATAGCTTATACAGCGATATGATGATCGTATTTTTCATGATGTCCCAGAAATAAACGCCGTTCATAAAATCCGTAAAATTTTTGAATCCCACCCAGGGGCTATCCCATAGTCCCAAAGCCAGGTTGTAGTTTTTAAAAGCAATCATGATTCCCGCCATGGGAATGTATTTGAATAGGGCAAAATAAATTAAGGCTGGTAATAAGAGAGCATACATCACTTTGTGCTTTTGTATTGTCCTGATCCATGACTTTCGCTTTGTGGAGATGGGAACGGCGTCCGCTGCCAGTTTCGCTTGCATTTCATCACCTCGTCTTTGTTTGTATTTGTATAATAGCACCCGCCTATCGGATAAATTTCTGAAATTTCAAGAATTTCTTATAAGATTTTAAGGAAGTGTACCAGGGTTCCTTTCAACACTTAAATCCAGGCAAGCTGGGCAATAATTTGTTCTAATAAAATATAAAAAAAGCCGCTAAAATAGCGACTTTCAAATGGCGTTATATTCTTATCCCTTATTGATATAACGGGGTATCATTTTGGTGATCTATACTTCTCCCCAAAAAATTTCAGTTTCATAGTCGAATGCAACAATACCATCTTGATTATTTTTATCAAATAAATTCCGCAGTTCTGACATCATAGGATCGTAATTTGCATGCCCGGGTGCAGGGCTGTAGGAAGATGATAGCAACCGGCCTTTCAATCCCTCGAAATCGAACTCCTGACTCATTCCGAATCGCATTTCATGCATCGAACCTTCCTTGAAAAAAGAGAGCAGTATCGTTTGAGAGATATTTTTATGATTAACTTTATTGTAGTCGGTTCCATATGTATGGAGCAATTGATTGTACTCTTCACGAAACGGAGTACCGTGTGTAAGACGTGAATTCCAGATGAGTATTACTCTCCCGCCTGGCCGTAGAATTCTGCGAAACTCGATTTGAGCTGCGGAGCGATCGAACCAGTGAAATGCCTGAGCGCAGACAATAAAATCAACCGACTGATCAGGTAATCCCGTAGATTCTGCAGAACCTGCTATACTCTGGAATTGCGGACTGCTTTTTAACGTTTGCTCGGCGGCTTCCCGCATGGCCTGATTTGGCTCGACCGCTATTACATAGCTTCCGCGTTCCAGAAGTAGCTTTGAGATGATCCCAGTACCTGAACCGATGTCTGCTATATTACTGTTCGCATCTAAACCGACTACGTCGTACAAATGGTCAATAGCCTCTTTTGGATAGCTCGGGCGGTATTTCAAATACGATTCGACCCGGCTCGTAAACCGTTCTTCACTGTTCATCGATCGTCACGCTCCCATCAATATTTTGACAACCTATATACCGGCCACAGTAACAGCTTCAAAATTTTACTGCCCCAAAAAGCAAATACCGTCGTTCCGGTCCATGAGCTGCGCTTATCTTGACTGTATTGATCGTTGATCATATAAGTCCGAGTCGAAATAGGACTCTTTAGACCGAACTGTTCCCATTTGGCCGGATCATTTGAACCTCCAAGTTTTCCAAGCATATTCGCCGACTCATGATCTATTTTAGCCGGAATTTTCTCAAATGCTTGGGTAATTTGCGTATGAAACTCATCGATCGGGTTGCGACTGGTAATACTCTCGAGATGGATGCTTTCGCGAATGTAAGATACGTATGCCAGATGGTCAGCCCAGAACTCATCCATATAAAAAAGCCCTACCCGCTGCTCCGATGGGCTCATTGGTCTCTCGCCTTTCAATATTCCGAGCCTTTCTTCGTATAGGATTCGCCTCTGATCCTCCACCATATCCGAATAACCGTTCAATTCCCGCTGAATATCGAAGTTTTGACCTATGATCACGCGCTGAATATGCTCGATTTTGCTGCGTAGCGCCGGATCATCAAGAGCCTCGTCCTGTCTGGTAGACCGAAACAGTCTATGAATGCCGAAGCGAAGCATCAACTCGTCTTCCAGGCTTATATAAAATACGGAAGCTCCCGGGTCACCTTGGCGGCCAGAACGCCCGCGCAGCTGGTTATCTATTCGCATGCTTTCATTCACATGTGTACCTATCACATATAATCCGCCTAGCTTGGCAACCACTTCTGCCTGAGCAGAATTACCACCGCCAAGACGAATGTCGACGCCGCGCCCTGCCATATTCGTAGATACCGTTACCGCGCCTATTTCTCCCGCTTTAGCGATGATTTCGGCTTCTCTCGCATCGTTTTTTGCATTCAGAACCTGGCAAGGTACGTCAGCAGCGGCAAGCGCCTCCGCCAGCATATCAGACTCCTCAACGCTTGACGTACCAATAAGAATGGGACGTCCCACCCTATGAACGGAAGAGATTTCTTGTACAAGTGCCTTATATTTGGCTTCCTTATGGGTGTATATTCGGTGCTTGTGGTCGATCCGTATGTTTGGCTGGTTCGGTGGAATTTGAACGACCTGCAACGCATAGATATCCTCGAATTCCAGTGCTGAAGCGTGCGCCGTAGCCGTCATTCCGCAGATTCCCGAATACAGGCTAATGAAATGTTGAATCGTGATCGTGCCGAGAATTCTCCCGCCGGCCTTCCACTGCAATCCTTCTTTCGCCACCAGCGCAGCTTGCAACCCGTCCGGCAAATACCTGTTCTCGGCCACACGGCCAGTATGTTCTTCGATTAGTTCAATTCCACCATCCCGGACGATGTAGTCGACGTCTTTTTTTAATAACGATTCCACATGCAATGCACAATTCAATGATGTTAACAAATGACTGTTATGGCTATCGTACAAATTGCTGCATCCCAGAAGCAGCTCCGCTTTCACAGCACCCGCATCATTCAAGTATACGTTCCGCTGGAACTCATCAAAATCGTAATGCTCTCCTGGCTGAAGCTGTCGGGCCACTTCTGCAAAAAGAACGCCATCACTCTTGGTTGTGCTCGAATCGCCACTAATGACTAGTGGCACCCGCGCTTCATCGAGTAGCAGCGAATCCGCTTCGTCTACGACGACGTAGTGGAAAGGACGGTGCACGGTATCAGCTTCATTTAATGCTATTGTGTCACGCAAATAATCGAACCCTGCTTCTTTAGCCGTAACATAGGTTATATCCTTGGCGTAAGCTTCCCTTTTCTCGAACAGGCTCATGCCCGCTTGAACCGAGCTTACGGTTAACCCGAGGAAGCGATAGATCGGGCCCATCCACGCTGCATCTCGATTTGCCAAGTAGTCGTTAAATGTGAGTATATGAACGCCTTCACCGGTCAACGCGTTGAGATAAGCAGGCATAACAGCAGAGAGTGTTTTTCCTTCACCGGTATGTTGCTCGATCAAAAATCTCTCGTGCAACGCAATCGCAGCCATAATTTGCACATCGTAAGGCTGTAATCCGAGCGTTCTCTTCGCAACCTCGCAGACTAGAGCATAAGCATCAACAAGTAGTTCATCCAAAGATGTGCCTGATCTTGCTTCTTCTTGCAGCCGAAGGGATTCCGCTTGCAGGCGCTGATCATCCCAAGTTTCCAAATTCCGTTTCCTTATAAGCTCCACTCTGTCTCGGTAATCTTTCAACAAACGCCGGGTATCGCGCTCTTTGAATTCACGTATCAACTTGACGACTACATTCATCGGAATTTGATTCCTCCTTAGTAGAAATAAGTTGTGAAAAGAAAAGACCCCATATGGAGTCTTTTCTTTCGCTGATTATAACGCGCCACTCAAACCATTCGTTATAAGAGACAACTACCTTACTTCTCCGATGGGAGCGGTGTAAAGAGCAGATTGACCGGCAGGTTGCTTCCTGGCGCGGCTGAGAACAGAATCGTTACGCTCTCTCCGATTGATCCGGTGCGGTAAAGAACGCTTTGTTCACTTGAATTGGCAACGGCAACGTTGCCTTCGGCAATCGATACCAACTGGTTGTTCACCAGCGCTACTCCGGAGTACTTCCCTCCACGAGGGTTAAAGGAGATAAGCGTACGCGGTGCAACATTGGTCAGCGTGATTTTGTACAATACGCCGAAATTACCCGCGTTGGATGCATCTGTGTAAGCCATCGGATCTGTTCCTACCAGATTGGGATCGCTTGAATTGTCACCAAGTGGCAGACGGGCCGGTTTGAGTCCCACGTGCTCATCGTACTTTATGATGCGAGTCGCGTTCGGGTACGTACCCCGGTTGTGCACGCCGTCACGATCAAGCACGGGAAGCAATGGCAAGGCTTCGAACGGATCTTTATTTTCTTCCACCAGGATAACGTTATAGTCCAAGGAATAATCACTATATGCATCCGAATAGAGAGAGATGACTTGTCCTTCTTTCATCGGCGTTTTATTAAGTTCTGTCAAAATCAATTTGCTTTCCCCAGGTTGAAGGTACTCTTTCTTTTGATCCGCTCCAGTCTGAATTGACTTGAACCATTTATCAATAGACAATTTCCCGGCTACAGTAGCATACGGTGTAGGTCCCGCAAATCCCATATTTTGTTGTTCGAAAACTGCCGGATTCGGGTTGTTATTGGTTGCAATCACATACATTTTTACTCTTTTGCCTGTATTGTTGACGTGGTGAATCATGAACCGGGTCTGCCCCGAAGATGATTCTTTATATACGATGCCTTCCGTATTTACGGTTTCCGGACTGTTACTGCGGATTAGCAAACTGGGCTCATCCATGTACGTATAAGGCACTTTCTCCATCGTAGTCACTTCGCCGCCGTTAAAGGTAAACTTCTGTCCTACCGGCGTGAAGAGTAAATTGAAGTCGGTAAATGAATATAAGGTCTCATTGGTTATGGTAATGACTTTGGAGTACGTGTTCGTAGCGCCGTGATTGTCAGTAACCGTAAGTGTCACCGTTTTGGGACCCGGTTCAAAGAAAGCAAGTGAATTGTTCTCCCATACGGCTTTGACAATATTATTTTCATCATCTGTGCTTTGGTCCGTGTATGTTATTTTTTCGCCCATTTTATATTCTTCTTTATCCGTGGCGAACATGGCTACAGGAGGAAGATTAGGACTCAATACTTCAATGGTAATTGAATACGGATCGCTCCATTGACCATTGGAATCCTGTACTTCATATGAAATCGTATATGTACCTGCTTGATCAAATGAATCCTGGCGACCAGTCCAGCGTTCGTCAACGATATCCATTCCATTAGGTGAACTGGAAGAAGTCACGTAGTCCACTTGATCTCCTGCAAAGATTTCCTTTTGGGAAATGGTAAAGCTTGCAACAGGTTTTGTATTAAGATTCAACACAACCGTTTTAGCCGTCTGATTCACTTTATAGGTGATGTTCAAAGCTTGAGTAATGGAAGTTAACGGCACCATGAATGTACTTTTTTGCTGATATGCAGGGCCTTTCATCGTTCTTGTCTCTCCATTGACGGTATAGTCCTTGCTGTTCGTCTTGAATCGGAGTTCATCCTCACCACTAATAATGATGGTTTCCTTGGTTTTGTTATCATATTTGACGCCGTATCCCACACGGTCAACCAGCGCACGGATGGCAACATAGGATACACCGTTTTTTACAGCCATTGGCTGGCCAGCAAGATATGTTTTTCCATCCTGCTCCATTTTGTTGCTATTCATGTACAACGTCAGATTCCCACCTGCTGCTACAGGAGACGTTCCATCAATGGATGGTTGCTCTATTTGAGCAGGTGTAGCTGGCGTTTCCCCCTCAGGGGCTTCCTCTTGAACTACAGGTTTCGTACCCGTTTCGTTTGTAGTGGTCTCTTCCCCATCCAATGCAGGTTTCTCGCTATCTGTTTTAGGTGTTGCCTCAGTACCGGTCGAGGTTTGAGTGTCCTTGGCTTCAGTGGGCGAAGTATTGATCGATTTGTTATTGCTCTCCGTCTTCACTTCACGCTCTGCAATTGGCTGCTCTTGCTTTAACACCTCAACTGATTCTACATTGGCCGTGTTTACTGACGCGGTGTCACCTTGTGGTGCTGATTGCGCATTCACAGAACCAACTGCAAATGCTTGAAAAACGGCTAAAGCGGTAAAAATGGATAATTTCTTCTTCATATTCATGTGTTGTCTTTGGCTCCTTCTACTCTCTAGTAATTTATAACCCCTCAAAAAGTCATAATATTAGACGCTAGATTTAGGAAAAAGTTTCTAATTGAATTGTAAATTATGGATTTTAGTACAACTATTTTTTCAATGTTTGGTTATAAGTTCTTTGAATAAAAAGCAACTATTGAATAATAGTCTTGATTTTGCACAAGATAATCCATGTCGCATTTTATAAAGAGGTGGATCAATGACCCCAACCAATCAGGCATTCTCTGAATTAAAAATGAATATTTCTTATGTGGAACAGTCCCTCTACTGTACAGACGATTTGAAACAACAACAGCTTCTACTTAATGGTGTACAGAGTGTGCTTCTCTATATCGATTCACTTGTAGATCAGGAGATCATTCAAACACATGTCTTAACAGCACTGAATGGCCAAGCTCACTCTGAAATCTACCCATCGTTCACCACGTTAGAAAGTCGAAAAGATACGGATCTGCAACGTGGAATAGACTCACTTATTCAAGGGAAATGTCTTTACATAATCGATGGGCACCCGGAGTTTTACATTCTTTCTACCGAGAAAATGTATGTCCGAAGCACAACCGAACCGGAAAACGAAGGCGTTATTCGAGGGCCACACAATGGATTCGTTGAACAGCTTTCGGTTAATTTGAATCTGATCCGCAGACAAATTATCAGTCCATCCATAATCGTTCGATATTTTAACGTTGGCGAGAAGACACATACCAAAATTGCAGTTGTATACCTTCAGGACTTAGCCAATCCGGAGTTGGTGAACGAAGTTAAAGAGCGAATCACATCCATATCTTCAGATATGGTGCTCGCACCAGGCTTTATTGAAGAGTTTGTGGAGGATAACCCTTTCTCTCTGTTTCCTCAGCAGCTCATTACAGAAAGACCTGACCGGGTTATTGCCAACTTGATGGAAGGACGCGTCGCCATACTTGCCGAAGGAAGTCCGTCAGCTCTTATTGCTCCAGTTACGTTTTTTGCTTTTTATCAAAGTCCGGATGATTATCATGGTCGCTGGATTGTCAGTTCCTTTTTACGGTTAATTCGCATGATGAGTTTTGTCATTGCTTTTACATTACCTGCTGTTTATATTGCAACCATCTCTTTTCACTCCGCCATTTTACCAATCGAGCTGGCACACACAATCAAGAAATCATTGCAGAACATCCCCTTTCCTGCACTTGTAGAGGCAATGTTGCTTGAACTGATCTTTGAAGTGTTAAGAGAAGCCGGGGTCCGACTTCCCAGCCGAGTGGGCCAGACCATCGGCATCGTTGGCGGTTTGGTTATCGGAGATGCTATCGTTCGTGCGGGGCTTGTATCCTATACAATGATTATTGTGGTTTCCCTAACCGCTATCTCGTCGTTTTTGGTGCCTTCGCATGAGATGAGTTCGGCAGTACGTATTCTCCGCTTTCCAATGATGATTGGAGCGGCGCTTTTTGGATATATCGGCATCGCATTTGGTCTGGTGATTCTAACCATTCACCTCTGTAAGATGGAAAACTTCGGATCGCCTTATTTTGCTCCAGTGGCCCCATTCCGATTAGCTGACATGAAGGATGTATGGATTCGATTTCCCATCTGGGCGCTTCGCGAGCGTCCTCATGATGCCCGCCCGCAGCGGCTGAATCAGCAGAAGTTCTATAGGAGTGGGAAAAAACGTGAATAAGGAAACAACAATCACTCGGGGACAATTATTCTTGCTCATTTTGAAATTTGAAATTGGTGTAGATATTCTGTCCCTCCCTTACCGTATGCACCTTATCTCTAAAGGAGGTGGGTGGATCTCTGTTTTCCTTGGAGGGTTCCTGATCCAACTTGTCATACTGTTGTGCTGGCTTTTGATGCGAAGATTCCCGAGTTCGTCCATTTATCATATTGTAACGCTGATTACGGGTAAATGGATTGGCAAGTTGCTGATCATTGCCTACGTTGGATATTTCCTATTAATGGGCACTTCTGTTCTGGTGAACGCTTACGGTGTGATTAACCGTTGGATGCTGCAGGATACGCCTCGATGGGCTATATTAGCTCTCTTCTTGTTCAGCAGTATCTATTTGGTTCGGCAAAAATTACGAATCATTGCCCGAGTACTGGTACTCATCTCCTTTTTGGTCTTGCCCATGATGGTATTGATCAGTTATGGACTCAAGGAAATCAATCTGTTATATCTTTTGCCTTTAACCGAAGCGGGATGGCCCAATATTATTAGTGGATCAACCGAAACATTAATGGCTATGTTCGGATTCGAGTTTTTTCTCGTTGTGTTTCCTATGGTTGAAGGTAGCAGCGGGGGCAAACTCAAGTCTGTTGCTTCAGCAAGTGCTGTAGTCGTAGTGTTGTATGCATTCACCGTGTTCATTTGTTCAACGGCGTTCAGCCCCCAGCAACTTGACTTAATGCCTGAACCGGTCATATATCTGCTCCGCTCTATCCCACTCGGAACAATGGATCGGGCCGATTTCCTGTTCCTCCCTATCTGGTTAATTTCCATTTTCGGGGCCATATGTGGCTATTACTATACGGCATCCTATGGTATAAGTTATCTCTTCAAACTAAAACACCATAAAAAAGCGGTGCCTTATGTCGTTCTTGCTTCTTGCATAATTGCCTATCTGCCACAACAGAAGGAAAAACTGGAGTTAATTAGTACGATTGCCAACAGATCGGCATATTTTTTTCTCATGATCCTGCCTCTGCTCCTGTTGGTCCTATCTTATATAATGAAACGAAAAGAGAAGATGATATGAGTAAACGAGGAAAAATCCTTGTCCTCCTGTTCCTGCTCATGGTGATGACGGGATGCTGGGATCAGGATAGTTTAAAAGATGCAAGATTGGCTAATGCTTCGGCGTTTGACATCACCTCAGAGGGTGAAATTAAACAGACGCTTGAAATTGTCGATGATTCTGAGAGTCAACAAGGGAGCAGCGGTAATGAAGTCCACTCAGGCACCGGGAGATCCGTCCGTCAAAGTACAGATAGAATTCGGGCCAAAGTGACTGGTGATATCCGGTTTTTCAAATATGGGATGATCTTATACGGCAACAAACTCGCACAAAATGATATCTACCCCTACCTGGACGTCTTATATCGGGAACCCGATTACCCAACCTCACATGTGAAGATTGCGATTGTGGATGGCGATGCCGGAGATCTGTTACACCAAAAAAAAGTTGGCAGCATATTGATTGGTGATTTTATTACGAAAAAAATTAAGAGTCTGGAGGAATTATGTATTTTTCCGGAAATGACGTTAGAGACCCTTCTCCCTCCCATGCTGGATCCGGGACAGGATTTTACACTGCCTTATCTATATAAGGATGGAGAGGAAATTGATGCTCGGGGAATTGCCTTGTTTCATGGGCAAAGGTTCAGTGGCAGTCTTACTACCGAACAGGCTCCTCTATACATTATTATGAGTGGGAAATGGAATAAAGCAGCGCGTTTTGTCAAAAAGGTCCACCCAGGGCCTTCCAACAACCCGAGGAACTATGTCACTTATGAAGCAAATATCGCACAAATTAAGCGCAAACTTGCGGTAAAGGTGGCAAGTGATAGCCAAATTGATGTAAACCTCCGTATCGAACTTCCAGTAACGATCGTTGAGTATGCAATGAATCATCTTCAGGAAAAAGACACAATTGAACGTCTGAACCGCAAGTTATCCGATGACATGACTCAGGACGCAGAACAAATTATCAAGACACTTCAGCAAAGCGGCTGTGATTCCTTCGGTATAGGCAGACATTTAATTGCCCATTACCCGGAATTGTGGAAAAGCCTGGACTGGAATAAACAATATGCCCAAGTCCGTTTTCACCCGGAAGTAAAGGTTACAATAGTCGGAAGTGGCGTTTTAAATTAATAACATGCTGTCATGCAAGCTGTCGTGCAATTGGGAAAGCTCTCTTCCATTTGGAAGAGAGCTTTATCCTTCATATTCAACTCAAAAGTCTTCAGATCTCCACGTCTTATCCATTCCTTACAACAGGAATCCACATTTCACCATATACCAAACCGTTTTTCTCTCCCATTTCTACTGTTGTATTCGGACCGCCAACATAGGCATAATCCTTTTCTACGGGGAGGGCTTGACCAAAGGCAATTCCAGTAAGCATATTACTGAGCGCATCAGCCGTCTCTGCTTCACCCTTTACAACAAGGTATTCTCCCTTAGGAAATTGGATTACTCTCGTTGCTTCTGGCAGAGATTCTTCTGTCATGACCCCAGCATAATGCATCATCTTGTTATTGACTGCTTCGTTTACAGCGAAAATATAGTCATTAGTAGCTAGGGACTTTAATGTGTCTAGGCTTCCATCCTCTTTCACAGTGGACCAAAAATCCGCCTTCTCCTTGCTGATACCAGCATAGTCTGTGTAGTCGCTTTTAAGTTCTGTTCCAATACCTAAAACGATAAAGCTGTCTTTTTCTTCGAAATGATAATTACTCATGGTTTACACCGTCCTCTTTAAATTTTCAATTGATTTGTGTTTTCACTTGATAGGTTTATAATAACCTTAAATCATGTCAGAATATGATACTGTTTAGGGGGGCCAATGAAGAAAGTTGAACGCATAAATATCATCACGCGGTATATCAATAACCGTGCACACTTTACCATCTCTGAAATCATGCGAGAATTTAATATTTCTCGTTCAACAGCCATTCGAGATATCAGAGAAATTGAAGCCATGGGAATGCCACTTGTCGCTGAAGTTGGGCGGGACGGAGGTTATTTTGTCATGAACAACTCGCTCCTGCCCACGGTTCGGTTTACCGATAATGAAATCAAAGCGTTATTCATTGCCTTTATGGCGACAAGAAATCAACAGCTTCCTTATCTGAAGAGTCGTCAATCTTTGGCTGAAAAATTATTAGGCCTTATCTCAGAAAATCAGCAAGATGACCTTGTGCATTTGAATCAAATATTGCTTTTTGAAGGGACCAATCCCCATAATCCAGACTTGCTTGATCTGTCAGACCTGCCTCACCCTACCTTGGAAAAACTCATCCAAATTCTTCTTATAGAACGTTATTTGTTAATTACTGTCCAAGAAGAGAAGAAAACAAAGTCCTATCCCATCGTTCTCTTGCACCTTCATCATCAAAAGGGCCATTGGATCATTGAAGGTTTTGACTTGGAGGAGGAAAAAAGACGAATCGTATCCGTTGACAACCTCATCCATGTCGAAGCATACCCGGCGAAAAAAAGACAGAGTACAAAAAAGATTGTAGAGCAACTAAAACGAAATACGCAGGAAGAAGTTTTCAACCTTGTCCTGGAACTTGGTCCAAAGGCAATTGCGCAATTCAAAAAATACCATCCTTTAAAATTTTCAATTGCCTATACAAATCCATACCAGACTACGGCCCAACTAAAGTCATTTATGAATGTTCATAACTCAGAAGAATTAACCGAAGTCACCAATTGGTTTCTTTTTCTAGGAGAAGATATCAAGGTGAAGGAGATTCCGAAAGAAGTCCTGAATGCTGTACAAGAGAGATTAAGCTTATATCAAATGAAGCAGTGAGCAGCCCCTCCTCCCCAGTCTCTCCATTTTCTTACAATGTCTTACCTGAATTCAGGCTGGCGTTCAGTAAGAAAAACCAAAAAAGCCGCTATTACAGCGACTTGTAATGGATTCATATTCATTCATGTCTCACGCCAATGCTTGGCGAGCTGTTCCTTCTATACTAAAAGTCAGCATTAGACTGGACATGATTAGGTGTATGCTGCGGGACGTTTTTAACGAGTAGGAAATAAGTAACAATCGCAATGATACTGGTCATTAATAAAGTGAGTCCTAACGGGACGGCAGTGTCCTCACCCGCGATACCGACCAGAGGAGCAACCAGTGCACCCAGAAGAAAAGGCACAACGCCGAGTAGTGCTGCTGCACTTCCGGCCATCTTGGCTTGACTCTCCATGGCAAGCGGGAATGCCGCTGTCGACGTAATGCCGATCGAGCATACGAAGAAGAACAATGGAATCACCAACGCGAAAAGTGGACCATGAGCCAGGGTTACGACCAACGCAGCCACACTTGCTATTATAGCAAGCCATAGTCCCGATAATAGCAGCGTCTGCTCAGGGATACGTTTGGCCAATCGACCCACGATTTGAGATCCGATGATCAAGCTGATGCCGTTCGAAGCAAATAGTATAGCAAATACTGTGGGTGTAACTCCATATATATTTTGGTAAATAAATGGTGTTCCCGCCACATAAGCAAAGACCCCTGCCGTCATGATTCCCTGTGCCAGCATGTAACCAACAAACTTGCGGTCACGCAGAAGCATTCTGTAATTACCCAATTGTTGTTTGAAGTCAGGAACCATACGTCTTTCGACAGGGTGTGTTTCTTTTAAGCTCCACTTTGTCATGATTAATAAGAAAATTCCCAAGAATGAAAGGCAGATAAATACGCCAATCCATGTTGTGAAGGAAAGAACCCCACTTCCCGCAATCGGTGCTGCCAGAGGCCCCAAATTCCCTACAAGCAACAGCAAAGAGAAAAATTTAGTGAGTTCATGTCCACTATACAGATCTCTAGCTATCGCACGGGAAATGACAATTCCAGCTGATGCGGCAAATCCTTGCGTGAAACGAAACAAAATCAATAGTCCGATATTCGGAGCAAAAGCACATGCCAAGGAACAAATAATATAAGCTGCCATGCAGATCAATAATGGTCTACGTCTACCGTACGCGTCACTCAAAGGACCCATAACGAGTTGTCCTACACCCAGTCCTAATAAACAAGCAGTAAGGCTAAATTGTACAAGTGATGCCGTTGTATTCATATTTTGTGCAATCTCCGGAAAAGCCGGTAAATACATATCAATCGTAAATGGACCTAATGTAGAAAATAAACCTAGTAGTACTGCCAGTCCAAAAACATTCCAATTCGTGCTCTTTGCCATAATAAATAAAATCTCCAATTCCTCATATAATTTGCAAGCCTAATCGAGTATAAGTCATAGAGTTAACTGTAGGTCAAGTCTTTAGGTTATTAAAACCAAAAAAAGCCGCTTATTAAGCGACTTTGAATGGAAAACCATTAAATTGTGTAACTTCCCCGGCCTGAACCCATATGACTCATGATCATTTCGGCAGCTCGCTTGTAACCGCCAGCCTGCCTTAAAGATTCACCAATGAGGTAAGCCTGCCGTCTATAAAGTGAATTGTGTAGCACTTCTGTTAATGCCTCTCTCAAATTAGTTGCACTGAGGTTATGTTTATTTAAAGTAATACCCGCGCCCAACTCCTGTACCCGATTGGCGACAAGAGGCTGATCCGATGTTAATGGAATCATCACCATCGGAACGTTGTAATATAACGCCTCACTTGTGCTGTTCATTCCAGCATGTGTAATAAAAACATCGGTATGCTGCAACATGTCCAACTGGGCAATGTATGGCTTGACGATAAAATTAGGAGGAACTTGATCCGCCAGCGGCGTCATGTCCGTGTACTTTCCTGAAGATAAAACAACATTCACGGGTAGATCCCCTAACGCTTCAAAGCAAAGCTGATAGAAATCCAAGTTTTTATTCAAGATCGTACCCATAGCAATGTACACGGTTTGCGGGTACCGTTCACGAAGCAACTCAAACGAGAAGGTTGGAGCATCTTGACGTGTTATGATCGAAGGACCCGTGAAAATAAAACGATCATCCAGCTTTTCTGCCTGCGGCTGAAAATAACGGCTGGTGTACACGAGCTTTAACTGACCTGCATGTGCCGGAATCTCTTCCATGGCTGGAATACTCACTTGAAACTCTTCGGCTAACTCCGTTGTGATCTTCATCGTAGCCTCATAAAGCTCCTTCGTCTCCGTCTCATTTAGAATTGAGTTAGATCCTAGAGGCTCCACAAAGGCAAAGGACGCAATCGAGCACACCGCAGGAATTCCCAGTTTTTCTGCAAGAATAGTCCCTCCCCATCCCATCAGGGAATCAAAGATCATATAATCGAACTTTTGACCCTCGATCACCTGTAGCACATTGGGGATGATCCTCCGGATAATACCGCTTACCATCATATAAATGAACTGATAAGAATGCTTGTATTCTTGGGGTTTCAACACCGGATCATGAGAGAAGGCATCTTGTGGGAACGGATAGGTAATGATCTGGGCACCGGTTTGTTCAATTCGGGAACGGTACTCCTCCGTACACACATAGATGACTTCCTCACCATTGTCTATCAACTGAGTAACTAATCCTAACGACGGATTCACATGTCCTTCAGCTGGAGTAATGACTACTAATACACGTGCCATCTTATCCACCTCCCAATGCAATTAGTCCCCCCGTTCTTCATGATGTATTTAACGACGCGGTCGTCATCCGTTACATGGAGATGTTATCCTTCACTTGGTTGATTGGATGATGTTCTTGATGAACGAGTTTGGTGATTCGTAGTGATGCTAAGAAACTTAACAAGACCCATAGTAATTGTAGTGTTAACACGATCAAAACACCTGTCGATATGCCCCACTGTAACGTTTCGGACAAGGCAATCAGAGCTCCACCAACTCCAATGCTTACTCCCATATAGAAGGAATCCACAAATTGCAGATTGGCGGACATTTCTCCCTCTTTCCTGGGCAAGGCATGTTGTAAAGCAATGGCTGCCGTTGTAGGGTTGGCCAATCCAACACCGAACCCTGTAATCATTTGTGAGAGAAGGATGAGTATAATCCCGCCGTCCGTCAAAATAAGAGCCAGGATCACAAGTGCAGTTCCAACAATCATAATCCCAATGCCCGTCATGACCCTGCCCTTTCGGGCACGACCTTGATCTCGTGCATCAAGCTTGGCTTGCAACCACGCTGCGGCGGACCAGCTCAGAGAACCTGCTGCTACAATGAGGCCAGCAAGGTCGGCTGATAACCCCTTCACTTCGGTTAGTGCCAAGATCACAAAACTTTCCGTTGTAAAATAACAAGCAACATATAGCCCTCTCGAAACCAGAGTAGCAGGCAATCCTTTTTTTACCGAAAAAGTGCCCACAGGCAGCAATTTACGCATTGGTGTGATCATGATGACTAATCCAGCCAAAGTGAGTACTATACCTTTCCAATCGGTTATCATACCAAGTCCTGTGAGTAACAGTCCCGTTCCAACGGCAAGCAGAATCGCATACATAATCTTTGAGTCGGTTGCTCGGGGCGGACCTGACAGATCTTGCTGAAGCTGCAAATTACGGAAAGAACGGAATGTGAGACTGAGCGCTATTCCAATCAAGGGTAAAACGATCCAGAAAACATATCGCCACGAGATGTGAGAAGCTATAAGGCCTGCTGCATAAGGTCCGATTAAGGTAGGCAGGACAAATGCCATGGAGAATGCGGCCAGGATTTGAGTACGAAGTGTATCTGGATAATGTAACGTCACACAGGTATAAACGCATGTGATTAGGGCTCCCGCTCCAAAACCTTGAAGGGCTCTTCCGGCAATAAGCATGTGCATATCGAAAGAAATAGCGGAGACCACAGTTCCTAACACAAAAATACTAAAAGATATCAGCATGGATGTAAAAACACCGCGCTTGTCAATCTGCTGACCCATAACCAAAGTTCCAATAAGCTGAGATAACAAAAATGCGCTGAAGATCCAACCATATAAATGAATGCCCTCTAAACTTTGTGCCATCTTCGCAGCAATCGTTGTGATAGCCAGTCCTTCAAAAGCTACGGTTGCCAGAACCAGCATAATCCCAATTGTAGGCGCCCTGTACTGAGCATCAAAAATCCCAATCTGATTGTTATTTGTCTTCTACACCTCCATAATTCGATGGATATTATGGTAAAATAAACCTTTTCACTTCCTGAATATACATGAAGTGTTATACTTTGTAAAGTTAAATGTTTAAAAAGTAAGATTATGGTCTAGAATAGGGTTCCCATGTTCAATAGGAGATTTTGCTTGAAAATATGCCATTTTCATTACAGTCAATTTGGAGAAGTTCATCCTCCAGGATCCAGGCATCTGTTTTTTCAACAAAGAAATGAAATCCTCCGATGGATTGAACCAATGCGGGATCGACCGGTGTAGCACTCGCATTTATGCCAATGGTAAAAGCATCGGAGCCTCCTCCAACATATTTTGCATAAATCCTTACATATTGGTCTTCTTCCAATTCCCATTCATTCTTAAATGAATTGATTGCTTGTTCAGATATTACAAATGAGATCATTGCTTTGCACTCCTTCTTTCATTAATCACATTTTTTCACTTCGCCACGATAATTGGCCATTCTGAAACTGGCCCCGCATCCACACGAAACTTTGGCATTTGGATTATTCATGGTGAATCCGCCTAACATTCCGCTCTCTTCATAGTCAATCTCAAGACCATCAATATATGGAATACTTTTCGCGTGCACCAATATCCTAAATTGCTTTTTATTTAACACAATGTCTTCTTCTGCCTGCTGTTCATCCACGATAAGGGTATAAGATAAACCACTGCATCCCCCTTCATCAACGCCTACTCTTAGGAAGGCATTTTGTATATCCGCACTTGATAAGATCTCAACGATTTTGTCCGATGCTGAATCACTGACCTCAATAATCATCTTTATTCCTCCCGGTGGTATCATTTTGAAATTTGGTATCCCAGTCCATTAGACAGGGTATGAATGTCGCAAGAGCAGCTCCTTTTGGCGTAAGTTCATAAATAATTTGTGTAGGACGTTTCCGTATTGTTCTTTTGACCAAATGATCATGTTGAAGACCCTTTAAACGTCTGGAGAGGATCATTTCGGAAATGGAAGGAATGCTATCAAATATTTCACCAAATCTCTTCGGGCCTTGAGACAGAGCACATAAAATATGAATCGTCCATTTCGTTCCGATGATGCGATAAGCTGTAAATATTTTATTCGGATCTTCAGTGAACAATGGTTCGCACACCCACTTTCTTATTCATCCGCGTAGTGAGATCCGAGTGCTGGCAATGATACTCGTGACGATCAACAAGAGATGGAAACCCATGGCTACAATTAAGCCGGATTGAAGTGACATACCGCCAGCCTGACACACGACAAGAATGGAACCACCAATGCCGATCACTACACCAGGTGTAAAAGAATCTGCAAATTGCAGATTTGCTGAGGTTTGGCCCACACCTTCCTCCCCCGTTTGGGAAAATGCGACAACACCGCTAATCGGGTGCGCCAATCCAATACCAACGCCTGCAATGATCTGACCAAGAACTGCGATGGTAACGGTCACAACAGGTACCCAAAATACGATGGCAATCCCTATCGCAAGCAGCAATACCCCAAGAATGATTCTCATATGACGTCCACTGCCCTGATCTGCCGCATCCCATCGTCCTTGCAGATACGCAATGATACACCAACTTAATGCAGCACTCGCGACAATTAATCCGGCCTGTGAAGGTGTAATTCCTTTCACGTCGATTAGAGCTAATACCAGGAAATTCTGTGTGCTGGTATAGGCAGCGAAGAACAACCCACGTGTTGCCAGAATTGCTGGCATACCTCTTCGCAACGTAAGAGTTCCCTTCGGTAGCAATTTACGGAGCGGAAATAACATCAATACCAGGCCAATCACGACTAAAACAAATCCCATAAAGCTCGGAAGCATACTTAGACCAATCAGGAAAATCCCTGTACCTAACGTTAAGAGTAACGCCATCCAAGTGGATGAAGATCCGCTATCCTCTCCCGTCTTCTGCACTTTCAATTTCCTAAAGGCAGGTAAACTAAGCAATGCTGAAACCACCAGCACAGGTAAGATCCCCCAGAAAACAAAGCGCCAGGACCACTGATCTGCGATAACTCCTGCTACATATGGACCGAGCATGGACGGAAGAACATAGGCAGTACCAAATGCTCCAAGAATTTTAGCACGCAACTCATCCGGGTAACTTAAGGATATAGCTGTATACACACAAGTCATCATAGCTCCGGCACCCAAACCCTGCAGGGCCCGTGATCCTATCATGGTATACATGTCGCCTGCGGTTGCGGCAGCGATCAGCCCTACGATAAACAACAGAAGTGCAAAAGTGAACGGTGCTGCAGGTCCTCTTTTATCAATGATCCGACCGACGACCAGCGTCCCGATAATCTGCGCAAGCAGATATGTACTGAATATCCACCCGAACAGGCTAAGACCGTTCAAGTCTCCAGCAATTGAAGGAGCAATGGTGGTTACGGATAGACCTTCGAATCCAACGGCCATCACTGACAAAATAATTCCTATGGATAATGCAAAATAACGCGGGCTGAAAATACTTTGATGATTAGACGACATGAAATGTGACCTCCAAGAAAATTGGTATGTATACATCGTATCCGGATACTTAGTAAACATTTTTGTTTATAATGTCTAAGCTACAGTTCGGCTTTGACTTTGTCAACATTTTTGTTTAAAATGTAGTTAGTCATGTAGATTCAGTAGAGCGTCACAAGGAGGTGCACCATGAGCGGAAATCAAACTAAAAAGGATGTCTCGACCAGTACCCGGAGAGCAATTATTAATCTGTTAAAAGAGCGCGGGGGAATGGATGTAGTCACTCTCTCCTCTCAGTTTTCGTTATCCGGAATGGCTATTCGTCAACATCTGAATGCGCTAAAAGGAGAAGGATTGGTTACCACTGTGGAAGAGGCCCGTCCCATGGGTCGCCCCACCAAGTTATGGATATTAACTCCCGCGGCTAATCGTTTTTTCCCAAGTGGATATTCGGATTTATCTGTCAGCCTCATCAATTCGATGAAAGAAGCTTTTGGTACTGAAGGGCTGGACAAGCTGCTGGATGTTCGAAATAAAAATATGCAAGAACAATATCTTCAGCATCTTGGCGATGCATCAGGAGTCAGAGAGAAATTGGAGAAATTGGCCGAAATTCGTACCAATGAAGGTTATATGGCCGAGGTTAAGGAGCAGGATGATGGCAGTCTTCTATTTATTGAGAAGCATTGTCCGATCTGTGAAGCGGCCGCGGTATGTACCGGGTTATGCAAGAATGAGTTACATTTATTCAAAACAGTTCTAGGCGATAATGTTCATATTGAACGGGGAGAATACATTCTAGCCGGAGGAAGAAACTGCGTATATACCGTTAGGCATAATAAGCCATGACCAAAAGAGCAACCTCATCGGAGATTGCTCTTTTGGTTTGGATTTCGAACTGATTAGAACGATTCGGATTTCTCTAAATCATCCTTCATTATACCGGTTATTTCTAACTCTTTCATAATCGTATGTACCCGATTATGTAATTTTGAATTGAGGTAGAGTATAGTAAGAGTGTCGAAAATATACTCTAGGAGGCTACTGCCATGTCACAAAAAATCTGGATGAACCTGCCGGTGAAAGATGTTGTGAAATCCACTACCTTTTTTAATGAGATTGGATTCCATGGGGAGAATGTTGGCAACGAGAGAGCCCAGCTTGTCATAGGCTCAACAACAATCCTCCTGTTTCCGGATGCAACGTTCGAGAAATTTACAGGTGCCAAAATCGCAGATACTTCCCATAGCGCAGAAGTGATATTTTCCATTGGTGCTGACAGCAGAGAAGAAGTTGATGCTTTTATTAAAAAAGTCGAGTTAGCTGGAGGAACCATCATTGGCAAGCCGGGTGAAACAGACGGCTGGATGTACGGCGCGGGATTTGCCGACCTGGACGGTCACCGCTGGAACCTGTTGTATATGGATGAGAGCAAAATGCCGAAACGGTAATATATAACGTCTATCACTACGTCCGCCTCTTATCCTTCAACTTGGGAACCCTCGAATCGGCCAGTCATGGAGATTCTGAAGTAATTCGTTACGATACTAAAGATAAGGAATACGATTCCTCCAACTACAATATATTGTGTACTTATTCCAGTTACGATTAGTCCACATACACTAGCACCAAGTGTTGTTCCCAGGTTGGAAGAGGTTAGAAAGATCCCATTCGACAATTCGGGTGCCTCTGGTGCTGCCGATACCACCCAATATTGAGTGATATTGCCCCCTATGCCTCCTATGATCCCCCAAATGAAAATAAGGAAGGCTGTTGGCACACTGAATTGTCCGAAGGTGAACAACAAGATGTATATCGTTATTAATGCAATGGGATACATCTTGATCGTTCTTAAAGGGAAATTAGCGAGCAGTTTCCCTGCTATCATGTTCCCAACCATATTGGCCAAGCCATATAGAAATAACAACACACTGACGGTGTTCCAGTCATATCTTGTCACGGTTTTCAGAAACTCAGCAAGGTAACTATAGACCCCAAATACAGCTCCGTTCATGAAAATCACGCCAGCAATGGATAGCCACATCACGGATCTTCTCAATACATACAGATGAGTACCCATAGAGATTCTTTTCGTAACTGGCATTGAGGGCACAAAAAGAAGTGTTGCTACAAATGCGACGATCGTTACGGCGGCAAAGAACAACATCGCATAGAACAACGATGTGCTGGTGGCAATCAAGCTCGAAAGGGGTACTCCAAGTACCATGCCTGCCGACACGCCTACAAATACTTTAGCCACTGCCTTCGGCGCTTCTTCCTTGGGGACTGACGCCGCTGCGACCGTAAATGCCAATGAGCAATAGACAGGATGGAAAAAAGCCGGAACGACACGTGCAATGACCAATACCGTAAAGTTCGATGTGATGGCGGAGACCAGGCTGCCCACAATAAAAATACCAAGTACAAACAACATAACATACTTGCGGTTCATTCCCGAAAATAATAAGGGTAAAGTGGGACCAGATACAGCAACCGCAAGCGCAAAAAGACTCACAATCAAACCAGCGGTTGAGATACTGACCTCGTAATGTTCTGCAATCAAAGGCAAGATTCCGATTACGCCCATCTCCGTATTTAAAATACTGAATACACCAAAGGTCAGAATGAATACAAGCAGGTGATTTCGTTTAGTTGTCATATGCCATGGATTTAGAGAGATCCCGGTAAGCATTGATCTCTGTCTGAAGGTTGGCAATTTTCTGCTCTGCAATGTCTATCGCGTCGGCTCCTGCAATGAAGCGTTGCGGCGGTTGGGCCTCGTTTGCAATTTGAAGGAGAGCATTGGCAAGTTTTTTTGGGTCTCCAGGTTGTTGCCCGTTCTGATTATTAAAAAATTCCAGATGACCAGCTCTCCGATCATCATAGTCCTCAATCGAAGGCTTAGCGAAAGTTGAGGATGCATCGGTAAGAAATTCCGTTCGGAAAAATTCGGGATTGACTATAGTCGTATGAATACCGAAAGGAGCTACCTCAGGAGCCAATGCCTCCATCCATCCCTCAAGCGCAAATTTTGCAGCACTATATGCCGAATTAAATTCAAATCCTGAAATGCCAGCGCCCGAGGAGATCGAGATAACATGTCCTGAACGTTGGGTGCGCATCACAGGTAATATGGCCCGGGTAACGTGCATGGAACCAACCAACGCCACCTGTAGCTGATGTTCAATCTGGTCAGGGGTCAGTTCCTCAAAATACCCTCCACAGAAATGTGCCGCATTATTTACGAGTACATCGATCGCCCCGAACCGTTCAATTGCCGCCTTAACTGCGGCATGTGCATCAGCAGGCTCGCAAACATCTAATGGGACAACCATTACATTCTCGGAATCACCGATCGCACGAACCACTGCATCGGGATTTCGGCCGGTAGCAACAACCTTGTGTCCAGCATTTAAAGCAGCCTTAGCAATAGTTGTGCCCATACCTCGACCAGCGCCAGTGATAAACCATACTTTTGTCTTATCCATATCATTCATTCCTTTCAATTTCTTCTCCAGTTGCCTTGCTTTTTAGTTTAGCGTTTATACACCACATAGCAAATACTCATATCTTATAACAAGTTATGCTTGAAAGGCATTTCTGTTAGGTTTATTGTAGAATATAAAGGATAAAGGAGGAGTTAAAATGGAGATTAGAGTATTGCGTTATTTTCTTACGGTCGCCAGAGAAGGAAGTATTACACGCGCTGCTGATTTCTTACATGTTACGCAGCCCACCTTGTCCAGACAATTGAAAGACCTTGAACAAGAGTTGGGAAAGAAATTATTTATTCGCAGTAGTTACAGTATTATTCTCACAGATGAAGGTATGCTTTTAAGAAATAGGGCTGAAGAAATTGTGGGTATGGTCGATAAATTAGAGGCAGAATTTGAATCCATGGAAGAAACCATAAGTGGAGATATTTATATTGGCGGTGGAGAAACGGAAGCCATGAAACAGATTGCAAGAGTGGCAAAAGACGTACAGAATAAATATCCCAATATACGCTATCACCTATACAGCGGCAATGAAGATGATGTAACTGAGCGGCTCGACAAGGGGCTCCTTGACTTCGGTATTCTAATCCAGCCAGCGGATGTTTCCAAATATAACTATATCAATTTCTCCGACAAAGATGTTTGGGGAGTGGTTATGAGAAAAGAAAGTCCACTCGCCTCCAAAGATACAATTCGATCCACAGACTTATTTCATGTTCCATTGATCTGTTCACGACAGTCAATGAAGCAGACATTTTCAAAAAATGAGTTTGCGGATTGGTTTGGCGAAGATTTTGACAAATTAAACGTGGTTACTACATACAATCTTGCATATAATGCTGCCATTATGGTTGAAGAAGGTATTGGTTATGCATTAACACTTGATAAAATAGTGAATACGTCTAGTGAAAGCGACCTTTGTTTCAGACCTCTAGAGCCAAGACTTGAATCTGGCTTAAATATCGTTTGGAAAAAACATCAGGTCTTTTCGACTGCTGCGGATTTGTTTTTAAAAGAAATTCAGGCTAAATTTTAGACTGATAAAGGGATTAACGTGAGTACAAGAAGAAACCCACCGGAGTTTAATTCTCGGTGGGTTTCTTTACCACTTGTTCGATCCCGAGCAAAATAAGCTTCAAGCCAAACTCAAAAGCTCCGTCGGTTCCCATCACCTCAAACAGACCATTCTTATACATCCTACTGAAGAGTCCAGCTTCCTTTTCACTCATAGAGTCCAGAAGATGGATCATCTCTTCACCCTCAAGTGCTTCCTTGTCCTTAAGGACAGCAGATATATTGCGCTGATGCTGATAATCGTCCAGTACGAAATAGAATACATAGTTGACTAGTGTAAGAACTGCCTGTAATTTCTGCTCTTGCTCTAGTGGTGTTGATTCCATGCAGAGCAACATGCGGTTGGTGAAGCGGATCATGTCCGGTTCATGAGGAAGCGTCATCATCATGAGCTGTGTGGAGCACGGGTATCTGCTGATCACACTCCGTACCGTCACGGCAAGCCCCTCCATCTGCTCCTTCCAGTCTCCTTCAGTGTGAAACTCGTCCAGAATAATTTTTGATATCTGGTTGGCGAGACGCTGGTAGAGCGTCTGCTTGCTCTTGAAGTACCAGTATAGAGATGGAGCCTGAATCCCCAGCTTGTCTGCCAATCGTCTCATGCTGAATTTCTCGATGCCCTCTTCTCCGAGAAGCTCCCACGAAATTTCCAAAATCTTATCTTCCGAAATCTGAGGCTGTTGTTTTTTCATCGGTATCCGCCCTTTTATCTAACAGTGTAAGTTTGTGCTTTACAGGTTCATAAGTTCATGATAACATCTAACACTGTAAGGTTCAATCTAACGGTGTTAGATTAGATCAATATTAACGAAGAAAGTAGTGACCCACATGGATACAGAAAACCTCCATTACTTTGAAAAAGCACCAATCGCCAAAGCCGTAGCTCACTTTGCTGTCCCAATGATGCTAGGCACGTCAATGAGTGTTATTTACTCGATCTTGAATGCCTATTTCCTTGGCACACTGGGTAATACGGCAATGTTAACTGCACTTGCACTAACTTTACCTTTATTCGCGGTCATCATGGCCCTTGGTAATTTAATTGGTATAGGCAGCGGTACATTCATCTCTCGTTTGCTGGGAGAGAAAAAAGTCGATGATCTGAAGCATGTATCTTCATTCGCCTTTTACAGTAGTTTAGTTCTCGGAATTATTGTGATGGCCGTTGGCCTCCCGCTGATCGAACCAATCGTTCATGGGCTGGGGGCAACCCCAGAGTCCTTCGGATTTACGAAAGAGTATGTCACGATTATGCTTATGGGTTCACCCTTCGTCATCTTATTCTTCACGCTGGAGAATATCGTGCGCTCAGAAGGTTCAGCAATCACCTCAATGACCGGTATGATTCTCAGTGTTGTTATAAATATTGTTCTTGATGCATTATTCATTTTTGTCTTCCATTGGGGCGTGATTGGAGTTGCATCTGCTACCGTCATCTCCAACTTGGTTGCGAGTGCATTTTACGCTTACCATATGAGTTATAAAAGTCAATTCTTAACCGTCTCCCTGAAATGGTTCAAGGTGACCAAGGACATCCTGAGCAATGTGTTCAAAATCGGTGTTCCCGTCTTTGTTATGAGTGTCTTCTTGGGTGCAATGTCGCTCATTCTTAATCTTTTTCTTGTTGAATATGGAGATCAGGCCGTTGCGGGGTATGGAATCTCATCACGTTTATTGCAATTTCCTGAGTTTATTCTGATGGGCTTGTGCGAGGGAGTTGTGCCGTTGATTGCCTTCTCATTCACAGCGAACAAATTACGCATGAAACAAACGATTGGATTCACGATCAAATCTATTTTGGCGTTAGCCGTCCTGTTTGGGGTTGTCGTCTATCTGATCTCTGACAACTTGATTGGTTTATTTACGACTGACCCGCAATTAATTGAAATGGGCAGCTACATTCTGCATGTAACCTTCTTATCCTTGTTTATTACAGGAATGACTTCTTTGTTTATGGGAATCTTCCAAGCAACAGCCCAAGGAACCGCCGCATTTGTTATGTCCATAATTCAAGGAGTTACGTTAATTCCTGTATTGTATATCGCTAATCAAATGAACGGCTTTCATGGGGTAGTCTGGTCGCTCGTTATTGCGGATGCCGTGGCGTTCCTAGTTGGAGCCATCATGATATATGTTTTGCGGACCAAATTGCAGCCAGATCTGGAACATTTGGCACAGTAGTTACAGTATAACACGCAAAAAGGCAGGATAAGGGCGCTCCCTGACCCTGCTCTTTCATTTCGAAATGACAATTATGTATCTGATGCTACGAAGAGATCGTAAACCGTCTTTTATAAGGGAGAAATGGTCAACATATGTTCTATTTCATCCATATACCCATCCACTGTAATGCTTCTCGGAGCAAACAGAAATCGTAGTGATTGTTTCCATTCCGAGCCTGCAATAGAGGTTGGTAACATCGAATGTTCTGTATTAGAGAAGATTTTCACATGAAGCAAGGAAGATGGCTGAATTCCTTTACGGTATGCTTGCTCTGTATTAACAATGTCCACATTCACATCATCTTCTCCAAGCAGAAGTAGTACAGGGGTTTTGAAATGATGCAAATCCGCCGTGGCATCTGAAGCAAAATTTTTCCTTATGAAGTTCCAGCGTTCTTTGGAAATCAGATCATCCTTCCGAGCAATCTTGGTGTACTCTTCATATGTGCCATGTTGCTTTAAAATCTCTTTAATCTGGTTTTCATAATCGACCTGATTTTGAATCTCCTCGGTGGAATGACCATCTTTCGCCATTTGGCTGCGTGTGTTGTATTCTCCCTGTTCCAACCAGTTTATCGCTGGTGATACCAAGATACTGAAGGCAAGATGTTCTTTCCCAGCAAGCTTAGGAATCACCCAACCTGCTTGGCTGGCACCCCATACGCCTATTTTGGAATCATCAATGATGGATTGTTCTTTCGCCCATGCAATAGCTTGCTGTGCCTCCATAACACGATCATCCATGCTTTGATCTAGCCAGTTTCCCTCTGAACCTCCGATTCCCCGTTTATCTAGCGACAAGGACGCATACCCGATCGATGCCAGTCGCTCCCATAACGGTTTGTATCCCTCACCATGAGTAGAGTCTATCGGACCGTCACCGTGAATAAACAGCACTAGACCTAGCTTGCCCTTATGGTTTCTGGGTAACGTGAGCGTACCTGTTAACTTACCCTGTGGAGATTGAATTTCAACGGTTTGTTCCTCCATGTCAAAATCACTTTGATCGACTATGTACAGTCCTGCACCAACCATCAGTAAGATTGCCACAATAACTGAGATGTATCGTTTTTTCCATTTAAACATAAGTATCTCCTTTGTAAATCATGTAATGCCATTGATTTTCGCCTAAGAGCAGGCCGGTCAGAAAACTGTTTGTGCTATACTGCTTGCAAAATTGATAGCGTTCATATAACTGTATCGCTTGATCATTCTGACTTGCCACATGCAAGCTAAGAAATGACATTGATTTGGATTGCAACATATATTTCTGTGCCCATTGAAGCAACTGCGTACCAATTCCCTTGCCTTGGTGCTGTGGATGTACAACCAGATCTTCCACATAACATTCGCCTAATGTAGGAGTATGCTTCAGCAGATGTAAACCAGTTATTAATCGAAGCATTTTCCACATGCCAACCCTATTACACTGGCCCCACCAATGAAGATTGGCACGAACGCTGGTTATTGCTGCTCTGTTATCTGCTTCCTTCCATTTCAAGCACATGGTGCCAACAATCTCCTCATGTTCACGAGCAATGACTCGAAGAGTACTTTGTTCCATGGGCGGGTGATTGAGCAACTGTTCAAATACGTAAGCCAGATCAGTTATGGACAATGAAGTGATCTTTTGAAATTTGTGTCCAAAACCATAAGCCATGAGTTCAGCAACAGCTTGATGAAACAGGGGACAAACGGGTTCTATCTGAATGGAAGTTGTCACTATGTGCCTCCCCTACTCGATCATTTGTAACAATAACTCATAATGAAGCTTTTCTGGTGTGAATAAAGATAAATAAGATTTCTCTACCATAATAAGTGGACCGTGATACGGATAGCCTTGGTGTTCTGCATAAGCATAAAATTCGTTGATATGTTCTTTGAGTTCAGCTTCAATTTGTACATATACATGACGAGAAAGATATTTTCCTCTAGGCAAAACTAAATCGTTCGCTCCTTCCTTTTGTATATAAATTCCTACGGTGTCCGTCTCATCGTACGCATAATGGATGTCGGCTTCAAATAAATTGGGAATGTTTTCTTTATGTTGGATCAGTTGCCTTGCTTGCAAGTACTCTTGCGCTTCCATATGGAACCACAGGGATAAGTGAATCTCCTCACGAGTATCAATATAATAAGTCACTTGATCCTCAATTGGGATATGCTTTTTCTCATGCAACAGCTTGCCGATAAGGTGCTTTGTTTGCTGAAGCTGAGTGATGGCTGCTTCCGTGTCTGCCAATGCTTGTTGAAATAATGATGTGATTTGATCGGTTGTCAAGTTACTCAAACATTCCTTGATCATTGAAACAGATAGACCCATTTTGCGAAGTAACAAAATATGAGATAGACGGTAAATTTCATCAACCCCATACATCCTATACTGGTTTTCTGCTATATTAGCAGGGTTCAACACCCCTTTTTCTTCAAAGTAACGAATTTGATGGACAGAGACTTTCATCAGCTTTGCCAGCTCGCTAATCGTAATTTCATCACTCAACCAATTCACCACCTTTGCTGTTTTTCATATTACAAGCATAAACCTTAGGTCTGACCTAAGGTCAAGTCTTTATTTTAGCCTCTCCTGATAACAAAAAACCACGGCACCAGATTCGGTACCGCAGTTTACTAATCAATTATGCTATTGGATTTGTTTCATGTAAGATTTGAATTCCTCGGCAATTTCTTTGTATTTCGTATGATGCAGGTAATGTGAACCTTCCATTGGGATCATTTTGCCCTGCGCGGATTGTTTGGCTTGTGCTTCATGTAGCGGAATCCACTGCGGGTTTTTCTCGTTATTGGATTGAACAAAGAGAAGCACTGGCAGATCACTAGGATACGTGAGTTTTTCTCCATTTTTGAAATTGGAACCCAGATGTTTAAGCTCATTTACTAATGTCGGATTTGTCGAGACTTGATTCGAAATCAACTTCATCTGTTCTTTGGTATGTTCATCATAGTCAAGTGATGCATATGAATCACCACTCACTTTATTGAGTACTCTCATTAAGCCTGATTTTTGAAAGAATTTCATTAGGTTCAAAGGTAATTTAACATCCATGCCAGGTTGATTCGGAACACTGCTATCGATCCCAATAAAAGCAGAGACTTCATCCGGATACGTGTTCACATAAGTCGCCGCGTACAGTCCCGTGATGGAATGCCCCATCAGAATGTAACGGTCAATACCGAGCTGCTGTACAGCTTCATGAATTTCACTAACAATATTCTCGGTGGTTCTCTCCGTTTCGGTTTGGTCACTTAACCCATAACCGAAAGGCTCAATCGCCACAACTTTGTAATCAGAAGTTAATTCATCGATTAACAATTTGAAATCAAGTACTGGTGATGGTGTTCCTTGTCCGGGAAGTAGCACGATGGTTTGTTCGCCGCTACCTTGAATGGATACATTCATATTCTTCCCATCAACATTGACATATTGGCCGTACGATTCGATTTTCTTTTTCTCTGCCCCATTACTTATCGTATGAACGACAAACGTGATGCCCATGAACAGCACCAGCGCGCCGACAATACCACCTATTATTTTCAACCATAAGTACCGTTTTTTACGGCCCTTAGTCCCCGTTGTTGTTACATCCACTGCTTCTGCCATATCCATCTTCTCCTGTCCTTTATATCTGTAGAGCCGCTCTTGCGACATAGGTATAGTGTAACCATGGAAGATGTCCCCTTCGTGACGGGAATATGAACGGAGTATGAACTACAAAAAAAAAAGAGAGCTGCTTGTTGAGAGCAGTTCTCCATAGGATAAGACAGTTTTAGTGGTCCAGGAACACAAGCTGAATGAAGAACAATACCGCAAAAATGTAGAAGATTGGATGAACATCTTTACCTTTTCCGCGAAGCAGCTTAAGTACCGGATAAAAGATGAAGCCTACGCCGATGCCTGTCGCAATACTATGCGTCAATGGAGTAAGGATGATAATCAGGAAGGCAGGAAATGCTTCTTCGAGATCATCCCATTTGATTTTGCTGATAACGTTAATCATAAAGTATCCAACAATGATCAGTGCCGGAGAAGTGATCGCCGGAATGCTTGATATTACACTTACGATCGGTGTGAAGAACAAAGTCAGCGCAAGCAGCACACTTACCGTTACCGCTGTCAGTCCCGTTCTTCCTCCTGCGGCTACCCCTGTGCTGGACTCGATATAAGCTGATGTTGGGCTTGTTCCGAGCAAAGCGCCACTGGTTGTTCCTACGGCATCTGCCAATAATGCGCCACGCGAGCGTGGGAATTTACCATCCTTAAGCAATCCTGCTTGTTCAGCAACGCCGAGCATCGTGCCTGTCGTATCAAACAGCGTGATCAGCAGGAACGTAAATATGATTGTATACAAACCATTCGAGAATACCCCTGCCAGATCCAGTTGCAAAGCCGTTGAAGCGAGCCCATGCGGCATGGATACAATCGATTCCGGCATTTGGAATAGTCCCATGATCCAGGCAAGTATCGCTGTTACCACCATTCCGATGAACAGGTAACCTTTCACATTGTAAGCCATCAGCACAACGGTAATAATCAATCCGATAATAGTCAGATAAGCCATTGGCTCAGCCAAGTTTCCGATCGTAATCAAATTCGATTCTGAATCGGCAATAATCCCGGCATTTTGCAAACCTACCGTTGTAATAAACAATCCGATCCCTGCGGTTATGGCATGTTTTAAGCTAGCAGGAATTGCATCAAGCAACATGTAACGGAATGAAGTCAGTGATAAAATGATAAACAAAATCCCTGCTATAAATACGGCTCCCAGTGCAACCTGCCAAGATACGCCATATCCGGCAACTACGCTATAGGCAAAGAATGCATTCAGGCCCATACCCGGCGCGATGACGATTGGATAATTGGACCATATTCCCATAATCAGAGTTCCCACAATACTTGCCAGTACCGTTGCTATGAACACCCCGTTAAAGTCCATGCCTGTGCTGCTGAGTATTCCTGGGTTTACGATAACTATGTATACCATTGTGAAGAATGTTGTAACCCCTGCGATAATTTCTGTGGGGATGCTCGAGCCTCGTTCTTTAAGTTTGAACCATTTATCCATGGTAAAGCCAGCCTCCAACTTTCAAATTATACTCCAAAGCTAAAAACAAAAAATCCTAATCTTCATATAGGATTGTAATATTCTCGCTCCTATATTCGTTGTTAGGATTTAAAGATTCAACAGCTAAGCTCTAAACTAAACATAAAGATACTCATATCTGTTTTCAGCCTGAAGTCCATTTCGTATTCTAATTAAAATGACATGAAATGTCAATGAATTAACGATTTGTTCACAGTTATTTACGAACTATCCAGACGTTATATCTTGTGTTCATTCGTTTTTAGAATAGAGTATGTACGTATTGCTTAATATCTGCAATATATGAAGAAAGACTGCCAGCAATGTATACTGACAGTCTCTTGCTTAATTCGTAGTAGGTTTCTCTTCATATTCGCTGGATAATTCTTTAAGCGATTTGATTTTGCCATGGGGATGCTGTTCTTGCTTTCGTGACTTCCAGGCAGCTTCTTTTCGTTTCTTCTGGTCAGCCATAAAAGAGATCCTCCTCTGGAAACTGAGATGTATACTACTTCTTTATGATGTCATTCCTGGACAACTTTATTCTGCATGTATAGGTAATAAGAGAATTAGGCAAGCATATAAGACAATATATAGAGAATTCAGAAGTTAATTGGCAGGACCCAGATTAATCAAGCTGACATCGGACAAAGAGACAGTTGTGTTACCATCTTCTGCGCCATCGATGTTACCCAGATCAAATGAGATGCGAGTATTCGCATAGCTGGCTTCTGTTGCATCAAATGTAAACGTGAATTCCTGTTCTTCTGGAGTCAAATCAACTCGTGCCCCAAAGAAACCATGCCATTCATAGTTGGCAGCGGCATCGACCCATCCAACCCCCAAACCCAATTTCCTGGACTTCTCCGCTTTGGCTTTAAACGTTAATTTATATTTAAAACCTTGCTGTATGCCAAATCCTTCATTGATGACTTGACGATCCCATGGGTTCTGTCCAGCATTACCAATCTTGGCATGAAGCTGTTGATTGCTAACTTCCATCTCCAGATCAGCTGCATTACCATCCGCGTAGGTAAACCAGCTGTCTTTACCTTTGGAGAAGTCTCCATTGGGAATAAGGTTAACATGAGCTGGCTGACCTCCTTGATCTGCATTTGGATTAACTTCATATAACTGGACGTTATTGATGTGAATCGAGTGTTCACCTGTAGAGAGCGGATATCCTAATCCAAACGCAAGCATAGCTGCCGAATCGGAGGTATCCCCCATAGTGAAGGTGTAAGTATACGACTTTTGATCCGCAGTTAATTCCACTTCTTCTTCAAAATACTTCACAAAATCGCCTGCATTCTGTGAAAGAACCGCTTGCATGGATTTAGGACCTGAAGCAGATGCCTCGAAGGTAAGTCGGTACGTTTTGTTTGCATCCAGTTTGATCTGACCTTGTTGCAACAAAGCATCCCACCAATGTTCACTTGTACCAGGCAAATTAATCGTTAATCCTTCGCCCTCTTCATGTGAAGCTGTCAGATCATTAGGAATTAGCTCCCAATGATTCAGATCTGTTGCAAGCTGGGTGTTTTGAACTTTGTTTAGTGAGATATCCACCCAACGTGTATTATAATTTGCTCCTTCAAAATTCACATAATAGGATTTGCCTGCTGTCAAGTTGACCCCTAGGAAATACACCGTTTCGTATGTTTGCCATCCCCCCGTGTCTCCGAGATTCAGTTCGGATTGAGCAACGATTGTACCTTGTTCATCCTGAATGCTGAACCGTACTTCAGAATCACTTTTCCCACTGGCCATTCGGGCAGACAGTACATATTCCCCCTCTTGGGCCACATCAATTTTATATTGTAACAGATCTCCCTGATCCATGTAGCTGACGTGTTTGCCGCCTTCGACGGAGTCCTCCAGTTGCAAACCTTGCATCATCCAGGCTTCGGTTGCAGGGATATGTGCGTAGCCATTCACGGAGAGAGGTTTGCCACGTTTGGTCAGACGCACATTGTCCACATATACCTTGCCGTTGGAACTTCCGAATAACAGTCTAAGTTCGGATTGTGCGATTGCTGCCCCATCTCCAATGATGATCTCTCCGGTGAATGTTTTCATGTCTTGGTTTAAGGAGAGGTTTTGTCCTTGATGAACCTGTACCGTATGACCATTACTGCTGACAACATCAATGTCGAGGCTTCGCGGTGTGTCTGCCTTGGCATCTAAGGAGAAACCATACGTTGTATTCGCTTCCAACTTCAAATCCGGTTGGTTCACCGAAACTTGCTGTGGATCACCATTCGTTTGAGTAACATCAACAACTAGCTGACGCTCCATAATCGGGAATTTCGAAAAGTTATTTACACTTATATTGGCTGCAGCACTGTCCTGAATGCTGTTTGACCAGAATCCCAGACGCTCCTTGCCCTGATCGAATGTGCCATTGTAAATAAAGTTGCCATCAGGTAGTGCGTTTCGTTCGACAGTTAACGGATCAGCCTCACCCACCTCGATCAGTCTGACATTGGCAAACCAAACGGTTGTATCATCCAGCCCCAGATTAAATTCGAATCTGGCATTGTTATCCGTGCCATCCCGCATATTGAAGGTATAGTCATAGGATTGCCAATCTGTCGTGAGTGCAAAGGTGTTATCACCCGAATAATTGGTCCAACTTTTTTCAAATTGGTTCAGTTTGGACATGATTGTACGGTTAGCAGATGCTTTCGCATCAAATTGTATCTTGTACTTTTTGTTTTTCTTGATGTACATCGGCATCTGAGTCAGTTGAACCGAGTAGTTTTCAGTTCCTGATGCATCAATGGTAACTTCTGCTGCTTTACCTTTCTGCTCATCCGTTACAACTTTGACACTGCCAGCTCCATCAGCATTTGTGATGAATTTCCACTGAAGAGGCACTCCATTGTCTGCAGACCCTTCCGAAAAACGATCATTGTAGATTTGATTGCCATCGGCTTGTGGTTCACGTTGTTGTGCAGGCTCGATGGGATTTGTTGTTACATCAGGCCATGTGTCTAGATTTTTGTAAGAATATACTCGCACAAAATCAACATTCATCTTTTCGGAAGTGAAGTTGCTTTCAGGTGAGCCCGGCCAGTCTCCTCCAACTGCCAGATTCAGAATCAGATAGAATGGACGATCAAATGGTGCAGGGAACGTATAGTACTCGGGTTGGCCCGCAGCCTTCGTTTGCCAGTTGGTCACTTCATGATGCAGCTTTCCATCCACATAGAAACGAATCATACCCGGCAACCATTCCACCTGGAAATCGTGATAATCGTCAGCGAAAGTTTCTCCCTTCGGAAGAGTAAGGCTTCCCTGATCGTGTCCATGGGAGCCGTCAGGCTTCACACTGTCATAATGCAATGTGCTATATACCTTGTTATTACTCTCTTTGCCACCAATTAGCTCCATAATATCGATTTCTCCAGAGGCAGGCCATCCACCATAATGTGCTTCATCCGTTGGCATCATCCATATGGCAGGCCACATGCCCTTTTCAATAGGAAGCTTTGCACGTACAACTACTTTACCGTAGGTCCAGTCTCCTTTTCCCATAGAGATCAGTTTGCCAGAGCTGTAATCCTTACCATTTTTCGGACCCTTTTTTGCTTCAATTTGCAACACGCTTCGATTCTGATCTTTCGTAATGCGAGTGTTATCCGGGCTGTAATATTGCATTTCATTGTTATAAACGAGTCCTGTATCCTGCACGGTCCATTTGGAAGAATCAATCGCGGGCCCGTTGAACTCATCATTCCAGACCAGCTCCCATTGATCATGCGGAATCGTTGTTGCAGGAACCGGTTTTTCGCCCGCCGGATTGCTTGGTGTTGATGGTGTAGACGGTGATTGTCCGTCTGGAGAAGATGGTTTTGGTGTGCTTGTCAGATTTGTTGAACCACCAGGCTGCGATGAAACAGGTTGTTGAGCTTCACCCACCATGGATGTGCGCAATCCTTGTTTTACTTTTTCTCCGTTGATCACAACTTCATCGGCATCTACACTCAATTTGTTGATCGTACCTTTGGTATCCATTCGAGTCTGACTCGCTTCTGCATGGATATTCATGGAATCAATCAGGCTGTTTGAAGAGATCTCCAGAATGGATCTCTGCATTACATGCATCTCCTGAATGTTGCTTTCTTCCGTAATGGCAACTCTAACGGGCTCCCCACGTTTGTCAACGACTACTCGATTCAGCTTTGAGTTGCTAATGTTGATGGAATGACTTCCTCCGCCTTTAATGATGACACTTCCTGTGACAGTTACGCCCTGAAGAACAACAGATCCCTCGTCAATGCCTTCTGCCAGCAGCAGATTTCCATTAACAATCATATTTTTTAACGTGACATCCGTTGAATTAATAATCAAGTTGCCATCCACCCGGGACTCATAAATACCAGGAGCACTTTTCACATCTGCAATCATCTCCGACAACATTGCTGCCGTCTCTGCTCGTGTAATCGGGGATTTGGGATTTAATTTACCTTGGAAACCTTTAAGAATATTTTCGTTCACCATATAGGTAAGCGCTTTCTTTGCATAACTGGAAATATCATCTTCATCCTGAAATTCCAATTGTTCACTATCTTCATTTGTAGCCGCTGAAAGTTGAAAAGCTCGATCTACCATAACCGCTGCATCTTGGCGTGTAATCGGTTGTTGTGGTGACAGATGATCACGATCTGTTCCTTCGATGATGCCAGAACCATTCGCTCGTACCATCACGTCATAGTACCAATCGTCTGAAGTCACATCCACATATGAACCAGTCGCCGCATTACCAGTGAAACCAAAGGCTCGATCCAGAATCATCACGAATTCAGCTCGGCTAATGACCTGACTGGGCTTAAATGTACCGTCAGTATAACCTTTCAATAGATTCAAATCTTGCAACCGTGTAACTGCAGATTGTGACCAATGCCCAGTCAGGTCTGTATAGGGAACAGAGAAGTGCAGGCTTTTCGCCTGCACATTTCCCACCTCCGCTTGACCCTGTATACTTTCTGCTCCAACAGTTGCTGGATAAACGAGAGAAGCCATTAAACTCCATGCCACCATACATGCCAGTCCTTTTCTCATCCTTCTTCCTCCCTCAGCTCAGTTATCCTTGCATTTGCATAGCCTATTCCTTGACTGCTCCAATAACGATTCCCTTAACGAAGAAACGTTGTAAAAACGGGTATACCATCAGGATCGGAAGCGCGCCGATAAAGATCTGTGCTGCGCGTACGGTTCGCTGCGAGATATTCTCCAACATGGAAGGATCAACGTTGATTTTGCTGAGATCTTGCTGAACGATAATGGTCTGGAGCAGAGAAGCAAGTGGATAATTTTTAATATCAGACATATAGATCATGCCGTCGAACCAGGAGTTCCACTGGTAAACCATCGTAAATAAGGACAAAGTTGCGATAGCTGGAAGCGACAGTGGTACGTAGACCAGAATCAACGTTTTGATATGACCTGCTCCATCCAAGTAAGCTGCTTCTTCAAGTTCTTTGGGCAGTCCGCGGAAGAAGTTCATCATAAGAATAACGTTCCACACGGACAGTGCTCCAGGCAGAATAAGTGCCCAGATTGTATTCATCAAGCCAAGCTTCTGGATCAGAATGTAACTTGGAATCAAACCGCCGCTGAACAAAATGGTAAATACGAAAAACCACGTATATAAGGAGCGACCTTTAAAACTGATATCTTCCTTCGACAACGGAAATGCGGTTAAGAGCATGATGACCATACCAATGATCGTCGCAATTACAGTCCGTTTAAGTGATACGATCAAGGAGTTAATGAAGTTTGAATTCCCGAATGTTTTCACGTATGCGTCGGTAGTGAACCCGATGGGCCAGAAGGTAACCAGGTTTGATGATGCTGGCGCCATACTGCTGAATGAAACAGCCAATATATGAATAATTGGTAAAATGCAGAGTATCGATAATATCCCAAGAAAAGTATAGTTAGCGATGCTGAATATGCGGTATCCTTTTGTTTTATAATACAAGCCCTTTTCTCCTCTCTAGAAAACTCGATAATTAGCTAGTTTGTAAGCCATTCTGTAAGATATAACAATCAAAATGGTAGCAACCACAGATTTGAACAACCCTACTGCTGTGGCAAAACTCATCTTCCCGTTCAGAATCCCAAGTCGATATACAAAGGTGTCAATGATGTCGCCTTTGTCATACACAAGCGGATTGTACAAGTTGAACACCTGATCAAAACCGGCGTTCAAGATGTTGCCGATAGAGAGCGTCATCAATACAATTGTGATCGGCATCAATGCCGGAATCGTAATGTGCAGCGTCTGTTTAAATCGGTTGGCCCCATCCACCTCGGCAGCCTCGTAGAGTGCAGGATTAATTCCTGAGAGAGAAGCCAGAAATACAATCGTACCAAAACCAAATTCTTTCCACACATCACTGAGGATCAGCGTTATTCGGAACCATGTACCGTCCCCCAGGAAGAAGATCGGTTCTCCTCCAAAGGCTACGACAAGCTGGTTGACCATGCCGCCCTGAGGAGACAGGATATCGAGCAGAATACCACCGAGAATAACCCAAGATAGGAAATGCGGTAGATACACAAGCGTTTGACTTACTCTCTTGAATGCCGTCAAGCGCACTTCATTGAGCAAAATGGCAAACAGGAATGGAGCGAACAGTCCTGCGATGATTTTGAAAAATGCAATGACCAGTGTATTCCAGATCACCTGACCTACGTCTGGATATAAAAATAAATATCGGAAATTGTCCCAACCCACCCATTTGGATTCAGAAAATCCCAAGTATGGCTTGAAATCCTGAAAAGCAATTACAATGCCGCCCATCGGTATGTACTGAAACACCAGTGCCAGCAATACAGCTGGAATGAGCATCATATGCAAGGTCCAATTCCGTTGCATATTCCAGCGCTGTTTAACCCTGGTGGAGCGCCGTTTATGCGGCGTTTCTAACGTATGTTCCTTCACTCCTGCATCCCCCATGTTCTAAATTTTGTATTTTACAAGTCATCGTGAACTTGTATATTAAAATTATAGCAATGGAAATTTGTGATCTATATCCTAATATTGCAACAACGATATCAATATTTTAATAAGATTAAGGAGGTTGGACTTTGTTCACACGTTTGAATGTCTTTACCAAAATTACACTGTTGTTTGTGATGCTGCTTATTCTGGTGCTGTTTCTCTATACATACTCGAACCGGGAAAGCGTGCGTGTTATCGAACACGAGATTCAGAACAATACGATGAATCATCTATCGACATTTGCTGATTCAGTAGAATCCAACATTTACCAATTGTCATTGTATGGGATGTCTATTGGGCAAGATTCGAGTATTCAGGAATATCAACGCCCCGACTATAAGGACGTTCCCTATGAACGTGTGAAAGTTGGAAGTGCTATTCTGGAAAAGATGAATCTGTACAACGCAGCAAGCAAATGGCATTCGACCATCACACTCTACTTCCCAAGGATGCAAAAAGTGATATCAACGGATTATTATGCTTACATTCCTTACAGGGATGATGAATTTAAGGAGCCTCTCTCGCAATCCTGGACCTATGCCGACAATCAGTTTATCTGGTACACGACCGACCCAACGACAGCGATGGTGCAACCCGACAAAGCTCGATTAATTACCAAAATCAGTTTTCCAGTTCATCACTTAACTGCACTTCTTAATCAAAACAAGTTAAATAATAAAGGTGATCCATTCATGTTCCATCCCGATTATGGTTTAATCAGTAATAGCTCTGGAAAGGAAACGCTGAATGCCATACTGCCCTCTTTGAAAGGAGCAAAACTGCAAGCCAGTGGTGGATTCACCACAACGTTAAACAAAACGGAATATTACGTCTCCTATATTCAATCCAAGAGCCTCGGCTGGTATTATGTTGACTACGTGCCTATGCAGCAAATTTTGAAACCGATTACGAGCAGCCGGAATCTCTTTTACGCTTCAATTGCCGTTCTGATCGTGATGAGCGTTGTTGTATTATATACACTCTACCGAAGTGTGCAGCTTCCACTCTTACAGTTGGTGAAAGGGACGAATCGCTTGTCCACCGGGGATTTTTCCGTTCGGCTTCATCATTCTGCACGCAATGAGTTCAGCTTGTTATTTGCACGTTTCAACATCATGGCTCAACGAATTCAAGAATTAATCGAGAATGTATATGAGGAGAAATTACGAAGTCGGGAAGCCACGCTCAAACAGTTACAGTCGCAGATTAATCCGCATTTTCTATATAACTGCCTGTTCTATATCAAGAACATGGCCCGAATGAAAAATGAAAAGGCCGTGGTAGCCATGGCACTGAATCTGGGGGAGTATTACCGATACATAACCAGGTCCGAAAAGGATCAAGCCACGCTTCGTGAAGAGCTGACGATGGTCAAAAATTATTTGGAAATCCAGTCACTTCGTCTGGAACGAATGCATTTTACAATCGACGTGCCCCATGATATTTTAGATAAAACAGTTCCCAGACTAACCCTCCAGCCTATTATTGAGAACGCTATTATTCATGGTCTGGAGCCCAAATCGGTAGATGGTGAGATTAAAATCTATGCGGACTGCGAGGATGATGTGTACACAATTATCGTGGAGGACAGCGGGCTTGGCATGTCTGAGAAACAACTTGATCATCTGAGAGATAATCTTCTTAAACCGCTGGATGAGAATATGGGATGTGGTACATGGAATGTCCATCAACGTTTGTCTTTTCTATACGGTGAAGGATCTGGACTATCTTATGATCATTCTTCAATGGGTGGGATTAAAGTTAACATCACATGGCACGACAATACAGACAAGTAGGTGAACGACCCATGCTGCAAATATTACTAGTTGACGATGAACGTTCCGTCGTGGAAACGCTGGCAGAGACCATTCCGTGGGAAAGCTGCGGTATCGGTACAGTTCATGAAGCCTTATCCGGTGCAGTAGCGCTGGAAATTATGGACAACCACGACATTGACATTGTAATTACGGATATACGTATGCCCGAAATGTCAGGCATTGCACTGATTACAGCGATTCATGAAAAGTGGCCGCATGTGCAGACGATTCTGTTATCAGGTCACGCCGACTTTGAATATGCGAAACAGGCTATTGCTCAGGAAAGCTTTGATTACTTGCTGAAACCTGTTAGCGATGAAGATCTGATCGAATCCGTGCAGCGTCTTGTTCATCGAATTAAAGAAAAGTGGGAAACGGCAGCATCTCATCAAAGAGCCTTACACGCCTTTCAGGATCATCTGCCATTGCTTCAATCCACGATGCTGCATGAGTTGCTGACTGGAAAAGTCTATGATCAGAAGACGCTGGCAGACAAGCTTGATCTGCTGGAGCTTCCCTACTCCGTAGGAGAAGATCTCGGCATGCTGATTATCCGTATGGAGAAACATCTATCCGATATGGCACACGGCGACCTGGCCCTAATGGAATATGCGATATGTAATATCATAAGTGAAGTGATGCATAATCATTTTCATATCTGGCATACACGTGACGTGCACGATTACATTGTTGTTCTAGTTAGCATGAAGCATTCAACAACGATGAGTTACAGCAGGAGCGAGACGCCTCAGACATTGCTTGAGCAGTATGCTGCCCAGATTCAAACCAATGTTCAGTTATACCTGAAAGGTGCTATCTCCATTTCCGTCTCCAGTTGGGGCAAGTTCCCCCACGAAATTGGAGAACTCTATGAGCGAACGGTTATGTCCATGCGTAAACGGATGGGTCAGGTGCAAGGTTTGTTTGTCACCGCTTCCGATGAAACGGATGCCAACCCTCTACATACGATCAGGTCGCTGTATCAGCCACCAACGTTGATTAGCCTGCTCGAAGCTGGTCGCTTTGAGGATGTGGAACAGAAAATCGAACACATATTTGAGGAACTATTGCATTCCAATGAACATCATGATATTGCGGAGTCAACCTTCGAGGTGTATTTTGCTATTGCGGGTGCGTTTGCGTACATCATTCATAAAAATGGCAAACAAATCTCTTCTTTGATTCCAGCAGAGTCCTATCGTTACTTTCAAGCTCCCAGCTATTCCACTGCGCAGCAGCTACAGGACTGGTCCGTACGTACACTTCATTACATACGAGATGATGCCGAACAAGAGCTTAGAGACAATCACAGCACCATTGTACGCAGCGTGAAAAGTTTTGTCGACCTTCATCTGGCTGGAGATGTATCACTGCCTGCAATTGCTGACCATGTGCATCTGCACCCAGTGTACTTGTCCAAGGTATACAAGGCAGAGACAGGTGAAGCACTTACTGCATATGTGTACCGGTTAAGAATGGAGAAAGCAGCCTATCATTTGCGAACATCAACCGCCAAAGTGTTTGAGATTGCAGAACTTGTCGGTTACAACAATACCGCATATTTTATTCGAGTTTTCAAGAAATTTTATGATCTTACACCGCAGGAATATCGGGAAAATCTGCCGGTTTAAGATACTCAGGCCAGACTTGAGTTTCTAGTAATCTCTCCGGTTTCCCCTTCTCCATATCAAATACAAAAAGGCACTGCCGGAGATCTACTCCTGCAATGCCTTTTTGGTGCTTATGTGGCCGCGATGAATCAATTCAGCCAGCCCTGCGTCATCCTATTTTCCGCTTTTCACGGAATCATACCACTCGTTAACTTCTTTCGTGATCTGATCTCCACCTGAAGACTTCCACTTCTCAACAAATGAGTCGAACGCATCAACAGAGGTTTTGCCATATACAATTTGAGAGAAGGTATCCTTCTCCATCTTGGTCAAAATGTCATTGTTCATCTGCATCGTCATTGAAGGTGCACCGGTAAACATCTGATTGAACACGATATCCTTTTGATCCAAAACAATCTTGGCTGCATCAAGCATAGGTGTCGGTACACCTGATTTGATTTTTTTCTCAAATGGCGTTGTTGGTTCTTCACCACTTGCCAGCTTCGCGAGTGTTGTCATACTCAGATTCGGAATTCGCGCTCCATCAAAAGTCAAAGTGTACTTCTCGGGAGCATAACCACCCGTAAGACTTGCATCGGTTGATGGTTTCCCATCTACCATAACCCAATCGTATCCTTCCGCAAATCCATGCTCAAACTCATCGCCCTCTTTAGGATTCGCATAATGATCAAAGAGATAGTTCTGATAGGTGAAAAAGGCTTCCGGATTTTTCATGTCTTTGTTAATTAGAACTACGCCGTTTCCGTTCGACGTACCGTGTCTTCCTGCTTGACCGTTTGGACCGGAAGGAATGGGATACGCCTTGTATTCAGCCTCAGGATTGTTTTTCTTCACATCCTCCAGCGGCCAGGATGGCATCCAGTGAGGACCTACCACAATACCTGCTTTTCCGGCAGTAAATTCTTCAGCAGCTTTTGTCTCGTCATACACACCGGCTTCTTCCGGGATATAACCTTTGCTCATCCAGCTCTGTAATTTGGCCAAAGCCTGTTTTGCACCAGGTGTAACGGAACCGTATTCAAGTTTTCCGTCTGCCGTCAGATTCCATTGGTTTGGCATTGTACCATAAGCGCCAAATACCCACCCAGCTTCAGACATCCATGTGTTCAGCCAGTTCTTAAAGCCAATGGTGAGTCCGTAAGTGTCCTGCTTCCCATTGCCATCCGGATCTTGATTCGTAAACGTTTCCATAATGACTTCAAGATCATCTATCGTTTTAGGTGCTTCCAGATTAAATTTCTTCATCCAGTCTTCGCGGATCCACATGACAGGATCACCATTATAGGAATAGTCCAGAATCGGAATACCGATCTTTTTGCCATCTTGCATGTATGGATACCATACGGAAGGATCTTCGTTTACGGCTGCTTTCCATGTGTCGCTGGCATATTTGTCAAACAACTCGCCAGCATCGACAAATTTTCCGGACTCAATCAATTCACGCACCAGATTGAATTCGCCGCGATACGAAATAATGTCTGGCATGTCCGCATTGGAAGCAAGCGATAGACGTAGTTTCGTCTCAAATGCATTATTGGTAGAAGGAGATATCCACTGGTTTTTCAACTCAATCCCGAGTTTCTCCTTGGCCCATTTTGTATGGACGTTGTTATCCTGATCCTCGCCTGACTTAAACTTCACGTCTGGACCCCATGGTCGTAAATACGTAATGGATACTGGTGGATCATACTTCCCATTTTTGAGTTCCAACGTTGTCGCTGGTGTACTCGATTCTGTTTTCTTGTCGCTCCCGTTACTACACCCGCTCAAGGCTGCAGATAGGGCCAATACACCGATCATGACCAAACTGCCTACTCGTCTCTTTTTACTTGTGTCCAACTTCGTTCCCCCAGTCTATGTAATGTTGCTTACAGGTTAATCATAATGAATGTTTGATATTTATGCCCATACTAATATTGCAACATTTATTGCATTAATTTAGGATATTGGATATTGAATACATATATTGAATAAATACAATGCCTGAATATAGAAAAAAGCAGCTGCTAACAGCTGCTTCAGTCTGCTTAATTACTCGTATATTTAACCCAATCGTACTCAGCATAGAGCGGATTGGCCCCGTTATAAGGACCAAGCCAGCTATCTACTCCTGTTCCATTCCAGAGGTTCATCATGATTTTTCCAGGTGTTTTAGGAATATTGCTGGTTGCCGTATGCTTCAATACACCATCAACATACCATTTGATATGTCCCGGCTGCCAGTCAAATGCATACGTATGGAAGCCCTGGGATGCATCAAAACCTAGATTGATAACCTTCTCATGATTACCAACGCCATTGGTATAATAATTAAACTGCACTTTGGTTGTGTCTTTTCCTAAAAATTCGATATCAATCTCATCCCATTGGGTGCCATGTGCAGGGCCTGTGTATGTGAAAAAAGACGATACTACACCTGTGTTCTTGGCAGGTTTCATACTGACTTCATACAAGCCGTACCCATACGTATTTGTGGTACGATACTCTCCGCAATCAAACTTGTTCTGTGCAGAGCTGGTCAAACCAAGCTTAAGCTTGCCGTCACTTGTAAAATTAACATTGTTAGCCCTCCACGTACAGTTAAACATGCTTCCATTGGAATACCCATCCGCTTTTTGCCACGTACTTGCGTTAAAATAGGTTAGAGGTTCCCAGAAAACATAACCCGCGAAAGCGCTTACCGAAAAAAACAAAGAGATGACACCAGTTACCGCCAAAGTATACCAAGACTTCCTTTTCATCATACACCTCCATGAATGATTCCAACATGTACAAGCAGTATAACAATGGATAACGCTTACATGGTTGGTATTTCCATTTTATCTGGAAGTATAGTGGTACACTATAGCAAACTTCAAAGCAGAGATATTCAATTTTTAAGATCCTCGTTCTTGTATCCAATCATGTCATGTTAAGACTATGCCGGTTTCATAAACGTAAGATGGATTGAATGAAGCGCCTGCCCTTCAGCGTAGAAGGAGTCAGGCGCTCCATGAAAACCATTTTTACATATATCTCAACATGTTTGTTAATTTATTCATCCTAAAAGGGTCTATTTCGCACCAGCTCGTACCAAAATTTCTTCAATTTCCTTAAAGCCTTTATTCTTTGCATGACTGAGTGGTGATACCCCATCACGATCCGGTATGTTCACGTCTGCTCCATGATCAATGAGTAATTGTATCGTCTCCTGCTGCTGAGCATTGCCATCGTTAAGAATGATCGCTTCGAGTAATGCTGTCCATCCCAATTGATTCACATGGTCCACATCCACCGAAGTTTGAGTCAGTAATTCTTGCACTACATCCACATATCCATGCTCCGAAGCTGGAATAAGTGCTGTCCCTCCATATCGATTCGTTATCGTTGGGTCCGCTCCGGCCTCGATTGTCAGCTTCAAAATATCCAAGTATCCTTCAGCGCCAGCATACAGAAACGGGGTGTTTTTCATATCGTCCTGTATATTCACGTCTGCCCCCGCTTCAATTAACACTTTAGCCGATGTTGGGTCATTATTGTAAGTTGCAATCATTGTAGCGGTTCGGCCAGTCTGATCTTGAGCATTGATATTGGCGCCTGCTTGAACCATTTGTTCGATGCGTTCAGTATCGCTGTCCTCTACTGCCTTGAACAGCTGTTCATCTGCTGAAGTCATGGCCTTTACCTCTACGTTAGAGTCGTTTCTCATTTCAGGCACGCAGCCCTGGACGATCAACATACTGCTTATCAGGACAACGATGATCAGCGATTTACTCATACTGCCTCCTTTACTCCAGTGTCAAGGTGACCGAAGAAGCGATACTCCAATCCCCAACTGGGTTTATTGTATACGTAGTACCCGGAGTCAACTTCCCATCATTCGTTAGGTCGAATACACCCGTCGCACCTTTTCGACTTGAATATTTATAAGTGGCTGTCAGAACATCCCCGCTAGGTGAAGTTAACGTTACACTTCGACCAGAGAACAGTTCATCCCCAGGGTCCTGGTCAAGCGTAACTTCAATGGAGGTTTCGCTCACTGCTTGAGCACTTGCAACCACTAGTGCATCAAACGATTTCGCCGTAAAAGAAGCTTTTTCGATGTTGGCCCAATCCGAAGAAACCGTATATGTGACACCTGTTTTCAGCGTTTGTCCTTCAGGCAAACGGAACTTCGGTTCTTGTTTGCCATCTGTGGATTGCGTGAACGGAACATATCTGGCAACGATAGGCTCGCCACCTTCTGGCGTAATTACAACTTGTCTTGCCTGCATGGAAGAGATAATTTGAACCGTTTTGCCTCCTGCTTTCTCTTGATCATTCAGCACAAATGCATTAGCTCCTCGACCTCCGCTGTAAGCCGAAATGATGTAACCATAATCCACTACACCGTTCACTTGCAGTGCTTCGATCTCGAATGTATCATTCGTTACTTGACTAGCCGTTGTCATGTTTATTTTCGTGGCACTGCCTTCAAAGGAACCAGCGTCTTGGCCTTTGTAAGTCAGGTTGTACACTTCATCAGCATCTTGTACGGACGTTGGAACGATGTAAGTCGCAATCGACCCTGTTTTCAAACGGGGCATATTGGTTAACGTCAGCCCGCCACTAAATGCAAAGTCCGTTTGCGCCTTGGCAAAAGCTTCATTCGTTGCTGTCAGCGGCTTGTCGAATGTGACAATTAACGTAATGGCGTTCAGCGATCTAACGCTCTTGATTTGAGCTTGCTCCGAAGGAATAGCTTGGTGTGCGGTTTGCAACAACACTGCTGTTTCGCCACGCGTTGCCGAACCGTTCTCGGAGTAAAACTCGCTCATCCAATGGTGAACGGACTTTACATCACGTTGCATCGCTTTGGATACGACCTGTTCGAGTTCAGCATCCGACACTTGAGTCTGCGGATTGAATTGTCCATCGTTAGCTTGCATGATGCCGAGTTCAATAAGCTTTGACGCATATGGCGCATACCATGCATTGGGATTGACATCCATTAATTCTACGGTTTCTCCCGTCTTGCTCTCCAAATGAAATGTTTTGAAAACCAATGAAGCTAACTCCGCACGGGTAATCGCTCGATGTTCACCCATAGATTGATCTGCATATCCGTTCATGATCCCCAAGCTATTCAGATCCTTGATAGCAGCTTCGATCTGTTGTTGGGTAAGCTGTGCGGTTGTTGCCGCAATGTTAGTGACGTATGTAGCTGCATGTACTTGATTCGCAGTTAACGGGAACACTGCTGTACCTAATGCAGTTATGGTTAGAAATGTAGCGATTTTGCGGGTTGTAGAATTCATAGTTGAATTCCTCCTCTATAGGTTGTAGTTGCCTGTATCTATAGAATAGAGGACAAAAAGAAACTCCCAAGGATAAAGTTATTAACAAAATATAAACTGGCTCTAAATTTTCAGGAAACTTATGCAGTAAATCGGTAGCCTGCGCCCCAGACGGTCTCAATATACTCCGGATTTTTGGGGTCTGTCTCCAGCTTCCCACGCAGTTTGCGAATATGGACGGTTACCGTTGCAATATCTCCGGTGGAATCCATGCCCCAGATCCGCTCGAACAGATCAGATTTGCTGAATACACGATTGGGATGACTCGCAAGAAATACAAGTAACTCGAACTCCTTGGTTGTAATCGCCACCTCTTCTCCATTAACAAAAACGCGGCGTGATCCTTTGTCAATGTGAAGCCCTCGAATGTGGATTTCATCCTGCTCAGCTGGTTTGTTTTTGCCAAGAAGTCTCTCGTATCGGGTCAAATGAGCCTTTGCTCGTGCAACCAACTCACTTGGGCTGAACGGTTTTGTAATAAAATCATCCACTCCCAGATTGAACGTCCGGATCTTATCGATTTCTTCCTTTTTTGCGGAAACGACAAGGATGGGCACTTCCTTTACCTCTCGAATGCGCCTGCAACATTCGAAGCCGTCCAGTCCCGGAAGCATCAGATCAACAATGATCAGATTATAGTCTCCCTCCAGTGCCTGCTTCAGGCCAGCATCTCCAGTATGGCAGAGATCCACGGAAAATCCGTTGAGCTCAAAATAATCCCGTTCCAGTTCCGCAATCGTTGTTTCGTCTTCAATGATCAGAATGTTTGCCATTACTTATTAGTCCCTCTCTTCATTCAGCCGTTTCAGTTTGATATATATGCTCGTGCCATCATTGGGCTGGCTTTTAGCCCAGATGAAGCCCCCATGTCCATCAATGATTTGGCGGGCAATTGCCAGCCCGAGCCCACTTCCGCCCGTTGAGGAGTTCCGGGATTGTTCTGCACGATAGAAGCGTTCAAATATATAAGGCAGTGCCTCTTCAGGTATTCCCCTCCCATTATCTTTAAACGCCATCGTAATCCATTTCTCATCGGCTTGAAGTGTAATCTCGAATCGTTTATGTTCATTCTCCATGTATTTGAGTGCATTATCCACCACATTAACAACGGTACGTTTTAACTTCTCCGGATCCACAGCAGCCATAGCGGGACCAGACACCTGGTTATTCCAATCCAGGGCAACACCTTTATCCTCCAAATCGTATCTCAGCTCTTCAATGCTATCTTCAAGGAAATCAGCGAGATCAACTGTTTTAAACAGGAAAGGTTCTTGGTTCAAATCGAGCTTTGAATACAAAAACAGTTCATCCACCAGCTTATCCATGCTAACTGCTTTGGAGTGAATGATATTAACATAACTCTCCATTTTCTCCGGAGTATTAGCCACTCCGTCACGAATGCCCTCAATATAACCTTTGATATTGGTAATCGGCGTACGGAGATCATGCGAAATGTTGGAGATAAGCTCTTTGCGGTTCACTTCGTCCTGCTGACGTAACGCATAAGAGCGCTGCAATTGATTCCGCATGCTCTCAAACGCTTCGCTGAGTTGACCAACCTCGTCATTGGAGTTTAGCTGAAGTTTAAAGGATAGATTGCCATCCTTAATATGTTCGGCTGAACTTCGTAGTTGATTCAATGGCTTAATGAAGCTGCGCGTGATCCAGCGGAACAAGAGCAAATTTGCAATGATGAGGACGCCAATAAGCAGGAATGACATCACAGGCAGCAGCTTGCGAGTAAGCTCCGCAAAGGGGCTTCTCTCGCGAATGACAAAGATACTCCCCCGTTCCCCATCTGAATATTGAAAATCAAATTTTGCATACGCGTAGAATCGCTCACCAATATTAAAGGTGCTTCGAATCTGATAATTGTTAAGATCGTAGGCAGGCAGAGCTTGTTTCAGTTCCGGCTGGTTGAAGGTCAGCGATTCAAAGATCTGACTATTCTCCCGTCTGATGTAGAGCCCTGACTTCTCAGCTCGAAGCTTCATATCGTATTCACGTAGCAAAACCTTGTTTTGCAGGTCGTCCGGGTCATTTTTGGCCAGAAACTTCATCTCTTGAAAGATCGATTCTCCCTGTTCAGTCAGGGGGTTGATCTGATAATGTACCTTGTAAATATCGCGGAAACTCTGTAGATCCCCTGTAGCCGCAATCGTATACAGACTTGCCGTAAGCAGGATGAACAGCAGACTTATAACAAGCATGCCCGTGAAGGACAGCAGCAATTTTATTCGAATTGACATGGGTTCCCCTTCTCAAACAAGCCATTGGATTAGTTAGTCCACATGTTAACACAAGATGGATTCTATTGCCCATATGTAAAAAGAGCTTTCTTTTTCATTATATATGTTGACAGTGATAATCGTTATCAATAATGTTGGAGTAAGGTACACAACGATTTATCTTAGAATGACCAGCAAACACTTTTGAAATGAGGTACGTAATGTGAATGTAGACGTTAATCAGTTAGCAGCGCATTTTGCACACATTCCTTTTCAAGTCGAAGGAGTATATCGATATGCTAGAAATCCAGGGGTTCCCCAGGCTGACTATACCGATTCTTTTCCTGGATTTGTATTTCCTCTTACAGGAAAGATTCAATTCCAATTTGATGGTACGCCCTATATCTTTTCACCAGGAAAAGTTGTACACGGGGGCGCGAAAATGAAACTGGATCAAACCGTTTTTCATAGAACGGACTGGGAATACATCCTCGTTTTATACCGGATATGTAGTTCGGACCTCAAGGAGACAAGCTTTTCCCATCAGCATTTTGAATTATCAACGGGTCAATCCCCACGTCTGATCGAATTAATCACGCGTCTTTGGCATGTGTATAATCAGCACGGAGGTATTTCAAAGTTTCAGACCGAGATGCTGTTTCGCGATGTACTGAATGAGACCTTAATATGTGTTGATCATAGGCAAAATAGTTGTGAATCAGATGTTTTATTCGAGCGGGTCTCTACCTATATCCAAGAATACTATGATCAAAGTCTGACTGTCGCATCGTTGGCAGAACAAAATAACGTTAATCGAAATCGACTTTCCTACGTGTTTAGAAGACATGCAGGTATGGGTCCAGCAGAATATGTATTGAAATATCGTATAAACATGGCACAGCAAATGTTATTGGCAAGTGATGCGTCTGTACAACAGATTGCTGAGACCGTTGGCATTGCTGACCCCTTTTATTTTAGCAGAGTGTTTAAGAAACAATATGGTATTTCTCCTAGTGAATATCGTCTGAAGTTCATCAATAATCCATCCTGATTTCAATAGGTATCCATGTTATACAAAAGCCTAGATCAGTATACTGAACATAGAGGATTAATACACAGGAGGAATGACAATGCACTATCAAGCGATTCAATTAAATGAGGAATTTTCGAAATTAAACGATCTTTGGTCTCCGAAACTCATTGGTGAAATGAATGACTATCAATTTAAGATCGTTAAGATTGCTGGAGATTTTGAGTGGCATGTTCATGAGGAGACAGATAAGTTATTTTTTGTGCTCGAAGGGGAAATGATAATTGATTTTCGTGATGGGCAAGTGAAGATTTCCAAGGGCGAGATGTATATTGTCCCTAAGGGAGTCGAGATCAAGCCTTCCTCCGAAAAGGAATGTCATATCATGTTGATGGAGCCTGGAAGCGAAGTAAACACTGGCGGGACTAAGGCCGAATAAGCGTCAGTTATTGGGACCAGGATGTCAATTTGCAGACGGAGAGCCGATAACCGCGTAATAGGGGTTATCGGCTCTCCGTCTGTACGGCTAGCTTTTTGACATGCATTAATTGACATGCATTAATCAGCAATCTCTCGGTTATGTCACTTGTTGCTGGTCTTCTTGATCAATTCCACACCATTGTATGCCAGGCTTTCCACACTTGCTGCCTTCTGCAGTATGTAATGATCAAAAAAGTTCTTCGCATAGTCTGTAACAAGATTTCGCATCTCCATAGCATCCCGTTCACCTCTGAGTTCCTCATTAACACTGGTAAACACGATGTCACAGTAATCCAAATGTGCAACACGATCAACTGAGATATAATAGGTTTCCATGCTATTGTTAGCGCCAATAACCGCATTCATATTATAGTTAGGTTCACAAAACAGTAACAAAAAGGGTTTCTTAAGATCGCTATCAAGAAGTCCAAACGCACCGCTATCCAAGCCAATCCCGCAGGCGAACCTGTCGTCATCCCGGCAAACCATTGCCGTGGTGGGCCCTCCATAAGAATGTCCGACTATACCCATGCCGATGTCAAGCAGCAATCTGCCTTTAAAGATGGAATTCAGCTCTCCAGAGTCCAGTTTGTAAAGATAATCGGCTACATACCTTACATCTTTTGCCTGTGATTCACTATACTCTGTTATCTTGGAAAGTATCGGTTGTGCAAGCACGTTACGGCACATCTCAATGGCAGTTTCATCGTCAGGACGCAACTCCATCTTACCAGCCAACGCTAGCATCTCCGGATCTTCACCAAACGCTGTAATGACATCCGAAAAATCCTTGGATACATTAAACAGGCGTCCATCTTTACGTTTATACATCGTGCTATTCTGATGGCCGATGCTTACCACAACATACCCCATGCTTGCCAGGTCTGTACAGAGCACTGTACCCCATTCTGGAGAACCGCCTCCACCGCAAACATAGAATAACACTGGATAGCGCTTTTCCTTCCCGGAGATAGCAAGGTCGTCGTAACACTGGGTCTTGATATCTATAGAGAAAACATCCTTCAACGCAGTGACAAGTGGCTGCTCATTAAACATCCCGTAGACTTCAGGAAACATGTACGTTGATGTAGTCTTACCTTCGCTACTGTCAGACGGATAATACACAAAAGCGGTCAGTTCTCTTTTGGAGTAATCTGATGCCATGTACTCAAAATCCATCTGGGTTCGACCGACAGCATAGCCGCCAATTGGTTCTGGAAATGCGTCATAGTTTTTCATTTTCTTTCCCCCTTGAGATCACTAACCATTTCAGAATATTTATGATCCTCAAGCAGCCCATGACCCATAAATTCAGCAAAGTACTTGCTGATCTTATGTTGCAGCTCAGAGTCCTTAATATCGAATTCTCTAAAAAACAAGATTAAATTAAGCTGCATTGACTCAAACATAAAAGAAATCAGGTCGTCGTCAACATCCGGTCGGAGATATCCATCAACCCTCATTCGGCGTAAAATGTCCTTGATCATGGGGAATGACTCGCCCTTTAACACATTCACATATACTTTCAGCAAAATGTCCTCAGGAATATATGAAAATGTTTTAGTGAGTTTGATTTCCAACTCATTCAATGGCTCGGTCACCATATTATTAACGTTACCAAATAAGCCAGTAAGGAAATAGCTGTAAAGGGAATCTTCATTACTGTTATTAAAATATGCAGCTCTTTTCTGAGTTACATTACGTATTAAGTGACAATAAAGGTCATCTTTGTCTTCAAAATACCGATAAAATGTTCCGGGGTGCATGGACAAACTATCCAAAACCATCTTCATAGTTATATCCTCGTAAAGATTATCAACAAAAAGAAGCATAGCGCTACTCGATATTTCCTCGCGCCTTGTTTCATCTAAACGAAAGAACGAATTTTTTGGCATAGGCTACTCCTTAATGTATAGTGTGAACTGATTCACACTATACTGATAATCCATTCACAAGTCAACTAGTCTTGAAAGATTAATATCATTATAAAAATTTAAAACCACTGTATTTAGATTTACAAAAAGATATTTTAACTACTTTTGATTGTGAAAAGATTCGGGAAGAAATATGCAAGAGTAGCTGATTACTCGGATCAGATGTCTATTCAACGAGAAAGGACTTCAAGCACTTTACCACTTCCATCTTCAATAATACGTATACTGTTGTCATCGATGAGTTGAATGGTACTATCTGAATTCAAAATTTCCTGCTGGCCCGTTACCCCGTGAGCAATGGATTTGCGAATCAGACCTTTATTTTTGAATACCAACGTGTAAAGGTCGTAATCTTCCGTTTTTCGATTAGTGTGTTCAATGATGACAATAAGTAGATTTTGGGGACTCCTCTTAAAATTTATCTTAAGATCATGAGTGTTCACATTCATGTCCTTGATCCCTAAGGGAATCGAACTCTTTTGTCCAGTAGAAGCATTCGTAATCTCAAGATCTCCTTTTGCAGTGCGAATGACATAGGTGTAACCCATGTTGCTGCCATAAAAAGTATCGGTATAATTGCTCAATCCAGTCACGGTTACCTTTTTCGTTTTCATATCTTGATGAGTCACTTCCCCGTCCAAAGCAGATGCAAGAAATCCTATGGGTACATAAAGGTGACTAATATACCACACCGGTTCTCTGCCCATATCTACTTTTTGACCATCCACTTCGGCAATGCTGCTTCCCAAGTGCACAACAATTTGCTTCTGACTGTTCTTCAGTACGGCCGTATTATCATCTTCCATCCCCCACTCTAGGCCTGCCTTAATACCCAGTGAGAAAAAACTTCCGTAAGTGACTCCATCCTTGATTAACGTCTGAACATGGTTAATACGACCGTCTGCCCACTGAATTTCCAAATCAACATATTTGGATGCTGCTTCAGATTTTTGAGGCCCCAATGGTAATAACACCGACATCACTAATGCAACGACAACTACTTTTTTCAAATGCTTCATTCTCACAGCGACTCACCCACTTCATGTAATTTTTAATCTTACAATAATAACGTTAGATTCCAATAAAAGTTTGATCAGCTTGAAACAAGAATTGGGTCCCTGATAACAAAAAAAAGCCGCTAAAATAGCGACTTTTAATGGTACTATGTTTTTGTTCTTGGCTTCATTACAACCCGAGATCATCAGCGAGTCCTTCAACTCCTGTGAAGATGGAATCCCCGTAACCCCAGAAGTTGTTGAAATCAATAATGTAGATTTTTTTGTTTTTAACTGCGTTAATGTTTTGTACCTGTTTGTTGGCAAGCAGCTTTTCAATCGTCTGCTCAGGATCAATACCCCCTGCATATCTCGAAATAATCATCGCATCCGGATTAATTTCGATTAACTTCTCCAGGCTGAGTGTGCCGGTTTCATTAATCAGCATATTATGCATATTTATTAATGACATTGCACTTTCAATAAACGTATCACCGTTTCCGTTGTAGATTCCAATGGTTCCATCACCATTATCCGAAAATGATGCATAGTTGATCGTTTCAGTGCTAGCTCGAGCCGACAACGCAGTCTCGCGTGCTTTAAGCTTCTCAATATATGCCGCTGCGTTCGCTTGTACGTTGAATATCTCACCTAATTCAGTAATGTCCTGATACAGACTATCTAACGATGCGTCAGGAACACTGGTGCTTTGCACGTAAGTTTTAATCCCCATATCATTCAAGCTGCTTACTGTACCAACACCCCAATCGGCATCCTCAAACAATCCACCACGCCCTACAACCAAGTCAGGCGTAGCCCCTATTGTCACTTCCTTACCGACATAGCCTTCAGCTAGCACAGGAATTTGTTTAAACTCGTCAGCAATATCTTCAGGTACACTACCAAACAACGCAGCTACACCTACAAGTTTGTCTGTCAAACCAAGGCGAATCATCAGCTCGGCTGCACCTTGTGTATTGGCAACTACTCGTTCAGGGGCCTTGTCAAACGTTTGATCCTTCTTCACCCATGTGCCGTTCTCTATTGTATAATTTGAAACGGTTACCGGGTAAGTTGTTTCAGCAGGTGCTGAAGCGTCTGCGTCGGTTTGTTCCCCATTTGTTGCTGCATTCGTGGCGCTGCTCTCCGCAGCTTGCTGTGAGCTTCCATTTGCATCTTTGCTGCCACCATTGTTGCTTGAACAAGCTGCGAGCACCAGAATCATTGCAGTAATCAAACAAAGAAACATCCCTTTTTTAACGGATACCAACATGTAAATAATCTCTCCCTTTTGAATTCTCTCTTGTCTTTAAACCAATATGTAAAATAACTATTGTCAGTATACAGTAAATGTCGAAGCGTGTAAATGAGAACAATAATCAATATCATTTAACTGATAAATAAAAAGCCCCCCCGTATGGGTGCCTCATTTCGTCGCATTATCGTAAACTTAATCTGTGACAGGTTCAATGCCATTCTCCTCTGGTGACTAACATGAGCTGAAATCCGTCACGGTGAATATGACAGTTGTTGCCGCATCCTGGTTCGAAGGTTACGTTCCATAACGATATGTTCCGTAACGTTAGAAAAACCAAGTTCATGTCCCTTGTTTAGGATTGAACTTGGTTTCTCTTTTACTTAACTATTCATTACGTGCCTGATTAACCTTGGCGATAAGTTCATTAATAATTTCATCAGGTGAACGCTCATTCATCCATTGTTGACCGAACATTTGGAATACTTTGATCATCGGGAAATCTGCCCAGAATCCCACAAACTCCTCGTTAAGGTATACCTTGTCCGTAACATGCTTGTTCATTTCATTCAGGCGATGCTCCAATTCCTTTTTCGCTACAGGATCACTCATCCACTCACTGAGCAGACTGAATTTGTGGAACGTGATTTCTTCCTTACCAAAGTCACAATGCAGACGTTCCGTAATTCGGAGATCTTTGGACGAGCTGCCAAGTGAAATTTGGAAAAACCCGGTCTCAGCCACCCAACGGTTATACTTGGTGTTGTAATATGAGAAATCTCTCTCTTCCAGTTCAAAGGTAATCTTGCGTTTTTCACCCGGCTCCAATTCAACTTTGGCAAAAGCTTTCAATTCTTTCTCTGGACGGGTCCATGTGCACTCTTCATCGTGAACATACAATTGAACAACTTCTTTCCCCTTGCGCTTTCCGGTATTTTTCAATTGGAAAGACACAGTAACACCGGTATGGGTCTGAGACACTTCCAGATCCGTATAGGAAAACGATGTGTAAGACAATCCGTGTCCAAACGGGAATTGAGGTGCCAGTTCTTTCCGGTCATAATATCGATAACCCACGAACAGGCCTTCGCGATAATACAGCTTGCCGTTCTCTCCGCGAATTCGCATATGTGAAGGGTTGTCCGACAGTTTGACAGGGAATGTCTCAGACAGTTTGCCCGAAGGATTCGTCTGTCCGAATAATACATCTGCAATCACTTTACCCATGCCTTGACCCGACAACCAAGAATGAATCACACCAGGTACATGCTGTACCCATGGGCGCATCGCCAGTGCAGAACCGCTGCTCGTTACGACAATACACTTGGGTTGAACTGCGGCTACCGCGAGAATCAATTTCACTTGATGCTCGGGAAGATCAATGCCTTGCAAATCATGCATCTCGGATTCCGCATATTCCGGTTGGCCAACAAACAATACAGCAACATCAGAATTCATCGCTAATGAGACGCTTTCCTTAATTATCTCATCATTGATGGAGTCATCCTCCGGGTACCCTTCTGCATAATTTATGGTCGTGGCATCGCCAGCCAGATTTTTTATCTCGTCCCATGGAATATCGACATTTGTAGGCGTTACCTTTGCACTGCCCGCTCCCTGAATTCTCGGTTTTTTGGCAAAGCGTCCGATCACGGCAATCGACGAAATGGACTCCTGCCCTAGCGGGAGAATCGCGTTCTCATTTTTCAGAAGCACAATACTTTCGGCCGCCGCTTTACGTGCGAGTGCATGATAGTCCGAATCTGGAGAAGAATCCATATCTTTCTTGCCCGTTACCCGCTCAACCAGTTTCAGAATCCGGCCCACGCTTCGATCCAACTGTTCTTCGGACAGGCTTCCGTTCTGAACCGCTTCAATGATCGCTTTGGCATTGTAATTGGCGGGACCCGGCATCTCCAGATCAAGCCCAGCCTTCAGACCGCGTATGCGATCATTAACAGCTGTCCAGTCGGATAGAACAACACCTTCATAACCCCACTCTTCTCTCAAAATGTCATTCAGCAAATGTTCGTTCTCACTTGTATACGTTCCATTCAATAAATTATAAGAACACATAACCGTCCAAGGATCGGATTTCTTAATAATCCGTTCAAAGGCGCTCAGGTAAATCTCGCGGAGCGTTCGCTCATCGATTTCCGAACTGGTTACCATCTTCTCGAATTCCTGGTTGTTGCCTGCAAAGTGTTTGACAGAAGCGCCCACTCCTTCGCTTTGGATCCCGTTTATAAACGCCGCACCAAGTTCCCCAGTCAAGTATGGGTCTTCCGAATAGTATTCGAAGTTTCTTCCGCCAAGTGGCGTTCTTTTCATATTTACACCAGGTCCAAGCAGCAGCTCGACGTCCATCGTTTTCGATTCACGTCCCAGTGCCACACCGACTTCATGCAACAATTCCGTATTCCACGAAGAGCCGATGGCTGAACCCGTAGGGTAACAGGTTGCGGGTACATTTTCCGTTGTAATCCCCATTTCTTCATCGCTGTTCGTTTTACGGATACCGTTTGTCCCATCGTACATATGAACCGGCGGAATGTTTAACCGCTCAATTCCTTTTGTCATCCACATATTCAATCCTGCGCAGAGCGAAGCTTTCTCGGCCAGCGTCAATGCCGACAACAATTCATTGATTGATTTATCCATAGTACTCACCCTTCTGATATCAATTTTGTTCTTGTTCTTTCTTCAGTTCCTGTGCATCATACAGTTTGAAAAACGGAAACCAGACCATAAATACAATGACCAGGACGACCGCCAGCAAGATAAGCCCATTGAGTCCGGACATAATATAGGTTGAGAGGCCGATCGGCGTGTACCATAGCTGGAAGATCTGGCTCGGAATCCGCACCCAACCCCAGTCGAGAGCCAAGTACACAATCACCGGCGTGATAAGTGAGTTAATCCACATCGGCACCATGAGTAATGGATTAAAGGCAATAGGTGCTCCGTATACGACGGGTTCATTGATGTTGAACAAGGATGGGATAATAGTCGCCTTGCCGACAGATTTCAGTTTTTTCGAACGTGCCATCAGGAACCAAACAACTAACGGCAAGGTCGCTCCCATTCCTCCAATACCCAGCCATCCGGAGAAAAAGGTTTCAAACGTGTTGATATTGACGGGATCTTGTCCCGCTGCCACAAGAGCTGCATTTTCTTCGATTGCAGGTATCCAGATCGCGTACCAGATCGGTGTCATAACCCACGGGCTAACGCCAAAGGAATACAGTACTACGCCGATAAAGTTAAACAATAAAAATCCGGTTAAACTTTGCCCTACGGCATTGATCGGCTCAAATACGTTCACGATCAGTCCAAAAATATCAAAATGAAGCTGATATACAAGCAACCATCCTGTTGTTAATACCAGGGCGATCGGGACGAGAAAATCGAACCAGTCCATAATGAATTCGGGAAGTGAAGATCCCTTTTTGAAGAACGAAAATTTGTTGCACATGATCATTACAAGAGCGACGAATACACCTACCAAGAGTGCTGTAATCATCCCCGAGGGTCCAAATCGTTCAAGGATGAACTGAATGGTACCGTCTTCGTTTACTGTCGGGTTAAGTAGCATAACGAACAGAGATATCCCCGTCATTCCCGCCAGCAACTTGATTTTATGTCGTTCTCTTTTTTCCATCACGACATAAGGCGTCAAAAAAGCAATAAACAACCCCAGCAAACCGAAACTGAATGTCGTGATAGGTGTCAGGTCCGGCATTCCCGGAATGAAATCCTGCAAAATCGAAATCAATGTAATAATCGAACCGATGAAAATCATCGGAATGGCGACCATGATGGCTTCTTGAATCGAAGAAACCCAAATATTGTTCGTAAACGCCTCCAATCTCGGCGCAAACGAATCTGTCATCCATTTCATGAAACGCTTCATCCAAAACTCCCCCTGTCTTCCTCTAAGCTGCCACAACCATAGTATATCGATTTGTGTTAACGCTTTCTTGTTGGAACTTGCCGCATCATGGTTCGTTTTTTGCCCAATCCATCGCTATAGTTCTAGCTTGCCAGCCTGAACAAGAAATAAACAACAAAAAACATCCCTTCAAACTGAAAGGATGTCTTAAGAGCACTTTTTTTAATATTGTCTATCCAAAATGAGCAGCATTACCCCATGCGGTGGAAGAAAAATCTCTCTGCGCCAACTTTCATCTCTTACCATCTCTGTCCCCATCACGGGTCCACTCCTGCCGTTTAGATAGGCGATTTCTTCTTCCGTCAATGAATAGGGCGATCCCATGCGGGTCCACTCATCAAATACCGATCCATGCTCCCGATCCAGTTGATAACTGGTGCATTTATAAGGTCCCTCGAGATTGCTCAAGGTAAGTTCATAAGCTTTGCTGCCTTTTTCCTCAAAGACGTCATAGCGGGTTGAGCTGGATAATTCCGACCAATCTCCACTTGCAAACAGCCGGTCTACGTGAACATAGTGATAGAACAAAAATTGCATGCTTCCATCCCTTTTTCGGGTTCCAACATAACCGTCTCCCTTGACCATCAGCTCATCCCCAAGCTTTTGCATAAGCTCAAATGCATAATAGCTGGGTTTCTTCAGCCCATCGCGGTTAATCAGGCCAAAACCTCCGTAGAAAGGAGAAGCGGGAACGATACTTTCTTCGAATACATCGGTAAAGGACCAGAAAGCCATCGCTTTCACGTCACCAAGTGTGTTCATGGTGTGGTAAATGACAAACGGAGCCATGAACATGGTATCGTGCAGCAAATTCCGGTCATACAGCGAAAAGTTCCACTCAGTGACATGAAGTTCAACATGACCGTACGATGACGCATTCATTTTTTGCCGCATAAGTTCAATACTCTCTTTATAAAAAGCAGGCGGCATGATCTGGGTTAAACGATCGTCTTCAACTTTTAGCTTGGGATACTCCGAATAGATGTGAAACGAGAAAAAGTCGATAGCCACTTCCCGCTTGCGGCAATAAGACAAAAATTCCTCAGCCCAGGTATCATTCCAGAGAGATCCGTAACCCATAGCTGGACCCCCCACCTTCAGTTCCGGCAAAATCGATTTGATGGCATGAACGGTCGATTCGTAAAACGCAAAGTATTCTTCCTTGCTTCCTGCCCAACAAACACCAGCCAGGTCAGGCTCGTTCCATACTTCGAAATACCACCGTCTCACTTCTTCCGCCCCATAACGATTTAAACAATGGCGAACGAATTCGCCAACAAGCGCTTGCCACTTGGCAGGGTCGGATGGCGGACTAATATTCCCGCTCCACCAAAACAGCGTTTCTTTGGATCTCGCCAGCTGGCTCGGCATAAAGCTTAATTCCACAAATGGCCGAACGCCCTGATCCAGCAGAAAATCATACAACTTGTCCACATAAGACCAATTATAGAGGGGCGTGCCCTGCTCGTTCTCGCTGTACACCATCATCTCGTCATTAAAGATGCCGTGAAATCGAATATATTTAAAAGGTACTTTTCCCTTCAGCGCGGAGAGCTGCTTCCGCCAATCTTCACGCAAACCTTCAATGGCTCTCCCTGCCGTCATGGTCATATTCCAGTGCTTTTCATAGACAGACGACGTCTGATCCGCACGAATTTCAATATAAGTTTGGTCTGACAGATGTACAGACGGTACAGGAAGCATGTCCTGATCGGCGTCTACCTTAGCATCCAGATATCGATACAGCGAGCCAATCGCATTCAGCGTTTCCATCTCGTAATAATCTCCGCTTGAAGACTCCTCATATGTTTTGGGTTTGCGGTTCACATTCAACTGATGGAGTTCCGTTGTACGAGAAGCTTCCCGATAGGAACCTGGCGTACAGCCGTACTTTTCCTTGAAGTATTTGTTAAACAGCTTCACATTGGCAAATCCGCAATCCAGCGCAATCTCCGAAATATTTTTGTCGTTTGCTGCCAGCTGAGCCTGAGCCTTTTCCAAGCGAATGAGCGTCAAATACTTTTGGAAAGGTATCCCGATTTTGTCGGTGAAGAAGTGGGAGAAATAATGCAAACTTAAATGTTCGGAATGCGCCATATCCTGCAGTGTAATCTTCTCATTGTAGTGTAAATCAATATATGTGAGGACCCTGTTCAGTCTTTTATAGTCATAATCCCTGCTACCGTCTTCCAATGCGGAATTCGTTCCACTGGAAAAATACCTCTGCAGGCATCCGCATAACATCTGTAATCTGCCCATTGTAAAATTTTGATAACCCGGCGTTTTTTTGTTGATCTCCCATACCATTTGCGCAAGATATTGTTTAATACTTTGCAGGCGAGGAGCGTTTTGTTCCACGTTCATAGCAGAGTTACAGGAGATAAACACATTATTGTTCATCAACTCGGGACCAAACTGCAATGTTAATAATACATTGTCCTGATTGGTTCGTTCGATCTTGTGGACGGACATACTGTTAACCACGATCACATCATCTTCATGCAGTGTATATTGCTGCTGGTCCAGATACATGATGATTGAACCGTGGAGAACATATACAACTTCCACTTCCTTGTGCCAATGGAAATCAATATGTTTTACCGAGTTCACGAAGAGTTTCATAGGCAGATCGTCCTGATTTTGAATAAACTCATATAGATAGCGAATTGTCTGCACCTTCCTTCATACCGATTATTATAGGCACAGCATTTTGAAGATATCAACAAGCTAAACAGTAATAACAAAAAAGCCGATCAATTAAGGTTCAATTGATCGGCTCTTCTATATAAATGTTCAAACTACCTATTCAACTAGATGCCCTGTTATCTTACCAACCGCGGTTGGACATGCGCTCTTCTGGAGCCAATTTAGAAATTTCGATCCCTTTCATCGGGGCACCCAAGTTTTTGGATACTTCGGCAATCAGTTTGTAATCTGTGTAATGTGTAGTAGCTTCAACGATTGCACGAGCGAATTTCTCAGGGCTATCGGATTTGAAAATACCTGATCCTACAAACACACCATCTGCTCCCAGGTGCATCATTAATGCTGCGTCCGCCGGAGTAGCTACACCGCCTGCTGCAAAGTTAACGACAGGAAGTTTTCCATTTTCATGAACTTCGCGCAGCAACTCATAAGCTACACCCAGATTTTTGGCTTCAGCGTACAGCTCGTCCTTGGACATGTTTTGCACTTTGCGGAGCTGGCTGTTAATTAGACGCATATGACGAACTGCCTCAACAATGTTACCCGTTCCAGGCTCACCTTTTGTACGAATCATCGATGCACCCTCACCAATACGGCGAAGAGCTTCTCCCAAATCTTTGGCTCCACATACAAATGGTACAGTAAACTCATGTTTATCAATATGGAACACTTCGTCTGCAGGTGTAAGAACTTCACTTTCATCGAGATAGTCCACACCCAGGGATTCAAGCACTTTGGCTTCTATGTAATGACCGATACGTGCTTTGGCCATAACTGGAATAGATACAACCTTCATAACCTCTTCAACGATGGTTGGATCTGCCATACGAGCTACACCGCCGGCTGCGCGAATATCGGAAGGTACCCGTTCAAGAGCCATAACAGCTGTTGCCCCTGCCGCCTCAGCAATTTTAGCTTGCTCTGCATTCATAACGTCCATGATGACGCCACCTTTTTGCATCTCAGCCATTCCTCTTTTTACACGATCTGTACCTGTTTGCATGATTGTAGTCCTCCTAAGTAACTTTTGGGTGATTTTCAATAAAGGCATCGCTCTAATCTATGATTTAGTATAGAATGAGAATGGTCATATAAAAAGATCCAATATTTTCGGTTTTTATTGTACCACTTCAATGATAACTCTGGAGGTCCTATGCAATTTCATGTAGCTTACAGTTCATATTTGAACCGAAAATATACGAAGATGAAGGCTCTCTATCATGCCATCCGTGATGCAATTCATGAAGGTAATCTTATACATGGCGAGAAGTTACCCTCTACTCGAGAGTTAGCTACGACGTATCACATTTCCAGAGGAACTGTGAATCAGGTCTATGATACGTTGACTGCTCAAGGTTACATTCATTCAGAGCATGGAAGAGGAACCTTTGTTGCTTACCAGTTGGATTTGAACAATAATGCGTCCACCGTGAAAGCTTGCACGCATCACTTATCCGCCTGGGGAAATCGTATTCAGCAGTTTGAACATCAGACGACTCAAAGAAATGCACCTGCCAATGCCCATACACAAGATTCCAGAATGAATAGCGACGAAGTGATCGACTTTAGCAAATATCAACCTGACTTCTCCAAGTTTCCTTACGATGAATGGAATAATCGATTGTATGCAGAGATAAGGCAGCGTGAGCATCACCTGAAAACAACCTCTGCTATGGTTAGTTCAACCGGGGATCCAAAATTGAGAGAAGCCATTGCTGCCTATCTTCGGAGGATGCGGGGCATTCAAGTCGATCCGGATCATATTGCAGTAACTGCAGGCTCCATGCAAGCTATAGCTCTACTCACTCAATTACTTGCTGATCCTGGGGATTATGTAGTGACAGAAAGTCCTTGTTATGTCGGGATTTCTAAAGCCATATTGGCTGCGGGTGCAAAGTTGATTGAAGCCAATCTCGATGGTCAGGGCGTTGTGCCCCAAGACTGGGAAGCACGAATGTTGTTTGTCACGCCGTCACGACAATTTCCTACTGGTGAAATGCTCAGTCTGGAACGCAGACAAACCTTGCTGGACTGGGCACAGCGAAATGATGCCATGATTGTTGAGGATGATTATGATAGTGAATTCCGATATCGCGGCATGCATGTTGAACCACTGAAAACACTTGATAAAGCAGGACGCGTAATCTATCTGGGCAGCTTTACAAAAACCTTGCCTTTAGAAGTACGACTTGGTTATGTGGTTCTTCCCCCTACCTTGGCTGACACCTTTAGAAAGGCACAGGCTTTATACGAGCCAAGACCCGTCAACCTGATTGAACAACGGGCATTAGCTGCATTCATGACAAGTGGTCAATATGAGCGTCATCTGCGCAGAATGAATCGATTATACAGTCGCAAATTCCATCTGTTACTCAAACTTTTGAACAAGCAACTCTCTACATGGTTTGATTGGGTGGAGAACGAAGCGGGTCTACACGTGTTTGGCTGGTGGCGAGGTAATGTGTCCACTTATGAGGCCTTTCGGGAATCGGCTAGGTCACAAGGTGTGGTATACTCAGAAGTCAGCAGTTCAACGTCTGTTGGTACGAAGTATGGTATCTATTTGTCTTTTGCACATTTGTCAGATGAACAATTACAGGAAGGCGTATCCAGATTAAAAAATGCCGTTACAACTGCATTGTGAGGTAAATCGTCTCCAAAGTGAGTACAAGAAGATCATCATTCGGAAGAGGGGCGATCGTTATGAATTGGTTAAATGAACTCTACAAAATGAATAAACAGGAACCGGACAAGGAAATCGAACGTTCTTTGGTTAACGCCATCTTCCGAATATATGACCGGTTCCCCCGAATTGGCCTTAGAGAGCGGATTGGACAGCAAGAAATGTCTCTTGATATCGCCGATGCTTATATCCATGGGCATAATGCCATGATTGAAGCTGGGGTTGGAATCGGTAAGTCTTTTGCGTACCTGATCCCAAGTCTTCTCACGAATCAAATGTCTCAGAAACCAGTCATTATAGCTACATCCTCCATTCAGCTCTCGGAACAGATACATAAAGATTTAAGGATTATTGGTAGCCGGTTGGGATTCTCAACGGTTCGCTCCGTGGTGGGGAAAGGCATGGGTCAGTATGCCTGCAGAAGTAGAGCAGCGGAATGGATCAATCTTAATGATGCAAACGCCTCCGTATCTACCCTTGCACAGCGCATATTAGATTATGAAATTGATGAAAGAGCCGATATTAAAGCTGGAATTAGTGATGCCGAATGGTCCCACGTTTCCGTGAATGATTGCAAATTTGAACGTTGTCATCACAAAAATGCATGTTTGTTTTACGATATGAGAGCGAAATTAAATGCAAAAGCTCACGAGATTGATTTTATTATCGTTAACCAGGACTTGCTGATACGGGATTTGATGAAGAAAAAAGAAGGAACCAAAAGCATCATCTCGGAACAGCCTGCTCTGATCGTCATTGATGAAGCGCATAATCTGGAAGCAAAAGTTCGAGATGCCAGAACACTTGAGTTCACTTATCGCGGAATCTGCCGCATTCTGGATACCACGGTGCAGCTTCTAACGAAGCAGTCCGGAGATAAAAGTCTCTTCTCACAATCCAAGTTCATCAAAAACTGCGCTGAGCGCATCTTCAAACAGGTAAACGCGGATTTGCTCGACCATGCCAAGCAGGATAACGACCGAATCAAAGTGTCGAAGATCAAAGGAGTACCGTTGAACAAAGTCGCGAATGATTTAAAAGATCTCAGTCTGCGCCTTTCCATTTTGACTTCCCGTCACGAGCGGGAAATAGATGACGCTTTTGAAGCCACCAACGGGCTTATTACCCTCATTCATGTCTTATCTGAGATTGAGAACAACTATCTTTTATGGGCAAGCAGTCCCCTGGGAGTAGCCACGATCAGTATCTGTCCCAAAGATATAAGCCAATTTCTGAAATACGCTTTATTTAATGGCAAGGTACCTGTAATCCTAACATCAGCAACGCTGTGCCAAGGCGGGGATACGCTGGAGGAACAATATTCTTATATGACGCACTCCCTTGGTTATAAGGGAGATTTCTTAGAGCGCCAACCCTCCCCTTTTGACTACACCAACCATGCCATGATGTATATTTCTAACAAAGTACCCTATTACCACCACGATCAGCGCGAAAACTATCTTGAAGCAGCGTACAACGAAATGGTTCAACTCTGTAATCTAACTCAGGGAAGAACAATCGTCCTTTTTTCAGCAAAAGAGGACATGAAGTACATTCACAAAAAGTTGATCTCAAAGGCTAATGAATACACATGGGCAGTCCATATTCAAAAAGAAGGATCTTCCCAGGACAGTGTCATCGCCGAATTCAGGAAAAGCAAAGGTGTACTCCTGGGTACCGGTGTATTCTGGGAAGGCGTGAATATCGAGGGGTCTGACCTGTCACAGGTCATTATTTTCCGTCTGCCCTTCCCTGTTCCATCGGATCCTGTTTATGAATATAAGGCATCTGTAACGGAGAATCCGTTCATGGAGGTGTTTGTACCGGACATGCTCCTTCGGTTACGGCAAGGAACGGGACGCTTGATTCGTAGTGAAACGGACCTTGGCATACTCAGCATACTTGACTCCCGTCTCAGCACAGCAGCAAAAAAGAGTTATCGGGAACAGGTGCTGGAAACATTGCCGTTCCAAAAAGTGACGGAGGATTTTGCGGTTTTGGAGAAGTTTGTTCAAAATAAGAGGATACGACGTACGGATTAGAAGTAGAATAACACGTAACCTTGAAAATCTGCCTAAATTACATGAAACGGCCCTTCCGCTCATAATGTGGAGGGGCTAATTTCATGCTGTAGGATATATGCTACAATATATTCCAGATCTACGAATCCCAAAGGAGGCATTACCATGGTTGAAAGACCAACTACAGAGGAATATGCAGCTTATTATGCAGGGTACATCCAGCTTGTTCCTGAAGGGAACATCATCGAACGCTTAAAGCTGCAATCCAATATCGTACCAGCTTTGCTCTCTTCATTGACAGAGGAGCAAGCAAATTATCGTTACGCCGAAGGCAAATGGAGCGTGAAGGAGGTCATCGGTCACCTTTTGGATAACGAACGCATCATGAGCAGCCGATTGCTTCGCATCGCCAGAGGTGACCAAGCGAATCATCCCGGCTACGATCAGGACGTGCTTATGCAGAGCCATCCCTTCAATGCGTATACCGTAGCTGATTTGAATGAAGAATATGCTGTCACACGTCGCTCAACCATTCTTATGCTCCGTCGCCTCACCCCGGAAGCATGGCTCTGTAGAGGGATCGTCAGTGATAATCCTGCTTCAGCTCGATCGATTGCATTTGTTATTGCTGGGCATGAGCTCCACCATTTATCAGTACTTCGCGATCGCTATTCGTTAGATTTGAAATTATAAAATTCATCCAAAAAGACTTTGAACCTGCATTCTCTGTAGGATCAAAGTCTTTTCTCATCAGTCGGTTTATCTTTCAAATTATCGTTCAAAATGAATCAGATGTGCATCCTCTCGCAAAGATAACGTGGAATACTCATCTAGAATCGGAATGTCCCCATTGAATTCAATGGGCAGGACCTCATAGCTGGACTGAAAATAATCGGATCCGTTCCAGCGATCTGAAAAGTATAGGTAGTCCTCTTCTGATCGCTTCAGCACAAATGCTGGTTGCGTTCGAAACGTCGTTTCATCGCCAAAATCACTGAGTATTCCCCATGGACCATCCATCGTATTAGCCATCGCGTATTTCCCTTGATTGGGAGCCCAACCCGTGCAAAATGAGGTCACCATATAATACTTCCCTTTCCGTTTGAAGACAGTTGGCGCCTCCCTATATTCCCCCTGCCACGGCTTTCCGACAAGACTTTCCACATTAAGGTAATCTTCCTGCAGACGATAGATGTGCAGGTCCGCATTGTCTCTGGCAGCCGAAATAAAATATGCCGTCCCGTCATCATCCTGAAAGAGTGTGCAGTCACGCGACATATACCCGTACGGATTGAAGCTACCATGATAAACAAAATGGCTGTCTGGATAATCCGAGGTAGCGATGGCGCATGCAGCATCGTTATAATTCTCACCATTCTCATAGTGAACCCAGAGTACGAACTTCTTGGTCACCGCGTTGAACAGCACTTTAGGCCGTTCGAGATTCACCTTTCCACCTTTATCGTTCACTAATGCCAGATTTGTCCGAACTCGAATGGGTGCAGCTGGCGTAGAGGTGGTCAAGATATGGTTCCGAAACTCCCAGTTGAATAGATCTTTGGAACGGTAACAACTCACATATATATCGTCTCTCCGATCTTCGCCATACCAGTAATAATAGTCGTCATGGAATAACATATGTCCACCATGGGCATGGATCAGATTACCACTTGAATCATTCCAGATGCCACCATTAGTTAGTTGATTATTCACACCGTTACCTCTCTTCTTTTAAGAACATCGTTAATTGGTGTCCGATCCAAATACCTTCACTTCCCAAAGTCTTGGCGTGTACCAATTGTTTGGATTGTTATGAAGTGCCGCATTTTGCATATTAATTCGTACATATCTGGCAGCAGTGCTCGATAGATTGTCTGAGGTAAAACCGTAAGATCTATTGTTGGTTCGATCCAATGCCACGGTCCAGTTTACATTATCCGTACTGGTCTCAATTTTATATTTGTAATAACCTTCGGAGCCTTTTTGCATCCACCAGGAGATTTGCACATTATTCAACTGTTGAACAGAGCCGAGATCGACCTTCCACCAATGTGGCCAAGAACTGCCTGTGCCGACCCATTCAGTTTGATAGCTACCATCATTAGCATAACTTGCCGGGTTTGTTCCAGTAGCCGTTTGGGCTGTTGCAGGTTTGCCTTGCGACAGAAGTTTTCCGTTCTGAACGGGAACGACAACATCATCGCTTGTGTTGTACAGCACTTGATCAAAATAATCATAAAATGCGTAACCATCGGAGAACCACACGGGAAGCAGTCTTTCCTCCGTTGTTCCATTTTGCGTACCTGCCCAACCGAACATCCAGCGATATGCAACCATAACCACGTTATTACCCGTATATGGCTTCACCCTCATGACGGAACCCGACTGCGCCGAGAAGGTTGACGTGTTGCCAATCGTCCGTAATTCGGACCAATCTCCGTCTATGCTATTTGCTGAAGAATACAAAGGTATACTCGGATACCAGCCAGCCGCTTGGGAAGAGAACAAATAATAAATGCCATCCTTTTTGATCATTTTGGGCAGTTCCCTATGTTGATTTTGATAAATAACTGAAACTTGATGATCTACATCCAACCAATCGGAGGTTAACTTATATAAGATGGTGTCCGAATTATTATTGGCCGTAGAGATCAGATACGCCGAATCATCATCATCTTTGAAAATGGAGATATCCCGGGATTGGTTCCCTTCCGGCCGAAAGCTTTTGTGAAATGTAAAGTCTTCTCCAGGCGTGGCCGAAGCCACCGATACTCTCGCAAGCGTGTAGTCTGTACTGTTTTCATAGTGAGCCCAAAAAACAAATTTGTTCGTAGGCGCATGGTACAGGATGTTAATCCCTTCAAATTTGGAATTCGCCAGATCGGGATGATCTGTGTAGGAAAGAACCACTTTGTCGTCACCATAGGTGATATCATCTGTTGATGTCTGTTGAATCATTTCGCCAAAACCACCAGTTGGTTTTTGTACAAAATTAAATCTGTAATAGGTATCCCCCACTTTAAGTTCATTCGGGAGCATGAGAGTGGATTGTGCTGTGTTATCAAAAGTTGTGAGGTTTTCTGGAAGACTGTAAGGGGTGTATTCTGGCGAGATAGCAGAGGTTAACAAGGAAGTTCCATCGTACGCCTTCACTTGATACTTGTATGTGTTACCTATGTTGAGGTCATAATCATCCGTCGTTGTACCAGTTAGGGTTTGTAATAACGTATAAGGCGCATTGTTCTCGGATCTATACAACTCGTATACAGTCGCTCCCTGGACAGGCGCCCAATGGATTTTGGCATTGGATACTTCAGATTCATTCTTCAGGACAAACAGTGTTGCGGCGATCTTGGTCTTCTCACCAGCAGCATGAACGGTTTGAGCTGAGGACGTTAAATGAACGGTTAACAACATCAATGCAATGACGATAGCCATCCACGATTTACCTTTGATCATGTCTCATCATCTCCTTTTTTAGAAGACCAACCTTCCTGTTGCCGGAAGGCTGATCCAGGGTAAACTGACTTTATTTCAAATTCATCAGTGTCATTACATCCGTCTCGCTGGCTTGGTTGTACCATTCGTTAACTTCTTCGATCACGGTGTCTCCGCCTTTTTCGTGCCACTGTTTCACAAAGGTATCGAATGCTTCAAGCGGCTCATTGCCATATATGATTTTGGTGAACGTCTCTTGTTCCATGGTGGTCAACTGTTCCCACACGTTTTGCATCGTTGGCGTTGGTGGACCGTTAAACTCATTTGGCAGTAAAACATCTCTGTTTTCATACGAAATCCGATATCCATCCTGTGTCGTTTGATCTTTTGAAGCGCTTTGAATGAGGACGCCCGTGTCGGCTTTAACTCCATTCGCCAGATCGTAGTACGATTGGCCGGGACCATCAACACTCGGTGTATTTTTGGTAAATGCCATTTTCCCAACGCCTTGCACGGCTTCTAATGGCTTATTGAATTTCGTTGGATCAAAAGTGACTTCGTCGTTGACGATATCGTAATCGTATCCCTGAGCGTAGCCGTATTTGAAATCTCCCGTGCTGAACGCTGCGTCGTACATTTTATCGTAGTATAGGAAGAAGGCTTCCATGTTTTGAAAGTCCTTGTTAAACATGAACACACCATCGTTCAATTGGGCGGACTGATAGGTCTTATCACCGTTCACACCTTGAATGGTCGGATAAGCACTTATTTTTGCGCCATCCACATTTTTCTCTACGTCCTTCACACTGTCGTAAAGCCAAGGACGACCAATGATGATGCCAGCTTTCCCCTCCGTAAAATCGGACAGTGCGTCCCAAGCCCCTTGGGTGGCCAATTCTTTGTTCAAGTACCCTTTTGCATACCAGTCGCGTAACTTGGCAAGAGCCTCTTTGTTGCCAGCAGCCACAGATCCATAGGTGAGTTTGCCGTTATCGTTATGCCATTGCCTTGGAAGATGTTTGCCTGTGTATGCGCTGAATATCATGACCGGATCGCTGACCCAGCCCGTATTGTAGGAATCTTTGCCCGAAAAAGTAAAGCCGTATGTGTCTTTCTTGCCGTTCCCATCCGGGTCCTCATCGGTGAACGCCGCGATGACTTGCTCAAACTCATCAATCGTTGTTGGCGCTTCCAAATTTAATCTGTCCAACCAGTCCTGGCGGATTAACATAACTTCGCCTTCCGTCAGATTCGGCGCAATCGCCATCCCGTAGACCTTGCCCTCCCTAACCACTGGATTGAAAGTGGTCGGGTATTGTTTGTATATTTCTTTTATCCGGTCAGGCATGTAGGTTGAGATGTCTTCTGTAATCTCCTTGACTTGCCCCGACTCAATCAGATCATTGACCAGCATGGTGTCATAGACAGGCAGAACGTCTGGCAGCTTCTCGGAACCCGTCAACGCCAGCCTCAGCTTGGTATTATATTGTGAAGCATCACCTCCCAGCAGGGTGGTTTGGATTTTGATACCCAGGTTTTGTTCGCCCCAACGGGTCAACACATTGTCATTCAACGTCTCACCATTGATATACTTTCCAGCATTCTCATCCTGTTGTTTGGCGATGGTGATCGTAAATGGCGGATCATATTTACCGTCCTTAAGCACCGATGCCGGTGCGGTCTCGGAAGCACTCTCCCCTTTGCTACAGCCAGCCACAAGAATAGCCGACAGCATAACCATACTTACCATTTTCCATAAATCAGTTCTTTTCTTCATGGAAACATGCCCCCTTCACTCATACTCAATTTGTTTTCTATATAAGTTCAACTAATTGCATATTTACACTGGCACTCCGATGACAGAACAACCTTCCGAACGCTGTTATCGTGTAAATGTTTAGATGAACTTATAGTAATCCAATTTATCGTCATCCTAACTATTCTTTGACGGCTCCCAGTACGATTCCCTTCACGAAATAACGCTGCAAAAAAGGATAAACCAAAATAATCGGGAGCGTGCTGACAAAAATTTGTGCTGCCTTAATGCTCTGTTCGGACATGGCTGCCACCTCAGACTGGCTCATCGCCATATTCTGCATATTGCTCTGCACAACGACCGTCTGTAAGAACGAAGCCAACGGATACTTACTTGCATCCGACATATACAAAATCCCGTCAAACCAGGAGTTCCAGTGCCCTACCATAATGAACAAGGATACGGTCGCGATGCCAGGCAGAGATAATGGTAAATATATTTTGCTGAGAATTACGAAAAAGGACGCTCCATCAATGAAAGCTGCTTCTTCCAGGGCTTTGGGAATCGTTTTGAAAAAATTGACGAGAAGAATCAAATTATAAGCACCGAAAGCGCCCGGTAGAACAAGAGCCCATATGGTATCCTTTAATCCAAGGGCTGTGATCAATATGTAAGAAGGTATCAAGCCCCCCGAGAAGAGCATGGTAAAGATAAAAAACCACATGAGCACGTTGCGTCCCCGGAATTCCTTGGACAAAGCATATCCTGCACAAGTAAGGATAAACATACTGATGGTTGTACCCAACACGGTTCGAGTAATGGATGTCAGCATGGCACCATTGAAATTGGAATTGTTGAACGTTTTTACATAGGCATCCACGTTGAATCCGACCGGCCAAAATGACACCATATTCCCACTAATGGCCGCTTTGCTGCTGAGCGATTGTGCCAATAGATGAAGCAGTGGCAGAAAACACGCCAGACCAGCCAGTATCATGAACGCGTAATTAAAATATGAGAATACTCTATAACCTGTCGTCTTATGGTACATGATCCCTCTCCCTCCTTGTTAGAATATTTTGTAATTGGCATATTTATAGGCCAGCCTGTAGGAGACAACGATCAAAATCAAGCTGATTCCCGATTTGAACAGTCCGACAGCGGTCCCGAACCCGTATTGCCCGTTTAACAAGGATGAACGGTAGACATAGGTGTCAATGATATCTCCCGTACTGTAGACAAGCGGATTGTACAGATTGAAAACCTGATCAAAGCCCGCGTCCAGAATATTGCCCAGACTCAGCGTAGAAATGACGATAATCATGGGCAACATGCTAGGCAAAGTGACGTATCGAATTTGCTGCCGGCGTGTAGCGCCATCGATCTCAGCTGCTTCGTAATAAGAAGGATTGATCCCGGCAATGGTAGCCAGATAAACAATCATGCCGAAGCCAAAGCTCTTCCACACGTCGCTGATTACAACCGTGAATCGAAACAGATCAGGATCACCCAAGAAGTAAATGGGATCGTTCCCGAAAATACGTGTCAAGATGTGATTGATTCCTCCGTCTAATCCGAGAATGTCGATCATCAACCCTGCCACAGTAACCCAGGACAAGAAATGCGGCAGATACACCAGTGTCTGTACACTTTTCTTAATGCCCATATTTCGAATCTCGCTCAGCAGGATAGCCATGACGATTGGAACGATAATACCAACGATAATTTTAGAAACGGCGATAATTAACGTATTCACGATCGCTTGTGTGGCTTCTTTGTACTGGAAAATTCGTTCGAAATTATCTAACCCGATCCACCGTGAACCTGTAATGCCCAGCCATGGTTTGTAGTCCTGAAATGCCATGAGCAAACCTACCATCGGGCCATAAGAAAAGATACAGACAAACACAAATGCGGGAATACACAGTACGTACAAAGGCCAGCTTTTCTTGATTTCCTTTTTGAATGAAGTCCGCTGGGAAAGCTTTGTTTTTGTTTTTTTTGCGGATCTGGCGGGCACAATCTCGTTAATGTTGCATACCTCCTCTATGATGGCTTTTCGAAAGCGATCCTTGAAGATAAGCTTAACAAAAGCGCTTTCACTCCAAAATGCCAAAATTTCAAGATCATCACCCCATCCTGAATCATTTTAAACCGCTTTCATTTATCGTCGTTGCTGCCCTTCCGCTTTTCGAAGGTTTGGCTTATATTTAGGTTAATCCGATCTGGAGTTTGAACTTCTACGTTTGGCGATATGAAAGGAACCACATATGATCAGAAAAATGTATATGAAACGATTCATCTATTTCTTTGTTTTTTTTCTGTTGCTGACGTTAAGTTTGTTTTTCGTGATGAACCGATTGAGCTCCAAGACACTTGAAGAAAATCTGATTGGCGCTTCCAAAAACCAGCTTGATTATGTGAAAGGCATTCTGGACGGGATTATATACGAGGCTAACATGTACGGAGTTCAATATGCAGCTGACAGTGATGTCCGATTTTATCAGAGGCATGTTATCGAGCTGAGCAATTACGATTCCCAAATGAAGAAAAACGATATCGTTGAGCGCTTGCGGCAAACGCTCCTCTCCAGTCGATCGATTGAATCGATCGGCATTTACTGGAAGTCTGAAGAAACGTTTCTGTCCACTAACAGTGCGCCGGAGGAGAGACTTCCGTTCAAGGATGTTCATGGGCGGGGATGGCAAATCGTCGGCAATAGCTTGTATTACTTTGCCCTCTACCCTTACATCCAAAAATCCGGACAAAATGAACCGACTCAGTACGTCGTTGGTGTAAAGCTGAATACCGATTATTTGAAAAATCTGCTGAAAAAGGCTGTGAACAACGACAGCTCAAACGCTTTTTTTTGGTTTAATTCCCATCAGCTATGGAGTGAGAAAGAAGTCGACAACGATCTATTGAAAGCGGTTACTAATATGATTTCTCCACAGCCGGAGATCACTTTGAAATATGATTATCACACCAAGTCGGACGATTACTATGTTCTTTCCCGATACATTGAATCAATCGACGCCTACCTGATTACATATACACAGACGAATGATTTTCTGCAACCGATTGACCGCAACCGTAAAGTTTTTTTTGCCAGCATCTTAGCCGTTTTCACGCTTGGTCTGGTTGTGATCTTTACGTTTTACCGGAACTATTACCGTAATATTCGTTTGTTGGAGCGGAAGTTTTCACAGGTCGAACAAGGCAATCATAATACACGTATTACCGAAAATACGGATAGAGAGTTTTACAGCCTGTTCAGAAGTTTTAATCATATGGTTACCGAGATCCAGGATCTGTTCGTATCCTTGAAGACTGAAACGGAACTCAGACGAAGTGCGGAACTTCAACAACTCCAGGCTCAGATCAATCCTCATTTTTTGTACAATAGTTTGTTTTTCATCATGTCGGTGGCTCAATTTTCACCTGATTCTGTCATGCGCATGAGCAAACATCTAGCTGAATATTATCGTTATTTAACGAAGTTGGACCGGCATGAAGTCACGCTGGAAAGCGAGCTTCAGTTTGCGGAACATTTCCTGATTATTATGGCTCTTAGCAAAAAAATGGAGTACAGCATTGATCTGCCGCCAGAACTGTCCTGCCTTCCCCTCATGCCGCTGATCATCCAGCCAGTGGTTGAAAATGCGATTCAACATGGAATTGAAGGACAACAAGGTGCCCATCGGGTGAAAATTGATGTAAAACAGACGGAGGCTGGAATAGCGATCAAGGTCTCCGATGACGGCAAAGGTCTTTCACTCGATGATATCCGTAGCCTGGAGGGTCGGCTTGAGAGTGATACCCCGCCTGAAGGAATTAAAGGCGTAGGGCTCTGGAATGTAAATCAACGTCTGAAAAATACGTACGGTGAACTTAGCGGGTTACATTTTACTACTAATGATTGGGGCGGCTTGTCCGTCCTGCTGCTCATTAGCATTCCCGTGGTGAAAGGAGATAACTAATGCGATTATTAATTGTGGATGACGGACATTATGTCGTGGAGTATATGAAGCACTTGCTCGATTGGAACACCTTTGGCATTGATCAGATCGAGACGATGACCAATTCGATTGAAGCCCGAGACATGTTGACTCAAAACCACATCGATATTCTGATCACTGACATCCGAATGCCTGAGGTGTCTGGTATTGATTTGCTTCAACATATCCACCAACATAACTTGCCAACCAAAGTGATCATCCTTTCCGGCTACTCCGAGTTCGAATATGCACAACAAGGAATCCGTTTAGGTGCGCTCGACTACTTGCTCAAACCTGTCGACAAAGATGATGTGGAGAAAGCCATGTCCAAAGCCATCAATAATATTGCAAAGATACGGCCCACTCAATCTGTCGCATGGGAGAACTTCAATGGATTGGGGTATTTGCTTTCGCTTCTTGGTCATAACGAGACATTAAGGAAGCAATATGATGCTTATACTGAATTTTTAGGGCGTCGTCGTATGTGCTGCTTCAAGCTCGAGGGTTTTACACAGGAACATGAGGATGTTATAAAACATGCTGTCGGAGACAAATTGGATCGTCTCGTTTGGAATGCGGGAACACGACTGTTTGCTTTTATTCCGGAAGAAGCTGCTGGAGAACTGACTATCAAACTGGAGCAATCGGTCGTGTCTCCTCCATTTTTGTTGGCTGATCGAAATGTGACCCGACAGATGTTCTACAGGTTCTTCCATAATGAGGAAGTATGCCCGGAAGACTTCATTGGCATATTCAACCATTCTCCATCATGCGGTGATTGGGAGTCGGCGGGAAATATCATTAAAAAATATGATCAAATCCGTCTCCAAAAGCAAAAAGTAATCTTTCTTATGGAGACCATTCTATATGTATATCTGACGGATAAGGATCGCGATCCCTCTGAAACCGTGGAGTGGATATTCAACCAGTTACGCTATCCTGATGAACTATCCTCAACTCTCATGGGTCGAGTCAGTCGGATCAGAAACAACAAACAGATGTCCATTCAAACCATCGTTGACAAAGTACAAACGTATATCGAAGACCATCTGTCACATGGCCTTAGCCTGGACGAACTGGGGAAAGTTGCACACCTCCATCCCGTCTACTTTTCCAAACTGTTTAAACAGGAGACAGGAGAAAATGTGTCAAACTACATTTCCAGGAAGAGGTTGGAGAAGGCTTCTCAATTGCTTCAAGATTCGGAACTCCGTGTAGCCGATATAGCCCAGATGGTTGGTTACCGAAAAAATCAATATTTTATCCAGTTGTTCAAAGTGGAATACGGAGTTACGCCCTATCAGTATCGGAGAAATATGATCCACAAATGAAATTCTATAGATGCTGATGTGATTTAGCTATACTGTCGGCTATTATGTTCTTTGTGAGCAGTTGTAGTCTTCCACCAGCGCGAAACAAGTTCTTGTCTTCAGCAGAGGACAAGAATTAGTACTCCTTAATCGATTCTGAATATCCTCTAATCTTGCTAGTCAACCAAAGCACAGCAGGAAACATAATGCCGAAAATCATGGCATAATAAGGCCACACTTGATTTAACTCGATTATGAATGACATGTTAGGCCATATGAAATTGGCCATGGCTAATATGATCAATATCAGAGGAATCAACAGAACGTTAGCATTACGTAGGCGAAAAGCATCCGCAAGCCCTTGGGCGGAAATATACAGAAGCAGTGCAAGGCGGAAAAAAATAGTAATGAACCAGACGATTGCCAGGATGATTTCGAATCGCTGAAGAAACTCGCCTATATTTATGGTTCGGTCAATAAAAAATGTAGGAAACGTCAAATCCGCTATTACACCAGCGCTGATGACTGTGATGATCTGCAACATCATAAAAAAATACATAGTGCCGCTAATTAAAGCACTCACAATGACTGACTTTCTCCATTGTTTCGGATCCGAGAAGTGATGTGCAAAAAAAAGATAGAGGATCGCTTCTGCATAAGGAAAAGCGAATAAATTGATCGATGCGAGAACGACAGGTTTCAAACCGTTTTCCAAAATAGGAAAAAGATTATTTATCTCGACCTCAGGAAGAAGAGTGATTCTGACCAATAGATATAGGACTAAAAAGAAAAAGAACAAAACTTCTGCAGACCGGCCAATAACGACTGGACCCGACCGGACAGCGAGATATACGGCTATAAGCATAATGAAATATATGGCATCATAAGGTGTTTCGGGCATTATAGATGTCGTCACAAAGTCGCCTAGATTTCGAAGTGTCATGATACACTCAAGAAAGGGAAAGGAAAAAATGAAAACTGTGGCAATCGTACCGCCCAGAGGGCCGAAGAGACAACGTAGATACTCCACAAAAGTTCTCCCTTTCATGTGCCTGGCGATAGAGGTATACAACGGTATCAACATCAGATGAACGGCCAAGGAAATGGGAATAGAAAGCCAAGCATCCTGTTTAGCAACAGAGGTAATAGCCGCTGGCAGCACTAAGTATGCACTTCCTATTTGATATAGAGCAAACCATGTAATGGCCTGGCGAACAGTCAGCTTGGTATTCACTCCAAAGTCCCCTTCTATGATAATATTGTTGCAATGAACTCGCTTAATGGTTGGAATAGAATCCGAATTCCTACCAGTGGACTCGGCAGTTCAATATGCGCTATTCTCAGAACGTTAAGTGTAACTCCAACAGCAAAGAATACCATGCCACATACGATTTCACGTATGTAGTGCTTCTCCTTCAATGCTCGAAATTCAATAATCATTGCGACAAATGATCCCACAAGTATTACATATAACATATACATCCACTCCTAATTGTTCTGATAGGAATCGACGGAATTGGTGATTTTTCCGACACGGTTCAAACGATAACGGAGATTAATATCTACCTGGAGATTTTGAAATTTTCTTGTCCAGTCCGCTTTCCATTTATGCCACTCATATGGGTACTTTCGATGAAAAGCCTCTCCGAACCCGAATATATCGGAACCGATCTGCTGCGCATTTTGAATGCCTTCTTTCAAAATTTTCTCCTGTTCTTCTCTGCCTGCATCTTGAAACGCATTAAACGTCTTTTCATCCTTCAGGTCAGCATTACACGTGACCTCTCCGATGTTGGCTTCTGTATCCACTTCAAGAGTAATGTGTGGCTCATTGTCTTTTATTTTTGGAATGATTTTTACGTTGTTATGAATGACTTCAAAAGCAAACTTCCCTTCGGAATTCGGACAGCTAACGGAAGCAACTGTACTGGAAACGCGGTTGGATATGTAGGTAAAAGCCTTGCTCTTGGATTCTTCTATCCAGCCAGTCAAACGGTCACCCTGAAAAACACCAATTCCGGTAAATAAATAATTCACATGTTGAGGTGATTTTTTCACGTTATCGATGGTAAGACCTTTATTCAGATTGTTCAATCGAATGCCTGTAAGAACAGGCTCGATGCCGTCTTTTGTTAAACGTTGAAGAAGATCTTTGACATCGACCGCGGAGGTGGGTGCCCATGTTTTCTCAGATACTTTCAAAGCTTTATACATATCCATTGCAGGTAAAACCTCGGTTGGAGCTACAAAAGAAACGGCATCCTTCGCCGAACTTCCCCTGACAATAGCCAAATGGAAATCAGGCCGAACTTCATGATCCCGGAACAGAAAATCCAATGGCTTCTTAATGCCTTTTCTTGCCGTGTTCTCGTCAAAGATTACAAACTTTAAGTGTGACATGTACATTTTCCGAGATGATTCGGTTGTCAGTTTGCGAATGGCTTCAAATAGGGTATCAGCGCGGCTGGAAAAAACGATTGTTGGCGACCGTTCCATAGCCCGATTACGAGACATTTGAGAAGGGTCAACAACTTGCAGACTGATCTCATATTGATCATCCACTGTATCAATACCCAGAGCTATCACGACGGAAATTTCGTTCAGCTCCTTACTGTTCCAACAACCCGTAACAACGACCATTAGCAAGATGTAAACAAGCGGTTTTAAAATTCTGGATCGGTACGAGTTCATGGGGCCTACTCCTTTTGTTTTGTGTGCTGCTTTGTTTTATTCCTGAATGGAAAACGCAGTACGGCATCACTTTGCTTTGACGAATTGTAATTCGCAAAAGGACTCATATACGGCACACCAAATGAATGAAGGCTATTCAGATGTACAAAAAGTATGAGCATGCCAACAGTCAAACCATATACTCCATAGATAGCGGCTAACCCGATAAACACAAATCGCAATATCCGGATTGGAATGGCCATGGTATAAGAGGGTATAACAAAGCTTGAAATAGCTGTAATGGCAACGACAATGACCATAACAGGTGAAACAATGTTTGCTTCTACGGCAGCTTGGCCAATAACGATGGAACCGACAATAGACACTGCCTGACCGACCGTTCTTGGCATTCGAAGGCCTGCCTCTCTCAGAATTTCAAAAATCACTTCCATGATGATTGCCTCTACAAATGCCGGAAAAGGTACTCCTTCACGCTGCGCGGATAAACTTAATAACAGTACCGTGGGAATCATATCCTGATGGAACGTTGTTAACGCAACATATATGGCTGGAGCCAACATACATATTGCCAGGGAGATGTATCTTAATATTCGAATAATACTGCTGTAAATATAAGATTGATAATAATCCTCGGCAGATTGAATGAAATCAACAAACACCGCAGGGGCAAGAATAACGAAGGGGGTTCCATCTACGAATATTGCAATTTTGCCCTCCATGACTCCTGCTGCAATAGAATCTGGACGATCCGAATTATAGAAAATCGGAAAAATAGTAAACTGTTTCTTCTCTGTGAGGGATTCTTCGAGATATTCGCCTTCAAGCACACGATCTACGCTCATGCTTTTTAATCTGGATATCAAGTTCAGAACCATGTCCTGATCAGCGATCCCATCCATATACATGACCGATATGTCCGTCTTGGTTTTTTCACCAACTTTGACGTTTGTTAGTCGCACTCTTGTATCTTTGACCCTGCGGCGAACCATTGTTGTATTTGTGCGTAACGTTTCCGTAAACGATTCTTGCGGACCTCTGATAACAGGCTGCACCTTCGATTCGGTAATGCTGCGTTCTTCCCATCCTGGCAAGGAAATAACTAATCCTTCATCCATACCGTCCAGTAACAGTAGAGCTCCGCCTGAAAGGATTTGATCCAACGCATCTTCAAAGCTCTGAACCAAACTTGCTTCGCCGACATCCAGAATGCTATTTTTTAAAAATGGTAAAGACATCTCATCCCTATCTGAAAAGGCGAATTCATGCAATGGACGAATCACATTGTCTTGTACCTTCTGCATATCAACCATGCCGTCCAAATAAAACAGAGCGGCGTGATTCCTTCCAATTGTGATCTCACGAACCACAAAATCAGAACTGTTTCCCATGAAGTCACAAATTAGATCAATATTGCGAACGATTTGTTTGGAAAATTTGGGTTGCAACTTCATTTTCACAATCCCCCTTGATTATGTAGTATTGGTACTAATACGAAATATAATCAATGAGTTGTATGAGTACTCCGTCCCATCCTCCTTGCGAACAGGAGGTCCAGCCCCCCCACTCAAAACAGAAAAGCAAAAAAGCCGCTATTTTAGATTAGCGACTTTGAATGATCCTATATAACTTACGATTTAAGCTCTTTAATTATTTTGGCGGTACACCCGTTTAATACAATTATATATGGCAATGAAAAAAACCAACTTCCACTCTTAAGTTCACAGAGTGTGTTGGTCTTTTTAGAGCAATTAATGGGTTAAGTCGATCACCTTATCAAAGCAATATGAATCTCTGTCATAGCCGTTATGTTCATAAAAAGCATGGGCGTTGGTTCGTTTCATTCCACTACATAAAATAATACTTGATATTCCCCGTTCTTTAGCATAATTTTCAGTCTGTCTTAGTAGTTTTGTACCTATTCCTCTGTTTTGCAGCTCCCTTTTAACAGCAAGAGCTTGAATATGTAGATACCCCATTGGAACGCCTACAGATAATGACTGTACAATTGTTACAAAACCGACGACTTCATTATCTATTAGTGCGACAAATGTTTTGTAATTCCCGGCCTTATTCATCTCTTCCATAGTCACTCGGAAGTTTGCATCATTAACATTACGAATTTCAAGTACATCATTCCATAAAAAAACAACTTCAGCATAATCATCGGATATAATTTCTCGTATTTTAATATTCATGCTAAACCCCCTCAAGATAAATTAATCGGACAATCTCCCCTATAACTATTGGTGATAAGGTTCTAGTCGCGGTCTGTAACGGCAAGTTATAAGGCCATCCTTTGTGGGGATGACCTATATTATAATCTTAATTTTTCAGTTGTCTTCTTCGTTAACGCCTGCATTTCGCTCATATAAAAACGTTATTTTTTCTTCACAGGTATCCAGATCTCACCTGAAACATTCCCATGTCGTGCCATTCCATAATACATTTCGAAAGTAGGGCCCTCAACCTGTTCGTATTCAGATGTAGGAAACCACTCAGAATAGATTCGTTGCCATAATTTTTGCATATCACACTGCGGCTCTGGGAAAACCGCCCACGTTAATGGTGGGACAGCAAGTTTTGTGAATCTCTCCGGAATTTCAAGCCCCTTAGATACATGATAACAGATCATGTATTTGAAAGATTCTTTCGTGTGATCATAAAGGGCGGCATGTAGCATGGTATCACCAAAACGTCCCAGTAAGTCATTCATATGATCAACGCTGCCATCCTCATCACATTTTATACGGAATTGAGGTACTTCAGCGAACGCTGTTTTCTGGTCTGCATTTATAATTCCATATACTCCAAACATCTCAAAAGAATCTCTTTGCTCAATACGGTAATTCATTTCGACATCCCCTTTTATTGAAATATGAAAGGACATTCGAGGATAGGCTTTTAGCGAAACGCCTGTATCGCGAGCAGATGTAGGCATAATACCATGAAGATTCTTAAAGGCCCGTGCAAACGCCTCTGGCGATTCATATCCAAATTTCATAGCTACATCAATAACCTTTGTGCTTGTTGTCTGCAATTCAAATGCCGCCAATGTCAACCGTCGACGTCGAATGTACTCCGATAACGATACGCCAGTAATAAATGGAAACATTCTTTGAAAATGATAGGTAGAGCAAAAGGCTCGCTGTGCTATCTCATCAAATGAAATAGTGTCCGCTAGATTTGTTTCGATATATTCCATGGCGCCATTCATCCTATCCAACCAATCCATCGTACTCCCTCCCTTCAAGGTGATTTTATGGGAAATAATTAATGAATACCTTGCAATTTCTGCACGAAAAAGTCAGGTGAAAGCTTGCTCTTATATATGATACGGTTCACCGGCTCATCACTGGAGTGATCAAGAACAAACTAGACATAAGCGTATTATCTGGAAGTACAACGATAGGACTGGTTTTCCCTGCGAATCTTATTCGTACACTCGCGCAATCCATGTTTCGAAGTATATCGAAAAAGAACTTCCCATTAAGTGATATCATAAATTCTTCCCCACGCATCTCTAATATTGGAATTTCATTCTGAATATCTCCAACATCGGCTGTTTTGGACAATAGTTTTAATGTGTCTGCATTAGCTACTAGTTTGATCACATGTGCACTAGCCATTACAGTTACACATTCAACCGCTTTCAACAAACATGCTTTATCAACTGAGATTTCACACACATACGATTGAGGAATTACATTCATCATGGATGGGAATGTTCCTTCAATAAGAGCCGACTCCACTTTCAGTCCATTTGTCGTGAAATTAACTCGATGGTTAATCACTTCAATTTCAGTCGTTTCATCTGTTTTGTTTAACATTTTCGACAATTCATAGAGATTTTTCGCTGGAATAATAACGTTCACACTGTTGTTGGCAGCATTTTCTAAATTTAAGGTTCGGTATGCAAGCCGCACTCCGTCTGTAGCAATTACGTTTAGACAATCATTACGGAATTCCAACGAAACTCCTGTTAGTATGGGGCTGGTATCGGACGTTGAAGCTACGATCGCTAGCTGTTTAATAGTCGAACGAAGTAAGGAAGTATTAATGCGTAGTTTAGTAGAAGGGAACGCCTCTCCATCATCAATGGAAGGGAATTCTGTAGGGTCCATGCCGCATAAACGTAATTGAGAATGACCGGATACAATCGAAAGAATCATTGGCTCTTTAATTTCAAGTATAATTTGGTCATCATTAAATTTACGAATAATATCGTGAAAATAACGCGATGGTATAACGATAGCCCCTGCTCTTTTTACAGTCAGAGAAACATCATCATGAGCAATCATAGACTGTATCGTCAAACTTGTATTACTTGCCGTAAAAGTAACGCCATCTGCACCTGCTTGAATATGTATTCCTTGAAGAATTGGTATCGAACTATTTGCTGCTACTGCCTTTATCACATATTGTATGGCATTCATAAGAGAATCTTTTGTTATCTCTACCAGCAAAGACCTCACCTACCTCGAATAAAGAAATTATTATGAATAGAAGGACTCAATGATGTTACGTATAGCCTCCGAACGAGAAAGTTTATGCTCTGTGCAATGGTTTTCGATTTCTCCCCACATGTCCTCTGTTAGAGTTAAAGATATTTTTTTAGTCACACCTATACTCTTTCTCCCAGAACCTTCTCGCAGACCACCTCTCGAAAAGACAAAACCTAACTGGCCTTCTTTATTAGAGACACCAACTTTAATGTTATTGTTGTTCAATATAATAACACTCCCGAATTTTGATTTAGGTAACCTCATTCAAACAGATCCCTTCTCATCTTATCATGTCTCTACATGGATTTACAATATTTTAAAAGCAATTGCTGAAGAACAACTCATCGAATGTAAAGATGGGAGTATCTCAGAAGGAATTCCTTCTCTTCAAGCACCAACTCGATGAAATAACGTCTCTATGATTCGTTAGAATCAATCCTATGCAAATGGGAGCAAATAGCGTCTGCTAGGTCCGTTAGAACTGCATAATCCTGACAAAAGGCTGTACCCGGTCATGCTCATGACTCACAGGACAGCCCCAATAAAACAATTACGTATAGACACCTTTTTTATATATTCTATGATCCATCAATGAGAGCGAATAAATAACTTCATCAAATTGATATAAAACGGGTTGACCATGTAGCCATTCGGACTTACGGAATATCTCTTACCCGTGTCCAACCGTCGTATTTGTTCCATCTCCTTCTCATTCAACTCAAAGTCGAATATTTCGCTGTTCTCTTTTATCCTTTGAGGATTCGATGATTTGGGGATGACAATAATTCCACGTTGCAGATGCCAGCGCAAAATGACTTGCGCAACCGACTTCTGATGACGAAGGGAAATTGCCGCCAGCTCCGGATGCTCCAGCAGCGCTTTGCTACCCTGCCCCAACGGTCCCCAAGCCTCATGCAGAATCCGATGCCGAACCATATAATCATGCAATTCATGTTGCGGAAATTCCGGATGGGTCTCGATCTGATTTACCATCGGCGAAATCCGGGAATGTTTCTTCAGATGCTCTAGATGCCGGATCTCGAAATTGGCTACACCTATAACTTTGATTTTACCTGCGTCGTATAACTCTTCCATCGCCTTCCAAGCATTCACGTATTGAGGACCAGCAAAATGAATCAAATACATATCGAGATATGTTACGTTCAGCTTCTGGCAAGTCTGCTCGAACGCCCTTTTCGTCGCACGGTAGCCCAGGTCTGTCGTCCATACCTTGGAGGTAATGAAGAACTCCTCCCTGGGAATGCCGCTGTTTTGGATGACCCGACCTAACACCGCTTCATTACCATAAATTTTGGCCGTATCGAAATGGCGATAACCCATTCGAATAGCCTCCTCGGCAGTCCTCTCGAAGGTCCCCCCGTCTTTGATCTTATATAGGCCGAACCCTAGTTGAGGAATGCCCACTCCGTTTGCGGCTGCGACTGTCTGATTCATTCGCAACTCCCCCTGTTTCCTATTTGTTGTTCCGATGCTTGTTCTTCGCATTGCGCTAGCAACTTTTCTATTTGGTTCACCAGGTTTTTTAACAATTTCAACTTGCTACCGGAGTCAAGGCTGTAATAGTTGAGAGTTCCTTCTTTACGAACACTTATTATCTCTGATTCTTTCAATATTTTCAGATGATGTGATACGGTTGGTCGGGAAAGGTGAGTCTTCATCCTGATCTCTCCTACGCGCATGCCGGGTTTTTGCGGCCCTTGAATCAAGGCTATGAGGATGGCTTGCCGGGTTTCGTCTCCGATCGCATTCAACACCTTCTGATTGTTCTTAAATTCGATAGCAATCGTGGTCGCAAGTTCCTGATCCAAGTAAATTATCCCCTTCCATTTAGAACGTGCAATACTTTTGTAGATACAGCCTATCACAATCTCGGATTCGGCTGTACATCGGGTAAGAAATTCAAGAACCTATTTTTCCCATGTCTTAAGACAAAGGATATATGTCCAGATTGAAACTGATCCAATCTAATGTGTTAGTTGCCTCCCAGTTCTTCGAAAAATGTAGTAAACTCCTTCATTGCTTCCGCCGCGCTGATTGATGCGATTGAAGACGTATCCCAAGCAAAAGTTATCCATAATTATCTAATCGATCATTGAAATAAGTCCTTTCCCCTTCAACCCCTAAGATAGGAAATTACATGGATAAAACAAAAAAGCCGCTGCTTTAGCGACCTTGAATGATATTATAAACCAACGATTCAAACGCATTGAATACCTAATCTGCAGCAGATTATTCTATGAAAAATATTTCCCTGAGTGCAAATCTTCTATTTCTTGAGAAAGTCTTTTAGTATGTGGTTTCATATAAAATTGAGCTTTTTGCAAAATATCTGTTTGCCCACCTAGATCATACAAGATTGTAGTAGATAACACTTGTACAATATAAAGGCTCGTTTGAGTTGCCATCCATTCGAAAAAATCAAAAAACTTCTCAAGTTGTTCTGTGTCATCATTTTCACGAAGCAATCCTTCAACATAATTAGCCACTTCATCACCAAAAAACACATGTCCTAGAAACTCTTGATTTAATTCCAAGTGCTCTATGTAACAATCGAAAAATTCAGGAAAAAGTTTTAAGAATTGATTGATTAAAATGTCTCCGTCCATTCTTAAACCTCCATACGTACCCATAATCACTGTTCTTTTCGTTTAAAAAACATCTTGCCAACCATAAGTCCCATAGCCGATGAACAGATCAGATATCCAAAGAACAAGAATAGTAAATAAACACCATGAAGATCTGCAGGAATCTGTTTTACACCTTCAAACCAAACAAAACGAAAAGGATAAAAGATGACTACCCAAATGATCAGCAAAAAAAGAAGAAAATTAATAATTTTTAGCACAATAACGATCCTTTCAAGTCTGAGTGGAAAAAGTTGAATGTATATGCTTCATCTATCATTTCGCATTACCTTACCACTGCCCGCACTATAATAGTTAGCTTATGTATCAGAATTGATATGTTGAATCTTTAAAACTACAAACTGTAACAGGAAACATTGGGAATATTTCTTATTATTCGGTGAGTATAACAAAAAAAGGTAATATAAGCACACAAAATTAATTATGGTCATTCTTCGAGCTAGAACAAACTACCTACTCTTAGGGGCAATACCAGCGTAACTGAAACCACCCGCAAACATATGGATAAAAATGCAAGAACCCACCTATTCTGGAGAGTTCTTTTACGAGTGATAAATGTACCAATTGTGGCCTGTTTATTAAACTAACGTTATCCGTTAGCGGAATGACCTATTTTAATTTATGGTTGGTTTTATAGACTCTGCCGAAATCGTCTCACACCCGTTGAATATCGCAAACTTTTGGACACAACTGTTCAAGGCTGTTCGCAATTGCGTTGTTTGCTTCAGACCGTTCTCGTACCAGATGTTTTTAAGAACGAGCGTTCCAGTTTTTCGCTCCACGATTATCTCGGCCCGTCCAATGAAGCTTTCTCCATATAATAGAGGCAGCACATAATAGCCGAATTTTCGTTTGATTGCAGGCGTGTAAATCTCCCATGTGTAATCGAAGCCAAACAATTTGTTGATAAGTTTTCTGTCCCATATGAAATTATCTAGAGGGGCAATAAGTTCACAACGCAATTTCTGCTCCTGATTTCTCAGAACAACTTCAATAAGCGGTAAATCCTCCGCGAGGCAGTAAAGCATATCCTTCATTTGTTCCACAGCAACAGCAACAATACGATTTTCGTGTAATAGCTGGCGAAAAACCTCGGTGCGCTGTGCTGCTTTCAGCCCCCATATATTCAGCCATGCATCTGACGCACGATTCCATAAGAGACCAACAGAGCCGATTCGACGCAGTACCCGCCACTTATGATGCTCAAGCTCATCCTCCAGCGGCTCTGATGCATTCAGCAGATTTGGTTGTATGTACTTCTTAGCTATATCGTAATATTTACGCGTTCCTTTTTTATGATGGATAATCAACTCACCCGTCGAATACATCTGTTCCAGCACCGATCGAGATGAATTGTTTCCACCGCTCCAGTGGATGGCCGATTGCCAAGAGAAATCCCCATCCAATTTTAAATCATCCGAACTTAGTGCACCGTGATTTTGAATATGAGCCCGTACTTGCGTAGTCAACGCTTCCATTTCGGGATAGCGTTTGGCATGTTGCCTTGCGGCTTGCCTGTATCGCTCAAAATACGGCCAGTCCTCGACAGAGATAATGGCTAGGTTCTTGTCTGGATAATCGACAAGGCTTCTATCCTCATATAGCAACTCGGCGAGCATTCCCTTGGTAAATCCCTTTATTCGCGACTGTAGCACCAATTCGGCGTTTTTTCCGCAAACATCGATGGGGTCGTATTGAATGCAGCTGACCTGCCGAGCAAAGTCCAATACACCCTGCTTTTCACTAAATTTATATTCGCCCAAAAGTCCATGCTTCAGCAATAGAAATTGCCGTGCCTGGCGGTTTGTTAATTGGATCATGTTTACACCTACCTCTAATTTAAATGCAATACCGAACTCAAACCAATCTTCAGCCGCCTATTAAAGACTCTAACTTTGAGGAGCCACTACCAAGAAAGACATCTATTCGTTATTGCATTTCTTTTGTTGGACCCATCACGGGCGGTACTGGTAAGCCTGCTTGACGTAATAGCACCGTCATTTGGCCGCGGTGATGTGTTTGGTGGTCAATTAAGAAACGTAATAATGAACCTTTTGTTGCAAGACTTTCTAAGCCTGTTTCTGTTAGCAAGTCCTCATTTGATAGCTTGGCTACCTCTTCTTTGACCGCCTCTGCTGCTTTTTCGTAAGCTGCTACAATTTCTCTTGCTGTCGCTGGAACTGGCTCATCTTGACCAATCATTGGTACAGTTAAACCTGCTAAATGACTAAAATAACCTGTTGTTTCTGCTAAATGCCAGCCTAACCAACCTAGTGTACTATGCCCTTCTAAAATACTTTGTTCTAATTTATCATCTGTTACGGCTTGTAATACTTGCAATGTTCCTTTCACAGCCACTGCCCATTCCTTTAAAAAATCATCCACTTGTCGATACATCCAAACTCCTCCTCCATCATTCACGTCTCTTGTATCATACAAAATATTTACTCAAAAGAAAAGGAAAAAACAAACATATGTTCCCGTTAAAAAAAGCATACAAAAAAACATCTGTATCGGCTAAACTTAACTGTCCGTCCCCATTAATAAAATAAGTACCGAATTTATTTTTGTATACAGAACTTCGAGCTATTTGAGATTCTTATTATCTAAAATATACATTTTGATATACTTATTACAATTGAAAGTTCCTATATTGGCAGTATTTTAATTTCGGACTTGAAGCCCTTACCTAATTAGTTACCTGAACCGCAACTTGTCACCTATTCCAGTAAAGAAGAAATTACAGCTGCCCTTAAGGAAGCGGGAATTAACAAGTTTCACTACATCGATGATCCGTGGTTTAACTTGCTTCCAGATGGTGTTATTGAGGTTTTTGTGAAGCAACAAAATGTATATTTCAGTGATTCCCCTTATTAGCAGACGAAACAGATAAGCTGTACTTTATGAAAAAGGAAGGATCCGACTGGCGTATCTTATCTGTTACAAATTAGTATCTTACAAAAAAAGAAGCCCTTTCTTTAACAGAACGAGCTTCTTTTTGCGTTTCACGATAACACATTATGCTTACTGAACACCAGGCGCGTTTTCATTCGTAGTTAAGTTCGATCTTTTCTTCTTTCTTGGCTGCCCTTTCCAGGACAGATATGTCCAAATCCGTAGCAGGTACTCGACAGGACCATTGCTAAATTTCTTGAGATAGAGCGGACTGAGCCACAATTGAATACCGTACACAGCAAGTGCAATAATTGCTCCGATAAACACGCCAGCACTTCCAAACAGTCCCAGGCCATATCCATAGAAAATTGTCGTACAGATTACGCTCTGCATCAGGTAATTCGTCAACGAGAGACGGCCAACCGCCTCGAACCTGCCCAACAGGCTGGAATGGCGACTTCCCGCATACAACAGTGCAAATGCATAAATGTATCCGAGTGCAAGCAACGTTCCTCCAAGCGTCCCCCCGATTCCAATTCCGAGCCAACCTTCCGCACCCAATTGTGGCGCCAATACGCCGTATGCTTTGAGTATCAAACCAACTGGAATCAATAATGATGCCCGGCGAAGATACATAGTCCGCATCGCTTGCGGATCGCTAAACGTGCCGATTCTGGCAGCGCGCATGCCGAACAGGAACATCGGCACCGTCATGAGTGGTGCTAACATCAGGGCTATCAAGGCATATGACAGCTCCAAATCCCCGCCGAATGGATCGCCGTTATTACTGAAATTCCTGATTTCCGCGTATGTGCCGTTGCCGTAAACATCCTGACTTTGAATGATGTAGTTCTCCATATGAATGGACTCAATCGCCAGCGGGTTCATCGGATTAGATGCCGGGAGACCAAGTATGCCCGCTCCCACGAGTAGCAGTACCGCCCAAATAAGCAGCGTTATAGGCTTCCGATTAAGGAACATGAGCAGGAAGAAACCGAGTACGCCATAAAACGTCAGGATATCCCCTTCCCACAGATAGATGATGTGCAGTAATCCGATTCCAAACAGTAGTAGAAAACGGCGTGCCAGATGACATTTTGGTCGTAAATCTCGTGATTTTAGGCTTTCCGAGAGCTTAACCATTCCAAAGCCAAACATAAATGCAAAAATCGGCATAAAACTGCCCACCACAGTGATCAGCAGGAACGAGAGGAAAGCCTGATCTGCTCCGCCAATCCCGAACAGTTGGGGTTTGCTCTGGCCATACATTCCATATTGGAAAGCCAGCATATTCGCCAGCACAATGCCGGCCAGACTGAATCCACGCAGTCCATCAATGACTTGAACGCGCTTTGTTGATGTGCTCAATCAATCACCTCTGTCTATAACATAAAGATCAGATCTAAATATACGTTAAATCCTTCCATAATTTCAACATAAATTAATAAGTGAACATTTAAATTGTGATTTACTTTAACGTACCAATACAACAAAAACAAAAAAAGTCGCTAAATTTAGCGACTTTCAGTTTGAACACCTTAAATAGTGACAATAATCGGACCATTTTTAGTAAGAATAATGGTATGTTCTATTTGAGCTACATAGCTGTTTTTAGTAACAAAGGTCCAGCCATCTCCTGTTTGTTCTACTTCTTCTTCTGAAGTTGAGATAAATGGCTCGAATGCGATAACCATACCTTCTTTTAACAATTCATCATCCGATGGATCATTATAATTGTAGATGTGGTCAGGTGCTTCGTGTATTCCACGTCCAACACCATGTCCTGTAAGGTTTTTGATAACCGTTAATTCATGCTGTCTGGCAGTTTGGAATACGGCTTTTCCGATTCCGCTTTTTTTGGAGCCCGGTTTTGCTTTTTTAAGACCTGCTTCAAATGCCAGTTTAACAACGTCGCATATTTTCGTTAATACTTCTGCACCTTCGCCTACGACAAACGAGATTCCCGTATCTGCAAAATAACTGTTCTTGGAACCAGACACATCAATATTGACGATGTCCCCTTCTTGAATAACCCGATCTCCAGGAATACCATGTGCCACTTCTTCATTAACACTAATACAAGTAAATCCCGGGAAATTATATTCACTTTTTGGAGCAGAAACTGCGCCAGCTTTCTCAAAAAGCTCTCCTGCCAAATCATCAAGTTCTTTAGTGGTTATGCCTGGGATAGTTCTTTGAACCAATTCATCTCTAATAGCAGCAACAATTTTGCCAATTTCCTTCAAGCCATTAAAATCTTCTTCTGTTCTTGCGATCATTTTTTCTACCTCACTATCTTTTATCACTAATTGATTACATAAGTATTTTTTTGATTGAACATTAGATAATCATATCCAAAGCAGCAAAGCTTCGCAACTTTTTTATCAAGTTCACAGATCAAAATCCGATGAGTTCAAATACTGTCAGTGAAGTTGTTAGAGTTGATAGTATTCCATTAACTCGGATACAACAGCAACAAGTCTGTCCTTCACACGCTGTGGTTCGATGACTTGAATGGATTTCCCATAGGAGAGGAGAAAATAGGGGACGTATGTATCAATCGATTTTTCATCAAATAAAAAGATGGCTTGATTAGAAGTCCGCTCTTTCAGATAATGTCCCATAAACCAATGCAGCCCCAAGTCATCCAATGCCTCTGATCGGCCTTCGATAACCAAGGAAATTAACCCCTCTTTGCCCACTACATCAGGTAACAAATTTTGCATAAATAATTCACGGGCTGAAAAAACTTCCGAACGCTTAAAGCGCAGCGAAGTAGGCTTCATTCGTAGAATACGATCTGCCCGAAAGCTGCGGAATTCATTTCTCAGGTGGCAAAACGCAATGGTATACCATTTATTATTCCAGTAAACCATTCCATACGGGTCTATTACTCTATTCTTGGGTTGTTCATCACGGCTTCTGCGATAATCAATTTCGACAGAGCAGTCATTAGCCACGGCTTGCTCCAATTCCGCCAAGATCGGCTGAACGGATGGATCTCCCATACGATTGATAACGTTAAATCCAGCTAAATGACGACGAAGTGTGTTTTCCTGATCCTGATTTGAATACATTTTCAATTTGGATGTTGCATTGTCCAATGCCTCACTCAAAGGATATCCAGCTTCTTTTGCAAACACAGCAGCTTGGAGAAGTGCCTTTTTTTCATCAATATCAAATAACAGAGGTGCTTTGATATGCTGATTCAGCAAGCTATACCCGCCGTTGTGACCTGTATCGGAAATAATCGGTACTCCACTGGCACATAATGCATCAATATATCGATATACGGTTCTTATATTGATTTCTAACTTTTCGGACATCTGTTTTGCAGTTACTTTGGTGCCTGAATTCAGCATCCATAAAATGGCTAACATATTATCGTTCTTTGGCATAACCTGCACCCTCATCTTCAATTCATTATTGGATATCTCTACATTATATGAGTACAGCATATTTTACATAAAACAACTGCGTTGGGCGATACTACCTAGAAATATATTCTCCAGTTTGGAGCGAAGGCCAATGAAGCAATCCACATCTAATATTAATACCTCCGAGGTTATTATTGTAGTTATCAATTCCATACTCGGAGCTGGAATTTTAACACTCCCTCGCACAATTAGTAAAGCAGTAGGGACACCTGATGTATGGATTTCTGTCATTTTATCAGGATTAATTGTAACCACAATCAGCATCCTCCTTGTAACCTTGTGTCGTAGATTCCCCGGTAAAACGGTATTCGAATTTATACCCGAAATTACAGGTCAGTGGATTGCTTATCTATTGGGACTTTTAATTATCGTGTATTTTGTTGTTCTTTGTTCATTCGAAGTTAGAGTCATGGCCGAAATTACAAGTATGTACATCCTTGAGCGCACGCCTACTTGGGTCACCATTATGGTCAGTTTGTGGATTGGGATTTATATGTTAACGGGTGGTCTTAAGGTCATCATCCGGGTCTTTTCAATCGTGTTGCCCGTTACGCTTGTACTGCTAGCGCTGGTTTTCCTTTTAAGCACCAAGATGTTTGAACTTAATAACCTCAGACCACTCCTGGGCGATGGATTCATGCCTGTGTTGAAGGGTCTTAAACCTTCGTGTCTCTCCTATTCCGGATATGAAGTGTTACTCATCATCACAGCTTACATGGTGGACGTGAAAGCGAGCAATAAAGCTGCTATATACAGCATACTTAGTTGTACGATCATATATTTGGTCACGATTGTCACCGTGGTGGGGAATTTATCCTTGCCAGGAATTCAAACACGAATGTGGCCAACGTTCGACATGGTTCGGAGTTTTGAAATTGAGGGGTTTCTATTCGAACGTTATGAATCACTGTTCATTGTGTTTTGGCTGATGCAAATCTTTGCAACCTATGCGTTCAAACACTATTTTGCGGCAATCGGGATCCGAGATTTGTTTCGTCTCAAAAATATTACGATCATACAATTCGCAATGCTGCCGGTCTTGTATGTAATTGCTTACTTGCCTAAAAACCTGGAGGAAACGTTAGCTTTGGGTGATTTTCTTGGCAATATATCCATTTTTTTATTTGGCTTGTTACCACTGCTACTGCTGATCATTAGTTTTGTTCGTAAAAAAGGCGGGAAGCAGGCTTCTAGTGAAGCCCTTAAGGCAGGCTGAATGTTTGGTTCTTATTGTATGTAGACAGTACCAAAAAGCAAAAAAAGCCGCTAAAATAGCGACTTTTAATGGGAGTATATTTTCTTATTATTTATTAAAAGTAACCTTTTCTGTACCGCCTTCAAAAATGATGGATGTGTCCCGCGGCTTCGATTCCGCGATTTTAAGGCCGCCTCTGTAGGAATAAAGTACGCCGGCTTGTTTGCGAACAGCCTCATATTCGTTCTCTGCTTCAAGTACGATGAAGTTAGCAGGTTTACCTTCTTCAATACCGTATACATCCTCAATGTTCAACGTTCTTGCGCTGTTTTTCGTAATGAGGTCGATCGAATTCACGATCTGGTCGTAACCAAGCAACTGCGAAGCATGAATCCCCATGTGCAGTACTTGCAGCATGTTGCCTGTACCGAGCGGATACCATGGATCGAAGATGTCATCGTGACCAAAGCACACATTCAGACCTGCTTCCTGCAACTCTTTGACACGCGTCAGCCCTCTTCTCTTCGGATACGTGTCGAAGCGTCCTTGCAGGTGAATGTTAACCAGCGGATTGGAGACAAAGTTCAAATCGGCCATCTTCAGCAAACGGAACAATTTGTACGTATAAGCATCATTGTATGAGCCCATTGCTGTCGTGTGGCTTGCCGTTGTTCGTGAACCCAGTCCACGTTCGTAAGCTTCCTTGGCAACAACTTCAACAAAACGGGATTGCTCGTCATCAATTTCATCACAATGGATGTCGATCAGACGGTCATATTTTTCGGCCAGATCAAACGCAACTTTCATTGAATCAACGCCGTATTCCCGTGTGAATTCGAAGTGTGGAATGCCGCCGACCACGTCAACACCCATTTTCAGTGACTCTTCCAGCAATTCTGCCCCGTTTGGATAAGAGTGAATGCCTTCCTGTGGGAAAGCAACAAGCTGGATGTCCATATATGGAGCCATTTCTTCTTTTACTTCAAGCATCGCTTTAACGGCGATCAAGCTTGGATCGGTAACGTCCACATGAGTCCGTACATGCTGGATACCTTGTGCCAACTGCCATTTCAGTGCCGTTTTAGACCGTGTTTTGACATCTTCATGTGTCAAGAAAGCCTTGCGCTCTGACCAGCGTTGGATGCCTTCGAACAGCGTTCCGCTTAGATTCCATTCCGGCTCACCTGCTGTGAGCGTTGTATCGAGATGAATATGCGGCTCAATGAAAGGTGGCAGCACAAGCGATCCGTTGACATCCAGGATCTCTTCATTCTCGGTCACTTCCAGCGATTGTGCAATTTGTTCAAACTTTCCTTCTTTTACAACGATATTCCATAGTCCTTCTTTACCCCGCAATTTTGCGTTCTGTATAATCATTTATTTTCCCCATTTCTTTGGTTTCTTTGGCAGGAATAATCAGCATCAAAACGATATAGGCCACTGCTGTACCAAGCAGCGCGTTCAATGGTGTTACGCCAGGAGCCAGTTGGGCGAATGCAACACCGATGGCCCAAGCCACCATTGCTACCCAGTTTACATTTTTGAATGACATGTCGGCAAATGGCTTATAGTTTCTACGTTTCACAATGAAGTAATCTGCGATAATAATAGCCCCGATGGATGGTACCGCCGCACCCAGTACGTTCAGGAAACTGACGAAGTTGTTGTACATCCACATGGCGAATACGGTACCCACGATGCCGTTTACGATGACGAAGAATTTCTTTGAGATTTTGGTGATGTTCGCAAAACCAAGACCCGAAGCGTACAGTGCATTATCGTTGGTCGTCCAGATATTCAGGCCCAGAACAATAATTGCCGGGATGATCAATCCTTGCAGGAACATGACCTCCGAGATATCAGCCAGGTTATAAGCCATCGCACCAACCGCACCGAACAGAAACATGAGTGAGTTACCCAGGAAAAATGCAATTACTGTTGCGGTAACTGCCTGTTTCGATGTTCGGGAAAAGCGGGCAAAATCGGGTGTCAGCGTTCCGCCGCTGATGAATGATCCGATACAGATCGTTAATGCTGCCGCCGCGGTAAGCGACTGAGTCGGCGTGTAATCTAGCAACCCTTGCAGACCACCCAGCGAACCTGCACCTTCGAACATGGAATAACCACCGAGAATGGCAATCGCAGGAACCGCGATATATCCGAGAATGACGAGTGACTTCATGCCAAAGATGGCTGATGCTGTCATGGCAAGTCCGAACACGATGATTAGCAGGTACACGTTCCAGTCCATGGCTTTGGCGACCGGAATCGCGAACATCGCTACCCCCACTCCGAACCATCCGACCTGTGTGAAGCCTAGCAGGAACGAAGGCAGATACGACCCTTTCGCACCGAACGCATATTTAGCGAGCAAATGTGTGGACAGACCCGTTTTGGCGGCGATATGTGCCAGTGCCCCTGTGTAGATACCGAGCACCAGATTGCCTGCAAGTACGATGCCAATGAACTCCATGAACGTCAAGCTGACGCCCAAGGTGCCTCCTGCCAGCATGCTTGCAGAGAAGAAAGTGAAACCCAGCATGACGGATAATGTTTTCCAAAATTGGTTTCTTTGCGATTTCGGCACGGCTTGCCATGAAAACTCTTGATCTTGTTTGCTCATCAGAATACCCCCAACATAAAGTGTATCTGATACCAAAAAAAGCAGAAAAAAGAGGCTACTCGTCAAGTTATACACTGACAAGTAGCCTCTTTTTGCATCATAATCCGCGCGAAGACACAGCGCATCGCATCCTATTACGGAATATGCCCTGATTCTCGCGTGATTATGAAATCCGCTGCCCTTGCCAGCCTCTCTGGACTGAATTAAAGGTACCAGTATTCAATTACATACTATTATTTTGGAAAACCCCGCAGTTGTCAATGTCATTATTATCCAAAGGTTATTAATTCCTTATACAGCAAGCTGTTTTTTTGATCATTCCTCCTTAACTCGAGTTTACGATATGTGGCCAACAACCTCTGGTAATACTCTTTCGTATTCCTTATACAAGACATAACGATCAACACCTCTGGAAGAGTTAAGTGCTTCATGCGCGTGCTGTATAGCGGTATCGCGGTTTTCTGCTTTGAGTTCAAGACCCGCGAGCAATGTTGATCTCATCCACTGTTTTTTAATGGATTGAAGTCTTTCACGCGCCTCTTCACTTCTCCCGTCTTCCAAGAGTAGAATGGTTTCGTAATATGTACGGTAGTCCGATAAGCCGATATGAGGTACAGCTTGCCGAATGGCAAACATATCCTTGCGATATAATCCGTAAGCTGCCTTGAACTGTGCTTGTGTTGTTCTTCGCTTATATTTCTGCATAATCTGCTCCATAACTAGTTCTACCTCATCATCAAGTCTGTTCGCAAGAACATAAATAATGTATGTCCCAGGTGTATTTTGCTGCTTGGATAAAAAGGACTCTAAACGATCTATACGCTTATCAAATACTAAAGGATAAAAAACATGCTTAATAAACGCGATAAGAATGGTAACGACTACACCCCCTATTGTCCAAAATAGTGAATAGTCATTCCAGGTCATAAACAAAACAAAGACAAACACCGCCAAATAAAAAACGAATTCCCCCCAAGATTTCCTCATATGTATCTCCTTCGAATAGAAAAATAACCAGCAAGTCTATATTATATCAAATTCAATCCCCCTTTTTGTATAATTTTAGGAAACAAAATCACGAAGAATATTCTATCTGTCGCAAAATCACGCCTGACTAGATTTACTGTTAAAACAAAAAAGCCGCTATATTAGCGACTTTCAGTTGAAATAATTGAATTATTATTGTGCACTTAATAGTTCTTCAAAAGCTTTTATATTCGTGTCAAAATCAGGAACGGTATGAGTTTCTTCAGCAGATTTGACCAGTTGTACAACCAAATCATTATAAGGTGTCGCAATTCCGGTACCTTCTGCCTTGCTTGAAACCACCCCGTTAATATAATCAATTTCCGTTTTGCGGTTCTTCTCCAGATCTTGAAGCATGCTTGCTTTGAGCAGTCTGGAGGGTTCCATCACGTAACGTAATGTTTTCACCCGTTCAGGGATATCTTCTTCGCTATTCAGTTCGAGTGAGGCGATATCAAATCCATTCATTTTAACCAATGTGACCCCATTGGCGCGAGCAACTTTAATCGTCTCGTCCGCAATATGAGCTGCACTCACAATGCCAGCTTCATGATCGATGATGTCCCCATATTCCCCATTCAATGCAGCGGACAAACCACTGAATGCATTGTTGATAAGCAATTTGGACCATTTGGTTCCAACCAAATTATCGGAAATATGAGTTCCACCCACAAGGTCCAACACCGATTTCACGCGTTGAATTCGTTCGGTAATCTCACCATTCAATTCACCAATCTGAAAAGCATACTGCTTAAATTGAGTGTACTCCGTTGTGAGACTTGATACACCTGGTTTAATAAACGTAGCGCCAAACTCAACGGAGCCTGCAATGACGCGTTCTTCACCAACAATAGACGCGACTTTTTCTTCCGGAATCCCGTTCTGCAAGGAACACACCATACTGTCTTCTTTCAAGAATGGAAGTAATTCCTGAAGAATCGAATCGTTATAAAGTTGTTTGGTCAAAAGTAAAACGAGGTCATATTGGCCTGATTTCTGATCAGGCGTAATTGCTTTTACTTTTGCCTGAAACTCCGTAGTACCCGTCACTTTAGCACCCGTCTGATTTAAAGCATCTACATGTTCTTGATATGCATCAATTAACTCAACGTCCAGTCCGCCATCCGCAAGATATGCGCCTACAATGGTTCCCAAAGATCCCGCGCCTACAATCGCAATTCTCATTTTATTTTTCCTCCTTATTTCTCTTCCAGGTAGTTATATACAGGTTGTGCAGCGTTTAAGGTTAGGTTGGTAAGGATATGAGAAGCGGACACCACTTCCAACACAGGCAGATCTGCAAGAGGTGCCAACGCATGTTCGAACAATTGAAGCCGGGCAGGTCCTGTCCAAGCTTCCTTCACTTCGATGTCCGTAATTTGAGTACGGATCAGATCACATATTCTTAAATTCCCGGTATAGCCCGTAGCAATCTTAATCATAAAATTAGGTCGGCATATTTCACGTTTGGCGAGCTCCTTATCCATCTCCACGTGTTTATACCCCATCGTTGCCGTGGCTACACGCAGCGTTCCATAATCAAGTGTGCCAACTAGTGTATCTGAATCGGTATACAACTTAGGCGCTCCCAGCTTTTTCGGATAGGCGGTGAGCTCTCGACCACTTGCAATCGCGGGGAAATTGTCTACGTACATCGAATGCACATAATCGCCCTTCTCCCCATTGAATTGCACAGGGATAACTTGTCCAGCTTCTGTATAAGCCCCCAGTCCAGAAACATCCGGCATCCACATCACTTCGAATTTAACCAAAGGTTCAGTGATTTCGAGAGGTTCTGGTACGGCTGCCCGTAAAGCTTTTTCATCGGTTCGGTAAATAATATTCAAGTACTCACGATTCACGAATTTGTACGGTGGCATTGGGTATGCCGGAGCCGTTAGGGGTGTATTCAGATTTTTAGCTATGTTATTCACATCGATTTTCATCAAAGACACCTACCTTATGTTTTGGTTCTATATAAGTTGAACTAAAGATTATTTACACTGACACTACGATGACAGAACAACCTTCCAATCGCTGTTATCCCCAGATTTTTCGATTCCCCTTCTAAAGGGGAAAATCCGGTGATAAAGGCGCACGCTTCGCTTTTTCAGATTTTTTCTGTCCTCTCCGTTATTGTGTAAATGATTAGTTCAACTTATATAGTCAGGTTTTTGGTATTCGAAATTTGAACTGTATCTCATAAAAAAATTCTACATCAATATTTAAATTTAATATAATACATAATAAGTACTATATATATTTATCAGAATAAATAAGGAGTGTCCTTGTATGGAATTGCTTCAACTCAAATACTTTCAGACCGTTGCCTATACTGAACACATCTCCAAGGCAGCTGCACAATTGAATATCGCTCAACCTTCCCTAAGTTTAACGATCAAAAGACTTGAGGATGAACTGGGTACCCCCCTATTTCATAGGAGAGGACGAAACATTCAATTGAACTCCTCAGGTGAAATTTTATTGAAACATGTGAACAGAATTTTTATTGAAATTGAAAATGCAGAGATGGAGATTAAAGCGGAGGAACAGCAAATATCCAATACAATCCGGATCTCAATTACGAATACTCGGTTCCTCACAGGTCTCATTAGTGACTATATCAACGCTTCCCCCGAAACTAAGCTTCATCAGGGTATTGGAACCCGCAGTGAAATTATTACAGGTTTGAAGAAAGGCGACATGCATCTGGGGATTACGGGGCATCCGATTCAGGATGAGGAGATTGAGAGTTTTGTCCTGGTTGAGGAGGATATTGTTCTTGTTGTGCCCACGGATCATATATACGGCGGAGAAACAAGTATTTCATTAAGTGTTGTTGCAAATGAGCCCTTTATTTCCCTTGCCGATAATAAGGAGTACAGCCGGTTTACCACCATGCTCTGTGAAAAAGCAGGTTTCCTGCCCAATCATGCATTTGAGGTCGATTCTCATACCCTGCTCGAAATTATTAGACTTAACCAGGGTGTTGCGTTGCTTCCGATCTCCGTATGTAGAACACTAGGGTTACGTTATGTAAAAATTGCTGATGATTCAGCGATATATCCTATTAGCCTATCCTGGGTCAAACAAAAATGGTTATCTCCTGCTGTAAGCGAATTTCGTGATTTTATTACTTCGTATTATGAAGACCATGCTGGCTTGTTTAAAGTGGAGTAGGATTTTTTGAAAATAGTAAAGAGCAAAGACCACATTAGCCCTTTGGAGGAGCTGACGTGGTCTATTATCGTTCTCTGTTCTAGCTATACTGCAGTCTATCCTTATACCAAACGTCCGGAATCATCTTACGCTCCAGTTCCAACAATTCATGGATGATCTTGTCCGCGTCACTGATGGAACTTACGAGCGGGTCGGTGAGCATCGCCCTTCTCAGCTTCTCGTAGCTTTGTTCCAAAACAGCTTCAACCGTAAGCTCATGCGTATCAAGTACAAGTTCTTGCATCCCTCTAATTCCACGCGGCATCTCGCCTACATGGAGTGGTTTCGCGCCATCCATATCTACATCACATAGTAGTTCCAGGAAGGAATCTGCATTCATATTGGTTACAGCGTCTTGATTGAGCGTATTGATGAAGAATTTTTTGCCCAAGTTCCCCACCATGTTCTCAATGATGTCGGTCGCATGATCCGGCCCAAAAGTACTCATGTAATCGGCGATGGGGATGTTCCCTGCAAGAAAGTCATCTACCTGACGCCACATTTCGTCATGACGCTCATACCTGTCCTCTGTCTCCCAGATCGATAATGGAGGAATCGTGTCCTCAGTTTTGCCAAGCCCCTGCCAATACCGAACGTATTCCTTCGTATGCGCCGTACAAGTGGGAATGATTCCGAAAATATCATATAGTTCATAGGTAATTGCATCGTTAAAAAGAGCTTTTGCGCCGCGATCGCCACCGTTATTCTCATCACCTGCCAGCTTGCGCATGGCTTCTGCAATTGTGGGCATCACATTTTTTCCTTCATAATCGGCTTTGAGCAGCCAAGTGAAATGATTAACACCAGCGATGCGAAAATCGAATTTCTGGTCTATTTCTGCAGTGAACTGGCTTGTATTTCCGATGATTCCGGCTCGTACGGCATAATAGGCTTTCTTATGGGGCATATGATGACTATCGCACAGCGCAAACGATTTAAGCTTCGGAGCATATCGATGTAATGCGATGCCATGTACGGTAGACGGGTTAATATAATTGATCACCCAAGCATCCGGACACAACTCCTCAATGTCTTTAGCGCATTCCATAATAACCGGCAGTTCACGCATCGCACGAAAGATCCCGCCCGGGCCAATCGTATCGCCAGAACACATGCGAATCCCATACTTTAGAGAAATCTGGCAGTCGATGCCCCGATATTTCACCGATTGCTCCGCAAAGCTGAGCACAACGAAGTCGGCTCCCGGTAGTACCTGTCTTCGGTCCACTGAACCCTCAATCTTTAGGGATACGTTGTTCTCCTTGGCGACCATTTCCGCTAGTTTTACCATTTTCGAGAGCCGTTCCTCATCCGTATCCACCAAAGCCAGCGTTCCCTGGTTCAAATATGGGGAGTGTACCATCTGCCAGATGGACTGCCGACCAAAAAACAGGCTGCCCGCCCCAATAACAACTACCTTTGGGTGCTGTGTGCTTGTAGCATTCATCAATAACCCCTCCTCGTAACGATATAAATTCATTATAGGTGAGTGGGCTGGAATCGGAATGTGTGATAGTTTTCAATACATGTCATATCGTACGATAATTAACAAGAGATAATTCCTTTGATATGATAGGGAAAAATGAAGGATGTCATAAAGTAGAGAGGATAGGCTGAATTCGATGCATGCAGGAACTGTAAATATGAGTATAATCGACGAGCTTTCGGAGTATATCACGCTTCGCATGAGCTCTTATCTGGAACAGACGCATGACAGTCATTGGATTGAGCACAAGTCACATTCCGATTATGATCTGTGGTTCATTACAGCAGGCTACGTCCAGATCACCATCGATGGAATCGAGCATATGGCAGGCCCTGGTGACGTCGTGTTTTTTTATCCGGATATGCCCTACACTGCTTCCACGACCGGAGATCTGTGCCGATTTATATACATGCACTTTGATTTCAGCATCGCTGAGCAAAAGCGAATTCTCGGTGAGTTTCAACTTCCGGGCATTGTACCTGGCAATCTTATTCAAGAGGAATCAACGCTGTTCACCTCATCCTATCGAAGGTTCAAGCAGAGTAATAGTGCTTCCGGAAGTCCACTTTACATGAAAGCTGCTCTACTTCTCGTCATCGCCAAAATTTTCGAATTACATGGTCAAGGCTCATATCAAGGTGAATTCTTGAAAGACCGGAAACCGAGGAAAATTGAAGCAAGCCTGGAGGTTCTGCAGAACGTATTCCCATACGTGGATGCGAATCTGCATCGTGCCATCCGAGTGAATGAACTTGCTGTTATTGCTGGCGTCTCTGAGAAATATTTTATTTCTTTGTTCAAAAAAATTCTCGGTATCACACCTGGGCAGTACATTAATCAAATCAAAATGAACCGGGCCAGAGATTATCTGTACGAGAAAAAATATACGATCCAGCAAATTGCCGGATTTCTGGGATATCCTGATCCCTTTACGTTCTCCAAAGCATTCAAAAAATTCTACAACGTGCCTCCTTCCAAATTTGAATAACATACCGCAAACAAACAAAGAGGCAACCGGTCGATCCGGCTGCCTCCCCACCTTGGTGAATCATTAGAATCATTGGTTATTGGTTTAATTAGGGTCTAGACCCTTCAGCGCTCCTCATATTCAAAGGGTGCTTCACTCGAATAGATATCATGGAAAAATCCCTTAAATGGTATATCCTCTTCCAGACATTTAATGAGATATAACAGAACCTCGTCATCTTCTTCTGGTTCTTTCCCTTCGCGCTGCGCCACCTCAAAATGATCCACAATATTCTCCAGAAGGCTGACTTGAATAAATAAAGGCAGCTTCTCCAGCATCGCATCAGAAACCTGGGTTTCTGATCTGTATCCGGCGAGCACGGTTTGGAAATACTCATCCATGAACTGTTTACGTTTGTCCGCTTCAGGTTCAAATTGAACCCAACCGACTCCGTTGATCCACATACCTGCGAGGTCAAACATGTACCAGCCATAACAGGAATTGTCGAAATCATATACCGTGATTTGTCCCGTATCAAAATCGATCGAATAATTCCCGTCATTATAATCGAAATGGATCATGCCCAATGTCTCCTTGCTCGACTCCAATTCTTTTACTGCTTGCAGTAGTTCCACCATTTTGCTTCTGAGCAAAGAGAATGATTCAGGGACCAACCTCTCGATATGCTCCGTATTATATTTGTCCAAAAAATGATGCCTGCCATGAACAGGTTCATAGCTTTTGGATAGCTGATGCATTTCCCCCAAAACTTTACCGCTATTATAATAATATTCGGTAAGTGGGACCCCTTCACGGTACTGATAATGGTTTTCTACCAGCAACTTCCCCTTGGCCTTCACAAACATACAGATAAAGAATGTATGCTCATCATATGTGACCTCTTCTAGCAGATGGCCCTTTTTCGAGTTGACCACATTCGAGACACTTGCACCGTGCTCAAATAAATACCGAACATACTCCAGTTCGGCAATATAATCTTCCCGCCTTCTGTCAGGCAAAAAAGACACTCTGAGAATTAGCGATTCATGCCCCTCTTGCTCACAAGTGTAAACAACATTACGCCCACCCTCATGAGGCGGAATAAGTTGAATGTTGTAACCCTCCAGGTCAAACAACTCGGATACCAATGCCAATACATGCGTATTGCTGATGTTAACAGCTTCGTTAAAATTAATAATAATCTCCTCCAGTAAACATTGTTTGGACGGTTTCCCGCACTGCAATGTCCACAAAAGGAATCCCTGTAACGCAAATATCCTTCTGTGAACCTAAAGCACAATCACCTTGTTAGACATTGAATTCACTCATCTTGTTTTAATATCACAAGTTTACATAATTATCCCTTATTTTACTAGTGTAAAATAAAGAACCGCCCATACGGGCGGCGTGTAAGAATTTTGTATAATTACAGGATTTCTCCGTTCGTTTCAACAACTTGTTTGTACCAGTAGAAGGAATCCTTGCGAGTTCTTTCCAATGAACCGTGTCCTGCATTGTCTTGATCCACGTAAATGAAACCATAACGTTTGCCCATTTCAGAAGTTGAGCAACTAATGATATCGATAGGTCCCCAGCTAGTGAAACCCATCAATTCAACGCCGTCAGCGACAGCTTCTTTCATCTGTTCAATGTGGCTGCGCAAGTAATTGATGCGATAAGGGTCATGCACTGTCCCGTCCTCTTCCGGTGTGTCGATAGCACCCAGCCCGTTCTCAACGATGAAGAGCGGCATCCGGTAACGATCATACAATCGGTTCAGCGCGACGCGAAGACCAATTGGATCGATAGGCCATCCCCATTCGGTAGCTTTCAGATGCGGGTTTTTGATCTGACTTACCAGCATACCAGAGTTGCTGTTGTCATTGGGATCATATTTTCCGATATACGTCATGTAATAACTGAAAGCAATAAAGTCCACGGTATTGTCCCGGATAATGGCATCGTCGTCAGTAGCTTTAACGAGTTCGATGCCATTTTCCTCAAAGTATCTTTGCATATAGGATGGGTATTCGCCTCGTGCCTGCACCTCTGGGTAGAACAGGTTCATCTGATCTTCCTTCAGCGTCTGCAGAACGTCCTCCGGTTTACTAGAAGCAGCATACGTTTCCAGACGGCAGATCATACAGCCGATTTGTGCATTCGGCATTTTCTCTTTTCCGCTTTTGACAGCCAGCGCACTAGCTACAAACTGATGATGCGTTGCCTGATAAGCCACTTGCTCCGGGTTTCCCTTGATTTTATCTTCCAGAATGCCGCCGCCAGTATACAGACTTGTCAGCATCATATTCATTTCATTGAAGGTAATCCAGTATTTCACTTTGTCTTTGTAACGGTCAAACAGCGTATTGGCAAATTTCAGATACAGATCGATCATCTCGCGGCTTTCCCAGCCGTTGTATTTGCGGGTTAACTCAACGGGCATCTCGTAGTGAGAGATCGTTACGAGCGGCTCAATGCCGTATTTCAAGAGTTCGTCGAGCACGTTATCATAGAAGGCAAGACCAGCTTCATTGGGAACGGCTTCTTCTCCTGTTGGGAAGATCCGTGTCCACGCGATCGAAAGACGAAACACTTTGAAACCCATCTCTGCAAACAAGGCAATGTCTTCTTTGTAGCGATGATAGAAATCCACGCCGTTGCGTTTCGGGAAATATACGTTGGTGTTACCGCTCAGATATTCTTCTAATTGAATAGAATCCACGTCGAAGGTGAAATCCTTGCCATTGCGCTCCTCATGTGGAACGAATGGAGCCATGTCTGAGGTAGATAGTCCTTTGCCGTCTGCATCATATGCACCTTCGAGCTGATTGGCAGCGGTAGCTCCGCCCCATAAAAATCCTTCAGGAAATGAGTGTTTAATTGTTTTTGTCATGTTGTTTCTCTCCTTTTTTTGTATGTGGTATTCATGAAGCTGTCAACGAACGGTGAGGAGAAGCAATTCATTCATTGGAATCACCCCCTTCACCTGAACAGGTACTACATCGAGGTAATCAGGCGTATTGGTTACGATGACTGGTGTCACAAGATCAATACCCGCACCCTGAATGCCATCCATATCAAATTCCAGAAGCAACTCACCCTTCTTCACTTCTTGTCCGGCAACTACCTTCACGTCAAAATATTTCCCTTTGAGCGACACACTGTTTAGTCCAACATGAATGAGAATGTCGATTCCACTGGAGGAGGTCAGCATAATCGCATGTTTACTTTTGGCAACCAACGTGACGGTTCCGTCAAAAGGAGCTGTAACACGTCCATCCTGCGGACGAATGGCAATACCTTTCCCGGTCAATTCCTCGGCAAACGTTTGATCCGGAAGCTCTGAGAGCGGCACCAATTCACCAATGAGCGGGCTGAACACCTCCCCTTTCTTTTCCTCAATGGAATGTACTGTGACAGGTGTTACCATTTCTTGAGAAAAGGAAATGATTGTATCCTGTTCCTGTTCGGTTAATGTCTGTGTTGAGTCGAGCATGGCGGAATTGCGTGTATTTGGCTCATCCCATTTGAGCAGCAAAGTCACCACGAAGGAAACGCTAAAGCTGATGCCGATTCCGATTAATGCATACCAGAAATTGGACATCCCACCATTCGGGCCAATGTATAACGGAAGTGAAAGCAATCCTGGCACAGCAAAACCGAAGCATTTCAGACCCACTGCGGTTATAAATCCACCCCCTGCTGCTCCACCGATGAGTGAAGCGTAAAATGGTTTTTTCAGCTTCAAGGTGACACCGTACAGTGCAGGTTCAGTAATGCCAAGCAAGGCGGATATTCCACTGGATAACGCAATAGATTTCATTCTTTTATCTTTGGTCTTGAGGAAAACAGCCGTGACTGCACCAGCCTGGCTCATATTAGTTATCAGGTTGATTGGAAGCAAAAGTACGTCATATCCGAGTTTGCTCAGATTCTGCAATGTGCCCGGGAAGAACGCATAATGCATTCCCGTCATAACAATCAGCGGCATGAAGCCGCCAAGAATAATACCGGTTAACGGACCCGAATGGGCAAAGAGCCAAGAAGTACCCATTTCCAGATAGATGCCCATGTAATTCCCTAGGGGGCCAATCGCAATTAATAGAATCGGCACCGTGATGACTAGCACAATCATCGAGGTAAAGATGACTTTGACCGGACCGGGAATAAAACGATCCACCCAGCGATGTACATAACTCAGAAGCCATACACCCAGAATAATGGGAATAACAGACTGGGTGTAATTCACAATGGACACGGGCAGCGAGAGAAAACGAATCGGTTCAAGCTGGTTTGCCAGATACGCGTTCAGAATCGTAGGATACAATAAAGTACCTGCAAGCGTAAGAGCAATATATTCATTCACTTTGAACTTTCTGGCTGATGATAGGGCCAGAAGAAAAGGCAAGAAATAAAAGGCCGCATTTGCTATTGAAGACAGAACTTGATACTCACCGCTTTTCTCCTGTATCGCTCCAAGTGTAACCAGCAGTGCCAGAATCCCCTTTAACATCCCTGTACCTACGATGGCGGGCAGAATCGGAGTGAAAATGCCGGAGATCGTATCCAACACAGCATTAAACCCTTTAGAGCGTGGCGCGTCTGTTTCGGGCTTCGATAAGCTACTCTGCTTCATCTGATCCTCGATCTGCTCATATACGGCTGCAACCTGGTTGCCAATGACCACCTGAAACTGATCGTTCTGAAACTGTGCACCGAGCACACCATCAAGTGCTTTGATCTGTTCCAATTGAACTTTGTTTTGCTCTCGAACGTTGAACCGAAGCCGTGTGATGCAATGCCAGGCTTGGATAATATTCTCTTGCCCTCCTGTTAACTGGATAATTTCTTTGGACAACTCCCGATGATTCATGTTGCTTCCTCCTTTTTTGGCGAAAAAAAAAACCAAATGTAATACCGGCCCGCCGCAGATGCGGAGTCGGAAACATTTGGTGGTGCCTGATCGAATCAGTAACACTCCATATTCAATTCATTTTGATGATGGTATAACTTCAAACAGGTTGTATGGAGATCAATCCGTATCGGTACGGGATGTCACTCTCTCGATGTGGATCATGAGATATACCATCTCATCGGGAGTAATCACAAATCCGCGTTGCTGCTCCATCGCCTCCTTTATTTTGAGTGCGCATTGGAAACTGACAGGATACCGCTCCGACAATACATCATATAGAAATTGTTGATCTTTGAACGAGAGCACTTCACGGTTCAACTGACGAACAATGAAGTATCTCAGATGGGTGATGAACCTGGAAAAATCAGCAGATTCCTGATTCAGTGCCATTCCAAAATGTTCAGTCATGATACCTAAAATGTCGTTAATCATCTGTGTAATTTTAATCGTTTGGTTCATACTGCCCGAGTCGAATTGTGAGTTCACGAAATGAAGGGCAATAGAGCTTGATTCACCAGATGGCAGTGAGACTAGAAAAGCATCATTGATTTTTTGAACTGCCCATTCTCCGGCACGGTATTCAGCAGGATATAGATGGCGAATGTCCCAATGAAGCGGATTTTGCACATCCACGCCTTTTTTGAAACGATCCAGCGCAAAATGAATATGGTCCGCAAGTGTTAACAGGATCGAGTCATTCAGCTTTTTTCCAATCATTGTCTTGCCTTCTTCAATAATCTGATCCGTAATGTCGATGACTTGCAGAGGGATATCACTGAGAAATTGCTCAACTCGCTGATATTTATCATTCGAGCCAATTCGGAACATTTTCTGGATCTGGCTCTGCTCAATTGGCTGTCCTTTTACTTTTTTGAAGCCAACACCCGTTCCGATGACAATGACTTCACAGCCTTCGGCGTCTTCCGCCAGTGCGATGTTGTTATTTAACGATTTTTTAAACCTCATGATGCAATCACCCCCAGTATGCAAAAAGCACCACCAATGTCCAATTCACAAGTAATAAACAAACTTGTGGAATCCAGACTTTGGTGGTGCCTGATCGAATCAGTGACACTCCTTATATAGCTGTATCTTATATCAGCTATGTAATCGTTGTCAATACCATTACTCTGGAATTGTTCTGCATGTGGTTCATCGTGGAACTTTCTCTCTATAAATTGTTATCAAAACGCATAAGCTATTCATCTGTAGTCTTATTTTCCTGAGCATCATAATAGTATCGAATCAGAATATCCTGATCATAGTTGCCAAAACCTTTGCCAAACAGGGTGAGTCCGCCTCGGCCAGCTGCGCCCTCTTCCGGCTTCAATCCAAAGGTCCAATAGGTGGATACACCCAGATCCAGGTCTTGAACCCGCACGTCCGAGATGCGCTGACCATCAATAAACGTGCCTTCCCCGTTAATACGCAGCATTTTCAATACACCATACTGGTTGACATCCAGCTTCCACCATAGTGGCGTATGTTTACCTTTCCGATCCCCGAAATCACCAGGGCTTGTCCAAGTACCGAGGTCATTGCCATTAAGGGTAAAGCGAATATCTGACGGCCAGTTTTCGTTCACCTTTGGCGCTTCCGAGCTTAGTTCAAGGGAAATTTCAATCTCTCGAAGATGCTGATCATTGTACAGATAATTGGGAATCTTATATTCAAGAAAACCTGCTGCCATCCAAAGGATTCCAGCGTTCACCCGATCCGGGTCCATAAAGCAGGCTGGTGTGTCGTACTGTCCAATCATCTGCGTAGTTGTCGCAATCCCGCAGGTTGGCCATGCTTCATAATCTGTATATTGACCTACCGGTATGGATATTTCATGGTAAGGAGCGTCAACAGGCTCTGGTGACAGGTTAATAGTCATGAACTCTCGTACGATAAAACAGTACTTATAGGTTCCGCCGTTCTCCCGTTTCATTCGGCTACCGACAATTCCGGCTTTTTGCAGCTTGCTTACATGTGTACTTACAATAGCTTTGCTCAGAAAAAGCTCTTGGGCAAGCGCATTGATATGCATTTCCCTGTTTTGTAGCAGCAGGCGCACAATGTTTAAACGGGCTTCACTTGCCAGTGCCTCGTAAATTAGTAATGAAGCTGCATCTGTCCCAAGCATCATGATGTTCACTTCCTTTTTGAGTAAAATCGATCTATTTCAATTTCAGGATTCGCTATTTTACGAACTCATTAAAATGAACTTGCTCAATATATAAGCATTATGATACATATTAGATAACAAATCAATGATTTGATTTTGCTTTTAAGCGAATTCAATATCACGTTAATTCTTTCAAAAATATGAATTCATTCAATGGAGGTACTTACCATGCTTACATCCAAAATGCTTATCGATAAAGACTTTCAGATTGCCGAAGTTGATCCGCGTGTCTATGGTTCATTTATAGAGCATCTGGGACGGGCCGTATACGGCGGTATTTATGATCCAGGTCATCCTACGGCAGATGCTCAAGGTTTCCGTCAGGATGCCATTGAAGCGATTAAAGCTTTGAATGTGCCAATTGTTCGTTATCCGGGCGGCAATTTCGTATCCGGTTACAATTGGGAGGACGGTGTTGGTCCGGTAGCGGAGCGTAAACGCAGACTTGAACTCGCTTGGTGGACGATTGAAACGAATGCGGTAGGAACAAACGAATTTGCAGATTGGGCCAAACTGGTTGGAACCGAAGTGATGATGGCTGTAAATCTGGGTACTCGCGGCATTGATGCGGCTAGAAACCTGATTGAATACTGCAACCACCCATCTGGCACATACTGGAGTGATCTGCGTATCTCTCACGGTTACAAGGACCCGCATAAATTCAAAACCTGGTGTTTAGGCAACGAAATGGACGGCCCTTGGCAGATTGGTGCAATGACTGCATATGAATATGGCCGTATTGCCAATGAGACCGCTAAAGCGATGAAATGGGTTGATCCGGAAATTGAGCTTGTGGCTTGCGGCAGTTCCAGCCGTGACATGAGTACATTTGCAGATTGGGAAGCAACCGTGCTGGATCTCACCTACGAAAATGTGGACTACTTGTCCCTGCATCAGTATTACAACAATAACAAAGACAACACATATGACTTCCTGGCGACATCGCTGGATCTGGATCAATTTATTGATAGTGTGGCTTCAATCTGTGATTTTGTACAAGCCAAGAAACGCAGCAAAAAGAAATTAATGCTGTCTCTGGATGAATGGAATGTCTGGAAATCCATCGGCACGAGCCGTATGGAAGAACGGTGGCAGATTGCGCCTCCAGAGTTTGAAGATGTGTATACACATGAAGATGCACTTGCTGTGGGCTGTTACCTGATTACCATACTCAAGCACGCCGATCGTGTAAAAATGGCTTGCCTTGCTCAGTTGATTAACACCATTGCACCAATCATGACCGAGAATAACGGAGCGATCTGGTTCCAGACGACCTATTTCCCGTTCATGCATGCATCCAACTTCGGACGCGGTACGGTGTTACGGTCCATCACAACTTCACCTAAATATGATTCCAAAGACTTTACAGATGTACCTTATCTCGAAGCGATCAGTGTGCATGATGAAGAAAACGGCACGATCACGATCTTCGCGGTGAACAGACATCTGGATGAGAAGTTGGAACTGAATGTGGATCTTCGTTCTTTTGGAGAAACCACATTTGTGGAGCACATCGTACTGGAAAACGATGACCTGAAGGCTACCAATACCAAAGAAAATCCACGCAACGTCCTTCCACACAATGGTGGACATACAACCGTGGATCAAGGTAAAGTTCAAGCTGTGTTGAACAAAGCGTCATGGAACGTGATTCGCCTGAAAACCAAACAGGCATAATAAATAATAAGAGTGGGATAGAATTTTCTCCTACTCTTCAACATCAGCATTGTTTTTCGCACCGCGTGCAGCTCCCTGCGCGCGGTGTTTTTTGCTGTATGAGGGTAGTCGGCCGAACTACATGGTATCAAAGTTAGATGTTAGACGCGTATTGGAAATCTCAGTTTTTATTCCTCGCAACGAAGGAATTTAACGAACACAGGGAGTCTTATTTAACCCGATTCGGGCGGATTTTAATGGCTTGATATTGACCCGAATAAGGTTTCTGAGGTTCGTTAGCGCTGAGCAAGCATGCTATATTGAGCTGGTTTGAACCTCATATACAGCATAAGAAAATAAGCCACCCTCCGTTTTTCGTCCGGAGAGCAGCTTGCAGTTAAGCATCTAGCTGAGAAGAACGATTTTCATTTCAAGTATTATCCTTGTTGTGCTTCCTCTTCACCTTCAGTTTCAGCCTGAGCTGCTTGGCTTGCTGGAGTCATCAGCCCTTGAACTGCCCCCATAAATGGCTGAATCTGCTTAATCATGCCATACCCCATTTTGACCACAGGTGTAAACCGCTGGATCATGCCAAACAACCGCATACCCCCGCCTAACATACCTCCAATCGAGCCTGCACCGCCAAAGCCACCTAACAATGAGCCTAACATAGGCATGAAAGATGATACCTGGGCTTGCCTAGACGTTGAGCGAGACATCGACCGGGATCGTACTTGAGACTTACGTGTGCTGTTCACCCGTTTACGGTTTCGAGAGGATGCTGTTTTTCTCGTAGCCCCTGCTTTAGGTTTGGTTTTGCGAGCACTGCCTTCAGATGAGGGTGCTGTGATTGCGGCCTGAGTAAGCTTTCCGCCCCCGGTAAGCACTACGCCTTCGCTGTTAACGCCAGAGATGTACCCGACGTACGTCTCGCCATTATGAAGAGTCACGCAGACTGGGCGATCCTTGAGCCGTTTCACCCGGACGTGTATTTCACTGGTTTTAGCCATGGAATTCACCTCACTTGACTTGATCTACTTCAGTCTACGCAATGGGTGGACGACTTGCCTGTGCGAATAACACATCCGTGTGCCGAAAGCAGGAAGGTTCCGCCGTGCAATTACAGATTTCTTGTTTTCCCTCAGATATGCTCAATATACATCTCATTCAAAATATGTCCCTTACGATATGTGTGCTCTGCCAATTCAGATTCCACATAAGATTCAACATCACTCTTTTCGATATTGTACATGACCTCCAGTTCTCTAGAGAAAAGAAGGTGTCCCTCATTGATTTTCTGCTCCAACGAGGTTATCTGTTTTGGTTTCAGATCACCACCAAGTACCTGCTGAAGTGCTTGCACATATGTTTCAAGAGAACGTGCTCCGACAATTTTCATCCCTTGGTTCTCTTCATTTACAATGATAATGGATGGGAAACCTCTAACTCCCAAACTAGCAACACGCTCAAAGTCTTCCTCTAATAAATCTTGTGCCGATTGCTGTGCAGCCGCCTCAACCACTTCTTTTCCATTCAGGCCCAGTTGATTGACGATATCCGTCAGCACATCATCTTCTCCAATATTTCGATTGAATGCAAACACGGCTTCACGTGCACGTCTTAAAAACTCATGTTCTTTACCAGGATGTGTACTCTGAATGACTTTAAATATGCGAGATGGCGGATAAGAAGAAAGTATTGGATTATCATGCCATAAGGAACCGTCGATGGGCATGCGTGAATGTTCACCCACTTCCTTCCAATGCGCTGCAACGTCCGAAGGTTTCTGAATCCCGTTAGCGCCATCCGAGAAACCATTCCAGTTAGCCAGTAGCCCACCCATTTTAATTTGCAGCGTAAAATAATGACCGTATTCCTCAATAAACCGATGAAGCACAGGCTCAAGCGCCCAGCAGTGAGAGCAGATCGGATCTGTTGCGTAATAAAGAGTTATCCGTTTCTCAACGTGATTCAGATTGATTTCTTGCATCGCCTCTTCCTCATTCACACCACATACGCCTGTTTCCAGATCACACATCATTGATTCGTTACTCACGTTAATCCCGCCTTTATATTGTCTTATGAATTGATTTTCTCGTATTAGTTTGATTATAATGTTTACAATCTTTTGAACAAGTACGATTCTTTTTCTGACTTAGTATCAAAAAGTATACTATTGGAGGGTATCAAGTGAAATACGAGTTTAATTTCGATCAGTTATGTCCAGCGACTTATGCATTTCAGGTCATTGGAGGCAAGTGGAATCTTCCGATCCTGGCAATCCTTAGTGAAAATGACTGTATACGTTACAATGAATTAAAAAGAAGACTGCCCGGCATTACCGGAACGATGCTAACGAACTGTTTGAAGGATTTGATTCATTCCGGCATCGTGCATCGGGAGCAATATAACGAGGTGCCACCGAGAGTGGAGTATTCGCTCACAGAATCAGGCAAGGAATTGGTTCCATTAATTGAATCCATGGTAATCTGGGGTCAGAAAAATATGACAGCAGGCGTGAAGGAACAAGAAAAATAACATTTGGCCTACTGTAACACCTCAGCATAGATGTTCATTTTCTAATCGCCCTGTACACCTTTGTTCAACGGCAAAAAGGCTATTTCACTGGACCATCACGTCCTTTGAAATAGCCTTTCCTTATATAAATAAAAGACTTCCGCTTGTTTTTATGCATCACTTCATATTCATTCTCGGCTTCGATGTGTTAGACACATCTAACTATTCAGGTCGTCATCTTCCTCATTTCCTAAATACATAACCGTTTTTTCTCCCTCAACCAATCTAATGATCTGCTTTCGTAATTTTGAAGGAAATAAAGGTAGTTCGTTTATATTTTTAATTTCGAGCCACACATATTCCACCTGGTTTTCGTCACTTGGCAGAATAGAACTATCTTGGTCCACCAAACCTATGTACTCGCATAAAAAAACAAAATCTACACGATGAAGAGCTTCACCGTATACACCCTCAATGACAAATTCCAGTGATAACGGTTCTACATCTATTCCGATTTCTTCCGCAACTTCACGCTTCACAGCATCGGTCAGCGTTTCACCTGCATTCTGGCTCCCACCAGGCAGGATATAGATCACTTCATCATGATCATCCTGCTTCATTGCAAGCATTCTCCCGTCTTTAATGATCAATGCTTTTGCAGAATTTCTAATCTTTCTCTCCATTGCTAATCCCCCATATATGTCTGTGAAGAATATTTTAACACATACATCTAAACAAATTCTGAACAATCAAATCAACTCACTCTTGGCGACCTCCATGAAAGCAGCCATGGACGGAGAGATCCATTTTTCCCGATGCCAGAGCATTTGCGCAGAAAAGGATACATCTGATAAATCCCACGGCAGAGCAACCACTTCCCCTTCGCTCAACTCTTTCTTCAACGCCATCTCAGGTAATAAAGCGATCCCCAGACCAGCCACAACACATTGTTTAATGGCTTCTACACTATGAAACTCCAGCTCTGTCAGAGCATCTGCACCTTTCTTCGTTATGGATTGGTCAAAATGAGTGCGATACGAACAGTTCTTTTCGGTCAGCAAAAAATGCTGCTTGTGGAAGTCATCGATAACTAACGCGGAACGCGATGCTAACATATGATCGGGAGAAACCACCATTTGAAAGGTCTCATCCTTTAAAAACTCTGAATGAAGATCTTTGGCACCAACGGGCTCATCCAATACAAAAACGACATCGGTATGCCCTTCTCTCAGACTCGATTTAAGCTCTTGCCCAGACAAGGGGCGGAACAATAACCGCACACCAGGATAGTCCGCTCGGAAGCGTTTGAACAAGGCTGGAAGAAGATATGCACACAGCACTTCGTCTGCTCCGATCACAACCGTCCCCGCCAATTCTCCGTGCTGACTGGATATGCACTTTGCTTCCTCTACATCGTTTAATATCTTAGTGGCGTACGGCAGAAACTGTTGACCAGCATCCGTTAACACGACCTTTTTTCCTAGTCGATCCAGCAATTTCACACCGAGCTCTTCTTCCAGCGATTTGATTTGCATGGTTATGGTAGACGGTACATAGCTCAATAATTCAGCAGTTTGACTAAAGCTGCAGGTCGATGCAAGTGTCCAAAAGGTTTTTAGCTGGCGTATTTCCATGAGTCAGGCACCTCCTAGTTCAAAATAAATGAATGATATTTTCGATAACGTTTCGTTGAATTGATAATAGACGTATTGTAGAGTGAAATCAAGTTATTACTATTGTATAAGGAGAATCAATCTATGAACGATTATGAAACATATAACCTTGGAGATACATTACTTCAATCGGGACAACAGCTCCCTCAAGCCTTTATCGCTTACAAGACCTATGGAAACTTAAATGCGGCAAAGGACAATGTTATTGTTGTCCCAACATGGTTTGCTGGAATTCACACAGATAATGAATGGTTAATTGGAACGGACAAAGCACTGGACCCCAGTCGTTATTTTATCGTGGTGCCCAATATGTTGGGTAACGGGTTATCGTCTTCTCCAAGTAATACCCCTGCCCCATATGATAAGAACAACTTTCCTCTCATCTCCATGTATGACAATGTGCATGCCCAGCATCAACTCATCACTCAAAAATTCGGGATCTCCAAAATCAAACTTGTTGTGGGCTGGTCTCTGGGAGCCGTGCAGGTTTATCAATGGGGAACCAGTTATCCTGAGATGGTCGAGCGTATTGCCCCCTTTGGCGGAACGGCAAAGAGCAGACCCCATACACAGTTGGTATTCGAAGCAATGATCGCGGCGTTACAGGCAGATTCGAATTATAAAAATGGTAGATATGAACGCCCTCCGGTTGCCGGTCTCGCAGCGATGGGAAGAGCGTATGCTCCATGGGGGTTTTCGCAGGCGTACTATTTGGAGAAATTGTATCAATCTGAGGGTTACGACTCCTTGCAATCTTATGTAGAAGATTACTGGGATCAAGTATTTCTTCCCTTCGATGCTAACGATTTGATTACCATGCTACGTACAGGAATATATGGAGACATTAGCGATAATCCCATAGATGACGGCAACTTCGAACAGGCGTTAAGCAAGATCACCTCTCCTGCACTCGTTATGCCAGGATCAAGTGACTTGTTTTTCACGCCAGAAGACAGTGCGTATGATGTTCAACATATGCCAAACGCTGTGTATCAACCTATACAGTCCAAGTGGGGACACTGCTTTGGAATCGGAGCAAACGAAGAGGATTCACTCGTTATCGATCGTCATCTAAAGCAATTTTTGGAGGCATGAGTAAAAAAAGAAGGAGCACAAAGTAAAAAAAGTGCACAAAGCTCATTTATCTTTTCTCCGCTACAACTCAAAAGTAAAAAAAGATATCGGTTCTCGTCAATAACCTTTATATCACATTCCCCCTTTCTCGTTTAGAATATTTTCAAGAAAGCGCTATTGAAATACGACTGATAAGGGGGAAAAGAAATGAACAAGAAAACGAAAGCTCTAGTCTTGTCTGTGTGCATGTCAACCTTATTACTCGCAGCCTGTAGCAATGGAAGCGGTGCTGATAAAGGTTCAACGACGGACACGGATTCCAACGAGGCTGGAACGACAACCATTCATACCGTAACATCAGAATACTCTTCTGCAAAATATCCAAAGGGCGATGATATCACCAACAATGTATGGATTAAGCGATACAAAGAGAAGTTTAATATTGATGTCAAAACAGACTGGGTCAGCGATGAGTACGATACAAAACTCAATTTGGCTATCGCATCGAACGATCTTCCTGACGTATTCAGAGTTAATCCATCACAACTGAGACAGTTAGTCGAAGCAGATATGGTCATGGACCTTTCAGAGGTCTTTGATCAACACGCTTCAGATCGCCTCAAAGGTTACATGGAAGCAGATGCGGACAGTTACGAGTCTGGAAAGAAGGACGGTAAGCTGTACGGAATACCACAGATGCACTGGGGATTAATTGAACAACCAGACTTCATCTGGATCCGGAACGACTGGAAAGAAGAATTGGGTGTCCAAGATCCGAAATCTGTGGAAGACATCAAGAATATTGCACTAAAATTCATGGAAAAGCACGGTGGTTATGGTATAGCGGTAGACCAATCGTTGGATTACCTCAACCTTCTGGCCATTGCATGGAATGCGCATCCGGATATGTGGATGGAGGATAGCACTGGAAAACTCGTGTACGGCTCCGTGCAGCCTGAGATGAAAGATGCGCTGGCTGAGTGGTCAGAATGGTACAAGCGAGGCATCATTGATCCAGAATTTGCAATCAAAGACTTTAATGCGATGAACGCGGACATTGTCGCCGGCAAAGTGGGCATGCAGCCTTATTACCAATGGTGGGGTTATAATCCAGGTGTCGATACGGTATCCAACTTGGGTAAAGACGCTATCTTCTATCCTTATATCATTCCTACCGTCGATGGGAAGGAAGCCAAACAATCCATCTTTTTCGCCAACAACAATTATATTGTCATGAAGAAGGGATTCAAGAACCCCGAGAAAGTGATCCAGATTTTGAACGACTATGCTTATATCGTGGATGAGGGCAATGGCAAGGAATCGACAGAAACGCTATCTGCTTTGCTGGATAACGATATTGCCCATGTTGTTGGAGCGTTCCGTGTACTTAATCCGAATTCCGATTACGAGCAATTTGAGGCGGTCTCCGCTGCCCTTCAATCCAAGGATACCAGTGGACTTACGACTTCGGGTATGTGGCAAAAATATAATAACAGTGTTGAATTCATGGAGAACGCCACCCCAGGAGCAGTTGGTGATTATTTGCAACAAGGGGCTCCCAAAAATGCGTATGGACTTGCCAAAAAAGTACTCGACAGCGAAAACTATACGAAGACAGCCTTATGGGGTGTTACACCAGAGATCCTGTCAAGCTATGGAACAACCTTGGATGATATCCTGACGGAGGGCTTCACCAAGATCATTATGGGTAGCGAAAGTATCGATTATTTCGATGTAATTGTCCAGAACTGGCGAGCAGCCGGAGGTGATGACGCAACCCAGGCCGTCAATGAGGCATACGGAAAATAAAAAGTCTGTTACCAAGAAGGGATGGGAATGTTCTCGTCTCTTCTTGGCAGCGGTTACAATTTTATCGCGCCAAGAACGGAGGAATACGAATGCTGAGAAAATGGAAGCAACAGCGAGCTTACCATCTCATGTTGATACCAAGCCTGGTCTTGGTCTTCATCTTTAGTTACATCCCATTCTACGGACTTATTATTGCGTTTCAGAAGTACAATCCGGGCCTCGGCTTCAACTCGCCATGGGTAGGATGGGATAACTTTACCCACATATTTAATCAGCCGAACTTTGTAAGAACGATCTGGAATACATTATACATGTCTGTCTTTAAAATTATCGGTGGTATAATCGTGCCCGTAATTTTCGCATTACTGCTCAACGAGGTACTACACAGTGGAATCAAACGTACATTTCAAACACTAGTCTACATTCCGAACTTCCTCTCTTGGGTCATTATGGCCGGCATCATGCTGGATATCCTTAGCTCCGACGGCATTATCAATACATTTCTAAGTGTATTTGGGATTGCACCAATCTCCTTTCTTGGCACACCTTCTATTTTTCCTTGGACGATGATTGTGAGTGACATATGGAAAGGTTTCGGGTTTGGCACGGTTGTTTATTTGGCAGCCCTGACCAGTATTGATCCGGGACTTTACGAAGCCGCGGTGATCGACGGAGCGAAACGGTGGAAACAAACCATCTACATTACGTTACCTCTTCTCATGCCAACCATTGTTTTAATGACCGTATTATCGCTTGGTAACGTACTCAATGCTGGCTTTGACCAGATCTATAATCTCTACTCCCCTGTTGTCTATCAGACCGGTGATATTATTGATACCTATGTCTACCGTTTAGGAATCCAACAGGCACAGTATTCGATTGGTACCGCTGTCGGGTTATTCAAATCCATCATTTCCAGTGTTCTCGTTGCTGTATCATACATCCTGGCTTACAGGGTGGCTGGCTATCGTATCTTCTAAGAAGGAGGAACTTACATTATGATCTATGATAAAAGTATGAGCAGGCGTGTATTTCTTATTATAAACTACACCATATTGCTCCTAATCTCTCTCCTATGTATCCTGCCGTTTATCAACCTGCTGGCTGTTTCATTCAGCAGCAGCGCGGCTGTATCTGCAGGCAGTGTTACGTTCTGGCCTGTTGAATTTACGACAAAAGCCTATGAGTTTGCATTAACTGGAGGATCATTTTTCTCCTCTCTCTGGGTAGCCATTCAACGAACCGTTATCGGAACGTTAGTGAATCTGGTTCTGATCGTACTCACGGCTTATCCCCTCTCCAAATCCAAACAAAAATTGATGGGGCGTAACATCTATATGGGATTTTTCATCGTAACCATGTTATTTAGTGGAGGACTAATTCCAACCTATCTCGTGGTCGTCAAAATGGGACTGATCGATTCCATCTGGTCTCTGATCCTGCCTGGCGCCCTCCCCGTATTCAGTATGATTATCCTCATGAATTTCATTCGGGGGCTGCCCGAGGAGATTGAAGAATCAGCCATTATCGATGGTGCTGGGCCTGTACAGGTATTGCTACGTATTCTACTCCCACTTCTCAAGCCCGCTCTCGCTACGGTTGGTTTGTTCAGTATCGTTGCCCACTGGAATTCGTGGTTCGATGGCATTATCTATATGAACAATCCAGCCAATTATCCATTACAAAGTTACCTCCAGACCCTCCTGCAAAGTTTTGAGCAAATCATGCTGAAATCTGGTTCAGATTATACGCAGCTGTTGTCCATGATGAACGCCAGAACGGGGCGCGCCGCTCAGATGTTCTTGGGTGCCATTCCGATTTTACTCGTGTATCCGTTTTTACAGAAATATTTCACCAAAGGTTTGGTGTTAGGTAGCGTCAAAGGGTGAACAAAAGGGCTTGCAGTTCATACTGCGAGCCCTTTGTTTATATCTAAACTTATGTTTATGAACGCTGTATCGCATTATGAGATGCATAAATGAAAGCATCAATGACTATTTGGCTTCTATGATGGCAGGCAGCAGAATGGAGAAAATGGTACCTTCACCTATTTTACTCTCCACCTGTATACCATAAGGTTTCCCAAAATGAAGTTGAATTCGCCGCTGCACATTATGCAATCCAATCCCATTGGTTCCCGTACTTGCACTGGACTTTTCTTCCAATAGATTCTGCATCGTATGATGATCCATACCGACACCATTATCGCAGATTTCAATGACAACTTCATCCACCCGCAGTTGAATCCGAATGGTGATGATTCCGTCTTCCTCTAACTCGGCCAGGCCATGAAAAATTGCATTCTCCACAATGGGCTGCAGGATCATTTTGGGCATCCGATAATCCAACACTCTATCCTCAATTTCATATCTCATCTGAATACAATCATAGTACCTGACATTCTGGATCGTTACATAATTCGTTATATTATCGAGTTCCTCACGAATGGTTACGAGAGTTCCATCGGATTTTGTTGCATAGCGGAGCATCGAGATTAAGGCATCGGTCATTTCCACAATTTTATCAGCCTGCTGCATCGAGGCAATCCATTTCACCGACCCAAGGGTGTTATACAGAAAATGAGGCTTGATTTGGTCATGGAGCGCACGCATCTCGGCCTTGGCTTTCTCTATTTCTTCCTGCTGCATCCGTTCGACCAACCGCTTCAATTCATGCGACATTCTGTTAAATCGAATGGATAAATGTCCAATCTCATCTCTGGAGCCAATAGGTTCAACTTGTTCAAACTGACCTTTCTCGACTAGAGCGATATTCCGTAGCAGTTTTTTAATGGGAGTTGTGATCACATGAGATAAAAAGATGGATATGACGGCAGCAAAAAGAACAATGACTATGGCAAGCGTCACCAGATTACGTCCCAATATTTTGCCATCAGCAGTCAGCTCATCCAAAGGCATATATAAATAAGTTGTCCATTTTTGCTGACTAAGGGGACTGGTCACCACGACATTTAGTGATTCAGGCGGACGAACGTTGTCCCGGAACAGTGTCCCGATTAATCGTTCGTTCACGTTATATACGATCTTGTCATCCTCATCAACGATCATGAATCTGGAGCGCAGCCCTTCCTGCAAGTTGCGGTTGACGATTTCAATGAATTTGATATCAATGCTGACAACAATCACGCCAAGCAGTTTTCCACTAGTCACATCATGAATTTTGCGAGCGTGTGACACTGCCAGTATTTTATTCTCCAATTGCTCGTCGATTCGTGTTGTGAGAGTAATGGTTCGATCATCATCATGCATGAACTTTTTAAACCATAATTCGTTCGATACTTTGAAGTTTGGATCAATGGGTTGATGTGGACTGACAAAAAGGTCTTGACCCCCGTTCATATTGTAGAGGTAGATGGAGAATACGCGATCTTTCATCATGATATAATTCATCAGAATGTTGTATGCGGCGATCTCATGTTGTTCATCACCCTCTCGCAGGAAATCCTGGATCGGAAAACTCCCTTCATGAGTCGCAGACAGATTGTCACTAAGCCCATTGCTGGCTAGCAGCGAAATTTTCTCAATCTCCTTGAGGAACTCGTCAATGCGAATATTCGTTTGTTTGGCCAGATCGTTTAGCAGCGTTGTATAGTTCTGTGCCAATAAACGCTCTGAGGAGTAATACGAATTGATTGTCATCACCAACACTGGAAGGATAATGACCGTCATACAGATCACCATAATTTTGTACTTGATCCGGAAGGGTCGAACATGCTTCATATGCTGCACCTCTATTCACCGATTACATTCATCCCTGCTGTAATTCTCGATATTCCTCAGGAGTGACACCTACCGATTTTTTGAAAATCTTACTGAAGTACGTGTAATTATGGTAGCCCACCTTTTCTGCGATTTCATACACTCTCATTCCTCTGCTCAATAGATACGCCTTCGCATGTTCAATTCGAACTCGGGTCAAGTACGTAATAAAGTTCTCTCCTCGTTCCTGTTTGAACACACGGCTGAGATACGACGGATTCACACTGATTTGGCTAGCGATACTTTGCAGTGAGATATCTTCCGCATAATACTTGTCGATCAATTCAGTGGCGAGATCGGTGTAAGTGCTCTCCTGTTTGATTTGGGAATCGGTTTGGAAGTAATATGCAATATGAGCAAGCATATCTTGGTGGATATCCTCCCAATACTCCCCCTTTAGAACGATTTCATAGGGTGATTTCTCTTTTAAAGAAGGTGCACCTCTTTCCGTAGCTCGGGATAGATGGGAATGTATCGTTTCCATTACCATGATATATTGCTTGCGAATGCTATTCTCATCTGCTCGCAGTTGTTCGAGATTGGATCGGATTCCTTCAAGGAACTCTTCCGCCTTTTTGTTGTCTTTGCTTACCCACAACTTCAACAAATCTCGTTCATGTTGCGGACTTAAAGCTCCCTTAACTTCATGTCGATCTGGGGATTTAACCATATCATCGTAATACAACACCTGGTTGCTTCCTGTGAAGAAACCCTGTTGTAGAGCCATTTCTGCCTCTTGGCAGGCCTTCCTGATGTGAAGGAAACCGGAAGTCATTCTACTTACCCCAGCCGTGAGCGATAGATTCATAAAATCCTTGATCGAAGACAGCAATTTATTACATAGTTTATTCAAGTCGGCGTGTACAGATTGGCTCTCAGGAAGTACATTAACGATCACCCAATATTCTGAGGAACTTTCAACAAAAATCTCTTTCTCCCATTTCGAAGGAATAATCTCTTCCATAATATTAAGAATCGAAAATCGTAGCAGCTTCTCCCCCTTCTCTACATATTTCCGCTTTGCATCCTCGTAATAATTCACGATGAACTTCATGACAACCAACTGGTCCGAACGTATACGAAAATGCAGTTCTTCCGCTTTGGTGACAATATCTTCCTCACTAGTGAATCCGCTTACAATATCTTGGAAGAAACTATCCTTTAGATATCTTAGGCTCTTGGAATAGTCTTGTGTTATAGAGGGTGTGTTGGTTGGGTGAACATGTTCACTTTGCAGTTTCTGTCCAACAGTGCTCAGGAGGTCAATAAGGGCAGTTTCTGTAATCTCACTTTTAATCAAGTAATCTGAAGCGCCAAGTTTTAGTGCCTCTTTTACATAATGAAATTCGTCAAAATTACTCAGGATGACATACTTACAGGTTTTCAGTACGCAGGAGGCCTCTTGTATAAGCTGTAGCCCATCCATAATCGGCATCTTAATATCTGTAATAATAAGATCAGGCATCACTTCAAGCGCAAGGCTTAATGCCTCTTTTCCATTTCCCGCCTCACCAACAACATAGAAATTATACTCTTCCCAATTCAGCATGGAACGAATTCCAACCCGCATGAGCAATTCATCATCTACGATCATCAGTTTATACATGATATCCCCCAACATGAACCATTTTTAGATATTTTACCATTAAATGAACTGTCGCAAAGATGTCTAGCGAACCTTATTGCATTGCGGGTATCATAAATAACACTTTTACAGAACATATGTTCCTGTTATAATCAGATTATCGTATTTGGTGTAACATAACATACCCGCCTGGAAAGGATACATATCATGAATTTATACAAGTTTGAATTAACGGTGAACGGATATCTATTACGCGTTCATTTCAGTGCATCTGAAGAAAGTGGATTGAAATGGTGCAAACGAGTTGCTTCTGAATTCCAGAATAACGTTGCCAATCTGGAGATCAAGGTTGATATACATAAAAAGCAGAAACAAAAGCATGCACGTGAATATCACGGAAAGCCATATCTGTATGATAGGACACTGAGGAAAAAGCCGCTTGCGAAGAAAAATAAAACGGCTGAATCATCTGCTGTGATGTAAAGGTAAATTAACATCTCTGTTTAACGAGTCTTCTCAATAGATAGACAAAAAGACTAAAGAACGACTAATTGATGATAACATTAGTAACGTTCTGTAGTCTTTTATGAAAGTACTATCGACACCTTGAGTAGACTGAAATTCCTTTCACGTCCCGACGTCTCCGATCATTTGTCGTTCAATTTGTTTCATTTCATAAAAATAACCTTTTTGCTCCATCAGCTCGGAGAAAGAACCCGATTCCACAATCTTGCCTTGCTCCATGACCACAATCCGATCCATCTCTTCCAATCCCGTAAGCCGATGGCAGATCAGGAGAAGTGTATCTTCAGCAGCTTGTGCAAGAAGATGCTGGAGCACATGTTTCTCTGTGACGTAATCCAGAGAGGACGTTGGCTCGTCCAAAAGCCATAACCGTCCTTTGCGCAGCATGGCTCGTGCCAAAGCCAGCCTCTGCTTCTCGCCATCCGACAGGTTCTCTCCCTTTTCATATACCATGTCGGTCAATGATTTATTGGGCAGTTGCACTTTATCCAGCATAGCCGACAGTTGTTCATCCGAATGTTCTTCTCCATTCAGCAACAGGTTGTCCCGGATGGTTCCCCGGAAGAAATGACTTTGCTGCAACACAACATTTGTCCTTTTCCATATGCTCTCTTCATTCAGTTCCTGCACCGGAACATCGTTTAATCGTATATCGCCTGATGTTGGTGCACGCAGCTTGAGTAACAAATCGATAATCGTTGACTTACCTGACCCGCTCGGCCCGACAATCGCTGTTTTGGAGCCTGCTGCAAGTTGCAGGGAGAGTTCCTTCAGCGCCGGTCTCCATTCCCCTTCGTATTGAAAGCTAACACCGGATAGTTCAATCGAAACCGCCTGATCGGCTGACACTTCACCGCTTGGCTGTACAGGTTGCACATCGGAGGTTGGCACCGTTTCCGCCAATCGCTGAGCGGCGTGTTCACTGTCCTGCTTGTATAGAGGTAATATAGCCATTGCCGCAGCTTCTTCGAACACGGTCTGCGTGGCCAGGATCAGCATGGCGAGAAATACACCGGCAAACGCTCCATTCACAATTAAGAAGGCGCTGAGTGCTAGCACTCCCCATGTAACGAGATATGTCACAAAAACGTGCATGGATTGCCCGCGCAACAGGTGCGAAGCGGCTTGCTTCTGTTCCGTTGCCAATGCAGCGGAAGCCTGCTGAAGCTGTTGCTCACGCTGTTCCAATTGGCCGTATACTTTCAAATCCCGGAAACCATACAACACTTCGGTTACTTCCGTGGACAGCAAGGCCCGTTGCTGGCGGACACGGCCGTGTATTTTTCGCTGACCTATCAAGACAACACCTGGTACGACAAAAGCCGTTATCAGCATACCTAGGACTAACAAACACGCAATCCAGATCGAAAAGGCCGAAGTGAACAGCATGGTAGCTAAAAACACCATAACGACCATGATGGGTGGATACGCGACCCGCAAAAAGTAATTTTGCAAGCTTTCCACATCACCCACGATCCTAGCAAGCAGATCCCCGCTTCGGTTTTTATTCAATATACCTGGCGTTACCGGGATCAGTTTGGCAAAAAAGGACGTCCTCAAGCGGCTCAGCATGGAGAATGTCGCCCTGTGGGAATACAAACGTTCTCCGTAGCGGCTTGCCGCTCGAAGGAAACCGAGCAGTTTGACCATGGAAGTGAGTACAATTAAGGTGTACAGCGGTGGCGCAAATACCGTTTGCGATATCATATACCCACTCGCGGAAAAGAGAGCTACCCCTGCTATGCCGGCGATAAATCCGCCCAATATCGAAAGCAAGATATCCTTGCGCTCCTGAATCATCGCTTTTGACAGAATCGTCAGCTCATTCATGCTAACCCTCCTTTCCGTTGTACATCCACCATCTCCGCATATTGAGGCAGGCGCGCCAGAAGTGCTTCATGATGTCCTGAATCCACCAATACCCCATTGTCCATAAACAAAATGTTGTCCGCATGTTGAATCGTATATAAACGGTGTGCCACCGTAATCATCGTTGCCGTTTTGGCTAATGCCGCAATGGATTGTTGCAGTACCCGCTCGGTGTGCAAATCCAGTCCTACGGTGGGTTCATCGAACAAAATAACAGCTGGTCGCTTCAGAAAAGCACGTGCCAAAGCAAGTCTTTGCTTTTCCCCGCCAGACAGCCCCCGGCCACCTTCACCAACAAACGTGTCCAATCCCTGCTCCAATTGTGCAACAACGCCAGCAAGTCCTGCTTCCTCTGCCGCTCGTTCAATTTCGGCTCTGGAGACGTTACGACCCGCCCCAATCGCGATGTTTTCGGCAAATGTACCTGCAAAAATATACGGGTGCTGTGTAATATAACTAACTCGTTTGAACCATGCAGCCTCATCATGGTGTGAAAGCTCACTTCCGTTAACCAGAATCGCTCCCGAATCTGGTTTCAGTAAACCGGCCATGAGATGAAGCAGCGTGGTTTTACCTGAGCCACTTTTGCCTACAATAGCAATCTGTTCTCCCGGTCCAATCAAGATCTGTCCTGTCTCAAGTCCAAAGGAATTCGGTGCGTACTGGAATCGGACATCGTTCAGTTCAATGGTTGGTGGCATTGGAATCAATTCGGCACGAGCTGTACGGATCTCTTCCGTCCTTGCAATTGTATCGACATCGGTTAATTCGCTTTGATCCGATCCATCTTCAGGCTCCGTTTGTGTGCTCTTGATACTTATTTCCTCAAGCATCTGTTCCACCTTGCGAATCGCCCCCATACTGGTTCGCCCGCTGTGAAAAGCCGTTCCTGTATTCTTCAACAGACTGTAAAACTCGGGAACGAGTAACAACACGAGAAAGGCCGTATGAAAGGTCATCGATTTGAAAACAAGTAACTGGATAGCCAGTTCAAGCGCAACAATACCAATGCTTAACATCACGATCGATTCCAGCATAAACGTATTTGTAAATGCAATCTTCAAAATGCCCATGGTGGCATCACGATACCCCAGACTGCTGCGTTCAATTTCCTGCTGCTGACGTTTAGCCCGCCCGAATATTTTCAACGTAACCAGCCCTTGAAGAGAATCCAGAAACGTACCGGAAAACTCAGCCAGTTGCGCGTACTTCTCCTCGGATTTGTTCTTTGTCTTGAGCCCGACCAAGATCATGAACAGCGGGATAAACGGTGCCGTAAATAGCATAATCCAGCCTGTATTGGCGTGCTGCGTAAAAGTAACGACGAGAATCAGAATCGGGATCATCGCAGCTTCCATCATACGCGGCATGTACTGACTGAAATAACTGTCGGCCTCATCCACAGCATCCAAAGCAACACTAACCTTTCCTCCCGTCTGTCCACTCAGGGTTGAAGGCATGGAAGCGCGGGTCAGGTTCTGCAACACAGATGCTCGCATATTTGTCTTGGCGCGTGCTGCCATATGCAAGCCCACTTTCCCATTACCATACGACAACAGTGAGCGTACAGCCATAACAACCAGTAATAGGACAAGCAACAGCATCACTGATGAAAAGGAAACTTTCTCTACAAAGATTCGCTGGACTGCTTCAGCCACCAAGGTGGCCTGGCTTATAATAGCTACACCAAGGGTCAGCGAAATGATCGCAAGGAGAAGTCTGTTTTTTCGTTGTAAAGACATTTGCTGCGAGATCAGATTGGATTTGCCTCTCCTTTTCATTGAACGCTCCTCCTTTATTTTTTCCCTTTGACATAATCTGCATCAAACAGGAACAGTTTGAAGACCAGGATCAGAGAAGGAATTAACAGGCACAGACCACCGATAAACACAACCACTAGCGCAAAACCCATTGCTGGCGGTGTGGCACTGCTCTGAATCGTGATGAATGGATCAAGAATATAAGGATACTGCCCAATGCCGTAAGCGAAAAAGGCTGTGAAAAATTGCAGCATGATACATATAAAAGCTAATCCGTAACGACGACCGTTATATAACAGCCACATGGCAATCATGAAAAATGCAACGGATAGCGCCAGCAGCCACCATAAATCCATCATGTTTTGAAAATGACGCTCATTGTGTTGACCCAAATATATAAATGCAGTCAGCGCGAGAATAATGGTCGGTGTACTCCAGAACAAAGCATAGTTCCGCATGAGCTTCAATGCCGAATGATCCTCTGCCCGAGATGCATAAAATGTCAGAAATGACCCGCTAATGAACAATACCGACACGATGGCTAGACCAACGATGCTCCACGATAATGGATTCGTAAATAGTGCCCAGTAATCCAGGGAAACGGTATCTCCCTGTTTCAAAATAAAGCCACCTTCAGACAGGGTCAGTGCCACTGACAATGACGCTGGAATAAGCAACCCGGTAGCTCCGTATAAAAACAGATATACGATGTTATTTTTGGAACCATAATTCTCAAAGGCGTAGAATGACCCACGAATGGCAAGCAAAATGACGGCTATACTTCCCGGAACAAGCAGCGCGGAGCCATAATAGTAAGCAGTATCCGGAAAGAATCCAACGATGCCAATATAGAAAAAGACAAAAAATACATTGGTGATCTCCCAGACCGGTGATAGATAACGGGAGATCAGACGATTAATCAGGTGATCCTGCTTTGTCAGGCGTGCATAAAAGGCGAAGAAACCTGCTCCAAAATCAATGGAAGCTACAATAAGATAGCCGTACAAGAACAGCCAGAGTACGGATATACCAATCAATTCATAACTCATCAGGCCAGATCCCCTTTCTTGGCTGATTGATCATGCTTCTCTTTCAACCATTTCTCCATCTCAAGCTCAGCGGGATTATTATTGAACAGACGTCTCAATACGAGAACACAGATGACGCCGAGCACGATGTATAGAAGCAAGAAGACGAAAAACAAAATTCTTACACTCGGTGAAGAAGTAGCGGCCTCTTCCACTCGCATATAACCTCGAATGATCCATGGCTGCCGACCGATCTCTGCATAGAACCAACCCATCTCAACAGCCAGAAAAGCGAGCGGTGCACTGAGCGCAACCATACGAAGCATCCACTTGTTAAACTGATTTCGTTTCTTCCAGAACACAAACAGGAAGTACAGACTGGATATAGCGAGTAGAGCGAAACCTATTCCAGCCATTAGATCAAACAAATAATGCACAAGTAAGGGTGGATGCTCATCAGATGGAAATTCATTCAGCCCGGTTACCTCGGCATTAAAGTCTCCAAAGGCAAGAAAGCTAAGCACTTTCGGCAAATGAAGTGCGCCTATGATTTCATGTTCAGCATTCAGCCATCCTAATAAAATAAGATCTGCGCCGCTTTCCGTCTCGAAATGCCACTCGGCAGCTGCGAGCTTCTCCGGCTGATGTTCAGCCAAAAACTTGGCAGATACATCCCCAGCTAAGGAATTTAATAAACTGAATACCAGAACAACGGCCATCATGAGGTTCAGGCCTTTTTTGTGGTAGGCAGACACCCCTTTTCTCAACATCGCAAAAGCTGCAATTCCCGCTAACAGAGCAGCTCCTGTCAGATAAGCCGAGCTTAATACATGAAATACTTTGGAGAACGTCGCCGTATTCAGCATCGCTTGTACAGGATTCACTGCCAAGAATTGACCTGCTTCCATGACAAAGCCTTCAGGCTGGTTCATGAATCCGTTCACTGTTGTAATAAAAACAGCAGACATGCCTGCCCCGACGACAATCGGAATGGTCAGCAACCAGTGGATATACGGATTTTTGAACCGATCCCACGTGTACAGATAAATGCCAAGGAAGATGGCTTCAAAAAAGAACGCGAATACTTCCATAAATAGTGGCAGTGCAATAACATTACCGGCCAATTTCATGAAATTCGGCCACACCAGGGCCAATTGCAGCGATATCGCTGTACCTGTGACAACACCAACCGCCACAGATATGACAAATCCTCTGGACCACCTCTTTGCCATAAGTATGTAATGGTGATCCTTCTTCCGAATGCCGATGAACTCTGCAATAGCAATCATCAAAGGTACACCGACACCAAGCGTTGCAAAAATCACGTGGAACCCGAGCGTCAAACCTGTCACCAGCCTGCTCCATAACACCGTATCAATAGCCATTCTTTGTGTTGCCTCCTTTCAAACTCTGTTCAATTTAGAAACATTCAATATCAGCTTTGGCCAAACTCAATGCAGAGTTGCGAAAAATTTCACAAAGTTAGGTATGATGATATCTTGCCACACCTATAATGCGTTTACTCCTGTTTGCCCCCGATAATAACAAGCATTGGATGCCTATTAAAATCTGATATGGATGCACTTAAAGTACTAACCAAGCCTATTAATCAAAATTATTATATCTTTATTTTTACCTAATTCAATCAAAGTCACGTCTTCTACCCTAAACGTTCAAGAAAGGATCAACTCTTTCTGACAACTTGGTGAAAAATAAAAAATACACCCAATGGAGCTATTGATTCATTGGGTGTAAACGTGCTATTGCACGGCAGATTCTCTATTTTACTTGCTTACTTGCTCCGGACTCACCGCACCTGCCTCGCGACGTACGCTCATGATGATCAGTGATGCAGCTAATACCGTAAGGATGATTCCAAGCATCTGAAATCCTGTCACATTAAATGTATCTCCCATGACGATACCAATCAATAACGATGATATGATGGTCCCCAGGTAGCGTGATGTATTAAAAATACCTGATGCGACTCCGATCATTTCTTTGGGTGTGCTTTTGAACAGAGCAGCTTGCATGCCGACCGCGTTTAAGCCGTTACTAATGCCAAATAAAGCCAAGGCAACAATGACAACAAAAATTGGAGAAGTTTCATTCATGAATGTAATGAATACAGAGCCAATGGTCATTAACAATGCTGATACGATCAGAGCTGGCCGTGATCCCGATCTGTCAATCCAGCGCCCTGCGATCGGAGCAATAATGACTGAACATAACCCCAAAGCCAGCATGCTCATTCCTGTATGAACTTCGTTGAGATGACGTACCTGCTTCAAATACGTAGGAACTCCAAAAAAAAGAGCGTAAAACAGGATGTTCACCAGCATGTATTGCACATTCACCCAAGTCATCTCGGGATAGGAGGCAAACGTTCGCAGAGGGATAAAAGGCGTGGCTGCATTTAATTCATGTCGGATAAACATGACGAGTGCGATTAACCCGATCCCCCCTGTCAGCAGATGCCATGTTGAAATATTTCCTGTGGAATTTACTGATAGTAAACCGATGAGCAGAGTTACCAAAGCTACCGTAAACATCAGGATACCTGGTGCGTCAATTAACGCGAGCCATTGCCGAATGGACATGTGACCAGAGATAGACGGAGATTGCTCGTCCTTGGGGATTGTTTTCCAGGCGAACCAAAAACTCGCCAAGACAAACGGAATATTAACCAAGAATATGCTGTGCCAGTCCCACCAATGAATCAATACTCCACCAATAAAAGGTCCAATTGCAGCCGCTCCAGAAAGGAATATCGCCAAGGTGGACAAGGCGGAGGCTTGTTTTTCAGTCACGTTCATTCTGACAATCGCCATTCCAACGGCCACCATCATGCTTGTGCCAATCGATTGAACGATCCGGAATGCGATGAGCCACGAAAAACTGGGAGACCACGGAGCTAGCATGGACGATACAAAAACAATAACAAGACCCATGAGGAAGATCTTCCTGCGGCCAAACAAATCACTACACTTGCCCATGACGGGTTGAGCGACAGCACTGGCAATATAAAATGATAAAATAATCCACGAAACGGCTGTAAAATTAAGTTGATACACTTGTTGTAATCTTGAAATAGCCACAGAAATCATGGAGGAATTCAACGGATTCAACATAATTCCGAGTCCAACAGCTAACATCAATCCTTTATTTCGAACGTTCATCGGTGCATCACTCCTTCTTCTGTTGTTATCTTACTTGAACTTATTCATTTATTCCAACGCATTATATGTTATGATTTGATGAACTAGAAGGAATGAAGGAATGGTGCAAATGGAACTTCTTCAACTAAAATATTTCCTGACGGTGGCCCGATGCGAACATGTTACGGAAGCTGCGGGAAAGCTGCATGTTACGCAATCCTCCCTGAGCAAAACGATACAACGATTAGAGGATGACCTGGGAGTCCCCTTATTTGATCGAATCGGGAGAAAGCTGCGACTAAACGATTTTGGAAGAACATTTCTTCGCCGAACTGAAAAAGCCTTATTTGAATTGGAACAGGGACAACGGGAAATAGGAGACCTCTCCAATCCGGATCAGGGTACACTGCAATTGGCGGTGACTACGGCAAGTACTTTGCCAGGTATACTACGAGAATTTCGCAAAAATCAACCGGACATTCAGTTTCATGTACAAATGGTTTCGTTAGAGAACATGTCCAGACTTCTACATCGGGGCGAGGTTGATTTTGGTCTCTCCTCCCCTCCGATTCAAGGTGACGACATCGAGTGTCAGATACTTTATGACGATCCGATCGTAGTCGCTGTTCCTATGGGTCATCGATATGCAGAACGAAGCAGCATTCAACTAGCCGAGCTTAAGGACGAGTCGTTTGTTGGGGTAAAACAAGGCTATGGTGTTCGTGATATGGTAGATTCTACATGTCAATCCGCTGGATTTGTACCGAAGTATGTGTATGAAGGTGATGAGCCTGCACGATTAACAGCCCTTGTTGAAGCGGAGATCGGTCTTGCATTTATACCAAGCACAGCCAGAAACCCGCATGAACGCATTAGATATCTTCAGGTAGAGGAACATAGACTCGTTCGGGAAATTGCTCTACTCTCGCATAAAAACAGGTATATTTCAAAAGCAGCTTTAGAGTTTCGCAGCGTGGTTATGGAGTATTTCAATGCTATGCCACGAGCATAAATTCAATCCAAAGGAGATGTCATTTTGAATTTAAAAGCAGATAAATTTGATCATATTTCAGAGACAGAACGATTAGTCATCAGAACATTACAGAAAGACGATTATGAGAATTGGTTGAATGAATTTGAAAACCGCTTGCCTTCCCAGCACCGCCATGATAAAGGGAAAATGGATATGAGTGAATGTACATTGGATTGGTTCCATCATCTGGTGGATCGACACCAGGAGTTAGCGCGTACAGATGCCGTTTATGTATTCGGTGTCTTTAGCAAGGAAGATGGCACACATCTGGGTATGGTTGATATTGCAACCTTGGCGAGAGATGATTTTCAATGGGGAAGCTTCGGATATACGATCCATAATCAGTATTGGCGAAAAGGTTATGGCAAAGAAGCTGTGAATGCAGCTCTTCATATTGCATATGAACATCTAAAATTCCACCGTATAGAAGCCCATATTAATCTGGATAATACCCCTTCTGTAAAGTTAGCTGAAAGCGTGGGTATGGAATTTGAATGTGTACGTAAAGGTTTCATACACGAAAATGATGAGTGGACCGACCATTTGGTGTATTACAAAAATTCTAATTAAACGACTCCACCGATAATCAAAAGAGCGGACAAAGCACACTTATGTGCCCTGTTCGCTCTTCTTCATGCATCCTTATCGCTTCCTTCGCCTTACTCCCGCAAGCTGTTCCAGAAAGATTGAAACGCGCCTTTTTCAACTTCGAGAAATGCAGGAACATTACCGTAACGCACCAGACCTTCACCGAACAGAACCAGTGGAACCTGCGTTTTGTCTTCCAGCGTGAGATAGATGATTTTGCGATCTTCTTTGCCGTAGAGATTCTCTTCCAATTCCGGACTCGTTGCAATTGGTTTGGCAGCAGATAACGCAGAGATGAAGCTTTCCAGTGATTCATCCGCTGCTAACGGCTGAAACTGCTGCTTTCCATTGTTCCAGCTATCAAACGTCTCCCATTGTGCCGAAGTAATGTTGCCTTCGAGATGAAACTTGCCGATCAGGTCGGCACCCGTACCAATGGTGATCCCGTTGTTCTTGTCGAATAGTTGAGCATACACCTGACCATCGATTTCGGTGTAAGACATGATGCGGAAGTCCTTATCGTAGCCATTCACCGCATAGATGTCTGCTTCGCCAATGTTGGAAGCAAGCTCTGTGTATTTATCCTGACCACTCAGCTCATGGATGCCGCCAGTTGTTGTGCCAAGCTTCTCGCCACGCAGGTTGAGTGCATTTGCACCTTCAAGCAATGTTGCAGACTGTGTATAGATGTTCCCTCCATATACAACCAGTTGCATCATATCCGCCATCGCGCCTTTCCCCTGTGAATCAGGCAGCTCCATCTTCGGAATCACGACCGGATCAAATGACGCGCCCGGAGTCACCTCTGCCACCTGAGGAGTTGGTGCGCCTGGTCCATTGAATTGTTGCCACACACTCGGTGCAGCCAAGCCAATGCTGGCAGCGATAACAACACTTGCTGCGATGTATAATGGTTTACTTTGACGTTTTGGTCCCTGATGTTGCCTGTTCAAAGCTTGCTCTACCCGTTTTTTCATTTGCTCGTTTGTTCTCATATGATCCACCGCTTTCTTGTAGTTTTGTTTGAATTGTTCTTCGTTCATTGCAGTTCCTCTCCTTCCAGCTCCAGCTTTAACAGCTCTCTTCCTCGTTTTAATCTCATCTTCACCGCTGACTCGCTAATCTCCAGAATCTCGCTGATTTCCCGAATTGCATAATCTTCGTAATAATACAGATGGACCACCGATCTATACTTGAGGGGCAGTGACAGCACGAGTTCGATCAGCGCGTGATCTTCCGGGTTGTCCGTTGTAAGGGCATCGACACCCTCCAGCTTGACCTCCCGTTTGCGCCAGCCTCTGCCTAATAAGGATTTGCAATGATTGGTGATGACCCGGATCAACCATGCTTTTTGATGCTCTGCATCGTTGAATGTAGGGGCTTTTTCTATTAGTTTGATGAAGGTATCCTGAGTGGCTTCCTCCGCATCTTCCCGTCTGCCGAGGTGCACCATGGCAATCCGGAACAGCGTATCCGCGTATGTCTCGTAGACTTTCATCACATGATCGCCCAGCTGGGGCACTGATCGCTGCATGGTTGTTATGCCCTCCTTTATACCTCTAACACTCCTAAGGACGGCATTTGGTCACATTTTGTTTTGGATTTTTTTATTGTTCCATTTTTAGTTAACATGCAAAAAAAGAAAGCAGCTCCATGGAGGGAGTCGCTTTCTTCATCTTTTTCGTCTTCGTCTTTATCTTGTTATAGTCGTATATCGTTTCCCCGACTAGAACTTCTTCTGTAAAAGCTCAATATTATCTTCCAAGCTGCTGTCCAGTTCCACGCCTACCTTCTGCAGTTTGTTTTGGTAATATGTCTTCACATCATCCCATTTATAGTACGGATAGGTCTTTGTTTCAATAGGAAACGCGATTTCTTCCTCATTTCTAAGCATCTTTACGAGAACATCCTTGCCATTGGAGTACAAGATCCATTGGATGTTTGCCCCCATCGGTGAGATGACTGAGCCATTCCAGTTTTGGGTCACGTCCTGCGGTTGGTCGATACTCACATTAGCTCCAGCGATATCCAGGAATGAAGATAGTGGAATGATGGTTTCTGCGTGAGCAAAACGAAATATACTAGCCGTGTCTTTCTGCTGAATGGACTGGTCGGTAGACACGATCAACTCTTTGACCAGAGGTGCAATGATATTCTGCGGCAGATCCGTTGACGTTAAAGATGGACCTTTTTCATAGAAATCATTGATATTGTCAATACTCTCGTACCATTTCAACTGATTATCCGTGAAATACCGCCCGAATTCGAAGTCACCTTCTCCTTTTATATTCGAAGAAATGATGTACAGTTCGTATAAATTAGAAGCAGCCTCGGTTGGGTTGCTGAGCTTCACTTTTCCTTTCTCATCCTTCAATTCAAACTCTCCAGAATTCAATCTCTGATAAAAGTCTTTAGAGAAAAATTGCAAAAGGACCTCTTTTGCATAACGCGTTCCAGTGCTCTGAGTGACATAATCCTCGTATAACTTAACCCATTCTCCATCTTCAACGTACTCATTATACTTTGTCGCTAGGTCGTAGGGCCGTAGATAGGGATCTTTCCCTTCTTCAAAGGCTGAAGCCAGAATTTCCACCTTGTTATCTCCCAAGCTTTCCTCTAATCCGTCAATAAACTGATCTCTGCTCTGCGGCGTTCGATCTTTGAAGGTTGCTTGTGCTATCACTTTTTTATCCGATGTAAAAAGTTCTTTGAAATTCTGCCCAACTCTGGCCCCTATTCCTTTCAGTTCTTCTCCACCCGTAGTGGATAACAAGCCATAATGATCTTTTTCAACCTTCATCAGATTGCCAATTTCCTTCTTCAGCTCTTTGCCCAGATTAGTGATCTGCCCGTCCTTTTCAGCGATGTCTAGCAGTTCAAATAACGTCTTGTCGTACTTGGAACTGGATAGATGCCTGGAACCATGTCTCCCTATGTAGTTGATAAATATGGGTTCATATCCAATAGGAGCTTTTGTATAACTTGTTTCCTTAAAAGGATATGGTGTTTTGGTACCCCGGTATCCCTGCTGATCGTTCATTTTTTGTCCAACAAACACCGATTGGGTGTTGTTATCCCAGTCTACCTCTTGCCCCAAGGCTTCACCAATCGCTCTTGCAGGTACATAAGTGACCCCATTGTAGAGAAATGATTCCCCTTCCACCCTTTGTCCGTTCACAACCACATTAGCTGATTGTTCGGACACTTCGATCATGCGTTTGGAGCCTGCGCCATATACGTCAAACACACTTACAGACGTTAAGATGGCGAGTGATGCTACTGAAATCCCGATTTTTTTGATCATCATAATGAATAGTTTTCTCCTTATTCCGCCTGATATTGGTTTATTTTCGCTCATCATACTATAGGTGAGAAGTGTCTGCGCAGTATCCATCCTATGTTAATTAATTGTAAAAGAATACATATAAATATTGACGTAAAATCTCATACGACAAAAAGAGCCGCTTATTTAGCGACTCTCAATCAGCATAACAGGCTATCTTGCTCCAAGAAACATGAATAAAATAGTTATCACATGTCTCGCATTATCATGGCGCCCTGTATATTTTTATATCTATCCCTGACTCCGTCGGATGACCTTCTCCAATCAACGTTTCACTGTTCAAAAAAGATAAAGCCTTGCTATCCGTAATCATTTTGGGAGAAGTGCGAAATAAAGCAGTTTTCAGCGTTTTATCAATATTTCCGTTATTTTCGATATAAATTTTGCAGGAATGACCTGTGTTGTCGGTCCCTTGGAGCATGTATCTTGCCGATAGCGTATGCGGGTCACCATTCTTCCCGATGATCTGGGTATCCACTCCTCCACCTAGCACCATTCCCTCAAAGTACTTTCCGGTTACGCTGCCTGTAAAAGTAATCATAACAACCGAATCATCTTCGCTATTCTGCAAATCAAATGATTCTTCGATGTTCACATGCACCGTAAACAATTCCTCTAATTTCACGTGTTCCCACCTCCAGTTATTTACGTGTATGACATCAGCGAATCGCTACTCACCGAAAATCCGGTGGGTCTGATGATATCTAAAACAAGTTTGTTCCATCGATTCTCAGGAATGTCGGTAAAGTAAAATACATGCTTCTCCCCAGGTGATAAATCCGGGATGTGTTCAGTAATACAATCACCGAGTTGATCAACCAGTTTAAGTATATACCCAGATATCCGATAACATGGAATGTCATTCCGGTTCTCCACGATAACTACGACTTGGGCCTTCTCCTTTTCCAACTCCACATTAAGGTTAATTGGTGAAGCTAATTGGCGTAAAGCTTCGTAAGAAGGCTTTGGCGTGCCATCTAAACTCATGGAACCATGAACCCGTTGGCGGAGCCTTCCCTCGCCTTCTTCCCCCATTTGCGTTCGATAATCGTTTAGGCTGAAGTATATGAGCGCTGCAATGGCAGGATGCTTCCGGTATTCCCTTGTGTTTTCCACCAAGATTTGTGTACGACGTTCATCCCCGCCCTCAAAAGCAGGCTCACATAGTCCATATTCAGCTACCACGAGAGGTTTATTTGGTAAACCCCTAGTCATATTTTGGATAACCTCCGGCCTGTCCAACTCCCCGTGCCATGTCCCGATATAATCGTTCCACATGACCATGTCACCTACACCCGTGGCATCTTGGGCGGGATTCTCATGCACTGTGTTAGACACATAGTTAATGAATCTCGTGTCATCCAGTCCGTGCACCAGAGATTGGAGTTCCTCAAAATACCGAACCGTAACAGTGGATTGTCCGTTCACCTCGTTGCCGATCCCCCATGCATAGATACAAGGATGATTATAGTGACGATGAACCATTTCTTGGGCATGCTTCATTGAAATATTCAACCACTCATTATTCGGATCTTGTGGTGTCTGCCAATGTGGAATCTCCTCTTGCACCAGTAAGCCGTTACGGTCACACCATTCAAGCAACTTGCTGTCCTGCTGCCAGTGAAAACGGGTAATTACACAATTCGCGTGTTTTATATGATGAAGCATCTCTTCCAACTGCGCTACCGATTCCGCCATGCCACTCATAGGGTTCGATCCTGGCATCCATTCTACCCCCATGAGACGAACCGGCTCACGGTTAAGTAACAATGTATTACCTTCTGTGCGAATCTCTCTAAATCCTACTGCTGTGCATACCTCATCTGTAAGGACACCATCCGAGTATAAAGCAATGGTTACATTGTATAGATGGGGATGATCAAAATGCCACAACTTAAGGTGCTCCACCTTGATGTCCCTAAAGCTTAGGACCTTTTTATCGCCGGACAGTTCCCATTCATTCGAAGTCAACAAGTCTCCTTCAGACGCAATCATCACCTTCAATTGGACAGATCTACACTCAGACTCTTGTACGCGCTCCCACAAACGAATCTCACCAGATAACATGCCGTATGGAGCGCGAGTTCCATCCGTAACGTCCGTGAAGTAAGGGACAGCTTGAAGTTTGGAATAGTCTATTGCGGTTCGACCGCTAACCACTAACGATACACCACGAATGATTCCTCCGTCGTCTGCCCAATCAAAGCTATTGCCCATGGGAAGAGCCGTCTGGCTATTTTCATTATTCACGGATACCACAATTCGGTTGATTGCATCAAAGGTGACTGTGTCGGAGATCTCTATAATAAATGGAGTGTAACCTGATTGAGTATGTTCTCCTGCACGTTTTCCGTTTACCCAAACCACTGCATCTCGATAAACTGCATCAAACTGTAAACGCAGTAATTTCCCTTTCCATTCCAAAGGAGCGTAAAAATCATGACTGTACCATCCCGTTCCACGGAACTCCTCCAACCCGTTTTGCACGTTCCACGTGTGGGGAATCTTAACCATTTCGCCCGAGGGTGGACCTTGTTCATACCATTGTAGTTCCATGCCCTGATTCTCGGTATCTGCCTGAAACAACCATGATTCTTCCAATGAAACTACTGTTCTAGCACTCATTCTGATTCCTCTCTTTCTCATGCTGTTTTTTTAATATGATATAGAAGACTTCTCTGTACGGCCATTCAACATCCGCTGAATGTCATGGACAATCTGGTGACAAAAAAAGATTTACATATTTCCTTCAAATCATTTAAAATGGTTTACACAATGTAAAGGTTAACAAGTTGTAAATGAAGGGGTTAATGACGTACATGAGTACATTACCAAAATCAGTTCGCTTTCCACTGTTCATTCTGATGTTAAATCTGTTTATCGCTTTATTGGGGCAAGGGATGCTCATCCCCATATTGCCGGAGTATTTGAAGCTTTTTCATGCGGGAGGCACAGTAGCAGGATTTTTAGTTGCAGCCTTCGGTGCTGCTCAATTCTTCTTTTCACCTCTCGGGGGACAACTGTCTGATCGATTTGGACGCAAAAGGTTGATCATGGCTGGTATGTTTCTGTCTGTTGTTTCAGATATCATATTTGCGCTGTCAACGTCATTGCCGTTCCTCTATGTCGCACGGTTTATCGGTGGAATCAGTCTTGGTTTAATGGTTCCTGCCAACCTCGCATATGTCGCTGATATTACAACACCAGAGACACGTGCAAAAGGCATGGGCTATTTCGGCGCAGCTATGAACTTGGGGATGGTTCTGGGACCTGGTCTGGGCGGTATCATCGCCGAGATGGACATTCGCATGCCCTATTTCTTCGCAGCGGGTCTGGGAATGATTGCTGCCCTAATGACGCTGCTATTGCCTGAGACACTTCCCCCCGAGAAAAGAACGGTCTCCATCCGTCTTCAAAACGGAGATCACTTGGGCAAGAAAATCTGGAGTTCATTTAAAGTACCCTATTTCAAATACTTGATTGTATTGCTCGTTATGACCTTTGGCCTCATGAGTTATGAGACCGTATTCGCGCTTTTTGCAGAACAAAAATACGGATTCAACGCTGCAACGATCTCCATCATTATTACTCTGGGTGCGATTATCGGTATTATTGTACAAATCTGGCTTTTGGATTGGTTCGTACAGCGAATCGGTGAAGTTAAGTTGATCCGTCTCTCCTTAATAATCACACCCATAGCTTTGTTGTTAATGTTAATTAAGGTCAACCTTGTCTTTCTGTTATTCGCTTCTGCGTTATTCTTTGCCTTTAATTCATTTTTGCGACCTTCGGTCAGCACGTTAATATCCAAAAATGCTGGAGATCGACAAGGTTATGCATCGGGTCTGAATACGACATTTTCCAGTCTCGGAACGGTGATTGGCCCGTTGATCGCAGGACTATTGTTTGACAAAAACATAAACTTCCCGTATATTTTTGGTGCAATTATGCTACTCGCTTCTCTCGGACTTACCTTGAACGCATTTCGTTCGAAGAAAGGACAACGGTATATAAGTGAATGAAAACTGGCATCAACAATTGGGAAATAAACATCGTGATGATTTGATTGCAGCAGGTAAGGAGCTTTTTTTGAAATATGGATTGCTCCAAGTAAAGATTAAGGATGTATGCACGAAAGCTGAACTTAGTAGAGTGACATTTTATAAACATTTTCAGTCTATGGATGAGCTTCTTCTGGCCATTCAGATGCAACTGATTGAACATTTAACGGATGAGGTTAGCCGTGCATCGATGAAGGACATGAACGGGCGAGAACAACTCACGGTGATGTTGAATGCATGGGTTGTTTATGCCCAGGATCATCCAGACTACATCCGGTTTATTCAATTATTTGATATCAACTATGAGATGTATGATTTTAGTCCTGAATTAAGAGAAACATACGATCTATTCAACCAGAATGGGAAAGAAAATCATTTCCTGATGGGCGCTTTATCCCAAGGCGTTGTTGACGGCAGTATTAAGAATCCATCCCCTCCGCTTGATCTGGCTCAGTTTATCTTCACAACGATGATGGCCATGCTCCAGCGCATGGTAACTATTCGTGCTTCTCATGATCATTCATTGGATATGCGAATGACGGAGCAATTTGTGAAGATGCTGCTCCATTTTGTTTGTAGCGAAGAACTCCCCGAGTGAGGGATGGTAGATGGATCGGTGAAACCAATGGTTAGTTAAAAATAAAAAGACGGATTCCGTATGTTGGAATCCGTCTTTTTTGTCTTCATTTAAGAATGACTTAATCCGTTTGTACGGGCAACTGTCCTCCAGCTTTCAGTTGACCAAGCAAAACTTTGATCCCGGCAGACGTGTTTGGCTCCTGCTTTCCATACACTGCAAGCCCTGAACGCACGTTCTGAAGATAGATCATCTCATAAGGGTTACCCAATGACAACAGCGTATATCGCTGATTACTCTGGTTCATCGCATTGATCAAGGATTGATACTCGCTCCATCCGAACTGGCTGGCTACATTCCGGAATTGGTAAGAAGCAAGAATGACATAATTGGCTTTGCCAATTGCCTGGAGCGTTTCATTCATTTTGTCTTGTCCAACAAGTGCAATTTCAGTCTTTAACGACAGGTTATTAGCGGCTTGCAACAGTTGTTTTTCAAGCTGTTTCGCCTGATCCTGCTCGGCTGTGACAATAACAACCCGATCGCCTTGCTGAATCTGATCCGGAAGCACACCTTCGCGGCTACTGAGTATGGTGACCGCTCGCTCTGCGATTTTCTGTTCCACCGCTCGATGCTCCTTCGATCCAATAATACCGTTAAGCTGAGTAAGCTTTTGCGCAAGAGTCTGGCTGCGTTCAAACAAACCATATTTCGCTTTCATCTCCAAGATTCGTTTCACAGATGCGTGTATGGTTTCATCCTTGATCGTTCCATTGTTCACCGCATTCACCAGCGTTTGATGGGCCGCTGCTGAATCTTTTGGCATTAGGATGATATCAACACCTGCGGAAACGGCGCGTTCTACCGATTGATTTTCCCCAAAATGCTCCGCAATGGCATTCATGGTGAAAGCATCGGAAATGATGAGACCTTCATATCCCAGCTCTCCGCGAAGAAGTCCTGTCAGAACTTTTTTCGATAAGGTGGCAGGAACCGGCACACGTTCACCGTCTTTGAGCGAAGTGACATGTTCGTTATCAATGGCAGGAAAAGCAATATGCGCGGTCATAATCATTTCTACACCATTTTTGATTGCAGCCTGAAATGGCTTTAATTCTACAGCATCCAGCCGCTCGCGATTATGAGTTAGTACCGGCATACCCAGATGGGAATCTACCTTGGTATCTCCGTGCCCAGGAAAATGCTTCACTGCCGCCATGACCCCGGATTGCTGCAAGCCCTGTATCGTTGCCAAACCAAGCCGTGTCACCAAATCCGTATCCGAGCCAAACGACCTTATACCGATGATGGGGTTATCTGGATTGCTGTTGATGTCCAGCACTGGCGCAAAATTGATCTGCAATCCCAGTGCCTTCAGCTCCTCCCCCGTCAGCTGACCAGCCGCTTCGGCAAGCGCTGCATCTCCAGTTGCACCCAGTGCCATCTGACCTGGCAGGTTCGTACCGCCTGGTATTCGCTTAATCACACCACCTTCTTGGTCAATGCTAAGAAATAGCGGTATGTCACCTGCTTCTCTTTGTATATCATGTGTGAACGTTGTAAGCTGCCTCACGTCTGCAATATTTTTGTCAAATAGAATGAGTCCACCCAAGTCCTGATCATGGATAGTGCGTTTCAGCCCCTCATTAACGGTCGTTGTCGCTTTACCATTCCATTGCCTAATGTCGGGCATAAGCATCTGACCAACTTGCTCACTTACCGTCATATAGGATATCAGTTTGTCCCAATCTTGTGTCCGAATGGCCGCTTCACGTTCGAAGCGAATCACTCTCGCCATAAATACGGCATATTCAGCGCGCGTGACAGCTTGATTTGGACGGAAAGTGGCATCCGAATAACCACCGACCAAGCCGTTTGAACTCATAATAAGAATGGGTGCTGCCGCCCAATGTTTGTCTGTATCGGTCCATTTTGCGGGATTCTTACCTTGTTCGAGTGAATATGCCCTTGTAAGGAAGGCCGCAGTCTCTGCGCGGCTAAGCGGTGCGTCCGGACGGAAGGTTCCGTTAGGGAAACCACTCGCAAGTCCATTTTTAGCAGCTATCATGATTTCTCGATGGAAAGGGTGTGTAGTTGGAACATCCGAATAGGTTGTGCCTCCCACTGCGCTCTGAAGCTGATCTGGATAAAGCTCCCGCACCATAAAAGTGACGGCTTGTGCCCGTGTCACAAGTGCCTCAGGCTTGAAAATCCCATGGCCGTATCCAGCCACTGTTCCCCGTTTCGCCATATACGTGATGCCATCCTCTGCCCACTTTGAATGCTTTAAATCAACAAACGTTTCTTCCGCAGCTGCCGATCCCACCCCTATAAGTATAGAGCCGAGAACAGCACCAATCATCGTCATCCATTTTACATGCATTTGTTTCACTCCTGTTGTTATCCTATGGATGAATAGACGCTAATAAGGTATCGTTTGTTGCGTTGACATAATTCAATGAAATGATAAGCTGGCCATGACTACCCCTTCACTCCACCAATTGTCATGCCCTGTACAAAGTATTTCTGTAAGAACGGATACACCATCAGAATAGGAACACTTGCAATAATGGTCATGGTCGCTCGAATCGAGGTTGGTGTGACCGCCGTTGCATTGCTCTCGGCAGACTGATAAGCATCACTTGCTGATGAAGTCGCTGAGGTCGTCGAAGTTTGCAGAATCTTCATCAACTCATATTGCAACGTGCTTAATTCTTTATTGGAAGAGTTGTACAGGAATACATCGAACCAGGAATTCCATTGTCCCACAGCTACAAAGAGTGATACGGTTGCCATTGCGGGAATCGTTAGTGGCAGGACAACGCGGATAAATGTCGTGAACTCCCCTGCCCCGTCAATACGGGCTGACTCCAGAATACCTTCAGGAAGACCTTCAATAAATGAACGGATGACAATCATATTGAAGACACCGATTACACCCGGAATGATATATACCCAGAAGGAACCGATCAATCCAAGGTCTCGAATCAGCAGATAACCGGGGATCAACCCCCCGCTGAAGTACATGGTGAATACAAAAAACATCGTAACAAACTTGCGAAGCACAAATTCCTGACGACTAACCGTATATGCTAGCATGGCTGTACAGAAAACGGACACCACGGTTCCAATGACCGTACGCAGTGCCGAGATCAGAGTTGCGTGATATATATCGGATTCGCCAAAAATGTATTTGTAGTTGTCCAGTGTCCATACACGAGGCCATAGATATATTCCACCCCGAATGGCATCATTTGCATTGTTGAAGGATACGGCAATCATATTAACAAAGGGATAAATCGTCACAATCATCAGACATACCATGAAGATGATGTTAATGGTGTCAAACGCTCGATCCCCGGTGCTGCTATTCCGCAAGCGGGATGTGTTTCCTTTTCGCATGGCATAGGCCTCCTTTTAGAATAGTCTGCTCTCTCCCATTTTTTTCGCTATATAGTTCGCTGAGAAAAGGAAGATGAAGCTGACCACAGTTTTGAATATGCCGGCTGCTGTACCCAAGGAAAAGTTCCCCATCCCTAATCCATATTTCAGTACAAAGATGTCCAGATTCTCCGAATAATCCATATTCATCCCGTTACCCAACAGATATTGTGGCTCGAATCCGGATTCCAGAATACTTCCCATGTTCATGATCAACAAGATCACAATAACCGGTTTCAAGCCAGGCAGCGTGATATATAACATCCGTTTGAAGCGACTGGCTCCATCAATCTCTGCAGCCTCATATTGTGCCGGATCAATTGCCGTAATCGCTGCCAGATAGATAATGGTGTTCCAGCCGACATCCTTCCAGACCTCAGTTGCCCCCAGAATACCCCAGAAGTATTCACCTTTCCCCATCCATAGTACGGGACTGTCAATTAGATGAAGCTTCATTAACAGCAGATTGATAATTCCGTCTGGTGACAGTACGGTTAACACAATGCTGGAGGCAACAACCCATGAAATAAAGTGAGGCAGATAACTGACGGTTTGCACAAAGCGTTTAAATATGACATTTTTCAGTTCATTCAACAAGAGGGCCAGTGTAATTGCTGTCACAAATCCCAACACCAGTTTAATGGAACTCATGACAAGCGTATTGCGCAGCACCCGGTAGAAGGTATTGTCTTCAAACAACGTACTAAAATGCTGCCAGCCTACCCACTGCTGATCCGAGAAGGACCTCGCCGGTTTGAAATTCTGAAAAGCCATGGTCCATCCCCATAACGGCAGGTACTTGAAGATAAAAGCCCAGATGACAAAAGGTATACACATCCAGGCAAGTGTTCGTTGTTGCACAAGACGTTTGAAGAACGAATGTGCTCTGGTTCCCTTCGGATTCGAGGCTGGCGGCATCGAGTTAAGGGAGACATTAGGTTTCTCCACGGTGAACCTGCTCCTTTCCTTTGCTGTTATTCATGCGAGGAGAAACCGGAGTTTATTCTCTTTCGTCTTCTCCTCTGCATGTACAGTTTGTTTTAAAGTGTTCGTATTACCATTTTCCTGCGACACGATCCTTCACAACTTTGGTAATCGTCGCTTCATAACCAGCTTTGTCCAATTTGTTCAATTCAGCCATGTAAGCATCCCACAGCTTATCAAAATTCGAGGGTGCTCCCAAGATCATTTCCGGTAAGTATTTACGTTGCAGATCATCCGATTTGGTGGTGAAGATCTGTTCAGGTGATCCTTGCTCAAGGGCGATGGACCATGCGGGGAACCATGGCCGCTCTTCCGGTTTGTTAAATAATTCACTAAAGGTTTGGATACCGTAGGCATCAAGGAACTTCTTGTCTCCCTCGGTGTAAGATGCAGCGGCTACTTCTGGCTGGTTGCCAGGGCTATAAGCGTTACCATCGGTTAGTGTAGATTCACCGCCATATTTCGGCCAGTCTGTGCCAAAGTAGGTGAACCCGAATTTACGGCTCAGCTCCAGATCATCATGGGCTTTGCGTTGATCCTCATTTGCAAAATAAAATCTGCCCTTATCATCCACACTGTACGTCTCGTCCTTGATTCCCCATTGCACCAGAACCTGATTCTCTTCCTTCAGCAAATTATCAAAGTATTTGATGATACGAACAGGGTCTTTGGCATTCACCGAGATACCTGTTGCATAGTTGTTGACAAAGCCGGGAGGATCAACATACTGATCCTTAATTCCTTCATCAAACACAATCGGAAGTGGTGCATAGCGCTTCTCATCAATGCCTGCCGAGAGCAGGTTTTTCGATGCGTCTCCAACCTGCCAGCCATAATTGAAGTATCCTAACACACGACCCGAAGTCAGCTTGGCCAAATACTGGTCTTTGTTCATCGTAAAGGATTCCGGATCAAGCATGCCTTGAGCATTGATTTCATTTAACTTTTGAATCCATTTTTTCTGAGCATCTGTTCCCGCGACGACTTTTGCCTCATGGGTAGTCATGTCTACCATGACACTGCCATCGTTCGGATAACCGGCAAGATGCATCGCTGGATTTTGCAGTGTGAAGAAGTTATTAGCCACACCCGCAAGTGACACAAATCCGATTGTCTCTGCACCATCAACCGTTGGATGTTTTTCCTTGTAATCCTGAATCAGATCAAAATATTCATCCAGTGTAGTGATCTTGGGATAATCAAACTCTTTGAGCACAGATCGTTGAATCCAGAAAGCTCCTCCGCCCACATTTGGACTACCTGAATACTCACCCTGATTAGCCGTATAAGGCAGAGCATAGATTTTTCCGTCTTCAGCATTTTTCATTTTATCGAAATATGGTCCATACACCCTTTTGATATTAGGTCCGTATTCCTCAATCAGATCATCCAGCGGAATATAGGCACCGGCATCCAGTAACTTGGACATCTCACCACTGGAGCTAATGACATCAGGATAGTCTCCACTGGCAATCATGACACCGGCTTTTGTCGCACTATCACCTACGAGATATTCCAACTTCCAGTCCACACCTGTTTGTCCTTGCAACACTTTACCGATTGTTGTTTCGCTTGCCAGAGTATCCTTCTTGCCTGGAGAGAACATGTAATACGAGAACGTGACTGGACTGTTCTCATCATCACCTGTGGCTGAAGGTGATGATGACGAGTTGTTCTGACTGCACCCAGCCAGCAAAACGGTCAGTAATACAGCTAAACCTGCTGTTCTAAATTTTGGTTTTAACATGTGAATATTCCCCCGTTCCGTGTTTTCTCTTATGGATTACACTCACCATTTTCCAGCTACACGATCCTTCACTGCCTGTGTTATCGTAGCTTCGTATGTTTTCTTGTCGAGTTGATTCAATTGACTCATATATTCATTCCATGTGTTCTCGAAAGTGGAAGGTGAATCCATAATCATTTTGGGTAAATATTTCTTCTGGAGATCTTCTGCCTTGGTGATGAAAATCTGTTCAGGAGAGCCCTGCTCCAATGCAATGGACCAAGCAGGAGACCAAGGACGCTCATCCGGTGTGCTGAATAGTTCTGTGAATGTCTCCACACCATATTTCTCTAACAACAGCTTGTCACCGTCCGTGTAACTATAGGTAGCCACTTCTGGTTGATTGCCTGGTCCATAGGCGTTGCCATCCTCCAGTACGGAGTTATTGCCGTAACGAGGCCAGCTGTAATTAAAATAGTCAAAGCCGAATTTACGACTTAATTCAGGATCTTCATGTGCCTTGCGTTGGTCATCATTTTCAAAGTAAAAGCGACCCTCATCATTCACACTATACGTCTCGTTCTCAATACCCCATTGAACCAGAATCTGGTTTTCTTCCTTGAGCAAATTATCAAAATACTTAATAATTCGCACAGGATCTTTGGCATTTACGGTAATTCCGACACCATAGTTGTTCACAAAACCTGGCGGGTCCACATACTGGTCTTTGACACTGTCATCAAATACGATCGGTAGTGATACGTAACGTTTTTCGTCAATACCAGCCTTCTTGAGGTTGTTCGTTGCGTCTCCAACCTGCCAGGAGTAACTGAAATATCCCAGCACCCGACCGGATGTCAACTTGGCGAGATACTGATCCTGGTTCATTGTGAAGGATTCGGGATCAAACATCCCCTGTGCGTTAACCTCGCTCAGCTTCTGAATCCATTGTTTCTGATAATCAGATCCGGCTACCAGTTTGGCTTCATGGCTCTGCATATCCACCATCACACTGCCATCGTTTGGATAACCTGCCAGATGCATGGCCGGATTTAGCAGGGTGAAGAAGCTGCCCGACTCACCCGCAAGTGTGGCGAAGCCGATGGTTTCTTTTCCATCGATCTGCGGATGCTTTTGCTTGTATTGCTCAATCAAGTCAAAATATTCGTCCAGCGTTTTGATCTTGGGATAGTTGAACTCTTTTAACACAGCACGCTGAATATAAAAGCCGGTCTGAAAATTAGGCTCTGACACATAACCGATGTTGGCAGTGTATGGCAAGAAATATATCTTTCCATCCTCCTGTCTGAATTTGTCCATATAAGGCCCGTATACTCGCTTGATGTTAGGCCCGTATTGATCGATCAGTTCATCCAGCGGGATAAAAGATCCTGCATCCATCAATTTGGCCATTTCACCACTGGAGTCGATGATGTCGGGGTAATCCCCACTCGCAATCATTACACCTGCCTTGGTTGCACCGTCGCCGACCAGATATTCCATTTTCCAGTCAACGCCTGTTTGTTCCTGTAACTTCTTGCCAATGGTCGTGCTGCTTGCCAGAATGTCCTTCTTGCCACCGCCAAACGTGAAATATTTAAAGGTGACCGGGGTGTTGTCATTACTGTCAGGATAAGAGGCTTCCGGGCTGGCTTTATTACAACCTGCCAGGGTTACAGCCAGTAAAATGGCCAGACCTGTTATAATGTTTCTTTTTCTAAACATGTAGCAAATGCCCCCTTAAAGTATTGTTTGTGTCTTTAAGCCTTCTCAATATATCAAGATAGCGCTTTCAAAGTTACCCATGAAAGTGTACCTCCTACTTTGAAAAGTATATCCCTCATATTTAGTCGCCTGGCATGGCTGATGGATCAAGTGGAAGCTTAATTTGAATACGTGTTCCTTCTCCTTCCCATGTCTGGATGTCGAATGTAAAGTGATTTTTATAACAAAGTTTTAAGCGACTATACGCATTTTTCATGCCAACATGCTCTCCCATATCGGTGTTTTGATCCAGGTAACTTAACAACTCTTCCAATTTTGCATGTGACATCCCTATACCGTTATCCGTTAGTCTGATATGGAGCTGGTCATTTTCCATTGAAACGAAGAGTTGAATGATACCTACACCCGGAGATGACTCAATTCCATGAATACTTGCATTTTCAACAAAGGGAAGGATAACCATCTTGGGGATTCGGTACATCAGTACCGCAGGATCTGCCTCAATGGTATATTGAAGTTTTTCTCCAAAGCGGTATTTCTGAATTTGCAAAAAACTCTCGATGAGTTCCAATTCTTCCTTCACTGTCACATCATTCTGATTCCAACTAATTGACTTGCGAAACATCTTGGCCATGTTATGCACAATTTTGGCAGTCTCTCTCTCGCCTTTGATGAGGCTCCGCATACGTACCGACTCCAGCGTATTAAACAAAAAATGCGGGTTGATCTGACTATGGAGCGCATGAAGCTGTGCTTGTTGCTGCTTTAACTCCAGGTCTTTCTTTTGGATGTCAGCGAGATATACCTCATGAATCAGGTTATGGATCGTCTCGGTCATTCGATTAAATTCCATCGTGAGTTGACCTATTTCATCTCTTGCATCTTCAGGCGGAATCGTCTGGAAATTCTGTGTTTTTACTTTTTTCATATGTTTCAGAATGCGCACCAGCCTGACATGGATGGTTCTGGACATAGCCGCGATGATAATAGAAGGCAGGACAAAATTAATGCAAGCCAGCCATACGACGAAGGAACGGGACTTCCGCACCTCCTTCAACACAATTTCTTCATCCATCACCCCTTGCAGGGACCACCCTTCCAGATAGTTAATGCCTGTATACGTAAGTTCAAAGGGAATCATTTTGTTCGGAAACTGGATCTCGCTGTAACGTTTCCCTATCTGAGCTTCTTCTGCTGTAGGATCATTTGAAAATTGGATGTGTCCCCCCGGATCAAGAAGATACACTTTTCCATCAAATCCGCTGTTGTGGAAATACTGCTTGATCATATCCATATTCAGGTCAATTTTAAGTAACTGCTCTCTCCCCCCAGTGTCCAGATTGTCGAGCCTTTGAACCAGGCTTAACATCTGATCCGATGAGATCAGTGCCGGATAAGGGGCGGAGTATGCCTGAAATTGAACGTACCAGTCCGAGTTGCGGACATCGTCAGTTAAACGATCAATATAACCGGAAGATAAAATGGTAGAATTATCGGTATACACTTGATACCAGCGAATTCCCTGATTCATTTGACCGGAGAATTGCCCTTTTAAATAGGAATTATAAGCGTCAATGTACTCAAAATGACTTTGAAATGAACGGGAGATGGTGTCGTTGAATACAGGATCAGTATATAACGAATAAGAGAGACCGACGCCCTGATCAATGGTTACCCGCAGGTCGTTCTTCAGATTGTTCAAGGCCATGCCGGCATCACGAGTTTTCTGACTACGAATATTGGCGGATGTGACATTGTAGAACACCACATTGGTAACAACGATGGGAATAAACACAGATAAGACATACATGAGCAGTAGCTTATCTCGAAGCTTCATGTAATTCAGGTTCCATCTTGGCATTGTGCACCTCGCTGCTCATTTCCCATAAGGAGATTGCGATACTCTGTAGGCGATAACTTAACAAGTTTCTCAAACTGGGTTACAAAATAGTCCGCATTCTGAAATCCTACGCGTGCAGCAACCTCGTACATTCTCAGATCCGTCTGGCGCAGTAACTTCTTCGCCTCATGAATCCGCAGGTTCAGCAGATAGTCATTAAAGTATTGATTGTAGCTTTTGCGGAATAATCGCCCAAGATAGACGGGATTCATATAGAAGAGCGCAGCAATGCTTTTGAGATTGATGTTCTCGGTATAATTTGCATCAATATACCGTTTGATCTTGCTGATATCCCCTTTGGATCGCTCCATCCGCAGTTGAGAGACATAATCCTCGGCTTCCTCCAGCGCAGTGAGAAAAGCATTCTTCAATAGTCCTAAATTCCAACCTTCATGACTTTGTTGTGCCAGCTCCTTCAGCTGCTGCAACCCTTCATCATTACCACCCATTTCGTGGACCACAGCGAGAATACCCGTTATACAACGCAAAAGAGAACCCGATACAGCCTGAGGAGAAAACCGATTCATATGAAACAATTTGAATTTCTCTTCTACAATCTTGTGGTAAGCAGGCCTATTCCCCTCTTCCAGGCTCAAAATTAAGTGATCCACCTCGTCCTGGTATACATTAAAAACAAACAGTGGTTTGTCTTTGATCTCCGTATAGCACACGACACCACCAGTTTCTGCATATTTATGCTTGGCTGCTTCTTTAGCCGCCATAAGGGATTGTGGGACATCTCCAATCTCTTTGACGAGTGTTCCTGCGTAAAGACCGATGTCCACGTTAAATCTTTTGCTCAGTGTTATATGAATAGAATGCAGCTTGTCCTGTAACGCCGAGCCACCTTGATCAGGTTTAGACCACAACATTAATAATGCAAACATGCCGTGTTGTTGCTCACTGATGAACATTTGGCATAAGTTACTCTCCAGAGATTGTACTGCTTCACGTACCTGTTCAATGGTAATTTTAATTTCATCTAATCCGGTCTGAAGTTCAATTAAAGTCATGAGCAGATTGGAGTTATGATTGATCCCGAGCATCTCGGCATATCGATATTCATCCTGCTTCTGTACATGACCTTTGATCAGATCCTCCAACATGATGTTGCTGGCCTGTCCCTCAGCCATGAGCATATGTTTTCGTTTATTGCAAATGAGATTAGCCGACTTCTGCAACGTCGCCGTCAGTTCTTCATCATCAATAGGCTTGAGGATATAGTCATGAACGCCGTACCTGATTGCCTGCTGTGCATATTTGAAGTCATGATAACCACTGATGATAATGAACACAGGTTCCAGATGTGGCATTTTCTCAACGGCACGTATCAGTTCCAGTCCATCCAGGATTGGCATACGGATATCTGTTATAATCACGTCTGGTTGCAGGTATTCAATCAGATTTAATGCCTCTGCACCGTTCTCTGCCTCTCCGATAATCTCCATGTTAAGATCCATCCAATTTATGAGTTCATACAGCCCCTTTCGTACATACATCTCGTCATCTACCAGTAATACTTTTAACATACCGTGTGTCCCCTTTCCTCCAACGAAAATAAACCGCCGGTAGCATGTCTCCCTATCGGCGGTATCTAATATGGTGACTGTTGTTAGTTATTGCAAAATTAATTCATACAGGTCGCGCATAATCCCAATAGTCGCCAACAAGGCCTTCGATGATCGATCCACTGGCCCATGGCATCAGGCAAAACCAGGTGCTGGCTGGTGTACCATCCGCATATTTTTCAGTGACCAGTCCTTCCGAATGACAGAAGCGTTCAGACATCCATCCTTTTTTGCCATAGCCGAATTCTTGATCATAACGATTATAGGTCTGACACCCCCACCCGATGGTATCCATCATACGTTTGCGAACATAATTGTCTTCCCGTTGTCCAACATAATACAACAGCTCATCCACTAGATTGCTTGACATGGGGTGAATATGCGGATTAGCTACTGAAGTAACACTTCCCCCGGAACTGGACCAGCCTAATGTACTGAGTGGCGGAATTTTAATAGGTGAGTTGTAACAAAATTTGAAGCTGAATTCATAACTGATCGCATCTCTCATGTGATCCAGATACAGCTCGTCACCGGTCAACGCGTGCAGAAACCGAACAGCTTTGATGTACGCCAGAATGCCTTCCGAATCAACAGCTTTGTCCGCATCGAGCGGAGCGCCGTAACATTCCATGTGTTGCACATAGGTGTTGTAATAGTGGGCTTCACTGCGTCTGAGCTCTTCCAGAGAAGATTCATCATGGGTTAACCAACAGTAATATGCCTTGGCAGCAAGACACCAGACTCCACTAAAAGCATCATATTCAAGACCTGCTCCGGTCCGCTCTGACAAAATGGTGGGATATTCTCCATCCGTATTCTTCGTGCACTCCAGACGATCAAGTATTGGTTTGACGTAAGCAAGCCAATCATCGTGTCTCACATTTCGAATGCGCTTCTCATAATCGTAGCTTTTCAGAATGTAGAACATCGCTTGAGCTACAAGGTAAGAGGAATGTCCTGGGGTACGCATGCCGTCGAACCACCAGCCTTTAACACTCCATATCCCATCCTGATAGGCGTCATATGGAAGTCCGGATTCGGGATTCATGGCATTCTCGATAATATTGGTAATGCAGGATAATGCCTGCTGTCGCATGGGCTCATTATCCAGTCGCAATGCAGCCATAAGCATTGGTGCAGCGATGGTCATACCATTTGTCCAACTGATTGAAATAATTTTGTTGTATCGGTAGCCACTGGTTTCAGCAGCATCTTCATATACAAATGTAGAATAATGACGATCCTCCGGAAGCCAGGCATACTCATAGATGGCATTGGACAAATCTGTTACCGTTGTCTGAATGTCACTTCCTTCTCTTGGTTTTTCGTGATACCTCTTATAGATTGTTTCCAGTGCTGGATTGATGCCCAGTTCTGATTCAGACTCGTAGTTATATAGTTCAAGTGTGAGCCCAACCGATTCACCTGCCGCAAGTTCAAAGCAATTTTCTCCAAGGGCAGCTCGTTCATGGACAAGTCTGGATTTGATAAATAACAACGGAGCATTCTCATATCCCAACGTATATCCGACCGTACCCTTTTCAATAGAACATGTGAATCCCCCATATTGCACAAAGTTTCCTTCCATTTCTGGATACCATTGCTGCTTCTGGTTTCCTGTATTGATCCAGTAGGGACTTGCGCTTAGACCAACAATCCGACCTTCATCATAGATAAGTGCAGCTGGATGAGACAGACGATCACTTCGGACCATCCACCAAGGTGATGAAGGACGAGAGCGCTTGCCCTCCCTTAGTCTGGGGAACTCATTTGGGACATTCTGGGGTGCTTCGCCCCGGTTGCGGCCATACATAAATGCAGGCAAAAAAAACCTCGGATTCTGTTTGTCCAACGGCATTTCCACATGAATAACCCCTGCCCAAGCATTCTGGCCCTCGTTGTAAATCTGAATGTCGGCTTGCCATGGGTCTTCTGCACTGCCGTGCCCGCTTGTTACTTTTACGTCAGCCTTGAGAGCATGCTTATTCAATGCCGTGTACTCTACGTTGTCCTGCACTCTACTTCTAGCCGTGAAAATCAGATCCATCTTTTCCTCCAATCGCGTTGTACACACTCGTGTGGAAACGCTTGCAATTATGTATCCTTCATGCTAGGATGGTTACATTTTATAGGTTCACGTCTGCAATTTCATTGCACAAGCGGCTATATTTATTGCGCGAAACGACAAGGAGGTCATATATCTGATATGAATGAGACTTCAGAATACCTGTTTGATCCAATCCAGAATGAGCTGTTGTACCTTCATCGCACCACCACGTATAATATGGGAACGTTTTATCATCGACATAATGCATATGAACTCTACTTATTTCTACGTGGCAATGTAAACTTCTATATTGAGAACCGTTGTTACCATTTGCAACGTGGCGATCTGCTCGTTCTTAGCCCGGAGGAGATGCACCGTTCCTTTGCCTTGGACAAAAACGAATATGAGAGAATTACCATAAATCTGAAAAAGTCATATCTGAACCGCTTGTCTACTTCTAGCACCAACTTATCCGCATGTTTCGACTACCGTCCCAAGGGTAAGGGTAATATCGTACATCTTGAAGAGGAGGAGCTTCAACAAGTGCTGCAATTAGCTGGCGAGCTTGAACAGTGTCTCTCATCAAGTGATTATGGAGCAGATATTCTGGGGAATATTTTGATTACACAGCTACTTCTTCTAACGAATCTAACTTTTCAAAATACGGATTTTGTTGCAACGGATATTATGCCTGAACTAGTTCGAAATACGATGGGTTACATTGAATGTAATCTGACGAGGCAACTGACGCTGGAAGAATTGGCAGAGGCGATGTTCACGAATAGCAGCTATATTAGTCGACAATTCAAAAAGCATACCGGACTCACGATTCGAGCATACATTCTTAGTCGCCGTATAGAGCTGTCGAAATCTTATTTAATCGAAGGTTTAAGTATTACAGAGGCCTGTTATCAATCCGGTTTTGGAGATTACGCCAATTTTATTCGCACCTTCACCAAGCAGGTCGGCACTTCACCTGGTAAATTTGTTAAATATGGAAGTCTTCTTTAAACATTGCATTGAGCAAGAACACGCCACCTCTTGCCTATATCTTATCTCAGCAAATAAAAAGAGCAAATACCGGCTATTTTGTCAGCCGGTATTCGCTCAGGTAATCGGTAATTTCTTATTTATTATTCCATTTATTCCCTTTTAATTCAATTATAGCATTGGGGCCAGGAAAGGTTAATTCTATCTTTTGGTCCAGATAGGATAAGGTAACTCTTGATTTTGCAATAGAGCGAATTCTGGTATTTAACAGACGACCATTTTCCCATTCCAGATCTAATTCAAATCCGCCACGAGCCCGAATACCACGAATATATCCTTTTGGCCAAGCTGCTGGCAAAGCAGGTAACAATCTGATTACTTCGTTATGGCTCTGGAGAAGCATCTCTGCTATCCCTGCAGTACCTCCAAAGTTCCCATCAATTTGAAATGGAGGATGGTCACAAAACAGATTGGGTAACGTGGAGGAACGTAAAAGTTCCACGATGTTATCGTGTGCAAGTTCCGACTCCTCTAATCGTGCCCACATATTGAGAATCCACGCCCTGCTCCATCCTGTGTGTCCACCACCGTGTTCCAATCTTCGATCGAGTGTTACGCGCGCTGCCTTAGCCAGATCAGGTGTGGATTGCACCGTAATTTGCGTTCCGGGATGCAAAGCGAATAAATGGGAAATATGTCTGTGGCCAGGTTCCAATTCATCATAGTCCTTACTCCACTCTTGGATCTGGCCATGTTTGCCAATGGAGGTCTCCGGTATTTTGGTTAAAGCACTACGGAGTTCTTCTCCGAATTCCTGATCTTCTTGCAATATCTGGGTACTTTCAATGCAACGCGTAAAGAGTTCTCTAATAATCTGATTGTCCATTGAAGCACCAAAACATAAAGCCCCCGACTCTCCATTATCTAATATATAGCGATTTTCCGGTGAGGACGAAGGACATATCACCCAATTACCGGAAGGATCCTCTATTAGATAATCCAGAATAAACATAGCCGCATCTTTCATCGTGGAGTAAACCTTTTTGAGAAATTGAACATCCTTATTGTATTCGTAGTGGTCCCATAGATGTAATGAAAGCCATGCTCCTCCCATGGTCCAAAACGTCGATGTCATGCATACATCCTGCGGTGCAGCGTCTGCCCAGATATCCGAATTGTGATGAGCAACGAATCCCTTGCATCCGTACATGGTTCTAGCGGTTTCCTTTCCCCGGACTTGCAGTCGATCTATAAAATCAAACAATGGAATGTGACATTCAGACAGATTGCAGCTTTCTGCAGGCCAGTAGTTCATCTGTGTATTAATATTAATCGTATATTTGCTATCCCATACAGGAAGCATGTCTTTATTCCATATCCCTTGAAGGTTTGCAGGTAAAGAACCTGGACGACTGCTTGAGATAAGCAGATAACGACCAAATTGAAAGTATAGACTCATGAGTTCCGGATCATGCTTACCAGCTCTAAGCCGCTCAAGGCGCTGATCGATTGGAAGTTCGGAATAACCAACATCTTTATTTTCATCTTCGAGATGTATATCCATCTTTTCAAATAAGGTTTGATAGTCCGATACATGATCGGCGAGCAGTTCGCTATATGGTTTTGCGGAAGCAGCATCAATTCTGCGGAGGCACTCCACTTCGAGTTGTGCCTTGGGTACTCGAAAATCCGTGCAAGCCGTGATTAGAATAGTCGCTGAATTACCATCCTTCAGAGAAAGCTGGCCGCTTGAATAATGAACCTGCCCTCCTTCAGATATAAGGCGAATCGCACAACAAAATCGGATTCCTTCTTCTCCCCCACTTCTTCCCCGGATGATCAAGTTATTCGTTCCACGCTTCTCGATCCGGTCCAGATAGGATTGGAAGCCAACAGGATGCTTAAGAATATCTGAATAGGATGTTGATTCCAGAACGGTTCCCCTGCCAAAAACAGTGGAGAAAGATAACTTTCCAGGCAAGCTAGATTTGAGATGAACAACGAGCACTTGATCCGGGTAGCTAGCAAAATATTCTCGGCTGTAAATTGACTGATCTGCGGCATAATTCACGTTTACCTTGCCTTGTTCCAGATCGAGATGTCTTTGATATCCATTTGGTTCATGTTCACTGTGATCATAAGCGATATAGAAGTCCCCTAATGGCTCATAATGTCTTTGACCGTCAGGAACACCTACCAGAGTATCTGCCGCGAGTTCTTCTGCTTCCCTAATCTTACCGTCAAAAATCAGGCTTCTGATCTGAGATAAAGATTCAAGTGCTTGAGGATTATTCCGCTGCATCGGACCACCATACCACAGACTATCTTCATTAAGCTGAATTCTTTCGATCTGTGTTTTCCCAAATATCATGCCTCCAAGAGTTCCATTTCCGATAGGTAATGCCTCTTCCCATCTTTCAGCAGGTTGATTAAACCAGATATTTTTGGTCTTCACGTTAAAACCTCCAACGAATTATAATTCCTCACATTTTTTATGTTTAGTGTGTTCCATTTGTATGTTCTTCCAGTGTACTGTAATCTCTTAAGCATCTAAATGAACAAAATTAACTTGAATTATCACAATCTTATCCCACATTAGAGTTGTAATCGTAAATTCCGAAACTGAAAGTACAAATTCTTGTTCTGGGCAAGGAAGTATAACTATTGGAAATAAAAAAAGCCGCTATAATAGCGGCTCTGTTTCGTTCATTTCATTTAGCTTACGTAAAGCTTGGCATAAGTTATAAGATATTTCGCTCCATTTGTTGCATGAATTGCCTCAATATCAGCCGATCTTCCGAAGAAATGGATTGAAGTAGTTTCTCTTGCTGCTCTCTCCATTTATACTCAACCGGTTTTTCTAATTCTTTGCCCTTATCGGTTAGAAAGATACGCATGATCCTTGCATCCTGTACATCACGTTTGCGATATATAAATCCGTTCTGTTCCAGTGATTTGACCATGTTCGTAACGGTTGGTGGTTCGCATTTCATATGTTCACTTAGTTGCATCTGTGTTACCCCATCACCCAACCACAGCCGATACAACAGATTATCTTGTCCTACATAGAGATTAAGTTCCCGAAGAGATTCACTATAGTTTCGACGCATTTGGGAGGAAATTCGATCTAAAGACTGTCGAATATCACAATCTACTGCATCTGTCGTCATGAACGGTCCCTCCCTAACATTCGAATTATATTTAGCAGACTAAATGTATCATGGGGATATATAGGTGTCAATTCACCTTTGGTAACAATGAAACCAAAGTCTTGGAAAAATGAAATTAATGGCCTTTTGCAGCTTGGCTCGCCATATCGTTAAGTTGGGTTACAAAAGCTCCTTCATTCGGGCCTTGGTTATCACGAATCATTTTAGCTTGTTCCACGAGAACTTCTTCAGCATCCGTACCGAGTAATCTTATTGTTTCTTTAATGAATGCTTCAAGTGGCATCGCATGTGGATCGTCACTAAGATCTGCCATGAGTTCTGTTTGAACCCCAGGTGGTATAATTTCTAATACTTTTACTGTTGTATTTTTAAGCAAATAACGTTGTGATAAGGTATAAGAATGGAGCGCTGCTTTGGTAGCGGAATACACTGCAGTCGCTGCGTACGGAATAAACCCGATTGAAGAAGTCGTATTAATGATCACAGCTTCTTCTTTAGACTTCAGATGTTCGATTAATGAAGACGTCATCCGAATTGGTCCAAGCAAGTTTGTTGAGACCGTTGAAACCAGAACCTCTTCGTTAATCACACCCGCAGCCTCATCGAAAAGCATGATGCCGGCGTTATTAACTAACACATTCAAATCAGGGAAGTCCTTAATAAGTTGCTCAGCGGTTACCTCAATACTGGAAAGATCCTGTATGTCCAGTTCAACTGCAGACATTCCAGGATTAGCACTAAGTACTTCCTCCAGACGCTCTTTTCGTCTACCCGAGATGATTACTTTGTTTCCAAGGTTGTGTAAAGCTTCTGCCAATGCACGTCCAATTCCTGAACCGCCACCTGTAATGAAAATCGTGTTTCCTGTGAGTTTCATCTAAAATCCCCCAATATTTGTATTTAATTCGAAAATTTATTACTGTTTTAGTTACTTACTATAGAGCTTGCACTTTAAAGTTCTAATAGACTAACCACCTTCTTAGTTTTATACTAATACAACAATAGTTGCTTTAGTAGTTCAATTGTATCCGGAACATCATTGATGAACAACCAACAATGCGAGCCTTTTGTTGGTTTAAAAAAGGGAGATAGATTCATGGGACTTAAAGTAAGAAATATTCGTACAACTCGAACAAGAGAATCCATTTTCGAGTCACTTTTTGAACTAATGGAAGAAAAAGATTTTGATAAAATAACAATACAAAATTTAACGGAGCGAGCCCAAATCAATAGGGCAACATTCTATGCTCATTTCCAAGATAAATATGAATTATTGGATGAGATTATAAAAAAATCAGCAGAAGAACTTATTCAACAACATACTAATGGTGTGTGTGCATTTACCAAAGACAATATGATGCACTTGGTATTCGCAGCATTTGAGTATCATCAACAAGTCAAAAAGAAATGTCGACGGAACTATAATAAAATTATTCCTCTTCTCTCTTCAAAATTAGTCATTGCACTTAAGCATTATTTGGATCTTTGTATGCAGGACATAAACTCTGATGAACGTACTTTGTACGCACAAATCTATGCTAACATGATTAATGAAGCAGTTACTCTGCATACTGCTGAACAAACTAAACTAACAGAACGAAGTATAGCAGAGCATATTGTGCGAATGATGCCTTCTTCATCAGAGTGATTTATCATACTTAATAAGTTACAGTCGTCAGTTTACCTATTATGGACAACTCTAAAGTTCAGGAAGATTGGATTTATCGTAAAGCTTATTTTTTGGCAAAACCTTGCTTGTTCAAGTAGGCCATCATTTGCGGATTAATACTTCTCTCGAGGTGATCCTGGATATGGTCACTCCATCCTTTTACTTTTTTTACGGTGAAAGGAGCTCTCGTCGGACGATTTTCATAATACTTCAGCATGGTCTCATCATAGATTGCCAATTTCTCTTGATCCATCGGTTGGTATTGATTATCAAGCAATACCATGGATTGAGGGAGGCGAGGTTTCAGTTCCGGCTTATCTCCAGCTGGATTACCGATACATAATCCCACCAGAGGGATAACATATTTAGGTAAATTCAATACGTCAGATAGTTCGCTAATATTGGCTCTGACCGCACCAATGAACACTCCGCCAAGTCCCATCGATTCAGCCGCGGTTAACGCATTTTGTGCCATCAGGCCGGCATCGAATGAACCAATCAACAGAAATTCAATATATTCAATATCCACATCCGGAGCGATTTCATGATTTCGGTTGAAATCAGCACAGAAGACCCAGAATTCTGCCGCTTCTTCAATATAGGGTTAATCGACACAGAGATGTCTGAGTTTTTTTCGAAGTACTGGATCTGTGATGCGAATAATGGATACCGCCTGAAGAAGACTGAACGATGAAGTTTGATTCGCTGCCTGAAATATTGCATCTATTTGTTCCTCAGTTAGGGGTTGAGATGTGTAAGAACGAAACGATGTATGGTTATGAAGCAATTCGAGTGTGTTATTCATTAAAAAACTCTCCTTTATTCGTTGATTCCATGTTCCTGCAATCCGTATTCGTAAGGAACGCCCATATTCTCGCGTAGTGTTTTTCCTTCATATTCCTTATGGAACAAACCGCGCTCCTGCAAGATAGGAACTACCTGATTCACAAAATCTGCAACGCCATCAAAAGATACATCGGGCACGACTGAGAATCCGTCACATGCTTCAGCCAGAAACCATTCTTCCAAGAAGTCAGCAACCTGTGTCGGAGTGCCTGCAACGACCGGATGATAGTTGATGACCCCGTGAGCGAGAACATCCCTTACAGAGAGTCCTTCTTTTAATAACTTTAAGGCTCTTGGAGAACGTGGGTCCATGGGGTTGGCATATGCATTTTTCAACAAGCCTGCCGCTAAAGGTTGATCTATATCTACTGAGTTTACCGATAAGGGTAAACCAACCATGGATCCGAGGTAACTTACCCTGCTGGGAATTTCCTGAGGATTAAAGCTCATAAGCTGTTTCCGACGATCCAGAGCTTCTTCCTCCGTTGAAGCCAGAGAAAACATAAAACCTGCAAACATTTTGATATCATCGGGGTTTCGACCGAAACGGGCAGCACTTTGCCTTATCGCTTGTCTGTGTTCACGGGCAGACGTAATATCATAAGGATTGGCGTACACTCCCGAAGCATATTTCCCAGCTAATTCTACTCCTTCACCTCCTCCCCCTGCCTGGAAAATCACTGGCTGGCCTTGCTCAGAGGGCGGAATGGGCAAAGGACCACGAGATGCGTAATATTGACCCTGAAGGTTTATAGGCTGGATTTTGTCCATATCCGCAAATTCCCCTCCTTCTACATCTAACGTCCAAGCGTCTGGTTCCCAACTCCCCCACAAGGCCTGAACAATTTGTATGCTTTCATGTGCCTTGTCATAGCGTTCTTGGCGATTTTCAACCCTGGCACCGAAATTAGCCCCCGCTAGGGGGTCGGATGTGGTAACCGCATTCCATCCCACACGTCCATGACTGATAACATCCAGTGCTTTGAACTGACGTGCAATGTTGTAGGGATAATTAAATGTTGTAGAGAGGGTAGCAACAAGCCCGATGTGTTGTGTCTCTCTTGCTACTGCCATCAGTGCCAACATGGGGTCCATAGGGAACATAGGCGTCTGTGGGCCTAAATTGTTGGATAATCCTGGAGTGTCAGCGATGAAAATCATTTGAAATTTTCCTTGTTCAGCTAATTTAGCCCGTTCTACATAACTATCCATATTGGTGTAAGCTGCAGGATCCGTGCCAGGCATTCTCCATGCGCTAAATTCGGCTCCATAACCCGAAACCATCTGTAAAGCCAGTTGCATTTCACTTCTTTTTTTCATAACGATTTTCTCCTTCGTTCTGGAAAGGCACAAATATGTGTAACCTTTCTATCGTGCGAATATATTTAGCATGCTAAATATAGGGATGGATCAGCTTTTGTTCTCTTGAGTGAGGTTATAGATATTGACGTTCACCGGTCTGGGCTGATTTCTCGACGGCATCCAGTAACTGATGAAGTTTCACCGCATCCGCGAAAGTAGGTGCTAAGGTAGTACCTTCTTGAATATCCTTGGCAAACTTACGATAAGCCTGAGCCATGTTCAGAACAAATCCGGAGTCGTTATATAGAGAATGTGGAGCCGAGTAATAGGCATCGGGAATGGTTAGTTCACGAAGCTCGTTGTCCGTAGATCCTGCACCGCGTAATTGATGTGATCCGAATTGAATGGATGCAGGAGCGCTCAGAACAATCGTGCCATTGTCTCCGAAAATTTCAAGTGTGAGTCCTGTCTGATGTTTGACTCCTCCTTGAATATGAACGCTGGCTGCTGCACCATTAGTCAATTTTCCTGTAATCATGATCTGATCATCTGTTGTTTTCTTGATGACTTTCTGAATATCTACCAATTCAACTTCTGAAAACTGTTGAGCTGTGGTGGCAGACAATTCTGTAAAGTCCCCAAGCATGTAAGTGAAGGCATCCAGATTATGGCCCCCTACAATGGTCAGCAAGTTCCCTCCAACTTTCCGGTCATACAAGTACGCAGTCGACTTGTCACCAACGCCACCCATGCTATCTATAGAGATCTTCAGGATGGCAGACAACACTTTACCGACATAACCTTCTGCCAATAAATCTTTAACATATTGAACGGCCGGGGCTTGTCTAGCCTGTAATCCAATCGCATTTGGCAGTTGTGCGGATGCTACCCATTCCTGTATTTCAAGCGCTTCCTCTGTATTCGACCCCAGTGGCCATTCACAATAGATTGGTTTGCCAGCAGGCACGACGGCTTTCACGGCGTTATAATGTTCCTTGACATTAATACTGACAACGACCATATCCACATCAGGATGCTGAGCCAACTCCTTCATATTATCAAAGCCGTGATCTGCATAGAAAGCTTCTGCGCTTTTCTTTGCACTCACCATATTACTTGTCCCAACCGCTGTAAGCTCGAACTCATCCAAATGCTGAATAGCTGGAATATGTGTTCCACTCGCCCACCCGTTATTAATGGATGCCCCTATGATACCTGTACGAATTTTTTTACTCATTGTTAAACATCTCCCTTGTTAAAATTTACAGTATGATCGAATATCGGTTTGTCTCCAGCCCTTATCAGTCACTCATTTCTATGATATATTTATTTAGCTTGCTAACTATTCAATCGAGATAAGACTAATTATTCTTTCACATATTAGTAAACTAAAATTGTTTTGGTGTTGACACCATCATAGATGTATTTGTTTTGTTAGCAAAGAGGGCAATTTAAATGAACATAGTACATCTTTTTGTACCTTTGGATCAGGAGTGATATGAATGAGAGTTTGCAATGAAGGATTTGAACAAGAGTTTATAGATGGAAAAAGTGACATGTACGCCATAGCTTTTACTCAGAATGTCCTTTCTGGGCGTTGGAAATATTTTATCTTATGGTACCTAAAAGACGAAACACGGCGATATACGGATATCAAAAAATTCCTTGGAGATCTGTCTCAAGGCTCCCTTACAAAGCAGCTTAAAGAGTTGGAGAATGATGGTGTTATTCAACGCGATGTATATCCGGAAGTTCCTCCGCGAGTTGAGTATTCGTTAACAGACAAGGGAATGAAGTTACTACCAATTCTTGAAAAGATGGAGGACTTTGGCAAAGAATACGGCTAAACAACTTAATTGAAATGGATAGCTTAACCCAAAAAAGCCGCAAATTTAGCGGCTCTTTTACTCTGAAAAATTTCTATTCTGCTTTATAATCAGTAACTACATCAAATTCTCCAATGATATTGTCTCCTTCTACATCATACAAATGAATCGTTCGAACAGTACCATTCACTTGTGTTTGTGCTAAGGCTTCTTCGATGGTAGTGATTTTAGGTGTAAGATCTTCAGCTTTTAGATAACCCTCGATTCCATTGGTGCCAATTGCAGCAATCAAATCGGGTTCAACCCCAATGATTGGTTCAGATAATGCTGAGCCATAGGTATCGCCCTGTGAATTGACATCATATTTAGTTTGAAGCAATAATTCGTGAATCGTTTCCGATGTTTCAGTGTTGTTTTCAAATAAAGCATTTGATGAATTTACGTTCGATAACTTTAAGTTTGGCGATTTGTATCCAGTATAACGAGTGTATCCATTCCCATTATAGAATTCACCTACGTTCTGAGCATAATACGTCGTTTTAGTCGTTATTCTTGGAGAGTAGACAAAAAAACTAGAGGTTTTCGACGTATTATATGTCATGGAACTTGAAGCTGTTAAGCTTCCGCCAGATGTGTACAATCTAGCCATAGTTCCCATATATCCATTTGGAACACTTGCTGAAGCCTTCACTGATGCAACGGCTTCAGCAGTCGTACCTGTAGTGAAATTTCGAGTCCATACTTCAGATGTGAAAGTGTACGTGTGTCCCTTAATTTTGGGTGTACTATACGGTGAAGATGCAGTATTAGCCAGGACTGTTGAAGATGCCAAAAATAACGATAGAATACAAATCATTACCGTACTAACTTTCTTCGTTTTTCTCTTATTCATAGTTTATCCTCCTCATAATAAAAAATATTTGGATTATAGTTTCAATCTTTAATCCCTCTCTGTAAATATATTAAATTTATTGTAATAATTAGATTTATTTCCCTTTTATATCATAACATTGTTCCAATTTTTTTGAAATAGATTCGCTAATCTTAACCTTTTGACACCTTGCTCCGGAATTCACGAATCGCTCCTTTTCAGCTCTGCCATTCGATGTGAGTCTCTTCCTTATGACTGGATGTCTTATGATATACTTTATTAACAGGCATTTTAATGGATGGAACCATCTGGTCTTACGCTTCGTATTTTAATCCATATGGTGATGGCGTATGTATACAGTTTGATCTTCTACAAAATGTTCAAACCACGTAACCCTTCATAAAGTATGTATTCTCAGCCAGCATAGGCAAATCAATATGATCAATAGGCTTCCATATTACTTACCTTTGTTAAAGGGGGGATGATATGTTTTTCTTCTTTTTCTTTCTGTTGCTTGGAATGCTTGGTTTATTCTTTGGGGTTAGAGCACTGAGACGACCTAATTCATGGCCTTTTAATCGTACGAAGGATGAACTTCATGAATACGATATGATGGGTATCAAGTTTAGAGGTGTTTTTCTCCTTGCTTTTGGTACTGTTCTGACTATCGCCTCTTTCAGACTTCTCCTTATTTAAAATCCAAAAAAGCCGCTCGTCGGCGGCTCTCAATGGGGCCATACTTTGGTCCCTCTCAATATTGTGGTAGCAACATTAATCCTATGGTTTAATATTAGCTTGCTGACCATCAGGAGCCACCGACTTATCTTTCGTCTTCACACCTCTGCGCTTCTTGTACCCTTTAAATATGTACACTCCTTTATAAGTATTACTGGCTGAATGATTACTTCATTACTCAATAACTACTCTCTCATCTTCATATGTAAAAAAATATTATTCATAGAAAAAACGTATTTTTTCTTATGTTAATTGTATAGACAAATAAAGTTGCTATTATAGCAACTTTATTAAAAGACATTTTAGATTTCTTAAGCATCTTCAGGCTCATAAAATCCATAACCATTCTTGCCATTCTTTTTAATCTTGTACATGGCTCCATCCGCATGTCTCAGAAGTTCGGAAGGCTCCTGTCCATGCTTGGGAAATAGGCTGATACCAATACTCATCGAAAGGTTGATATAGTTTCCGGCAATTTTGAAATGGGTACTGAATGCAGCTTCCAATCTTTTGGCGATAATTTCAGCATCATGATCATCTTTCAGATGGCTTAAAATGATGAATTCGTCCCCGCCAAGCCGAGCTACAGTGTCCGCACTTGGAATTGTTTCGCTTAATCGCTTTGCCATTTCCAGCAACACTTGATCGCCAACATGGTGTCCATATGTATCATTAACTTGTTTAAACCCATCAGCATCCACAAACATGACGGCTAGTTTGCTATGGTTTCTTTGGGCATTACTGATGGCCCAGGCAAGACGGTCATTATAAGCAAGACGATTAGGCAGACCTGTAAGTGGATCATGCAAAGACAAATGCTTGCTGATTTTCTCGGAGATTTTGATTTTGGCGTACTCCGTCTCCAGCTCTTTGATCAGATTTTTAAGTTTATAGACCCTTGTATTCACGTTTGTCATATCACTGATTTGAATGAGGGCATAACTGCGATCTTCCAAATAGAGCGGGTCCACATTCATGTTTTGTCTTAATAAATGCTCATCTTCGCCTTCCTTCGGAAGAATAAAAGCCTTATGTAGAGCACTTGAGCAAAATCTGCTTTGTCCATGATACAGCGCATTTTGCAAAATATTCAAATACACATTCGACTTAAACCTTGGGCATACTTCAAGCAGATTCAAGCCAACTACTTCTTCTTTATTTTTGCCTGTAAGGCGTTCCAACCAGCCATTCCACACAACAACTTTCAATTGTCTGTCCACGATCATTATTCCCATATGGGCTTTGTTCAAAGCTTGTGAAATAAGATTATCCATTGTCCGCCTCCAACAAAGCGTCCATTTTGGCCAGCAGGCTCGATATGGAGTTCATACTTAATGCTATGACAATGATACCTGTCACATCCGTATCGGCAAGTAAAAACGAGGTATGTAAAACCAGGACATAGACTTCATTCTGAAGCAATATTTGTTGATCGGAATTGGTGACATAGATCAGTTCAATATCAGGCAGGACGTATTCCAGTTTGATCTCCAGGAAATTACCAAATTCTCCAATAATGGCGTTAAGCAGGACATTGCTAACTTCCTTCAAAACGTCCAAATCCGTGTCCATCAGGTTCGGATCGTTCGGTATAACGCTCTCACCCAGTTCTCCAAGACAGATGTTTGCCAATACTTTAGCCTGCTCAACAGGAAACATCAGAAATGCTTTCCCCTGAAATTCGTAGCCAAACTGTAAAGATGACCTAAACAGGTGACCTTCACTAAAGAAAATGTTGTATCTTCGATCTCCAGGATCAACATCGGATATGGAGATTAGTTCCACTTCCGGAATATTCAAAACGATGCGCTTGTCCACAATCTCCGACAACATGTTAGCCGCTTGTCCCACGTAAACGTTTACTAGTTCAGTAAGTAAATCCTTCTGTAAATCATTCAGCATGATAGGCCGCCTGAATCAGTTGAATCATGGTCGTTGCCTTCTCTGCGGTTAACGGTTTATTCAAAAAACCAGAAATGCCTAACATTTCAACTTCATCCCTAGTTGTCTTCTGAATATCTGCAGATAAGATAATAATTTTGACATTGCTATCCGTTTCTCGAATCATTCGAAGCATTTCTTGTCCGTTCAAACCAGGCATCAGCAGGTCGGTGGTTATAAAATCAGGTTGAAATTCCTTAAATAGGTTGTATCCTTGCTCTCCATTGTTAGCAATCTGAATCTCGCATGCTGGAATATGATCAACAATCAGCTTTGTAAGCAATTTCTGTACGAAAATGGAGTCTTCTACGATTAATACTTTCATTTTCTCTTCAGTCTCCTTGATAAAATGGTAAGAGCTCGGGATGGTCAGGCGCTGTGGACAGTTCTTGATATAGGGCTTTCGCGCGCAGTGGCACCCTGAAAAGAGACTGACTGGTGAATCAAGTAAATATAAATTATAGTAACTTTAATTTAATTGTCAACAACATTATTGAATAAGGTAGATTCGTGTGCAATTGACTTACTACCGCCCGCCGTTTAAAAAACATAAAAAAACGGTCACCTAGTGACCGTTTTTGATCGGTTATCTGGAACTGCATTAAGTTTACTCTTTTACCCCTCCAAGCTGCAAGCCATGAACGAAATACTTCTGCAAAAATGGATATACAACCAAGATGGGTAATGCGGCAACAATCGTAATCGCTGCCCGAATAGATACAGGTGTGACCATGTTACGCGCAGCGCCAAGATCTGCACCATTGGCAACGGCTGCACTGCTGTTGGAATTCATAGAAGATGATAATAGTTTCATCAACTCATATTGCAGCGTGCTCAGGTTTTGTTTGGAAGATGCATACAGAAACGTATCAAACCAAGAATTCCATTGACCGACTGCAATGAACAGTGCAACAGTAGCGAGAACCGGTTGGCACAGCGGTAGAATAATGGAAATGAATGTTCTGAAATCTCCAGCACCATCAATTTTGGCTGATTCGATCAATCCCTCGGGTAGTGTCTGGATATAAGTTCGAATAACAATCATATTAAAGGCACTGATCAGCCCAGGAATAATGTACACCAGGAAGTTGTTTAACAAATGCAAATCTTTCATTAGGAAGTAAGTTGGAATAAGACCTGCACTAAAATACATCGTAAGAACAACTGTAATGGTAATAGGCTTTCGTAATATATAATCTTTTCGGCTTAGTGTGTAAGCCAGCATGGAGGTTGAGAATAGACTTAAAACTGTCCCCAAAACCGTTCTCGCCACAGATATACCAAAGGCGCTGAAGATGGTCCCTCCTGCAAATACTGCTCTGTAGTTTTGATCTGTCCATACCCGAGGCCACAGATAAATCCCACCCCGGATGGTGTCATTACCGGCATTGAATGATACGGCGAGTGTATTCACAAACGGATACAGGGTAACAATCGCGATTGCGATCATCAGTATACCATTTAACGTATGGAAGACAATCGGTTCAAGCCGAGATTTATTGATTCCCATCTCTAGTCCCCCTTATATTAATCGGTCTTCCCCGAGCCGTTTGGAAATTGAATTCGCCGCAAAGATCAGCGTGATACTAACTACTGTTTTGAAGATACCTGCCGCAGTAGCCAAAGAATAATTCCCGATCTGTAGTCCGTATTTCAGGACAAATATATCTATCGTCTGTGACCAGTCGACAACCACACCATTACCTAACAGATACTGAACCTCGAATCCAGCTTCCAAAATCCAGCCCATATTCATGATCAGCAAAATGATAACAATGGATTTGATTCCGGGTAAGGTCACATACAGCATTTTCTTATATCGGTTCGCACCATCAATCTCTGCCGCTTCATAGAGGGAAGGATCGATAGACGTGATGGCCGCCAAATAAATAATGGCATTCCATCCAACTTCTTTCCATACATGGGATGCGCCTACAATGCCCCAGAAGTATTCTGGAACGCTAAGCCACATGATAGGTTCTTGAATGATATGCAGCTTCATGAGTACCACATTTACAATCCCACCATCTACAGATAGTGAACTTGCTACGATACCTGTCACAATAATCCATGAGAGAAAGTGAGGTAAATACGATATTGTTTGAATAGTTCGTTTATATAACTTATGTTTGATCTCATTAAGTAAAATGGCAAATATAATTGCTGTCGCAAATCCGAGCACCATATTGATGACACTCATCGCAATGGTATTACGAAGCACGTTAAGAAATGCATCGTCTGTTAACAAAAACTTAAAGTGTTTGAGCCCGACCCATTCCTGCTGGGTGAAACTCTTCGCAGGACTGTAATTCTGAAAGGCCATAACCCAGCCCCAAATGGGATAATACGAGAATACGAGAATGTACGCAACGATGGGCAATGACATGAACATGAGTTGTCTTTGTCCGCGCAATCGTTTTAACAGTGGTGCTTTGGGTACGACTGTACGGGTAGTTTGCTCTGGTATGGCTCCAGGCGTGTTCGCCATCTTTCACTCCTCCTATTGGCTTGCAGCGACTTTAAGCATGATGTCCCCGGAAGGCACTCGCCTGAGTAATCCTTTGGTTGATACCTTCCGAGAGAATCATTGCCGCATTTTTTTATTTAACAGACCAGTTCTCGATTCTCCATTTCAGTTGGTCATTAATTCGATCTTCATAGGATTTAACATCGATCTTCTTGTAAGCGTCTACATATTCAGTCCAAATGTTATCGAACTCATTCGGTTTTGACATGATTGCTTTAGGCAAGAATTTCAATGAAGTGTCTGTCATTTGTTTGTTCGCTACCGCAGCATCAGAGCCTTCTTTCAGATCGACCTGCCATGCTGGATAGTACACTGGATTTTCTGGTGCAGGAGAGAAGAAGTCACTCCACGTTTTGAAGCCGTATGCATCCAGAAGTTCTTTATCTTCCGGTTTGAGGTTGTCATAGAATTCCTCAGGTTGGTTGATCGCTCCAATTGCATTACCATCTTCAAATGTTCCTTCGAGCTTCGGTGCAGCAGCGTAGAAACCTTCAGCTTTGTTAACCAATCTCCATGCTGGATCATCCTGCTCTGTCCGTTGCTCTGGTGTACGATAGAATCTTCCCTCTTCATTCACTTGATAGTCTACACCCTCTTCACCCCATGACAAGAGCTTCTGGTACTTCTCGTCCATAAGCTTATCGAGGAATTTGATGAGTGCGACAGGGTCTTCGGCATCTTTACTGATACCAAAACCATTGTTCAAGTTAATGACCGGACGATCCAGATAATGATCTGTGATACTTGTATCATAAACAAGCGGGAAGCCTACGTATGTCTGGCCAATTTTCCCTTGTGCTACGAGTGGGTCTTCGCCAGCTTGGAAATTCCAGTGCTGGTCGAACATACTAAGCACACGTCCCGAAGAAATTTTGGCCAGATATTGATCATAGTTCTGAACAAAGGCTTCTTTATCCAGCAATCCCTCGTTATACAGATTGTTTAGTTCTTTATAATACCGTTTGGAAATATCTTTGTCGGCAAACACGGTTGCGACTCCACCGTCATCTACAACTACGCCCCCGTCATTGGGATGACCCGTGAGATGTTCAGGTGGGTTAAGCAAAGGGAACGTCCGCCAGTCTGAAGCCAATGTAGTGAAACCAATCGTCGGTTGACCATCAATAGTTGGATTCTTGGCTGCATAATCACGGATCAACTTTGTGAAATCATCCAACGTTTTAGGAGTCGGGTACCCGGCATCCTTCAGTATGGACTTTTGGATCCAGAATGCAGGACCAGAATAATAGTTACTAATGAACTCCCCTGTATACACTCCATAGTTAGGCAACCAGTAAATATGTCCGTCACTGGAATCTTTCATCCGGTTCCAGTCTTTACCGAAATGTTTCTTCAGATTAGGTGCATGCTCTTCAATGAGATCTTCGAGCGGAATAACCGCACCCGCTGAGACCAACTTGGTGTCTGCTGTGATCAGATCCGGGAAATCGCCCCCGGCAATCATAACGCCCAACTTCTGTTGAAGATCACCTACTAGAAACTCCATCTCAAGATTAACGCCGAGTTCATCCTGGATCTTCTTGTAGATTCGGTTATCTTTAGCTGGCGCCTGATTTGGCGTTCCGATAAAGGCCGTGATGTTCAGTACCTCTTTCCCATCCTTTGTAGTCGCTTTCTCATTGTCACCGCTGCATCCTGCCAGTGCCAAACTCAAAGCCAGAACGAGTGATACGGAACCCCAAAGCTTCTTTTTCTTAAGTCCCCCCATGTACTTGCCCTCCTTGGAAGTGGTATGTCTTACTGTTTTTAGTATGAAGAAATGTATGCGGTTACAAAATATATACATTTAAGGTCTACCCCCCTGTAATTGTAGGTCTTAATCAGGAGGGGTTCTTCTTTTTCATGGATCAATTCGTATACTTTTGCCTGTATTCTACTGGTTTCATGGCTGTTCGTTTTTCGAAGTGTCTGAGAAAATGCTGGTAACTGCGGTACCCTACCTGCTCTGCAATCGCACTTGATGTTTGATTTGTCTGCTTGAGCAGACACTTTGCTTCTTCCATTCTTAGATCATGTACTACCTCGATTACACCCTTACCATACTTTCGCAAAAAGGATTGCCCTAAATGGACAGGATTCACGTAGAATCGTTCTGCGAGCTCCTGGATCGTAAATGTCTCTCTGTAATGCATCTGCACATATTCAGCAACCGTCGCCTGGATGCCACCCATTTGTCTCTCCCGGAAAATTGCCAGTTCTGACTTGCATTGCAAACAGAAATGTTCCAGATTGTTAGCAACCTCTTCTATATTTCGATGGCCCTTTTCCAGAAATCCGCTCGCAAATTCATTCATTAGAGCATTAGGTTCTCCTCCTAATTCTCTACACAGGGACAGTCCGCGGAATATAATATGGGTAGAGAAAATATGTACAATCTCTGGCGCAGCCTTCATCTGTACAAACAGTTCAAAAGCACTCCAAATCGCAGACGAGAGTTCCTCCACAGAACCGTTTTCAAGCAAATCGCAAATATGGTCCACCTCTGACAGCGTTTCCGGATCAAACTGCCAATTCTCCAGCTGAATATCTTCGGCAAACAAAAGACGCTCTTGGTTAAAAAACAAATAACGCCCAACTTCCTGAGCGGAGCGGAAGGATTCAGATAAATGCTCCAATTTGTTGACCGTTAATCCAACCGCGATATGAATTTCTTCGCAGCCGTTATGTTGCATATTGTTCATCAAACGCTGTGTAAAAGCTTTAATTGCTTCAAATGTCTCATTTCTATCATTCGTTTCCTCCCCCCATACAAGTCCCAACGAGTCTCTTGTTCTGTCTATTACATAACAGCAGGTTGTTTCTTCAGCCGTTTGTTCGGCTACTGAACAGGCTTCCTGAATATCTCCCTGAAAGGCTATCCGCAGGTAAGCCCAATGTGACTTGGTTAAACGAGGAAGGATATCTGACATCTCCTCCTCCGATATATTTTGCTTATCCTTTATCAGTGCAGACAAAAACGCTTTGATCCTTTGCTCGTTTGCATGTTCCCTTATACGCTCCTGGTTTTCACGCTCCTGCAATTGCATACGGAGACGGACCAACATATCCTCTGCTTCTGTACTGTCAACCGGTTTGGTTAAATAGTTGGAGACACCTAATCGAATAGCTTGTCTGGCATAATTAAAGTCACTGTATCCACTCGTGATGACAAACAGCACAGACTCATGTTCCAATCGTCGTGCTTCTTCTACAAGTTCCAGCCCATTCATCACAGGCATACGAATGTCTGTCACCACGAGATCAGGCTGATCTTGTTCCATCATCCGAATGGCTTCCTCACCGTTGGCGCACACACCTCTGATTTCAAAACCATGCTTTTCCCAATTGATCAGAAGCTGTAACCCTTCAATGGCATACGGTTCATCATCAACTAACAGTACTTTATACATGAGAGTTTACCTCCTATTTCCTCTGTTCCAGTTTGGAGATCGGTATACGGTACCCTGCAATGGTTTCCTTTCCAGGTACACTGCTTAGATCAAATATCGCATTTCCTTCATAAAAGAGTTCCAACCTTCGATAGACGTTGCGGAGTCCAACATGCTCGCCGTTCCTGGCTCTTTCAGAACGAATATCTCTCAAAAGCTCCGTTAGTCTCCCTGCATCCATACCGATTCCATTATCGATCACCTGAATAACCAGTTCAGAAGCGTTGCGTATCGCCGTTATCTTAATCTGTCTTCCATTTTTTCGCGCCTGCAAGCCATGTTTGCATGCATTTTCAACGAGCGGTTGAATACTCATGCGGGGAATGAGCAACGAAGCAGCATCAGGATCAACCTCGAAGGTATAATTAAAAAGCTCCCCGAAGCGAAACTTCTCAATCTGGAGATAAAGATTCGTAAATTCCAGCTCTTCTTGCAAAGGAATCAGATTGTCAGAATGACTGAGCAACTGTCTCATCAGCTTGGACAGACTTTTAATAATCTCAATGACTTCCGTATATCCATTCTTTGTACTAACGACCAGCAAGGCATTCAATGTGTTAAATAAAAAATGGGGATTCATCTGACTCTGGAGCATGGACAATTCAGTCCTCACTTGATCCAGCTCCAGATCTTTTTGACGGATTTCCAGTTTATATACGTCATTAATCAGCGTATGAATTTTACCAATCATGATGTTAAATGTACGAATAAGCCCACCAATTTCGTCGCGCCCTTCGTGAATTTCAATCAGATCGAATCGTTCGTTACGAACCTTCTCCATATGTCTGGATAGCTTGCGAATCCGATAGTGATAGGAACGCAAAATAATGTAGATCAATACAGAAGGGACCACGATACTTAATGCGAGCAACCCCAGAATTGATTTAAAGGCTTCTTGTAAAAGGTGGTCAAGGTGACGCGTATCGGCAACTCCAATCAATTTCCAACCCTTTAGGTAGGCTAGATTCCCCAACGATTTTTCGAGCGTGTAAGCAGAACTGCCAGATTCCTTGAGTATTGATTCATTATCAAGGGGGGATAAGTCGGTTTCGCTGAATTCTCCACTTGAAACGACAGTTCGATTGTTGCTGTCCACCAGACGCAGCTGAAGACTGTCTGATTCACGATTTAAAATGCTATACACCCGGCTAAGTTCCAGATCAATCTTGGAATACTTGTTGTAATTGGCATAGGAAGTATAGGTATCCATTTTGCCAATTACACTGATTCTTCTTCCCGCGTTAAATCCGGATGGCTCAATATAATCAACGACAAGAATGCCTCCACTGGTGGATTTCAGCTGTTTCAATCCAGGGAGTACATTCTTGTCTTTCATTACAATATAATGACTGCCCGTCTGAATGGTATCGTTATCCGTATAGATACGCACCTCCAGAATATTCGCTGACATGTACCGTGTTAATTTATCTCGCAGGAATGCATGGTAGACGTTGTAATAATCCACGGGGGAGTGATAGGTCCGATCCAGTGCCTCATAGAGCGAATCGTCTGCTGCAATAATTCGGCTCAGGGCAACGCTCTCATCAATCATGCCTAGCAGTTCCCCCGCAGCCCTGTCGATGGATTTGCGCAGATTTTCCTGTTCTCTAATCTTGATATCCGCAGAGGTTCGTTGATAAAAGAAGATATTAATCGTTATTACAGGAAGGAGAATACTAAGTACATAAATAAGCAGAAATTTGGATCGGAGAGGAATATCATTAACCTTACGGAACATCCAGAATTTATGACGCATATGATCACCCTTGGTTTTTGTTTTTATAGACTGACGGAAGTTCCCCTGTATGCGCTCTGAACTTTTGGGTGAAATATTCAGCATCATGATATCCTAGCCTGAATGCAATGTCAGTGATCTTCATATTGGTACGTCGCAGGAGTTTACGGGCCTCCTCAACACGAAGCTGGTGCACATAGTCACTGAAACTGACCCCCATCTCCCGCTTGAACTGTTGACCCAGGTAGGCAGAATTCACGTGAATACGATTAGCTACATCTTGTAATTTAATTTTACTTCGATAGTGTTGCTTCAATTCATTCACTGCTTCTGCAACCAGTCCTCCCGTACCCGTCTTTTGCTTCGATTCAGATTGGGAAAGTTGCTTGGACAGTCGAACACACAGGTCTTGCAATGTGCCGGAAGACCAACTCGCAGCCTCATGCCATTCTTTTTCACATAGTATTTCTCTGCAACCCTCTCTTTTCCCATATTTTCGTAGCAACTCCCCATGGATATATCGAATGACATGATGTATCCATTCCAACGAAACCTCTGCTTTCTCACTCTTCTCTAACAGTCCACTCACTGCAATATCGATGGAATACGTGTTCTCTGCTTCAATCAACCCCAAGATCTCTTTGGAGATGTTCATCATTTGCTCTAAATCATATTCTTCGCTTATTCGATATTCATTAAGATGATTTTCATAGGCTTCATCTGTAACCATGACTCCATTTTGCTGTTTTTGCTCATTTCTGCGTTTGTCCAGAGGTTCAATCATTTCCATAAGGATTTGATGAATTTCCTCGGGAACAAGAGGTTTAAGCACATACTGATCGACCTGATACCGTATGGCTTGCTTCGCGTAATTAAAATCGGAGTATCCTGTAACGATAACAATTTTAGAGGTATAAGCGAGATCTTCTCGCAAGGTGTGAATCAAACCGAGACCATCCATAACAGGCATTTGAATATCAGTGACGACAAGATCCGGTTCAACCGAGTTGAACAAAGCAAGTGCTTCCTCCCCATCCGTGGCCGTCCCGCAGAGTTCATATCCACAAGCTCCCCAGTCAATCATCGTTCTCCATCCTTCTAGCATAAACGGCTCATCATCCGCGACAATGACCTTGTACATTAGCTCACCTCTCTTTTATCCTTGATCAGCTGCATGTATTTTATCTATAGGTAGATTCCAGTTGTTCTGAAAACGCTAAACAGCAGAACAACAGCAGGATTGTTGTCTGCTCGCACAACTTGTAGAATGAAATTTCTACCAGTCTCCTCGTCATTAATCAATAACATAAAAATGGTTCTATCAGACCGAACTAACTATAAGAACGCTCCGATTATAACGAAGCGCCGGGATGACAATACAAGTGTAACGCTTACATTTTGGTACAACAACCTGATAAACTATAGGTTTTCACCCGACAAATTATAGGTCGAGTTCAGAAGTAATCCACTAACAAGCAGGGCATTTTATTCTCCACGTACAATACGGAATCCTTGATCGGGACCAAAACCATTTGCATCAAATTTGCCTCGGAATGATATCTCATTGTTATTGACACCGCCAATCCAGCCTCCACCTTTCACAACTCGCCAGGATTGATCGGGACTCTCCGAATCACTGTACCAGTCCCAGCACCATTCTCTCACATTCCCAGACATATCATAGATTCCTAACTCATTCGCCTTCTGAGTTCCGACTTTTTTGGTTTGATTACGGTTGCTCTCAATAGCGGGCCAGCTCCAGTCACCCGTCAGAATGTTGTCGCCGGCATTTACCCAGTACCAAGCAACTTCATCAGGATTATTACTTCCGCTGTATGTGTAATTTAAGCTCTTTTGACCTCCGCTTGCAGCGTATTCCCATTCTGCCTCTGTGGGTAAGCGGTAACCGTTGGCGTCCTCGTTGATCGTTACAGTCCATTTTATATTGTCGTTTTCATTGTGATTATTCGTGTCCTGGTTGTCTTTATCTATATTGTAATAAGGTTTCAGGTTTTCTTTTATACTTTTTTGATTACAGTATTCCACTGCGTCATACCAGCTGACCATTTCAACAGGCAGGTCATCTCCCTTGAAGCCAGAAGGGTTTTCCCCCATAACCTCCATCCATTCTTTTTGAGTTACTTCGTATTTGCCAATATAGAAGGAATCCAGCGTTTCATTCCTATCAATCTGACTCGGCTTATTGCTCTTGAAGGCTCCCCCTTCGACGAATACCAAGTCATCGTTTAATTTGGTATTACTTACTGAACAAGCACTTAGACTAACAACTATAGCGATTAAAGTTAACCATACCAGCTTCCTCATTCAGTTATTCTCCTTTACTAAGCTTAAATCCGGCAACGTCAAGGTCCGTTAGTCTGGAGAAAAACGTTACTCAACGCTACCGGAAAATTGAATTCAAATGCAGTTGCAGAAGTTGAACTGCATCACATCATTTTTACCAAACCGTCACGTTTGCGCTTCCGCTGCTTTGATAACCTTCCGTTGCCATCACCTGATAGGACCAGCTGTTGCCTAAGTACATCCCTTTGCTCGCCCATGCATTCACATGATTACTGAACGTGATGGTAGAATTGACTCCGGTTGGTCTCTTGGACTGTCTAACACTCCAATACTGAGGGAAGGTTTGCGTACCATCAATGGAAGGTGCATTGTATCTCATCGTTGTATAGATGTCATATGTGCCACCATCACTAGTCATTGAGCCCTTGTACGTGCCAGTCGGACGATATGTTCCCCAGCTATCCACCACGTAGTATTCAATGAGTGCGCCTCTTGTCCAGCCATAGAAGGTCAGATATCCGTTACCTGATGGAGAAAATACACCAGCATTGTAATTGACTACTCGATTAGGTGTACCGTATGTCCACCCTTTCCCGACAACAAAGTTCCCGGTATTTTGCCAATTCACGCTGTAATTCCCGCCCGATCCATTCACGGCGTTGACCGTTCCTCCGCCATCTGTCCAATTTTGCCAATAATCTGTTGCTGCGCTCGATGTTGCTGCGAAGACACCAAAACTCATGGAAGCTGCAAGAACAACGGTTAACAATTTTTTGCTAAATTTGAACATAGATAATACCTCCTGATATTTTAATAGATTTGGTTGATGCTACAATCCGATATGAATGTTCGTCAGCAAATTCACTTGAAAAGACGTTGCGAAAACAGATACAGATCGTTCTTCCATACGGGCCAATCATGTCCTCCACTTTCTTCATGCCAAATGTGAGGTACTCCGTGTTGCGCCAAATATTGGTGAACCCCAAGACTAATCTCTATAAGATTGTCCTGTTCACCGCAAGAGATCCATAACAGCGAGAGTAATGAAGGCGCTTTCGAAAGATCAGGGACAAGTAGCTCCGGACTTCTGGTGTTTGGGGCTGCGGAGAAAGCACCGATCCATGAAAAATGGTCTAGATTACTTAATCCGATATTTAAGGATTGACCTCCACCCATGGATAAACCAGCAATCGCCCTTTTATCCCGGCTTTTATGCAAAGGGTAGTTCAATTCCATGTAAGGTATCAAATCGTTGAGCAGATCGGATTCAAACCGTTTAAATGCTTTGATTTTCTCAGGTTCAAACAGGTCTCCTTCAGCTCGGTCATTCGACATTGCGCGACCGTTGGGGAAAACAATAACCATCGGCTCAAGCAAGTTATCGTTGTACAGATTATCGAGAATAATTTGGGGAGAACCATGAGTATGCCATTCGGTTTCATCTCCACCAATACCATGCAAAAGAAAAAGTACAGGATACATCGTTGTCGAAGAAAATTCTGGTGGGGTGTACACCATCGCTTTACGGGAATTGCCAACCGTGGTGGAAGGATACTCTACCATCTCCATGACTCCACGTGGTATATTCTCCCGATACTGGTCATATCCCGTTACTGCTGGTGAGATCAATTCCATTCTCTTTTCCTCCGAACATATGAGTGACTATCAATCTTCAGTTAATCCACATAGCCAAAACCCAGAATAGTGAAGCATTTATGTTCATGACCTTCCGCCATTTCGATCTCTATGGAGTGCTCCCCCACATGCTCTTCGTTAAGCAGAAGTGTGGCATGGCAATGGGTCCAGTTCACTTGACGCGGATCGACTTTTTGGACGAATACCCCATCTACCTTGATATGTGCAGTTCCGAATTCATCGTTACCCGAATCCTTGAAGATCAGAATGAGGCGTTTGCACTGCAAACTTATACGAAAGCTGCTCTGATCCTCTTTTCCCTCTCCTGTACGCATCCAGTTGTTGGGGAACTGAGGTGTACCATAGTCATGAGCATCCATCTCAGCCATCTGCAGATCCGTGTCCGTTTTACAAAAAGAGCCTGCATTGATTCGGGCAATACTATTGCCGTTTTTCCGATCCAATAGCTTCACATGAACAAATTCATTTCCAATTAGCGGAGTTTTTTCAATATCATGATCTTTCTCATCCCACTCAGAACGATTCGTCACGTCGAACAAATATTCCAAACAATCGGCCATAATTCGATGCCCTATGTTAGTTGGATGATATATATCATGGAAAAATTGCTTTTTGGAAATAACGTTGCCTTCACCTTTTGTCTTGTTGAACTGATCTACGACAGCATCTTTCACACTTACCATTGGCAGATCATAATGCCAGCCTACCGGAGCGAGGCGATCCTGTAGATTCCAGTCATTTTCGAATACACTGAATAACAAGATGACCGCTGGCTTGTTATCGGCAGTAAGTGCTTTGAGTACCAGACTCTCGTAACATTTACCTTGGGTTTCATCATCTGCGTCATTGACTGCGAATTCGATTATGACAATATCCGGCTGAACGGCACCTCCCCTCAGCACATCACGATCATAACGTACAATCCCCAGTTCTGAAGGAGTTCCACCCACACCTGCTTTAATCAGATGAATCGGACTATCTTTTGAAAGCGCAAACATAAACTTGAACGACTCATACGACCGATAAGCGTAACTTTGGAGATGAATAGGTACTGCACCAGCACCATGGGTAATGGAGCCTCCAATATAAGCGATAACGACAGGTTCACCGTTTTTTGCCTTCTCAATGGCTCGTTTTAATCTGACATTATTCCCTTTGTTCAGAAGAGATCGGCCAATCATGTCGCGATATCCATGTGATTCAAAATCAATTGCGGGTTTGACTGCTGACGCTGTCACTCCGACTGGATCGCGCGGTGCAGTGAATTCCGTGTTTTCACCTGCATCTTCTGAATCCTGGAGCATAAATCACCATCACATCCTTTCGGCTAGATTCTGATCATCCTCAAACAGCATTTAAAGGATCACAGCTTGACTATGATTGGATCAAGTGTGATCCTTCCCCCAAAGTGTATCCCTTACATAATTTTACAACAACCTGACAAATTATAGGATTTCCACCACTATATCATTTTAATTCGACTACAATCACATGCAAATTAGAACACCTATAATTTTTCATGTAAACGCTTTAATTTGTATACTGTTTCCATGTTATAATTTTGAAAAACCGCATTGATGAAGGAGGAGACACATGAATATCACGGGTCAAGGCGCGTGGGATACGGGTACATATACAAATCTGTTTTCGAAGCTAGGTTACGATGAGAATGAGATCACGAACAGATTGGAAGAAACATGGAACGAGCTGTTTTATGGCGATGAAAATACTCGAATATATTACCCCATGGGTGAGGACAAGGGTTATTTGCTGGACACCGGTAATCTCGATGTTCGCTCCGAAGGCATGTCTTATGGCATGATGATGGCTGTTCAGATGGACAAAAAGGAAGAATTTAATCGAATCTGGAATTTCTCCCACACGTTTATGCAGCATACCGAGGGTCGATACAAAGATTACTTCGCTTGGCATTGCAAGCCTGACGGAACCAGACTCTCACAAGGTCCTGCTCCTGATGGTGAGGAGTTTTTTGCCATGGCGCTTTTTTTCGCCTCTAACCGCTGGGGCGATGGCGCTGAACCTTATGATTACAAGGCACAAGCCCGCAAAATCCTTCGTGCATGTATACATCAGGGCGAAGACGGCGAAGGTGACCCCATGTGGGACCCGGAAACAAAACTGATCAAATTCATTCCAGAAACACCGTTTAGCGATCCGTCCTACCATCTGCCTCATTTTTATGAACTATTCGCGAAATATGCGGATGAAGAAGATCAGGCTTTTTGGAATGAAGCGGCGGCCGCTAGTCGGGCTTACCTGCATACAGCTTGCCATCCCGTAACAGGACTTTCACCTGAATATGCGAATTATGACGGCTCTCCGGCTCCAATACAGCCACATGGGGATTTCAGGCATTTTTACAGTGATGCATATCGTACTGCTGCAAATATTGCGCTGGACTGGGAATGGTTCCGCAAGGATCACTGGCAGATCGAGCAATCCAACCGGATTCAATCCTTCTTCAGTGAGATTGAAATGTCCGATTATCGTCGTTATACAATAGAAGGTGAACCTTTCGACGAACCTTCACTGCATCCTGTAGGTTTGCTGGCTACCAATGCCATGGCTTCACTTGCTGCGGACGGTCCACATGCTGACACATTCGTTCGTAAGTTCTGGAACACACCTCTGCGTCAGGGTGAGCGACGTTATTACGACAATTGCCTGTATTTTTTCAGCATGCTGGCTCTAAGCGGAAGATATCGCATGTACTAAGGGAATGTGTACGAGCCGTTGAACCTGTCCTGTGAACGTTTGGCTTGCAGGACAGGTTCAATCACAGAATTCTAAGAAGAATGCAATGATATAACGATAATCTATATCAATTAAAAAACGTTCCCGGCTCGCATATGTTGACTGCGAACCGGGAACGTTTGGTTGTGCAAATACAGGCAGTACCTTTTCCCGCTCTGACTGGATATAATTCAGATACTTTAATTATTTGGAAACAGAAGAAGTATCATAGGAAGACTGCATGATCTCCAGATATCGATTAATGTTCAGTCCCTCCAGACCTTTCACATATTCATCCCAATCCTTATCCAGACTTTTGGCGCCTGTAATAAATTGCAGGGCGTTCTGATCGATGTAATCCTTGAGATTGGTCTGCATCATGCTGGCTTCATCAGCTTGGGACGGATCTACCCACAATGCCCAATGAGGGAAAATCTCTTTTGGTTCCTTGCCCTCCATTAACAATGTCGCCTCATAGAGACGTCGCTCACCACCATCATTGGCATAGATGTCTGTCCCCTGTACTTCGGAGTCCCGATATGCCTGATAATGATTGTACTGACTCAATGCAGCCCAACTGTCATTACGAGGTTCTTCTCCAGAAGGAAGCGGAATGGCTTTATATAACGGCTCAATCTGATCATTGAGCGCCACTTCTCCTTCTTGTGGTTTGCGCCAGCTTACGCCCTCTTCTCCCAGATATGATGCCATGGTTCCTTCCTGGGTATAGATATAATCCAGCAGCTTTATGGCCGCGATCTGCGTTGCCTCACTGGCTTTGTTTGTCAGTACAAAGGACGCTCCGGGATCAATTGGATAGTTGTACGTAGCATAAGCAGCATGGGGTCCCTTCAATGGAGGGATGGGATTGTAATCATTTCCGTAAGGTGAACCTTCCGCAGTCGTTACGAATAACGATGGATGCATCGCTGCTCCCGCACCAAGAAGCTGTGCATCAGCGTTATCGCCAATTTTTTTGAAGGCCCCCACGTTTTGGGTAAATGCCCCTGGATCAATCAACCCTTCATCGTACAGGGATTTAATATAGGCAAGCCCTTCTTTCCACTCCGGTTTGTTCACTACGGTCTCCACTTTCCCCTGATTGACAATGAGATAATTCCGATCGTCGTCATAGATAAAACCGTTCATCAAGTACGGAATAATGTGCACACCAAAATTTTCAGTCGAACCGCTTAGCGGTACTTCGTCGGCTTTACCGTTCCCGTTCGGGTCTTTCGTTTTAAATGCCCGAAGCATTTCCTTAAATTCTTCTGTCGTCGTGGGTTCGGTCAGGCCCAGTTGTTCCATCCATTTGGTGTTGACCCACATCTTGTTCGGGTATGAACAGTGAAAACATTCATTCAGACCCGTCAGACCATAGATATTTCCGTCGGGAGCAGTGTTCATGGCCCGATAATAGTCATTGCTTTCAAGCACTTTTTTAATATTGGGAGCATGCTCCTCAATCAGATCATTCAGCGGCAAAATAACCCCCTGCTGACCAAACTTCAACAAGTCTGTCTGGGAGAAACGATCTACCCAAGGGATGAGCAGATACAAGTCCGGATAATCACCGGAAGCCAGGGAAATCTGTCTTTTCTCCGCTGCACCGTCGAATGGAACCGTGGTCCAGTTAAACTGAATATCAAACTTCTCTTCCATTTTCTTCGTGAATTTGTTAGTGGACAGGTTGGTATCCGAGCCCTGGTGAGCAAACACATTAATAACTGTCTTGCCTGACGGGGCGCTGCCTTCCCCGTTCCCCTTATCAGAACTTGAACATCCGGCAAGTACCAACGAGGTAAACAGCATACAGGCAAGAATGATGAATCCCGCTTTTTTCAATATAATCCTCTCCCTCATGAATAATAGAAAAAATGAACTTATCCTTTGACTGAGCCAATCAACATGCCTTGCACGAAATACCGTTGAACAAAAGGATAGATAATTAGCACAGGCAAACTGGCCATCACAATTAACGAGTACTTCATGAGTTCAGCCATCTGCTGCTGTTTGATCATTTCCGATGCATCCATGTTCCCCGTACTGCTGTTCAGAATAAGAATACTGCGCAATATCAGCTGTAGCGGATAGAGCGACTGTGATTTCAGATAGATGAGGGCGTCAAAGTATGCATTCCACTGACCGACTGCGTACATAAGTGACAATACGGCGATAATCGGTTTGGCGAGTGGCAGGATAATACTGAAGATAAACCGGATGTCACTGCAGCCATCGATGTCTGCTGCTTCGGACAATTCTTCCGGTATCGAATTCTGAAAAAAGGTACGGGCAATGATGACTTGCCATACCCAGACGGCATTGGGAATCAGCAACGCCCAGCGGGTATCAATCAGTCCCATGGTTTTGACCACCAGATAGGTAGGAATCAAACCGCCCGAGAACAGCATGGTGAAGGTAATAAACATCATTAACGAACTGCGACCAACAAACGTTTTTTTGGATAATGGATAAGCAATCATGATGGTCAGTGCCACGCTGATGAAGGTGCCGCAGGCTGTATAGAAAAGGGAATTAGCATAGCCGGTAAGGACTTGATCATTCCGCAATACAGACTTGTAACCGTCAAACGTCAGGTCAATGGGCCACAACCAGACTTTTCCCGAGGAGACGGCAGCAGGGCTGCTGAGCGAAGAACTCACAATATATATCAAGGGATACAGCACGGCAATCAGCACAACTGTCAGCATGAAATAAACAACCGTTATAAATACGCGGTCCCCCCAGGATTCACGAATCGTACTGCTGCTCTTGATCCGCGAACGTCCTGCATTTGTCTGTGTGTTAGGCATGGGTTGCTTCTCCTCCTTTCGCTCCCGTTACCATAAGCTTGTATTGGACAGTCGCTTGGCGACCGCGTTTACGATTAATAGCAAAATCAGGTTAATCACCGAGTTGAACAGGCCAACCGCAGTAGCGAAGCTGTAATTGGCATTCAGCAATCCTATTTTATAGACATACGTGGAGATGATCTCCGAAGCAGACAGGTTGAGCGGATTTTGCAGCAAATATATTTTTTCAAACCCAACAGCCATGATATTCCCTACACTCAGGATCAGAATGATGACGGCTGCCGGAAGTAGTCCAGGCAGATCAACATTAATGATTTTCTGTATTCGGTTGGCTCCATCCACTTTGGCGGCTTCATACAGGGACGGATCAACACCTGCCAGAGCGGCCAGATATATCACAGCGGAGTACCCCATTCCCTGCCACACATCGGAGAAAACGTAGATGGATCGAAACAGCCCGGGCTCACCGAGAAAATTCACTGCTTCGAAACCAAGGGCACCTGCAATCGTGTTGACAATACCCAGCCTAGGAGACAGAAAGAGCATAATGATGGAGACCATAACAACGGTAGAAATGAAATATGGAGCATACGTCACCATTTGCACCGTTTTTTTGAATCGTATGTTTTTGATTTCGTTCAGCGCGAGTGCGAGTAATATAGGAATCGGGAAACCAACGATCAGGCTGTAAAACGAAATGTAGAGCGTGTTCTTGATTAGCATGACAAACGCCGGATTTTTAAAAAGTAATTCGAAATACTTGGTTCCGGCCCACGGACTGCCCCAGATCCCCTTGATGACGTTGTAATCTTTAAATGCCAGGACCGCATTCACCATGGGTACATACTTGAAAATAATAAAGTAAGCAATCGGTGGCAGGATCAGCAGATACAGCTGCCAATGTCGCCTCCAGCTTCTGGATAATGCTTGCTTCAAGGCAAACGGTTTACTTGGTTTCTCCACGGACTTTGATTCACTGGTCATTGTGGTTCTCAGAATCATCCCCCCATTCTTGGCTCCAAATCGTGCTGAACTGCAACTCGACTTGGTAGCGCTTACTTTTTGAGTAATCATAAGATTACGCTGGGGATGCGTAAAGGTACAGTTATGCTGAGAAAGTACAAAAAGCGAATATAGTTCCCGAGAAACAGCCTACATTAACCGCTATGAACGTCCATTTTCCGAAATACACTCGGAGAAATGCCGCGTACCCGCTTGAAAGCTCGGCGGAATGAATGTGCACTATTATACCCGGTGGCTTCTGCTATCTCGTCAATAGTCTGACCGGTAGAGTGCAACAAGTTCGAGGCAGCATCAATGCGTACCCGTTCTACATAATCGGAAAGATTCTCTCCTGTATGTTCTTTGAACAGTTGGGATATAAACTTCTCGGACTTGCTCATGTGCTCGGCAATCCGATAGATCGTCAAGTTTGCATCCCCATAATTATGTTGGATAAAACAAATCATTTCGCTTACAGTATCCGCATGTGCTCCTGCTCTTCTTCTCTGGAAGTCACCGCAGATGTCTTCTGTTAACTGTTTGAATTTTGCCCGCAGCGAAGTAATCGTTTCTGTCATCTGAATGGATGTCACCCGAGATTTATATTCCTCCAGCAGTGAGGCATCCAGCTTGAATTTTGGTTCGTCCAGCTTCAGAAAAGTCCCCTTCAGCTCCATGATGAACTGCTGCGTCATCTCGTAGGACAGTTCCCGCTCCTCTAAATTACGAAGAAACAATTGCTCCAGAATGCGTATCGCCTCTTCAGGCTCACCGACTTTGATCGTGTTCAGCAGGCGCTGTTCAGACTCAATCGGATAATAGTACATTTCATTTTCCTTCATCGTATCTTCAAATCTCACCAGATGATCTGTTCCCATATGAATGGCATAATCCAGAGCTTGTTTGGCTTCGTCAAAAGAGCGACCCGCATCATTCCAGACCTCGTAAGCTGCACCTGTGCCAATTGTTGTGGATATCCGATGCTCCCGGTAGATCACTTCCATCAAGGTGTTCAGCTCTTTTTCACATCTCCCTATAGCTTCATTCAGTGAGTTCTCATCCAATGGACAGGCAAAAGCGATCTGGTCTGTTCCCCAATCCGTGATCAGCAGCTGCGCATTCCATTCTGTAAGTACTTGTTTGATAAGCAGCCTTGCAACACCCAGTTCATGGATAGTTTCTTCACTGTCCGGATTGGCATATCCGTTTACCTTCACTAAGCCTGCCAAGCCCTTGCTGCTATGAAGAGAAATGTGCGCCTGGGATGAGATAACCTCCAACTCAAGTGAGGTATAGACTTCTCCGGTTAACAAACGTTTGATAAAACCGTCTCTCAACAACGGAATCTGCTCATTCATGGCGTTTTTAAGTGAGTCATTATTAGCAATCAGATTGTTAATATGGCTTGCCAAAAAATCATATTCATTGCCCCGTCTGCCTGGAGAATCGGTGATTTGTTCCCGAAAAGAGGCCAACAATCTGTAAACGGGTGCACTATTCCGATAGGCCAGAAACAGCCCGAATAACAGTCCCAAGGCAATGGTTGCCAAAGTAAAGACCAGCGTGACTTGTTTGATTTGGTCCGCTTTTGTCATGAGTGCTTTCTCCGGAATCCCTGCCATGTAATTCCATCCATTTTGACTGGACTGTATCGATATCAGCAGCCGACCATCACTTCCAGGCTGTACATTCTGCACGTTCAGCTCCGTTTCCCCAGTGTTACCTTCTCTCCGATGATTCTGTGCCATTTGCTCAGCCTCGGCCTGTTCAATGCCAAGGGAGAAAATGATCTGCCCTTCCGCATCGGTGACGAGAGTCCAGCCGCCATATTGATCCACAATATTTTGAGTAAGGCTTGCCATCTGATCCTGATCAATCATGACACCAATCGTCGCTTGCGGTTTGTTGAAGCTGTTCAAAGGCAGAGATTGCAGAAACGTAATGGCGGGAACGTCTGCAAGCACAGTGCCCAGTATTTCACGTTTATAGTTTCGAAGCGGTATGATTTCATTAAAGTGTGGTTGTTTGAGAATTTGGTCATGCCATTGTTCAAACGACATACCGTCCAGCTGATTGGCAGCATAATAATGCTCTGGACGATAATACACAGTTCTTGGTGTGATGATGGCATTGTAGTTCGGAATGTGAATGAAGAAATGAGACAAGTAATCATTGGTACTGCTGTACATGGAGAGGCTCCGCTGCATGCGGTTCATACCGTAGACATTGTAGAGATCATGCGGCTTTGGGCCAGCAATTAAATTTTGCAAATCGGGATTGACGGCAAGTTGTCTGGTAAAAGCTTCGACTTGAAGAAGATTTCGCTCAATGATCTCTTTGCCAAGACTCAGCGACTTCAAACTGTTCTCAATGGAGCTGGAACGGGCTGCTTCAATGGAAGCTCGGTAAGAGGCATATCCCGCAATTTGAGGAATCATTAGAATGACAAGATACGAAATGAGGAATCGGCGGAATACGGGTGAAAATTTGGACCATAGGAGCTGCATATGTACCCTCCCTTTTTTATCAAGCGCTTACATTTCTCTGTGATAAGGTAGCTGTTCAATGATACACCGGGCATTTCTTCCTGGTGAAGGTACAACTTCTTCCTTATGGTACATTTACATACTGCAGTGTACAATGCTTGCATGAAAATAATTGTCACTCTGCGGGTTGACGCACAAATATAGTTGTATTTTACCTTCGCATGGTCTCATTCCCAAAGTATTAAAAACAAACGCAAAAAACCTCCCCAAGACATGGAATGACTTGGGGAGGTTTTTGTTTAACATTGTCCTTATTAATTGCTAACGGCAACAAATTTCCATTGTTGGTTTGTAGCACCTGTGTAGGTGTTCTGCTGCAGCTTGGCTCCATCCGAAGTGGAAGCGTTTGCCACTTCAATCGCTTTATTGCTGTTCACGTTGATGATACTCCAGTACCCGTTACCAAGATCGTTGACCTTAAAATGCTGAGCGGTTGTGTTCAGATTGCTCATGAGTTGAACCGCTTCCCCATTGGTGAGGGTACCGTTGCGAATGTCGATGACTTTGTCCGGCGAGTTCACACTTGTCAGTGTATAGTTGCCGTTACCGATCGAAGTCAGAACCCACTTCTGAGGGTTACCGCCCAGATCGCTCCACTGTTGGAGCTGAAGATTATTTTCATTTTGACCACCAGGAACATCAACAACTTTGTTGGAATGCCGGGCTACGATTTTATAAGTTGCACCGGATACAAGACCCGTTGTCGGTCCGCCACCTTGTCCACTGCCCGGATAAGTCTGGGCACGTTCATGGTACCAGTTGAACAGGAATCGTCCCATGGCACTCCGTGAAGCATCTCCATCCCATTTCAGTCCAGCCGTTGGGTCGGCAAAGGAGCTTCGTGGTCCTTCACTTAGAATGAATCCGTTCATATGAGCTGCAATGCTGACATTGCCTGCTGCGTTGAAAATCGTTTTGGTATTGGTGCCAAACCCTTCATTGCTGCCATTAAACAAGTTCCAATAGGCCGAATCGCCAGGTTTGTTTTTGAACCAGGTTACCTCGGTAATATTAATCGGATATTTGTCAGCGGCTGCCTTCACGTTGGTATTCCACTGGTCTTGCAGGATAGAGAAGTTGTCATATGCGCCATAACCAGGGTACCAGTGAACCGCATATCCATAGTTATTGAGCGGATCAGTCAATGGATGGCTTGCCGTCAAGCTGTAAAATTGGTTGTATCCCAGACCTGCCGCCCAGATGACATTGTCCGCACCTTTGCTGCGAATTGTTGAAATCATGGAATTTTGGAAATTACGTAAGTCATTCCAGTGATCCACAAAGTCATTTTCCCCGTTGTATCCACCCCAATGTCCATTGGCATAGGATTTCACCGGTTCGTTGATCAGTTCGAAGTGAACGTTGTCTGCACTTTTGATCTCCGGGCGTGAAGCGAGATAACCCCAGATTTCGTTGAATTTTTGCAGGTTGGCAGGGGTTGTTGCCTGATCATCCTTCAATGTGAAGTCCAGTCCAAGGACAACATAGACACCTTTTGTTTTAGCATATTGAATGTACGGAATAATTACATTTTGCGTAACGGTCTGCACACCGGCAAAGTTATATGTACCAGCAGCCACATCTCCCATGTCCTGACGATCGATGAACAGACGTACCTGATTCATATTCCAGCCATGATTGCTTCCGTACTTCGCGCTGGTGTCCGCAAAAGTATCGGTAATGTCTTTCAGATAAGCCAGTGTAGCTGCATGACGGTTATTACCGTGCAGATTGAGATAATAATTGCTGTCCTGATATGTCCAGTAGGCACCTGAGGGTTGATGCCAACCGTTCAGTAGCACAGGCTGGTTGTTGCTGTTCACCAGGTTTTTGCCGTTTACGTGCAGCTTGCCCATCGGCATGCCCACCCATGCTTCGGCACGGCTGCCTCCCCATGGAGCAATTGTGATCAATAAAGCCAGAATGAGTACAAGTTTACAAGATGTCATGAACTTCTTCACTTTAATTCCTCCTGATCTGATATATTGCCTTGCAATAACGCGAGTATGCTCCGTCAGAATATCTCTGATCAAACAGGTCGCTCAGGTCGGCGCCCGCTCCCGCAGCCCGTTCCACACCAGCAGGGGGATCCTGCGCAGGGAAGGATCGCGGTTCTGCTGTGAGCAGACGTTCATGAGATCGTTACATGCCCCCTTTTCATAGATGGAATGTTGCATGATGTTCCTCCTCCCTCTTCCAGTCTGATCCCACTCCAAACGTACATATGAAACTTAACTTAACCGACGATTCCCGTACGCTCTACACTCTCTACGAAATATCGTTGAACAAACAAATAGATGACGATCAAAGGCAGAATGGCAAGAAGAATTCCTGTATCCTGGATCATGCTCAGATAGAACGGATCGGCCTGGGAAGCTGCACCGTCAGTAACCTGCTGGGCCAGATTATACGGAAGGGACGATAACTGAGTCGACATGACTTTACTTGAAGTCAGATAAGTCGTCGTATAGAAGCTGTCGTTCCACTGCCATACGAAGGAAAACAGCATGACTGTTACCATCGACGGAATGGCATTGGGCAGCATGATTCTTGAAAATGTTCGCCCGATGCCCGCGCCGTCCACATAGGCCGCCTCCTCCACTTCCTTCGGAATACCTCTGAAGAATTGCCGGAAGATAAAGATATACAAACCGGCTTTAAGTGAATTGGCCGTAATCGCCGTCAGAATAAACGGCCAATAGGTATTAAGCAAATTAACAGGTTTTCCGGCTATAAGCGTCATAAGCCCCATCAGGTCAAAGCTTTTCAGATTCAGGTATACCGGAATGAGAATGGTCGTTGGCGGTACAAGAATCGTCAGAATTACACCAGCAAACAGCCAGTTGCTTCCCCTGAATTTCAGTCTGGCGAATCCGTATCCTGCAAGTGCACAGGATGCTGTAGTCAGCAGTGTAGTCGTTGCAGACAGGGCAAACGTATTGAACAGCGTTGCCCAGTAATCCATTACGCGTATCGCCTCTTTGAAATTGTCGATGGAGAAGTTCTGTGGAATCCATACCACCACTGCCGAATACAGATCACCTTTAGCTTTGATGGATGTGGAAACCTTCTGAAATATGGGAAACAGGATAACGAAGGAAAGCCCGGTAATCAGAACGAATCGGATCATGGCCCACAGCCAGCCTTTCCAATGCTCCAGCGATAATAATCGTGATGTTGTCACGTGGGACACCCTCCTTTCTAATCTTGATAGAAGACTCGCTTCGAGAAAATGATGTTTACGATAACCAGAATGATGGCAATGGCCAGAAAGTAGACCCATGCCATGGCAGAACTTAATCCAAAGTCAAATTTGACGAAGCCGGTATCCCGGATCAGTTCCGTCATGGCGTTATTGGCAAATGAATCAATGATGGTATAGATCGCATTGACAAAAATAAGCGGGCTGACCATCGGGAACGTAATTTTCCAAAAGGCTTCATAACCCGTCGCCCCTTCCATCTTCGAAGCCTCATACAGTTGAGGGGAAATCGTCTGGATCCCTGCCAAAAAGATCAAAATTTGTACACCGGATTGACTGACGATCTGATAGATCCGATCTACGGCGCTGCTCAGATATGTGACGATCCAATCGCTCACTCCGGCGTTAACCATCAGATTTTCGAGTTCAAATGTCCCAAGTGAGCTTCCACCTGTGCTGCTCTGATTAACCGCGTCAATCAGGCTGGTGCTCTCCAGTGTCATAATCACTCCCGATGCGAGAATAACGGGCAGGAAAAAGATCGACCGCGCTACAGCCCGGCCCCTGAACTTCTGATTCAGGATGACGGCAAGGAACAGACTGAATATAACGATAAGCGGTACGTTGATGAGTACGTCTGTGATCGCCTCAATTAACGCACGGTTAAAGCTTGTATTGACGGTCAGCGCCTGAATGTAATTGGCAACACCGTTAAACTGAATCGCTATGCCTTCCGCGTTAGCCTGAATTGTACTCATGCTGTATCGCAGAGAGGCTAACAGCGGAATGAAGAAAAACAACACAAAACCAATGAGCCAGGGAAGCACGTAGATTACGCCCCACATGGCTTTCTGCTGAGCATACGTACGACTTCCCCATTTCCATTTCAGGAGCGTCTTCAGAGCTGCTCACCACCAGTCACATAGCTTTGGGCTTCCACTGTATCGTTGTCAACTTCTACAGGGAAGTCGTTATAATTGACGATTACGAACCCGCCACCTTCATATGTTGTCCGGAAGACGCCCTCCTCCAGGGATTCATGGGACATCATGGAACGTCCGGCAAACGGTTGGTTCACCTGGTTCACCTCGTTGTAGATCTCGGCAGCCAGATCGATCCATTGTTCATAATTCGCCGCGTAGAGATCATCATAATCCGTTTCTTTCACAACATGGTTTGGCGCATTGAACCATGCAAAGTAAGGACTGGCTCCATATTCAATCAGCTTCAGCACATATTGCCTTGCATTGGTGTATGTGGAGAGATTGTATGGCGTCCCCGTATAACCGATGCTGCCGTGTACAACGAGCTGATAGAACGGAATCTCTTCATCCTCCAGCTTGAAACGACTGCTGGTCATCGGCGCATCTGTCAGACCAGTTACATACGGCAGGGCATAAGCGTTCCCGCCTTCAGCAACAAGCGAGCCAGCCTGCTGCCCGATCTGTTCAAGTGCCTTCTTTACGGAGCCAAGCGCTTGTGTTCGGTCCACCAGCTTTTTCGGATTCATATCGCTGTTTAACTGAGCTGCCAGATCATTCAGGCTTAGCGACAGTCCATCCTTTTGAAGGGACCTCAGCTCATCTAACATGTCTGCCGTCACGTCCTCCAGCTTGTTGGGTGAAAGCACATAGGATGGTGAACGATCCCGGTCCCGCCTCTGGATGGCCTGGTTCATCGGATACAAGACCGCCGGTTCCTGAGTTAATGTGCGCGAAGCTTCTTTGGACGGTTTAAACCCTTTTTTGGATTGCACATTCAGCAGAGCGATATCGGGATAGAAACCGATGCCCGCTTCTTGTGTGTATGCGCTGAATTCCCGCAATCCCTTTTTCCCACCTATGGCGCCGTCTACTTGGATGGAATCCGGCAGTCGATGATGAAGTCCGCCGTTAAGCCATCCCGCATAGCGCACCTGAATATTGGATACCTTCTTCTCCGTCAAGGAGGAGAGAATGTTTTTGGCTTCATCAAACGTGGTCAAAGCCTCCGTTGAATCATACGGTATGCCCAGCATATGCTGCCTTGTTGTCATGCCGCCGAACAGTTGCAGATAAAAGGGAACGTTACTCTGCTCCTTGCTGGCGTTCAACTCGGGAAGTCCGCCGTTTTGCATCAGATAATCCCGATAGAGAGATGCAAGCCCTGAGTACGAGGCCTTATCCGCCCCCACAAAAGCATATCGAACGACAAAGTCGGACACCGTCGGTTTCTTCTGGAATTTCGGAAGTGTACGAACCATATCACTTGCCTGAAGCGTCACATCGCTCTTGTTCACTACATAGAAGCTTGGATATACGTTGTTGTAACTGTTCAGTTTGCCGCTGATATCGGCATTCACAACTGCGACGGCATCCCCTTCTTCAATAATGCCCAGGAAAGCCCCCTCTTTCCGAATCAGTCCAAATACCGGCAACCTGGCTCTGGCTTCATTCGAACTTGCTTCCCGCAGTTTCATGGTCATATCCGGTCCGTATATATCTTGTTGATAGGCAGGATACTGCAGCTTGCCATTGTTAAAATGGATCAGCGCTCCCGAACCGTCCGGCACCAGTATGGATCCCTCTTCTTCTGTACCCCCGGCCCCGAAATAATCCATTACAGATATGCTGTTGATCGGATATTCCTCCGGAAAATGAATGCCTGAGGACGGAACACGCACGAGCAGATCCTCTCCATCCAGCTCATATTCCATCGTAAGCATAAACAGCCGTGGTCCACTTCGTTCCTCTTCAATGCCAAACTCGGCGTGATCCTGAGCCAGATCCTCCGATGTGTAACCGGCTGTGTCAAAAGCTTTCAAGGCTCGGGACAATTGCAATCCTTGCATCGCCTTATCAATCCGGACGTAAGCGCCTTCATCCTTGTCTTCCGCATAACCGACCTTCAAGGCCCGTTGCCCGGCCTTGTCTAGCTGTGCAAGCAGCTTTTGTTCAAATCGCTCCTTGCTGATCTTCATCGGCAAGTCTTCTATGGATCGCTCAGTGCTTCCAAACTGGTAGTGGACCCGCACGCCGCTTGGCAGCACCTCGTAGCTTATCTGCTTGTGTGCAACACTATCCGTGAAAGAATTCACGGTGCTGCTCTGTCCGAGGCTGTTGAAGAAGCTGAGCTTCGTTTGTGATGACAAAAGGTCTTTGTTTATCCCGGCTGCAACCCCATCCTGCTCACGATTTGCAGGATTGCTGCGCCAGATCTGGCCGCTCTGCGTGTGAATCACTGCAATCTCGGCAGTCTCTTCGTTAATGAACAACTGCAGCGCAGCATTCTGCGCAATGCCTACCATGCCGGGAAGGCGGACATCGCTGAAAGATGATTTCAGTTTCTCTCCGGGAGGCAGGGAGGGAAAGTCCGTCGGATCTGCGGCAGTCACTGTCTCGTGAGCGGGCGGTGTTGGCGAGAATTGACAACCGCCAAGAAGCAGACTTCCCGCGAGCAGCATTCCTGTTATTTTTTTGGCTACGGTATAATTCATAACAATTTCCTCCTCCCTTAGCCCCGAAGCACTAATTCCTGATAGATGGTTACGACAAACGATACAATCTGCTGTACAAGACTAAAGAATAACAGGCACAGAAATGCCATAAACGCCATCGCTACAAGTGTCAGCAGCATGGTGAGCACCGTTTTGGCTGGTGTGTACTGATGAACCGTCATATTCCCCACAAATAACAGATATACCGTCCATGCAACGGCGAGTGCATTGGAGAAATAATAAAAGGCAGTTTCCTGCGCAGAGATCACAAGACTCAGCCAGATCCATGGGAAATGAATGAGGAACAACGGTACCAGTGCAAAACACGTTGACATGAAAATTTCGGAGAACTTGCCTTCCCCGTCCATCAATGTGGTTAACGACCAGTTAGCCACACACCAAAACAGTACCGGTATAATGACATATAACATTTCGAGCAGACTGTTCAGGTACTTTGGATTACTGAGATTAATGAGAAAACCGCTGTACTGGGCATGCAAAATTTTGGTGATGACCAGAAGCACCAGGATCATGAAAGCAATCAGCAGTGAGTTTCTCTGGTTCCGTTCATATTTCAATTCCCAGTATCCGTCAAACGGATGAAAAATCAGATGCAGCGGGTACTGGTATAGTTGCTTACTTGATGCCTGCATTCGTAGTCCTCCTTTTCTGCCTGCGAACGATGATGACGGTGACAATCGCAGCGACAGCCAGGAATATACCGGACATCATCCATGAAAAATGTTCACGCATCAGCTCTTTGCGGTACAAAAGAAAAGCTTTGGAATACCCTTTGGGCTCCATGCTGCGCTTGAAATATTTCGCAGACTCGGCGTATTCCTTCTGACGAAGCAATGCTTTGCCAATTCCCGCGTACGCATATTCCAAGTTAGCGTTCATCTCGGCAGCTTGGGCAAACAGCACCGAAGATTGATCTTCATCACCGTTATAGTAGCTACGCACCGCTTCGTGGAGTGTACGTCCGTATTCAGTTGTTTGAAAGACGGTGATTTCACCAAGCGCTTTATCCAGAACTAACATCCGGTCTCCCGCACGTTCCAGGGCAACAGGTGTATTAAACTGGCCCAGCCGGTTCCCGATACCGCCATAAATATGGAGTAGATATCCGTCTCCATTGTAGGTGAAGATTCGACCCTTGCTGGAATCAAGTACGGAATACATGTCACTGTCACCCACATCCACATCAATCAGGCGGGATGGCCCTGCTTCCTGGGTATACAGCAAATCCCCCTGCGGAGTCTGATAGCCTTCTCTGCGCAAAATGTCTGTACCCTGGGCATTCAGCTTCTTGACCGGATCTTTGCCGCGATCCCCGCTAGTGGCGTAGATAAAGCCCTCTTCATCCATGTCCAGATTGGTAAATTCCGTTGGAGTGAACATCACCATCTGACTGCGCTGCTCCCGTGTTGCAAACCGTTTCCAAAGATATTCCACCGGGTCCACCTGAACTCTGTTCGCTCCAATGAAGGAAGAGAACGTACCATCGGCGCTGAACTCCATGAATCCATCAAATACGCCTTCGGCCATGACGTAGATACGCTCCCCTTTGTCCATAACAATTCGCATCGGTTTAAACTGGAAGTCTGCTTTTAGCAGATCCGATTGTGGTTCAGACACAATCTTGACCAGCTTCCCCTGTTCATCCAGATGCACCACCCGGTGATTATCCGAATCAGCGACCAGCAGATGACCTTTTTCCGTGACGTACAATCCCTGTGGATTTTTAAAATGATCTTCCTTGCCTTCCTGCTCAAATGAATCAATCGTCCGTACCAGCTTGAAGTTGCGATCCATCTCAATGATGCGGCCATTGCCCGAATCGAGCACAAAGACGTGCTGATTGGCGGTAACATGCATGTCACTTGGCTCTTTCATAGGAGTTGTGTTCAGCTTCTTGCCGGTGATAATGGTTGTTGCCTCATATGCCGCCGGTGAAGGAACTGCGTCACCCCAGAAGGAATAATGATACGCATCCGTTTTACCATCTGCATTCACGTAGGGTGCCTCTTGAACGAACAACAGGAGGCAGATCATGCCCATGATGATCGATTTACGTTTTTTCCATGTGCTTCTCCGCACCTCGCTGCCTCCTTTCTACTCTTTCATGCCCGAAGTGGCCATCGTCTGCATAACACTGCTCTGAGAGATAATAAACAGAGTGATCGGTACAATCATCAGCAGCAAGGCAACAGCCGCACCTACACCGGCTCTTGCGATCCCTCCCTGCACAATCTGACTGAGCGCATAATGCAGCGTTTTGAGATTTTCACTGTAAATGAAGCTTCCGCCATCCGTTCCCCATAACGCTGGAAACTGCAGGATCATGAGCGTGAGCCATGCCGGCTTCACATTGGGCATCACGATGCTCCAGAATATCCGGTATTCATTGGCTCCGTCGATTTTGGCTGCCTCCAGCAAAGCATCGGGAATCTGCTCCATGAACTGTTTCATCAGGAAAAGTCCTAGCGAGAACGCAAGTGATGGCACAATAATGGACGCATGAGTGTTAATCCAGCCAAGCCAGGACATCACCATGTAGTTCGGAATCGCCGTAACATGCGGCGAGAACATCAGGGACAGAATGACAATGGTGAACAACACTTTGGAACCCGGAAAACGATACTTCGCCAGCGGATAAGCTGCTGCAGATGCAAGAAGGATATGCCCCGCTGTGCCAAGTATCGTAATGAGCAATGTGTTGGCAATATAGCGGGATAACGGCACCCACGAATTGCCCATGAGGTTGATCAAATCGGCAAAATTCTCCGTTGTCGGATTGTTCACCCAGAAACGCGGCGGGAAAATAAACAGCTCATCCAGCGGCTTGAATGCATTGTTGACTGCATAGATGAGCGGAAGCACCATAAAGGAGCCGAACACGCCCAGCAATGCAAATAACATCAGGCTGACGGTAAATGACCGATTGAGCCTTTTTGGCATGCCAAACACGGCACGTACTTTGCTGGTCATCGTCATTCACCTATCTTTCTAAGCATTTTTTGCGTGAAAACGTTTGTACCCAGCATCAGGGCAAACAGAACCGTTGCGATGGCCGAGGCATACCCCATCTCGAAACGAATGGTTCCAAAGTCCATCAGATGTGTGACAACTGTGTGTGCCGCATAGTTTACGCTCGGGAAACCTGCCAGTGCGATGGAGATCTCAGCTACGGCGAAGGAAGCAGTAATCTGCATTACCGCACCAAACATCAGCTGCGGTCTCATCGAAGGCAAGGTGATGTACCAAAGCTCCTGCCAGCGGTTTTTGATCCCGTCTACGGTTCCTGCTTCAACCAGAGAACGATCAATGGTTTGCAGTCCTGCAATAAAGGCCAGGAAGCTGGTTCCCAGGCTCAGCCACAGCTGTACAATAATGACGATTGCCAGTACATACTTCTCGTCTGCGAGCCATTGGATCGGTTCCAGTACGACGCCAAGGCGCATCAGAAATCCGTTCATATACCCGTAGCTGTCACCCGAGAAGATGATCAGCCAGATGAAAAAGACGTTGCCCGATATGGATGGGGCATAGAAAACCAGCGTCATGACCGCTCGAATTTTAGGAGACAGCTCATTGATGATCCACGCAAACAAAAAGCAGGCAATATAACTGAGAGGGCCTGTAATTACGGCAAAAAGCAGCGTGTTTTTGAGCGCGATCAGAAATACGTCATCGTTCAGGAAAAGCCGGGAATAGTTCTGCCAGCCGACAAATCGCGGCAGCTCCAGCATATTGAAATGAAAAAAGCTGAGCCCGAGTGAAATGCCGACCGGAATGACAGTAAACATGAAAAAAATCAGCATAAACGGTGCCATCAATACATAATAATGCCTGCTAAGATACAGATCCCGCTTCAATAGGGACCACCAGCCGACCTGGCGGGTATGGACGGCAGGAGCGGCGGCTGTCTTGGTAGTTTTAGCTTGCAACCGTTACCCTCCCTTTCCTCTATTTCAGATTAAATTCCTTGCGTTTCAACTCTATTTCATCATCAATGTACAATACATAGTCTGATAAGGCTTCACGCGGATTTTCATTTGCATTGACCACTTTGCGGAAGGCGTTGTCCAGATGTCGTCCCGTGAAATAACCTCCAGGAAGCTGCGGGATTCCCTGTACCCATTCCCATTGTTTCTCGAGATTTTGATAATCCTTCACAGGCCAAGGCAATTGCTTCAAGGCTTCGATATTGGCCGTCGGGTAACGGGCAGCCGCTCCCATAAGACCTTCCATTTCTCTCCCGTATTCAATCTGGGTCTGCTCAGCAGTCCACCATTTCATGAACTTCCACGCCGCTTCCTTGTTGTCGGCATTTTCGAGCATCATCACCGCGCTCGTAGCGCTGGCCACTTCATGCCGTATGGACCCATCCGGAAGCTGTGTACCTGGAACAATCGTAAAGTCCCAGAGATTGCGGATTTCCGGAGCCATAACCGTCAGCATGTTATACGTGGTGTAATCAGCAATTCCGATCGGCATTTCCCCGGTACGGAAGCGGTTCGGAAAATCGGCTTTGAGCGGAAACTTGTAATTGGTATAAAATTGCGTCCAGCGTTTGAACGCGTCCATTGAAATCTCCGAATCCAGTGCACTTTTCTTCTGGTCTTCGGTGTAGAACGTTCCGTCATTCTGATATAACAACATCGCAAAGGTTGAATTGGGAACCAGGTTGGCATTGTTCAGCGTATCCTCAATCGGCAGATAAAACTCCATGTTATGCTTCTGCAGCACGGCGATGGCGTTATATACGTCCTGCCACGTTTTCGGTGGTTCGAGGCCCAGTTCATTCAGAATATCTTTGCGGTAAAAGAGCATTGGAAAATGCTGCTGCTCCGGAAGGGCATATACCCCGTCGTTGTAGCGGTAAGGCGTCAATCCGCTTTCACGGAACCTGTCCGAAATTTCCTCGAAATCGGGGAACTGGCTTAGATCCGCCGTTGCATTCCTCATCGCATAGTTCACCGGAATGTCTTCGCCCATCTGCATGGCAACATCCGGTCCTTCCCCCGAGAGTGTTGCGGGCAGCAAAATATTAGGCGGAACGAGACGTAACTGCACGGACACATCCGTATCCGGGGTAAACGAATCGTCGATCATGCCTTTCAGTACTTGGGCCTGATCTCGTCCGGTCGTGATCCATACGGTGATGGCATCCTTCTTTTGTTCCACGTTACCAATGCTGTCGTAATCTTCGGTATACGAGGCAACATATGCGCCCAGTTCGTGCTTCACCTGCTGGACGGTGCTCGCTTCCGCTTTTGGCAGCGATTCACCCGGCGGAGATACGACAAGGTAATCCAACGTAATCGGCTGTTCACGTACCGATAGAATCCATGTGCCGAGACCACCTACGTTAATTTTGAACGTATCCAGCCGTTTGGGAACCGTCTCTGGTCTGGAGGCCATATCTTCAAGCTGCAATACCATGGCGTGCAGTACGGCCACTTTGTCACTTTGCTCACCCGTGGCCTTTTCCAGGTAATCTGCAACGGAGCGCAAGGTGTCAGCTTGTTGTTCAAACACCTCCGTCATCTCCGGAATACGCCGTTCCAGTTGGTAATCCCGCAATGGGTCCGGACTGTTGGAGGTGATCATTAATATTTTGCGATACATCTCATTCAGTTCCAGCACGCTGGATTCCACGGTCCGCAGCAGCGGAGCGATGTCGCCAAGTGTAACCGTCATTCGGATTCGGTGTTTCCCTTTTTCAAGATGAAACTGATATGGCTTATCCTCTCCCGAACCCAACACCTGATTTTGCCAAGCCGGGCTGTAATTAAATCGAATGCGTTTCATTTCCTTAAACGGCACTTCACCGTTAATCGTCAGACTGCGGGTGGCATAGATGCCACGCAATTGATCCTGCTTCACCTTAAGCGCCAGTTGATATAGTCCGTCTTCCGGCACGTCAATTTCCCATTCAATCCATTCGCCCGGCAGTTTCCAATTAATGCCCCCGATGGCGTTCATCCGAATTTTCGATACATTATAAGGCTCGAGTGAAGGACTTGATCGGTCCGAGATTGGTGCAAGTGTAGGAGATGATTTGCTAACAGCTTCCTCCCCCTGAACTTTCAACATGACAGGAGCCGATTGTTTCAAGCCGAGTGAGGCATAGGTCTGCTCCAGCTCTGCATAGGAAGGAACTTCGCTTTCTTGGTACAGCTCGATATAATCGATCGCCATGCTTTCTCTTAATGAAGTGAGCGATAACTTCTGACTGCCTTTTTCAAAATAAAACTGAAACGGTTCCTCGAAGTACCCTGCACTGTCCTTGAAGGAAGTCAGTTGCCATTCGGGCTGCTCCACTTGTCTTGGTCTAAGCTCATTGCCACGATCGTCCTGCCGGACGTTATCCTCGCGATTCCCCCATACCCTGTCAAACAAAAGAATATCGGCCCCTCTGAAGGGAACCTTACCATTAAGCTCAAGCTTGCGTTCGATCCCGGAGCTTTTGCCTTCTACGGGATAATAGTGAATGCGAATGTTGTACAAACCGCTCACTTGAACGGGAACATCCCAGCGAATGGTTCCAGTTTCCGGCGTAATTACGGCATTTCCGTCTAATCCGGCGTACCCTTGCACAACCTCAAATTCCCCATCCTCTGCCTGAACATAAGATTCGCCTTCGATGCGTACGATTTCATCCGGTTTGGCCGTATTGTCATGAGCAGTCAGATAATGCTCATAACTGAATGAATCCTCGGTTCCCGATACCGCCTCAAAGTCCTCAAGCGCATGTACCGTTCCCGGATTACGATCCCGCGATGGATATAGTGTCCATATGGAGAGCACCAAGGCCAGGACAAGCACCAGGATTAGTCCCTTTTTCTTACGTGACCGCATGTTTGATTGTATCCCCTTTCCTGTAAGCGTTGAGAGAACTGAACGATTGACTAACCCGGACAGACCGCACCTTCACTGGTGCGTTCTGCCCGTGTAACGTGATACTTATTTGTAAACCTCATCAATCGCAGCCTGGAAAGGAGCCTTGTATTTCTCGATCAGCGTAGATACGGATACCCCTTCTTTGAGTTCCCCATCAAAATCCCAGAACGGCAAGGACGGGAATGTGTTATGGTCGAGAACCAACATACCTTCCGCTACCTCTCTGGCATTGTTGATATCTGCTTCATCGGTCAGATGTGTCTCCAGTGTGGATTGTCCCGGGTATTCATAGATCGATTCGATCTCATTAATTTTCTCCCAGATGTACATCAGTTGTTCCGGATTCTCTACCGCTTTTGGAATCGTTATAGCTTGGTAACGTGACTCACCGGAGTGATACGCTGTTGCACTTGGACCTTTTGGAAACGGTACAAAACCAATATCGTAGTCCTGCATATCCGTCATAATACCTTCGACTTCGTACATGGCACCTGAATACATCAAGGTGTTGCCTTGACGGAAGAACGTGGATGGCTCTGTCCAATCGCCGCCCTCAGAAGCTCTGCCGACCTTCTCGGTAGCCAGTTTGGACAGGAAGTTCAACGCTTCTTTCGTTTTTGGATCTTCCAGGTTCTGCTTATCCTCTTTGGTCAGAGAAGCCTCGTTGGAATACAGAATCGGTTCCAGCAAGCCCGTTTGCGCGAGTCCCCAAGTGTCCAGCTTGCCATCATTGTTTCGATCCTTGTTCGCTTGCTTGGCAACGCTGATGAACGTATCCCAGTTCCATTCATCGGCATCCACATACTCCTGAAGTGGCTTCAAGCCGAGCTCTTGCATGAGTGTGCGATTATAGAAAATTCCGTTGATAAACGAGGACTGGTCCTCGGTAAAGCCGTAACCTTTGCCTTCATACTGCATGTATTCCTTGGTTGTTTTCTGGTTGAATACCTTGTCGTTTTTAATATAATCATCCACCGGCCATAACAGATCCTGTTTGGTCAATGCCGGAATGGCATAGTTTTTGCCCAGTCTCACCAGATCGCCAAGCGGTTCACCAGCCATCAGGGAAGCAACTACTTTTTCCTGATATTCACCGAAATCGATGGAAACATATTCAATATTAAAGTTGTGTTTTTTCTTCAGCGCTTCGAGATTCTCAAGGCGTTGAATGTTGTCCGGGTTGTTCCCCTGTATTTCCATGTCCCACCAAGCAACAACCTTGATGGTTCTGCCACCCATGTCAAAGTCCATTTCTGGCGTGGAGTTTTCATTCTTTGGCTCGGTTTCCGCGGGTTTTTGTTCCTCCTGTGTTGTCTTTTCCGGCTCAGGTTGAGCGGTAGGTGCAGAACTGCACGCAGCAATCACCAACAAGACCGCAAATACCAGGCTCAGTAGCATGAACTTGTTTTTTCTCATCGTCTTCCCCCCTGATTGTCGTTTGCTATCACAGTGTATCGTTCAAATGAAAGTGCAAACAACCTGCCGAAATACAGATGTTTACCCGGGCTGAATATAGATTCGCGTAATTTTGCACGAGCAAAGTGCATTATAGGTTTTAATTGGTAAAGAAATGCACTGTCTACAAAAATATGCACATTGTATGCGCTTTCTTTTATTACCATAATGAAATTAAGTCAAATTTCAGTTAATCTAGCGCATTACAATTCAGCAGAAGGTGAGGTATTGCTTCATGTATGATATTTTACTTGTGGATTTCAGCCGTCGTTTGTGCGGGGAGTTGCAACAGATGTTGCTACGGAGCAAAGCTCAATATACTATCGCAAATTGTGTGTTCTCATCGGCCGAGGCTTTGACCGCATTGTCAGAACGAGACTTTTCCCTTGTTATGGTACATACAGAGAGGTTTGATACCGCGGGGCTCTGGTTATGCAACGACATTCGAAAAAAAAGTCAGATACCTATCCTCCTGATGGGTGGAAGAGATCACTTCAGGTTCGTACGCAAAGCCCTGACGTATCAGGTAAATGATTATCTCCCGTATCCAGTTAGTCCTTCTTCTTTACTTAACAGTCTGCATGGACTTAGATCCCATCTTGAAACCGACCCGGCACACAAAACGTCGTCGTTCTTCAAAACACCTGTTCAAATGAACGGTAAACCCATGCACTCCAGTCATGTTATTCGTATCGTCAAGGCCTATGTACGGGATCATCTGAGTGATGAAATCACGCTGAAGAAGATCTCTGACATGCTTCATTTTAACTGTGCGTACCTCGGACAGAAGTTCAAGCTGGAAGAGAAAATGTCTTTCAATGATTATATGCTCCAGCAACGTATGGAAAAGGCACAGCAGTTGTTGTCTTCCACGAATCTGCGAATATATGAGATTGCTATTGAGGTAGGCTATAAGGATATTGATTGGTTCTATAAAAAGTTCAAAGCGTATGCCGGATCAAGTCCCAATGCTTATAGAAGACAAAAAATCCACACGGCCTAAAGGTGGATTGCCGAATCGGTTTGTGTATCGATTAGATAATAACTACAAAAAAACGCAGGATGTATTCTTCTTCCTGCGTTTTTTTGTAGTTGTTTGGGTTTGGTCAATTCCAGAGTATTCACCATTAACGTACCAAAAGGGATTCCCGGTATTCTTGGGGAGTCATTCCCGTTATTTTCTTAAAAAGTCGGGTAAATGAATGGGCAGCCTCGTACCCCACTTGAAGTGCGACCTCACGCACCATAAGATTTGTGTTCTGAAGCATTTCTTTGGCTTTCCGTATTCGGCAGTCGTCAATAAACTCTGACACGTTTATTCCCATTTCCTGCTTAAAGAATCGGGACAGATAGGATGGATTAAAATGATGAAGTTCTGCCAGTCTCACCAGAGAAAGATCTTTCTCAAGGTTCTCCTTGACGTAACTGCATAAGGAATGAATGACAACGTTAGCGCGTTCCTGTTCATTTGATCTTTTGTAGCGTACTAGTTCATCGGCAGCACGATATAGAAATTGTACTGCATCCTTCATGCATGTATACTCCCCTAAGTGCAGCAAGCTTCGTTGATCCGGGATTTTCTGTTGAAGACCCCAACGATTGATCGTTGAATGCAATAATAAGGCCAGATTGTAGTATGTCTCCATGGCACGTTCCATCGTAATTTCCTGTTGCAGCAGTTCTCCTGCAAGCTCCTCAAATATATCGTAAAATGGCTGAATTCTTCCCGTTTCCAAATATCCTGACATAATCTCGATCCGGTTTGAGATCCGCATGGATTCTTTGGGTACATCAGATGAGAGATCATTACGATGATCCGTGAGTACCATGGATACACCATCCCCAATTTTCATCCACTGGAGTAATCTCAGACGTTCATATTGTTTGGTTAATTCGGACCAATTACAGCTTCGACTACTTAATGAAAAAGCAATGGATACGCCGAGTGAGACCATGCATGCTTCCTGTACCAGTTCCAGCGTACCTTCTAGAAATCGCACAAGTTTATCATTAGTCATCTCTTCCTCCTGCTTCGGCTGAAGCAGCCAGATCGTATCCCCATAATGGTCCGTTACACTTGCACACACTGTACGCTCATTCATCAGAGAAGAGCCGATAATGCGAACAGATTCCTGGACTTGTGTGAGGTCCGAACCTTTTTCTGGCAGATTATTGAACCGACCCAGTATGAGATAAACAGGCGAGTTGATCTGTAATCTTATATCTCGTTTGGATAATTCGTCCTGCATATCCATGGTAGAATCTATAACCGCTGTACAGTCTTGAAGTAACTTCCGTAAATACTCTTTTTGCTGAATCAGTGCAAGCTGCGAATTGACTTTATGAGAATGTTCCAACAACTCAATCATGCTGTAACTTCGACGGATCTCTTCCATCACATCTTCTACAACTGACATCACCTTGTCATAACCTTCCGTTTTGAGCAAGTAACGCACATTAGCCATCTGAAAAGCTTGATATGCATAATCAAAATCGCTATGTCCTGTCAGAAAAATGACGCGACAATTCGGCCAACTGGCTTGAATCCGCTCTGTCAGTTCCAACCCACTCATGCCCGGCATACGGATGTCCGTTAGAACAATGTCAATTCTCGACCGTTGCATCCAGGACAATGCTTCTGTTGCAGAGTAGGCTTTACATACATCAAGCTGGTCGGGTATATGTCTGGCGAACGTTTCATAGAGACTATCCGTAATAATCTCCTCGTCATCTACAATCAAAAGTCGATACATTCGTTTTCCCCCTCTTTCCACTGGATTCGAATTGTGACTTTTAACCCTTGCAGTTCACTTCTGGTTAGGAAAAGGCCACTTCCTTCTCCATACGTCAGGACCAGACGTCGATGAATATTTATTAACGCGGTCATTTCGTCTGTACCTCCGTCCTTATGCAAGCGTTGTTGAAGAGATTGAATGTGTTGCTCTTCCAACTCATTACCATTATCCTCTATGGTGATCTCGGCATATGACTCTTCCATATTAAACCCAATAATTAGAAGACCGGAGTCCGAATTCTTTTCAAGGCTGTGCTCGTAGGCATTCTCAATAATGGGTTGAATAATGAGTCTGGGAACTTTGATGTGTTCCATCTCAGCAGGTAGTGACCCAAAATCAACTTTGATTCGTCTGGAGAATCGTAATTGTTGAATCTCTGTATAGATTCGTGAATGCTCAACTTCCACCTTCAACTTCACATGATCTGTTTCATTCCGGGTAATGAACCTGAAATACTCTCCAAGCATGTTCGTGAATTGCTCAATACGTTCGGTTTCTCCTGTCCTTGCCAGTGAATTCAGAATAAAGAAGCTATTATACAGAAAATGAGGATTAATCTGCGATTGGAGCTGTTTCAACTCGGCCCGTTGCATCATCAGTGTTTTCTTAAAATCTCGATCGATAAGGGATTGAAGATTTTCAATCATTAGATTAAAACGGGTGTAGAGGAAGCCGAATTCATCCTTTCGGTTATGTGCAATGGGGACATCAAGCATGCCTCCCTCCATTTTTTTGAATCTTTTCACCAACAACAGTAACGGGATATGAATCAACTTGTAACTTGAATAGAGATACGCCGTGATGGCAACAAATGATGTAATTGCAAACAGCCAAGCCCAATGATAGAACTTGCTAAGCGGTTTGGTGACAATGGCCTCGGGTAGATATGTAGCTACGGATAAGCCCAGAGAATCCATATGCAACTGACTAACATGATACATGGTGTCCCCCACCTTCATCCGAAAGCCATCAAGTGTACCTTTCACACTGTTCTCACGATAATTTGCGAGAATAACACTTGCTTGATGGTTATCTGTGATGGCATGCCCCGTGACGTCCTCAATCAGGAAAGTTGAACTCTCCGGGTACAAATTAAGTCGTGTAAGTTCATTTTGAAAATGATCAGTATTCAGCTCCACTTGAATGACAAAAAGCGGGGGCTCTCCTCTGGTACCCGTCAGTCTGACGGCACTGTGGTTCAGGGTGTCCTCTTTCACCGTGAAACGTGTACCTTTTCCTTGCATGCCTGAACTGAAGTATACATATGAACTTTTATCAAAATCATCGATACCTTGGATCGCGGATATACTTTTGCCAACTGAAGGGATATGTACATATACGTTTTTGATATAAGCCGTGCTATTCTTGAATGAAGCGAGTCGTTCAGTCAGATAATTTAATGTATCCCGTCGCTCAACCTGATCCATCATATCCCAGAGAATAGCCAGACGATTCAATTTGCGATCCTCAACGATATCAAACTGCTGTAATTCCATCCATTCCATCTCTCTGTTCAATTCCAAGACATATTGGTTCAACCGTCTCTCTGTTGACAATGATATTTCCTGGCTTGCATTGTCATAACTCCAATGATACAGATACACTCCAAGGAGAATCAGGGGGAGCACAAATACCAGATAGGTGATTATTAATCGCGCAAATATACTGTTAAACCATGATTTAGCAGGGATCTTGATCAATGCATTCACCTCCAATGCCAAAGGCTGAGTGGGTTCCTTGTATGAATAAAGTGAACATTAGTGCTCCTTTGGCTTGCTGGTGCGAAACCACGCGTTAACTTCCGATGTGATCTGATCTCCCCCCAGCTTGCGCCAATTCTCTACGAATTGATCAAACTCTTCTATCGGCCTGCCTAGAATAATGTTCATATAGGCTTCAAGCTGAAGATCTCGAAGAATAATTTGTCGATCAACCATGGTGTCTGTAATGCCGCCAGTGAACTCATCATAGAGAAGTTGACCGTTCTTCTCGTACGCATCTGCAATGCTAAAAGCACCCGAAGGACCATAGGTTTGTTTCCAGCCCCAGCCGCTCTCTACATCTTCCAATTCATAGGCCACAATGCGCTTGTGAATGGCGAGAGCTTCATTCTCCAGAGCCGAGAAGTCTCCTGTGCTTCTGGCATCACGAATTTGTTTGTATGCATCTATGTTTTTATTACCGGGAAATGGAGTCACCGGTGAAAGCATCCATACAGCTCGGGAGTCGTCATTATAGTATGTTTCGTACTGTGCCTGATCGCCCCAGTTGATGTCCAGATGCAGATTCATCAGCTTTACAACCACCTCCGGATGAGCGAATCCCTTTTTTACAGCAAAGTATTGCCCGGTATTGGAACGTAGCGGTACGAACAGACTCCGGTCTGACTTGGCAACAATGGGGTATGCCTGCCATTCTACATCTGTATCTGTGTCACGGGTGGTCTGGAGCATAAAGGGTGTCCACTGTTCTCCGTAGAGCATCCCTATTTTTCCGTCCTTAACCAGACGAAACGCCTTGCTTCCACTTTTATAGCCGAAATCCGGGTCAAGTTGGCCTTCACGATACAATGTTTGCAGTGCTTTCAGAGCCTCGCGAACTTCAGGCTGTATACCTCCATAAGTGAGATTTCCTTCTGCATCTTTAACCCATATATTAGGGTAGGCACCGTAGCCAGAAATCAATCCCGCAGCTCCCATAACTGGATCCCATAAATGGTTGGTTAGCGCAAGTCCGTACGTATCCTGCTCTCCATTCCCGTCGGGGTCTCCATCTGTAAACGCTTTCGAAACTTGAAGAAGCTCTTCCATCGTTTCAGGCGGCCGTAGTCCCAGATTCTCCAACCAATCGGTTCTAATCCACAGGTACTGCGCAGTCTCAATGGAGGAAGAGGATTCAGGAATAGCCATGAGTTGGCCGTCTATGGTTGCCGCATCAAACGCTCCTCTGCCCTCTGCCTCTAATATGCTCTTCGTAAGTGGTGAAGCATGCTCTTGGTACACATGGGTTAAATCTTCGATCATTCCAGCGTTACTCAGTTGTCTAAGTTGATATGGATTTACTTTTACCACATCCGGGAAACGTCCTGCAGCAAGAGATACACCCAGCTTCTGATTGTATACATCTCCATTAGCAATCCAGTCATAGTGAATTTGAATACCTAACTCTTTCTCGTACAAACGAGTCCAGCGATTATCCAGCATCGTCTCACCAGGCAACTGGCTAATCATGCGCTCGAGGTCATCTCCGGTTTCCCTGACAAAAGAGACCACAATAGGAGGAGAATACCTCTCAAACGTAGCGGGAAGTTTCATCTGTTGCCCATCTGGCTGCGGATGAGGTTGTTTGGAATTTCCTTCGGTATGACCTGCTGGTATCGACACAGCTAGGAACAGAATAAAAGTCCATTTTGTTATGTCCAGACATCTCTTATACATGACGACATGCCCCCAGTTCGGTTTAAACAACTGTCTTCTCTCTGTCCATTATGAATCCATATCATTGTACAACAACTTGTAATCATTGAATACGAAAAGCCGCCGTTGGGCGGCTTTTACATATTTCATTGTTTCTCATCAGGATTAATCACACGATATTCAAAATTCGAAAAGTCAGCTGTTCCGCCAACCATTTGAGTTGAATATGCAAACAACCCCGTTCGGCAACCCATAAAATGATCAAGTTTATATACCATTTTATGGATAATCCCGATATCTCTCCATTCCACCCCATCGAAATAGGCAAAAGAGCATTCATCCAGATTATTCTCAAAATTTCCGAATGCTTTCAGTTTAACGACTGGATCTGATACCGGGATACGTTCATGTTCAGTGGCTGGCTCCTGGTCAATAAGATTACCAAATATGGTTGAGTCCTCACTATTTCTAGCATGCATGACCAAGTAAAACTTGCTATCCTGCTTCGTAAGAGCGATCATACCGTATGAACCAATCAGAAAGCACAACCCAGCATAATCCCCATCATTCAGACGACTGCCGTCAAGCATAACTATTGCTTCGCAAGCGGGCCCCATGGAACGCTGGGTTAGAGTATTTACCGCAAACGTCAGATTTGGGCTGATCTGTCCAGTTCGAACACGATAAACTCCTCGTTTCTCTGTGACGGACCAAAGTTCATGATTAGGTGTATGATTCCACTGCCAAAAATCGCGGAGGCGTATTCTTCCATCTTCTTCAGCTGCATAATTGAAACTGTCGCTACCTACTAACGGGTTATAACGGTGCTCTGGTCTCGTGCTCGGAATATGAATCTGTTTTGGAGCTTTGCTTGCAAATACCGGAATACCTTGATCAAAATGGAGCGGAACCAAAACAGGAATCCGGCCTACAGCCCCATGATCCTGAAACAGCATTGCATACCAGTCCCCATTCGGTGTATCCACGATGCCACCCTGAGCCACACCTGAATTGAAATAATCCATATCGTCATTAAATACTTCTCCGCCAGTGAAGACATCTTCCAGAGAGTCTGCCGTATAACACGCCTGCGTTCTCCGTCCGGTAGCTTTCGTTATATGAATCAGGAATACAACATATTTCCCATTAATCTTGTAGAAATGTGCTCCTTCATAACCAAGGTGATGAGACTGCTCGTCTTTTACAATCAAGCGATGCACTCCGCCAGGTTTCGGCCCGGACAGATCAGAGCTTAATTCGGTCAGATAGATCTCGGTATTCCCGTAGACAAGATATGCTCGTTCATCATCGTCGAAAAATAAGGAGCAATCATGGTAAAACCCTTCGACTACTTGTTTCTTCCACACTCCCGAGATGGTGGGTGACGTGTACAAGTATGTTTTTCGGGTATCATTCGCCACAAAGATCACATAGAACATCCCTTGATGATAGCGGAGCGATGCAGCCCACATGCCTTTGCTATAAATGTGCTGACCATCCACCAGCCGCTGTGCAGGTGTATCGTCCAATGTGTCGTATACATATGTCGCTACTTCCCAATGGATCAGGTCATATGAACGCAGGATGACACATCCCGGCATCATATGCATGGTCGTACTAACCATATAATATGTGTCCTCTACACGAATAACGTCAAGATCCGGGTAATCAGCCCAAATAATCGGATTTGGATACATGTTTCAATTACACCTCATTTTTTCTGTTAAACTTCCATTCTCTTAAAAGGATGATGGAGCTGTCGGTTGAATTCTTAAGCTTAATATACAAATCTTGCACACCTTTTGCACCCGTAACTTTCGTTGTTAGTTCCATCCATTGAAGAGTTCCGGTCGCAGGCGGAACAATGATTTCGGCAATTAACGGTCCGTCTGCACGATCAAGCCGAAGTTCCAACGTGCCTTCGCTTCCTTGATTCGCAATAATGGCTGTAAAGGTTGTGGGTCCTTCACTTTCAAAGTCGACCTTGGATATAGCTATCCAACTGTCGTTTTGCAGCTTAGCGGACATGATATTCGAATCGGATGCAGATATCTCAGCAGCGTCAAGATATTGCTCTGTTGTTACTCTGCTGCTCCATCCAATCGTCGAACCGCTTACCCATTCATAAGGATTGAAGCACTTGATTTGATCTACGCCCTGATAATCTGCATGTACCTTCTGGATCTTACCCGTGGCCTCATCATGCTCGACTCGATTCAGATGTGTTGAACGGTAACCATCGGGAATATTCATAGCCTGGCTTAAAGTCTGAGCATGATAGGCAATGTACCACTGATCGGCCAGTTGGAATATAGCATGATGGTTATTGCCGCCAACATTAAAAAAGTGGCCCGGATTCTGGAGCAACGTTCCCTGATATGTCCATGGCCCCATCGGCTGAACACTGGTCATATATGCAATTTCACCGGGTGGTGGACTGCCCTCTGGCCGATCACCCTCAATAAAATTGGAACAATACGTAAAGTAGTAACTATTATTATATTTATGTATCCCTGCATCTTCAAACATATAAGGCGCCTGAATCACCTTTGCTATACCAACAACGCTGGTCATATCGTCTCCCAATCGCATAACTCTTGCCGTATCAGGTCTTTCTGGTTTCCCCTGCGGAATACCACCACCGAAGTATATATAGGCCTGATGATCATCATCTACGATTACAGCCGGATCGAACAACCAGGTTACTTCCTCCACTCCCGGAGTTTCTCTTGTAATAAGTGCTTTGCCTATCGGATCTATCCATGGACCAATAGGTGTTGGTGCAGACAATACACCAATTCCACTGGCATTGTTGGCGAAATAAAGAAAGAAACAGTCCTTGCCATCCAAGGTTCGATGAGCAGCTGCCGGCGCCCAGGATTGCGAAGCCCATGTTGCAGCGCCTTGAGGTCCAGCAACTCTGATCTCCCCATGATCGGTCCAGTTGATTAAGTCATCCGAAGAAATGACCGTAATCTTGTTGATTGAACTGTAACTGTTTTTCTGAGGAAGACCGTCCTTATCATATTCCAGCTTATCACTAGTCATGTATAAGTAGACTCGATTGTTAAATACCAAAGCATAGGGATCGGCTCCGAATTTGTGGGCCACCAGAGGGTTACCGTTGGGATGAAGCTTTCCAATCTCCCCTGGAATACTCTCCAGATTGGCAGCTTGGGTTTGCTTTTGCTCACCAGCATGTGGTGTAGAATGATGATTCATCGAAAAAATCCCCCTATAATCGTTTTTAGTTGTACTTTATAAAGAGAAAGCGTTTGCAATACAAAAGGTATCATGATAGGATGATTACATTTTAAGGTAAGCTGAGTACAATTTCATTGCGTTAACCGCTCTATTTATTGCGTGAAATGACGGGAGGTACTTCATGAGTGGATCCTCTGAATGTTTTTATGATCCCATCCAGCCTGAGCTCTTATATCTGCACCGCGTAACAACGTATAAGCTGGAAACGATCTATCATCGCCATAATGCATACGAGATCTACCTGTTTCTTCGTGGCAACGTTCACTTTTATGTAGAAAATCGATGTTATCATCTGCAGCGGGGGGATTTGCTAGTGATGTCACCCGAGGAGATGCACCGAGCCTTTATTCTGGATGAATCTGAGTATGAGCGAATTACAATCAATCTCAAAAAAACATATCTATTTCAGCTTTCCACACCATCAACCAATCTATCATCATGTTTTGATCATCGCCCCAAAGGAACAGGCAACATCGTGCATCTAGACGAGTATAACTTGAAGCAGATGCTGCAATGTACGAACGAACTGGAAAGATTGCTTGCTTCCGATGCTTATGGCACCGATATCAAAATAAATGCAGCCGTAGCCCAATTGTTGGTCATGATTAACGTCTGGTTTCATAACAATTCCTTTGTTCCCAATGATATTATGCCTGAACTGGTTCGTGAAACCATGGATTATATTGAAACACATCTAAATCAAGACATTACACTTCGCAAACTTGCCGAAGTGTTCTATATGAACAGCACATACATCAGCAGACAATTCAAAAAGCATACCGGATTGACGATTCGTTCCTACATTTTGGGTCGTCGGATTGAACGGGCCAAATTCCACCTGTCTGAAGGAATGAGTATTACGGATGCTTGCTTTCAATCTGGCTTTAGTGACTATGCTAACTTCATTCGCAGTTTTACCAAAATGGTCGGCACTTCTCCAGGCAAATATAGCAAACAACGACGTGATGCAATCGAAATATTATGATGATAACGACAAGATAATGCACCAAAGCAAAAAACATCAAGCCATGCAGGATGGCTCGATGTTTTCTTTTTCTTCATTTGCCTGGTATACATATTTAATCTGTATTAAACTGTTAACGAGATCATGTCCAACCGTTAATTGATCTCTTTGCCAGACCACAGACTAACACGTTCTTTAATCCACTTTGTATACTGCTCTTCCATGGCTACAGCGCCCGCAGCATCAAGTTCTGCAATCATATTATCATATATGTCTTCAAAGGCAGCTGGAGAGGATGTAATTGCTTCCGCGATCCGTTTCTGGATAATATCCTGTGTCTTCTGATACACCACATTATAGTCTCCGCTATCCGTAGGAATCGGCATATTATAAGCTGCGCCCCACTCTTTCACCGGGAACTCATCTCCGTTAGGGAATAACTCCTTCCAGGTTGTAATACCGTACCCTTTCAGAGTTTCTTTTTCTATATCAGAATAACCTTCCTGGATCTGCTCAGGATAGTTGGTTGTATAATAGTTGTCCGTTGAATCTTTGACACCATCTCCATAATGAGCGCCAAAAATAGTGTATAAGTTGATACCGGTTTCTTTGCTGAATGTACTATTGTCTTTGTTTTTACGTTCCTGAATATCTGCCGGTATTTTGCGAACTCCGTCTTCCACAACGTAATGTTCTCCTTCGATACCCCAATTTCTCAACACTTGACCTTCCTCAGAAGAAAGCCAATCCAGGAATTTGATGGCCCGAACCGGGTCTTCAGCATCAACAGTTATGCCGATACCATATCCATCAAAGCCGATATCCTGAAAATCTTTGCGCTGGAAGTTGTCGTTCAGCGTTACCGGATAGAAGCCATAAGTCATATCGTCCTTGCCTGCACTTTTCAAAGCATTTTCCGCATCGCTAAATCCCCAAAGTGGATCAAGCACGGATAGAACACGTCCGCTGGCGATCTTGGACTTATATTGATCATCTTTTTGAACAAAACTGTCTTTATCCACTAGACCTTCATTATACATTTTGTTTAACCAACGGAAATATTCCCTCTCTTCAGGACGCTTATAATGAAGAACAGCTTCATATGTGTCAGGGTTAATGAAATATTCACCATCCCCAGGTCCTCCCGTAGCCATGACTGCCGGATCAGTTACGGTAATCATACGGCGCCATCCATCTGCACTGAGTGTCAGCGGGATTGTCGGTTGGCCATCATCTGTCGTTGGATTATTCTTGTAATACTCTCGGAGGACATTTTCATAATCTTCCAAGGTTTTGATCTCAGGGTACCCAAGCTCTTTGACGACACGATGCTGAATAGCAGCACCATTTGTCGCATCGAAGCTTTCTTGATCGATCGCACCATTCGTTGGAATCCAGTATATGGATGGGTCTTCATTGCTATATTTCAAGCGATTAAAATGCTCACCGTATATCTTTTTCAAATTGGGTGCATGTTCTTCGATCAGATCCGTCAGATCAATCATTGCACCAGCATCAACAAGTCTGCTTAAGTTGCCTTTAGGAAAGATCAGATCCGGGTAATCACCGCTTGCGGCCATAAGGGATATACGGTCGTTTCCTCCCCCGCTTGAGATATCGAATTCTGCATTGATGGTTACACCCGTTTCTTCCGTAATTTTCTTCCCTACAGCATCCTGCATATTGTTCCAGTTGGGACTTGCATCCGCACCGAAGAAGGTAAACGTGATCGGGCTGTTAGGGTCACTGGTATTCGATTCTGAATTCTCTGTAGCGTTTCCGCAACCGACGGAAACCAGTACAACACTTGTTACGAGACATGCTCCTAGCATTTTTGAAACGGCTCTCATTATTTTTCTGCCCCCTAAATGGTGTTAGTCGTAATAACCAATCCAGACATTAAAGATGGTTCGTTCAGAAGTGGTATACGCTTACATATTCAATCGGTAATGTACGACTACACTCCTGCCTAACCTATTCCATGCTTAAAGTATAAGGAAGTCTAATAACCCCAACCTTGATTATTAAGCCATAAAAATAGCATGATCTAGACATGAATCTCAGTAAAATGTGAAGACCAAAAAAGCGATGGTTGCCCATCGCCTCATAACATCTAACTTCCTTTTCAGTAATATAATTCCAACGTAAAACCTTGGATTTCCGCTTCCACATCTCGCAACAATTCCATGACTTGATCTGCGTAATCACCAAGAGTTTCTTTACTTTTCTCGAAACCAAGCCATTGAACAGTAAGCGGCATGCTTACAGCCCCAGTCAAGACATCCCACAGCGCGTCCAAATTGCCTCCGTAGTTCTCGTCTAACTCAAGCTGGTTCTGAAGCACTTGATGCAACTCTTCCTTGCTGTGAATGTGGTATCCGTCAATTTGAATATTGCTCATATCATGACCTCCGTTTATTTTAACTGTTCAAATGACTTGTAATGATCTGTCGTCTGGTAGATTAAACCGTCATTCGAGTATAGAATTCGGTCGCTTCCGCGCCGTCCTCCTGAGTAATTGATATCAGCTTCATACCATATCCGGCCTTTTTTGCTGGGGAGTAGCCCTTCCCGGTTACCAAACACATCGCCGCCGATGCTTTTGCCTGGAGCGACTTCATGTAGATTCCCTTCACTTGGCTCCCAGCCCAATTCCCTGGCCTCTTTCTTGGTAATGTAATTCGGTGGGAGTTCATGATGCTCCGAGATATAATTGGCAACTTCATCAAATCCCATATCCTCTGATACTTGAGGTGATCCGATATCCAGCACAGACTCTGATGTACAACCCGAGAACATTAATGCAGCGAGGACAATCACTAACGTGTAAACAAATTTTCTGAAAAACATAATCTTTTCTCCTTTGAATGTTCTTGCTCTTGCTGTGTCTTCGTTTTTAAGCCTATCATTGAACCGAAATTCAATCAATATAAGAAGTTAGCCCTTCTCCATTGAGGCACAACCATATCCTTCAACTAAAAAAAGCCGCTAAAATAGCGACTTTAATCTTACCACGGATCATTACCATTCAACACATTCATTTATGATCTTATTTGAATCGATCCATCCAGTTCTCCAACGCTACAACAACCTCTTCCAACTGCTTCTCTTCTGTAACTTTAGGCTGATTATCTCCTTTTTGCATACCGTATGAGCCAAATTGACCATGATTTCCACCTTCAATACTTACATAAGTCGTGTCTTCTGGAAGGTTTGCTTTGGCGCTCTCCCAGGATTCCCTGTTAAGCACCCCATCATTCGAGCCTGTAATCTGTAAAATAGACAAGTTCGTATTCTTTAAGCTCCCCCCATCATCTGCATAGGAAGCCAGGAAAAAGACGCCTGCCAGCTTTTCATTGTGCTCCGCAGCATACCGTGCTGCGAATGACCCTCCCAATGAATGTCCGCCAATTACAAAAGCTTCGTTAGGATGTTCCTCGATAAACGAATCTGCCTTGTTCTGACCGAAAATCGCCAAGTTCATTGGCATGATAGCGATATCAACGCGGTGTCCCTGTTCTGCCATTTCTCTAGCAAGTGGAGAATAACTTTCAGGTTTGACTAGACCTCCTGGATAAAAAATAATATTCGGTTCGGTTAACTTTGTATTCACGGGTTCAAACCGGTAACCGTCCTTCAACTTGGTGACAGTAACCTGAGCGTCACTTGTTATTGCCGCTTCAGCTCGTTCAGAAGGACTATACGTAACCGAATTGAGATATACGAACACTCCAGCCACAATGATCACGATGGACAAGATCGTCCACATGATTATCTTTTTCCATTTGTTTGTACGTTGTGCTGTTTTCAACCTTAAAACCACCTTAGTATGAGGATAATGATATGTCTTTTTTAACTCTTCATAATTATACTTACCGGTAAGTATAATTACAAGATGATTTTGCTAACCATCGTTATTTGTCATAAACTATTCATGGAGGGAAGTCCAATGACAGAAAAATCACACAAACGTTTGCCTGGAAGACCCAAACATGGCGATGACGATATCTCAGTTCAGCAAACGATTATTCATACAGCTTCAAAGCTATTCATGGAGTACGGCTACGAAACAGTCACACTTCAGCAAATTGGTAAAACATGTAACGTGTCAAAACCAACCATTTATTATCATTTCACCAGCAAACCAGAGCTTTTTAAGGTTGCCTTTACAACGATGTTACAAAATGTGAGCCGGTTAACCTCGCATATCCTTGATCAAGCCGAGAATCTGGAGTCGGGACTTGTGCGTTTGGCAGAGGCCAGACTGGCTAATCCACATGCGGAGATTGAAACCATGCTGAGAGAAGCTGAACCTTTTCTTGAACCAGCTCAAATTCAGGATATACGCAACGCGGAGCATCTGATTCACGAAGTGTTAGCCTCCCATTTCCAACGGGCAATGGATGAAAACAGACTGCGAACGGACGATCCAATTTTCCTTGCAGAGACCTTCTCGACATTGATGTTAATGGGTAATCGGGAAGATAACCTGCATAAATATGGTTCCAATCTTTCATTGGGCCAAAAGCTAGTAGAAATTTTCATTCGCGGAGCGCAATAAAATTCAGGGCAACAAGGAGAGCTGACATGAATATCCCTAGAGGAACGTATGGGTTTCGATTCGCCGAAGACAAGGAGCTCCAACTGTGCGTACTCTATGCGGCTGGAAGTGATTCAGTAACCGATCCGGCTTATCATTGGGATGGACTCGAACGTTCAGACGGGCCTCTCCTGTTATTCCAATATACCATTTCGGGTGAAGGTGTATTTGAGTCGAATAATCGCATTCATCATATTACCGCAGGACAAGCTTTTTTGGCAGAAATTCCGGGAGAACATCGCTATTACTACCATTCAACATCAAAAGAGCCTTGGGAGTTTCTATTCTTGCTGTTCAGGCCAACTCTTATTCTGCCCCATTGGCGAAAATTCCTTCGGGAAGCTGGAGAAGTTCCCTATTTACCCGCTGATTGCACACCGATCCGACTGTTGCGGATGATCGTGACTGATGCAGCGGCAGGCAGGATCACTGATCCTCTGATCGCATCATCCAGCGTATATCAGTTCATGACAGAATTGACCCGCTTACAGAAAACAACATTACGCAACAGGGAGAATTGGTCTGAAAACATTCAAATAGCCGTTGAATACATAGAAAACAACTACGCCAAGATGATCAGTATAGATCACCTTGCCGAGTATGTTTCCCTTTCCAAATATCATTTTATACGTCGTTTTTCCTCCAGTACGGGCTTGACCCCAGGTGTTTATCTGACCCGTGTACGCACAGAGAAAGCAATGGAATTGTTGCGCGGAACTACTCATAGTGTTGAAGTCATCGCCGAATACGTTGGCTATTCCAGTGGAAGTTATTTTATCAAAGCTTTTCGCAGTATAACAGGGGTTACACCAGGCGAATTTCGTAGTGGGGGTGAAAGCCTTGTATACCGTAAATTGTTCTTTGACTAACCGCAATATTATGCTATTCCACACTCAACATTACTGTAGATATTAATAAAATCCTTTATTATGATGAATTTAGCGAGAGCAATAATTAATCAGTAAAGGAGTATTCCCATGAATCATACGCTTGCAGCATCAACTCCACCGCTTGGCTGGAACAGCTGGGATTGTTACGGCGCTGCCGTTACGGAAGACGAAATTCGTGGCAACGCCGAGTACATGGCAGAACATCTTAAAGCATTTGGCTGGAGCTATATTACAGTTGACATTCAGTGGTACGAACCTTTGGCCAATTCTTCGCAATATCGTCCGTTCGTTCCACTAATCATGGATGAATATTCACGACTTATGCCTGCTGAGAATCGGTTTCCCTCCGCTGCAGGTGGACAAGGATTTAAGCCGTTAGCCGACTACGTTCATAGTCTTGGACTGCAATTCGGGATTCACATCATGCGTGGTATTCCACGTCAAGCTGCACATGCGGCTACTCCGATCCTGGGTTCAACCTCCACTGCGCGCGACATTGCTCATCCAAACTCCATCTGTCCATGGAACACAGATATGTACGGTGTCGATAGCTCAAAAGAAGGCGCGCAGGCCTATTACGATTCGCTGTTTGAACTGTATGCACAATGGGGCGTTGACTTGGTGAAAGTAGACGATATTGCTGCTTCCAGGCTCTACGATACCCATCAGCCTGAGATCGAAATGATATCCAAAGCGATTGAGCGCTCCGGTCGGCCCATGGTACTAAGTCTCTCTCCTGGCCCTGCTCCAGTAGAATACTCAGAATTCTTGGCTGATCATGCCAACATGTGGCGTGTCACGGACGATTTCTGGGACCTTTGGCCGCTGTTATTGGATATGTTCGACCGCTGCCGGACGTGGCAGGGCGTTCCCCAAGCAGGCTGCTGGCCAGACTGTGATATGTTGCCTTTGGGTCATATCGGTATCCGTTCTGTAGACGGTGGTGGAGCAGATCGCTGGACTCGGTTCACACCTGACGAGCAGTTGACGATGATGTCACTGTGGAGCATCTTCCGTTCCCCGCTCATTTTTGGTGGTGAACTGCGAGATAACGATGACTGGACACTATCCCTGTTAACCAATCGTGAGGTTCTGCGAATGCATCGCGAGAGTTATGGAGCCAAAGAAGCCTTACGCAAAGACGATCTTATTGTTTGGACTGCCCAGCATGCGGATGGTTCCTCTTACGTCGCTGTATTTAACACAGGAGAGAAATCTCTTCCCGTGGATCTGTCTTTTGATAAGGTCGGACTGTCCGGCATTACCGAAGGTACGGAGTTGTGGAGCGGAGAAGCAGCTGAATTTACAGAGAATTCCTTAGTTACGACTGTGCCATCACATGGTGTGCGTCTTTATCGCTTTTCCTAAGCTTGCAAAAGAAAAAGAGAGGTCCGTCGTTCATTAGACAGACCTCTCTCTCATTTCATGTTCATCGCTAGAATGGATTACATTCAGTTTCCATTCGATAGTCTATATGTATCCATGGCTTGAACGGCCAGATGAAATGCTTTAATCCTTCTTTCAAGAAGAGTCTTATGAGGGCTACCTTCTTTGGCCTTGGCATACATGCTCTCAAGGGATGGAAACAATCCAATTAAGACAAGTCGGGCTTCTGCTATATCTTCCTTGGTGTATGAATGAGCTTTTTGATTCCACTGTTTATCCAACAGTGCTAGACCAATGTAAAAAGCTTGGAGACGTTTCTGTAGCAATGTTGTGTTAGTACTTTTCTGAGTCATATTCACTAAAGCATTCTCCGATTTGCGGATGGTTGATTGAAAGGCTTTGATGGATTCCAGTTTGTCTTCCTGTGACACATTTTCCATGGAGTATAGACCTCACTTTCTTGGCTTAGTTATAATCGGTGGTTCTATTAAATCACCTCATAAATATAACAAAAAAAGCCGCTTAAATAGCGACTTTCAATGTGTTCACTCTCGATTCAGTGCTAGAGTACCTTCTCCAAAAAGCTGATCGTCCGTTCATTCTTCGGATTTCCAAATATCTCTTCAGGAGTGCCCTGCTCGACGATATAACCACCGTCCATGAAGATCACACGATCAGCTACTTCACGGGCAAAACCCATCTCATGGGTAACGATCATCATCGTCATGCCTTCGCTCGCGAGGTCCTTCATAACACCAAGGACTTCTCCTACCATCTCAGGGTCGAGCGCCGAAGTTGGTTCATCAAATAACATAACGTCCGGATTCATAGCAAGCGCACGAGCGATAGCTACACGTTGTTTTTGTCCGCCCGAGAGTTGACTGGGGAAACTATCCGCTTTATCAGACAACCCGACACGATCGAGTAGGCTAAGACCTGTTTTTCGAGCCTCTTCTGCGTTTAAAACCCCTAATTCTCTTGGCGCAAACGTTATATTTTTCAAGACGTTAAAATGAGGGAATAAGTTAAAATGTTGAAACACCATGCCGATATTTTCACGTGCTTTATTAATGTTGGTTTTAGGATCATTGAGATCCTGATCATCCACGATAACTCGACCAGCTGTGATATCTTCCAATTGGTTGATGCAGCGCAAGAAAGTACTTTTTCCTGAACCGGAAGGCCCGATGACACAGACCACTTCACCTTCGCTGACAGCCACATCAATTCCCTTAAGAACCTGATTTGTGCCAAAACTTTTTTTCAAACCTTCAACTTTAATTTTAGCCACGACGAACCTTCACCTCCAGATAATCAGCAATTTTGGTCAGTGTGATGATAACAATCAGATACATAACAGCAACCGTTAACCAAATGTCAAAAGAGGAGAACGTTCTTGCAATTACAATTTTACCCGATTGTGTCAGCTCTACGAGACCAATAACGGATAAGATGGACGTATCCTTCAGCGTGATAACCATCTGGTTAATGAAGGACGGAATCATAACACGCACTGCTTGCGGAATGACAATCTTAATCATTGCTTTGCGATAAGGAAGTCCCAATGAACGGGCAGCTTCCATCTGACCACGATCAATCGATTGAATCCCGCCTCGGATAATTTCGGTTACGTACGCCCCTGCATTCAGACTAAGTGTCAGAATAGCCGCCAAGAACAATGGCATTGTGAAACCCATCGCCTGTGGAATCCCGAAATAGATAAAGAATGCCAGGACAATCAACGGAATACCGCGGAAGATATCCACAAATACGGTGGCAACACCACGAAGGAATTTATTCTGTCCCACTTTCATAAATCCGAAAATCAGACCGATGATAAACGCGAAGAACAGGGACACAATCGTGTATAAAAGTGTTTTTCCCAGACCTTTAAAAAGTGCAGGAAGAGATTTCTGGATTAACTCCCAACGCCCCAGATTTGCGACTTGGGCATTCTCTCCAACATATTCTTCGATAATGCGCTTGTACTCACCGTTAGCTTTAATATTCACAAGACCAGCATTGAACATCTCCAGAAGTTCCTGATTTTTACCCTTACTTACCGCAAATCCGTAGGAAGCCCCGTCTTCTTTGGCGGTAACGATTTTTAAACCATTATTCTGCTTTACCCCATACCTTAGAACGGGTTCATCTTCAAAACAGGCCACCGAATTACCGGTCTTTACATCATCATACATTTGATATGATTCATCGAATGGGACAACGGTAAAGCCATATTTTGAGGCGATGGACTCAGCAAAGCTGTACCCTTCTGTTCCCGTTTTTACAGCGACCTTTTGTCCACGAAGATCTTCGTAACTTTTAATGGTATCATTATTGGAACTAATCCCCATAACAACGCCTGAATCATAATATGGCTCTGAAAAATCAAATTTTGCTTTTCTTTCATCCGTAATACTCATCCCTGCAATGACACCATCAACCTGATTGGCTTCAAGTGCCTGTACAGCTGCATTGAAACCCAGAGCTTTGATTTGATACTTAAAATTTTGATCTTTAGCGATGGCATCCAGTAAGTCCATATCGATACCAACAAAATCACCATTCTCATCTTCATATTCGAATGGAGCAAATGTGACATCAGTTCCAATAACATAGGTCTTACTGGAATTGGATGTTGCAGCGGCTTCCCCCGCCCACCCTGATAGACCGCTCACCAGGAGCAGCATCAGTGAAAGTATAAAAAATGAAATCTTCGTTGTTTTCATGTGTCCTCCCCGTCTCGGTGTTGTCCGAATAATCATTATTTTCTTTGGAATCGGTATTGCTATTAAACTTTTTGTCGATCTTCTACATATTTGATTGTTATTATTTACTGTATATTAACAATCAATGCTTTGCCTTTCCACTTGCAACATTTTCCTCCATCATTTTTTCCAACCAGTAAAAGCCCTCTTCATACTTACCCTTTAGGTAAGCTTTACGAAACCCAATATTACATCGCGAATCTGAAAAAAGTGCATTTACTTTAAAACGTATTATTTAAAATTTAAAACTCAAAAAAGCCGCGATTTCCGCGACTTTTTGTTGTACAGTTTTTTTATCATCTATTAATTTGCTCTGGTTGTCAATACAATCTCGAACTTCGAACCAGCTTCACCCGCGAACACAATGGTTCCGTTCTCAGGCAATACAATTTCGTTTTGTCCACTGACCACTGTATGATTAATGCCTACGCCCGCTTGGTTGTATACAGCAAATGCGCTGTTTGCAGACATCTTGACCGCCATTTCTTTACCGGCGACAGATGCCGGAATCGCAAACCATGTAGCATGACCATTTGCTTGAATTGTTGTCTTCGATTGTCTTCCCGCATAGATCGGTTTTATGATTTCTTGAGCAGCGTAGACATTGCCTCCAGCTGTAACGTATTCCACGCCATTTTCCTCATAGAAATTGAACTCCATCGTGTCACGTCCGGCTAATCCAGGAATTTGCAATTGGTTTACGGCTTGGTTAGCCCCAGTGATTTTATTGGTGTAGATATAACCAGGCAGCTCATTAAAAGTATGAATGGGAATGATCGGCATGGCTACATTGTACAAAGTTGATGTGTATTTTTCATTGACCAACACGTACGCTTTGCCTTCCCGTTTCTGCCATGCGGCCTTTACTTCTGCAGACAATTCATTAGTTTCAAGCTTTTCTGCCTTATATTCCGAAGAAGCAACTTGTCCAAGTCCGGGAACAGACTGATACGAGCGAGACCACAAGTATGTGTTTCCGTTGACTTCCTGAACGAATTTGAGCTTTTCCGTACCCTCATCATTAATGAATGAGCCATCAGCACTGTAAGTATATGTCTGATTAGTTCTGTTAGGAGACGACAGATAAGATATCGTCATTTGTCCGCCATCCTTCACGGTCAAGTTCATTAACATGTTTGCACCACTGCCATACGTACCCGTATGCTGTGTCAGTTCCTTCGGCATGGTTGTTTTCACCGGTGCATCATGTGTCTTCTCCGGCTTACGCTCTGGAATAATATTCTTTTCCTCAAGCGCACCAAGCAACAGTTCAGTTGCCAGCAATTGATCCGTTGAGCTGTGACCACCCGAAGAGGTTACGGCAGCAGCCATATTATACTCCGGAAGTACAATCAATGAGGAATGATAGGTGATTGTATTGCCACCTTTGCTTACTGCCTGGATGCCGTAATCATTAAAAGGAAACAGGTTCACACTGTCCCAGCCCAGGCCATAACCAATGGATGAATCCCCTTCTTCCGGCCACATGCCTCTCTTGTATTCTTCCTGTTCCATGGCCTCTACGGATTCCTTCGAAAGAACACCTTCAACCTCACCTGTAAAGATTTTCGAGAACTGAACCAGATCTTCAGCGGTGGAATAGATGCCTCCTGAGGCAATCATATTTGTAGTCTCTAATGGAAGTTTCTCCTCTTGTGACGGGGAATATGTTGCTGCCATCTGGCTAAGGTCCACAATATCCTGCGGTGTTTTAGTATGATCCATCCCAAGTGGTTCCGTTATGTAACGGTGCATGAAAGTGGTGAAACTCATGCCGCTGACGCGCTCAACCAGAATTTCAGCTAATGTAAAACCATCATTACTATACACCGAGTATGCGCCAGGATCGGCCTTCAGATGTTGCGTTCCCAATTGTTCCAGTAACGTATCATGTGCATAGGTATCATTATCTCCAAACAATATTGCACTGTTACTTGATGTTCCGAGAAGTCCGGATGAATGATTCAGTAACATGCGTGGTGTAATTTGTTGGTAACGCTTGTCTTTCATTGTAAAGTCCGGAATATACTTCACGACAGGCTCATCGAGATCAATCTTGCCTTGGTCAACAAGCTTCATAACGGCGGTTGTGAGCATCATTTTGCTGGTTGAACCAATGCCATACATGGTATCTGAAGAAAGCGGGATGTTGTTTTTCAGGTCATTTTTGCCTGCCTGACCGGTGATCACAATCTCACCATTCTCCATCAGTGCGTACTGCACACTTGTCGTAGCGTATGATTCAGTGAGTACCTTGACCTTTGCACTTACTGCCTTTTTAGTTAGATCATACGTAGGGCTACTACCTTTACTGATAGCGGGTGTGGCCATGGCCGACATTGGGGACATCATCGCAAACACCAAGGTTATGGCGGCAATCGTTGTTCGTTTCTTTCGTGTCAATCTCATCTTCTCCTGTCTAGTCTATGGATTAGGAATCTCTGTGTTAGTACTCCCGTAGTGTAACCGAAGAAGATGAACTGTCTGTGGCTTGAATATGAATCGAGTATGAACCAAGCAGGATCAACCCAAATAGGTTGGACACACGGTATAAATCGCTTTAGTCCAGCTTTTGTTTTGTTTACAAATTAAACTTTTGCTATAATGGTATATCAATCAATGGAGTGCCAATAACATGGCTAAGTACATAAATAAATGCAATCCATAATTCAGCATGAGTAATGGAGTTGAAGCAATGCTAAAAGTTAATCGGAATGACCAACGCCCGATCTGGCAGCAACTTCTGGATCAAGCGATTCATAATATTACAACCGGGAAATGGCAACCAGGCGAATTGCTACTCCCCTCACGCGAACTTGCTCAATTAATTGGTGTTTCACGCTCAACCATACAGATTGTGTACGAGGAATTATTCAGCCGAGGGTATACGGTAACCTCCCGACGAGCCGGGACTAGGGTTAGTGATTGGACTTATGCACCTCGTTCATCAGAAGACGTCACGATGCAAGGACCTATTCCGCCCGAACTGCCTACACTAAACAAATCGATTGGTCATCTGCATAGTTGGTTTGGCAATAGAGACAATCGCAAAATAGAAATCGATTTTAATCCCCACGAGCCTTATCTGGATGAAAGTTTCACAAAAGCCTGGAGGCAATCCTTTTTACAAGCTTCCACTGAACCTAATCTGGATATATGGGCTTATGGCGATGCCAGAGGATTACTGGCGTTAAGAGAACAGATTCAGCGTTATTTGTCACTTGAACGAGGCATTCATATCGATGTTGATCAAATCTTGTTAACCTCAGGTGCTCAACATAGCATTGATTTAATTGCCCAGGCACTCTTAAGTGAGGGAGACAGAGTTTCCGTAGAAGATCCCGGCTTCCCTGCCGCTTGGATGGCGATGAAATACCGCCGGATGCAAGTCGATCCCATTCCAGTCGATGAGTATGGATTAAGTGTAGATCATATTCACCCACAGACGAAACTTGTATTTGTCACACCTTCTCATCAATGCGCCGTTGGCGTTATTATGTCGGAGCCACGCAGGCAACAATTGATGCACTTGGCAGCTCATCATCGATATTGGATTGTTGAGGATGACTACGATAGCGAATTCAGGTACCGTGGAGATCCACTTCCAACTATATTTAGTCAACAACCTCAGAATACGCTTTATATGATGAGTTTTTCCAAAATGGCTGCACCAGGCATTCGACTATCCGCTATCATCGGTCCCAAAATAGCCATCAATCGCCTTACCCAAGTTCATGAATTAACCTATCGTCATCTGCCGATTATGGAACAATTAACGCTAACTCATTTTATTGAGCGTGGTCATTTTATGCGCCATATGAGAAGAGTTCGGAACATATATCGACGTAGACACGAAGTCATGACCAAAGCCATTGTTGCTTCAGGGCTAGGCTCACGATTTACATTAAGTGGTGTGGAGACGGGATTACATATGCTTCTGGAATCTGAAACGTCATTTGACGAAGAAGCGCTGACGAATGCCGCCCTTGATCAAGGTGTACGCGTGTATCCACTTAGTAGGTATTGCTTGGAGAGTCATCGAAAAGGATGGATATTAGGTTTTGCGAAAGTGGATGAGGAGCAGATTGAGGACGGCATACGCCGGCTTGCAAAGATTGTATTATGATGGAGAACATGCTCTCCAATCGGATTCGAAAGGATGTTTTTTGTAATGAAAATTTTAGTGTTGGGAGCCACCGGACGGGTTGGAAGTCATTTCGTCTCTAATGCCCTACGTTCCAATCATCATGTAACTGCACTGGTTAGAAGCCCGGAAAAGCTACAAATCAGCGATGACAATTTCGTTCTGCATCAAGGAAACGCTTTAGTCAAAGAGGATATTCATCACGCCATACAGGGTGTTGATCTCGTTGTTAGTTCCTTAAGTACCGATGGAACGACTACATTATCGCAATCCATGGGACATATTGTTGAGGCTATGGCTCAGGAGCGTATCAAAAGAATCATTACCATTGGTACAGCAGGAATATTGGAAAGTCGAACGGATCCTGGCTTGTTTCGTTTTCAATCCCCTGAGTCCAAACGTAAGTCCACGCGAGCAGCTGAAGAGCATCTGGAGATGTACAACATTCTCAAAGCTTCAAAGTTAGAATGGACCATCGTGTGTCCTACCTACTTATTTGATGGAGAATCCCTCGGTAAGTACCGGGTTGAGCGCGACTACTTGCCTGACGGTGGAACTTCAATATCTGTAATCGATACGGCAGAGTTTGCTTATCAACAATTAATGTCTGATGAGTATGTACAGTCACGTGTAGGCATAGCCTACTAGGGTGTCTCCTAAATCTCAATTAAGGTATATCTCTTCGTTCAAAAAAGTAAGTTTCAATATAAACAGGCAATTTACGAGCCTGCAACTGTTATCCATTAGGAACAATTGCAGGCTCTATTTGTGTCTGCTGTTGAGCTATTTAAGTCCTTCATATAGAGGGAATTGCGAAGTGATTTCGCGGACACTGCCTAATATCTGATTTTTCACCTTCGAACTCTTTGGATTTTTGAAAGCAAGCCCTATCAGCTGAGCAATTTCTTTCATTTCCCTGGCTCCAAGCCCTCTTGAAGTCATAGCCGGAGTTCCAAAACGAATACCGCTTGTAATCAAAGGACTTGCCGTATCGTGAGGGATTGCATTTTTATTCGCCGTAATCCCTACTCCATCCAGTAAAGCTTCGGCTTCTTTGCCTGTAAGGCCCATAGTTCGTAAGTCAACCAACACAATATGATTATCTGTTCCACCCGATACAAGGGTGAGCCCTTCATTCATTAAAGTTTCTGCCAATACGTTGGCGTTATTCAGAACACCTTCAATATATGTTGTGAACTCGGATTGCAATGCCTCACCTAATGCCACCGCTTTCCCCGCGATAACGTGCATGAATGGCCCGCCCTGAGTCCCCGGGAATACAGCTTTGTCGATCGCTTGTGCCCACGATTCCCGGCACAAAATGGCTCCCCCTCGTGGACCTCGCAAAGTCTTGTGCGTGGTGGTTGAGACAAAATGGGCATGCGGTACCGGATTAGGATGTAAACCCGCTGCGACTATTCCGGCTATATGTGCCATATCTACAAAGAAAAGAGCTCCCACTTCGGCGGCAATCTGGGCAAATAATTCAAACTCAATGGTCCGCGGGTATGCACTTCCACCTGCAACAATCATGCGTGGACGATACTTATAAGCAAGTTTACGTACTTCGTCAAAGTCAATGCGGCCCGTCTGTGCATCGACACCATATGGAACAAAATTGTAAAACCTACCTGAAAAATTAACAGTACTTCCGTGTGTTAGATGACCACCTTGGGATAGATTCATGCCAAGTATTGTGTCCCCAATCTCAACCGAGGCAAAATATACTGCCATGTTAGCCTGAGAACCGGAGTGAGGCTGCACATTCGCATGTTCAGCGCCAAAAAGTGCTTTAAGGCGACTATTTGCTATCTCTTCGACTGTATCGACATGCTCACATCCGCCATAATACCTTCTGCCCGGATACCCCTCCGCATATTTATTGGTCAATACCGAACCTGTTGCTTCCATCACAGCTTGACTTACAAAATTCTCTGATGCAATCAGTTCTATCGTATCCTGCTGCCTTCCAAGCTCTTGCTGGACAGCCATTCCTATTACTTTGTCTTGCTTCTCCAAATGTTTCATGAACATCTTCCTCTCAATATTACGGTTATTTATTCGTTCCAAATTGTTTTTTGGGGAATTTACTATTCATCAGTAGATGTGCCATCATTCCTGCAAACAGTCCCCAAAATGCACCACCCACACCAAGCAAAGTCACATTCGCTGCTGTCGCCAAAAACGTAATCAATGCAGTTTCACGTCCCTTTGGGTCCGTTAATGCATTGGCAAGACTGCCACCGATGGTTCCAAGTAAGGCCAATCCCGCTAATGTTGCAATAAAAGTAGCAGGAAGAATCAAAAACAGAGCAGCCAATGTTACGCCAAAAATGCCGACAAAAATATAAAAAACACCACAAGCAATACCTGCAATATACCGCTTCGTTGAATCCTCATGTGCATCTTTCCCTGTACAAATCGCTGCTGTAATAGCTGCCACATTAAAAGCATGTGATCCGAATGGGGCTGCAAGAAGCGAACCCAAACCTGTTACAGCTAAAATAGGATTGGCACTTGTCTTGAATCCATCATTACGCAGAACAAGCATTCCGGGCATATACTGCCCTGTCAAGGTAATAATGAACAGCGGTAACGCAACGCCAAGTAAAGCATTTAACGAAAATGCTGGAACAACAAATACAGGCGATGCTACAGCCAATTGGATCGTACTGAAGTCTGTTTTCCCCATACATATCAAATAAATCAAACCTATTGCCAATATGCCAACAATGGCGTAACGGGAAGTAAATCTTCTTAGTACGATATAGCCTGCAAACAGTACAATCACAAGCAAAGGATCTACCTTCGCCCCTCCAAAGGCCGAAATACCAAACTGTAGTAAAATGCCAGCTAACAATCCGGAAGCGATGCCTGGGGGAATAAGTCGAACGAAACGTTCAAACATGCCTGACAAACCTAAAATAATAAATCCGACTGCTGAAATCATGTAAGCGCCAATAGCTTCTGGATAAGGGGTTACCGCTAATGCTGAAACGAGAAACGCCACACCCGGTGTAGACCAGGCTGTAATAATCGGTTCCTTGTACCGATAACTGAGCCAAATTCCTGTCACTCCTACCCCAATCGAGATGGACCAAATCCAGGAAGCGGTCATTTCCGGGCTTAAACCAGCCACTTTTGCAGCTTGAAAAACAAGAATAAACGTACCCCCGTAATTCACAATTACGGATATTAAAGCGGCGATCATAGGCGATATCAAATCACGGCCACGTAACGAAGGGGATGCTGTCTTCATATTTAACACTACCTCTCACTTAATCATCGATGCGTGTGTTTTCATTCCAGTAATACTCGTCCGGTAAGTAGCGTTGACCAAATACACTTGTCCCTACCCGGATCATTGTAGCTCCTTCTTCTATGGCGACTTGGAAGTCACCAGACATACCCATCGATAAAATATCCATTTCTACGCGTGGAATATTTTTCTCTTTAATCTGTGTACGGATCTGGTTTAACAATCGAAAACAATGTCGTGTTTCTTCGTTCGTCGCATTCAGTTTTCCAATGGTCATTAAACCTTTCACATTTAATGTCTCGAATTGAGACAACTGTTCTACAAGCTCAACGGCTGTTTCTGGAGATGCGCCAAATTTACTTTCTTCGTAGGACGTATTAATTTGCACAAGAATGTCTAAGGTCTTATTCTCTTTGACAAGCTGGTTATGTAACGCCTGACCCAGTTTCAGACGATCTACGGAATGGATGAGCGTAACATATTTAATAACGTCTTTTACTTTATTCGTTTGCAGATGTCCGATAAAATGCCATTCCACCTGTTCGTGTTGCTGCATAAGTGGAAATTTGTCCCGAAGTTCCTGAGCTTTGTTTTCTCCGAACAGAACCTCACCTGCTTGAATCGCTACCTCTAGTTTCTCAAGCGATACCGTTTTGGTCGCGAGCAACAACTGAATTTCCTCTAAGTTGCGACCGGAAGCCTGGCAGGCCAGTGCCATTTGCTGTCTTACAGTTTGGAGATTTTCTCCTACTAGATGTTTCATGTCAGCTACCTTCTTTCTATTCCAAACAGGAATGAATAATTGAGATTAGCTCCTCCTATGTATTGTGAAGATTGTGTAGAACGTCATGCTAGTATAGCAACCCATGGATTGGATATACATATCCAAAAAAGCTCTTTTTGAGCAATCCAAAGTTATAAAAGTGGATATTAATTCAATTGGGGCACCTTTAATATGCTTTTAAAAGTTAATAATCTGATTGATGTGATGCCCACACGCTTCTTCTAAAATGAAAAAAGCCGCTAATTTAGCGGCTTGGTTTAGTTTTAGTCCTATGTTCATGTCCAAAAAGATACATGTTACATGATGATTTACTCGTTCACATTTTCCTTGGTTACCAGCTTCAATTCAGCCGGAATCGATGGCTCCACCTGCTTGCCACTGAGCACATCCAGAGCTGCTTGCAGCGCCAGTTGACCAATCAGTATAGGCTGCTGAGCGACTGTTGCTGTCAATTTCCCATCCTGAATGGATTTGATTGCATCATCATTGCCATCGAATCCGATGACCGGAATGTCTTTACCTGAGCTTTGAATCGCTTCAATCGCACCCAGTGCCATCTCGTCATTATGGGCAAATACGGCCTGCACGTCAGGATTACCCTGAAGCAGATTCTCCATGACATTTAATCCTTTGGACCGATCAAAATCAGCAGATTGTTTGGAAACCACATCGAGTTGCTTGTCAGCCACTTCATGGAAACCTTTACCCCGTTCTCTTGTTGCGGAAGCGCCAGGTACACCCTCAAGTTCAATGACTTTTGCTCCCTCACCCAGTTGTTCCACAAAATATTCAGCTGCCATGCGTCCACCTTTAACGTTATCAGATGCCACTAGTGCCGCCACTTCGCCTTTATCTGCGGAGCGATCCAGCGTGATCACGGGAATGCCAACACTATTCGCGGATTGAACCGCTGTGGAGATCGCTGCAGAGTCCGCGGGGTTAATCAAAAGTGCACTAACGCCTTGCTGAATGAGATCATCCACATCATTGGTTTGTTTGGCCGAATCGTTCTGCGCATCCACCACGATGACCTGTATTCCCTGTTTTTTGGCTTCAGCCATTACCCCGTCCTTCAGTGATACAAAGAATGGATTGTTTAGTGTAGATATCGACAAACCTATTTTCTTCTGTCCGTTACTTTTGTTTGGGTCAGGTTTCGCCCATTCCGGTGGCTCCAGAGAGCACCCGGCCAGAACGATGATCATCAGCATACTTATGAGTGTTACAGTCCACTTTTTCATATTCGCTTCTCTCCTTATGCTGTTTTCTTGCGGTCCAGCAGGACGGCAATGGCAATGACGATACCTTTTACAACCATTTGATAAAATGAGTTTACTTCAAGCAAGTTCAATCCATTATTCAATACGCCGATAATCAGAACACCGATCAATGTACCAACGATGCGTCCACGTCCTCCAGCCAGACTTGTACCACCCAATACAACTGCTGCAATTGCATCCAGCTCGTAGGATGTACCTGCCGTTGGTTGCGCTGAATTCAAACGCGATGTCAGAATTGCACCTGCCAGAGCAGCGAGCATACCTGTCAGGGAGTAGATCATAATTTTCACGCGATTAACTTTGATACCCGAGATAATGGAAGCTTTCTCATTACCACCGATGGCGTACGTTTTACGGCCAAAAGCTGTTTTATGCAAAACAATCCATAGAATCATGAAGGTAATCAGCATCGTGATTGCAGGTACCGGAATACCCAGCAGGTAACCGCGGCCGAACAATTGGAACAGCAGGTTATCCCCGAGGCCTGTAATTGGGTTACCATTTGTGTACACCAATGTCAGTCCTCTGAATATCGTCATGGTAGCGAGTGTGGCGATAAACGGAGCCATTTTACCTTTGGTAATCATCAGTCCGTTCACCATACCCATGACACCACCGAGTGCTACACCGATAATGATGGACAAGATCGGATCGAGGCCAGACAACATCATATTTGCTACAAAAGCACTGGATAAAGCCAGGATTGAGCCGACCGACAGATCAATTCCACCCGTTAGGATCACAAACGTCATACCGAAGGCAATCAGCGCATTAATCGAGACTTGACGCAATAAATTCAAGATATTAAGCGGTTCCAAGAAACTTGGATTCAACACCGATACGATGAGAATAAGAATGATTAAGCCAAGCAGCGGTCCCAATTTTTGTATCACGTTTGAGAAACGGAAGCCGCTTTTAGCCGTTTTGTTTTCCTGCATTGTTGTCATATCACTGTCCCCCTGTGGCCAATGTCATAATGTGTTCTTGTGTTGCTACTTCCCTTGCAACCTCGCCACTGATGTGTCCCTCATGCACAACCGCGATCCGGTCACTCATGCCAAGCACTTCAGGTAGCTCCGACGATACCATGATGATTGCAACGCCGCGGTCAGTCAGTTCATTCATCAATTCATAGATTTCGCGCTTCGCCCCGACATCCACTCCGCGGGTAGGTTCATCCAGGATAAGCACGCTTGGTCCGATCCCAACCCATTTCGCGATAACCACCTTCTGCTGGTTACCCCCCGATAGATTCCTTGCCGCCGTCTCGGAGGATTGTGTTTTGATCTGTAGACGTTTGATCAATGTATCTACGAAGTCTTGTTCTTTCGAAGTTGAGATGAAACCTTTGTTTGAGAAACTGAACAGATTCGTCAACGCCATATTCTCGCGAATAGAGAAGTCTAATACCAGCCCTTCATCCTTGCGGTCTTCTGTAATAAACCCGATTCCATGTTTCACTGCATCTGCCGGTTTACGAATGTTCGCTTTTTTGCCGCGGATGAAGATTTCACCGCTATCCAACGTATCCAAACCGAAGATTGTTCGCATAATCTCGGTTCGTCCAGAACCCATAAGTCCTGAGAAACCAAGTATTTCTCCCGCTCTCACAGTGAAGTTAATATTCTCGAACAACCCTTTACTGCTTGCATTCCTTACTTCCAGAACAACTTCACCATAAGAAGGATTCCGGACAGGATAACGCTCTGTAAGTTCACGACCTACCATTTTCCGCACCACTTCATCAAAGCTTGTCTGTGGAATTGGCTGAGTGTCTACCGTTCTGCCGTCACGCATAATGGTAATCCGGTCACAGATCGTGAATATCTCCTCCATGCGGTGAGAAATATACACGATGGATACTCCGTCCTTCTTCAGTGAGCTGATTACACCAAACAGTTTCTGTATCTCGCGCTCCGTGAGTGCCGCTGTTGGCTCGTCCATAATGATAACCTTGGCATCTGTCATAAGTGCTTTGGCGATTTCAATCATCTGCTGCTGCCCGACAGAGCATTCTCCCGCAGGACGTTCCAGTGGTATGTCTACGGAAAGCTTGGCAAACTGTTCTTTGGCAAGCGCTCTCATTTGTCTTGTATTAAGCAACCCGATGGATGATGTCATTTCCTTACCAATAAATAGATTATCCAGCACCGTCATTTCAGGCCATACATTCAGCTCCTGATGGATAAAGGTGATACCTAGTTTCTCGGCTTCCTTCGGACTTGCAAAATAGTTTTCTTCTCCGTCTATCGTGATGGTTCCCTGATCTCGCTCATGGAGACCAATCAGAATGTTCATCAGTGTGGATTTACCGGCTCCATTCTCCCCCATTAAGGCATGAACTTCACCATCTTTTAATTCAAAATCCACTCCGCTCAGCACCTGGTTGGTGCCAAACGCTTTGTGAATGTCTTGCATCTGAATGTGCATTACGCAACCTCCTTTTAACCGAAATGGACTCCCGATTGTAAAATGCAATTGCCATAGGGTGTGGCTTCACCTGTGCGGATAACAGCTTTCACTTGCCGTGTTAATGCTTTGAATTGTTCGTGGCTGACGGAAGCATCGATTGCTTCTTCCCCGAATTTCTCCTTGATGAATTGCATGGCTACGGGATTGCCTTCGCGAATCTCTTCAGCCACAATGACTTTCTCAATGACCATATCTTCTGCAATCGCTTCTACCACTTCGCGAAAACTTGGTGTTCCCAGTTTGAGGGCCAGATCTATTTTGAGCACCCCGTCCGGTACTGGCAGACCTGCATCCGCAATCACAATCAAGTCCGTATGGCCCAGATCAGACAGAATCTTGGAGATGTGACTATTTAACATGCCATTTCTTTTCATTACAAGCTCTCCTCTACTTCATCACGCGTCGGCATGCCGCCCTGCGCTCCGAACTTGGTGACGGACAACGATGCAGCCCGATTGGCGAAGCGTATACTCTCTTGCAACGCTTTTCCTTCAGCCAAAGCAACTGCAAATGCGGCGTTGAACGTATCCCCTGCCCCAGTAGTATCAACAGCCTCAACTTTATAAGTTGGGACTAGAATTTCCTCAGTGCCATCAAAGTAACGTACACCTTTACTGCCCTCCGTGATGAACAACTTGTTTGGATACTGACGTAATGCCTGTGCCGGACTCATGCCCTGAAACAAAATCTCAGCTTCATGCTCGTTCGGCGTGATATATGCGGCATTGTCGATCACTTGTTGCGGTAATGTTCTCGCCGGAGCGGGATTAAGCAGCAGGGGTGTTCCAAATTCTGCACACAATGCACTCACATGCACAACCGTTTCCTCCGGAATTTCCTGCTGAATTAATACGATATCTGCACCGCGGATCACTTCAGCTGCTTCATCGACATATGCAGGAGTGACTTCACGATTCGCCGCTTCAACCACTACGATACTATTATCACCTTCCGCCAGAATGATATGAGCCGTTCCACTTTCTAAATGTGTAACCGGTTTCACATTTTGCGTATTTACAGCATTTGCTCTAAAGTTCTCTACAATATCTTTGCCAAAAGCATCGTCGCCTACCCGGCCGATCATCGCAACCTCGGCACCCAGTCGTGCAGCGGCAACAGCCTGATTGGCTCCTTTGCCACCTGGAACCGTTTTGAAGCTGTCGCCAAGAACGGTTTCACCCGCCCCCGGCCGTCTTGACGAAGTAACAACCAGATCCATTGAACTGCTTCCTATTACACATATTTTAGCCATCTGATTTCACCCTTCTCGTAGTGCCCCGTTCGATGAAACTTACGGGTAACTGTATGTTTTTGTTCTCTACTGCAGCTTGTTCCACAAGCTGGATAAGTAATCCCGCCGCTTCTCTTCCCATCTGGTATGCTGGCTGATGGATAGTCGACAGCGCCGGCGACAACAGGCTGCTCATTGGAATATCATCGAAACCGATCACTTGTACGTCATCGGGAACTTTTCTTCCAACTCGTGCTGCCTCATGCAGTACTGCCATGGCTGCAATGTCATTGCTGGCAATGACCCCGTCTGTGTCCGCATACTTCCTGAATAATTCTTCAGCCCATACACCTGCCTCGTTAATTGAAAATGAGGTCGTCTGGATCACCCGGTAGTCTAACCCAGCATCACGGATGATTTCAATCGCTCCTTCAAAGCGATCTTGAGCGGGTCTGATCTGTGACGGTCCCTGCATAACTGTGATCCGGCGACTGCCGCGTTTGATTATCTCCCTTGCAGCTAGTCTTCCACCTTCCCTGCCGTCCGCATACACGGATGGACGATCGAGTGATGTTCTGTCCAGAAACACAACGGGAATCTTCAGGTTTTCATATATTGAAGAATGAGGGTAGTTCGTTGAAGAGATCACACCGACCACGTTGTTCTGGATAAACGTCTGGATGTAATCCTGCTCCTTCCGTTCATCCTCATCACTATTTCCAAATATCAGTCTATAATCCTGCTCTTGCATCCGGTCCTCTACGCCGCGGGCCAACTGCGGGAAGTAAGGGTTGGCAATATCCGGCAACAACAGGCCAATCAGTTTGGACTTGCGTTTATATAATGAGCGGGCCACTTCATTTGGCGAAAAATTAAGCGCCTTCACAGCATCTTCCACTTTCTTGCGTGTGTCGGCATGAACATAACCTCTATCATTAATGACTCTGGACACGGTGGCAACAGATACGCCAGCCAGTTGAGCTACGTCTTTAATTGTTTTCATAAGTTGCTCTCCTCTATGTGTAACCGGTTACAGACATTAAATTATCATATTATTTTCGATTTGACAAGCGTTTTCATTCTGGAAATTTCTCCAAGTAAACATGAAAGTACATTGAAATTCATCTGTAACCTGGCTTCTTCCCGTCTTATTCAGTCTTCTCAGCTATATTAAGGAGTTAATTATCATTACAAATATTAGCGATATGTGATATGGTCAGTGAGGATAGTAGATTCGTACATACATATGTGCATGAAATGCGAGGAGAAGATTGAGAGTGATAGAGAGAAATACCCTTGAAAATCAAAAACCGAGTAAATTTAGTGATCCCATTTTTGTCATGCTCATAGCGAGCCTTTGTTGTTTGTTATGGGGAAGTGCGTACCCGTCCATCAAACTTGGATATATCGCATTTAACATTCTGCCGGAAGACATTGCTTCCAAATATGTATTTGCTGGATATCGATTCACACTGGCGGGCTTGCTGCTATTGCTCCTGTCTCGTATCGTTAGAAAAGAGAAGCTTCAATTGTCCCGGCCTCAGTGGACAAGCCTTATCATGTTAGGTATATTGCAAACCGGTTTGCAATATATGTTTTTCTACGTTGGCGTAGCCAATACAACGGGTGTCAAAGGCTCCATTATGAATGCAACGACAACCTTTTTCAGTGTTGTTCTGGCCCATTTCATCTATAAGAACGACAAATTAAGCAGAAATAAAATCGTTGGCTGCTTGCTCGGATTCGTTGGCGTCATTATCGTAAACTTCCATACGGATCTGCTTGCTTTTTCCTTTTCATTCACAGGCGAAGGCTTCGTTATTATAGCGGCACTTGTTTTTTCCGTTACAGCCCTTTACGCAAAACGTCTCACCGCCACCATCGATGTTCTGATCATAACAGGTGTCAGCTTATTCGTCGGGGGACTGGTGCTTACGCTGTTAGGTCTATCACTCGGCGGTCGAGTCACCCATTTCACCCTGGAATCCACCAGTAACTTGATCTACCTGGCTTTGCTGTCCTCCGTCGCATTTTGTCTATGGAATATGCTTCTCAAGTATAACAAGGTCGGAAGAGTGTCTGTATACAACTTCCTAATTCCTGTGTTTGGCGCATTGTTATCAGCGTTATTCCTCGGGGAAACGATCTTGGAACTGAAAAATCTGGCCGCATTGCTGTTTGTATCCGTTGGCATTTATTTAGTCAATCGTGTACGTTCTGTGCAAACCTCTAATAACACTCCAATAAAATAGACTACGCGTCCCAATTTCATAGATAACAAAAAAAGCCGCTAATTAGCGGCTTTTTTTGTACATACCAATACGATATACTTTTTGTTTTTACGATGTTATACCTTAATATATACTCGTAAAATCAATCAAGTCCTCTTCTTCCTCATAAGTGAATACAATGGCGTGATTACCCAATTGGTATACCATCTCATAACCAACCACGACTTCATTGTAATATTCTGAGGAAGGTTTTCCCATCCATATTTTCACATTCCGTGGTGAAAGATTCTGCTTTTCATTGTACAAATCAAAAACGGCAATACGTGATTTATTGGTAAGCTCGTGCATGTATGAATCAAATCCGACGCCGAATTTAGAATAAAAATAGTACGCTCCCCATTCCCCGTTTGAACGAGAATTTGGTTTCCCCAACTTTTTTTGCGCATTTTGAAGCGTCATGCCAATCTTGATGTCCGTCCGACCTGGCAATACACCCTTTAAAGCGGCTTCCTTTAGGCTTTTCAGGTAAGCGCGATCGCCAACACCCGAGTTCGGCCAAGCATCTGAACGGAGGTTACGTGTATCTTCCAACTGCAATACCAATTTGTTCACATTCAGCTTAAACGTATCAACTCCATAGACAAATTGAAGGTTGTTGTAATTTTTGAACTGCACTCGGGCACCTGAAAGAGTACGGATTCCATCATCTCTGCTTGCAGAGTAGGAATCGTCGATTTTTTTTCCCTTATTATCGACATATGTTACACGGCGCAATTCCCCGGAACGAACAATATACGTTTTCACCTCATTGAAATTAGAAGTTCCCCAATCGGTGATCATCAGCATGTCTGGTGTACTAGCCTCTTTGCTTTTCACAACAAAGTTCCAGGTTTGAGGCAAAATAATCGTATTCAGATCCAGTTTTGCTGCCTGAACAGTTCCGTATGCTGCACCTTTTTTCAGCAAGGCCGCACGATACGTACCTGAATAGCTCTTATCGCCTTTTTTATTGTTGGTCCAACCATTTTCTTCGGTCAGTGTTCTCTTCTGTTCATCATAAGCGAAAATATAAACGGTGTAAGCCGTTTGTTTGGCATCACGAAGCGTAAATGAAAGCCGGCTCATACTTTCGAGCTGTTTGGCGGAGATTTGCTCTCCTTTGGCAGCAGCATTGGGTGGTAACAGAAGCAATGCGCTCAGAACATAGCCGATTAAGGTTAGTAGGGCCAGAGAAGCCCATTTTGATTGGTGCTTAGGGTGTATCATTGATGACTCTCCTTTGAATAAAAAAATAAACATCTAAAAGCTCATTTCTAATTTTGAATCGTGCATAATCTCAACATTTTAATAGATCTTGCTAGAGTGTACTTTTGATCAAACTATGTAATTAATATAGGTTTATATTCAATAAGCATATCCTCCTGCTAGTACTATTTTCCTAAGAATGATAACATACCCTTTCCAATAAAGAAATAACAATCTAATTAATAGATTTCGAATCATATAACATAAAAAGCCGCTATTTAGCGGCTCTTCAAGTAACTTCGAATACGATATGATTTATAGACAGGAGTAAACCACATTACGTAAGCGTCGTTGAACGTATGGTTCCTGACTATTCAGCAGGTGCTGTGCATACATGACTGTAAGCTCTGAATCCGGATCAATAATAGCCATACAGCCAGCAGCGCCGCTCCATCCAAATTCGCCAATTGGACTCAGTGAGCCGCTTCCTGCTTTGGAGATATGTGTGCGAACACCCAATCCATAGCCGTATCCATACATATGATCCCACGAATAATCAGCACGAGTCATCTCGTTCAGGTGGTCCGTTCGCATCAGTTCCACTGAAGCTTGTGACAGAATGCGCACGCCTTCGGGACTCGTACCATGCCCAGTAAGCGCGTTCAGAAAACGTGCATAATCGCTAACGGTTGACAATAATCCTGCACCGCCGCTTTCCAGCTCCGTACCTACTCGGAATCCATTACCATCCATACGTACAGCCTTTTCAAGCTCATCGTTGTAAGCATACTGTGGAATCAGGCGCTTCTGCTGCTCATCGTTCAGATTGAATGCTGTATCGTTCATGCCAAGGGGTCCGGTGATTTCGTCCCGCAGATAGGTACCAAAGCGTTTGCCACTTACCACTTCCACCAAGGCTCCCAGCACATCATGGCACATGCTGTAATTCCAGTGTGTCCCTGGTTCAAATAACAACGGTTCTTTCGCAAGCGCTCTCGCGAAGTCGCGTGTTGGCAATGTTCCATCGGTGCTTTTTACAGCTTCTTGGATGCTTGGACAATCAACGTTATACGAGAACCCGGCAGTCATGGTGAACAAATCACGTACTGTAATGGCTCTTGTCGCCTTTTCCAGTCGGATCTCCCCGTTCGCCATCGTTTTTTTCACCGTCATCTCAGCGTACTCTGGTAGATAATCAGACAAGGGATCGCTTAACAGCATTTCCCCTTTCTCCACCAGTTGCAGCCCTGCCACGCAAGTCATGATTTTGGTCATGGAGTATAGATTGAAGATCGCTCCATCACCGATAGGTGTTTTCTCTTCCAGATTGGCGTATCCATTACGATAATGGAAAACGGTATCATTTCGATGCATCACCAGCACCTCTGCCCACGGTATACGCCAGGATGTAATGCGGTCGATAAATGAAGCAAGCGGTTTAAAGTCCATTTTTTCCCGTCCTTCTATGTAAAATCGTTTATCATATTGCGATGTGGTCCATATTCAATCCCACAATCGACATAGTAATAATATACGACCTTTTACAACGATTGACCACCACCTAAATGGCCTCAACCATCCATTTATTGACCGCCGAATTTGTATTTCACTTCGTTCATGATTTGGCAGGCAGTGTGAGATAACATTAATCAGAAACAGTTTGAACTCCTCAATGTCTTACTACTGTACTTCTGCTATTGCCGTGGAGACAAAGGTCATCAATTCTTCTACGGGTGTGCGAGGACGAGGTTTTGGAACCTTGTTTGTATCAAAATACCCCAGATGAAGTGTGCCAATGATTCTCTCCCCTGCTTTTACACCTGTCTTGGCGTAGAAATCAGGGTCAAAATTATATTCATTCGTCTTCCACACTACGCCGATCTCCTGCTCCCATGCCAGGAGTTGAATATTTTGAATAAGGGCAGCACTAGCACCCACAGCATCTTCCCATACCCGTTGTCTCGGATCAGCCTCAATTACAACCAGCAGATGGGCTTGGATAGACTCACAGTAGTCTTTTTGCAGCTTCTCTGTCCAACGCTCCCGCTCATCTTTGGAAAACGTATGTAGCACTGCATCAGCAAATTGCTTCCGACCTTCCTCTACAAATAATATGAAGCGCCATGGCTCTTTGCGGGAATGAACAGGTGCCCACACGGCCGCTTCCAGCAAGTGCATGATCATTTCTTTCGCCAGCGGTTTGCCGTTGAACTGACGAATGGTTCTTCGTTCACGAATAATCTTTTCCATTACAGACGTTTCCAAAAGGGGATCCTCCTGTCTTGTTTTCTTATTGGGTAAGGAAACTCACCGCTTCTTCTATAATCTTGCTCTGTCCAATGGGTCCTCCCGGACCTTGGAACCACAAACCGTAGTCAACGATGTAGACATTGTTGTTTTTAACAGCATTCAGGCTTTTCCACACTGCTGTTTTTTGCAATTCTGTCGTTTCATTCTCGTCTGATGACAACAGGAAAATATGATCCGGATTAATCGATGGTAACGACTCCATGGAGATTACTTTCATTGAATCTGTCGGGTCAGGTATGGATACAGGAGGTGTCAGGCCTAGATCGTCGTACAGAACCTCATAGTTTCTTTTACTGTAATAACGCACTTCTTTGTCGGATAAACGCAGGAACATCACGGTCTCGTCTCCGATGGATTGCTTGATTTTCTCACGGGCTTCTGCAGCCTTCTTTTCGTATTCTTCAATGACCTGTTTGGCCTGATCCGTCTTCCCTAACATATCTCCCATATGTAACAGGCTTGTCTTCATACGAATAATACCTTGCTCATCCTGCAGCTTCTCTGCCAGCAAGGTAGGCGCAATTTTGCTGAGGCTGTCATAGGCATCACTCATGAAATCCTGACCGATAATCAGGTCTGGCTCTGCCGCCAATATGCTTTCGTAGTTGGGATCAACCTGCCAGCCCAGATTTTCTTTTCCTTGTAGTTGATCGGACAGGTAGGTAGGAAACTGATCACTCCCCTCCTCATTACTGGATGCTGCCTGGGGTACAATACCGAGTGCTAACAAATAGTCAGTTGCAGCCGGGAACAACGAAATAATATGCTCAGGATCACCTTTGATGACCGTTTCTCCCCAGGGATGTTTAACAACACGCTCCTGTACTGCTGATTCAGTGGATTGCGCGACTTCGGTAGTTGGAGCATTGTTACCGCTTGTTCCATTACTGCTTGTTGCTGAACTGCCCTGAGAAGGGGAACAGGCTGATATTAATAATGTAAGACTGAGCATCAAAAGCAATGCAACGGGTTTTCTCGATCTCATAGATGTAAGTGATTCTCCTTTGGGTTTGTATTGATAATAATTATCATCAATAGGATCATAACCGCGATGCATAGGACTGACAATGGACAATTCTGATTCTTTGATAGCATTATTCTGACCGGTTGGCAGGGCGATACATTTTTGTTTGAACCGACCTGGTGAAAGGCCAACATGCTTTTTAAATAAACGATTAAAATAGATCACATCCGGAATGCCGATTGCCTCGGCAATCTTCTGAAGAGATGCATCTGTGTGCAACAGCAGCTCCTTGGCTTTGTACATCCGTATCCGAGTTAAATAGGTAATCAGACTGCTGCCTGTCTCTTTCTTGAACGTTCTCGACAGATGCCCTGCACTGCAATCCAGAAGTTCTGCGAGCGGATCGACCATAACGGGCAACATGTAGTTCTCTTGAAGATAACGAACGGCTTGAGCTACCAGATCGGGCTTGGCAGTCTCAATCCCTTGTGCACTTAACTGCCTCATTAATTCATTAATAAATTGATAAAATAACGTCTTTACCTGAAATTTCGAGAACACATCCGTCCGTTCCCAATGTTGCTCTATTCTTTGGACTTTATCATATAAGTCCATGGGATAGCCTGGGGCGAAAGCATATTGCAGATGAAACGGGACATGTTGCCTGAGCAGAGCTTGATTCTCACGAGTATTGGATAACGACAAATTAGCCCGATAAAATATCAAATAAAATTCAAATGAATCCTCGTTCAGGGAGATATTCATCCATACCCCTTTGCCTCCATGCAAGACTTGCATCTGATCAATCACGTACATCGTGTCATCCAGCTTAATCGTTGCATTGCCTCTTACGGTGTATATAAAACCGCTAACCGGAAATCGGTAGGCATAGATTGATTCGTCAGCGCCCACTACGACGTGACGCACATCCCATATTTTAATGGTGGCTAGATTCCATAACTTCACATGCTCTTCTACGTGCATCTCTTCCTTCACCTTCCACAACCCATTAAGTTAGCAAAACATCCGCAAAATCAGCAGATATTTTCACTTTTCTACATTCTATCGATAATCATTCTCAACCACAACATATATCTTTCTCTTCAATAAAATGCTTCGCACGAATAAGCCGATCCAATAAAGGATCAGCTTATGTTGTAACGTTTTAGACTTCGCCGCGTCTGTTCTCAACCGATTTCATACGATTTTGGTCATCTGGCACTCGGTCAACACTGAACTCTTGACCAGCTTCAACCTCACCATGACCTGAAATATTTCGGGAAAAATTAGTGAACTGTCTTTTTTGTTCATCCAGTTCATGTTTTTGCTTCAAAAGCTCTTGCGGGTCCTGTTTTGTCACTATGCTAACCTCCCATAGAATCATGCTTTTTAATCACACTACAGAAGTTTTCCATAATAGAGCTGTGCTTATGCATGAAATACCGATTCCTTTCATAATATGAGTCCATACATTCACCAATCATGATATAGAACCTGTGTGACATAAAGGAGAGAACAACAGATGAAGCGGATCCTCTTGTCCTACCCTCTTAGTGTAAATACTCCCGTTTATAAAGATAATCCTCCTGTTGAGATTCAGCAGCAGTCCAGCATAGATCAAGGAGATCTGTATAACCAATTTATTATCACATCTCTCAACCATAATGGAACTCATATTGACGGGCCTTGGCATTTCAATCCGCAAGGTCTAAAAATAAGCGAGATTCCCATAGACTACTTTATCTTTACTCATCCAACAATCCTCGATATTCCCAAAGGTGACGATGAACTTATTACAAAAGCTGACCTGGAGCCGTATGAACACCAGATCGCTGGCTCTGATCTTCTGCTCATACGTACAGGTTTTGGAAAGTTTCGGTCATCTGACCCTGTTCGTTATAGTGATCATAACCCAGGGTTTGCAGCAGATGCTGCAAGTTACTTGATGGTTTTTGATTCATTGAGAGCAGTTGGAATGGATATGATCTCTTCTGGCTCTGTGATTCATGTGGATGAGGCTATCACTTTTCATCAGATTATGCTTGGGAAAGGTCGGGTTGATGGCAAGTTCATTCTACTTATAGAGGATATGAATTTAAACCATGACTTATCTGGAATTGAAAAGGTATATGCTGTTCCATTATATATTGAAGGTGTTGACAGTAGCTTCAGTACAGTTTTTACTGAAGCTTGATTTTTTTTATACACATATGGTAAAACAAAAACGCGCTGGCAAGAGTATTTCTCCTGTCAGCGCGTTTTTGTATGTTAGTGTATATCTTTCTTTTTGAAATTGCCGCCTCTGACTTCTGCTACATCATATACGACTACAAAAGCAGTTGGGTCAATTTCGTGAATGATATCTTTAATTTTACTCTCTTCCATCCGGTTAATGACACAAGTAATTTCTTTGAATTGCTCATTAGAATAGCCACCGTAAGCCTCGGTATATGTTGCTCCACGGCCTAAGCGGTCCCGAATGGTTTCAACCATAATCTCAGGTTGATTCGTAATAATTTTAAACGTTTTGGAGCCGCTCAAGCCCTCTTCAACAATATGTATTACTTTAGAAGCAATGAAATACGCAAGTCCTGACAAGATCGCACCTTGCAGACCAAACACGGTAGAAACGACAATAAATACAAACATGTTGAGGAACAGAATGAGATCACTGGTTCCAAAAGGGACTTTTCGCGAAAGGAGTACAGCCAGCATATCTATGCCATCCAATGCGCCACCATTACGTAATGCAAGTCCCATACCAAAACCGATAATAATCCCGCCGACAACCGTAACAAGCAAGGTATCACCTTCAATGATGGTTGGTACATGGTGCATCAGACTGGTGCTGATTGCGAGTGAAGCAATACCGATGATCGAATATAACGCAAAGCTTTTTCCGATTTGCTTGTACCCTAGCCACACAAATGGAATGTTAATAATCCCGATGAGTATCCCCAGTGGTAATCCGAACAGTTGTGATCCTACGATACTCAGACCTGTGACACCACCATCTGAGACATTATTCGGGATCAATATGGCTTCGAGACCATATGCCGTTATAAATCCCCCAATGATAATCAATAATACTTTGGAGAGAATCTTTAACTTATTTGACTTTTGTTTCCTGATTTGATGCATTGCATTTCCCCCTTGATGAACAACCGATAAAAAACAGTCTATAATAAAAATCACTGTTTTGGCAATAGATCGTCATTTGTGTGTGTTAGTTCATTGTCCGATGAGCGTTCGATACGTCGAAATTTTATGCTCAAGCATCTCATCTGCTGTGTTAAGGATGTGCATCTGTTTTTGAATCGACTCTTTATGCTCCTCCAGTAGCTTCAAACGATCCGCCGCCGTATGCTCCCCTTCCTGAAACAAGGACGCATACTTCTTAATGGTAGCAATGGGCATCTGAGTCTCTTTTAATTTAATTACAAATTGTAGCCATTTCAGGTGTGACTCGTTGTACCGCCTGTCTCCACTCGCATCTCGGAGAGGAGTTACAATCTGTTCCTTCTCATAATAACGCAACGTATGTGCACTGATATGGAGTAATTCTGCCACTTCACCAATGGTATGCATGGTTAACCTCCCCTCCATTTTCCCGCTTGACTTAGAGTAAGCTCTAATCAGTATAATCAACTCGTGGTCACATCACAATAAATAATGAAATCAGATCCAGGAGGAATTCCCATGAAATACACAGTGATTACCGGTGCCAGTTCAGGCATTGGATATGAAGCGGCTTTAGCTTTTGCAGCTCGTGGCAAAAATATAATCCTGGCAGCACGCAGAACCGATGAATTGGACAAATTAAAAGCAAAAGTAGCTGAAATCAATCCTGATCTGGATATTGTCATTCGTACAGTGGATCTGTCCATTGCCGCTAATGTGCATGAATTCTATGAGAGTCTTCAGGCTTACTCCATTGAGACGTGGATTAACAATGCAGGATTCGGGAATTTTGCTTCCGTTGGCGAACAACACCTGCCCAAGATTGAGCAGATGCTTCATCTTAATATAGAAGCTCTTACGATTCTTTCTTCCCTGTATGTACGTGATTATGCAAACGTTGATGGCACACAGATCATTAATATTTCCTCTGGTGGAGGATATACGATTGTAGCCGATGCAGTAACCTACTGCGCAACTAAGTTCTATGTAAGTGCCTTTACGGAAGGGCTTGCGCAAGAGTTAAAGGGCAAGAACGCAGCAATGCAAGCCAAAGTTCTCGCTCCGGCTGCAACCGAGACCGAGTTTGCGAAACATTCCTTTAATGTAGACGAGTTTGAGTATGAAGGCAGAGTTCCCAAGTTCCATACGGCGGAACAAATGGCTGGATTTTTGCTGGAGTTGTATGACAGTGAAAGTGTAGTCGGCATTGTGGACGGGTTGACGTATGACTTTGAACTAAGAGAACCGATCTTTTCATACGCTTCAAGACGTTAAACATTAGTTAACGTTAAAAAGGGAACCTGTCTCCAGGTTCCCTTCTTTGTATTTATATTCAATGCTTACTATATAATGAAGTAATTATGCCAGCCTCATTTTGAAATCCTGATATCCGAATTCGCGGACAACTTCGCAATCGCCGTCTTTTCTTTTAACAGCAATCGCTGGAAGCGGCATGCCGTTGAACGTGTTGGTTTTCACCATGGAGTAAATCGCCATGTCTTCGAATACCAGACGGTCGCCTTCTTGCAAAGGCTGATCGAATGAATAATCCCCAATCACGTCACCAGACAGACAGGTTTGTCCACCTAGGCGATACAGATGAGCCTTCTCACCCACTTCTCCCGAACCGATCAGCGGCGGGCGATATGGCATTTCCAGCACATCCGGCATATGACACGTAGCTGAAGTATCCAGAATAGCGATGTCCATACCGTTTTTATGGAAGTCCAGCACAGAGGTCACCAGATAACCCGCGTTCAGCGCAACAGCTTCTCCCGGCTCCAGATATACTTCCAGGCCATAATCGTTCTGCATACGCTTGATGCATGCTTCCAGTCTTGGAATATCATAATCTTCACGTGTGATATGGTGTCCACCACCGAAGTTGATCCATTCCATTTGTGGCAGCCATTGTCCGAACTTCTCAACAACTGCGTTCAGCGTAGTCTCCAGATCATCTGAATTTTGCTGACACAGTGTGTGGAAGTGTAGTCCGGAGACACCTTCCAACAGATCTGCTTGGAAATCTTCTTGTTTCGCGCCAAAACGCGAACCCGGAGAACACGGATCGTAGATCTCGTGTCCTTCTTGGGTAGAGCATTCTGGATTGACGCGCAAGCCGACCTTACGGCCAGCCTGAAGCGCCTTATCCTTAAATTTTGCAAGCTGTGAAAAAGAATTGAAAATAATGTGGTCGCAGATGGAGAGAATCTCGTCGATCTCTTCTGCGCGGTATGCCGGAGCAAAGACATGATTCTCTTTGCCCATTTCCTCGTGGCCCAGGCGTGCTTCATACAAACCACTCGCCGTAGCTCCGCTCAGGTATTCTCCAATCAGCGGGTACATCGCAGTCATGGAAAATGCTTTTTGAGCGAGCACGATTTTGGCACCTGTACGTTGCATAACACCGTTCAGGATTTTCAGGTTTCTCTCGATAAGCGCCTCGTCAACAACAAAACATGGTGTCGGTAATTGCTCGAACCGCATTTTAACGAACTAGCTCCGATTCTTTAACTTCTTCTGGCAGCTCATCAACGAGTACCGGGTTGAAGTCTTCTACCCATGGGAGGCCCCATTTGTTCAACTCTTCCATGAATGGATCCGGGTTGAACTCTTCTACATTGTATACGCCTGGTTTGTTCCATTTGCCTGTCATGACCATTGCTGCACCAATCATAGCTGGAACGCCTGTTGTGTAAGAGATCGCTTGGGAACCCACTTCTTTGTAACACTCTTGGTGATCACAGATATTGTAAACATAATATGTTTTGTCTTGACCATCTTTTTTACCTTTGAAAATACAACCGATATTTGTTTTACCTACAGTACGTGGTCCAAGGGATGCTGGATCAGGCAGTACTGCTTTCAGGAACTGCAGTGGAATAATTTGTTTACCTTCATATTCAATAGGCTCGATTGAAGTCATGCCTACATTTTCAAGAGCTTTCAAGTGAGTCAGGTAGCTTTGACCAAATGTCATGAAGAAACGGATACGTTTCAGACCTGGCATGTTTTTTGCCAAAGATTCCAATTCCTCATGGTACAACAGGTACATGTCTTTCTCGCCAACTTCTTTGAAGTCGTAGACACGTTTGATTTCCATCGGCTTCGTTTCGATCCATTCACCATTTTCCCAGTATCTACCGTTGGCAGATACTTCGCGAATGTTGATCTCAGGGTTGAAGTTGGTTGCGAACGGATAGCCGTGGTCGCCGCCATTGCAGTCCAGAATGTCGATGTACTCAATTTCGTCGAAGTAGTGCTTCAGGGCATAAGCGGAGAATACGCCTGTCACGCCTGGATCAAATCCACTACCGAGCAATGCAGTGATGCCTGCTTGTTCAAAACGCTCTTTGTAATCCCATTGCCAGCTGTATTCGAACTTCGCTGTATCATGTGGCTCATAGTTCGCTGTGTCCATGTAATTTGTTTTAGTTGCAAGGCAAGCATCCATGATTGTCAGATCTTGATACGGCAAAGCAAGGTTCATAACGATATCCGGTTTAACTTCGTTGATCAGAGCGATCAGTTCGTCAACATTGTCAGCATCTACTTGTGCTGTTGTAATTTTTGTTTTTCCGCCGTCCAGCTTGGCTTTGAGTTCATCACATTTGGATTTTGTACGACTCGCGATGCAGATTTCCTCAAAAACTTCACTGTTTTGAACGCATTTGTGTACTGCCACGGAAGCAACGCCGCCGGCGCCGATGATTAGTGCTTTTCCCATTTTACATTCTCCTATCCCAATATGTATTTTTTTTAATTGGTTTAATTTGTTTGATACAGTAACGACAACAAGACAACAAAAAAAGCAAGGTGAAAAATGCCCGCAATCGCGCACCATCACACTTGCTTATCGATATACATCATAAAAAAGACGTGAAGTCTCCATGACCAAAAAAGTTCACAAGAACTCCTTTGGCGGAAAGCTCCTTCATGTATATCAATATTGGATCAGAGTCTATATAGCAAATAATTCGCCTTTACCACTCTTATTGACCGTTTCACAAGTTGATGTGCAATTGCACTGGTTGTAAAGTAACCAACTTATAAAATTTGAGCTTTGAACTCAATCAATAAAGCAACGTAAGTTGCCAATCGGCGTTTGACCCGGCTGTCCGTATGGCCTTAACTTCCTGGTGAAGTGGTCAAAATTATCTGCTGGAAAGCTCTAATTCATATTGATAAATTAACTTCCCAAAATCACAGGTCTTACACTATCAGACGTTGAAAAAAAAATCAAGCAATAATTAAAAATTATTTTTTTGTCCGAACGAGGACTAAGAAAGAAATTGATATCCTTCGAATACTTTCAAGCCTTCTGCGCTCAGTAATTCCCCCACTACTTCAGGCTTTTGAGGACTTTTCTCAAACACTTCTTCACACGCGATCATGATGTTGCTGCCAGCAATTTCCGCTAACTGATCATGGGCCGAATGGTTCGTTTCCTTCTTTGCGAGCTTGCAAAGCAATCTCAATGGCTTTATGCATGAATAGTTCATCTTTATTCATAAAGTTTACCTCCACAACAAAATTTATGTACTCAATTTTATGTTTTTGCATTAGCATGTTCACTCCATTGGAATGCTTCTTGTTCATACCGTTCTATCATCATTATAAATAAAGAGTATGACGACAATTCGTCATACTCCAGTGAGACACACTAAATTTATCTATTAAAATTTTACTGGTAATGATGCCAATCCCTCAGATAATAGTGAGTAGTGCCAATGAATCTCTTCCGGAGGAACACGAAGCTGAAGACCAGGAAGTCGACTTAATAGCGTAGTAAACGCTACGTCTCCCTCCACACGGGCAAGTGGAGCACCAAGACACATATGAATACCATGGCCAAAGGCCAAATGCCGTTTTATTTTGCGCTCAAGATCCAGTTCTTCAGGTTGGTTAAACTGTAACTCGTCCCGATTCGCTGATTTCAAAAGAGGAATCACAACATCTCCTTTTTTAATCCGTTGTCCATCCAGCTCCGTGTCCTGCGTTGCATATCGAGGACCTGACGAAGTCGCGGGGCCGTTATATCGTAACAACTCCTCCACCGCAGAAGGAACCAGATTCAAATCTTGTTTAAGTTGTTCCAGTTGTTCGGGATGTGTCAGAAGTAGATAAGAGCCGGTCGCAATCAGATTCGACGTTGTCTCATGTCCAGCAAATATTAATAACGTGATCATGGATATTAATTCATCTTCATTCAGTCGATCCCCCTCCTCCTCGATCACAATTAATTGACTGATGAGGTCATCGGAAGGTTCCACTCGTTTGTTCGCCACAAGCTGAGCCGTGTATTCTGCGAATGATCGCAAATGCTGCGCTACTTCAGGATCTTGTTTACCGAAACCGAGACCTTTCGCAATGGCTTCAGACCATACATGGATCTGAGGTCGGTCTTCCTGAGGTACACCGAGCATTTCGGATATGACGTTAATTGGGAAAGGGTAGGCATAGTCTTTTACAAGATCCATCTCTCCTTTTCCTTCAAATTGATCAATTAATTCATCGGCAATTTCCTGGACACGCGGACGCAGGCTTTCCATATATCTTGGAGTGAATGCTTTGGACACCAGGCTACGCAGTCTTCGGTGATCCGGTTCATCAACAAAGAGCATCGACTTTCCGGTAAAAAAAGTCTGGGGTTCCGATGAACCAAGATCGTCTGAGAGATTCTTTCGAATATCATTGCCATTATCGATAGAGTTCATATCTACCGTAAATCGAGAGTGGTCTTTCAACACTTCCATGGCAACGTCCATCCGAGTTATAATCCAGGTTTGCTCTGCTCCACCCATTGGATTGGGAACAGGAACAACGGAGCCTCTGGATCGCATCTGTTTAAACATGGCAAATTGATCTTTAACATTTTCTTCACTAAACAAATTGAATTCTGATTTTTCCGATGTTTGGTTATTATTCATTGAAATCTTCCTTTCTTAGTGAAGTTATTGAAATCTATGGAAATATATGTTCATTTCGATTATATACTACTCGTATATTTAATTTCAAATTCCGTAGTTTAAACTGCAACATTCAACTGTTATAACAACAATTAATTAATGTACTAATAGTATATTAATAATAACTTCAAGCATAAAAAAAACAAAAAAAGAGGTTGGCTTTGGGGCCAACCTCCAAATTAATTATGGTGCTTCACAAGTTCCAAATACCACCAGCAGGCTTCGGTTAGTCTATTGGCTTCGGAGTGAAATGCACTTGATTTGTACTCTTTGTGAAATGCTTGAAGGACAACTTCGATTACAGGAATATTTAAATCCTCTTTATCCTGTAATAACGCCAAAAGTCCCTTGGAAAGTTGCTTTAATGATGTAGATTCCTTGGATTTTTGAACAATCTTGTTGAACTCATCCAATTCCTCCAACAGCTTGTCGATATCGAGACCATGATCATGGTTACGCTCATCGGCATTCAGAAAATAAAGAGACTGAACGTCAAAAATATGTTCATTTCTTTGGTGCATTGTTCTTAATATCACTTCGATGTACGTTAATACTTTTGGAACAACTTCGCTCCAAACCGGTTTTTGAGTATTTAGACTTCTTGAGGTGTTGGCAATCTGATGTAGTATGCCATAGCACAATATTGCACCTTCGTTGGCGTATAAGCTGATGTCTTTTCCATACACCTGAATCAAGCGTGTAGACAGCCAGTTTAGATGCACTTTAGCCAGTTTAGCTGAGTTGATCTCTCCGGCGTAAAAACCAGTCCAATACAATTCCCACACTCGCTCTTTGTCAGGTCCAGACATGGGAATGGCAATCTGATCAACAAGCAGAGCATAATCCGAAGTATAATGATTTTGTTCAAGTTCCTTGCGAATGAAAACATCCTCCTGCATACGCTGATCAATAATCGAATATAAACAGTCTTCTTTCGAACTGAAGAATTTGTAGAATGTACCTTTGGATACACCTGATTGATCCAGGATCATCTGGATTGTTGTATTTGCATAGCTATGCTCTAAAAATAGTGCAAGTGCTGTTTCCAATAAACTTTGTTTACGACTACTCATTTTCCATCATCGCCCCAGGTTTTTATCTGATTTTAACATTCATTCCTCAGGAGTTGAAGCATTGGTTCATAGTATAGCCGTCATATAAAATATTTGCACAATGGGTAAATTTGCACAATGAGCAACTTGTTGTTATGATAAACCTCACAAAGTGCATATTCAGTAAGTGTGCTCTTCTTAAAAAAAACAAACCATAGTCATTGGTATTGGAGGTGAACGCATAAGCGGAGAATAATGATCAAACGAAACTTGCGACATTTGAAGAAAGAAGCAACTGAAAAAGCACTTGCTAGTGCTGCATTTGAACTTACCCTTGAACATGGGCTTGATGGCTTTACGGTCGAAGATATTGTGCATCAGGTGGGTTGTTCACGTAGAACATTTGCTAACTACTTCACATGTAAAGAAGAAGCTGTAGCAAGAGGCGCAATATCCGTTCAGAATACAACGGAACTCGAAGAGTTACTTACCAAAATGCCCGACAACGTCTCCTTGCTTGACGTACTGTATAACCTGATCAAGATGCAGCTTACAACAGAACTAATTGGAAGACTTCATCAGTTGCTCTCACTATCCCAGACTTATCCCGTACTTGAACCGCATTACCTTGGAGCCATGCACCGGATGCAGACGCAGGCACAAGATACCTTATTAGACTTATCTAACGGGAAGTATGACGAGATCTATACTTATCTTTTGATCAACGCACTATATGGAACAATACTGCCATTAATTGATGGAAGACTTAATGTGTTACTACCCGGACAAGTCATTACTGAGGATACCAAGCCCGGTGCTTTAACATTCGATCAATTTTTGGAAACGACGTTTAGTCATTTGCGGGCGGGATTCGAACATGCCAACCATCCACATTCATCATAGAGGGAGTGTAAAATAGAGAAATGTCTACATTATTATACAGAGTGGGGAAAACCGCTTTTAGCAAACCTGCAACCTTCATCATTGGCTGGGTTTTAATTCTGGGAATTGTCATCTCCATGATCAGCATCAATGGTATTCACATCAGTTCTGAAATGAAGATTGAAGGCACAGAGTCGCAGAAGGTTCTGGATCAATTAGCAAAAGAATTGCCAGCCGCCTCCGGCGGTCAAGGAAGTGTTGTATTCAAGGCACCGGACAACGAGCGTTTGGATACGCCTGAACGTTTGGCTGCCATGATGAAAGGTGTTAATGAAGTTTACGCATTAGACAAAGTCCTTAACCCTGCCGATTATGCAGCTGAAGCGAGTAATTCAGGGGCTTCTGCAGAGATTGCTCAGAATGCTCAGTCTGCGGGTGCAGCTCAATCCGCAACAACCACGCCTCCTCCCTATGGACCTTTGATGGTGGATGGTGTTCCTGTACCTGGTATGCTGATCTCTTCAGACGGTAGTATTGCACTGTTCCAGTTCCAATTTACAATCGAGCAGTCTGCCATCACGCAGGATATATTTGATTCCGTTATTCAATCCGTTATGACGGTAGAGAAAGGAACCAACATTACGGTCTTGCCAGGCGAAACGCTCAAAGCGGTATCGATTGGGGTCGGCTCCGCAGAGATTGTTGGACTGGTCATTGCTGTAATCGTATTGTTGATCACCCTCGGCTCCGTCGTTGCAGCAGGTCTGCCTCTGATCACTGCATTACTGGGTGTTGCGATCGGAGTAGGTGGAGCATTCTCAATCTCCAAATTCATCGAAATGCCAAGTGTCACTTCCGTCCTGGCTCTCATGGTTGGATTGGCTGTTGGAATCGATTACGCTCTCTTCATTGTTAATCGTCAACGTCGAATGATCATTGATCAAGGCTTGAGCGCAAAAGAAGCAACAGCCAGAGCCATTGGTACATCGGGCAGCGCAGTATTTTTTGCCGGGTTAACCGTCATTATTGCACTGTGCGGTATGCTTGTCATCGGTCTCACATTCTTGTCTACGATGGCTTTGGTCGCAGCTGCCACCGTGCTCATCAACGTATTCGTTGCTTTAACCCTGTTGCCGGCTTTGCTGGGATTGGTAGGAGAACGCATCTGTTCCGCCAAAGCTCGTGAGAAAAGCAAGAAACATCCTAAAGCCGCTAGTCACGGAGTTGCGGATAGATGGGTGAAATTCATTATCAAGAATCGTTGGGCTATCATTATCGCGATTATCGTTATTCTTGGTTTTGCCGCGACACCTATCACCAAAATGGAAATGGGTATCCCTGGCGCTTCCTCAGCGAATCTCGATACGGACGCAAGACAGAGCTATGATGCTATCTCGGAAGGCTTCGGAGAAGGATTCAACGGACCACTTATTCTGGTCGCAGAGCCTAATCAATCTTCTGCAAAAGTCACGCCGGAACTCTTGGGTGGTCTGATGATGGAGCTGCAAGATCAGAATAACGTAGCACAGGTTACACCGCTTGGTATGACAGAAGATTTGGCTATCTTTAGTCTCATTCCAAAAACAGGTCCTAACGATACGCTCACTAAAACAATGGTCAGTGATCTGCGCTCGGCTGATTCGAGTATCGCACAGACCTATGATGTGAAGCTTGGGGTTACTGGTCTTACGGCTGTTAACATTGATATGTCTGCCAAATTGGCGCAGGTATTCCCTATTTATGTAGGCATTATAATCCTGCTATCGCTGATCATCCTGTTACTTGTATTCCGTTCGATCATCGTTCCTATCAAAGCTACAATTGGCTTCCTGCTTAGTATCCTGGCCACATTCGGGATTACGACTGCTGTATTCCAATGGGGTTGGCTGCATTCGCTCTTTGGTTTCGATACTGGCGGCCCGTTGCTGAGCTTTATGCCGATCATCGTGACAGGTATTTTGTATGGCCTCGCGATGGACTATCAAGTCTTCCTTGTTAGCTCTATGCGGGAATCATATGTCCACGGTCATCGCGGGACCGAATCCGTCGTTCATGGGTACAATCAGGTCAGTCGTGTGGTTGTTGCCGCAGCAGTGATCATGGTCTCTGTATTTGCAGGATTTATATTCACTGATGATGTCATGATCAAGCAGATTGGTTTCACCTTGGCGGTAGGCATTCTGATTGATGCTTTCATCATCCGTATGGGCTTGGTTCCAGCCATCATGGCTATTTTCGGAGATAAAGCTTGGGCACTTCCGAAATGGCTGGATCGCATTCTGCCAAATCTGGATGTTGAAGGCGAGAAGCTGATTGCTTCCCTGAATGCTGAAGAGCATGCGAACACGAAGTCTGGATTAAAATAATCCTGCCAATAGAAGGGTAATACCAGGATTACTATTACGACTATATTCACCAATACTAAGACCTCCTCTGTTTTTATAAACAGGAGGTCTTTTTTCTTTTTCACATTTTATGCGATGATGTCTTCAATATGGATAGTATAGCGTGGGGATTTAGCAGCATGAACAAACGCCGCAAATAACTTCTGACTGTAGTCATCTACTTTATAGCTGTACTCTGGATGCCACTGCACAGCCAAAACAAATGAACGGTTTGGCATGACCACGGATTCAACGAGTCCATCTTCAGCGACTGCCACGGCAGTTAACTTATCCGATAACATCTTGAGTCCCTGATGGTGGTAGCTGTTCACTTTTATCGTATCGGTTTGCAAAATATCGTATAGGATATTATTTTCCTCGATATGTACATCATGTACAAGATCTGTATACGGCGGACTTTGCTTATGATTAACGATCTTGTTCCCATGAAGTTGAAGGTTAGTCGGAATGTCTTGATATAACGTTCCACCCAACATAACGTTAAATAGCTGTAGTCCACGGCATATGCCAAACGCAGGCTTATCTAGCTCAATTACCTTTTGTAATAATATCGACTCCATCATATCGCGTTCAATACACAACTCTCCACAGGTAACCTCAGCATGCTCATGATACAGCTCAGGATTGAGATCATGTCCCCCGGTGAACAGGAACCAACCCATCGAACTGATTAGCCAACGTTGCTATGATCTCGGTATCCGTTGTCAAAGGCAGCATAATTGGAATCCCACCTGCTCCTTCTATGGCGTTCATATAATCTGGAAGCATCCAGTAACTTTTTTTGTCCGTATCATACAAAGGCAGTACACCGATCATGGGCTTTTTCATGGCTTTCCCTCCCAGCTTTTCATTCATTTTATCAGATCTCTTCATATATAAATTCACTGAATTATTGCATTATCCTACCTCCATCATCTACGAACCCGTTTCATCCGGAATGTTGGAAAGGATATGAGGAGGAGGAGTGCTCAAGTGATCACATTCTTACTAATCTCTCTAAATGCAAAAAGGCGCTCCATTTGGGGAGCGCCTGGTGCTTTACATATCTCTTTACATATTTCCTTACACATTTACTTACTTCTACTCTAGAGCTTAAACCGGCGAACCAATTCTTGCATGTTCTCAGCTGTTTTGGATAGCTGTGCAGATGATGCGGATATTTCCTGCATTGCCGCCATTTGCTCTTGGGCTGCTGCTGAAGTTGTCTGAGCACTGTCAGCCGACACTTTAGAGATGTGACTCATCGTGGCAACTGTAGCCGAGACTTCTTCCGTACTGGCTGACAACTGTTCGGAGACAGTGGAAATATCCTGAATTTGATCCACGATATGTGTTGTATACTGTTCAATATTCGATATGGTTGCTGAAGCTTCTTGGCTGATCCGGATTCCTTCACCAACTTGATTACGAACTTTATCATTCATAAGAGACGTGGATTTGGCAATCAGATCAAGCATTTTACCAATGGTAGCGCCAATCTCGTCCGCACTTTGTTTGGATTGCATCGATAACGTTCGTACCTCGCCTGCAACGACAGCAAAACCTTTTCCATGCTCTCCTGCTCTTGATGCTTCAATAGAGGCATTCAGTGATAGAAGATTGGTTTGCCGAGAGATATCCGCGATCGCTTCATTCATTCGATTGGCTTCGGCAGACAGACTGGACAGCTCATTAATCAATGCCGAGGTTTCTTCAACAGCTCCGAGAATATGTTCCATTTGTTCTCCGACCTGGTTAATGGTTTTGCCACCATTAGCAACAGCGCGCTCCGTCTCTTCAGCCGAATCTACAATCGCACTCGCAGATTCTGCAATTGTACTGATGCCTCTCGCCATCTCTTCGACTGCATTTGCTGTCTGTTCCGAATTTTCCGCTCCAACGATAGCTGACTCCGCAGTCTGTTGCATGGTTACAGCCACATGTTGTACCGATTGAGTCGTTTGTTCTGTACTCTCCTGAATCATCTGGGAAGAGTGACTTAACAACGATGACGTCTGATGAAGTTCGGCAACCACCGATTGAAGTGAAATGGTCATCTGGTCAAAATCATTGGCCAATATGCCAAATTCATTTTCAGTTTTAAGATTAACCCGTTCAGACAGATTCCCTTCGCTTACGCTGCGAGTGGCCTTTCGCAGTTTTTGCATAGGTACGATAAAAGATCTCAGGATGAAAAAAATAATTACACCAGCAATCAATACAGATATCGCAATGACGGTTAAACTCGATACCATGATGGGCTTCGCTGCGGCGATAAAGTCTTCATGGCCCATTAAAGCAATGACATTCCAACCCGTCAAAGCATTAACACCGTTATATACCTCCAGATCATACGCCAGATCCGTTCTGACAAATTGGGAAAATGCCATCGGTTCATCGGAACTTGAAGCCGTATTTGGATGGACTGGAATTCCCTCGATGAGTGCTCCGCCAAGCTCTCCTCCCCCACCGTTTACAATGGCACCGGACCAAGCCACGATGGTTCGATTGGAGTCCACCACAATCAGACTCCCATTACCTCCGACATCCACAATCGATATTTCATTTGCTAATCGCTCCAGATCAAGTTTAATACTTGCTACACCTTGTTCATTTGACAGAGCTTTTGAAATCTCTACATAAATCTTCCCGGATACCGAATCTTTCATAATACTCGAAAAATAGAGTGATCCATTGTTACTTATACCATTGGTGTACCATTCTGTGCTGCGTGGATCATATGTTGCATCCTCAATTGCTGGAGAAGATATAACACTGCCTTGGTCGTTGCCTACGGTTATGGCAATAATATCAGGGTATGTATCAGCTAACTGGTCGATTCCTACTTGTATTACTTCGTTGTTCGCCTGACTGGGATCGGAGCCATACATGCTGTCTATGTAACTCAACATTTCTGCTTTTTCCCCTACCAGATTGTTAATATGCTGTCCTGTCATCGTTAAAATTGTATTGATGGGATCTGTCATTTTTTGTTGCACCTGATCTTTGGCACTATGATACGAGAAATAACCAATAAGTGCAGTTGGGACAATAAGCACCGCAAGGAAAGCTGCAATGAGTCTAGTACTCATTAATCGTAAACCAGCTCCTCCTTTCTTATAAAATGACCTTTTTTTCTTTTTCTTTTCCAAAGTGAATCTTCCTCTCTTTATCCATTTTTGGTAGAATCAATCGGCAAGTAAACGCAAAAAAACCCATATATATGCACACCCAAAGAAACTTTGAGCATGTATATACATAGGTATTGCCTGAATGAATTCAGTAACAAGCCGTATTTGTTAGTATTATAGCATAAGTAAAAAGGGTTTGTTAACTATGATTGGGTCTTTATACCAGACATCTGTTGTTTATAATCGGTAGGACTTAGCCCCGTATACTCTTTGAACACCTTCGAGAAATAGTGCTGATCGCTAAATGACAACAAATCGGATACTTCCTTAAACTTCATGTCGGGTTGACTTTCCATCAGTCTGACTGCCTCCTGAATGCGAAGCCGGGTGTAATACTGAACAAACGTAATTTGTGTTGCATTTTTGATCACTCTGCTGACGTACGACGGGCTAATATGAAACTTCATGGCAATGTCGTTGATAGATAATTGAGAGTATTTATTTAGTTTTACGTAATCGTCAATCTGTTCGAACAGGATCGCCTTGCTTTTTCGAACGTGGGATTGCAGCATATCGAAGCACTGTCCCGTCCATTCCGCCAGTTCCCTGCAAAAATCGGCATAGGACTGTGCCTGGGCGAATTGTCTTGACCGAAGCTCCAGACCCAATCTCATGCCCGACCCCTGTTCCTCGTACAGATGAGCAAACGTGTCTACGACCAAACCAATAAACCGATCCACCTCGGTCATATGTACATTATCCTCTGCCCATCGATTCAGCAATTCGGATAACTTAAGAGCAAACCGTTCTTTCTGCCGAGCCTGTATCATCTGTACAAAAGCAGATTCCTGCACCGGATCCAGACAGCCTGTCTCAGATCTGGCCATCGACACCGGATTACCGGTATCCAGCACTATTCCTTGTTTCAACCGTTGCTGCTCAGACAAAATGGACGACATGCGGTGATAGAGCTCCGGCAGATTACCAGACTCAGCGAATAGAAGTTGTCCTCCAATGATCGCATCGATGTCATGCGCAACCAAATGCCGTCGCATCGATTCAAGACACTCATGTACGGAAGAGTACACCTCAAGTGCACTCTTATTGACAAAAGCGATAAATTGATATGGGGTTTGACTAGTGTAAACACGACAAGGATGGAATGCAAAAAAATCCTGCACTATGCCCTCAAGTTCCACCTGCACCCATCGTTCATGCCCTGCGGTAAAAGGCTGTTTGCTCATAATAATCATCATCTGGCTGAATAAAGGCGGAAACTCCTCCCCTTGTTTGGGCGTAGTCTCACCTTGGGGATGAATGATTTCCTGCAAATCCAGCAGTTCCTTGGACATCTGTTGATCAAGTTGATCAATTACCCGACCCATGACTTCTTCAAGCGCCTCTCGCTCGACAGGTTTTAACAAATAGTCAAACACTTGCAGGTTCAATGCTTTTCTTGTGTATTCAAAATCGCTATAACCGCTAATCAAGATAACCTTCAGATCCGGGTTGGCAAGCTTGGCTTGCTCAATCAGGGACAGCCCATCCATTTTCGGCATTCGTATATCTGTCAACAGCAGATCAATCGGTGACTGCTTTATCGCTGCCAAGGCTTCCTCTCCATTCGTTGCCGTAGCCGTTACACGAATTGGGAAGCTCAGCGTCTCCAAGAGCATTTTAATATTACGTAATATCGGTTTGCTATCCTCAACGATCATCGCGTTATACATCGCCTATACCTCCTTGCTAGTAAAAATCCTTCGTCAGTGAGCCGATGATTTGAATCGTTGCTCCATGTTGCTCTTCCGCATGATTGTTAAATATATTAATAAAGAGCCGGTTGTTATACATTAGTTTGAGTCGATTGACACTGTTGATAATCCCCATGTTACCAAGGGCTGTTCCACGATTGGCAGTCTGGTTCATTCCAGAACCCGATGCCTGAATATTGGCTAAAATCTCCTGGATCTTATCCGGTGGAAAGCCCTCTCCGTTATCTTTGATCTCCAAAGCCCATAATCCGTTATATTGCTTCACGGTAATCTGGATACGCCAAGGCGGCGTAGTGTTGGCAAAGGCATGTTCAATGCAGTTTTCCACAAACGGCTGAATGACCAACCGCGGCAACCTGATATCGTTCGCCAGCTCGTCAGCACTGATGTCCCACTCCAGATCCTCTTCGTACTTTTGTTGTACAAGGGACAGATAATGTCTCGTATGTTGAAGCTCCTCAGCCAAAGTTACATGCGCGTATGGTGAAGAGACAATATAACGCAGACTGTCCGAAAGATGTTTGCACATATCCGATACAACTTTGGTCTTCCCCTCTTGGGCGGCAATACTGATCAGGTATAAGACATTATGAATAAAATGAGGTGCAATCTGGGCTTGCAGCGCCGAATTACGTGCCTTTACTTCTTCATGAAGCGCCGACTTTTCCCGGTCAATCGATTGCTGCAGCCTCTCCATCAGATCCTGAAAGGCTTCATTCAACAATGAGAGATCGTTATTCTTCGGCGTTTCATCCACTTTCAGATTCATATTGCTGTAGTTCATGCGCCAGATCTGACCACGTAGCTTGCGGATAGGCAGCAGCAGGTTACGTGTCGACAGGAAGATATACACAAACGAAACCAGCATCAGTGCTGTAATCAGCAGAATGGACATCGTCTGAACCGAATGGATCGAACCCAGAACAGATTTTTTGGGCGTTATGATATACGTGATCCAGCCTGTACTGGGTGATGTGGAATGCGTGATATAATTGTCGTTTTTGTCCACATCCAGTCCCTCGTCTGATGAAGGCTTTGTCCAATTGGCAAATGTCACACCCGTTTCCGAGCCGGTCATCTGCTCCCCTTGTTCATTCAGAATATAGACATCGCCAGCGGTAATGCCCTCCGTCAGATTTTGTATGTAGGCCTGTTCCATCTGGATGCTAAGATAACCGTACACCTTGCCGTTCTGATCATTGATCGTGCGCACAAAGGAGATCGTATCGTCTTGACGCAGCAGAACAAAACCACTTTCCGTCCAATCTCGTCCGACCTGACTACTCTCCATCATGGTGTTCAGTATTGCGGGAGGATTGCCCGAACCCAGATATGTTGTCAGGAGAACACCGTGTTTGTCGTAGATGGACATGTCTTTGATATTCATACTCGGCCCGATAGCCTGAAACATAATGTCTTTGATGATCCGAATCTGTTTCAGCCTTTCATAATTACTATGCGCAGAGGAGCTCTTGTCCATGGCTGCAAATATATTTTTGCTGGATAATATTCGCTGCGACATCTGGTTCTGTTGTTCTACGTAGAGATCAACTTGCTCTCTTACCTTCGTAGCTGTAACGAGCGTATCCTGCTCTGTTTTCAGTTTGAGTGGGCGGACAACAATCACATTCACATAAACGATAAAACAGCCCAGCACAAACAAAAGCAGAGCCAGAAATGTCAAAAACACCTTTGTCTGCAAACTGAATTGAGTTGCTTTATGTATGAGCTTTGCCATTCTCAGAGATGCCCTCCTGTTCTGACATGATGTGAAATCCCTTATATTCATGTCTACTCTATCACGGTATTTCATGAAATGATAGCGATTTCAAGTTCAGGATTTTACACATCAACGTTCAAGCACAGACATGTACCGGGGCGAGAAAAGAATCTATAATCGGACTTGTAAACGGATTCACTACACGTTTTAGAGGGGGATTTGCATTGAAAACAATAAAAAGAAAAAAGGCGTTTTCCATTATTCTGGCCAGTTTATTATCGGTCTCGTTAACGGCTTGTGGATCAGGAGGTACGGATTCCGGGACTGCTGCTGGCGGGGACAGCAAGAGTGGCAAAGTCACATTGGAGCTGGCAATCTCTAAAAGTTCTCAGGACTCTGCCTTCATCCAGCAGGACATTCTCGATGCATTCGAAAAACAAACGAACATTCGCGTCAATTTGCAGCTGATTCCAGCGGAACAAACAACAACTGTACTGCAAACCAAACTGGCTGTAGATGAGACGCCTGACATTATTCAGTACAATCTGGCGAGCGCAGTCACGGACCTGAACCTTGAACGTAACTTCGAGATTCTGGACAACGAGCCTTGGGCGAGCAGAATTGTGAACAAAGACGTCCTCTCTTCAGGTGGCCATCTCTACAGCTTCCATGTCAGCCAAGATACAGGGATGCAAGGGGTCGTTTATAACAAACAAATCTTTGAAGAACTCGGGTTGTCAATTCCAACGAACTACGAAGAATTCCTGGCGATCTGTGAAAAAATCAAAGCAAGTGGCATTACACCTGTATTCATGCCTTACAAAGATGCCTGGGCTGCCAACATCTGGCCTGCAGCAGCTTTTGCCGATTTTGTAGCCAAAAATGAACCGACTTTTTTTGATGAGTTGAACAGCAATAAGAAAAAATGGTCTGATATCCCGGAATTCAAAACTTTCCTGGAACAACAATATGAAATTTACACCAAAGGTTACACCAACACGGATGTGCTTAGCGACAGTTATGACATGGCTGTAGGTAAATTCCTGAACAAGGAAGTAGCCATGATGTTTATGGGCGATTGGTTAATCGAAGGCGTGGCCGAGCAAGATCCAAATATGGAACTGGGCGTATTCCCGATTCCATCGTCGGATAATGCCAGTCTCGGTGCAAGTCCACTCGGAGGACAACTGTTCATTCCGAAGAAATCCAAACATTTGGATGAGGCGAAGCAGTTCCTGGACTATATCGCTTCCAAAGATGTCGCACAACAGATCGTGGATTCCAAAGGATACGTATCCAATTTCAGTGACGTTACGACACCGGAACTGCCAGCTTACAAACAGGATATTGTAGACAATTATATTACGCCGAAGAAAACCGTGCTGACAACGGACGCATACATGCTGGTTGATCGCAGCGAACTGTACCGATTATTGCAGGATCAGTTTGCAGGCGGATTGTCACCGGAAGAAGTACTGAAATCCTGGGATGAGAAGTTCAGTCAGCTGATGCAGGATAAAGGTGTAGAAGGTTTCTAAAGAGTGAAATATAAGGCAGCATAACAGGATCGACCGTTATGCTGCCTAGCTATAACGGAGTGTGAGACATGAAAAGGACTAAAAATTTGTATTCGTATTACATGATATTTCCCGCACTGATCATCTACTCCATCTTTTTCGTTGTGCCTGCTCTCGCCGCTTTCTATTACTCATTCACGGATTGGCGGCTGGATCGGCTGGAGCTGAAGTTCATCGGGTGGGATAATTTCCAGAAAATTTTCTCGGACAAAACGCTTATTCTGGCGCTGAAAAACACGGCGATATTTGCAATCGTCACTGTCGTGGGCAAAAACGTTATCGGTCTATTGCTGGCTGTAGGACTTAACATGCGATTAAGAACGAAGAACCTGCTACGTGCCATCTTCTACTCTCCTTCCATACTCAGCATTCTTGTGATCAGCATTCTGTTCACTCCCATGTTGCGTACCGAAGGTACGATTAACAATCTATTGGAATCTGTAGGGTTACATTCGTTAAGCCAAGCTTGGCTGACCAACCCATCAATTGTGATCTGGACGATTGCCATCGTCTCGATCTGGCAGAGTGCAGGGTTCCAGATGGCCATCTATCTGGCGGGCCTGCAGTCCATTTCTCAAGAGTATTACGAGGCCGCCAAGATTGATGGCGCAAGCTCGTGGAGAAGTTTTTTCAAAATCACACTACCACTCTTGCTGCCCGCGATTAACATTAACTTGATGTTGACCTTGATCGGTGGACTCAAAGTATTCTCCGAAGTATATGTCATGACCGGTGGTGGCCCGGGTAACGCTTCACAGGTCGTAGGTACGATCATTCTGCGATCTTTCGGCGAAGGCAACTGGGGACTTGGTACCGCGGTCAACACTCTACTGTTCGTGGTCGTTACCATTATCGCTATACCGCTATTGATCTTCATGCGGCGTAAGGAGGTTACGGAATAACATGGGCTATACACGCAAACTCGCCATCCGCAACTATATCGTGGAAGGTTTCCTGATTCTGGCCTCTCTTATCGTTCTGTTGCCGCTTGTCATTCTGATCTTTGGTTCATTCAAAACCAGCGCCGAAGTACTTAGCTTCTCCCTGAGTTTTCCGGAAACATGGCAGTTCTCGAACTATGTTCGTGTCTTCCAGGAAGGCGGTCTGTCGCGAGCGTTCTTCAACAGCATTTTGATTACTGGCGTATCTTCCATTATTAATATCGTTGCCTCTTCGGCAGCGGCATTCATTCTGGCACGTCGGGAAACCAAACTATCCGGCACGATCTACATGTATTTCTTCATGGGACTGATTGCACCCATGTCGATTATTACGACCATTCGTGTTGTACAGGGATTGGGATTCTACGGCAGCATCACAAGTGTTATCCTGATCTACGCCGCGTTAAATACAGCCTTCAGTGTCTTCTTGTATAGTGGATTTATCAAAACCATTCCACGAGCGCTGGACGAAGTGGCATTTCTGGAAGGAGCAAGTGTGTTCGGGGTGTTCTTCCGCATCGTCACGCCGCTCATCCTGCCCGTTAACGCAACGGTAGCCATCATGGTGTTCATGTCCGTATGGAATGACATCACGATTCCGGTGTACTTCCTGACAGACAGTTCCACCTGGACGATGCCACTGTCGATCTACAATTTCTACGGCAAATATAGCCGGGACTGGAACCTGATCTTCGCCAATCTCGTGCTAACTTCCCTGCCTGTATTCATCCTGTATCTATTCGGGCAAAAATATATTGTCAGCGGCCTTACTGCCGGTGCAGTTAAAGGTTAAACCTCATATTCTCACCGTTCTTGAAGGAATGGAATTGGAGAATTCATGACGTACTCAACCCCCACCTATCTGGTGGGGGTTGCTTTATTTATAGCGTGAAAATGCATCTACACCTCTTTATTTTTGAAACAATTGCGGGTAAAGGGCAGCAACACCACCAGCAAGACCCTGTTGTACATTCCGGCTGGTATCATCAGCAATAATCTCGTAGAGATCCGCTTCGATGGAATCTATTGCAATTTTGGCAATATCCGTTGGACTCGTTTTTGGTGCATCGATACCTGCCGTCATATCCGTATCCATGAACGCCACGTGCAATCCGGCAACACTAACGTTCTTAGGGGCTAATTCCAGACGTAATGCATTCGTAATTCCCCACTGAGCGGATTTTGCAGCTGAATATGCACCTGAGTTACCAAGGCTGAGCCAAGATAGAGCAGACAGGATATTCAGTATCGAACCGCCTCCATTCTTCTCTATCACCGGTGCAAACGCACGAATCATTGAAAGCGTACCGAATACATGTGTATTGAACTCCAAGTGAATATCGTTCAGCTCACCTGTGAGCAGAGAAGCACCTGTAGCGGAACCAGCATTATTGATTAGAAGGGTTACATCACTAGCTACCTCAGCTGCAGCCATGACAGATTGTGGATCAGTAATATCGAGTTGCAGTGGAATAGCCCCCGGCAGATCAATGGATTCAGGATTTCTTGCGCCAGCGTAAACTTTTGTTCCCCGCGCCAGCAATTCAAGAGCAAGTTCCTTGCCCAACCCTCGATTAGCCCCACTTACAATAGCAACTTGTTTAGAAATATTCATTTATTATTACTCCCTCTCATTGAGAATTTATTTATTTTCGAGTTGTTATGGGAATGATCATTCTCATAACTCCCAATAACAACTTATCACAACGGGAACGATCAGTAAAGAATAACTTTTATGATTCATATCTTCATAAAAAAAGGATGCCCGATAACCTTTGAAAAAAGGCTCCGAGCATCTTTCTTTGGTCCTTCATTGAAAATGGATTTACATATGGATTATGATTTTATGTCATACAGATTCGCAGGTAACGCCTGCACAAATGGTGACCAGTCACTCACTGTATATAGATGAAGTCGGTGCATGGCCCGTGTACATGCCGTATACAGAAGCTTGCGATCATATTCCTGGCTGTAATCAACGGGTGAAGCATCATAGACCAGGACAGCATCGAACTCAACGCCTTTGGCTAGGTACACAGGAATAACCATGATTCCTTTTTCGAAAATCTGTGTGTCCTTTGATATGAGCTGCAACCCTTCGCCGCCTTGACTTTGCAACCTTTCATAGGCGTCACGACTTTCAGCCGCGGTCTTCGTAATCACAGCGATGGAATCAAATCCCTCTGCCTTAAGCGCGGCGATGTCTGCGATAATCTGCGCACCACGCTGCTTTTCGTCCTTCAATCCTGTTAAAAGAGGCTTCTGATCTCCCCTTTCAAACGGTCTGATCTCTTCTCCACCTGGTAACATCTGTCTCGTGAATTCAACAATCTCTTTGGTTGAACGATAACTGCGTACGAGCCGTATCAATGTAGTATCGGCTTCTCCATATAGGTGAACCAATGGCGACTTGGACGCTGCTAACTCCGTAGCCTGCATAAAGATCGCCTGCCCGAAATCCCCCAGCACCGTCATGCGAGCACGAGGAAACAGTTTCTTCAGATATTCGTATTGAAACGCCGAATAATCCTGGCCTTCATCGACAAAGACATAACGAATCTCTGTGTTCGTCCGGACGCCTTCGATCATCTCTTTTACATATAAATACGGAGTAGCATCCTCATGGAACAGCTTGTTCTGAAGGATCATGGCTTTGGTCTGTTTACAAATCTCAGGCCAGTGCTGTGGGGGGATTGCCCCATTCGTTTGTTCCCGATAAGCGGCTTCATCTACAAATAGTTGTTCGTATATCCCTTTCACATCCACGAACTGGAATTTCCGCACACTCTTTCTTAAAGGTTTAAACATATCTTTCACCAGTTTCTGACGAAGCAACTCCTCTTCCCGCACTCCAAAGTTAAAGGCACCCTCATCTTGCTCTGCGCTGTTATTACCGTTATCTCGTGCTGCGTATTTTTCCGCTACATCGAACACAGGCTTTTCTTTGTGCAACATGCGGAAAGCTTCCACATACTCATCCGTGTCCAGATAATTCAATTCCTCCTGAACCCAGTCTGCTTCCCGTTCCAGACGTTCCAGCGAGACAAGTTCTCTCAACAACCATTCCTGCAAAAGAAGAATACGGTTGGACAAGGTAAAATTTTGATCCAAACTGTAAAATTGAGTCTTAATTCGGTCCGCAGTGATGAATTCACGTCCCCGAAATTGAATCCCGTTAAACCGCATCCCCTCTCTTCCTAACCACTTACCGTAGTTTTGGAGCACTTGCAGGAATGTCTCGGAAGCTTTGTACTTAATCGCCTCCAGACGAGCTTCATATCCCGGATCATTCTGAGCTGTCAGCACATATTCAATCTGATCAAAGGCATCCTCTGGTCGTAAGGAGGAATCCAACCAATAATTCAGATATTCCTGGAAAGTTGTCTGCTGCATGTTCTCTTCGCCAAGTTCAGGAAGCACGGTGGAAATATAACTGGTAAACATCGGATTCGGCGAGAAAAGCACAATCTGATCTGCTTTGACGGTCTGGCGGTGTTTGTATAGTAAGTAGGCCACTCGCTGTAACGCAGCTGACGTCTTGCCACTGCCAGCTGCCCCTTGAACGATAAGCATTCGGCTTCGGTCATCACGGATAATGGCGTTTTGTTCCTTCTGGATTGTTGCTACAATGCTCTTCATTTGTGAGTCTGCACCCTTGGCGAGCACTTGCTGCAACAATTCGTCACCAATCGTCTCAGTTGAATCAAACATGCTATGAAGCTGCCCATGTTGAATCTGGAATTGACGCTTGAGCTCCATCTTTCCGTCGATTCGTCCTGAAGGTGTGTCATAACTTGCTGGTCCGGGAGAGTGATCATAGTACAGACTCGCAATTGGCGTACGCCAGTCATAGATTAGAAAGTTCAATCCATCTTCATCCATGAAGGATGATACGCCGATGTAGATCTGTTCCGTCAATGTCATGCCTTTTTCCTTATAGTCGAAACGGCCAAAATACGGCGTTGGAAGCAGTCTCTTTGTATTTTTCCATTGTTGTGTTAACAGCTTGTGCCCGCGCTCCCTCTCGGCCAACACTCTGGACTGCTGATTAATGGTATAAAATGCATCTTCAAAATCCGTGTACGAACCCGTATTAATCGTCACTTCTTCCCAAAAGCGTTTACGAATTTCGGCAGCCTGTTCATGCAGTCCTGCAACCTTCGGTTCTAACTCGTCGAGTCGTGCCTGAAGTTTGTTCCTCACCCGCACTAGTCGTTCCTCTTCCAACTTCCATTCCACTGTTTTATCCATGAATGAGTCCACTCCCTTTTCCATTTATTAGGACCAAAAAAAGAGCATTGACAAATCGGAATGTCGGATGTAAAATTAAATTAGGAGAAATAATGATTCATCCTTTACACTCAATAGAAATGTCAATTGCGCTATAGATTATATCATGGCTTTTTTTCACGTTCAATGCTTTTTTTCTGTTCTGTCTGAGTTGAACAATAATTTATATTAAATAAGATGTCCCTTGAGCTACACTGAGGGCATCTTTTTTTATGTCTCGGGCATGGTTCATACCCTGAATGTGGTAAGCTATACACCCCTTTATAAATTCGATAAAATGAACGAAACATGAAACATGAGTTGATGTTTTAGGAGGGATACATAAACATGAATATAGAACCTGTGGAGGACCGTTGTCCTGTTGAGTTTGCAGTCAATATGATTGGTGGGAAATGGAAGCTATTAATTATAAATCGGCTCATCCGCCATTCAACAATTCGATTCAATGAATTGCAAAAAATGCTTGACCCCATTACGCATCGCACGTTAACCAGGCAATTACGAGAACTTGAAGAAGCTGGTTTGATAAACCGTGTTACCCACCCTGTAGTTCCACCTAAAGTCGAATATTCCCTTACAGAAAAAGGACAAAGCCTGACTTCGATCTTGTTTCAGCTAGGTGATTGGGGATCAAAACATATGTAAAACGCCTTCCCATAGTATCTCAAGGGATACTTTATATCATTAATGTGCGTACTTACGCTCCTATTCTAAATCCGTTATGCTGAAGTCAATGCTGAGTGTTAACTCATCCATTCCAATGACATATTGAAAGGAAGTTATTGACCACCATGACACAGAATGATCGATTTTTAGTATATGGAGCATCGGGATCCCAAGGCGGCGCTGTCGCTCAATTACTCGTTCAACACGGTTTTGAGGTTCGCACGATTACTCGAAATGAGGAAACAGCCAAAACATTAAAGGAACAAAACATTGAAGCTTTCATCGGGGATCTATCAGATGTAGAACAACTCCATACGGCGCATGAAGGTGTAGGTAAAGTATTCCTAAACCTGCCGGTGGAGTTTAATCCGGATAAGATCAGACAATATACCAAAAATGCAATTGATGCTGCTATACAGGCAAACGTTAAATTGATTGTAGTTAACACGGGTACCTATGTTCCTGACCCTATCACCCATTCCAAAGGAATTGAATTGAAACGTGAAGTTATCCATGAATTGCAGCAAAGTGGTCTTCCATATATCATTGTGGAACCCATTGTATACTTGGAAAACTTCCTGATTCCCGGAATACTGAACAATGGCGTTTTGGCCTACCCGGTACCAGCAGACAAGCCGATCTCCTGGATTAGCTTAAACGATGCAGCTCAATTCCACTATTATGCCTTGACTCATGCGGAATTGGCAGGAAGCATTATCCCAGCACCCGGATTAGAAGCCCTGACAGGTGCACAATTAGCGGAACAATTCAGTGCTGTATTAGGTGAAAAGGTCAGCTTCATGTCTCTACCTTTTGATCATTTTGAAGCAGCGATTCAGCCTTTGTTGGGAAGTGAGACAGCTGCAGGTCTTAAAGGATTGTACCAATGGATTGATGGGCATACAGATCTTCTTCCACGGTATCAAGAGTTGGATGATAACATCAAAGCCAATCTTAAATTAACCAAAATAAGCGATTGGATTCACCAAACAATGATTAAATAATATTTTATGAACAAGCCATTTGAATCTCCAACGGAGAAACGCATGGCTTGTTCTTTTTATATGAGAACTTTAATGGCTCAACTGGATTCAGATTCAGAGATTCTGATAGGATTAGGCAAAACTTTGATAGAAATGTGGTACAGATTGGTTCATTTGATATGACATAATAATGTGTATATAGATCACCGTACAGGTGACAATAATAAACACTAGAAAGGATTTGAACATGATATGGAATATACAAAACTTGGTAACACAGGCGTGGACGTATCTCGATTTTGCCTGGGATGTATGGGATTTGGGGACGCCAGTAAATGGGTTCATGAATGGGTACTGAATGAAGAAAACTCTCGCCCCGTTATCAAAAAAGCGCTGGATTTAGGTATTAATTTCTTCGATACAGCTAATGTATACTCTCTGGGTACAAGTGAGGAATACCTTGGTCGGGCGTTAAAAGATTATGCAAATCGGGATGAGGTTGTCATTGCAACCAAAGTACACGGACAAATGCATCAAGGACCCAACGGTTCAGGGCTTTCCAGAAAAGCCATCCTGAGTGAGATTGATAAAAGCCTGAAACGATTGGAAACCGATTATGTGGATCTCTATATCATTCATCGTTGGGACTACAATACGCCTATTGAAGAAACCATGGAAGCCTTACATGATGTGGTGAAGTCCGGTAAAGTTAGATATATTGGGGCTTCAGCCATGTTCGCTTGGCAGTTCCAAAAAGCATTACATGTAGCAGAGAAAAATGGTTGGACCAAGTTTGTCTCCATGCAAAACCACTTGAATCTCATCTACCGTGAAGAGGAACGAGAAATGTTGCCTTTATGCAAGGAAGAGAAGATTGGTGTAACTCCCTACAGTCCCCTAGCTTCAGGCAGGTTAACCCGTGACTGGTCCGTATCAACACTTCGATCCGAGACAGACAAAGTTCAGAAATCCAAGTACAATGCGACTAGCGATGCGGATCGGCTTGTTGTTGAACGAGTTGCATCCATTGCAGAAAAATACGGTGTCCCTCGCACTCACATTGCACTTGCGTGGTTGCTGCAAAAAGACACTGTAGTAGCACCAATTATCGGTGCCACCAAAATATCGCATCTGGAAGATGCGGTAGGTGCTCTTTCTGTTAAGTTGACCTCAGAAGACGTCTCATTCCTTGAAGAGCCCTATATACCTCACCCTGTTGTAGGTGCTCAATAATCGTTTTTGCTTAAAATATAGAAGACCTCCTCTTTCCACATCCGGAAGTTGGGGTCTTCTTTTTATATCGCGATTTATTTGCGCCAAAATGTTGAACATTCTGCCTTATCCTTTATATTGAACTCAATCATTCTCTCAAGTAACGAAAAATCAATCTCCTGTTTCCACTTCATCCGCACCAACTCTTTGGTGTGATCATAACCCGCCTGTGTGATCTCTTCCGAAAAACGATTAATTCCTGCCTTTTCGGGAGCAACAGCCAAGTGTTGCTTGGATACACTAAAGCCAATGATAAAGGTATCATGGTCAGTAAACATCGGTTGGTTCCAGGCTATTTTTTGCTTTAAATTCGGGAATTTTTCAGTAATCCAGTTCAAGACTTCTTCCGTTCGTGCCTGGTGTTCCGGGTTATCGATGCGTGCTATAAATTCTGCAAAGGTCTCCATTGGTTTCCCCCATATCATAAAATATACTATTTAATTTGCCCCATTCAAACTCATTCTATCATGAATATCAAATTCAAAACCCCTTATCTGCCCGATAACTCAACAAAAAATGAGCAGCCTGCTAGACTTTAAATGTTTTCCTTTATCCAAGAACGCAACTGATCAGCATAGAAAGCACGTTCATCAGGATCGGATTGAGAACCATTTGACAGATAAAGTTGATCATTCACGTATCTAGGGTAAACATGCAGATGATAATGCCACACGTCTTGATTGCCAGCAGGTTCATTATGTTGCCGTGTCGAAATCCCATCACATCCATATGTACTTTTCATTGCAAATGCTGTAAGCTGAGCCGCGTGGTGAATTTCAACAGCGTAATCCGCAGGGAGTTCAAAGATGTTCTCGAAATGTTGATTCGGAACAATAAGAACATGTCCTTTATTGTTTGGCCACCATTTGCCTGCTATAAATGCCGTTACCTTTTCATTCTGATAGATGATATCCCTTTGTTTTGTTCCCTGATCAGGTCGCTCAATACCCCAAATACGACAAAATGGACATTCGTACCCTTCAGGCTGATGTGAAAATGATACTGTCATATTTCTCATCCCACTCCTTTCATATTTTTCCAACTAGTTATTGGACGCAGGTATCTTCTGTTCGTTGCGATAAGAGTGCTGGTTGTAGAACGATCAGCAATTAACAAACTGAAAAGCAAAAAGCAGCTGACCTTGGCGGCAGCTGCTTTCTTCTATCTTTAACTATCACTATTGCACAGTTCACACTTACATGGTGCCGATATCAATAACAAAGCGATATTTCACGTCGGAAGCCAATACACGTTTGTATGCTTCGTCAATCTGATCGGCGGAAATGACCTCAATGTTAGGCGCAATATCATGTTCTGCACAAAAATCAAGCATCTCCTGCGTCTCACGAATACCACCAATCATAGAACCTGCGAATGAACGGCGATGACCGATAAGAGAAAATACGTTAACAGCTAAAGGCTCTGGAGGAGCACCCACGTTCACGAGTGTACCATCCAGCGTGAGCAGTGAGAAATAAGCGTTAATGTCAATATTCGCACTTACCGTGTTAATCATCAGATCAAAGGTACCTGCAAGTTTCTCGAATGTTTCCGGTTCACTTGTGGCAAAGTAGTGATCTGCGCCAAATTGCAGTCCATCTTCTTTTTTGCTCAAGGATTGGGAAAGAACGGTTACTTCGGCACCCATCGCATGTGCAATTTTGACAGCCATATGACCAAGACCACCCATACCTACAACGGCAACTTTCTTACCCGGGCCAGCTCCCCAATGATGAAGTGGTGAATATGTCGTAATACCGGCACACAGCAAAGGTGCAGCTGCATCAAGTGCAATGTTATCAGGGATGCGAACGACGAAATCCTCTACGACAACAATATGAGTTGAATACCCACCTTGCGTAGGCTCACCGTATTTGTCTACTCCAGCGTAAGTTTGAATATTTCCTTTGAGACAGTATTGCTCTTCACCTTTGCGGCAGTTAACACATTCACCACAAGAGTCGACCATACATCCGACTCCTACTCGGTCACCAACCTTATATTTGGAAACTCCGCTTCCTACATCAGTTACAATCCCGGCAATTTCGTGCCCAGGAACGAGTGGATAATTCACTGGACCCCATTCACCGTGGGCTGTATGGATGTCAGAATGGCAGATACCAGCATATTTAATCTCGATTAATACATCATTGGTATCCAGATCACGTCGTTTAATTTCAGCACTTCTGAATTGTTGGTCGGGTCCGTCAACGGCTCTGGCTTTAGCTATAATCAATGGGATAACCTCCTAGTAATTTAAAGTTCAAAATAATCTTACCCCCTCTAGTTAACTCTAGGTCAAATGTTTATCTTATTTTTTATCTCCAACGTACTTTGACATCCAGTAATCCAACATGTTAGAATTCACTCGGATCAATCCTAGAGTTAACTCGAAGTCTACCCCTAGTAGAAAGGAATTCATTCTAAATGACCTATTCAATCGGTGAAGTTGCCAAAAAATTAGACCTTACAGTATATACATTGCGTTACTACGACAAGGAAGGACTCATGCCTTTTGTGGAACGTACCACGAGTGGAACACGTTTGTTCAAAGACTCCGACATTGACTTTCTAAAGATCATCCAATGTCTGAAGCTGACCGGCATGCCTATTAAAGACATTAAGGACTTTATTGAATGGTGCTCTAAAGGGGACTCCTCGCTGAAGCAAAGATATGACATGTTTACGGAGCGAAAAGCTATTGTGGAAGCACAAATGGAGGAACTAAGAAGAACCATGGAAGTCATCGAGCACAAACGCTCCTATTACGAAACAGCTTTGGAGGCTGGAACCGAAGAGATTCATAAAATTAAACCGATGGAACATGCCATCACCAATTGATGGTTCATGCTTTCTATTTTCTAAAATTAGCGCACAAAAAAAGTAGCTTGAAGTCCTCTAACGGATTTCAAACTACTTTTTTGGGTACGTCTCTACTCATCTTTTCTCCAAAAGTTTCATTGATACATTAATAATGCGATTTAATTTTTCCTTATCCGTCGAGGTTCTTGCCATGGCTCTGATGCCGACAGAAATATTGTGCAGGTACTCTGCCATTTCCTTCGCATCATGGTCTGAGGCGAATTCTCCGTCCCGTTGTCCCCATTGAATAATCTGCTCGAACATCAGCTCTGTGTCGTTAAATGATTCAAGGGACCGGTTGTCCACTTCTTCATCACGCGCGCCTAGCTCCACAGCCGAGTTCACGATCAAACAACCCGATGGTGTCTCCTCTGCTTCACTGATCATAACATCGAAAATTTTATGCAGTGCTTCCACTGCCGTCTTGGATGCCCTGATTTCTGCAAGTAATGTGGCGCTGACCTTACCTCTGTAACGATCGATTGCCTGCAAGAACAGCGAATGTTTGTCGTCAAATGTATCATATATACTCCTGCGATGAATTCCCATATGCTCAACCAGGTCACTCATCGACGTTTTCTCGTAACCTTGTTCCCAGAAGATCTTCATTGCTTTATCCAATACTTCGTTCACTTCAAACTCTTTACTTCTAGCCATTCAACTTCCCTCCCAAAATCAATCTAACACATCGGGAACGATCAGTAAATAAAAGATGCAGATACCCTTTTCATTCTCATCTGATCATGTATTAGCTGAACCATAAGTGTATATCTTCTGTACTTGTTGTATATCATGACCTGTGTAATTGTGAATATGCAACCAGCACTCAGCATGTCTTATCCATTCACATCAAATGTTTGCCTATTCCTATCCGTTTTCTACCGCCTTCGGTCAATATACGATAGAATGTGATTATTATGTTGTGAGGAAAAAAGGAGAACTTTGCATGTCTATTCAAATACACGAACAACAACAAAACGAATTAGCCACACTCATTGACCGTTATTCTGACAAGGACGGGGTGCATTCTACTGCCATTCCCTCATTATTTTTAATCCGCGAATCCGTTGTCACTGAACCTATATTTAGAGTGAATGAACCATCCTTCTGCATTATCGTTCAGGGTGAGAAAGAAGTCCTACTGGGACAAGATCGTTTCCGGTATGGTCCAGGAAGTTATATCGTGGCAACCGTTGACTTGCCGGTTAGTGGACAAGTGATTCAAGCCTCGTCTGAGGCTCCCTATCTGGCCCTGAAACTTGAATTCACATCCAGTGAGATTCTGGAGGTATTGAACCATTCCGATTTCCCAGCAAGACCGCGAAAAACAACGAGACGTGCGATGTTTGTCAGCCAAGCTGAGCCGTCTCTGCTGGATGCGGTCGTCAGGTTAGCCCGTTTGTTGGAAGATCATTCGGAAGATATCCCACTACTCTCTCCTTTGTTCAAAAAGGAAATTCTCTATAAAGTTCTGAAGGGCCCACATGGGATTGCCCTGGAACAAGCTACCATGGAGGGCAGCCACACCTATCGAATCAGAGACGTTATTGAATATATTATGAATCATTCTGAGCAAAACTTTCGGGTTGAGGAATTGGCGGATTTGGCAAATATGAGTACTGCCTCGCTGCACAGACACTTTAAAGAAGTGACTGCCATGAGTCCGATTCAGTTTCAAAAACAACTTAGGCTGCAAGAAGCCCGCCGCTTGTTATTATCCAAGTCCACCGATGCAGCAGATGTAGCATTTCAGGTAGGTTACGAGAGCCCTTCCCAATTCAGTCGTGAATATTCTCGCATGTTTGGATTCCCACCCAGAGAAGACATTAAACGCCTGCGAGGTAAAACCGATGAGACGACTACCATCTCTTGACTGTTACTGGCTAGTATCGTTCCTTTACCTCGCCTAGTTTAACCTCAGAAAGGACTCCTTCTGTTTTGTCAGTCGGAGTCCTTCCCTATGCAAGGATTAATGAAGATCATTAAATCGTTAAATTATTAATACATTAAAAACCAGTCGTATATTGTTTTGGAACGTCCGTTGTCTTGCGCAAAGCAGACGCAGCTTCCAAGGCCCAGTAAGGATTTCTTAACAGACCTCTTCCAACCGCAACGAGATCAGCTTCTTCATTGCCGATGACTGCATTCGCCAACGTAGGATCATCGAGTCTTCCAACAGCAATCACGGGTACATCAAGAGCTTCTTTGATTGCTTTAGCCAGAGGTACTTGATACGCCGCGTGAGTCCCTGGTCTGCCCCATGCAGCAATAGGTCCCTCGCCACCAGATGAGATATCAAATACGTCAACACCTGCCTCTTTATAAGCCTTGGCAAACTCGGAACTTTCGTTAATGCCATAGCCACCTTCTACATATTCTTTAGCTGAAATACGCATCATCAAAGGCATATCTTTCGGCATCTCTGCCTTTGCAGCCTGAATGATCTCCCGGCCGAATAAAGTTAAATCTTGACCATATTCGTCTTCTCGCTTGTTTGTAAGTGGAGAATGGAACTGATGAATCAGATATCCATGTGCACCATGAAGCTCAATCGCATCAAAACCAGCTTTCACAGCACGCGCTACTGCACTACGGAATTTCTCAACCATTCCTTTTACTTCATCCGTTGTGAGCGCTCTTGGTTGCTTGGAATTCTCATCAAAGGCGATCGCGGAAGGAGCTACTGGAACTTCAGCATCTTCTGCTTTGCGGCCCGCATGCGCAATCTGAATGCCAACCTTGGCACCATAACTGTGACACGCATCTACGATTCGCTTCAGAGCTGGAATCTGTTCATCTGACCATAACCCAAGATCATAATCTGAGATCCGTCCATCCGGCTCCACATCTGTCATTTCAATGATAATGAGACCTGTTCCTCCCACGGCACGACTAACGTAGTGCATGTAATGCCAATCGGTTGCTATACCATCTTTTTGCTCAACTGAATATTGGCACATTGGAGCCATTACGACACGGTTTTTAAGCTCTAGGCTTTTAAAAGAATATGGACTAAACAAATCTGTCATCAAAATAAAACTCCCCTTTTCCTGAATCACGAATAATAAAAATGCATGCGCAAGCATTAAAATAACACCTACAATTAATAACTCCGTATAATTTAGAACTCACATATATCTTTTACTTCATCACATAAAGACATTCAAATCCATGCTTTCGCAAAATACGGACAGCCTTTTTGGATTGAAGCATACCAGGTGACATTATAATTACGTTATCTTCTCGAAGAAGGTATTTTTCCCATGTGAAAGCAAGGCGTCCCAGTGAGATGTTAATCGTATCCGGAGTAGGATCAGCCATATAATCCGTCGCATCTCGAATATCAATCACTTTATACTGCCGAAAATCACGCTCATGTCTGAGAAATACTTCATAATCTATATATTCAAGATTGCGCAGTGGCCAAAATTGACGTACAACGATGAAGATACCTAATATGAAGGTCAAAAGCATCAACATAATCATTGTATAGCCCTCTCTTAATTCATCAGATATCGTCGAAAATTTTGTTTTGGATCAAAGTCTACTCAGTGCCTCCTTTATACATGAATCACCGCATCCACATTAAATTCATGCGCATGCATTTAATTTAGCGGATATATTAATGAGTGTCAAGTCTTCTTATAGGGTAAATGACTACATTACCCTATATTTACCCTAGTCTTAGAACAATTCTTTAGTGAGGTTCTCTAATCGAGTCTCAAATCCATCCTGTTCCAATTCAGTTTGCAAGACCTGATTAAACGTTTGGAGTGCTTTCTTGTATTTATTCTCTCCAAGCTCCGTAATACGAGTATAAATGCCACGACGGTCATCTTCACATGCATGTCTTTCCAGAGCCCCACAGTCTTTGGCTTCCATCCTGACGACGAGCCTGGAAGTAGCACTTTGGCTCAACCCCACCAGATCTTGAAGTTGCTGTAGGCGTAATTCCTTACCCTCCGCATTATATATGAAGTTTAACACATAAAATTCCTTCAAAGATAAGTCATATTGTTGAAGCAGAGCTTGTTCCAGCTTCTCGTTCAGATGGGTATGAATGTTAGAGAAAGCCAACCAAACATTCAAACGTTCACTCTTTTGCTGCAATCTGGATCACCCCACTTGATATTTAATGTTCATCAGCTGTTATCCTATTGTATCAAGCTTAATTACATTGGTCAAAATCCATCCAAGATCGACGTATATAACATTCTAATCTCATAAGAAGAGCATTTCCCCGTCCTGTAACGACGTTTGGAAATGCTCCAGTATTACCATTTATGCAGTAATCTTACTTCGCGGTAAGCAGGCTATCGGAAATAAATTGCAGCTGACCTTCCAACGTTAACGGATCGTTGTACGAGTCTGAAGTCGGATCAAGCTGGAACACATGATTTGCCTTTACCGCAGGCAAGTTCTTCCATAATGTATTGTCATATACGATCTTGGGATCGGTTTTATCTCCCGACCACGGGCTGGTAAAGATGATATCACCTGCATACTCCGGTAATAGTTCCATGGAGATTGAAGCCCATCCAGTTCCGCTGTCAATCGCTTCAGCTTGGGCCTTGGCTGGTGCCTTGAGGTCAAACTCCCCGTAAATAATTTCACCGCCTCGACCATAGTTATGACCAAATACAAATAATCCTTTGGCATATGGATTCAGTATGGAAACGGTACGATCTCCTACAGCTTCCTGAACCTTGGGCTTCAGTTCGTTGATCTTCGCTTCCCATTTAGCAATCCAAGTTTTAGCAGCGTCTTCTCTATTGGTGAGCTTACCCATTTCAATCATTAGATCCTTGAAATTGCGCTTACCATAAGCAATCTGTACAACAGGCGCAATCTGCTCCAGCTTGTCGATACCCTCTGTTCCAGTGTACACGATAAATAAGTCAGGTTTTAAACTGATTAGCTTCTCTGGTGTAGGCTCTTCACCCAGATCACTGGTGCCCGCAGCTGCAAGTTGGTCCTTGATATATTTGTTATTCATCGCTCCTGATAAAGCGCCGACCACCGGTGCATCCAGGGCAACAAAGTAGCCTGTCGAAAATGATGTCAAATCAATAATGCGCTTAGGATTCTTCGGTACCTGTACTTCACCTGCATCCGATTGATATGTAACAAGTTCCTCTTCGGCACTTGCCGTTGATTCAGCGGAAGAAGCTAAATCCGAGTTCGTCTTGGTTTCTGTCTCCGCAGCTGCATTCGTGCTGTCCCCGGTTGTACTATTGGTCGTGGCAGACTGACCACATGCACTAAGTACAATCAGCAAGATAAGCGCCATCATGATCCATATAGATTTTATCTGTTTACGCAAAATAAACCCACCTTTTCATTGATATTGATAATCGTTATCAACGATATCATGCTATGCAGGATTTGACAAGCTATGTTTATTTCCCTCTCTCTATGAACTCTAACTTGCAAGTCACCAACTTAAACAGCTATCATCAATAGAGTAGACAAGTCACTTTTATTAAAAAGAGAGTTTTGAAAAGCCAATGAAATGTATTCAAGGAGGAAAACATGGAAGAGATCATATTGTGGTTAAAGTATTTGTTTTTAGGTATTGTTCAAGGTGCAACGGAGCCGATTCCCGTCTCCTCAAGCGGTCATCTGATCATCGCCCAGAGGCTCATGGGCATCAAGCAGAATGGATTGTCATTTGAGATTTTAACTAACACGGCATCACTTATCGCTATTATTTTTATTTTCCGGCAAGATATCAAAAAGTTGATTATTGGTGCACTCGGTTACCTGCGTACTCGTAAAGAAGAATATCGAGCAGACTTCATGTTTTGCTTATACATAATTATTGGTACGATCCCTGCTGCTGTCGTTGCAGTCCTGTTCAAGGACCGGATTGAAGAAATTTTCTCATCCGTATATACCGTTTCCATCGCGCTATTGATCACTGGAGTTGCCTTATGGTTGATTCGTAATCTTCGTGGTCGCAAGCAAGACGGTGATCTGTCTACAAAAGATGCATTGTTGGTAGGTCTGGCTCAGGCGGTCGCTCTTATTCCGGGGATTAGCCGCTCAGGGGCAACTGTAATTGCGTCCATCGCTGTCGGCATGAAACAGGAAACAGCTTTGAAGTTCTCCTTTATGCTGTACATTCCCATAAGTATTGGTGGACTCATCATGGGGGTATCCGACATTGCCAATGATCCGAATCGATCACAGCTGGCTATCCCTTATCTGATCGCATTCATCACGACGCTCTTCGTCACCTATTTCTCCATGAGATGGTTTATGGGCATTATGGCCAAAGGCAACCTGAAATACTTTTCGTATTACTGTTTTGCCGCAGGTACATTGTTGCTGATTTTCTTATAAAAAATTAAACACACCAAAAGGAACAACCAGCGATGGTTGTTCCTTTGTTGTATAGTGGCAGAGCCTTAATGACCTATAGCAAGAGCTATACGGTCAGGCGCATAGCCTTGTTGCTTCTGTTAACCAGCTCTGTAGCCGCGAACATGACACTGAACAGAATCAGCAGGATCAGGGGTACCATTGACATTCCCCATTGGCTGGCTATGAGTCCCATACCTAACGGGATGAGTGTTGAACCCGTATAGGCACTGGCCATTTCAAGTCCAATTACACTTGGGGATGCCTTCTCACCGAAGCGTTCCGGTGTCGCATGAACAATGCTCGGATAGATCGGTGCTCCGCCCAATCCCACGATAAATAAAGCCCCTGCAGCAATCCAGTAAGGAATCGGCATAACCAGGATAACTAATCCGAAGCATCCAACGATTCCACCATATCTGATGAGATTTTTGCTGGATACATGAGTCGAAAGAAAACCTGAAATTACGCGTCCCAAGATAATGCCAATGAAAAAAAGGGAGGATAGTACTGCGGCAGTACCTGGAGAAACTCCTTTGCTAACAATGAAGAAAGAAGCCATCCACAGACCGGCAGCAGTTTCGGAACCGTTGTAACAGAGCATCGCAAGCATCGACATTTTCACGCCGGGGATACGTATGGCCTCACGGTTACTTACGCGTTTCTTCTCATCACCTGAACCCTCTACTCTGCCCTTCTCAAAAATCTTCCATAGAGACAAAGTTGATAATAAAATCACCGCGATCCCAAGCAAAATCAACCCCACAGTAACGTATCCTGCACGCCAGTTGTTTGCTTGATTCAGCCAATATGCCATAACGAGTGGGCCTGTCACTGCCCCAATTCCCCAGAAACAATGCAACCAGTTCATATGCTTGGCCTTGAAATGTAATGCTACATAATTACTTAGTGCCGCATCCACTGAACCTGCACCTAAGCCGAGAGGGATCGCCAGAATCAGTAAAAACACAAAATTCTCAGAGAATGAGAATCCCAACAGCGCAATCGTTGTTGAGAGGATACTGAATAATGTGACTTTACCCGTTCCGAATCGGTGTAACAATCGGCTGGCGGACAGACTGGACACTACTGTACTAAATGAAATGATTAGCGATATGTAACCAGCCATTTCTGTTGTCGCATGTATATCGTTTTTCATAACGGACCAGGCACTGCCAAGTAAAGCATCCGGTAATCCCAGCCCTATAAATGCGAGATAAATAATGATTAACAATAACGTGACCATCTGGGTGTCTCTCCTCAGTTTGTTTAATTTCTGATTCTCGTCGAACCACCCATATAATAATATTGATATTTCTATCTGTAATCTTCCTATATTTTGACTCCTTATATCAGTATTCTGATATATTCTAGCGACTTATAACCTATATCACTGGTTCAGGATAGGTATTTCTCCAAGCAAATTCTTCAAGTTAATGGCATCCCACGGCATATGCTCAGTTATTCCTAATCCAACTACATCTGTTTCTTCAGTCAGTTCTTTGATCAGATGAAGCAAGTGAGGTATTTGCATGGTTCCCGCTGGTGAAAACACATAAGGTTCCCCTGGTTTGGCGAATAACAATGAACGGAACATATTGGGATCAAGCACATCCAGATCAAGGTGAATTGCCAGGTGTTTGATGCCGTTTTCTGTAATCCACTTCTTAATCGAATCCATGCCATCGGTTAATTCTGCAGTTCCAGCCGTTCGGATACCCAATCTTTGAATTACTTCGGTTTCCTGTTCCGTGGGGGTTGTCAACCCGGCCATGAAGACATGTTCGGGCTTCAAGGGGACACTCACATGTTTGGCAAACTCCGGATCGCCTTCCCCAAGAAGGTTCTCAAGCGCGGTAAAGTATGACCTTTGTCATAGCCCTCGTATCTAACCAAATCACCATGGGCATCAATCCATATCAAACCAAGTTCTCCGCCATATCGTTCATTTAAATAAGCAAACGGGGCTTGTTCAACCAAACAGTCACCGCCAAACATGACAACGTATTGTTTGTTGAGGCATCATAAATCTCCTTTACTTCAAAGTAAGGTTAGTATAAACTGAGCCCAAACAAATAAATAGTACGGTCTTTTATGATAGGTACTACCCGGAAGGATAGTGTAAATGATGAGTATGACTGAATACCACGGTAAAGTTAAAAACATTCAAGATACCCCTTTTGGATATACGTTGTCTGTCATTGGTGGCAAATGGAAAATGGTGATTATGTATCTACTGGCTGAGAACCAGCCTGTCCGCTTCAATGAACTTAAAAGACAGATCGGCGCCATCACGTATAAAACACTGAGTTCACAACTCAAAGAATTAGAAGCAGATGGTATGGTCGAACGGAAAGAATATCCCCAAGTCCCTCCTAAAGTCGAGTACCGTCTGACAGCCAAAGCTGAAACGTTATTGCCCGTTTTGGAAGGACTATGCGAATGGGGTGTCCAACATCAAGAACCTTCATTGATCAATAATAACGCAACGGATTGAACGCTTTTGTCTATATTTTCAGATGAGATAATTGGAGTAAATGGAGTATGTTAAATGCAAAAAGTCGCCAATCGGCGACTTTTTTACTTTTATCTTGTGTTTCGTAGAATTATACTTTTTCGTGTACCAGATCTTTCTGGTAGGCCAACACTCTGTCCCAATTGCCACTGAAAACAGGAATTCGATAATACCCTACACGCTCATACAGCGCTGCAGCTTCTGGTTGCAAGGGACCTGTTTGCAGTTTCAGATTGGTATAACCAAGTTCGTTCGCAAGACGCTCTGCCTCGGCCAATATAGCCTGGGCAATCCCTTTACGGCGGTAACCACTGCGTGTATACATGCGTTTAACTTCTACAGATGTTTCATCAAGGGGTCTAAGTGCTCCGCAACCAACCGGATACCCGTCGATCCTGGCAACGATAAAGGCTGCACGTGGCACCTCAACGTCTGAGAGTTGAAATCCCGCAGTTCCATCACCGCCATATAACAAACCGAGTTCTTCACTCAGTTCCTTGATCAATAACAGCGAATCCTCGCTCCGAATATCTTCAGCTGCTGCATGCACGATATGTGTCATCCCACATACCCCCTTTATCTTATTGGACTTATTGGTTTAAATGATATATCTAAATTATCATTCCCAACTGCAAGCGTCAATTCCCCCATTCATTGAATATTTCTATAAGTGCACCCTATAAATATCCGAACGTATCTTATTGCCGTCTTTATTCGTTTACATAAGAAATATAACAAGCAATGATGTATATGAATTTCAACTCTCGGAGGTCTGATATTATGGAAATTTCAAAGGGAATAACGATGCTTCAGCTTGATTTTGAGAGGAATATAATTCACCCTGTTCTGATATGGGATGAAGAAATGGTTGTGTTAATTGATACCGGCTTCCCTGGACAATATGACGATTTGTGTATCGCACTCGAAAAGATTGGTGTGCCGATCAACCAACTTAAAGCAGTGATTTTGACGCATCAGGATGTGGACCATATAGGCTGTCTTCCCGAGATTTTGAAAGAGTGTGGCCCACAAGTCAAGATATATGCGCATGAGCTGGATAAGCCATATATTGAGGGACAGCTCCCTCTTCTCAAAGACAGTCACCTTGAGCATCCTCCAATGGGCAAAGTAGATGAAACGGTGACTGATGGTCAGGAACTGCCGTTTTGCGGTGGAATTCGCGTTATTCATACACCTGGTCATACGCCAGGTCATATCAGTCTATATTTGATAGGCAGCAAGACGCTCATCGCCGGAGACTCAATGTACAGTGTAGAAGGCATGCTTGGAGGCATTCATGAACCTACTACACTGGATATCGAAACGGCTCGTTGCTCCTTAAAGAAGTATATGGAACTCGACATTTCATCTGTGGTTTGTTATCACGGTGGACTAACTCATAGGAATGTAAAGGAACAGATCTCAGAACTTTCTCAAGGTTTATAAATATTGAAATTGCTGATCCGCAAATGGTTACTATCTAAACCCAGTAACCATTCTTAGTCTTAACATAGTCTTCCTATGGTTTGGCATACTGCAAAATGGCTGTAGCCGCACGAATTCGCACCTCTTCTTCTTCACTGTGTAACGCTTCTCTCAGCACCTGGAGAGCTGTCTGAATCGTCGCTTCATCTACCCCTGTTGAGAGAGAGTTCGTTGCTTCGGCTGTTATACTGACTGCAAGACCTCGATCCAGCTGTGCTTGTGATATGGGATACTCAAACTTCGCAAGGATGGCTGAATCATTTTGCAGTGCTTGCACTTTGTCATTCAGCTCAGCACGAGGAATACGACACAACCATGTCACTCCGCGACGATGACAGATCAAGTCGTTTTCTGAGCCAGCGGAATCGTCGTAATAATAATCCCCGATATCTCCAACATACGTCCATTCATCATCGCTAATTAATACATAATCTCCATCCTGCATGAGGTTAGCAAACATATGTAGTGTCGCGAGTGTGGTCGCCAATTCTGCTTCATCCAAGCTATAGTGTTGAACCAACTGTTCCTTCCATAGCTCCGGGGGCGTTTCCTCCAGATCCCCTGTACCTGACCAAGCGATTCCAATATAATTGTCTTTCAAAAAGGATGTTACTCTGTTGATTCCATGCACGGTCGACTGGATATGATACAGATTCATGCGTACCGCCTTCCTTTCAATCATTCGTATGAACTTAGTTAACCATTGTAACATTAGTGATATCTATTTCAAACGTAATGACTTCTTCAAGTTCATACTTCATGCTGAACATACTTTCTGATATAGCCCCAGGCTATAACTAGGTATAATTTAATGGAATTACATTATAACTCCGGATCTGTGATAAATTTTGTGTAACATAAAAGCAGAGGGGTTTTAAACGATGACAAAGAGTAGTGTATTGGGATATCCGCGTATTGGTGCTGATCGGGAATGGAAGAAAGCGTTGGAAGCGTTCTGGGCAGGCAAGCTGGAAGAATCAGAATTTCACGCACGTTTGCAAGAGATCCGTATCGATCATTTGCGCAAGCAACAAGCGAAAGGCATCGACATCATTCCGGTGAATGACTTTAGCTATTATGATCATATCCTGGATACGGCTGTGATGTTTGGCATTATTCCTAAACGTTTTGCTTATGATGGTGGTTCCGTTCCGTTGTCCGTATATTATGGCATTGCCCGAGGAACAAAAGATGCCGCAGCAAGCGAAATGACAAAATGGTTCAACACCAACTATCACTACATAGTACCTGAACTGGACGGGGCTTCCCCAACTCTGACGGAGAACAAACCACTTCTCGCTTATCGTGAAGCAAAAGAAAAACTCGGCATTGAAGGCAAACCGGTAATCGTTGGACCGTTAACCTTCCTGAAGCTCTCCAAAGGCTATGATAAATCCGAGACAGACGCTTGGCTGGACCGCTTGCTGCCACTTTACACTCAATTGCTTCAAGAACTTGCAAGCGAAGGCGTTCAGTGGGTGCAGGTCGACGAGCCTATTCTGGTAACCAAATTAAACGATGAAGACGTACAGCGTCTGAATAAAATATATAAAGCATTTGCCGCAGCCGTTCCAGGCCTGAATATCATGCTGCAAACGTACTTTGAATCTGTCGAAAACTACAACGATATTGTTGCACTGCCAGTTCAAGGTGTAGGACTTGATTTTGTACACGGACTCTCTGGTAACACACAATCTATTCGGACTTCCGGTTTCCCAGCAGACAAAGTGCTCGGTGCAGGTATTATTGATGGACGTGGGATCTGGAAAGCTTCCCTTCAAGGAAAACTAAAATTGCTGAATGAACTGACTGAGTTCGTGACGCCTGAACGTATCATCGTGCAATCATCCTGCAGCCTGCTGCATGTGCCAGTAACGACAGAACGGGAGGCAAAACTTACAACCGAACTGAAGAATGCTCTGGCATTTGCAGATGAAAAGCTGGATGAGGTTGTTCTTTTGACTACAGCCTTATCTTCACCAAGTGCAGAGATTACCGCTAAAATTAACGAAGCAGAGCTTCCTCTTCTGGCGCTTCAGCAATCCGAAGATCGGAACCGTACCGCTGTACAGAAAGCCGTTTCTTCCATCAGTGTTCAACAGCCAGAGCGCTCCCGTCCTTTTGCAGAGCGTCATGAAGCCCAACAGGCCAAATGGCAATTACCACTCTTCCCGACAACAACGATTGGTAGTTTCCCGCAATCTGCTGAAGTCAGAAAAGCACGTCAATTATGGCGTAAGGGCGAGTTGAACAACGAACAGTATGCTGCCTTCATCCGGGAGCAGATTGATATCTGGATTAAGATTCAGGAAGAGATCGGAATTGACGTACTGGTGCATGGTGAGTTTGAGCGTACCGACATGGTTGAATTCTTTGGCGAGAAACTTGCCGGTTTTGCCTTTACACAGTTCGGCTGGGTACAATCGTATGGTTCACGTTGTGTGAAGCCACCTATTATCTTCGGCGATGTTGCATTTACGGGTGCAATGACGGTGGAAGAAACGAAATATGCCCAATCGCAGACTGAGCGTCCTGTCAAAGGCATGTTGACTGGCCCGATTACCATCATGAACTGGTCATTCGTACGCGAAGACATTGCTCGTGAGCAGATTGCCTATCAATTGGCGTATGCGTTGAGACAGGAAGTCGAGGCACTTGAACAGGCAGGTATTGGCATGATCCAGGTTGACGAGCCGGCTGTTCGTGAAGGGCTTCCGCTGAAAGAAAATGAACAAGCCGATTACCTGGCTTGGGCAGTCAAAGCGTTCCGTATCTCCACGTGCACGGTGCATGAAACGACTCAAATCCATACGCATATGTGCTATTGCGAATTCCATGACATGATTGATTCCATTGAAGCTATGGATGCGGATGTTATCTCCATTGAGACATCCCGTAGTCACGGTGAACTGATTCATAGCTTTGAAGAAAATACGTATGAGCTCGGTATCGGTCTTGGCGTATATGACATCCACAGCCCACGAGTTCCGAGTGTAGATGAAATGAGCAGCATGATTGAACGTGCCCTGCGTGTTCTTGATCCGAAGCTGTTCTGGATTAACCCGGACTGCGGATTGAAAACCCGTGGACAGGAAGAAACGGTTGCTTCCCTGCGTAACATGGTTGACGCAACCAGAATCGCTCGTAACAATCACGCTTCAGCTGCTGTATTGTAATCGGCTGCGAAGCAGCATAACTTCAAAATTAAAGCCGGACACCCCCTTGTTAAATGGGTGTTCGGCTTTTTATTGGTTACTTTTTGTAGGTGATTTTAACGTAAATTCATTTCACTTGTAACATGGTAATCTCTGGCGTCCCTTCCCCTTTTCTCACCATCCAACGCTTACACCTAAATACTCTCTTCCAACCATTGTTGCAATGGTATATCTTCTGTCAGTTCACCGAGCAGTATGTGACGGAACTCCCCATCCCTATCAATGACCATTGTTGCGGGCAAACCTGTAATACGATACATGCCTGATATGTTGCCTGTCACATCAATGATCACCGGAAAATCAAACGCCTGCTTATCCATAAACTCACGGATCGTTCCCTTCGATTCCCCCACGTTAACAAACAGGGTTTCCACGTCGTTCTGATAGTCTTGAGCGATCTGCTGAACGAGCGGCATCTCCCTTACACAGGGGGTGCACCATGAAGCCCAAAAGTTAATCATGACGGCTTTGCCCCGATAATCGGATAGCTTGATTTGTTCGCCTGCTGAATTAACCGCTGTGAACTCAGGGGCTTTTGCACCTGCTTGAATAGAGATGCCACGCCCAGATTCGGGTGTCGACACATTTTCGAAAATGGCCCATGTACCTGCTAACAATGCGATCACACCAATCATAATTGTAAATGTACGTCTGCTTTTAAAACTGTTCTTCTGCAATAAACTCACCTTCACTTTAAACCAAGACTTTGATGAAATGCTGCATGGAGCGAACCAAATTGATCACGAAAGTCGTGAGTGGAGCCCTCTCCAACATTACGTCCATGGTTCATGAATATCACCTGATCCGCAATGTCGTCCGCGATCTCCAACTGATGGGTTGAGAACACGACCATGTGACCATCCTGTTTGATTCCCTTGAGCAGCTGAGTTAATTCCTGCATCCAAAATGGGTCCAATCCATTTGTTGGCTCATCCATGATGAGCAGTGGAGGTTTCGACAGCACAGCCTGGGCGAATAACACACGTTGGCGCATGCCTTTGGAGAAGGTCGTAACCCGGTTTTTCTTTTGATCTTCCAAACCTACCATGGTCAGTACTTCCTGTACTCTCTCCTTGGGAACTTTCCTCAGAGAAGCCCAGAACAGAAGCATTTCCTCCGCACTCAGTCCTTGATTAAATTGATAATCGTCCGGCATATATCCAATCTGCTCTGAATAACGCTTGCGTTCCTTCAACCATCGCACATTGTTCACCGCAACCTCACCGGAGGTAGGCCGAAGAATTCCAGCGATCATACGCAGTACCGTGCTCTTTCCTGCGCCATTCCCTCCACAGAGGGCAAGGACTTGTCCAGAAGTCAAATGAAAGGAAATATCCTCAACAATGGGTTGCTTTTTAATGGATTTGCACAATCCTATCACTTCGAGCCCTACTTTATCCATGAGAACGCCCCCTCTCCCAGATCGCATATACCGCCAAGATAGAGAAGGTTATCCAGAACAGGCATATCCCGATGAAGATCCAACTGCCACTTGGTTGCTGCACCCACTCCACCCATCGATAATATTCTGGTCCAAGAATGGAGCCGCCTCCCAGTTTGATGACTACAAACAATCGCACCAGCTCTGCCGGATTGATGAGCGTTAGTATAATCAGTAGCGGTTTCACCCACAGATAAGGCATCAGTCCCAGCACAGAGAGCAATAAGGTCGGCCACCCAATAACAGCGAAAAACCATACGGTCACCGAGATCGTTAACGCCTGCCACCGATTGCGCGACAACGAACCGATAAATAGCGCCAGAGTTAGGAATAACAACACCAGTCCACAGGAAAATGCCAGAAAAAGAAGATATGTCATGGTATCCAATGGATTCCCGATTACTCCGCTAATGACCCCCATCAGGCCGTATCCAAACGCAACAATGGTGATTAAAACAATCGACAGCCCAAGATACTTGCCCACAATAAAAGACATCGTGCCGATGGGATACGTGGATAGGAGTTGCCAACTGCCGTCTTCCTTTTCGGATGTTAGTGAGAAGGAACCGAGGAATAGCGTCATTAATGGCAAAAGGTAGAGAATGAGATTCAACATGGAACCTGTGGTGCCCGAATATCCTTCAACCAGATTCTGCGAATTCAGCAGTAACAAGCTTAAGCTAAAGGTGCAAAAAAGGATCAGAAACGAATACGCCCAAGGATTGCGAAATCCCATTTTCACTTCTCGTCTTGCAATCTGTATCATATCTGACATCATTGATCACCATTTTCTATTGTCATACTTAGTGGCCTGACTCTTCTTCTATCTCACCTTCCTGATGCATCTCATTACCATCTCCTTCTTCACCATGTCCGTGCTCATCATGCCCATGTTCACCCATCATGTCCATATTCTCTGTGTTCTGTTTCCAGTCATGGGAGGCAAGATCCTCAGCGGTCATAATGGTTCCAACACCTTGCTCTGCAATGAAAGCTTCAGCCGAAGGTTTGTCCTTAAAGTTAAGAATTCCATATGCCATGGGCGTACGCAATGAAGCATCGTATACATACGTGGCTTTGCTGTATTCAATCCATTCCTTGTCATTGTAATCACGTACATAGTCCATGCCGATGTTATCTGTGCCATTTTCTGTTTTCCACTGGTTCATACACCCGATATCATCGAACTTGTAATTTTGGCCGTCTTTCGTAGTGAGCTGTGTTGCATATGCATCGTCCTTCACTTGCATTTTACAGATCGCACAGATATCCACGTCTTCATTAATCGGCAATGCCGCGTATTTAGTTCCGCAAGCGGTTAACAATACCATGCCAAACATAAGTACCATAACCATGGACCATCTTCTGTTCGAACTTTTGTTCATTTTCGTAATACCCCCATATAGATGATTATAAAAGTTGCCATACCCAACAGAACTAACCCGAACATCCACACCAACTTGGAACCTGCTGCCCTTTCCACTGACATGTGCAGATCAGATTCCGTATCCATGCTCATTCGTGGCGATTTGTCGGTAGTCCATTGTTCTCTGCCTTCTGTAAACAAGTCACTCAGAAAGACCATACCCGGTGATTGAAAAAAGAGCTGATACGCAGAATTTCGACTGACCAGTTGCTCATAAAAAGGATTGATGGCATAGGAAATTTCACTGATTCCATCCTGATTCAGATCGAGCCCCTGAAAGGAGTCCCAGTAATTCTCCATCAGGACATTATTCGGGCTATCCAGTGCCGAAGCTTCAATGACATTAGACACCATTCGGTTACGTGTAAACTCATTAGCTTCTGCCAGAACAAGCTGGATGCCAACAAAATTCCGAAGCAACGCATTGTCATGTATCTCATTTCCTGACGATTCTGCAATATTCATGCCGACACGATTACCTTCCACTACATTGTTGTGAACAGAGGATTGATGTACGTCATACAACAGAATCCCTTGGGAATGTACATTGGTACTTTGTTTGCGAAAAGAATTGCCCGATATAACCGTATTCTTGACGCCCATGATCATGGCACCTGTCATGTTCTCCTCTCCGGTATTGTCCATGACAGAAGAGCCGTCAATGTACATACAGTGGATGCCGTACCTTGTATGTAACAGCCTGTTATTTCGAACGGTAGACTTGCGACTGTTCTCCAGATAGATTCCATCCCTCATGCCGGTGATCTCATTGGCTTCAATGAAGCTATCATGGGAGTTGTACAGATCAATGCCATTGCCCTTCTGGCCACTGGAAGCCGAATCAGACCCGGCCCACGTAATGCTGTTCCGCTGAATCGTTGCCTGACTCGAATTCCGGATAATCATCCCATACCCCTGGGTCTGAATATGCAGATCCGTGATCTCACTGTTTTCTCCTTCAACCTGAATCGCTGCAGTCTGTTCATTCGTATCATGTTCAATTGTAAAACCGCTCAATTTCACCCCATCCGAGCGAATCATTATCGTAGAGGTGGCTTCCGCATTAACAACTATGACCGCAGGATCACCCTGAATGGTGATGTTTTTGTCAATCGTCACGGGTCCAGAATAACGACCTGATGTAAGCTCAATGACTTCTCCAGGTGCAGAACGGTCAATCATAGGCTGAAGGGGAATAAGCTCACGTTGTCCGGAGGAGGCCATGACTGAACCGTGCGGAAGGGATAGTAGGAGCATCATCATTCCGATTAGAACAATGAAACCCATAACCCGACTCTTTTTACAGCTGTCGAATGCACCCAATCCTGCCCAAGGATTACTCATGATTCAAACCGCGCAATTCCGGCTTCTTGTTACAGTTGCTTATTGCTGTGGCAATGTATTCAACGGGTCTTACATTAATCCAAAATATACGTTGGTTGTACACACCATCCCTCCATTCCACTTAAAATCAACTCTCCATGTTCCTCATCCATTGAAGCAATGTAATAAATGAAGCGTTATCACAATCCTGATCACAGTGTACTTAAAATGATATTTATTCCATATAGCTCAATTAGGCTATAGACACTATATTTTTGTGTCGATATTGTGATGTAAACAAAAAAAAGCCGCCAAATTGGCGACTTCTGCGTAATGGTGTTAGGCAAATGGGTAGGTCCAGAATGTTTCTCTGCCAAAACGGGCTTGGATCTCTTCTGAATTCAACTCTCGATCCCCGACAAGCTCGGCTGCCTGAAACTGTGAACGGTGGGCGCGGATCGACGCCATTTTTTGTTTCAAAAATCCGGATACATCAACGATTACATCCGCTTTACCAATGAATTGTTCCTGGTTGTGGGCAAATGCAACGCAATGAACCAATGGACGCTCTCCTACAGGAAGACGACTAATCGTCCGAATGACGGCTTCTCCCGTCGCATCATGATCGGGATGTACACTGAACCCCGGATAGAAGGTAATCACAAGGGATGGATTCAGTTCCTTGATCAGTGCCATGATGCTATCGTCGAGCAGTTGCGGGTCTTCGAATTCGATCATTTTATCGTGGAAACCAAGCATTCTTAAATCCTGAATTCCAATGGCTGCTGAAGCTTCAATCAGTTCTTGTTTGCGGATTTGAGGCAATGTGACGCGGTTAGCAAAAGGAGGAATCCCCATGTTGCGTCCCATCTCGCCCAGTGTTAGACAAGCATAGGTAACGTGAGAGCCACCTTCTATGTACTTGGCTAATGTTCCGGACACTGAGAAAGCTTCATCATCCGGATGTGGATACACCACCAAGATTCGTTCATGCTCATTGTGTATAGTATTCATGGTTATTCAATCCTCCGCTTTCATCAGAACATCTCTCGGCTTAATTGTAACGCCACAACTAGTTTACCTTGGGTATCGTGACCAGCCAAAATCAGTCTTTCTTGGTCCTGTTCGTCAATATGTGTAAGGCCCTCGGCGTAAATCCATCCCTGAGTGGTTTTCAGACCAACCCGGTATGGACCCGTACCTGAAATGGACCCCTGCGTATATCGTATGGCCGCATTAGTAATGAATGCCGATGCTGGGTGCTTCGAACTGTCATAGTGATGCGCATACGCTCCAGACGTGAGTTCGAGGTGTACGTATAAGTCCTGATCCACAAGTTCGTTGATCCGGAGCTGAATATCTTGAGGTTTAATCGGTTGCATAGCGGCCTCCTTGTCTAATGTAATTGTACGAATTTCATTTTAACATAACCAGAAGAGAATATACATGGAGTGACCCTATCGCCTCTTATAGAGCGTTCTCATGATGATTCCAGTTTGAAAACAAGAACAGATTTGCGCGTTTTTTTCTCTTTTTATTCATGGACCACATCTATATTATAAAGTGTAGGCAAAAACGCCCGTGATGAAGAACCTTAAATCTTAAGTGAATCTTGCTCCAACATGTTTGGAAAGGAGTTTAACTCAACTTGAAATCTCTAATACAACTACTTCATTTTGGCTATCATCAGGCCATGAGCTGCATATTTCCCGTAGCGATCTTTGGTACACTGGCCCTGTCCAGCGTAATTCCTATTCCTTTCCTTCATCGGTATGATGCCATTCTGCTTGTCTTACTTGCTGTGCAGTACCTGATGTATCGAAGCGGCTTGGAAACCCGGGATGAAATCAAGGTCATCTGTGTATTTCACATTATAGGCCTGGTGCTGGAGATTTATAAAGTATGGATGGGATCTTGGTCTTACCCTGAGCCAGCTTACACCAAAATCCTGGGTGTCCCTCTGTATAGCGGATTCATGTATGCAAGTGTAGCCAGTTTTATGTGTCAGGTGTGGCGAAGACTGCGAATGGACATGACCGGATGGCCTGGTTTTGCACCTTCCATGCTGCTGGGAGCAGCCATCTATATTAACTTTTTCACTCATCATTTTATGCCCGATTTTCGCTGGTGGCTGACGGCCCTTGTATTCGTTGTCTTCTGGAAAACCTGGATTATTTACCGGGTACGAGCAACGACCTATCGAATGCCCTTATCGCTTGCTTTTATCATTGTTGGTTTCTTCATTTGGACTGCTGAGAATATCGCTACCTTCTTCAATGGCTGGAAATATCCTGATCAGCATGATGCCTGGCAACTGGTTAGCTTCAGCAAAATTAGTTCGTGGTTCCTGCTGGTAATCATCAGCGTCATCATCGTTGCGCAACTTAAATATGTGAAGGCCAATCGAACCGCAGATGAATCATAACCTGACGAGCCATTACATCCCCTTATCACAAAAACAGCAGCACTTCTAGACTGGAAAATAAGTCTTTGAGTGCCGCTGTTTTGCTCTTCAGTCTGTTCAGTACTTTGAAAGTATTCGCAGCAACTGATAATTGCTACGTGAAAAGGCGCCTAATGTGGACTTTTTATTGCATATGTCCAGATGCTAACTGCTCCAGTACTAGTTCCCCACCAACTTCAATTTCAAGCTCATAGATGCCATTATCATCAAGTTCACATAAGCAGGCACTTTTGCTGTGCATCACGCATCCGTTCACCCATTCAGGAATATGAAGCTTCGTATTGATCCGCCGGTCCGCGACAAGTTCTGCCCGGAAGAAGCCCGAGTTCCGGTTCCATGTACAAGACACTCTACCTCCTGGTATGCACCAGTCACGAATGGAACCTTGTGTCCACCGTTTTGGCAATGCTGGCAGTAACTTGATCCATTGTTCTGACACATAGAGCAGCATTTCCTGTACTGCATTAACCCAGCCCATATTGGCATCCAGCTGAATCGGAGCAGCGGGCATCGACATACATACCCCCATATTACGCCAGTCATTATGCAAGGTATACCCATTACTCAGAACACAGGAGCGCGCAAGAATATCGAGACTTTCCAGCGCCCGCTCACCATTGCCAAGTCGAGCATATATGGACGACATATGTGTAAGGGACCAACCACTCTGAGCACCAAGCCTTCGCTGATCAACTGCTGTCTCGAACGCTTGGAACAGTTCTGGCTGTTCTTCACGGGTGATCTCCTGTCCTGGAAAAACAGGATACAGGTGTGAAAGATGACGATGATCACGTCGATCTTCAAACGCAGGATGCAGCCATTCTTTCACAGCTCCCTCCGCTTCAATTAGATAGTCGGGCATATGCTCCAGCATGGCTTCCCAGCACGGAATCTTAGTCGTATGCACTCCAGTTAGTCGACTGGCTGCAATGACATGCTGTAGCAGTTCTTTAATAATAGCAATGTCCATGGTGGCATTAATGGCTGTAGGCATAGGATGCGCCAGTGGCTGTCCATGCTTAGGCATAAAATTCTCAGGTGTATTCTCTGGCGAAACAGACGGATATATCTTGTATTTTCCGTCTTCACCCAGCACCAGAAAATCTTCATAGAACTGAAGGGCCTCCTTCATGAAGGGCAGGGCTTCCTCGAGCAGAAACTGCTTATCTCCAGTGAACTGATAATGTGCATAATAATGTCTGGCGATCCATCCTGCTGCTCCGGTCCAGTTCATAATTACCGGAACAATCTGGTTAGGCACACCGATACCCGGTGTTGTTCCAGCGGGAATGTAAATTCCTCGGCAGCCATATAACTTGCGAGCATTGTCGCGAAAGTCATCCATTAATCCGTTGTAATAGCGGAACAACGAACGATTCAGATGGGATAAACCACCTACGTCAGTGTGCCAATACATCATTTGCACATTCTCATTCGCCATATTGTGACCCCAGATCAAGCGATAATCACCACCCCACAAGCCGTATAATCCAAATGGCAATCCGCTATATTCAGAGGTTCCGCTGATAAATAGATATCGACCATAGGCCCACATCATGCGCACAAACCCTGTAGGTGCTTCACCTTCATAGGCTTCCAGAAGTAAGTCTTCATTACAGCGCCCGTCATCCGTTTTATCACCCAGATCAAGCTCAGCGGACCGAAACAACGGTTGATGCAGTGAGATATGCCGATCCAGCAACGTATTGTAGTCGCTCTCAAGCGATGCGAGTTCCTGCTTTAACCGTGTCCATTCCTGCGCTCGTCTGCCCGTAGCAAACATTTTAACAAGCACAAGCACTTTTCCAGAGATATGGAAATGAAGTTGCCTGCTAAGCATATCTTCGTTAGGTTCGCTTTCCTTTTGTTGATCATGACTCGCACCAGGTATTTCGTTCAATTGGATCAGTCGCAGCACCGCTCCGTAGTCCTGTCCATCGTCATTTTTCCCGCCATAGCACAGATAGTCTCCACTATCATCCCGATCAATTCTTATCGTTATAGACGACTTTAGTGCGTTGAACTCCTCATCTTCTCTCACCCTGTCGCCCTGCGGGAATTGCAGGCCTATCGTCCCCGACAGCGATGAATGCTCAGCCGCACCTGTTCCCTGCGCACTTGTTCCATCTTGCACTCTATGAGTCTCGATCTCATAGACAACACAATCGTCTGCACGTGAGACGAACAGACTTCTTGTATAGTTGTCACTTCCGTCCTGCCAGCGGACCTGAACTTCCCCTGTGTCCATATCCAGTTCCCGCCGATATTTGCGAAAAGCGTTATTACACTTCATTTCCACCGTCATTGTAGCCAGTGGGTATCGTGAAGACAACTTGGACGCGTAACCTTCTGCTTGCAGTGTACGGGTCAGATGCCAGCTTGCCTCCAAATATCGTTCCTCATCCATTAACTTACGGGTTTCTGATAAGATATGACTGACATCGGGCAGTTCATCTTTGCGCCCCCAATGCCATAATTCACTGTGCTGCAAGAGCACAGTTTCCGTCTGAATTCCGCCTTGCACTGAAGCACCAAGCTTACCGTTTCCGGAAGGAAGCGCTTCTCGCCACAACCCTTGCCACCAGGAAGAAGGATATTTTAGCAACAACTTGTTCCTGTCCGGCCGTATGCCTGTAGTGTCTGTGTGATCAGTGTGTTGGTTCACGCTTTTTCCGCCCTAAGTCTCTCCATCTCAATACTGGCTAGCAAGAATGGGGCTACGCCCATCTGCACATCGCTAACGACCTGTTCACTGATGTAATATTCATAAGAACCGTCCCGATACTTCTTCCCACCGAGTCCGGCACCATGACAGATGTGGTGCAGATGCACCCCTTTTTCATCTTCAGTGACTAACTGCTTCAATATTCCAGCATAGGCATGATCAACGACTTCACGGTCCAGTTCAGCCAGATAATGTAACCGAAGGCCTTTCGCGAGTGCATAGGTCAGCATACAGGAAGCAGAGGCTTCCAGATAATTGCCGGCTCTCCCGTTCTGATCCATCACTTGGTACCAGAGTCCACTATCATGATCCTGAGCATGAGCAATCGCGTATGCCATTCGTTCAAATATGCCCATAATCTGTCCGCGCTGTGGGTGATCCACGGGAAAGTGCTCCAGTGCATCTACTACGGCCATTGTATACCATCCCATGGCCCGGCCCCAAACATGAACGGATCGACCAGTATCTTGAGCGCACCAGCGTTGTTCCCTGCTCTCATCCCAGGCATGGTGGAGTAGGCCATTACGCGGATTACGGGTCTTTCGCTCGATCAACAAAATCTGACGTGCCACTTCATCGAAGCTCTCGGGATGATCGAAGGTGCTCGCATATTCCGCCAGAAAGGGGGAAGACATATAAATGCCATCCAGCCACATCTGAAACGGATATATTTTCTTATGCCAGAATCCACCTTCACTTGTCCGTGGCTGTCCTTTAAGCTGGTCAACCAGGTGCAAAATTGCCTTAGCATATTTGTCATTTCCGGAATTCTTCCACTGGTTGAACAGATTTTTGCCTTCATTTATCATATCCAGGTTGTAATCATTCAACTGGTAGGTCCGAATAGTGCCGTCATTCTCGATGAGGTCATCCATGTGACGCTGGACAAGTTCCGCGTAGCGGGATTCTTGATTCCATTCGGCGGCGCGTCCCAGTGCCATCAGCGTCATCCCGCCCACATAGCCCCATTTGCCTGCAATCTTGGGATGATTGCCATTCTGGCATTCGGAAAGCAAGGTATCTGCTATTTTGACAGACATTCTCCGTTCTTGTGTCACTGACTTTGTCGAAGTTCCAACCATATCGAAGTCCTCCTTCTGATGGATTATGCCATCTGTACCGTTCATTCGGGATTTAACGTTTTGATGATTACATCAAAGGATGAAGACCTTCCCACTTCACAGTCCAGCTACCATCCCGTGGAAATCCCGGATTCGCTTGTTCTCCTGCCCCTGTCCAGCCGGCGGCCATCATGGCGACAGCGGTTAGGAGACCACCGTTCCCGGGAAGATATGCCCACAACCCTGCTCTCTGATAGTTGTGTCCATTAGGCAAATACGTGTTCTTCGTGGCATCCATCATCAGAAAATCCACTGCAAGCTCTGGTTCATTCAATCTGGCCGCTGTCATCGCGCACATCGGAAAATCCCAACCCCAGGCGGATTCCCAGTCCCAGCATTCTTTGACCTTGAGCAACGTATTTCTCATGATCTCCGGATCGATTAATGAACCTGGCAATAGTCCAAGTGCTCCAACCATCGAGGGATGATCATGGTTTTTAACGGTGTAAGTGTCCGGACAATTCTCGTGTGCGAGATAAACTCCGTTCTCATGTCGAGGTTTAGCCATGTGCAAAGCCACTCTTCGCCAGTCTGGATTGGCTGGATGATTCAAACGCTCTGCCCAAAGGATGGCTATCTCCAAACCGAATTTCCAGTACTCCAGTTCATAGGGTGGATTCAAACTATCGGTCATGGCGTGATTCTCCTGCGCAGGAATAAGCGGCGGACCTAACACATACGCTTGCCTTTTCCCATCCCAGTGGGCATAGGACACCATAAAGTCAGCTGCTTCAAATACGATATCCCTATACCTTGTTAATATAGCAGGGTCAGGCCGGGACAGATAACACATCTCAGCTAGTGCCATGGGATGTGGTTGCTGCCAGATCAATCCCGGAGCTACTGGCGACGGAGTCTGATGCCCGTTATAACCCACCATTTTGGGCCATCGCGCACCGACATAACCTTGAGAGCGGGCCAGTTCGCGGGCTTCTGGCAGGATGGTCAGGTACCAGTCCAGACTCTTGCACAACAGATCTGTACGATTCCAGAGCGGAAAATGCGCTGCATGCCACCAATGCATCTCCAGATGCATTTTGCCGAACCAGCTGTTATACATATATCCGGTCTCCTGCGGCGGCAACGAACCACCGCTGTGCACCGCGCTCAGGAACTGGGATAGGACTACTCTGCGCTCCAGTTCGGCAGCACGCGGATCTGAACTGCCTTCAAAATCAATCACTCCGCCATCGTTCCAGAACTGATTCCAGTGGACCGAGCTTGATCGCAACACTGTATCTGCTGGCAAGGTTTCCGGCTTATGTGCAGCAAAAGATACACTGCACGACCAAATGTCCGAGTCTGGTACGGCCTTGGGAGATAGTGTGAATTCATGAGTTCCCGTCTGTTCCAGTTGGCCTGCATCCCAGATCCATTCCAATGCATACTCATCTTCATCCAGCACACGTTTCAACGATGCGGAAGTCGAAGTGACCGATGTCAGCACAGTAGAATGTCTGTCATTTTGCTTCCAGTCGGGGAATACTGATTTTGACCAGCTCCGGTGTGTCATATCGGGCGCTGGAAATAGAACAAAAAGTTGCAGACGCTGCTTACGGATTAATTCGGATTGTACACAAATGGCGATACAATCGAGCCGTGGGTCACAGGCTGTCTCTACACGCACTTCTTCCCCCTGCACGGTAAATTCACTGTGCAGAATTCCGGTCCATAGATTCAATTCCTGACGTACCGGAACGACATGGGTGACGTCCGTCTCCTGACCATCTTCTCCTAGCAAACGAAATGAAATGCGTCCAAGCTGAACTCGATGCGGGTTCTGCCTAAGCCAATGATAGGCTTCTTCCTTGTCTTCGGGCTTCATGGGGTATGGCACATTGCGGCCATATGTCTCAAATGCCTGATAGACAATATCCTCATCTCCAAATACATGATGACCGCCCGTATAATGCCAACCCCAGTTGGATTGTGTACCAAGAGGTAGTTCATACAGTTCTGGATACGTCTGAAGTCCCGTAAAATCAACACTGAATGCAAATTCTCCATTACCTACAGATAAAGGTGATCTGGGCTCAAGCTGCGTTAATACGGGATGATTCCTGGTGACGACCGATTGTCGATCCATCAATGGCTCTGCCTCCTTGTCATTCTATGGGTCCAAGTATGGGTCATGATTCCCGTAGTACACCCCTGCGGCTTCGCATTACCTCCCTGTACTTGCCCGGTGTAATGTCTTTGTATTTTCGATACACACGAATAAAGCTGTTCTCATGCTGATAACCCACCATCGTTGCGATCTCGGAAATTCTATAATCCGTATCCAGCAATAGTTCACAGGCACGTTCCATGCGAAGCTTGGTGAAATATCCGTGGATGGTATCACCCATTTCCTGCTTGAACAATTGACTTGCCAAACTGCTTCCGATCCCGGCATGCTCGGCAATCTCCTGAATGCTTACCGGGTCTTCCAGGTGGTTGTTCATAAATGCAATCATCTGTTGACACAGTATGAAATCCTTGCTGAGCATAAGACTACCGAACCATTCTGCCAAACCTTCGATCTGGCTTCGCAGCACTTCACAGACAGCCTCCAGATGCATGGTCTGCATATCCACCATTTCGAGTCCGAAACCTTCTGTCTCGCGCTTCAGGCGAATTCGTTCAAGTGTAGCTGCAACAGCTTCAAGAAAGGCCAGCGCTGATGAAGGATGCCATTGCTCGTGGGTCATTCGACCAACTATCTTGTCAAAAGTCCTCAGGGCTTCTTCACCCCTGCCTGCTTCGACGGTCTCCGTCAGTTGAGTCATGAATTCAAGTTCTTCCAATGTGTTCTCGGTTGGTTGCAGACCCGAGATCTCTTCAAACGAAATAACTCGTTCATACCCCAGGTAGAATCTGTAATCCAGCGCACTTTCCGCCTCATGCATGGCTCGCTGAAGTCGCATGAATCCGTCGTGCCCCCCGCTTACACCGCTCGATACCTGAAACTTGAGCAAGCGAGGAATCATGCCAATCGTCTCTCGTATTGCTGTCGCTACGCTCTTGCTACCGCCAGAATGAATCGGTTGCAGCATCACGAGCATCCGGTCTCTGCCCAGATCGGCTGATAACACCCGCCATTGTCCAGACAACAGTTCAGCTATGATATTACCAATGGCAAATTTCAGCAGGGAGTGATCTGACTTCGTAAAACGCTCACACCAGGCCTTATAATTATCAATCGACAACATGGCAATAGAGAGTGGCTCATCGCTCCAATCCTTGAAATAACGGCACCATTTCTCGCTAATTTCCCGACTTCCTGTCATATGTCCGTTATAGATATCCGTCAGAAATTTGGATGAAGCTTCCGGAAGGGTCTGCCTGAGATTGATGGCCTGCTGAGCATGATCCGTTAGCAATTGCCCCGTTATTTTCTCCAGATCAATCTGCTCCGGATGGATTCTCTCCTGGTCGTAACCGCTGAGCAATTGTCTCATGCGTCTTACCGGTCTAAAAGCAGCTGCATTGTAAACTGTGATCGTAACCGCTCCTGCTACAAGAGCCAACAAAGATACGATAAAAACAATATTGCGGATCTTTTGTGCATTAGCCAGGAGACTGTCTTGTGATATCACGGACAGATAACGCCATCCGGTGTACGGTGAAATGGTCTGTGAAGCCAGTAAAAGCTTACCTTCATGTTTAAACTCACCAAGCTTTTCACCATCCAATTGAGTGAGTACATGACTGACCGCTTCCTCTCCGACGGCATAATTGCCGAGATCATATAAAGGCTGGTTGTTGGTGTCGAGGATGAACCGATGGCTGTCAAGGTCGGAGACGGATGAGAGCAGCATGTGCTCGAACATCTTCTCTGTCTTGAAATTAACTGCGATAATCCCTTTCAACTCGCCAGCGATCATTATTTTTCGGTAAAGTGTAATTTGCGGCATGGACACACCAGAAGATGTGGAAATCTCACGTTGCTTGACCAGCATGGGACGATCTTCAAGTTCATCGGCAACGCTAACCCAATCCGAATCCGGGAAATTAACTTTGCTGGAGCTGTAGCCTTGTGGGAAGGCAACAATGCTCTCCCGATTCATATCAAAAATGTAAGCGCTCTTAATAAAAGACGTACTACTGATTAAGGTTTCCAGAAATTGTACCAGTTCCGTAATATTGCGGTATGATCCCTGTACTTCATTGGTGAGAAATCGGTATACATTACTGTTCAGTGCAATTTTCACCGCAATCTGATCACTTTCCCGGATCACTTCATCAATATCATTCATGCTGATACGCAGCATCTGGTGTTGCGGCTCACTTAATTCCTGCTGTAACACCGATTTGGAAGAATAATACGTCGTCATCCCCACCGCAATAATAATCATGAAGACAACAACAGTCAGAATCAGCAGCAGCCGGGTCTGGGTATTGGTGAAATTGAATTTTAGCCACTTTAAGAAGGAAAGGGTCACAATTATCCCACCTCATATGCAATATACCGATATTATACCGTTCCCATATGCCCAATACGACCCGGCCCAACAGCCTATTTTCTCCCTCTAAAAAGATGATTCCTCCAATTTCTCCGGTGTTCCTACCCTTTCCGCAGCGAAAACCCGCGTGTTTGTCTGCCATTCTTGCATGGCAATAGTTTCAAGTCCAGCAAGAAGTACAATGCCGATCCCATGGGTATCATTCAGATTCCAACCCAGTTCATGCTTGTAATAGTGATTCGTGAAGGAGTAGCTGGAACCACGACATACGCCGTATACATTGCCCCTTTTATCAATTGTGCGCTCCGATAGCCCCTTCCACCCTTGATACGCCGCTTGTGCATAGGGTTTTGGATCTAAAAGCCAACCCTTTCGCACCCCTCGGGCATACGCATAGATGAACATGGAGGTACAGGAGGTTTCCTCATACGACTCCGGGTCCGTTAATACCTGATGCCACAGTCCGTTTCTGCCCTGCAATGCCAAGTACCCTTCACACAATTCCCTGTAGAACTGAATGAGAACTGTATAGGATGGATGGTCATGAGGAAGGGCCGTCAGCAGCTCCGACAAAGAGAACAGTACCCAGCCGTTGCCTCGTCCCCAAGGGGTCCCTGTTGGCTCACCTCGCTCCACATCGAATACATGGGACATGATTTGACGCTCTGGAATATACAGATACTTTTTATACAAAAGAACCTGTCTTGCCGCTTCATCCAGCAGCTTATCGTCACCCGACCATTCGGCGTATCTACACAGGAACGGGATGCTCATATACAGATCATCACACCACATCGTGTTATCCATTGATCTGGAGACACCAATCTTGCGGTATAAAGTGCCATCTTCCAGACGGGACTGTTGATGCAAAATATAGTCAGCGATATGAGCTGCCGTCTCTGAAACGCCGTCCAACTTGCGTTCCCGATCGGCAAACAACATGGTGGCGCCGAAAGATCCACAGTCGTCCAGGCTGTCGATATGGGAGAGCTGATTATTCAGCCCAGCTGCACCATAACGTTCTCTGTCCCATAAGGAGTAGCTGAAACGTGAAGAGGCAAATTCAATGTGATTCAGCACGTAATCTCGAATATCCGATCGTTGACCCGCTTTGCCAAGCTGAAGCAATCCGTATAACGTGACGCCCAGGGGATAGTTCCATCGGCCGAACCATTCATTTTCCAGAAATGGACGTACCTCTCCGTCTGGCAGCTCTGTTCGCCAGTATACCTCTTCACCTGTTCCGCTACGAGCAGTCCGCTTCATCTTCTGGCAGGAAGCCAGATCAATCTCCTGTTCCGCTTGAAAAGGACCCAGGTACAGCCACTTGCCTCTGTGCCCCTTCACATCCAGTGCGGGTGTCAACATCTCATCTGTAGTTGCATCCATACGGAATCCCCAATCCCGGTCTCCACCTACACAGTTCGCTGTCAGATCTTGCACGCCAGCTGACAATGGCAGTTCGAAGCGAAAGCGTCCGGCATGCTCTTGATGGAATACCACCTTGCCCTCCACCGAGAATTCAATCGGGCTGTAGGCCTCACCAGAGATTAGCACAGTCTCCTTGCCACATTTCGTACCACCTATCTTCGTCCATGCATACGCAGACATGCCGCTGGTCAGTCCATACATCCGTGCCAACTGTCCATAAGGCGATGCCTTCTCGGGGTCTTCCTCCCGAGGCAACCAGTTAACGCCAGTGGCCTTCTCTCGCATGGGGCCAGAAGGAATTTCCGACAACGGAAAATCCAAAGGCTCGCTGTAGAGCCAGCCTTCTTCCCCATCTCGTTCGAGCGAAGGCACAATGAAGTGAAGTGGTTTGTTCTTCCGGGAGCCAGTGCCAAATTGGCCACCTCCCCCCTTTTCCCCTGATTTGAATTCAAGAACGAAATGATTCCAGCCTCTGACCAGTCCACATTTCAGTTTCAGAACAGGAATCGCTGGATATTCCTCTTCAGGTGCAGAACCATAGATCAACACGCCATTATGATATAGCCTAACAGGTCCGAAGCAGGTGATATGAAAAATAAATTCCTGATCACTGTCACTCCACAGTTTGGCCCATGCATAGACCTGTTGTCCTCTCTGCATGTCGGGGAATAGATCCTCCAATGGAAAATCATAGCGGTGATCATCGGACTTGCGCACAAGTCCTGATCTACTTACCCTGTAGACCGGGGGATGCGGAGGATTGGCTCCAATATACCTTCCCGCAATGCTCATCAGGGCGTGCATAACGTCTTCACCACTGTGATAAGCCATGCTCTCCTCCGGTTCAAAATACACAGGTCTGCTCATGTCACTTCTCCCTCCCTTTGTGTGTGGGCACTCTGCTGTTCCAACCACCCAGCACTTCGTCTATGGAAATAGGCCGATGCTCTTCCACAGATCGCCACACTGCTTCTCCAGCGGCAACGGAATAAGCGCCGTCTTCAGCGCCAGACAGAATTCGGTAAGGGCGTCTCTTATCTTCGCCGAGGAAAATATCCTCCAGCAGCAGTGGATCTCCTCCTCCATGTCCGCCTTCACGATGAACAACATGGATCGTTTCTTTTGAACCAAAGAGCGGAAAGTAATCGATCGTCTGGACGGGTGTGGGAAAAGGCGTCCGTGCCGGCATATGATACTCCAATGTTTCTAGCCTGCCCTTCGTGCCATTTATCGCCAAACGGTACCCTTCGTAAGGAAGTGAGAAATTGACCGAATAACTCATCAGCGCGCCGCCACTATATTTCACTGTTGCGGCATACGTGTCTTCAATCTCAATGGTGGAATCGAAGATACACTGGTCGGGGCGGTATGAAGTGTACGGAAACTCCTGCTGGCTTGCTGTACCGAGCTGGTTCAGATGGTCATCCGGTACCCGGATCTGACGACTGCGGGACGTCCAGCGGGAATAATAGGCGCAATCTTCTGAGACATGGCATGTACGGCAATGTCTTCCGTCCTCCTGTGCCGGATTCCATTCACCTTCAGCCCCGTAATAGTTCAGTGCTCCATAGGCAAAAACTTCAACTGGCTTTTGATTGATCCACCACTGGACCAGATCAAAGTGGTGGGTACTTTTATGGACAGACAGACCGCCCGAGAATGCCCGTTCACGGTTCCACCGTTTAAAATAACTGGAGCCGTGATGGGTATCGATATACCAGTTAAGGTCGATGGAAGTGACGCGACCGAGCTTCCCCTTCTGAATCAATTCCTTGATGCGCATGTGGATCGGCATATACCGATAATTGAACGTTACGATGACGTTGCCCTTACTCCTTGCTTCTGCTTCCAGAATGCGTCTGGCATCAGCTCCAGTAGTCGTCATCGGCTTTTCGGTGATAACATCGAGATCCCGCTCCAACGCGGCAACAATATAGTGGGCATGAGTATCGTCCCTGCCAGCCACGATGATACAGTCAGGCCGCGTCTCATCGACCATAACCCCGAAATTCGAAGCTCCATATACTGCTACTTCTGTGTGCTCAGGAAAACGGGCGCGATATACTTCAAATCGTGCAGGATCGGTATCCAGCAAAGCGACAACCTCTGAATTATGAGAGAACAGCTCATGAATTGGTTTTGCAAATTGTCCCAATGCTCTGCCGCTGACCCCGCATAGGGCATATCTCTTTTTCATTTTCTCACCTTCTCATACCATTCCTGTACACGCTGGGTGACCACTTCGCCCCCGGAAGCATTCCATTTCTTCACATATTCATCATAAGCCTCGATCGGCAGCTCGCCGATGACAATCTTGGTCAATACCTCTTGAAACAACTTGTGAGACTGGATATCAGGAAAACCTTCATACACAGAGGCTGGCAGACCGTCACCGGCAATTTGCCGCGCATCGGCAGTGCTGACTTTGAACATGTCTTTGACCATTTGCTGCTGATCTTCCGGATATGTCTCTTCAATCCGCTTGTTCATGTCTTCTGCTGTGGTCAGATTCTTCATACCCAAGGCAAGCGGTTTGTTGTCAGCAGGTGGAAGAATGACTTTGCGTCCATCCTTGACTTCATGCTGCTCACCCTCAAGACCGAAGCGACCAAACTCATCATTTTCAGGATTATAGAAGAAGTCCAGCAGCTTCAGCGCATTTGGCGCATTATCCTGTTTGGTGGCTGGGATCATCCATTCCGGTTCACCCATGCTTTTCTGGGTGACAAAAGCTTCAAACCCTTCTGCTTTGGGCAAGGGCATTGCTGCAATGTAGGCATCTGGAGCCTGGGTCAGAATCGCATTGTACCGATCTCGCACATTTGCAGGCAAATGGTACCAGCTGCCTACGAGGTTATTATTGATTTTGGCCTGCCACACTTCCCCTTTGTTCAGGAAGGTTTCATTGTCAAGCAGTTTTTCCACATATAACATGCGAATGAACTTGATTGCTTCCCGCATATTGTCGGTAGTCCCTGCGTACTGGATTTTTCCATCGTATTCATCCCATTCGGGATACCCTTCCCACATCGCTACCCCGTACATCGCAAACAAATGGTCCATCCATCTGCCGAATTCCCTTCCGCTTGTTGGCAGTTCATCCGGTTTGCCGTTGCCATTCGGGTCCTTGTCACGGAAAGCTGTGAGCAGCTCGACATAATCATCAGTGGTCTTTGGCATCTCCATGTCCACCTTATCCACCCAATCCTGACGAATTAACGGTGCACGTTCAGGCACAAGGAATACCTTGGGCACATAATAGATTTTGCCATCAGGGGAAGCAGAGCGAACGATATCCCAAGCTTCCTGAGGAATACTCTCCCACACATGGGGTGCATATTCAGGCAGGAGTTCATCCAGTGGTAACGCGCCTCCCTGCTGAATCAGTGTCTGCTCAATGCCTCCAATCGGACGCAGGATATCTGGCAGTTCATCGGAGGCAATCATCAGGTTCAAGTATTCGGATGGCTCCGAACCGGGAGGCGTTGTAATGAGCTCATACTGGACTCCCGTCTGTTCAGCAATGTATTTCACATGTGGATTATCCGCAGTTGGCAAGCTGCCAACGCCCATATGGCTTTTGAATACTTTGACTTTTGCAGCTCCACCACTGCCTTCGCCGTTACCAACGTCATTTCCGGAATTTGTAGTCGCTGATCCACAACCAGCGACCAAAAGCATGGCTATACTGAGCATTAGCGGCATCATCTTGCGGGTCAGTTGTTTTCTCATGAAATCATCCCCCTGAACATGGTTTATTCTTTCAGTGATCCGAGCAATGAACCTTTCACAAAATACTTCTGTAGATAAGGATACACCAAAATAATGGGAACGCTTGCAAAAAGTATCGTCGCTGCCTTTAACGTGGTTGTATTGAAGTTGTAATCCCCAAGAAACATATTTACCTGGGCCAGTTCCTCCGGGCTGGTTAAATACGCTCGCAGCTTCATCTGCAGAGGCCATAGCCCTGGATCACGTAGAAACAGTACCGCCCGCTGGAACGTGTTCCAGTATCCCACCGCATAGAACAGACTGACCGTAGCCAGAACCGGCTTGGATAGCGGCAAATAAATCTGAAACAGAATCCGGAAGTCATGGCAACCGTCGATTCGGGCCGTGTCATCAAGTTCTTTGGGCAAGCTCATGAAAAAGGTACGCAGAATGACCATATTAAATGTGCCAATTACACCAGGAATAATCAGGGACCAGATGGAATTCATCATGCCCAGCTCCCTTACCGTCAGAAAAAATGGAATCATCGGGGCATTAAAAATCATCGTAATTACAATGCCCAGCATCACTTGTTTGCGAATCATGAATTCTCTGCGCGATAACGGAAAAGCGGTCAACACTGAAAATAACATACTAAGCGCAGTACCCACTACCGTAATGAATACGGTTACACCGAACGATTGCCATAAGCCCGAGCTTTGTAGAATGTGTTTCCATGACGCGAAAGTAAAGCCAACGGGCCACAGAAATACTTCTTTGGAGTCTGCCGCAACCGGCGAACTCAGGGAAACCGCAAGCAGATGTAGCAACGGAAGGAGCATCGTAAAGGCCGCAAGTGTCAGGAAAATGTAGTTGGCGGTTTGGAACAGCTTTTCTCCAATCGTCTGCTTGATCATTACCACAACCCCTCTCCTGATTTTCTCGCTAGCCGATTGAAGACCCAGAGCAGAATGAAGCCAATCACCGACTGAAATAGACCAATCGCTGTTGTTACGCTATATTGCCCTTGCAGGACACCAGAGCGGTATACGTACGTTTCAATGATATCCCCTACCGAGTAGGTCATCGGTGTCAGCAGGTTATAGATCTGATCAAAGCCAAGTTCCAGGAAATTGCCGATATTCAGCAGGAACAGGGTTAAGATCGTCGGGAACAACGCAGGCAATGTAATGTAGATCGTTTGCTTCCAGCGGTTCGCTCCGTCCATCACTGCCGCTTCATATTGCGTGGGGTCAATACCACTTACCGCAGCGAGGTATATAATCGTTCCCCACCCTACCTCTTTCCAGATGGAGGACAAGACAACAATAGGTCGGAAATATTGCTCCTGCTGCATATACAGGATCGGCTCGAACCCGAACCATCCACGGACAGCGTTTACAAAACCACCCGAGGCTAGCACCTCAAACACGATCCCCCCGACAACAACCCAGGAGAGAAAATGAGGCAGATAAAACAGACTCTGCAAAAAGCGTTTGGCAAGCATTTTTCTCACTTCGTTGAACAATAGCGCTAGCAGGATCGGAGCAGGAAATCCGATCACCAGTTTGTATAAGGCAATCAGAGCTGTGTTCCGAAGCACATGATAGAAGTCCTGATACGTAAAAATAAACTTGAAGTTATCCAGGCCAACCCATGGACTGCTCCATATGCCTTTCATAATCTGAAAGTTCTGAAATGCAATCACGCTTCCGCCAAGTGGAATGTACTTGAAAATAATATAGAACAAAATGCCGGGCAGGATCATGACATACAACATCCAGTGTTTTCGAATGTTACGCAGATAACTTGGTTTGACGGGTTTGTTGACTGTAACCCCGGGTTGCAACGTTGATGTTTCCGACAGCTCAGCCATACGATCGCAGGCCCCCTTTGACAGAATGATGGTGAATGACGAGCAGGCTCCTCTGTTCACATGTTAAGCGAGAGCTGGGTCAGCAAACAATCGTTCAATCAGCCATAGCATGAGCCAATCGCTTGCGTGACGCGGATTTGCAGGATCGGTTCATTCACTGGCGGAATGGTTGGTACTACATTGGCAATAAAAAAAGCCGCCATAAGGCGACCTCTTAAGAATCAATGTTTGTTGTCCTTTACCATATGTATCTAGATAGTCCACGAGATCATTTTCGGAGAGTTAACGACCCGCTGTCATTGGCATCTTTAATTTGTTCATGGGTAATGAGTTTCCCTTCTTCGTTAAATCCCTTCATTACATATGGGATAGAGGCTGACGGAGGAAGGAAAACATACCAGATTAGATGTCCCGGACTCACCTCAACCAGTTTCGCTTCGGTCTCAATCACTTTTCCATCGTCCTTGGTCTCTACATATAAACGTTTAATGGATGAATCTTTAATATTACCAAACAACATGGGAAACGGTGCCGAAACTTTATCCAACTTCGGTATACTCATATAATCCAAAGCAAACTTGGTGTGTGGACCCTCACTTATGGAATATCCTCCACCCCATACCCATTTCCATCCGAAAATGTTCTTGCGGGTATACTCCATTTGAAGATTACTGTTGTTTTCCCGCCCCTTTTTTTGTGTGAACAAAATCATGCCTCCGTCTACAGCCTCCTGATAAATAAATTGGGAGGTATAAAACTCACCTCTAAATTCCTGAACTGCCCTCTCAGGACTGTTCGCTACAGGAATCTGTATAGGTTCACTTAATCCCCAAACTTTAGATATCCGTTGATCGGCTAGGCCGCCTGCACGTTCATTCATATACATATATGCCAGGACTGACAAGGGCGACAGTAAAATTATCATAGCCGCGATTAGCAGGATTCTCCTGTTACGTTTGAACATCTCCATGTACACTCCTTATGATAACGATGAAATATTAAATACAATCACTCTGATATTACCATAATTAGCATGTGGATTCTTGTTTCACTACCATTCCCTCAAGCAAAAAAGGCCGCCAAAGGCGACCTCCTAATGATTCCAATGAAGTTACTCTCCCAGAAAGATGACTTCGGTTTCCAATTCAACTTGGAACGTATCATATACTTTCTTCTGAATAAATTGGATCAGATCCATATAATCCTGGGCAGTAGCGTGATCCACATTTACGATAAAACCTGCATGCTTCATGGAGATTTCTGCACCTCCGATGCGAGTGCCCTGCAAGTTACAATCCTGAATCAGTTTACCGGCAAAATGTCCTTCGGGTCGTTTAAATACACTTCCACAAGAGGGGAATTCCAGCGGCTGCTTGGATTCTCTCAGGAACGTTAATTCCTTCATTTTGCTTGCAATATCTTCCTTGTTTCCTTTTTTGAGCCCGAATTCGGCCTCCAGTATGATATAGTGATCCATCTTGAAGAGACTATTTCGATATCCAAACTTCATCTCTTCTCGCGGGATCTCCAACACTGCACCGTCTTTGGTGATCACAGTTGCACGTTCAACAACATCGGCGATCTGACCGCCATAAGCACCCGCATTCATGTAAAGTGCGCCCCCCGTGCTGCCGGGAATACCGCAAGCAAACTCCAAACCAGTTAAGCTATGCTCCAAAGCAAGTCTGGATACATCAATGATATCAACACCGCTTTGGGCAATCATGCTGTCCTCACTCACTTTAATTTGATCGAAATGACTAAGGGAAATGGTTACACCACGGATGCCTCCATCTTTAATGATGACGTTGGAGCCTTTGCCAATAACCGTCAGCGGCAATTGATGTATGTTGGCAATCTCTACGATTTTAGTGATTTCGTCTATCGTTGTTGGATGGATGAGGATATCTGCTTTACCACCAATTTTAATAAACGTGTGATTTTTTAGCGGTTCATTAAATTTCACTTTTTCCAAAGGTATGTGTTGCTCAAAAATATTCATGATTTTCTCTCCCTGCGTTCTCAAAAAGAACATGATTCCTCTATTTTAAATGGAAAAGCACTCACATTACAATCCATCACAGTTATTTCACTTCACTGAGCCGTATAATGTATCCTTTCTTCCCTCTATTCTGATATATGATATTCACCTAACCATGAGGGATGTTACTTTCTCAATTCGTATGAGCAAAAATAAAAAAACGCTACTGACAACTTCAGTAGCCTTTAGTGTGTATCTCAATTTAATTGTTGTGTAAATCAAGGTTTTACATGGTTGAGATATCCGTATCCGTCAGCTCCACGGACAGTTTCCATAGTCGAAGAGCTTGATCAGGATCAATCGCATATTCCTTCACCCCGTAGAAACCGCCATCTTCAGGAGCCATTTCACTGATGTCACAATCCTCGCAGTAGACACCGCCTTTGCCCTCAAGCTGAGGTGAAGTTGCTGCCCAGACTTGCGTTGCCGCCCCCTGCTCAGGTGTTTTGAACGCCGGATTGGCGACTTGTCCAGATTCATCAATCCAGCCCAGAGCAATCATCTCATCTTTCGGCATATGACGCTGCAACGGCGTCATTATTCCACCTGGATGAACCGAGAATGCACGCACTCCCTGTTCAGCTCCACGTCTGTCCAGCTCAACGCTGAATAAAATGGTTGCTGTCTTGGACTGTCCATAAGCAGGGAATTTCTCATAACCATGCTCAAACTGGATGTCATCCCAACGAATCGGTGAGAAATGATGTCCCGCTGATGCCAAGGAAACAACACGTGCGCCACCCCGACTTGCAAGTGCTGGCCATAACAGATTAGTCAGTGCAAAGTGGCCTAGGTGATTGGTTGCAAATTGAGCTTCCCAGCCCGGACCTACCCTTGTCTCCGGACAAGCCATGATGCCCGCATTAAGAATCAGCATGTCGATGTTGCGATCACTCGCGAGGAATCGCTCGGCAAAAGCACGAACGCTGGATAAATCAGCGAGGTCCAATGCATCTATTTCAACACCTTCCAGACCCGAAAGTGCTTCCTTCGCAACCGCTGGACGACGTGCAGTCACCACTACACGGGCTCCCGCATTAACAAGCGCATGTGTCGTCTCCAACCCGAGGCCGGAATATCCACCCGTTACAATAGCAAGCTGTCCTGACAAGTCCAGATCTTTCAATACCTCCTCCGCTGTACTGTTATGGTTGAAGCCAGAGCCTATTTTATGTTGTAAAGTTCTAAAATTATTTTCCTGTGTCATTCTGTTCATCTCCTTGGCAATATTTCTTCTTCTTCAAAGTCTACACCCTAGAGCGTACTCTAAGTCAAATGGAAGTGAATACATCACCTCGCAACTTCTCCGTGCAATCTGCAAAAGTAAAAAAGCCGCCAGTTGGCGACTTTCGTTGAAAACATTATAGTCATCTAAGTTACGAATCACCCTGAACGGTGGATAACGAAACAAGGACCGGGCTGGCGAAATCAGAGGCCTCTTCTCCTTTTGGATTATGAAGACGGAATAAAAATGCGTCCCCTTCTTCTGATTTCCAGACCATATAGTCGCTAATTCCTTCTTCACCAGAGGCCTGAAGATAGAGCTCGGCATAACCAAGCGGGTGTTCTACCAGTTCTCCACTATAATCGGATACCTTACCTGCTTTTTTTAATTCTTCTTTACCCGCTGTCTCCAGTTCTGCCAGATTATAATCCGAAGGCAGTGGTTCAATATCCACATAATAGTCAGCATTACTAGTCAGTGACAGACGGCCTTGAGCAGCATCAAATGTGAATTTCTCGAATACGTACAAGGAAAATCCTTCTCCTTGTTGCAAGGTCGCTTCTAGTGATTGATTGCCATCTGCCGTCAACATTTCAAAACTTTCGGTCTGTTGACGATTCGTTTCATTTGCTTCTTCTGTTTCACCTACTGGCATTGATGGTTCAGGGATAGCCGAAGGTTCATTACTACCAGAGCAAGCTGTAAGTGTTAGAACTATAACGATTAACGAGATACTCATCATAATAGAACGTGGTTGAAACATCAGGTTCATTCCTCCCTGTCTATATTCTGCGCTTACATGTTATTACCCATGGCAGAGACTCGGAACCCATAGGTCCAACCTATGAGTTTATCCATAATCAGTATTTCCCTTGATCCCTTCCAGTTTGTAAAATATGGAGAAAACCTCAAGGAGTGATGAGCACATGGAATTCTCAGTAAAGCAGCTGTTTGATAAGGTAGCCCAAGATTATGATGTGCAGCGAAAGCAGCTTATCCCTTGTTTTGATGATTTTTATGGAATGGCTCTGGACCTAATGGAAAGCCCGATCGATTCTCCACGTATTCTTGATCTGGGTGCAGGAACGGGACTGCTCTCCGGATTGGTCCTGCAAAAGTATCCCAACGCGCGATTAACCCTGATCGATATTAGTGATCATATGCTCGAAGGAGCACGTCGAAGATTTGCTGATGCGAACCAAGTGCAGTATGTGGTCGGGGATTACTCCAAGTACGATTTCACCAGTTCCTACGACATGATTATTTCCTCCCTGTCTATTCACCATCTGACCCACGCTGACAAGAAAAAGGTGTTTGACTCTGTACATAAGCTGTTAGAACCAGGCGGATGCTTCATCAACGCAGATCAGGTTCAGGGAAGAACCCTCGATACGGACACCTATTACCGCCAGCGCTGGTTGGAAGCGATTCAACAAAGTGGTTTGTCTGAGGAAGCCATCTCGGCTTCGATCGAAAGACGCAAGGTGGATATCAATGCCACGCTGGAGGATCAATTGAAGTGGTTGGAGGAAGCGGGGTTTCGTGTGGCAGATTGCATGTACAAGTACTTGGACTTTGCAGTGTTTTATGCGCAAAAATAAAAAAAGACCGGATTATGAGCAAGCTATGCCGTAATCCGGTCTTCTCACATATTTTTCATTCTAGATCACTTATTTCAGCGATGCTGGCAGCTTAACGCCGAGAAGTTTGCCTTCGGCTTGGATGATGATCATTCCGTTTGTCTTCAATGTCGTGTTGTGCAGATCTCCCCTGGTAGCGACTCGAAAAGCTGGCTGACCCGTCATCATGTTGAGGGCAAGCAGGGTGCCGTTACGTTGCGCTCGATACATTCCTTTACCGTAAACATCAATCTGAGAAACCGGGGCATCACCATGCCACTGAACCTCCTGACCATTAGCCAGCTTAATGCCTTTAAGTTCACCTGTCTCGAGGTTTTTGTACACCAGCCGTTCCTGTACAATGCCAAGTAACTCCATTTTGTCCCCGTAAGGTTGATGAAACGTTCGAATTGGCGTAGTTTCCGACTTGGTTGTATTCAACGAATACTCCGCTATGTTGTCCCCCTGCGCAATGTACAGTTTGTCTTTATTGACAAGTATATCTCCTCTACCATTCATATACGGTGGGTCACCCGGCATGGTCCACCTGTACTCCTGACTTCCTTTCAACACACCGGTCTTCAGGTTGTACGCATTAACTTTCCATTTGCGTTCAGGTGAAGACTCGTCATCTTCCAACATTGGAGAATAAAAATCCACCGAATACACAAGACCGTCTTTGATCTGAATACCTTCCCCCTGACCAAAATGACCCCATAACTTCTTGCCCGTTTTCTTGTCAAACGCATTAAGTTGAACGGATGTAAGTGCCCCTTGGACAAAAAAGGTTCTCAATACAACACCATTAGACTCTTCAAGATATTCAGTACCGTGACCTTCGCCTAATGGCTCATCTGCCTTCCAGCGCAGTTTGCCTGACTGTATATCCAGTGCAAACATTGTACTCCCCTTAATCACGTAGAGGGTATCCACCGTTGGAATCAGCGCTTCCGTACGTTGAACCTTATCAATCCAGGTGGATGTTCCTGACTGCCATTTGGCTTTGCCTGTCTTCGCATTCAAGGCATATGGCTTGTGATCACTGGTCAGTCCGTAGAGGACGCCCCCTTGATAGGTAATATAAGGTGTCAGTTCTTTGCCGTAAGTCCACAACCGTTTACCTGTTGTCGCATCAAGTGCAATCAACTTCGATCCAGCAAACGTGAATACTTTGCCTTCTTCTGCAATGGCATTAGCTCCGATGTACGTCTCGTTCATATTCAAATGGTTATCTACTTTCGCTGTCCAAGTAGGTTTCAGCTCAGGCACTGTGATACGCTGATACGAGTACCAGTTACGGATGGATACATCCGATGCTTCAGCATGTACCTGAGATGGTAACACGCCGATGACTCCATGAACCATCAGCATTCCCGCAGTAAGACCAGCAATGATGGGTCTGCCTGCTCTTCTTTTGTAATGCTTCATTGTGTGACGTTTATGTCGATTGATCATAGAAAGTGATTCCTCCTGTGAAAAATGAACCTAATATATAACTATATAAAATATAACGAGCAGTGAGGTCGAAAAGTTACCAGACTGTTAAATTATTCTAATAAAAAAATCAAAAAAGCCGCCATAAGGCGACTTCCTGAATACGACATTATTTATGTGACAAATTGCGAATGTGATTTTGTAACGCAATCCCTGCTTTACTTTAATTTAATCTGGAATACATCACCGGCGTCCCCACCAAAAACGATAAAACCACTTTTCGGGAGCTTCGTCGATTCCGGATTGGTTGCTACAGAGAAGTCAACCATTTCCCCTTTATCATTATACACTGCATAACCTCCGGTCTTCGGAGAATCCACCGTGATGGATTTGTTACCCGATCGGGCGTCGATCGCATACCACCGGGCTTGACCGTTTGCCGGAATAGTCGTAATTCCTTTTTTTCCACCAAAGATTGGAGTAATCGCATCCTCTGCAATGTATTCCTGTCCATCCTGAATTAAAATCTCAGCGCCATGCTTCGTGTAAAATTGCAGATCAAATGCGTCTCTTCCGTTCATCACAGGAATCTGGGCGATATTCTCTGCGTTGTTCGCATCCATGATTTGCGTGCCATTAGCATAGCCATTTTTGGCATCAACGGAAAGGTTCTTGATCAGCATCGATGGAAGCAGATAAAAGATCGATGTTATTTTTTCATCCAACGCGTAATATTTCGAGCCGTCACGAGCTGTCCACTTCTCTTTGGTTGCTGCGTCAAGCGCATTATGATCCAATTTTTGATAATCATACGTGTTCATTACCGTTTGGCCTATGCCGGGTAACGTTATCATGCCTTGAACTTTAACATACACCTTGTCATTACGTTCCTTCACAAAACTAGCTTTCACACTGCCGTCCGTGCTCGTAAAATGTTCATCGCCTGTGTACACATAGTTCTGCTCCGGGATAATGCCTCCTAGCAAGGCAGGGAGTTTGAATTCACCATCCTTGATTGCTATATCAAGTGTTTCACCTACAGTACCATACAGACCTGAGTACGTATTCAACTCCGTTGGCATTTTCACTTTCACAGGTGGTAGGAATGTCTGATCAGGCTGAACATCGTCGATGATGCCCTGATCCTCGAGAACGTCCAGCAGCACTTTGCTGGCAAACATCTGATTGTAGACGGAAGATCCACCAGATGATAGAACCGCCATTGAAATATCATGTTCGGGTATAGTGATTAACACGGCATGGTACAACATGGTATCCCCACCTTTGGCAAGCGCGGTAATCCCATAATCGCTGAAAGGTGCAAGGTCAACCGCGTCCCACCCCAAGCCATAATTGATCGTATTTTGCTCATCAGATACCCATATGCCCTTACGATACTCATGAGATTGCATGGCCTTCACAGCAGATTCGGACAGAATATCCCGTCTGTTCCCCATTAAAACCTCTCCGAATTTACTCAATTCTTCTGCGGTAGAGTACACTCCGCCTGTGCCGATAATGTTTGCATTTTCGGTAGGCATCTTCATCTCAAGTGTAGGCCAATAGGTTTCGGATAATTGCGCTCTGTCAAAGGAATCTAGTGGTGTCTTCGTTGATTCCAACTTCAACGGCTCGCTGATGAACTTGGCGATATATTCGCTGTAGCTTAACCCACTCACCCGTTCAACCAGGATTTCAAGCAATTGAAAACCGTCATTGGCGTAGACGGAGTATGCGCCAGGTTTGGATTTCAGTTTTTCGGACTGAAGTTTAAGCAATAACTCATCATGATTGCGGGTGTCATTATCGTCAAACAACATGCTGTTTCCATAATGTGTACCGTAAAGACCGGATGAATGATTCATCAACATGCGCGGTGTGATTTGAGTATAGCGCGCATCTGCCATTTTAAAGTCCTTGATATACGAAGTAAGCGGCTCATCCAGATCTACTTTACCTGAATCGACAAGCTTCATGGCGGCTGCCGTAACAACCATTTTGCTAACCGAGCCTATGCCATACATGCTATCCTTGTCTATTGGCTTCTGTGATGCCTTATCGTGCAGTCCGACACTATCTGATAAAATATATTCCCCTTCATCCATGATCGCATATTGCACACTGGTGACACCGTAGTTTTGCACCATCTCCTTGGCGATCTGCTCCGCCCGTGCCTCAATCGTACCGTTGTTATTCGCCTCTGCTCTGACATCTGCCAGCGGTGTAATTACAAGTACCGCTGTACATAAAAAACTAATTAGTTTCTTCATCATATGTCCTCCCTCAAATGTTCTTATGAATGAATTCATCATATCCGGGAAGAGACTGATCAAACGCAAACGGACCCTGAATGGAAAAAAACAACCCCTGAACGGCAGGTTCAGGGATTGTCGGTGTGGAACGGAAGCACAACCATGTTGTTAAATTTCCGATGCTGATGCTCAATACTCATATGTCCACCATATTTCTCGCACATTCGCGATATATTGGTTAGACCGATCCCATGGTACTCCGGATTGGGCTTGTCACTTTTCAAGTCAACGATCGGTTGCTCCACATGATTCATGATCTGGATGACCAGTGCAGTTGATGTGGAGTGCATGGCAATCAGGATGTATCGATCCTCGGCCTGTCTAACCTTCTTGGAGGCCTCAATTGCGTTATCGAGCATGTTACCAAGCACTACGCACAGATCGTATCGATCGATCTGGATATGTTGCGAGTGAAGCTGGATTTTGGTGTCGATTTTGATTCCGTTTGCCTGCCCCATAGCCAGGGTATTCGTAACGAGAGCATCAATGACCAGATTGCCGGAGTTCACCCTCTGGTATGCACCTTCAATCGTATTTAACGTAGACTTGATATGGTCACCTGCTGCCGCCAGTTCGTTACGTTGGATACATTCATCAATATACAGAAATTGCTGATTGATATCATGGATGATGGATTTAATGTTTTTGAAACTGTGAACGGTCTTCTCATAGTTGGCATCCTGGTAGTCCATCTGACGCTGTAACTGGCTATTTTCATGCGTGAGCTGTACCTTTTCCACCATATTATCGAATACATAAACAATAAACACATTGAGAAAAAGAGAGCCCAGCACAGAAAACACGTAGAATATGTTTTTTTCACTATAGATCGAGGCCACATTGATCTGATAGATCGTAATGATCGGCACAATGAGAAACAACAAATAATAACGATAATGAACGGCAAAACCTCTGCGCTTGGCAACTAGACGCACAATTTGAATAACAATAAACATGATACTGCATCCAACCAGCATCACTTTGGAGAGAATCCAGTAGTTTTCACCATTGAATTGTTCCCATGAGATGAAGTCTCCTGTGGATTCCAAAACTCCGAGAATATATACTGCTATAGTATTCGCCATAGTAATCAGGACTGCATATAGAATGGTAAAAACAAGCTTGATTTTGAACTCCACTTTATAGGACTGTGCCAGACTGAAGATTAATAGCAGAGCAACAGCAGTCGAAACAAGATCGGAGAAGGAAGATGCCAAATAAAAATAACCCAGCATAACAAATACTACGAAATAGAGTGCTCTCTGTGTCTTCCGCTTGGACTTGCCCAACACAGAATCAAAATAAAAATTCGCCTGAAACGCCATGAGTAAGGTCACAAAGATGATGGAAAAGATCATATAGGCATCCATATCATTGAATCCTCATGATCATGTATTTGGTATACGCATCCTTGACTTCTTTGACCTTGGATCGGCCTATGGGCAGTTCCGTTCCATTCAACATAACGACTTGGGTACCGGAAAACTTCTGAACATGCATCAGGTTGATGATAATCGAGCGATGAATCTGCAAGAAACCATGATCTTTCAAACCGCTAGCGTAGTTGGATAAAATGCCTTTGGTCTCATGTACATTTTCCTGTGTCACAAAATTCAACTTGTTCTTGATTGTTAAACTTTTGACGACCTCAATCCAGAGAATATCATCATATTTCAGCAACAGTTCATCATAGTCTGATTTGATTAATACATACTTTTTGTCCAATGCCTGAAAATATTGACACAGCTTAATCATCTTTTCATCGAAAACTTGCGGCTGGATTGGCTTGATCAGATATTGAAAGGTGATGACATCAAAGCTCTCCACCATATATTCCGGATAACTGGTCAGAAACATAATCTGTACATCCAGAAACTTCATGTTCCTGATCTCTTTAGCGGTCTGAATCCCGTTCATTCCGCCCATCTCCACATCCAAAATGAGAATATTGAATGTGTCCCCAACCTCTCTGTAGTGTGAGAGCAGTTGTTCACCAGATGTGAATAGGCTAATTTGAAAATCAAAATTGGTTTTTAGAGATAAGGAGACCAGCATCGTTTTCACACGTTCTCGTTGCTGCTCCTCATCATCACAGATTGCAATATTGAACATGGGGACATCCGCCTTTCATCGACATCGACTCTGAATTTCACTCTCGAATATACTATTTTAGCATAGGTTTCGGAGTCGAATTGGGATGAAATGCATTATTCCGACCCTAAAACGCAGATCAACAAAAAAAGTCGCCACATTGGCGACTCTTGAGCTTGAAACCTTCTCCAGCCATTCCTATGAAAAGTCCGGTCTGTTATTTTGTTTTTTTGGGCACAGCATGGCGGTAATATCGTATGACCTTGCGATACATCGTCTTGTCCTTTAATTGATTGAATATATATGGGTCAGGTTTGACATTCACTTCAATAATCCAGGGTTTCAGACTGTGGTCAAGGCCGATATCCACGCCGATTTGCTTTAGATACGGGTACTTTTTTTTCATATGACGAGCTATGCGCAGGCTAAGCTCATTCATCTCCTGAACCAGTTCATTCCTGCGTTTTGTGGATGCATGTGATTGTAGCAGCTTGTGAATATCCATCGGTGTACCACCACTATGATAATTGGTTACGATTTTCTTTGGATGACCCAGTCGGCCGATGATTCCGGTAGCTTCCCAATGTTTGGTCGGGCTTAGCTGTATCATGACTCGGATGTCAAAACGTCTGTTATTGTGCTTAAGAAGATGGATTCCTCTCTGAATCAGATAACTTCTTTTATTCACCAAGCGAGTCAGACTGTTATAAAACGATTCAAAGCTGTCAAACGTCAGACGTTTTTGCTCTATCTGATAGACAAAATGTTGATGACTTTCCATCTCGGCCTTAATAACACCCATCCCGAAAGTGCCTCTCTCGGGTTTGACATAGACCATTCCATATTTGCTGATCATGGATTTCAGATTCGTTTTGTTATATTTCTGTGTGTCGGGGATAAACGGTTTAATTAATTCATTATTAATGATTAATTTTGTTTTTAACCACTTACTTCTTAACGGCTGCAATTTATCAACTCCCATGTCGTAAACTCTCCCTTCAGCAACCGCATCATAGCCCGCTGTTTGATCAAGATCCTGCAAGCATTATATGTAATACCGATAAAGGAACCCTCAACAAAAGCCCCTATTCGTAAAAATGTATATTTGCACATGCCCTGACCAAAACACTTTTGCACACATACCATATAATGAGTCATCACGATTTGTGCAAGGAGTTGAGAAGATGTCCGTCCAGCCTGGAATCCGGTTGAATAATGCACCTAAGATTGATGTTCTTATACCAGCGATCGAGAAAGATTTGGCTACCCTTCCCCTCGTCATCGATAACATCCGTCGTTATGTAAAACATCCCATCGGAAGCATATATATTGTTTCTCCGGTCAGCACCAAAATCAGAAAACTTTGTTCCCTTAAAAACTGCATTTTTGTTAATGAGCGATCCGTCCTGCCTATAACCAAAAACGAGATACACTACCAGTCCTCCCGATGGAATCGGTCAGGCTGGTTATATCAGCAGCTGCTCAAAATGAACGGAGATTCCATTGTGAAGGCAAAGTACTTTCTAGTCATGGATGCAGATACCGTACTGATTAAACCTCATTCATTTCTTGTAGAAGGAAAAACAGTCTTTTACTGCCGTGACTGGAGCCAACCGGAATATTTCAATACCTACCGCAAGTTGTTAGGCATGAAAGCTCCGCGTCCCCGCTCTTTTGTCACCCATTATATGCTGTTCGACAAATCGAAACTCGCTGCCTTAAAACAAAAAATTGAAGCTGTTCATAAGCAGCCATGGTATAAAGCGATCATCTCCAATATCAATAAGAAGAAACAGTTTGGTTTCTCCGAGTATGAAACGTATGCCAATTTTATGTATACGAAGAACCCAGGCGGCATGATCCTTAGAAGTTCCAAGAATAAAAGTCTGAATGTGAACGCTTCTTCGTTAAAAGAGCAACAAATCCGCAATCTCGCTCTTAAATATCGTTCTCTTTCCTTTCATAAACGGAAAATCTATAGTAAAGCTCCCTGAGCTTAAGGAGGAAGCCCATGCATATCGTACTGCTGTGCGGCGGCTCTGGCAAAAGGCTCTGGCCTTTATCCAATGAGCTTCGCTCCAAGCTGTTCATAGATATACTTCCATCACCCGCTGGAGGTAGGGAATCCATGATCAGCAGAGTATGCCGCCAGCTTGACAGTTCATCCCTAACGGATTCAACACTCATTATTTCACATCAGGATCAGGCTAATATTACGGCACGACATACTCAAGGCAAAATACCAGTCATTGGGGAACCTTATAAACGAGGCACTTTTACTGCGGCGGCTTTAGCGACGTTATATCTGCAATCCTTCCGAATGGCCAAGGATGACGATGTGATCTGTATCGCGCCAGCTGATGTGTTCGCAGGTGAAGATTTTTTCAGCAACTTCCAATTACTGCCGGACATATTGAAACATTCTCAAGCCGATATCGCTTTAATTGGGACAAGGCCTACACATGCTTCAGAACAGTATGGATACATCCTGCCGGGTGGAGAAGAACGTAATGCTTATGCGCCCATAACACAATTTATAGAAAAACCCGAAGCCACCATTGCTGAAACTCTGCTACAACGTGGGGCACTGTGGAACTGTGGTGTGTACGCATTCACCGTCGCGTTTATGATATCCCATATTAAAAAAATGGGGCTTCCGGTTCATTATGATCAATTGTCGTCCCTGTATGAAGCGTTGCCTGAACGCAGTTTTGACAAGCATGTTGCAGAAAAGGCGCAGCGGGCCGTAGTCCTGCCTTATAAGGGAGTATGGCAGGATATCGGAAGCTGGGATACGCTGTGCGCACAGTTAGATACCCATGTAATCGGACACGGTGGAATCTCGGGTTCTTCCTCCGATTCCTATATTATTAACGAACTTCCCTACCCCATCCAAGTCATTGGCGTGCCAGGTATTATCGCTGCCGCAAGTCCGGATGGCATTCTCATTGCCAACAAAAATAATTCAAATGAAATTAAAGCGCAATTGGGTAACTTGCCATTAAAACCGATGTATGGTGAAGCAACCTGGGGCAGTTATCGTGTCATTGAGAGTTCGTTAGACGATGAGAATACAACTGTAACCACATTAAACATAACGGTTCTACCAGGCAAACATATCGGGTTGAACTGGCATAGAACTGGGTGTAGAGCATGGACCGTGCTTGCAGGCAGTGGGCAAGTGCTTGTCAACGGAAAGGTCATGCAAGTGAATATGGGCACTCAGTTCGCGATTACCAAGGAGAGTCTCTTTTCTATTCTGGCTGAAATCAGGATGGTGATCCTTGAGGTCCGGATCGGAGTAACAGAAGATAAAGACAACATACTTTTTGAAGAAGAAGATTGGAATGTAATCCTAAAAAGTGCAGGTTCATCTAGCGCTTAACGGAGAATGAACCGATTCAATCTGCATGTCTTATAGCCCCTTCCATTTGCGGAAGGGGCTATAAAACATAATTAAGGGAAACCTGACACTTCTTCTCCCTATATCTTAGTTAAACAACTTGCGAAGTTCCTCTACTTCCAGACGTGCAACGGGCTGGTAAGCGGAACTTTGTACATAACGCTGGAAGCTGTATAACAACTGTCTGCCCTCCAATGTAGTCATCAGACGCTCCAGATTCAGCGCTCCCATCAGCACTCTCCCCTTCCGGACCCGACACTCCATCAACAGGCCGAGCTTGTGGTTTCGCTCAAAATTATCAATGGTCTGCACGATCGGATTCAAGTCTTTATCCAACTCATCCAAGATGATCGATGACGACTCGGACACGATGCTCCACCACGGATAAGTTGAGTGCTCCTCTGTGACAAAATGGTCGAAGGCCGGATGATCCTGTTGAATTAACAAGCCCATTGTGCCCACAGGAACTTCTCTTTTCATATTCTCCGAGATGGATCGGAACATAGGGTAAGACCAGAAATCGGTGCTATAGAAACCTTGAATCGCGTGTTGAAGCTGATTGGGATTCGGGAAAAGTAAAATATCCTCGCCCTGCTCAAGCAGCGCCAACGCCTGTTCCGAGAGTTCGGTAAATAGATTGAAACCGCTCAGGTCCACTTCCTCCTGACGCGGGTAGATCCACAGGTCGTAAGACTTACGGATATCCGTACCCGGAATGGACAGTCTAAGCTCCACTTTGGTCATATTGGAGACTTCAGGAATGCGAATGCTGAGATCCGCGACATTCACATAATGTTCTCCATGGGTCGCTGGCAGGTCTGTTTTCCCTTCCAATAGGACGCTTCCTTCGATCTGCTCGCTTTGAATTTCCCACTTCAATTGAAGTCCATCCAATGCTTGTCTCCGGAAGTAACTTAGTTCAATGCGTGCTTCGAACAATTCACCCGCTTGATAATTATATTTGGGGAATCTCGCGAGCAGCACAGCGTCGGAACAAAACGTTCTCCACTCCTCAGGTGTAATCATGCCTTTGGAATCCATGAATGCGTCCAGTACACCCACCAGCGCTGTTCCCTGACCACTGAAATCCTGAAGATCCAGCAGCTGGAACCCGGCTAGTTGCTGCGAACGAAAGGCAGCTTCCAGTTCTTCCTTGTAACATGCTACCGCGAGTTTACCAGAGGCTCTGAAGTATGCTTCCGCCAGATGTCCCAACCCTCTGGCATTCAGACGCTCTCGAAACACTTCGAAATTCTTGGCTTTGAGAGAACCCGTATACTTGTTGATCTCCTCGAAATTAGGAAACGTGGCGTACTGTCCTATTTCATGCGAGATGATTGGTACGTGTGAGACAAGTTGGTCACTTCCAGCTTCGGCCTGCACTGTTTTGGAACCTGTCCCATACTGAATCTGAATCTCTTTGTCCCCAGTCTGACCAGAAGAGTCAGCATCGCTGCCTTGCTCAGGTACAATGTTTGAATCGTAATCTTTCAATGTATTTGGCAGGTCGGTCTGCACGTGACCGAGCGGAGCATCACACATCGCATATGAACCTCTGAACAGGCGCTCTTTGGAGAAACGAACCCCGCAGAAGAATTCACTTTCCTCCAGAATGTCCGGCACAAACTGAAAGTTATTCGAACCTTCGGTGTATAGATGACGATGATCATATGCTTTGTATGCCTTCAGGATCGAATTCAATCTGTCCTTGCTTCCCCATAGTTCATTCCCCATGGACATCATGACAAACGAAGGATGATTACCAAAAGCACGCAGCATCGCAAATCCTTCGCTAATCAAGTAATCCTGCTCGGCTTGATTATGCCCATCTGAAGATTCATCCGTAATGGTTCCCCAGAACGGAAGCTCAGGCTCCATGTAGATGCCGAGCAGATCCGCTGCAATAAAAGCAGCCTCCGGAGGACAACAGGTATGGAAACGGTAGTGATTGATACCGTAGGACTTGGAGATAGCGAGAATACGAACCCATTCATCCACATCTGTTGGCGCGTATCCCGTGAGCGGAAAGATCAGCCCGTCATGTTTGCCTCGAAGAAACGTTTTGCGACCATTAATGGTGAATTTGTCTCCAGCAGCCCGGAATTCCCGTAATCCCGTCCATACTTCGGTGGAATCCAGCACTTCGCCGTCCTGATCTTGCAGATGAATATGAAGTTGGTACAGGTTAGGTTCATCATCACTCCATAACATCGCATCTTCGCCAATCTTGTACGTCAGCTGGATTTCCTGCGAATCCGGGGCGAAAATCTGTTCCTCGGTCGTATACACCGGATCTGCACTGACTGCAACAGCCGAAACCACGATTCGTACTTCTTGCAGGTCACCAACAAGTGCTGCCTTGATCTCGAAAGATCGAGTCGCAAGATCGGGATAGACCTGAACATTATCCAGGAAAACACGCTCAAAAAATTGAAGTTCCAATTTCCCGGTGATGCCGTTCCAATTCGTCTGCGTGTCTTCGGATGTAAGGTGACCACCTTTGGTTGGATAATTGGTATTGTCCACTCGAATGGTAATTGTATGAGTCCCCGCGGTTAGCCCTGCCTCAATCTCGTAACGGTGAGGTGTGTTCAGACTGTTTTGTGTTCCGCATTCCACCCCATCGATCCAAACTGTGGTTACTCGTGTTCGTTCCAGATGCAAGAAGCAACATTTGCCAGCCAAGTGTTCGGGAATTTCAATCTCGCGTGAAAACCAGGCATAACCCTCAAATAAGTACTCATCCGTCAGCGCACCGATTAACACATTCTCGTTTTTCTTGCCCTTGGCCGCATGAGATGTAGTATTTGGCAATGTAATAATGTCTGAGAATTTCAGACCACGTTCCACCTTATGTTCATCGAGTTGGAGTTTCCAAACGCCTTCCAGATTTATTGCAGCTATCATGATAGTGTCCCCTTTTAGATTCATATAATCAATAAAAGTAATCGCTTCCAATGAACAGAAATCGTTTTCGATAAATCATACCTGTATTATAAACTCGATTGACGCCCCTCGCATAGATCATTTACAAATAAAAAAGTCGCCAATGCTGGCGACATCTTATGGATACATATCCTGTATCCTGAACAATTTTAAAATATGGTGGGAACGATGCCCCCGTCCATCCGGATGGGAGAACCTCTGAAGGCTGAAGCATATGGGCTGCATACAAATGCAGCGAGTCTGCCTATTTCACTTGGCTTGATGAATCGCTGTAATTCGGACTGTGGCAGATTACTCTTCATAAAGTCTTTCTCTTTTTCTTCAAAAGTCAGTGCCTCATTAGGGTATATGCCCTCAATGATTTCTTGTACGTTTTCGGACAGTGTCGGACCTGGCAGGATCGTATTGATGGTAACCTCGGTCCCTGCTGTCAGTTTGGACAAACTTTTAGATAATGACAGCAGCATTGACTTGGTCATGCAATACTGGGGCATCTGGCCTGAAGGCATAAGGGCTTCTTCACTTGCGATGAAAATAATACGCCCGTCATTGTTCTTCACCATTTTAGGTAAATAAAATTGAGACAAGCCATTGGCAGCCAACACATTGGTACGGAAATATTTCTCCCACACTTCATCATTTATGTCTTCATAACTCATGATTTCATATATACCCATGCTATTGATTAATATATCGACCTCAGGAAATTTCTCGAATAAAGCTTGGCGTTGCGCCAGACCCACAAGATCAGCGGTAGCCTTTTGCGGAGAGGTCTCCGGAAAAGTGGACTTGATTTCACGAACTGTTCGTTCTACCTCTTCATCATTACGTCCATTAATCAGAACATGAACACCTTCTCGAGCGAGTTCTATAGCAATCGCTTTGCCGATCCCTTTTGTTGATCCTGTAACTAAGGCTGTTTTCTCTTTTAGTCCCATATCCATCCTGCATTTCTCCTTCTTGATTACAACTATCCGGCAGCTGTTTCTTGAACATTGCGAACAGCTTCATTCACTGGATAGATATAATATTACGCAGTCTGAAGGGCTCAGTAACTAGCATCTTGCGACAAAGTTAATGCCTGACACGCCAATTCGAAGGAGTATCTCCTTCCCAGGTCCGGAACGCACGATAGAACGAATTCTGGTCTTCATATCCAACCAGGAATGCTACCTCTTTGATATCGAGCGAAGGATCTGCCAGGTACTCCCGGGCCTGCTCACGTCTGGCTTCGGTTAATAATTGCTTGAAGTTTGTGTTCTCTTCCGTCAGTCGCCGTTGCAAGGTACGTTCACTCATACAAAGCTCTTTGGCGACCGTCTGGATGTCAGGGCGCTTTCCTGTGAGGTTACGTTTCAAGATCCATTTGACCACTTCAGTAACGGAACGACTGTTCTTCTGTTCGTCCAGCGACCGATCCAGAGCCGGGGTCAGGATCTCCAGTAACTCCTCGTTATACGAGAGAAATGGAAGATTCAGATCTTTTCGCTCTAGCGTCAGCCGATTATGGTTAGAATTTGTATCGACTCGACAGCCGAAGTAAGCTTCAAGGGTATATACGTTGCCCATCGGTTGGGTGAACTCGACCCTTTTGGCCATCAAAGGCTGGCCTGTACCCCTCCGTCCAAGTTCAAGCAAAAATGCCAGTGTAATACCGACCAATAATGGCGGACCTGTTAGCTCCTTATGTAACCATTCGAGTTCAATGATACATTCCTCCCCTGCTTCGGTAATCTGCAGACTCTCGGGAGGACACATTTGCTTGTAACGGACCATTCGATTCAACGCATCACGATAATCACGAGCATGGTACATCGCCAGCACAGGCGGAGGATACTTGGATATCTCATATCCGGTTGCAAGTTTGATGATGCCCTCAGCGGTGTCCCCAATGAGATCAGAGTAGGCCTGCCAGATTGCAAAGTACTGAGATTGGGTCACTACAGGTTTATTTATTGTCTCAAGAGATAATTGTGCTGTGCGAGCGATGTCTTCTGCACCAATCCCTATTTGATGTAATCCAGCCCAAAAGCCTGGGTGAACTTTAATTCGATCATTCGGTTGAGATTGCATGTATCCAGACTCCTTTAACTTTGTTCCATTTTTCATTCTGATTTCTAATTATAGAACGAATGTTGCTATTTTTAAATCTTACCTCAGTGAGCCATTTCCGGGTAATACGAAAACACGACTAACCATGAATGGTCCGTCGTGTTCAAGTCAATCATTCAGTATATTATGAAAAAATATACATTTGTTTGCCATTTTTATAATGTTAGCTACTCATTCAACGCAGTTTTGATCAGGGCATTCACCCGTGAGTTAAACAGCAGACCGATATGGGATACGAGGGAAACCGAAACATTGTTTGCCCCGTTCAACCGGGAAAGTACTGGGGACACAATCGTGTCACTGGTTGAATAGATCGAAGTCACCTTTATTCCACTCGGAGCTGTCGTTGTGGTCAATCGATTAGCCCCGCCAAGGGTAATCAACTTATCCACTTTGGAAGCGCCTCCACGGTTAAGTATGTAATAGAGACTATTAGCTCCACCCATGCTATGAGCTATAATATTGACTTTTGTATGACCCGTTTCGCGCAGAACATCATCTACGAATCGACTAATTGCTGCGGAGTTCAACAGCTGGTTTCCTTGTTTGCTAGGAAGGTCAATCGCGAATAATTCCTCTCTTGTCCACCCTTGGCTACGCAAATAACTCTCAATTGCTGTAAAATTGCTATCTGAACCAGTCAATCCATGCACCAATACAATGGGTGTACGTGCCGTAGCTGCAGATGCCTTTGAACTCGATCCTATTCCAGTTATTGATAAGGCAAGGATCATACTCATGAATGCAACAAGTATTAATTTGGTCTTTTTCACTTCATTCACTCTCCTGTAAAATGTTTTATATTCCATATATTACAATCTGACATATGGAATATAAATGAACCTTTAGTCTCATTTTTACAGGAATGTCTAAAGTATACTACAACTAACATGATTACATTTTTATCAAACCTAGTTCTCTACTTCTTATCCTTCAACGATGTCTGCACGTAGATCCGTTGCAATCTCAATCATTTTGGGTACAATAGCTTCGTTAGAAATAGCTACATACAGATCTCCCATGTACAAACGAAAAGCAATCTGTGTTCCCTCAAGATCCCACATAAAAAAATCCCCATCGATGGACATGGTGCTCTCTGCTCCAACAATGTGAAGAACCGATGAATAGGTGAATTCGGGCTTGGACTCGAAGTAGAGTTTGCATTCTTCCAGGGAGATGGATTGTTCCGCATTGCTTTCTTGTACGGACCGGGTAATTCGAAAACGCTGATTCATTGAAATGCCTCCACCACTTAATATATTTTTCATGTTCTACAGCATTATATTTTCTCATTTCCATCTTCCACTGTCAAAACCATACATGCTCTATTCTTCGAATTCATATATACTTAATACAGTGCACAACGAATTTCTACAATCAGGAGGAGTCAAATCAATATGTTGAAAACAGAATTCATTGATGTGCTATCTATAGTCTCACATAAATTATATGATTCGGCTGCTAATGTTATGGACACGGCAAGCAGGTTAATTCCTGCAAATACGTTTTGTATCGCTCAGTTGGATCATCTATCCACCAAAGTTCTGAACGTATATAATCGTGACAAACTAATTTTAGGTGAGGGACTTGTCGTTGAAAACGCCGAGTCATATTGTGCACTTGTGACTGAACATACCCAAGGTCCATTGGTAATTAATAATAATCTGACTCATCCGTTAACCAAACATATGGACGCTACAGAATTCGTAGGTGGTTGTTCATTTGTAGGCGTACCTATACATAATGAGAACGGAGAAATTTATGGCTCCCTCTGTTCGTTTGATCAGGATTTCTATTCCTATCAACAAAAGGACGTGGATCTGCTTCTCTCCTTGTCTTCATTCTTCACAGGTCTTCTTGAGATGGAAACGACACTGCAACAGTTAAAACATGCGGAAGAAACCGCTGCAAAAGTACTGGAAGAGAAGAAAAATCTCTTAGCCGTCCTTAGCCACGAAATTCGTACCCCGATGAATGGTGTTCTTGCAATGGCAAATCTATTGCAATCTACCAAGCTGAATGAGGATCAATCGTTATATGTTAATGTCATAGAGTCTAGTGGAACCAGTCTGTTATCCATGATGGATCAAATTCTCGACTATTCCAAAGCAGAAGCGGGTGCGATCTCTCTGGAGATTAACCCCTACAGTGTCATTAAAACCGTCGACCATGTACTCCAGTTGTTCTCATCTGAAGCACAGAAAAAAGGTGTCCGATTATACGCAGAATACGATATAAATGATCATTTGATGCTTATAGGCGATCAGCAAAAAGTCCGTCAGATCCTAATCAATCTTGTTGGCAATGCGTTGAAATTCACGGAGCAAGGTGAAGTATGCATCTCTACGCAAGTATCTGCTGATCCAGAAGGTACACTCCATGCATCTTACGAGATAATAGATACGGGCATCGGCATCCCCCAGGATCGCCAAGATCTATTGTTCAAATCCTATTCGCAGATTCACGGCAACTCCGGAAAGTATGGTGGAGCGGGGCTAGGCCTATCCATCTGTAAACAACTTGCTGAATTGATGGGTGGGATTGTATGGCTTAAAGAAACAAGTCACTTGGGCAGTCGGTTTGCCTTTAATATTTCCAGCGCGTCACCAACGCCCATGCCAATTTCTGAATAAGGAATATATTATTCTATCTGAAATAGATAGGAGGTATATACGTTGACACAATTTCTGGATGCAAGATCATCGCAAAATGCTGCGTTGTTTAATTCCATTTCTATACCGATTCCAGTAATTAATACGCCTCAACTATTTGCACAGATTGGTCTGCAAACGGCTGGAGCCGGAGCCAATCCACGAGTTTCATTAAAAGGAACCATTACGGTGCGACTACCGCTTGCACTCTTTCAAGTTAGAATTACTATTGTTAGAGGCACCGTTGCTACGGATCCGATTGTGTACTCTGCTAACTTCACGTATGGGCTAAGCGGTCTCCTTAACCCCGAAGTTATTGTTTTCTCTGCCAACGACTACAATCCACCGATTCAGCCACAAATAACGTACACTGCTTTTATCAGTACTAACCTGCTCGGAACGGTGAGGGTGGGCCCAGAAAGTTTCGATGGATTTATCGTTTCGGATTAGAATGCATGTGTCCACCTGTTCCCCCATACTCTTAGCCTGTATCAACATGGACTAATTGGTATGGGGGTGTTTTATTTCTGTCGAATTAGTTCCCAAAATAAATATCTAGTTTGCCGGTAGGCGGTGTTGTAGCCATCCAGACGGCTGCCAGATTATCCGGACTAACCGTAGCTGCCGTTATGTAATCTCCGATCAGAATCGTAGGCATCGGTGAGTTACCATTGGGATTGAACGATGTGGTTGTAATTCGACGGTTGGTGAAACTCGCCCCGCCATCGAACGATTCTGCCACAAAAACATCCAGAAGGAACCCGTCAATTCGGTTGCTGTAATAAATAACCCTGATCGTCCCGGCAAACGGAGATACGGTTATGGAAGGAAAGAAGTTCTGCGTGCCTGGAGGGGCGCCTGTAATACTGATCGGGTCTGACCATAGGAGTCCATCCGGAGATTCGCAGAGTAACACATCGGTATAGCCAGCTCGTGCATCATTCCATACGGCATATACGGTTCCACTGTTAGGTCCAACGGAAATATCTGCTCCCAGACTTAGATTGGTCTGTACCCGAAAAGCGTAATTCGGTACAGGTAACGGCGAAGGTGCTGGCACAACGGATGATATAAACGTTGCCTGTCGCTCGATTGGGGGCTGATAAGTAATTCCTCCATCGTATGAAATACGCAAAAGCGCAGAGGGACTGGCAGGCCCCGTTATGATATACCCTGCATAAACTTCACCCGAGAATCCAACAGCCAGCGCTGCCCGGTCATGAATTCCTCGCGGATTCGACTGTCGGTCAGGTGGCTCCCAGGTTAGCCCCTGCGAGACCGACCGTTGTGTAAATATGGCGGAAGAAGTCGTGGCAAGTGGTGTATACCCGACATATGCATTGCCTCGATATGGGCTACCCGGAGAACGGTCTACAGCAATGTAAGGCTCATCATTATGAACAATGGTACCGAAACCCGCCTGCACGATAACCGGTGGCTGCCACGTTAACCCATCGTCAAATGAGGTGTAACTTGCAATCGTCCCATCATTAATCCCGTTAAACAAGTGCACGGTAACGATAAAGGTATTGGGAAACGTATAATCTATTGTGGGTGCCTCTGCTCCTGCATATCCTGCTGGTTGAGGAAGTATCGTTGTAGACCAGGTACTCCCTCCATCAATGGAACGATAGAATCCAGTCAATGTCGGTCCGGTACTGGTATCTACGGCAACCACGCACATGATATTGGGGGTCAGCGTGTTAACTGCGATTGAAGGTTCGAATTGGCTGCCTGCTAATGCTCCAGTAATATTCACAACTGCCATCTGCTCACCTCTCTTCCTTTAAGGGATATTTGTGAATCGGTCAATTAATGTCATCTCGGATTGGAGCACACGCTGGATGATCTGACCTGTAGAATCAACACCATATACATGAATGATAGTGCTTGTGGCGCTAAAATAATCACTTTGCACCTCGAAAAAAGCGGCGTTGATAAGTGGATAGATTACGGTTCTAGTCGCTTGGGGCAATAATTCAAACAGATCATGACCAATCGCAATACGTGCAGTTTGAGTAGTATCCCACCTGAAAACCTCAAGCTCAATATTAACGGGAGCATTAAGAGAATCGTTAATGCAAGTCACGATAAGCTGCGTGGACTGAGTTGCACCGGTGGTCGGATTGTATATAAAACCCGTAGAGTTTGGCAAAAAGCACACTCCTTCCGCAATATATAGTAAAGTATATTACGATTCTTGCCGCCAATATGACTAAACTTCGACTCTTATATTGGAACGATATGAAAATTTTGTTATGCTACATATGTTAGATTACTAGATTACTTTTAAAGCAAGAATCTACTATTATGTACCAAGTTGGAGGAAACAGACCATGTTCATTAAGCGTGTAGGAAAAATTGCTGCGGTTACAGTGATTACTCTCTCTGTCCTTGGAAACACCCCAAATATCGGTGGAGCCTATGCTGCTCCGGCCATTACCGTTCAACTGGACGATGTCCCCTTAACGTTTGACGCAGCTCCACGCATGGATAAGGGTGTCACTTATGTTCCGTTTCGGACGGTTGGAGAGGCTCTGGGTATCGATATAACGTGGAACAGCAAAACGCAGACTGTAAAAGCAACGAATGCTGTAAAAGGTCAAACCACCGAGGTAGTATTAACGGTAGGCAGCACTACAGCAACCGTAAACGGAAAGAACGTAAAACTTCCTGCGCCACCAGTTCAGCGGGAGGGACGCGTGCTCATTCCATTAAGTTCATTCAGTAACCAATTCGGTGTACAAGTAAGCTGGAATCAGGCAACCAAGACAGTCTCCCTCGTCTCCCCACAACGCGAGATGCACCTGAGAGCCTTCTATGCATTGCAATCCTTTCAAGAAAAGGATCTCATTACTTCCATGAATTCCGTAACCTTTGGCTGGAGCCGCATTGATCGTGAGGGTCAGTTCACGCTCCAAGGGGATGAATACCGTCTCCCTGCTGCTGCTGGTGATATTACACCGCAGTCCATCGTTGCTGATGCAGCAGATCAGCGTATCCAACCGCAACTAATGGTATATGCATTGGACGGAAACGGCGAACTGACCAAAGTGTTGAGTGACACCAACCTGCGTCAGAAATCGATTGAAGGCATAACTGCTGCTGTCACAGAGCATGGTTTTGGCGGAGTTGTTCTGGATTTTGAAGGACTGGGCTTTAAACTGGATGCGGTAGAACAACAAAAGCTGCTCAATGCTTACGTGAAACAATTAAAAAGTTCCTTGCCGCAGGACAAAGCTTTATCTCTGGCGGTACCGCCGCTAAATAGCGCTTATAAAGGTTATGATTACAAGACACTTGCCTCTATTGCAGATGATCTTATTATTATGGCCTATCAGTATAATCCTGTTGGCACCAAATCTCAGGTACCTGAGCCAAATAGTCTTGTAGATCAGGCGATTCAATTAGCCATACAGGCCGGTGTCCCGAAGAGCAAGCTTCTGCTCGGGATCAGTCTAAGCAGTGAAACGCCCTCCTCTGTAGATGATAAGCTCGGTCTTGCCAAACGTTATGACCTCAAAGGAGCCGCGTTCTGGCGTCTGGGTCTGTTCCGTTCCTACAACACAAAGATGGAAGATGCCGTGAACGCTTCTGTGATCAAAGAATAGACCTCTTTAAGTGGATGTAGCTCACTTACAGTAAAAGAAGGACCACACTCTGGTGCTCAGAGACGTGGTCCTTCTTTTACCTATCATCTTACTTCATAAATTGATCCACACTTCCAAATATAAGCTCCACAAACTGGGTAGGACCAGGCAAACGGGGCTGAAAGAGAAGAATGATCCCAATTACTGCCGCCACAGCAGTAAATCCCGCGCTCAATATTCTGGCTCGCTTTTCTTTGCTGCTCTTCCACTCTCCATACACTATCGCAGTCGCCAGCATCAATATTCCAAGGATTGAGCCTAGTTTCATGCAATCACCTCTCTTCTCAGGCTTGTAACCGGAGCCGTTCTGTTCAACTTTCGTCCTCATCAGGTATCCCCTGTGGTCCTGTTGATTTTCCGGTACGTACTACATGTGCATCCACTTTGACTTCCACGTCCATATCAGGATAGATGGTTTCCCAGTTCTTCTCCTGCTTCTTCCATTGATTCGGATAATATCTGCGGAATTCAACTGCGAATTTGAAGAAATCGGAGCGCAGCTCTTTCTGGGACATGTCTAAAGCATCATGAGCCAAAGATGTGAGCTTAGCCGACCATTCCTTTTCCAGTTTAGTTAATACAGCGGGATCAGTCAGATTGGCATCCGTCGTATTTAACACCACTTCTCCCCTGGTTTGGATGTCGACCTTCATACTCCACTGTTTGTTTACAATTCGCGGTTTCAAGGAAGTTTTATTTTCAATGAGTCTTATCGAGAAAGAACCCTCTAACGGCTCAAACTCAACAGGCATGATAATGCTGTTCAGTTCTTTTGCAAGTAGTAATACACCTACGCTTAGTGGTTCTTTGACCGTCTTGACATAGCGGTCCTTCTTATACAAGCTCAGACCTTTCACATATGGGGTGGTTGTCAGTTTATCCTGATCAGGCTCCGGGGGTAAGATTAACATGCGAGACAAAATGGCGGAACTGCTCGGACCTTCAATAGATTTAGCCAGTTCAAGCGCAGTAACACGTGTACCTAACTTCAGATTGGCCATCTCACGCAACGATTCAGCAGAACTTCGCTCCAGTGGATCAAGTAACGCAAGGATATCTTTCGCAGCCTTATCGCTGGAAAAGACATATGCATGCTCCCTGAACTGAGGGTAACGCAGGAAAAAATCGATGTACTCGCGGATACCGCGTTTGCCGGCTTGCTCACTAATGATTATGACTTCGCAGTGGCCCCAGAACATATTCCGGGGAACTTTACGTTGTAACCGATTCAATGCCTCGGCAATTGTGCGTCCTTCCGCTGTTCGAATCATTGTAACCCCGCTTGGACTCCCTCCACTCCCACTGCTATCTCCTGCACTCGCCTTTCGCGGAATGAAAATCTGTGAAGTCAATTGTACTTTGCCATCTTCATAATCTATCCCTGTAGCCAGCACGATAGCCAAATCGTTAATCTCGATGCGATCCCAGCATCCACTTAAAAGCACACAACACAATATTGGCATTAGTAGTACTCTATATAATCGCAAGTGCTCCTCCCCCATCAATCAGGTGTTCGCTCGATTCTTCCGAAAATGTGTCCACCCTTTCTTCAGCCAGGCGACACCGTAGATCATAGCCGGAAGGATTAATAAGATGCTGATCGTATACAAGTTAGCTGAAGCGCTAACCAAACTGGAAATACCGGATCCACCGGACACAACCCAGTAAGCAAATACTATGCACAGGAACGAAAGTGGACCAACCACAGGTTTGTAGTCTCGCAAACCAAACCATTCCGCGGTTGATGTAGCAAAGATATATAGAAAAACGGAAATTTTAACGAAGATACCGAAAATCCAGATAGCAATAATAAGGGATTCGATATGTTGCAGAAAGTCCGCAATGGTTATGTATCTAGCTGCGATCATGACCGGAAATACAAATGTATCCGTCAAATCACCAATTAAAAACAGGCAAAACAGATTGGTAACTGTCATTGCAGTTGTTGTAAACACAAGGGAACCCAGCATGACCCGGGTTATTCGTTTTTTTTCATTCACATAAGGTAGCAGAAAAGCCAACACGATATATTCACTAAACCATGCAGCAGGTGCAGCAGCCCCCGTAATAATGGGAATTGGACCCTTCTCCATAAAAGGAAACAGCTCGGCAGGATTCAGTTCACCAATCAATAATATAAAGATCAAAGCCAGTAGCACGATCAGCAGGGTAACAAACACCTGAGAGGTTCGTCCGACAACTTCGATCCCGAGTCTGACATTAATCGCACATACAACAACCATCGTACCCATCACAACAAACAAAGGTGTACGCGGAAGTGCATTATTGACAATGAATTCACCGTATTCCCGAATAATCAAGCCGGTCAGGTGGGGCAAGAAAGCGATATATATCAGGCCGAATAACTTGCCCGGAATCCGACCAATAATCAATACACTGGATTGGATGAGCGTTTTTCCAGGGTACAGACGATCAAGTCCAACGGAAATACCAATAGCAGCCAATCCAACGATAGAACCTATAATTGGAGTCATCCACATGTCATGACCTGCATAGTGCATTGTAATTCCAGGAACAGACAAGATGGCTGTTGCGAGAATGGCAGGAAAGATCATGAATGCCAATTGAGTCTCTGATATTTTTCCTTTGTCCGTTAACATGTGTAATCCCGCTCCCTTGATTGCTTGAGTATGAATTGTTCTAGTCCGGTTTGTTCCTTGGTGCTGGACGCCACCATACATCCTTGAGTTCCTTGCTCATCGTAGGGGCTACTGGTGACAGATAAGGTGTTCCGAATGAACGAAGACTGCTCAGATGAATGACAACCAGGATGACTCCCAACATGACACCTGTGAGTCCCAGCGTTCCAGCCAGAAACATCATAGGAAAACGCAGTAATCGGGTCGCGATGCTGGCAGCGTAGCGAGGAATCATGAAAGAAGCGATACCGGTTATCGCAACAATGATGATCATGGGGGCTGACACAATTCCGGCACTCGTCGCCGCTTGCCCAATAATTAAGGCTCCCACAATACTGACCGCTGATCCGACCTGCTTTGGCAAACGGACGCCAGCCTCCCGCAGTGCTTCAAAGGCGATTTCCATAATGAGCGCTTCCACCAATGCAGGAAAAGGGATCTCTTCTCTCGCCCGTGCAATACTGAGAAGTAATACGGTAGGAATCATCTCCTGATGAAACGTCGTAATCGCAACATAAGCCGATGGAAGCAGCATGGATAACACAAAAAAAATGTATCGCAGCCAGCGTACAAAAACACTCATAAACACATTTTGATAATAATCTTCGGGGGATTGTAACATGGAAAAGATGGTCACTGGCGCGATAAGGGTGAAAGGCGTTCCGTCCACAAGAATAGCAAACCGACCTTCCAGCAAGTTGGAAGCGACAACATCCGGACGCTCCGTCGCAATCATCTGTGGAAATGGGGAGTATCGCTGATCAACAATGCCTTCTTCAATGTACTGACTCTCCAGTACGTCTCGAAGCTTTAAATCTGAAAGTCGTTTTTTCACTTCCTTTACCAGTTTGGGGTCAATAATCCCCTCCATGTATACAAGTGAAATACTGGTGTTTGTACGATCTCCCATGTTACGTGTATGAATCTTCAATGCAGGTGTCTTGAGACGTTTGCGCAGAAGAGACATATTCATGGTCAACGATTCTGTGAATCCATCTCGTGCACCGCGCACGGTCGATTCAGCTAACGGTTCCTCGGTTGAACGATTTTCAGCTTTGTATAGAGGGTATGTAGTTCCAGTCATTGAACCTTCCAGCAGTAACAAAGCTTCCCCTTCTAATATCGCCTGCACCGCCTGAGTGGTTGTATCAACACTTTTAACAGAAGCCAGAGGAACCTGCGCAGCTTCAATCCCCATCTCCTGAAGAGGCGTTAGTACCTGTCTCTCCAGCCGTTCTGTATCGCATAAACCAACACAATATACGCATAGCGCTGAAGTATGGCATGCGGTTTGAAATGTATGAAACACAACATCCGAGCAACCTGCAAAAACAGAGCTTAACATTTCTTGATCAACAGCAAGATGTCCGGTTAACGGCAGGTTCTGTTGTGTTATCAGTGATGTGTCCATACCGCCCTCCCCTTTCTGTGCATGCTGCGTCCAGATATTCTCAGTTAAAGGTATCCTTTACTTATAGGTTGGGATATATACGCAAAATAGTGAATAGCAAAAAGAGCCGCCCTCTTGAGCGACCCTGATGATATAGAATGCTGTTCATGCCTATGAATACGGATATGTTGCTCTTTGCTATACCCTATTTTCTAGTTATCACTATCCTTTTACAGCACCCAAAGCAACACTTCCGATAATCTGTTTGGAAAACACAGAGAATACAACAATAATAGGCAGGATTGAGATTGCTACGCCCAAATACAAGAGCCCATAATCCATACCATAGTAACCCTGCACTAACGCAACCAGTACTGGAAGCGGATATTTATCCAGAGAGAAAAACAGAACAAGCGGTGTTAAAAAATTATTCCATGACCCAATAAACGTGAATATGCCAAGAGCTGAGATTGCCGGCCCCAGAATAGGCAATACAATCTGATTGAACGTCCGGAACTCACCGGCACTGTCCACCCGTGCAGATTCAATAATCTCATCCGGGATACTGCTCTCCATGAACTGTTTGATAAAGAATACATTAAACGCGTTAGCCGCCGCAGGCAAAATAATCGCGGCATAACTGTCTAGAAGCCCCAACATACTGAATAGGCGATATACCCCAATCAGGGCCAGTTGACCCGGCACCATCATGGTCGCTAACAGAAACAGAAACAACCAGTTCCGCCCTTTGAATTTGAATTTGGCAAAACCGTATGCGGTCAAAGCACCAATATAGAGAGATAACACGGTTGATGATCCAGCAATGAAAATACTGTTGGCAAACCCACGCCAAATGTTAATTTTGGATACCATGTTCATATAATTATCCACTAAAAACGATCCGGGAAGAAAGGTGAATGTTGAAGCAATCGTTGCATTGTTATGTGTTGAATAGATGAGCATCAGATAAAATGGAATAATGCACAGCACGGCAAGACCTATCAATAACAGATAGATGGTAATCTTGCCTGCCGTCAGTCGCCTTGTGGTGGCATATTGCTGAATCGCTGCATTTGGTTGTTCAACTGATTTTGCAGTTTGCATAAGAACTCCCCTCCCTATGAACGGCTCTTCCGCTTGGTCATGATGAAGGATGCAACGGACAACAGTATGATAATAATAAACAGACAAAATGCGATTGCAGCGCCGTAACCAAAACGAGTGCTCTGAAATGCGACATTATAGAGATACATAATGCTTGTCATAGCTGCCCTGTCAGGACCACCATTGCCATTGGTTAATGTAAATGGCTGATCAAAAATCTGAATGCCACCAATTATGGATGTGATCATCTGAAACAGAATAATGGGACGGAGCATTGGCACGATGATATGAATGAAAATATGTTTCTTTTTCGCTCCATCCATCTGGGCTGCCTCCAGTAGCGACGGATCTATCCCCTGAAGACCTGCGAGGTAGATGACCATGGAATAGCCAAAGTATTGGAAAAAGAGAATCGAAGACACAATCAGCCGCATAAACCACGGATCATTTTTCCAGTTAATTGGATCTTGTATGATTCCGGTTTGCACCAAAAAATGATTCAGTCCCCCGGATTGCCAGTCAAAAATCAGGCTGACAAGCAACCCAAGGGATGCAGCCGTTACGATATTCGGAAAAAAGTATACGGCCCTGAAAAAGTCCCGTCCTTTGAGCAGCTTATCATTCAAAATAAAGGCCAACACCAGGGAGATCGTCAGCTGCGGAACGACAGATACGCCCCAGATGAATAACGTATTAAACAAGGTTTTGTAGAACAACGGGTCTTGTAGTACGGCCACGTAGTTACCGATCCCTACAAAGTCAGGCGTCGTGATGCCATCAAAGTTGGTGAAACTGATATAAAGCGAATATAAAATGGGATAAAGCCCAAAAATGGTGAAAATAATAAAGAACGGAGCAATGAAGTAGTAGCCGTAATGGTCCTTGCGAATCGTTTTGGCAAACATGTTCTATCCCCCCAGTTATCATCGGATGTGTGATGTGTATAACCATCGCTTACTTCGAGGGCGTGTCTGAAAACTCCGAAGGAAGGTTTTCAGACACGTCCTAAGCTAATCCACTTCCAGCTCCGGAAATCTCAAGGTGACATCACGTTTGATTCGCTTTACGACTTCTTCCTTGGTCTGAATGTCCTTATTGAGATATAACTGGAGTACAATCTTGTAGATATCGTTGTTAATTGTGGCATCATATTTGGTGCGTTCGTATACAGGTACCCGTTTTGCAGCCTCCGAGAAAAACTCGAAATGCTTCTGTCCTCCCAAATAGGACGATGAGAGAGACGGGGCAAGTTCATCATTCACAACCATGTTGCTCGTGAAATAATCCTGTTCTTTCGCGAGCTCCGACAGAAAGTCGTGGTTAAAGTTATAGAACTCGATAAACTTCCAGGCGAGATCTTTTTTGTCACTTTTACTATACATCGCTATATAAGTTCCGCCTGCACTAAACGCTGAAGGTCCCTGTGCCAAGCCCCATAAGCCTTCGGTATCCGGGGCATTTGCCTTGAACGTAAATTGCAGGGCCCAGGTTGCCCCGGGATAGAACATGACCTCTCCTTTTTGCATGGATGCAGCGTAACCGGCACTTCCATCATCATACTCGGCAAGCACTTTCCGCTCACGTGCTTCACGTACAAGATCGAGCACTTCCAAGTAGGTTGGATCGATGACGAGTTTGCCGTCCTTCACCCAAGGTATACCATCATATGAATTCGATATAGCATTCCAATTTGCCAATGCATGTACTTTATTCCCGCTTAGTTGCTGCACCTTCTCTCCAATCTCGAAGATTTTCTCCCATGTATCGATCTGTGAACCCACCTTCTCAGGATCATCGGTGCCCAGATATTTCTTCGCCAAATCCCGACGATAATAGATGCCCCCTGGTGTTCCCTGGTAACCTATCGCTCTGACATTTCCTTCACTGTCCTTTTCATTGGCCTGCACAAAAGCATATTGTTCCTGGATAAGTTCATTGGCGTTATACGGCGAAGCTGATAGATTCTCCAGATAAGGAACGTCAATCAGTTCTCGAATATTCGCATTTTCAATCATAAATACATCTGGAGCCTTCGAGGTCGTCTGTAGCGCAGATTTCAGCTTGGTGATATAGAAATTACCGGGGATGTTGACAAAGTTCACTTTGATGTCAGGATATTGCTGTTCGAATTTCTCGATGGCATATCCTGCTTCATCCGTAAAACTCCACACGGTAATCTCCTGTTGCTTGCTTTGATTGGATGGACTGAACTGACAACCAGCTAACAACAGTGCTGCACATACAAATACAATAGTTGGCTTAAACCACTTCTTCATAGGCCCCCTCCTTCAAAAAGGAAACGCTTACAATTTATTAGAGTATATTGATTTTGGAGAGGGCTTTCTCCACAAATATTGTGCATTACCCTCCATATTTTGTGATATTCGTACGGTGTTTTTTACGAAATTCGGAGGGTGTGCAGTCATTATATTTTTTGAAAAGACGGTTATAGGAGTTTACATTGTTGAACCCATGGCCGATCGCAATCTCCAGAATGGTATCCTGACGGAACAATAAGGCCCACTCTGATTTGATGATTCGAAAGTGATTCAAGTATTCCATCAGTGTTACGCCCTTAATCTCTTTGAACAGCTTGCAGACATGGAACTTGCTGAACTTAATATGTTCCGCCACCTGCTCCAGCTTGATCGGTTCAGCATAGTGCTCCTCCAGGTATTCACAGACCGATTCAAGAAATTCAAATTTTTTGGAGGAAGTACAGGGCCATCCTGAAGATGTTGATTCATCGATGGTAACAGGCACGATGGTACGTAGTAAAAGTATGATGAGATCATATAATCTGGATACCATTAACCACCGATATCCCGGCTTCTGATTTTTCTTCTCGGTAATGATGACATCTATATAATGAGCCAGTTTGCTCTGACTCTCCGTATTTGAGGGAATAACTGTTGTTTTGTTAAAAAGTTGTCCGAGATCCTGAATTTCGGCTTCGGTCGTGAAACTTCCCGTTAACAATTCAAGGCGGAACAAGATAATGGTTAACTGTTCAGTCCCCGGCAAAAAGCAGTGCACATCCCCTGGTTTGATCAGCAGCACATCCCCTTTTTCCAACTCACACACGTGGTCGTTCACGCCAATTCTGGCGCTCTTACCATTGACAAGAATCAGTTCAACTTCATCATGCCAGTGTGCAGCATAATTGAACTGATTTCCTGTGTGAATTACCCGAATGGGAAAACCTTCTTGCATATGACCTGTCTCCAAAAAAGTGGGTACGCCCATCGTATCACCCTCCATTTATTTCCAACGAAAAATATTCCTCGTCTTTATATTATGCATTAATGGCTACTCTCCTTTCTTTTTAAGTATTTAAAATTCTATAGAATGGAAAAAACCCCTCAACTCAGATTGAGGAGCCTAACAGAATCGCGTTCCACGCATTGGATGTCCAGTGTATATAACGTCTCTACGATCTCTCCATTCAGCAGTTGAAAAAGAACATGACCTGCAAGCTGGCCTGCATCCCTCTTCGGCTGACGAAATGTGGTTAGTGGTGGATTCATATACTGAGATGCAGGTATATTGTCAAAACCAATTACGGATAACTGCTCAGGAATTGAAATATCATGCTCCCTGAAGGCTTCCAAGCCGCCGATTGCCATTTCATCATTAGCAAAAAAAACAGCGGAGGGCAACTCTCCTTCAAGCAGTTTCTTGGCTGCAATGTAGCCATCTTGCTTCATGTATTGTCCGCCAATTTTCCATTCGGGGTTCTCTTCGATGCCTGCCTCCTTCAAGGCTTTCAAATAACCTTGATAACGATGGAGATTACATTCCGATTGTGACGGACCACTAATATAAGCTATTGTCCGGTGACCTTTATCGATCAGATAACGGGTAGCCAAGTAACCGCCTTGCGTATCACTCATCAAAACCTTTACAATATGTTGAGCATCCAGATCCCGATCCATGACGACAATCGGAAATCCTGCTTCAGATGCTTCAATAAGCAATTGATCTTGAATATTCTGAGCGATAACAATAGCTCCATCAATTCTTCTTTCTCGGATGTATCGATGGGCTGTTGATTTCTCTCCACCCAACGAACTACATACAATCATATCGTATCCATGACTCATGACGACCGTTTCTATTCCGTTCACCAAATCCGAGAAATATGGACTGGACATGTCATGGACAATAACACCAATGGTTTGTGTACTATTTCGTTTTAATTCAGATGCAGGACCATGCCTAACGTAATTAAGTTGGCTCGCTGCCTCAAGTACTCGGAGTCTTGTCGGCTCACTTACATTGCCTTTATCGTTGAGTACACAAGATACAGTCGAACTGGCTACACCCGCCATCTTGGCTACATCTTTAATCGTTATCATCATATATACTCCTCAAACAAAGTTTCATCTGTTTAGTCCATTATGGCAGTAATACAGCAATACACACCGGACTGTTCACTAGCATTTTAACACGTCAGTCCAGTCATGTCTCTTTCAAAGGCATCGACTACGAAAAAACATATCAAAGAAACCGAGGTGCCTTCATGAGATTCAGTGAATATGTAATAGGTCAGCGCTACGAAACCACATCCTTGGCATTGTCCAAGAGTGATATTATCGAGTTTGCCACAATCTATGATCCACAGTACATGCACTTGGATGAGGAAAAGGCCAAGCAAGGCCGCTTTGGCAGTTTAATTGCTTCTGGCATGCAAACGATGAATATCTCCTTCAAATTATGGATTGAGGTCGGGGTATATGGAGAGCATGTCGTGGCGGGCACCGGAATGAATAACATTCAATTTCTGAAACCTGTCTTTCCGGATGATGAACTTCATGTCATTGCAGAAGTTATTGGACTGTCTCCCAGACGAAAAGGAAATGGGATTGTTACCGTGCTGCTGAGTACTTTCAATCAGAAGAATCAAAAGGTATTTCAGGCAGAATTAAGTGCATTAATCGATAATTAAGGGCTGCGAAAGGCAAAAAAAGAAGCCGCCAATGGGCGACTTCTCATGGATATATTGCGTTTTATAATATTAAGCGTTATACCCTTTCAATACCTTCCCCAAAATCTCTACACCCTTGACAATCTGTTCGTCTGACGGAGTTGAGAAATTAAGTCTGATGGCATTACAAGGGTCTTGCTCGTTCACCAGGAATGCATTTCCAGGTACAACTGCAACCCCTTGAGCTGCCGCTGTCTTGGCATAATCAAGCATGGGCACATGTGCTGGCAGATCACACCAGAGGAACAGTCCACCATCCGGTTGAGTATAGGTAATGGACTCACCCATAAACTCTTGCAGCTTGTCCATCATCAATGTAGCTTTTCTCCGATATACCTCACGAATGCTGTTAATGTGCCCCGCGTAGTCATAATCTGTCATGAACTTGTATGCCAGAATCTGTGGAAGCATGGCTGTATGTACGTCTTCTCCCTGTTTGGCAACAACCATCTTCTCTACCACTTCATGTGGCGCTTGTACAAAACCAACACGTAGTCCCGCCGACAAAATTTTGGAGAATGATCCAACATAGATGACCAGACCCTCATCATCCATAGACTTGATGGTTGGCACATCGTCTCCATTGAATCGAAGTTCTCCGTACGGGTTATCTTCCAAAATCATAACGCCATACTTCTTAGCCAGCTCGTATATGGCCTTACGTTTCGCAAGACTCGTTGTTACACCCGTCGGATTCTGAAAACTTGGGATCACGTAGATCAGTTTCACATTAGGCTCCGTTTGCAGCGCCTGTTCCAGCTTCTCGATATCCATACCGTCCATCTCCATCGGAACACCGGCAAGTTTTGCACCGGATGCCCGGAAGGAGTTCAGGGAACCAATAAAGCTTGGACTCTCACAGATAATCGTATCCCCTTCATTACAAAACACTTTACAGGCCAGTTCAATCCCTTGCTGCGCTCCAGATACAATGAACAATTGATCGGATGGTTTACCGGTATCAAAACCTGTCTTCAAATGTTGAGTCAATGCTTCCCTGAGGGGAACATACCCTTCTGTAATTCCATATTGCAGAGCCGTGACCGGGTCATGCTCCAGAATGGTTTGGGTGAACGTGCGAATCGCCTCAATAGGAAAGGTCTCCGGTGCGGGGTTTCCCGCAGAGAATGGAATCACATTTTGTCCCGAAGAAGCCTTCAGAATCTCACGAATAATGGATGGTTGCAGTGCTGCGATACGATTTGAAAATGAATAGTTCATCTTAAATAGTGCCTCCCGACATTTCATCTGACTTAGTTCTCTATCGTTACATTAGATTCTATTATACGAGCATTTCCCGAATTTCCAAACTGTCTCCACAAAATTAATGTTTATACACCAAAAAAGAGGCCGCCGTCAGCAACCTCTTTCGCATAAGTATTAAGCAAATTTCAGCCTATTAGCGCGCTGCGTTCATCTCGGATAACCGTGTGGCCTTCACAACATAAGCGGCTAGACCGGGGATCATCCGGGCCAGACCAGGATAGAATTTATTGGTTTTGGCAAAAGCCAGCTTTTGAATTCTTCTTGCGCGTCTGAGCAATTGAGTGAATTCACGGCTTGCTTCCAGTGTGTAATTACTCTGCCAATCGGCATGTTCAATATCGCCTTGCAGATACTTGTCAGTCCACCTTGCACACAGAAGTGAAGAGCGAAGGGCAATGGACATTCCGTCTCCACATAAGGGCGGTATCATCAGCATGGCATCCCCAATATGCGGATATTGGGACCACGGTTCTGGAACATTGGACAGATGCAGCGGTGCAATCGACACTTGCGTTCCATCTACAGGTTTTCCTTCGGCTAAACGGGCTGCCAAACTCACGTTTGTTAGGGATGCCGCCTGTAAAATATCGTTTACAGACTTGCCACTTCCCTGAACGGTATCCAGTGTCAACAATGCGGCGACATTCACAATGCCATCCTCAATCGGGGAAATGCCCACGTAACCACCCTCGCAAAAATATAACTCTACCCGTGCGGGAATCTCTATCCCGCTGAAGTGGGACTTAACGCCAACGTATACGGTTTGGTCCCGCAGATCAGGTGCGGAAGCCATCCCACGCGGCTTTTTGGTCCCATGTGCCCCGATAACGGCTTTGGCTCTGTAACTGATCTGCTCATCTCCCTGTTTCACCTGAACCTCATAACTGGCATCCTCAAGCTGCTCGATGCTCGTTATGGTCGCTTTGGTCACAATCTGGGCTCCGGCCTCCAGAGCCTTCTGATGCAAAATCTGGTCCAGCTCATATCGACTTATGCCATATGCGAATCCCGGCAGCGGTGCTTCAATCACTCCGCCTTGTGGCATAACGATTTTGGCATGATCCATGGTACTGGGTTTCTTCGACTGGTCCAGAAGGTGAATGTCCAGAACCTCCAGCATCTCCTTGGTTTCGGGTGACATGAACTCACCGCAGGTTTTGTGCCGAGGGAACTCTTGGCGATCCAGCAAAAGGGTCCGATGACCTTTTCCTGCCAGTTGCATTGCACACGTACTACCGGCAATTCCGGCTCCGATGACAATCACTTCTATCGATTTCGACACGTCAGATCACCTGCCTTTCGTGGGAATAACAACAGAGTAACGGAATAATGGCTTCCATTCATAAGTCATCGTATCATGATTGAGACGTTGTTTAAGTTCCTTCCAATCCCTCCCTGTAAAACCTTTGGCCACGGAAAGAGGACCATCATGACGAATGTACCGATTGCGCGAGATCATTCGTGTTGTAATCCAGACCGCTTTATAGGATACCGGATGGCGGTGAATATCATTAATGACGACACCATGCCTGGATGCTCGCAGCATATGAGAAACCATATCAACCAGCATATCTCCGTCAAAATGATGTACAAACTGGGAACCTGTCACGATATCTGCTGAAGCATCCGGCAGTTGTGTAAGATCGGCACGTTGTACCCGGACTCGGGGTTCGTGACGGAATAGTTGTCTCGCTTCCTCACACGCTTCTTCCGTCAGATCAACCAGCGTAATCTCCAGCTGAACGCCCTGACGATCCGCCCATTGCAGCAGTTTCTGGTTCACATCTCCTGAACCTGCCCCCACATCCAGCAGGGTCAGCTTATTCGGCTTACCAACTGAGTTCCACAACTTCTCTACACCAGCCAGAGTCGGGCCAGGTGCTGCAAATATTTTGTTAAGACGTCTCAGATGTCTTAACGCTTCACGCAGCTCCTCCCCTCCCAGAGAAAAGTCATCCATCAGTTCATCTTCCTTGGCCCGAATGGACAATGTTCTAAAAAAGGACATGATCGTGCTCCTCCATCACTGAAGTTAATGAGGGTACATAAGTGAATTTCATCAACTCTGCGGTGAGTCCCGGTCCAAATGCCATGGCTACACCATCTGTAGAGGATTGACCCTGTACCTTCATGTCCTCACGCATCGCATTCAGCACAAACAGAATGGTATTGGAAGATAAGTTACCATACGTTCTGAGGACATCCCTGCTATACTTTGTTTGCTCGTCTCGCAGTTTCATTACATGCTGCACAGAGTCCACAATCCCACGTCCTCCCGGATGAATGGCCCATAGTTCAGGAAGCTGTTCACTTTGCAATAAGAGACGCAGTTCCTCTTCCAGGTGAACACCTAACAGCTTTGGAATACGAGGGGATAGATACAGGTCATACCCCAGATTCCCCACCTCCCAGGTCATATCTTCAGTCGAATCCGGAAGAAGCACAGAATAACCCATGCCCAGACTCAGAACATTCTTGTGCTGAGGTTCTGGTGTACCCACTACACAGGAAGAAGCAGCGTCTCCGAAGAATGAAGCTGCAAACAGCGCTTCCCGATCTTGTACGGGCTGAAAATGAATGGTGCACAACTCTACACAGACCACAAGGACCTGTGATCCGGGAGCTCCCTGCACAACATCTCGTGCCATCTGAATGGCTTTCAACCCTGCGGCACACCCCTGAAAGATCAGCGGCAGTCGATTAACTCGGGCAGACAAACCCAGATGACGGATGAGCATAACATCAAGACCCGGCAGATATTGACCGGTGCAGCTGACCGTGATGATATGCGTGATGCTCTTTGGAGATACGCCTGAATCCTCTAAGGCTTTTTCTGCCGCTTCAATCCCGAGCGGAAGCGCCTCCCGCTTGTATGTATTCATTCGTTCTTCCGTTGTCGGGATGTCTGATCGCTCGCCAGAGGGCAGATATCGGCATTCTTCCAGTGAACCGTGATAGCTCGGTTCCACGGTATATCGCGTTTCAACACCACAGGACTTGAATATTCGCCTGGAAAAACGGGCCAAATCTGGCCGATCCTGAAGAGAAGAAGCGATTAATTCTGCAATATCTGACTGTGCTACGGGGTGAGCAGGGAGAGCCGTTCCCATGCCAAGAATCGCGATATCGGATGGACTGTTATATTGGTTCATAATAAACCTCCTGGTATTGGTTATTATTTCCTCTAATTAACACTCTTACCCTTAACGATATCGTTATAATCTCAAGAAGGCTCCTAATCCAGTTTATTAACACATCCGGAAGCTCAGAAGCTTGGTTTCACCAAGCCATTGAAGCAATCACACCAGTGAACGAAAAAAGCCGCCATTAGGCGACTTCAAGGTAACTTTTTAAACAACCTGCTCAAATGATATCTAACCACTTCTCAGTTCTTTCTACACGTCATTCTGATGTACTTTATTTGGAAAATGCTTCTCTGATCTTGTCACTCATCCGGTACCAGGCATCCTCAGCCATCTGGAGATCCCCAGAATGCGTAAATCCATGAGCGGCTCCCTCGTACTCCTTAAAAGTCACCTTCACACCGCTGGCTTCCAGCCTTGCTGCATATGTTCTTGCTTCTTGGGCCAGTGAATCTTTCTCCGCGGTAATAATCAATGCTTCTGGAAGTCCCTCTAATGAAGTTGCAAGCACAGGTGAAGCCAACGGGTCTTGCGCATCTTCTGGCGTTTCAAGGTACATGGCATTGAACGTTCTCGCGATATCGGCTGGAATGGCTTCTTCAAAACTAGGTTTCTCGGCCGGATCTGTAGCCACATCCAATACGGCATAATCGATAACCTGAAGTACAATCGGCAGCTCGCTTCCACGTTGCTGATTCAGTAAACACACTGCTGCAGCAAGATTCCCCCCAGCACTATGCCCACCAATGGCGAATAGAGACGGGTTCACCGAGAAGGATTCCGGATTGCCGTGGACCCACTTTACAACGTCGTAACATTCATGGACCGCCGTTGGGAACTTGTGCTCTGGTGCAAGACGGTAATCGATATTAACAACCACACAATCAGATCGATCAGCGATCAGGCGACACCATGGATCATCCATCTGTGCTTGTCCGAGGATGAAACCACCCCCATGCATATTGAAGAAGACCGGCAGAGGAGCGGAATGGTCCCTATCCGGTGTATACACAAGTACACGTGTATCACCTTTAGTTGTAGGAATCATGACTTCTTTTACTGTGACAGCATACGTGGAACTGGGTTGAAGAGCTGCACCTGTACCGACGACATTTTGACGCATTTGTTGTACCATTGCCAGTTGTTGTTGTTGATCCATATTTATCACTCCTTATTTGCATTAAGAATGAATCCGACAATCGGAAATTTGAATCATTCATTCTCCAATGAATTCAAGACAGTGATGTAATTTTCCTCCCCCACTGTCGTTGCCAGTCCACCTTCCGTTGTGACAGCATGTTCATGCGAAATATCAAGCTCCCCAGTTGTCTCACTGTTCGTTGGATGCGCTCCCCTGCTCCATACTTGAGTCCTTTTTCTTGTGGGACATCATTCTGACCCCCATCAGACAAAAGAAAACGCTGCACCCCATGCCGAACAAACTACTGGTTTTTAAAGCGAGAGGTGAGGCTTGCATGGTAAGTAGTGTCGCTTGTGTCACGACGATGGATACCATGGCATCGGTGAAGTTAATCATTTTCAATGTAGATATAATTGGGTTATGTAGATGACGATTAGCCCAGGTACCGTACACGGCAAAAGCAAGTTTGGTAAAAGCGACTATAGCTACGATATATACAATAAGTCCGCTATATATGAAGGCATCACCGATCAGATACATTCGCAGACAGACGATCGAATAGGAGACGCCCAGAAAACATAGAAAAAGACCTCCGCGTTTATACACCGCAAGCTCCAAAGAATATCTTTCTTGGGGAGACGCCGTCCCTTTGGCAACTTTATATTGATGAAGCACCTGGCCTTTGGCTATACACAGAATCAAATAATACACTGCATTTGTGATGAACCATCCGGAAAGGAGATATATCCCCAAAACTAGCTTGCCTATCCCAATCCAGGCATTGATAACAAGGGATGCAACGTTGAACAAGGCCGTTCGATCTTGCTTATTTCCAAGATAACGGTCCCATATGGGCTTAAAGTATGTCTTCATTTTCATAAGATATTCATTCTACTTGGCGAGCAGACCATTGGCCTTGATAAGAGCGAAATACCTCACGATTCGACCAGAGATTCCCGAACCCTTTTCGGAAGGGATTGGATAACCATATCATACGAGTGATCGATCATGACGTAGACATCCTCATTGGACAAGGAACCATCCAGCGTAATGGTATTCCAGTGTTTTTTGTTCATATGATATCCTGGTTGAACTGCTTCATGCTGCTCTCTCAGGTTCTCTGCAATTATAGGATCACATTTTAAGTTTAAGCGACAGTGCTTTTCCTTGTTTTCAAAAATAAGGGCGAACATCTTACCCGCAACCTTGATCGCGACTGGATCAGGCCCAAATGGATAATCCTTGATCGCACCTTTCTTGTTCAAACTGTATTCAATCATCGTATCCTTCAAGTCAGCACCTCCCCTTTCAAATTGAACAATATAATGATACCGAATGTAAGTTCGTATGTAAATAAGTTCTCTACACATACAATAAAACCTCCTCCATAAGAATGGAGAAGGTTTTATCTGGTTTATTTAGGTCTTAATTGGCTCTATCATTCCTTGTTTTGCTACTGCGGCTGAATGAACCATTATTTGATTTACTGCTACTGCTGTTCGATCTGCTGCTACTGCTGTTTGATCGATTGCTATTGGATCTACCTTCGCTTGAACGACTGCTATTGGCTTTACCACTCTTGGCAAACCACTCGGATTTCGGCTTGCGTGCCGGGTTCGCCTTGGACTTCGCCGGTTTGCCTGCAGCCGATTTGTTGAACGCAGGTTTACTGCCCGATGGTTTGCTGGTTTTCTCAAACACAGGTACACCTGTCATCGGATACGGATGACCTTTCACTTCAGGAATCGTCTTCTTGATTACTTTCTCAATATCCTTCAGGAATGGAAGTTCATCTTTCTCACAGAATGAGATGGCCATCCCGCTTTTCCCTGCTCGACCTGTACGTCCAATACGGTGAACATATGTTTCCGGAATGTTAGGCAGGTTAAAGTTAATGACATGTGACAGTTCCTCCACATCAATTCCTCTTGCTGCAATATCCGTCGCCACCAGTACTCGCGTAGCCCCACTCTTGAAATTGTTCAGTGCCCGTTGGCGGTCGTTCTGCGACTTGTTGCCATGAATGGCCTGTGCCGTAACATTCACTTTGGCCAAATCACGTGTAACCCGGTCAGCGCCGCGCTTCGTGCGTGTGAACACCAATGCCGTGACGATGGATTTATCCTCCAAAATTTGGTTCAACATAAGCTGCTTCTTGCCATTCTCCAACAAATATATAGACTGCTCAATGCGGTCTACGGTTGAAGATACCGGTGTAATTTCTACTTTGACTGGATCAACAAGCAATGTCTTAACCATTTTGGTGATCTCAGGAGGCATGGTCGCTGAGAAGAACAGCGTCTGCTTTTTGTTCGGCATTTTGGCAATGATTCGTTTCACATCATGAATGAAACCCATGTCCAACATCCGGTCTGCTTCATCCAGAACGAGAATCTCAACCATCTTCAGATCAATACGTTTCTGGTTAATCAGATCGTTCAATCTGCCAGGTGTTGCAATAATAATATCTGCACCTTGATTCAACGCACGCTCTTGTACTTTTTGCGAAACACCGCCAACGATTGCCGTACAACGAATGTCCGTATACCGGCTATATACCTTGATGTTATCCGCGATCTGAATAGCCAGTTCTCGTGTTGGTGTCAAAATTAATGAGCGAATATGTCTTGCCGACTTTGATCCTTGTCCTTTGGATCTTTCGCTTAATAATTGAATGATCGGCACCGAGAATGCTGCTGTCTTGCCTGTTCCTGTCTGTGCACATCCCAGCAGATCTCTGCCAGCTAATACAGCTGGTATGGCCTGTTCCTGTATAGGGGTAGGATTAGTATAGTTTGCTTTGCTTAACCCTTCCATAATAGAGGGGATAATATTTAAGTCCTTAAATGTCATGTTTTCTCCTTCATTTACGCACATCTATGAATAAGACGCATCTTTTATTTCACACGTAACGTATAAGGATACCATTAAAAACGTAATCTGTACATTATCTTTTTAATATCACTTTGTTTAACTGACCAATTTAAGACCGACTGCCGATCCGAGCACCATAGCGATAAACAGAATTCTTAGGGCATTTCGAGGTTCTCCATAAAACACCATGCCAAGAATCGCACCACCGGAGGCCCCGATTCCCGTCCATACGGCATATGCTGTCCCCATCGGAAGAGTTTCCATTGCAATGGACAGGAATAGGAAGCTTAAACCAAACCCGGCTACCAATAGAACCAGTGAAATGAGATTACGGTCTTTGTGCAACTTGTTTATCATAAGCACTCCGACCATCTCAAATACCCCTGCCAAGATAAGAAATACCCAGTTCATTATAGCTGCACCCCCTTACTCTTCTCTTTACTCAGCATTTTAAGACCAATTACGCCGAGTAAAAGTATACCAATGAGTATCATTTTTCCGGCTTGAACAGTTGCATCGAACAAAATAATCTCTGCTAATACAGTACCAGCGGTACCGAGGCCAACGAATACTGCATAGACCGTTCCCACAGGCAGTGTACGCGAAGCTGCAATCATCAAGGAGAAACTTATCATAATGGCAACCATTGTAAGGCTCCATTCCAGCATCCCGCTGGCATGTTTTAATCCAATGACCCACCCCACTTCAAACAACGCAGCAACCACAACCGACATCCACGTTTTATTCATACCTGTAACACTCCTTCTCTACTACATTTTTTGTACAACCTGTAAGGGTTCATTAGCGAAAAACAAAAAAAGCCCGGGAAACAAACTGCACGTCGCAGTTCATCTCCCAGGCTTTTATCCCTCCGTGGCACAACCAACAGGTTGCGGGTTTTCTCTCGGACCAGACCGACACATCCATCGCGGAACCCTAGAAAACCTGTTTTTATTCTAATGTGACTCCAATTATACATACTTCCACTATCTTGGCAACCCCGTAAATGTGATCATGCCCTTTATTTGATAATCAAACCCATTAATCCTACAAATGTGGCGGCTTGATGTGGTGAAATCACACAACCGTTGAGATCTTCCATGGTCAGTACCAAGGAGTCAAATTCGCAATCGCTAAGATCCAGATCCTTCATTTTGGTCCCCGTTAAGGAAACTTGGTCGATGTTACATTGACTAAACTCCATTTTTTGCAGTGCCAGATAGGCAAAGTCCGCACCAATCAAGGTACATTCCGAGAAGGAGACCTGTTTCAAATGAGCAAAACGGAAATTGCTGTAGTCACCTAGACCATGAAGGAAACTGACATTTTGCAATCGACTATTGGAAAGATCAGTTCCGACAAACTTGCAGTGATGCCATTCGATCCGGTGCATGAAGGCACCAGAGAGATTGACATTGGAGAAGTCACAGTGTTCGAACCGGACATCGGTGAATTCAAATTGTTCCAAGGTAGACTCCGAGATTGTCACATGTCTAAATACAACATTTTCAAAGGAAACTTTACTCGCTTCCTGTTGATCCAGCATGATATTCTCGATCAGTTTGTGTTTGTACTCAACTTTGGATTCCAAGAATGCAATCGTTTCCGGTTCGAGTAACTGCTCCTGAATCTTGGGTTTGTCCATTTTCATATCGTATTCCCCGATTCCTTAATAGCTACGACTCGCAGTCGGCTTCTGTCCAGATACCATTGTCCATCCCGCATCAGTTGTGGCTGTACTTTTTTCTCTACAGCTTCCATAATAACATCCTGTTCCGCAGGTGTGATACCACTGAATAAATACTCCGCGAAGCTGTCCAACCACTTTCTGGCACCTGGCTTGAACGGGGTAAATTGGTCAACATGCTGGACCAGACTAACTCGAAATCCGTTTTGCTCCAGTAAATTAGCATATTCGCCAATGGTAGGGTGATACCATGGATTCCGACCTTCCCATTTGTATCCACGGGCATGCAGTTCTTCCCTTACCGCTCTTATTAATATAGCCGTGTTGCCATTTGCAGCAAACTCAGCCACGAATCGCCCGCCCGTCTTGAGCGCTGACTGTATTGATTGTACTACTGCCGGGGCATCCTTTATCCAATGCAGAACGGCATGAGAGAAGACAGCATCAAAAGGTTCTTCTGTCCGATAATGACAAGCATTTGCTACATGAATATTCATATCAGGGTATTTCTGTTTAGCTTGCCTAATCGTCTCTTCTGAAAAATCTATACCTGTTGGCAGCGCTCCTGCGACTGCAATTTTGGCTGTCAGATCCCCATTGCCACAACCCACATCAAGGATTCGTTCTCCATGGGACGGCTGGAGCAAGGATAAGATAGGTGTTTCCTGTAACGCTGTAAAAGGAGCAGAATGACCACTCCACGATTCGTTCGTTTGACCGGATGAATGTCCGTTGTTCATAGAATATAATCTCCTTCTCGATTAAGGATCTAATGTATCTATAATAACTTTAATATAAGAGAAGTGTCAATTCACTCAACAGATAACTATAAAAAAAGCCGCCGAATGGCGACTTTAACATTTAAGAATTGGGATCAACTGAGATTGCCAGTTACCGGATGCGACGCTCAGCTGTATATTGGACTTTCATGAACTGCCAGGCGTACATCGAAGAGCTCCAATGTATCTGACCTTTCCGGATGAACGGTCGACTCTGCTCTTCATTCAGGGACCATGGAGCCATTCCGCGTTCCGGTACACCGTAACTCATACAACCTAGACATAATCTGGAGACATCCAGACCGGTACGTCCTAATTTCACATATTCCATATTTCACACTCTCCTTGAATTTGTTCTGTGAATGGATGTTGTCTCGACCTCTTCGGTAACTAGCTCTAACCAGCATGTGAAGTATATCTCTCGATGTACGGAATTTTCTTCGAACTTGATCTGTGATTCGAGCCTGTCAATCAATATTTGCCTCACATGGTTTGATAACCACTTCATCACCTTACTCACCCAACTTTTCGAATAAACTTTAATCGCTTGGCTCTGTTGATATACTCTTAGTATGCCGAGTCATGGACTGCAAGCGGTATATCAATCGTCTTAATTGATTGCCTGATCCTCTCAGGCCCACTTTTGGTTCTGTACGGTAAGCTTTATAATGTAAGCAGGTTAAATCCGTGAGGAGGATACGTATGACCGAAGAATCATTTCAACCAAAACAGGAATTGAGTGACCTGATTAAACGCCATTCCCACCATAACTGTGCAATGGAAACGGAGATTCCTTCCCTGTTTGTCTATCACCATTCCAAGATTAGCGAACCCGCATACAGAGTATATAAACCTTCATTTTGTGTGATTGTTCAAGGGTTGAAAGAAGTATTGCTCGCACAGGAGCGTTATGAATACGGACCTTCCAATTACCTGATTGCTTCCATGAATCTTCCGGTCATCGGGCAGATTATCAAGGCATCCGCTGAAGCACCCTACTTAAGTCTTAAGCTCGAATTCACACCGAACCAAATTCTCGAAGTACTTAACGAATGCAATATCAAGGTAACATTCAACGAAAACGCCAGACGAGCCATGTTTGTAGGTCAGATGGAATCGTCCATTCAGGATGCTGTACTCCGACTTGTTCGATTGTTGGATACGCCGGGAGAGATTCCGTTTCTGGCTCCGTTGTACGTTAAAGAAATCCTGTTCCGCCTCCTTCAAGGACCTTACGGAGGAGAACTGGCGCAGATTGCGGTTGAAGGTAGCAGCACTTATCGGATCAGAGAAGCGATTGAGTACATCGTTCATCATTGGGAACAGCCATTTCGCATTGAAGATCTGGCTGAGACCGCCAGCATGAGCGTCTCTTCATTCCATCGTCACTTCAAAGAGATCACAGCCATGAGTCCATTACAATTCCAGAAACAATTAAGATTACAGGAAGCCCGGCGACTTCTGATGGCCGAATCTGCTGACGCGGCAGATGTAGCGTTCCGGGTTGGTTACGAGAGTGCTTCTCAATTTAGCCGCGAATATGCACGCATGTTCGGTGCGCCGCCTAGAGCCGATATCCGACGGCTGAAAGAGAAATATGACATGGCCTTGAGTGAGTAACCGAATATGCACTCTCTATCTCACAACTATCTCACAAAAGGTAAACCAAAAAAGGACAACCACAATGAGTTGTCCTTTTTTCTGTATCAGAATTCTGCGTAATTGCTTTTGGATTTATTCAAGCTACTCGTATTTATGAGAAGGAAATCGGAACTGTTCTCCTTAATTTTTGAACAAGATTAGACCAATACTTCGACCCGTTCTGGCACGTGGATCTCTTCGTGCAATAATTGAGTAATTTCACGAGTCAGTGCATCCACATTCTCTTGACGAGTTGCCCAGCTGGTACAGAACCGCACCGCACTGTGTGTATCGTCAACCTTTTCCCAGAAGGTGAACGTATAACCGCTGCGTAATTTCTCAAGCAAACAATCAGGTAGAATCGGAAACTGCTGGTTAGTTGGTGAATCGTACAGGAAACGTACTCCCTGCTGTTCGAGTGAATCATGAATTCTCAAGGCCATATCTACGGCATGACGAGAAATATCGAGGTACAGACCATCTTCGAACAACGTTTCAAATTGGATTCCCAGCAATCTGCCTTTGGCAAGCAGGCCACCTTTTTGTTTGATCATATAACGAAAATCTGGTTTGAGCGCATCATTCAGGATGACAACCGCCTCTCCCATCAATGCGCCAATCTTGGTTCCCCCGATGTAAAATACATCGCACAAGCGCGCAAGATCAGCAAGTGTCATATCGCAATCTCGGGAGGCAAGTGCATATCCAAGGCGTGCTCCATCCACGAAAAATGGAAGACCACACGCTCTGCTGACTGCGTGCAAAGCTTGCAATTCTGCCTTGCTGTACATCGTTCCGTTCTCCGTTGGCTGAGATATGTAGACCATACCTGGCTGCACACAGTGTTCCGGCGACGACTCATTCATGTGCGCATCGTAGACTGCTCTAACCTGCTCAGGCGTGATCTTTCCGTCCTCACTTGGTACTGTGAGTACCTTATGACCCGTTGCTTCAATAGCCCCCGTCTCATGAACCGCAATATGTCCTGAACTCGCTGCAATCACACCTTGATAAGGACGCAAAATAGAGGCAATCACCGTTGTATTTGTCTGTGTACCGCCAACCAAAAAATGAACATCAGCCTGCTCGTTGTCACAAGCCTGACGAATAAGCATTCTCGCCCGTTGGCAATGCTCATCCGTACCATAACCGCTTGTCTGTTCCATGTTAGTTTCCATCAGTTTTTGTAAAATGCGATCATGCGCACCTTCGTTATAGTCACATTCAAATCGTATCATCGTGTTGTCTCTCCTGCCTTCTTGTTCAACTTCTCTTGTATGTTCATCATGGAGGTGTATACCTCTTGAATCTCTTCTTCATTGAGGTCTTGCATTAATTTCAGAATCTGTTGATCGGATCGATCATTCAATTGGGCATACAGTTCCTCACCCTTGGCTGTCAGACGAATCAGACTGACCCGGCTGTCGGCCGCAGAATTCACTTTCACCAGCAGACCTTCCTTGGACAGCTTGTTTACAATGCGGCTCATGTAACTGCGATCAATGGTCAGTGTATCCACCAGATTGTTCGCAATGCTCTCTCCCCGAATTCCAATCTCAATAATGACCCGTACTTCAGCAAAGGAATACCCTGTTCCGAGAATATGCTTGTCGAGTACACCAAGTATGTTGGTATAAAAACGGTTAAAACGTCGCATGTCAGCCAGAATATCTGGATTTATGTACTGAGAGTCGATGTCAAACCCTCCTTTTTAGTGGACATTGTCAACATTATAATAATCAGGTTAGTGGACGTTGTCAACATTATATTTTGTATAGCATTTATAACTTCATTAGTTACCCAAAAGAAAAAGCCGCGCATATGCGCGGCAAGGTTTAATTGATTTAGTTACTTTATCCAGATACTTAGTCACCTACTTAAGTTTCTATATAAATTGAACTGAACATTTACACAAAACGAAGAGGACAGAAAGAACCTGAAGAAGCGGAGCTAAAAGCTTTCTGTGGAAAGCTACTTCGTAAGCATAAACTCGCCTTTATCCCCGGATTTCCCCTTTATATAAGGAATAAAAAAATCTGGGGATAACAGCGATCGGAAGGTTGTTCTGTCATCGGAGTACCCAGTGTAAATATTTTTTTGTTCATTTTATATGGATTAAGAGTGGCTGTATTGCACCTGATGAAGACGGCTATATATACCTCCAGCGGCGACCAGTTCCTCATGATTGCCCTGTTCAGCGATGCCATCTGTGTTCACTACGATAATTCGATCCGCATTCTTGATCGTTGTCAATCGGTGTGCAATCACAAGTGTCGTTCTACCCACCGACAATTCAGCGAGTGATTGCTGAATAAGTGCTTCCGTTTCCGTATCCAGTGCAGATGTTGCCTCATCCAGAATAAGAATGGGTGGATTTTTCAAGAACATACGCGCAATGGATAACCGTTGCTTCTGTCCTCCGGATAGCTTGACTCCACGCTCACCAATGACCGTATCCATACCGTCCGGCAACGTAAGAATCAATTCCTCCAATGAGGCACGGCGAGCGGCATCCCAGATCTGTTCGTCCGTTGCACTCAGGTCACCATAAGCAATATTCTCCTTAATGGTACCCGAGAACAAAAATACATCCTGTTGAACGATTCCGATATGCTTACGCAACGATTGAAGCTTAACATCCCGAATGTCCACACCATCTACAGTGATCCGTCCCTCTTCTACCTCATAGAATCGCGGAAGCAGGCTACAAATGGTTGTCTTACCTGCACCTGACGGACCAACAAAAGCAACGGTTTCCCCTGGTCGAACAGTCAGACTGATATCATTTAAAATACGCCGACTGGATTCATATCCAAACGAGACGTTCTCAAAACGAATATCACCCTTCACACTTTCGAATTCCACGGCGTTTTTGTTATCAGCAATTTCAGGTTCTGTATCAATGATCTCCAGATAACGCTTAAAACCAGCGATGCCCTTCGGATAACTTTCGATGACTGCGTTAATCTTCTCGATAGGACGGAAGAAGATATTCGACAACAGCAGGAAGGCCATAAAATCACCCATATTAATTCTGCCGTCAATATAAAACCAAGCCCCGCTGATCATGACAAATACCGTAACCAGTCGCATCATCATATAACTGACCGAGATACTTTTTGCCATCGTTTTGTAGGCAAGCAGCTTGGTTTTACGGAAATTCTGATTATCTACAGCAAAAAGCTCTTTCTCGTGTTCTTCGTTGGCGAACGATTGCACAACACGCATGCCACCGACATTGTCCTCAATGCGCGCATTGAAATTGCCGACGTCTCCGAAGAGTCTTCGATACGTCTTCGTCATACGGCCTCCAAATACGATAATGACCCAAGCCATAATAGGGATAATGATAAAGGTAAGCAGCGCAAGCTCAAGATTAATGTTAGCCATCAGCCAGAATGATCCGATTAATGTCATCACTGCAATAAACACATCTTCAGGTCCATGGTGAGCAACCTCGCCGATATCGTTCAGATCATTCGTGAGATGACCAATTAAATGACCCGTTTTGCGATTATCGAAGAACCGGAAAGACAGCTTCTGCAAGTGAGCGAACATCTTCTCACGCATGTTGGTCTCAATGTTAATGCCCAGCATATGTCCCCAGTATGTAACGACATAGTTCAATACCGTATTAAGTGCATAGATGGATAACAGCACAATACAGGCAAGCAAAATAAGAGGCCAATCCTGACCTGGCAACAACTCATTAATGAATTTACTGACGGCAAGGGGGAAAGCCAACTCCAGAAGACCTGCGAGTACAGCACATCCAAAATCAATCAAAAACAGTTTTTTATAAGGACGATAATACGAGAAAAAACGACGAATCATACTTATTCACTCTCACTCTCCAGGTTCTTATTGGGAATTACATCTTCATTTTGCAGTTCGAAAAGATGGACATACTCATCGATGACCTGATCAATGGCTTTCAACTCCCCACTGATTATCGGGCGAATATGTTCGTACTCCTCCTGACCAAGTTGTCTGGCGAGCGTTGTTCTTCGATTCTGCATCTGTTCCAGAAATACGAGAATCCGGCCGCGACGGAATGTTTGCGCACCATGGCCCCGTTTTCCCTGTTGTTCACCATGTCCTCTGCCACGTCTGGAACGCTCTCCACGTTGCTCGCTGTCACTCACATCACGTCTCGGACGTTCGCCTTGACGTACACTTCCATCCGATTCTTCGATCTGTCGATCTCTCATCCTGCCACCTCCATTGCGTGTATACATATGTATACAGCGCATTCATGTATACGATTGTATACGTGGTGATAAAGAGTGTCAACCTTAATTTTCCAATAAAGTAACTACGCATGGATGCTCATCAACTCTTTCAATAGAAAAAAAAGCCGCGATTTCGCGGCTTCTTTTGTTGACACACTCTACTCTATTTCACTCATAAACTTCCTATATTCTTGAACCATTTCTTTGGATCGGGTGTGATGCAAATAATGATCTCCCTCGAAAGTCATCACTTTTCCATGCACTGAATCTTTGACTTGCTCTTCATGCAAGGGTATCCATCCTTCCGTTTCAGTATCATTCGCTTGTAAGAAGAAAATCAACGGAAGATCTTTGGGGAAAGACAGGTTCTCAGTTGCTTTGAAATTAGGGCCAAAGTTTTCGCCTTCATTCAGGTTATTCGGATTAAACGTATTTTTGAGTGAAAGGATTCGAATTTGCTCTCTGGTTTCATCATCAACATCGGGTGCAATCAGTTGATCAGGGGCCAGTTTCATTAACAAACGGTAGAATCCTGATTTTTTAAGCAGTTTGTACGTTCCGGTTGGGAATGGATCATCGTTACCTCCCTGCGTTGGGACACTGCTCTCGATGCCGACAAAGGAAGTTACTTCGTTTGCATATTTGTTCACATAATCCAGTCCGTATATCCCTGAAATGGAGTGAGCCATGAGCGTGTAACGTTGAATACCAAGTTGCTGTAACGCTTCATGAATTTCACTAACCATATTTTCCGTAGTACGCTCTTTTTCAGTAATGTCACTTAATCCATAACCGAAAGGTTCAATGACAACGACTTTGTAAAATGGAGATAGCTCATCGATGAGCGGTTTGAAATCAAGGGCTGGGGCGGGTGTTCCATACCCAGGAAGCAATACCACCGTTTCTTTGCCTTTTCCTTGAATCAACACATTCATGTTTTTGCCGTCAACCGCTACAAACTGGCCATAAGGTTTTATCTTCCCTTCCTCCGATTTGTTGCTAACTGCATTAACAATAAAGACAGTGGCAATAAATAATGCAAAAGCGATAACGATCGCACCGAGTATTTTGAGCAAAATGATTAATATTTTTTTCATCATGATGGTTCTCTCCTGTTGAGTTAGATTGTTGTCGAACTGTTTGAAACTCCATTCATCTTACTTTTTTAGTGAAATTTCAAATAGAGAACCAGCCTCACCAGCAAATACAATACGGCCGTTTTCGGGTAAAACAACAACATTCTTACCGCTAACCACGCTGTGATTAATACAAATTCCGTTCTGATCATAGATAGCAAAGGCTCCTTTTGCAGGTAACTTCACTGTCATGACTTTTCCTTTCGCAGTAGCGGGTACCGAAAACCATTTGGCATATCCATCTGCTTGAATGGTTGTTGCGGATTGTTTACCGGAATAGATTGGTTTTACCAATCCCTCACTGGCGAATACATAACCTGAAAATGTAAGATACTCTCCTCCGTTCTTTTTGGAGAAATGAATGTCCATCGGTTCTCGTCCGGCACTACCCGGAATCTGCAATTGATTGGCTGCTTCGCCTGCTCCAATAATTTTATTATTGGACATATACCCTGGATTCTCTTTATTCAATTGAATAGGCAGGATCGATGTAGCATTAAGATAGAGCATGGATGTGTATTTCGCATTCACCAGATAATATTTTTTACCATCACGCTTTGCCCATGCAGCGTTAATCTCCTTGGGTAATGTATTGGCTTTGAGCTTCTCCGCATTATATTCTGAGAGAGCCACCTGTCCGAGTCCTGGAACGGAGATATAAGATCGAGACCACAGGTAGGTATTCCCATTTTTCTCCACAACGAATTTCAACTTTTCTGTACCATCATCACTCACAAAAGTACCATCTGATGTATAGGTGTATTCTTGAACCGGATTACTTGGAGCCGTAAGAGAGGAGAGCGTCATTTGTCCTGCCTTATTTATTTTGATCTTCGTAACTGAATTATTGCCACCATAATTCCCTGCAAACTTGGAGATTTCTTTAGGCATATCAGCCTTCACAGGTACACCAAATGATTTTTCCGGTTTCCGTTCTTTAATAATGCCCTTTTCTTCAAGTGCGCTAAGTAATAACTCACTCGCAATGAATTGATTGGTTATGCTTGCTCCGCCTGAAGAGATCACGGCTGCAGCCATGTTGTATTCCGGAAGTACGACGAGTGAAGAATGATAAGATAACGTATCTCCACCTTTCGTAACAGCCTTGATGCCGTAGTCACTGAATGGGAACAAGTCCACACTATCCCACCCTAATCCGTAAGACATAGAAGAATCACTATCCTCTGCCCACATGCCTCTTCTGTATTCTTTTTGCTCCATGGCTTCTACCGACTTGTTGGAAAGAATCCCTTTGACCTCTCCTGTGAAGATTTGCGAAAATTTCACCAGATCCTTAGCGGTGGAATATAAGCCTCCTGAAGCTATGATATTATAATTCTCGCGTGGAAGCTGCCCCTTATACACAGGAGAGTAGATTCCCGCCATTTCTCCCGTATTAACTATATCCTGTGGTGTTTTGGTATGATTCATTTTCAGAGGCTCTGTAAAATTTTTGTGTATAAATGCCGTAAAGCTCATACCAGTGACTCTCTCAACCAGAATTTCAGCTAATGTAAATCCATCGTTAGAGTACACCGAATACGCACCTGGCTTTGCCATCAGATTCTGGGTCGCCAATTGATCCAAAAAGGTATCATGTGCATAGGTATCATTGTCCCCATACAGTATAGCACTACCGACAGAGGTTCCGAAAAGCCCGGCCGAATGATTCAGCAACATACGGGGTGTAATCTGTTTGTATCGTTTATCTTTCATTGTAAAATCAGGCATATAGTTCACAACAGGCACATCCAAATCGATCTTGCCTTCATCAACCAGCTTCATTACAGCGGCTGTAAGCATCATTTTACTGGTTGAACCAATGCCATAGATTGTGTTCGAAGTAAGAGGTACCTTGTCGTTTAGATCGTTCTTGCCCGTTTGACCGGACACCGTAATCTCTCCACCATCAATGAGCGCATATTGCAGACTCGTCGTACCGTACGTTTCAGTCAGCAACTTAGCTTTTTCGATTACGGTTTTCTTTGTTGTCTCATACGTAAGGTTAATGCTGTTATTCATGGCAGCCGGTGCGGCCATTGCAGACATTGGGGCAAGTATCGTCAGCATGAGAGTCACAGCAGCTATAGTATTTCTCTTTCTTGCTCTCCTCACACTCATCTTCAGTTTTGTTACCTCTCTTGGTTTCATTCTTGCATCTACTCCTGTCTTCATCATTGTGTTAAGCCACCATAACGTGGGCGCTAAAGACAATATAACAAACCAAGATGTCCCCCTAATGACTGCAACATGAACGGAGGATGAACAGGCAAAAAAAGTTTGCATCATCATACGCAAGGAGGTTTATACAGGGTGTCATAGCCTAGTGAAGGCATGAAATCCAATCACTCTGTGGGTGTTGTGATTGGCAAGATGACGATGAAGGTCGTTCCTCGTCCATATTCGCTCTCCACCCGGATGTCCCCTTGATGAAGCGAGACGATCTGCTTTACAATAGCTAGTCCCATACCGCTTCCTTCATATTTCTGACTGTGGGAACGATCAGCTTTAAAGAATCGGTCAAATATACGCTTTTGGTCTTCCGGGAGAATACCAATACCCGAATCCGATATGCGGATCGCCACGTTCTTGATATTCTGTTTGATCGTGACGTTAATTCGGGCACCATCTTCGGAAAATTTGATGGCATTGCCGAAGATATTGATCCACACCTGATTTAACTGGTCATAATCGGCCGTGATTTGGGTGGGCTGCAAATCAAGATCGATCTGAATGTTACGGGCCGACCATTGGGGTTGAATAGCAACAATTACTCGTCTGATCTGTTCATCCAGACTGAGCGTGGCGAGCCGCATTTGCAATGATTGAGATTCAAGCAAACTCAGCTTTAGCAGACTATCACTTATTTTGGACATTCGTGCAGTTTCAGTGATGATAATGTCGAGATATTCGCTTCTTTCGTCATCCGGGAGGTCTACCTGCTTGAGCGCTATAGCAAAACCGGAAATGGAAGTAAGCGGAGACTGAACTTCATGGGACACGTTTGCTACGAATTCCCTGCGCATCTGCTCAAGCTGCTGTAAATCGTGCATCATCTCTTCAAAGCTGCGAGCCAAAGTACCTATCTCACCCTTTTGTTTAATATTAAGTTTGACGTTGAAATCTCCAGCAGCTATAAGCCGGGTCGCTTCTGTCAATTTTTTGATCGGTCTTACCAGAAAAATAGCCGCAATTAGTATCAATAGGCTTCCTGCTAACAAGGAACAAATCAAAAAGGTTACAACAAACTTGATAAGAAATGAGGTGGAAGAGGAAGTGAGGGGCTCTACAAACATTGCTATGCTTCCCATTTCAGTTTTTATCGGCAATCCCAAGAAGATCGTATCGATTCCATTAACTTGGAGCCTTTCCCCATCCAGCACTTTCTTTACTTGTTCCGTCGTCACCGGGAAAGGATGTTGTTCTTTAAGTTCTCCGTAGGATTGAAACTGACCCGTAGCTTTATAGATTCGAATGTGGTAAGAGTTAAGTTGTTTCATTTCACTTATAAACATTTCTGCTTCGCGTAGAGGCAATGTCTCGTAGATGCGGACGATATCCTGGCCAAAGTCAAGCAAGGAGCCTTGTAAGTTTTCGTTTAATTTATCTTGAAACATCCAGGTTGTAGCAAGAAAAGAAAGGATTGTGCCCCCGATCACGGAGACCAGAAAGGTCAGGACTACACGTGTATAGAGGGAGCCGGTCACTCCTGCACCTCTAGCCGGTAACCAAGTCCCCGTACCGTTTCGATACGAAAATCGGAGATATCGGCAAAACGTTCGCGTAGACGTTTAATATGCACGTCTATCGTTCGATCATCGCCAGTATAATTAATTCCCCAAACTTGATCGATTAATTGCTCCCGCGTATAGACTTGTCCCGGTAATCCAGCAAGTTTATACAATAATTCGAACTCTTTAAGCGGCAAGGTGAACGACTCTGCACCCCTCATGACCTTATAAGTCTGCCGGTTCAGAATAACGTTTCCTAATTGGATGGTCTGCGTTAAACCTATACGGTATCGTTTCAACAGTGCCTTGACGCGAGCCATCAACTCAAGCGGATCGAATGGCTTCGTCATATAGTCATCTGTCCCGAGCTGAAATGCTTGTACTTTCTCCCAGGTCTCGTTTCTTGCCGTCAACATGAGTAACGGAAGATCCGGATTGGCTCTTCGAAGTTCCTCGCATAATGCCCAACCGTCCATGACTGGCATCATAATATCAAGAATAACCAAATCGACTGGCGTGGAGGTATAGATAGCCAGGGCCTCCTTTCCGTCTACGGCGTTGATGGTTGTAAATCCGTCGTTGCGCAAAAATAAACAGACGAGTTTGCGAATGTTCGCATCGTCGTCAGCAACTAATATCGTAGGCATCGTTTCCACTCTCCTAAAAAAGAATAATTCTTCAGTTGAGCAAGAGCGAAGAATTCTAAATCATGCTACCTCATTGGTTGAAATCACTCTGTTCTACTATAAATACATCTTCTTCTTTGCATAATCCCATTAACAAGTCCCGCTGCTCCCATATAACAAAGGCAGCCGATTACTTTGATCGGCTGCCTTCTTAGTTTCATTAAACATGCTACCTTACTATAATTCATCTATTTTAATGAAATTTCAAATGTGGAATCCACGTCACCTGCAAATACAATGCGGCCGTTTTCTGGTAAAACAACCTCATTCTTACCGCTGACTACGGTGTGATTAATACAAATACCCTTCTGATCATATACAGCAAAGGCGCCAGTTGCAGGCATTTTAACCGTCATGACTTTTCCTTTCACCGTTGCTGGTATCGAATACCATCTGGCATATCCATCTGCTTGAATCGTTACTAGAGATTGTTTACCCGAATAGAGTGGTTGTACCATTTTCTCACTGGCGTATATGCTACCAACGGCTGTAATGTACTCTACTCCGTTCTTTTCAGCAAAATAAATCTCCTTTGTATCACGTCCAGCCAGGCCAGGGATTTGCAGCTCCGTGACTGCTTCGTTTGCTCCAATAATCTTAATATTGGATATATATCCCGGGGTCTCTTTGTCCAAATGAATCGGGAGAATTGGTGTCGAATTGAGATAAACCGTTGATGTATATTTCTCATTCACCAGGTAATATTTTTTACCTTCACGCTGCTCCCATGAGGCCGTAATATCCTGGGATAATTCATTGGCTCCCAGTTTCTCCATTTTATATTCGGAGAAAGCCAATTGTCCAAGTCCTGGTAAGGATATATAAGATCGATACCACAGATAAGTCCTTCCATTCTTCTCCTTAACAAATTTCAACTTTTCCGTGCCCTCATCGTTAACAAAAGTACCATCCGCTGCATAGGTGTATTTTTGAGCCGAATCACTTGGAGCTGCGGGTGTGGATACAGTCATTTGTCCAGCAGTATTCATTTCGATCTTCTTAACCGAATTATTGCCTCCATATATACCTGCATTCGTGGCTATTTCTTTAGGTATATCTGCCTTCACAGGCACACCAAACGATTTTTCCGGTTTCCGTTCTGTAATAATCCCCTTTTCCTCAAGTGCGCTGAGTAATAATTCACTCGCAATGAACTGATCTTTGGCACTTGTCCCACCTGATGAGGTAACGGCTGCAGCCAGATTGTATTCCGGCAGTACGACTAATGATGAATGATATGATATGGTATCTCCACCTTTTGTTACTGCCTTGATACCATATTCACTGAATGGGTACAGATTTACACTATCCCACCCTAAACCATAAGATATAGACGTATCCCCATCCTCTGGCCACATGCCTTTTTTGTACTCTTCTTGCGCCATGGCTTCTACAGACTTATCGGTAAGAATGCCTTGGACCTCTCCCGTGAAGATTTGTGAAAACTTCGCAAGATCTTCAGCGGTAGAATATATGCCGCCAGTAGCGATAACATTATAATTCTCTTGTGGAAGCTGACCCTCATACATAGGAGAATAGATTCCCGCCATTGCTGCCGTGTCAACCACATCCTGTGGTGTTTTGGTATGTTTCATGTCCAAAGGTTCCGTAATATATTGGTGTATAAAAGCTGTAAAACTCATGCCGCTAACACGTTCAACCATAATCTCGGATAACGTAAACCCATCGTTACTATACACCGAGAACGCTCCGGGATCTGCCTTCAGGTTTTGACTCGCCAATTGCTCTAGAAACGTATCATGTGAGTACGTATCATTATCCCCGTACAATGTGGCATTGCTGCCCGTGCTGCCCAGCAGACCGGAAGAATGATTCAACAGCATGCGTGGTGTGATTTGTTTGTAGCGATGATCTTTCATCTGAAAATCAGGTATATAGTTCACAACAGGCAGATCCAAATCCACCTTGCCTTCGTCAACTAACTTCATTACAGAAGCTGTGAGGAACATTTTACTCGTTGATCCTATGCCATAGATCGTATCCGACGTAAGAGGTACCTTGTTGTTTTTATCGTTTTTACCCGTCTGACCGGACACCACAATCTCGCCACCATCGATAAGGGCATATTGCAGGCTTGTAATTCCATGTTTCTCGGTGAGTAACTCGGCTTTCTCCATCACCGTTTTCTTGGTTGGTTCATACGTAAAATCACTGCTACTTGTAGCAGGCGCGGCCATTGCAGACATTGGAGCTAACATCATTAATGCCATAGTGAACACGGCGATTGAAGTGCGTTTTCTCTTTTGTCGTCCCATTCACATCATCTCCTGAATTTTAAGTGTTTTGGTCGTTTAAAGTTCCTTAGGATCTATAAATTTCACTTCTGGATACATGTCGCTCGGTCCCTGAATCAGATCTCCACCCGTTCCTTTCAGCTGCTTGTTAAAGAAATCGAGTACATATTGATTTACGATGTTTGATCCTCTTTTACCATTGATGTCTCCTGTGATCCCGGACAGTTTAACCAGTTCCGAATAGAACTGAAGGTCCGTGAAATTGAAGTGCTGGGTTCCTTCTATATAAATCACATTTCCCCCATGATTAATAACATTTTTCATAATGTGCAGCTCATCTGAAAGAAATTTAGTTACTTCATCATCGGAATTTCTATCCGCTTCAAAATTGGCTAACCAGTCTTCAAAACTTCCCGATCGGATGAACATAAACGGCTTGTTTATATCATCTCTATTTTCCACTTCATATAGTGACCCATCCATATTAACCCCGGCCTTGATTCTCTGATCTAAATACGTTGCATTAAACGCAGTTGCACCCCCAAAAGAATGCCCCATCGCGCCGATGTGATCTAGATCGATCTTCCCTTTAAATTGACTTTCGATTGCACCTGAATTCAGCTTTTCGATTTGATCGATTACAAATTCCACGTCTTTCGTCCATATATCCCCTGTTTTTGTACGTTCATCTAGTGTAGTCGTACTTTTTTTATAGTCCGTTACACGGCCATCTGGAAAAAGGGTAGCAAAGGTGCTATACGTATGATCGATGGTGACCACGATAAACCCATGACTGGCCAGATTCTCCGCCTGTGATGCTTGTAGAACTCTACTGGTTCCCATGCCATGAGATAGCAGTACCAAGGGATAAGGACTTGTAGAAGGTAATATTTCTACATTTTCATAAGAGTTGGTTTGACTATACTTCCAGTAGTCGAGCACAAATTCGGGCAGTTTTAAAGAAGCAGAGAAGCTCTGAATATACTTTTTGAACCTCTCTTTATCTTTTGGAAATAGCGTGTCACGCTTGATATTATTCCTATTTTCAGTAGGGTACCAAACTTGAACCATGAGTTCCCTCTTATCACTTTGATCTTCAGTGAAGACTTCATCTCTGTTCTGATCTGTAAAATGAAAGGTTTGAGTACCCACTTTCTCTGGACCATCCGGCTTCGGCAAATTAAAGACAGGTAAGTATGCAGACAAGGCAGTAGAACCAACCAGCAGAATAACGATTAAGGAAGATAAACTATATTTCAAGAACTTCCCTATTTTAAGATTCATCATCTTTTCGGAATGTCTGAATAAAACGATGATTATGAATAGAGCCGTCATGATATATACCAAAAGCAACTGCCATCTGTATCCCTCAACAAACAATTGAACTAATAATATAACGCTACTTCCTATACCCAAACCCAAGCCTACTTTCTTTGCACTTCTTTTCATAAATAGTAGGTCTACGAGTAAAGCGAAACAGGATAGAACTAACAGTATCTCAAATAATCTCATTTGAATTCCTCTCTCTCATCACGGCAACGGCCAAATTTATCGTATTATGGAAAAACAGCCTCTCAGGACGGTTTCTCATATTCGTTCATGCACCTTGTTAAGTTAAAGAGTGTACGTCTACACCATAATTACTTCGCTTCGTTCATAAAAGCTCTAAAGTCTTCAGCAATTTTTTTGAATTGAGTGTGATGTAAATAATGTGAACCATCCATTGTAATCACTTTCCCATGTACCGAATCTTTGATCTGCCCTTCATGCAGCGGTATCCATCCTTCTACACCTTCATTATTCGCTTGTACAAAGAGAAGAAGTGGAAGATCTTTAGGGAAGCTTAAACCTTGTGCACCTTTAAAATTGGAATAAATATGTTCCATCTCGTTTAATGACGTGGGATTATACATGTTTTTATTCGAGATCATTCTCATTTGCTCAACCGTCTGTTCATCGAACGCAAGTCCCTCATAGGGGTCTGCACCCACTTTCATCATTAATCTTAAGAGACCTGTATTTCTGAGGAAAGCGAATGTTTTTAATGGGAACTTTGCATCTGTAATACTTGGTTGGGTGGATACACTGCTATCAATACCGACAAAAGCAGTTACCTCATTCGGATATTTGTTCACATAATCAATGCCGTAAATGCCCGCAATGGAGTGACCCATGAGCATGTAATGCTGAATATCCAGTTGTTGCAGAGCTTCATGAATTTCACTTACGATATTCTCTGTGGTTCTTTCTTTTTCAGTTTCATCACTTAATCCATAACCGAATGGCTCAACAGCAACCACTTTGTAATATGGAGATAATTCATCAATAAGCAATTTGAAATCAAGCACTGGTGTTGCTGTTCCATAACCGGGCAGAAGCACAATCGTTTCCTTGCCTTCACCCTGAATGAGCACATTCATATTTTTCCCGTCTACAGATACATGCTGACCGTAAGACTCGATCTTTTTCGCCTCAGAATTACTGCTGATTACATTTGTGATATAAACAATACCCAGAAATAGAACAATGGCAATTAAGATTGCTCCTAGTATTTTAAGTATAATATTTCGTACCTTCTTGGCCCTGGTACTATTCTTGGCTTTCTTTCCTTCTGGTTGTGTCACGCTGATCTTCTCCTGTCTTGAACCGCTTATTGGACTTGCTTCATTGCCGTTAATGAAATCTTATCCAAGGAAGATGTACTCCCCGTGACGTCAATATGAACTGAATATGAACAAGCTAATTAATATTTACCGTTGCGTCATAAACCCCCTGAATTTTTCAGCGATTTCTTTGGCATGGGAACGGTATAGATAATGATTTGCTTCCAGTAGCACCACTTCACCACGCGCAGAGTTCTCTATTAACTTCTCATGTTCGGGAACCCAATTGTCCACTGCAGGATGATTCTTTTGAAGAAAGAAAAGAATCGGGAGATCGACTGGGAACGTTAACTGTTCAGCTGCTTTAAAATTGGAATACATGCTTACAATCTCGTTTAATTGAGTTGAATTAAACATGTTCTTTTGTATCAAAATGTTCAATTGTTCTTTGGTTTGTTCATCATACGGTAGCCCAGCATATGGATCATCACTCATTTTCAATTGCAAACGCGGGAAACCCAAGTTACGGTACCATTGAATCGGTACGATTTCTGATGCTTCAACCTTCTGTTCACTAATCGCTGGAACACTGGTATCCAACCCAACATATGCACTTATTTCATCTGCATATTTGTTCACATAATCCAGACTATAGATCCCCGAGATGGAATGCCCCATCAAGATATAACGATCAATATGTAGACTCTGTAACGCTTCGTGGATTTCACTGACGATATTTGCCGTACTGCGTTCCCTTTCGGTCTGATCACTTAATCCATAACCAAACGGTTCAACCACGACGACTTTATAATATGGGGCTAGCTCCGAGATAAGGGGCTTAAAATCAAGCGCTGGTGCCGCTGTTCCAAAACCAGGCAGAAGCACAATCGTTTCCTCGCCTTCGCCTTGAATGAACACATTCATATTTTTCCCATCCACGGATACATGTTGACCATAAGGCTCCATTCTTTTTTGCTCCGAATAACTGCTGATTTTATTGACGGTATATACGGTAGCTACAAAAAGTAAAATTGCTAAAATGATTGCGCAAAGTACTTTAAACAAGATGCTTAACACTTTCTTGGTTCTGCTTTTACTCTGTACTTCTTTGTCTGTTTGTTGATTCACATTCATCTGCTCCTATCCTCATCTGTATATTAGCCCGGCAGGCTGCTTAAGAAATCCTAATCAAGAAAGATGTACTCCCCATGACCGGAATATGAACGGAGTATGAACAAGCAAAAAAAATGTCCTATGTAACATACAAGGAAGCTTGCATGTTACATAGGACATGAACATTCGGTTTAGATGATCCGATGGATATTCTATTCATTGACCCTATCCTGTGAGCCTAACTATCCGTTGGTGGATGGATGGGCAACGTGACAATAAAGGTCGTGCCTTGACCAGGTTCGCTTTCCACTCGGATGTCACCCTGATGAAGGGACACGATCTGTTTAACGATAGCAAGTCCCATACCACTCCCGTCATATTTGCGGCTGTGGGAACGATCTGCCTTGAAAAAACGGTCGAATATACGCTTCTGATCTTCCAAGGGAATTCCAATGCCCGTGTCGGATATTCGAACAGTCACATTTTTGAAGTCCTCTTCGATACTGACTTTAATCATACCTCCATCCTCGGAAAACTTGATGCTATTTCCGATGATGTTTGTCCATACCTGATTTAACTGATCGTGATCAGCCGTTACCTTCACATTCTCCAAATCAAGCTCGAAATGAATGTTGCGCCCAGACCATTGCGGCTGAAGCGCCACAATGACCCGCCTGATCTGTTCATCAAGGCTTAAGGAGCTCAGCCGTAGTTGCTGTGACTGCGATTCAAGTAAACTCAGCTTGAGCAGGCTATCACTCATTTTGGACATTCGTTTCGCTTCAGAGATGATAATATCCAAGTAACGGTTTCGTTCTTGCTCTAAGAGATTTACTTGCTTCAGTGCCGAAGCGTAACCGGATATCGAGGTGAGCGGAGATTGAACCTCGTGCGAAACATTTGTAACGAATTCCCTGCGCATCTGCTCCAACTGCTGAAGATCATGCATCATTTCTTCAAAGCTGCGGGCCAACGTACCAATCTCCGTCGTTTGTTTAATGTTCAGCTTGACGTTGAAATCACCAGCTGCAATCCGTTTGGTCGCTTTGGTCAATTTTTTGATCGGTCTAACCAGATATACAGAAGCAACCACAATCAACAAACTTCCTACAATCAAGGAACAGCTTGCAAAAATCAAGCCAAACTGGACCACAAAAGAGGCTGAGGGCGGTGAGAGTGTTTCTAGAAACATCGCTCTTGTACCCGTTTCCGTCTTGATCGGTAGCCCCAAAAGAACGGTAGCAATACCTTTAGGTGTGTCCTGTACAACCCCTCCGTTTAACACCTTCTTGAGTTGATCCGTCGATACGGGGGATGATTTATGTTCGTTAAGCTTCCCATAAGACTGGAAATTGCCCGTTGCATCATAAATTCGAATATGATACGAATCAAGTTGTTTCATTCTACTAACAAATGATTCTGCTTCATCAGCAGGCAGCGTCTTATAAATCTGCACAACGTCCTGGCCAAAGTTGCGTATGTTAATTCGAGCATTTTCGTTCAATTTATCTTCGAATATCCAGGTTGACATAAAAAAAGAAATAACTGTACCAGCGATGACAGAGATCAGAAAGGTGAGCACCACACGAATGTATAATGATCTGATCATTCATAGACCTCAAGTCTGTACCCTAGCCCACGCACCGTTTCAATCCGAAAATCAGGTGTCGTCGCGAATCGTTCGCGCAGGCGCTTAATATGTACGTCTATTGTTCGATCATCTCCCGCGTAATCAATACCCCATATCTGATCGATTAATTGCTCACGTGTATAGACTTGTCCTGGTGTTCCAGCAAGCTTATACAGCAATTCGAACTCCTTAAGTGGTAACGTAAGCGACTCCGTGCCTCTCATCACCTTATACGTCTGACGGTCCAGAATGACGTTGCCAAACTGGATTGTGTGTGTGGAGCCGATTTTGTATCGTTTCAGTAATGCTCGGACACGAGCGGTCAGCTCTAATGGATCAAACGGTTTGGTCAAATAATCATCCGTACCCAGTTCGAATCCTTTCACCTTCTCCCAAGTCTCTCCTCTGGCCGTCAGCATGAGTAACGGAAGATCAGGATTGGCTCTTCGAAGTTCTTTGCACAGTGCCCAACCATCCATGACAGGCATCATAATATCAAGGACGACCAGATCCACTGGAGTTTCGCCATATATAGTGAGAGCTTCCTTACCATCCGCAGCTTCCACTGTGGTGAATCCATCGTTTTTGAGAAATAGACAGACGAGTTCACGAATGTTTGCATCGTCGTCTGCAACGAGTATAGTAGCCATATGTTTTTTCTGTCCTCTCCGTTACGTTTAAATATATAGTTCAACTTGTATATTAAATAGTAAAACATCTTGCTTATAGTATATCCACAGCAGAGTATCCGTCACATAACCAACGATCCATTTAGGAGTAGAATCCAGTATGATCTCGAACAAAGAAATCTCACCGACGAGTTCTGCACTATATTTCATTACATTATCCCTCCTCTATTAACGTTAGGTGCAATTGTAGCATGATTATATCAGGTCATTATAAGAGTACGAGCGAATCAACGAGAATTGTTTAGCCAGGAAATGAGGGGAATATGGCATATCATTACGCAACCAAGCCACAATGGTACCGATTAGAGCAGACGAACCATACCAGATGGCAATTTCCTTGTGAATGCCGGAATCCTCCAGAACATCTTCCATTTCGGCTCGATCTATCTTGGCTTTGACCAAGGTACTTAACAGTTTCAGGAGTCGTTCTGTGAAAATGGGTGTGCGCTTTGTGGCAAGTACCACCTGATAGAACGAGGCGTTCTCTGCAAAATGCTCCAGTAACTTGACCAGAACAGGCCAAGCCTCTTCCGTCCTTTGTTTCTCAAAATGAGGAGCATATTCAACCACGATCCGTTCAATATGCTCGATCATCTCATCGGCCATCTTCTCCATCATATCCGTAATATCACGATAGTGCAGGTAGAAGGTTACCCGATTGATCGTCGCTCGTTCGGCAATTTTGTTCACTGACAACTTCTCAATATCCATTTCCTGCAGCAATTCAACAAATGCACCTCGAATTAACTGACGCGTTCGCAATATTCTTGGGTCCACGGCTGATTTCTTCTCATTTTTCACGTGTATCCCTCCTATCAAATTTTAAACATTACAATTTAAAACAATCAGTCGTTTATTTTTGATTTACACAACAAATTCATTTTATTTGTAAAATAAACGACGAAAACACGTCATAACGTAAATTGTAATCTGTCCGAATATGTATATAATTCAATAAATACAATGTAAACTATACAACACGTTGTAAATTTAGTCACGCGTGGATTGAAAGGATGAAAAGGATTGAGTCAGGCTAGAATACAAGATGAATTATCCGTAAAGAAAGGTCCCATCCTGTTTATCATGATTTTGGGAGCCTTCCTTGCAACGTTGAATCAAACGATCATGAGTGTCGCTACACCCGAACTGATGGGTGATTTTAACATCTCCGCCGCAACCGCACAATGGTTAACGACAGGTTACATGCTGGTGAACGGGGTGCTTATCCCCATTACGGCCTACTTCATGCAACGCTTTTCAACCAAGCAACTATTCCAAGCTTCCATGTTTATTTTCCTGATTGGTACCATCGTATCCGCTCTTGCAAATAACTTTGGTACATTGCTGACAGGACGTATGATTCAGGCAGCGGGTGCCGGCATTATCATGCCGCTCTTGATGCACGTTATTTTGACCTTGTTTGCCCCTGAAAAACGAGGATCTGCGATGGGTATGGTTGGTTTTGCCATCATTTTTGCCCCTGCAATCGGGCCTACCCTTGCCGGTTATATCCTAGAGAACTACTCTTGGCAAACGATGTTCTACGGCATGATTCCATTAACTCTTATTGTCATTGCTTTTGCGTTTGTATACCTGAAGAATGTATCCGAACGGGTCAACACAAAGTTCGACACAATCAGTGTGGTGCTCTCCACGATCGGATTTGGCGCATTGCTCTATGGTTTCAGCAGAGCAGGAAGTCTGGGATGGTCAAGTGCAGAAGTTCTTATCTGTATTACGGCTGGAATTGTTTCTCTTGCCCTGTTTACATGGCGTCAGCTCGTTTCCGAAACTCCGCTGCTTGATCTGCGGGCTTTCAAATACAACATGTTCTCCCTGACAACGGTCATCAGTATCGCGATTACAATGATCATGTATGCTGACATGATGTTGCTTCCCTTGTATCTCCAGAACGCACGTGGTTACACTGCACTGGAGTCCGGATTATTACTTCTGCCGGGTGCGCTTGTCATGGGCTTCCTGATGCCAGTAGCCGGAAAATTGTTTGACCGATTTGGTGCGAAATGGCTTGCTGTTATCGGGATGGTGATCACCATCGTAACGACAATTGGTTTCATCGACTTAACAGATTCAACCAGTTATGGTTACCTAGTATTAATGTCTACCGGCCGCCGGATTGGTATGGCTTTGCTCATGATGCCGATTCAGACTGCGGGGCTTAACCAACTGCCACCAAGACTTGGTGCACACGGTACAGCTATCTCCAACACCGTCAGACAAGTGGCTGGCGCTGTAGGTACTTCATTGCTCGTAAGTGTCATGACCTCCCGTACAACGGCACACGTACAGGATATGATGGCAACTGGTGCAGCCAATGGTCTCAGTCAAAAACAGCTTGCTACAGAATCCATGATCCAGGGTATAAATGATGCTTATGTCGTTATCATCGGTATCGCTGTCGTGGGATTGATTCTTTCCTTCTTTATTAAACGTACCAAACAAGCCAAAGAGGAAGAAATCAAACAGGTTGTAAGACAAAAAGTTTCCATGAATTCAAATTAAGTTATCCAGCCTCATACTTGCACAACAAAGCGGCAGATCAAGACGTTCACGTCTGATCTGCCGCTTTTTAGGTTGTCCAATGATGAAGCTCATTACCTTAGCCGACAATCTTCACTGGCAGATGGGTCAATGACTGTCCCGGAGCTGAAGTGGCCAGATTATTCTCCAGATCAAAGGACTCCACCGGCTCAATTCGAGCAATCTTCTCAACAAATGCAGTCAAGGCAATGCTGAGTTCCATTCTTGCCAGCGGGGCACCCAGACAAAAGTGTGGGCCATTGCCAAAGGTAAGATGTCTTTTATTATTATGACGATGAATATTTAACTCAAACGGGTTTTCAAACATCTGTTCATCCATATTGGCTGCACTCATCCAAGAGATGACGACGTCTCCTTTTTTTAAATCCACCCCGAGCAGTTGGTTATCCTGCTTCACTGTCCGATGTCGCTTGGCATTGTGGAACCGATAACGAAGCATTTCTTCCACTGCTAGCGGTACCAACTCCGAATTCTGTCTAAGTTCTTCATACAGACTCGGGTCATCGTACATGAAGGAATAAAATGTATTGGATACCATATGGCTCGTTGTCTCTATACCGGCTCCAAGCAGAAGCATGGTCGTGCGAACAACCTCATCCTCCGTGAACTTCTCCCCCTCAACATCAACGTTCAACAGATCGGTAATGATATCCTCACCAGGATGAGTCCGTTTATGAACTACAATAGGATACAGGAATTGATAGTACTCTTGCGCTGCAATTTGTTTTTTCAGTTCACTCTCTTCAGCAGTCTTCGGATTGGTAGGTTGAAACAGAATATCTACCCAGTTCTTGAAGCGATGACTGTCTGTGAGAGGGATACCGAGCAGATCAGCCATAACCATCGAAGGCAGCGGAGCAGCCAACGCTTGAACAATATCAATGGTCGTATTTGGCTCAATATCTGCTACCAGCTGCTCTGCAATGTTGCGAATTCGTGGCTCCCAGTTTTTCAGACTACGTGGTGTAAAAGCAGCGGATAACAACGAACGACTTTTTTGATGACGGGGCGGATCGATACTTGAAATGTTTAATTTGTCCGGAGGTGTGCCTTCGTTATTCTTCGCTCCCACCGCAATGGTCGTTCGAGTTCCTTCGGCTGAAAAATACTCATGATTGCTGAGGACCTGCTTCACATCATTGTATCCGAACACATTCCAGGTATCTGTATCTTCGTGATAGTAGACAGGATGCTCGGACAGCATTTTTCGAAACCAGTGCAGTGGGAAAAACTCTTCAGACCTGGACTGAAACCCCGTGATGTCCTCAACACGTATCACTTCTTTATACATTTGGAATCCACCTCTCAGCATAGTTTCGTGATTGGTTACATGGGTACCTGAATTGACAGTTCAGCACCTACATCCATTTTATACCATCCGTTCATTTAATGGTATAAACCATTTGAACTAAATCACAAAAACCCCTTAAATAAGGGGTTTTTGTGTATACACATCGTATATTAAGTGTCAGGATTTCAGAAAAAACGAGATATGAGCCGATTAATCGCCTAGTTTCGTCAATGTTTCCTGTAGTTGCTCCAGTTGTTCAGACAGGGTTTCAATCAAGTTCTTCGTTTGGCTTGCCTTCTCCATTAAGACTTGCTCGTCCGAACCGTCTATCGATGCATTACCGATTGTTGATGACTTCAATTCTGACAATTCGCGTTCGTATGTTTTTTGTTTTTCCAAAGCGATTCGCAATTCTTCTTTTGTCGTACCGATCTGATGCTCCAGATATATGATGTCGGACAAGTTCGCTCCATCGGATAAACGTTGTGAATATGTCATGACTCACCTCTTTTAATATCATCCATTGCTTTGCCAACAGTATAGGGCTCAATATCGATATCCAGCTCCATGCCGAGAGCTAGTTTCGCCAGTTGACTCCCGATAAAAGGACCCATGGTCAAGCCAGAGGCACCAAGTCCATTCGCGGTAATCAGCCCCCGCCACCCTGGCACAGCTCCCATTACAGGCAGAAATCCAGGTGTGAACGGACGGAAACCCACTCGCACTTCCTGGAATGTGCTATTGGCTAGCCCCGGCGCCAGTTCCAGACCTTTATTCAAAACTTCCTGCATGCCCCCTGCAGTGACTCTTGTATCATAACCCTCCACATCATTTTCATGAGTGGCTCCAATGACAATCTTCTGTTGATCAAAGGCCAGGAGATATTGGTCAGACGGGGGCATAATTACAGGCCAACGGCCTGTATTCTCCTCATCCGTCACATGTAAATGCATAATCTGCGCCTTTTGATAATGCACTTTAAAGTGTATGCCTAGTGGCTTCAGCAGTTCGTTGGCCCATGCACCTGCACAGACAACGACTTCATCTGCCAGGAAACTCTGATCATTAACACTCACACCAATGACCCGATCCGCTTCGAATTGAAGCGTGGCGTCTCCATGGATCACTTCCGCTCCATTTCGCTGTGCAGACCGGATCAATGCATCGCGCAGCGCTCTTCCATCTATACGTGCAGCACCACTGATATGTACCGATTGATAACGTTCATCCAGCAATGGAAAACGTTCACGGGTTTCTTTGTCATCAAGAGGTGTAATGTCGCCAATCTCCGGTGCATCTGCTTTGCGAAGGTGGGCCCGCTCTTCCATCTTATTGATTTTGTCCACATCCGTATGAATACTAAGCGCGCCCACTTGAGCATAACCGGTTTCCGTTTCTCCTTCGGCTTTAAGCTCCGCTATGATGCCAGGATAGAACCGCGCACCAGCCTTGGCGAGCTGATACCAGTCCTGATTACGTCGCTGTGACAGCCATGGACAGATGATACCGGCAGCTGCATCCGTCGCCTGTCCTATATCTTTTCGATCTACGATGATTACCTCTGCGCTCCGCTTGGCTAATTGATAGGCTGTTGATGCCCCCAGAATACCCGATCCGACTACGATGACTTTCTTCATGTTTGCATCCCTTTCTTTAATCACTCATTCCTTATAGCGTATACCGTTTCGCATTCTGTTGGCAAGGCAGGCATACTTTTGGATCCATAAATAGAGGCTGCTCAGACCACAGTTCATACTCATTCATCCAATAAATAATTGCTGAAGCATTTATATGAAAACGTTTTATATATTGTCCGTCATTCAATTAAAATTATTCCATTTATGTAATATAATTCTTTCTAGGTTTCTTTTAACGCTGTAACCACGCCACTTACGCACATGATCCTTTAACGAAAAGAGGAATAACACGACGATGCCGAAACCTAGTATGGGGAATCCGCTGGATACCGATATGCCGCTCATGATTACAGGGCAAAACCAGTTGACCGTTGATGAATTGATGAATTGGAGCGACCATTCACGGGATTACAGCATTGTACAGTGCATCGGAGGAACCGGGCGAATCGCAGCAAAGAATCATGAATTTTCGATCAAAAAAGGGACCGCTCTCATTCTGTTCCCGGAGGTAACCTACCGTTACCACAATCTGAGTGATTCATTACGATTTGATTGTCTGTCTTTCAATGGCTATTTGTTGCCACGGTTCTTGCATACCTTGCAGATCGGGGAGCTGCGCGCCTTCAAGCCGGACGGAATGCTTCATATCCTGTTGCGTGAAATTACGTTGGCGCTGCAGTCCCGGCACAAGGATCAGATCTGGCACGTATCTGCATTACTGTACATGCTTTTGGTCAGATTAACCATTGAAGGTGAACGCTATAGTGCTTACGAACGTTCTGATGCCCGATTAAGATTGGATGAACTCATTACTTTTATCAAACAAAATTATCATCAGGATATTTCTCTCCCCATGTTGGCTGAGCAGATGGATGTTACCGAGCAGCACCTCAATCGGATATTCAAAAAAGAATTTCAAATGACTCCACTGGAGTATCTGATGCGATATCGGCTGTTGAAAGCCAAGGAAATGCTCATCGAAAATAACGCTACTACCGCTCATGAAATAGCCGAAGCTGTTGGTTTCAACAGTGCCAGTTACTTTGGATCAGTGTTCAAAAAATACGAAGGGATCTCCCCTATCGAGCTACGCAAGCAGTATCTGGATTAAAGCGCCTCCATATCTATCTCGGCCAGCGAGGATAACCGCAGTTCATGCATGGCGAATTCCAGACCACGTGTTACCTCGTTAGGCACGATGATGCAACGAATACCTGCTGCATTGGCTGCCTTCAAGCCATTAGGTGAGTCTTCGAACACAATTGCTTCGGAAGCCTCGATCCCAAGACTCTGGAGAGCAAGAAGGTACAGTTCAGGGTCCGGTTTCACTCGCTTCACATCTTCGGAAGTATGAACGACTGTGAAATAATCGAAAATGCCTAATTTCTGCAAGTAACCGTGCACCCAGTCCCGTGTGGAGCTGGAAGCAACCGCAAGTTGAATCCCCTTCTCCCTCGCAGACTGAAGCAATTCATGCACCCCTGGAAGAATGGCGGCCTGTCCCAAATAGGCTTCGTACTTCTGTTCTGATAACAGCTTGATATGGTCATGATCTATCTTTTTTTGGAGCGCCTGCTCCAGATACAGAAATGGATGAAACTCCTCAAAGGATGTCCCCACATTTTTCGACCAAAGCTCCAGACCAAGTTCTACTCCGTGCTCTTCATAAATATCGCGAAATGCATAGTACCAGGGTGTCTCTGTATCCACAATAAGTCCATCAAAATCAAATATAAATGCTTTTACCATGAACCTGTTCTCCCTCCAATGATCGGCCGGGGGAGCGGATTAGAACCGTGCGGTCAAGTCCGGATGAGTAACGTTCACGGATAAAAAGTGACACGTACAGCCCGTTCCAGTCGGCGATTGTACAACTAATCCAGCTCGAAGTTCCCCTTGAACCGGCATGCCGAAATATCGAATTAGTTTCCACTCTTCACCATCGGGTGAATAAAAGAATGATATGCATCCCTCTACTTTGCATATACGCAGATAGGGATTAGGTACGGAGACTTCAACCGAATTGCAATCATCGGATGAACCATCACGTGTCACCACCGACACGATGGTAGGCACTTTTCCATCATATTCAAAACAAATTTTGCACCAGTTAAGATCATCCGCCATCACCATCAGGCATCCGGAATCATATTGATTTTTCATATCAACGGTTAATTGGGTTGTAATTTCGAAATCGCCAGGCACAGGCATGGACAAGAAAGGAGCAGTTGCACGAATGTGTTTCCCCGCTGGATCTTGGAAAAAGTCGGTGTCCGCCTTCGCTTCCACCAGCACGCCTCCCTGATCCGTATAGGACCAGGTTTCGGGCTCGTTCATCCAGCTCCATTGCTTCCGTGCTTCTGTTGTCATTACGTTAGTCATTTGTTAGTAGCCTCCCAAGTTAAAATATGTTCTAGAGGTTGTTCTAGTTTTTTTCTGTACTACATATTCGCTCCAGATACAGTAAACCCCTTTTTCTACATATTTTTGTAAGGTTCCAGCACTTGGGAGTGCTTTTGCGGATCTGGCAAGAAGAACATAATAACCATGAGTACGACATATAGACCAAGAATTACACTGAACAATAGTGTTGGATTGTGATGGTAGAGCAGGCCCGTCAGGTAACCGGATGGAATGGCTGTAAGCGTCATGACGGTCTGCACGGCCGAGAACATATCGGCTTTCTCATGCGTACCCAATCGGTTCATCAGCAGGGAATCCCGGTACGTCTGCAAAATGAAGTTACCCGCAGCGAGCACGATTAGCGTGAGAAACAACATTCCTATATTCCCCACAGGGATCAATAGAAACAGAATGGCTCCGGCCGTGCTAAGCACAATGGAAAAACCAACATACTTTTCCTCCGAACGCCGTTTCAGTCGCGGAATGATGACCAGATAGAGCAGCATGACGGTTACCGCAGTCACTACTGGGATAAACGAAATGACACGGTCATCAAATTTCAACTGTTCCTTGAAGAAAATGACCTGGAAGAAATTCAGCTGCAGAATCAGATTGGATAACACCGTAATCAGAATAATCGGAAAAAGTCTCCGTTTGTAGAACGATTTGCCGAACAGGCGCAGACTGGAACCCAAACTCTGAAGTACACGGGTTTTACTATGCAATCCCATAAGTTCCTTGCCGACCTCGGTCTCATCCGTGTATCGGTTACGTATGAAGAACATGGCGGTCATGAGGATGCCTCCGACAAAGTAAATGCTGGCGAGTGTAGGTACAATACCATAATCAGCAATGACCACCCCGGCAATCGGCGTGAGTACACCAGCCCCTGTAATAATCATGTTGAGAATAGCAAATACCTTGGATCGTTTGTGTTCCTCGACATCCTCTATGATCAGACAGTTAAAGGCAACCGTTACAAACTTGGATGTTGCATTAAGTAAATAAGCGATCAGGAACAGCCAGAAGTTCTGAGAGAAGGCCCAGATGAACATAGGAACACTCCAGGCAAGCAGATCAAAGATCAGCGTTGTTCGTTTTCGGCCCAGCTTATTCGTAATGGAACCTGCAAACAATTGAAAGATAAAGGCAAAATAAAGATTCACCGAATTGATTAAACCGATTTCTATGTCCGAAAGTCCGGCTTCCTTCATATATAAAGGAGCGTAGAATAGAACGATCGTGCCCGGAATGGCCCATACCGGTTCGAGTAAAATGGAGTAGCGTGGATTCTTCGGCAAATCTTGAAGCAATTTCAATCGATATCCCTTCCTTCTGCGGTTTTCACCGCTGCGAATTCCAACTTCTCGCAGCGGCAAACCCGCTAATGTCTATATGCTTATAGGATAAGAGCTGTTTTGACCGAATTCATCGGCAACTTCTCTCCAGTATGCATGTCATAACCAATCGTTCCATTAAAGGCCTGTTCATAATCACTCAGCAGTTCCTTGGCTGTCACCATCTGTTCCAGTTCCGGGATGCTTTGGGCAAATTTCAGTGCCGTACTGATCATCGAGTGATTAGCAACCGCACCGATGATACTAATGCCATCATTAATCACGGCTGTTGATTTGAACGTCACCTCATAGCTGTCGTCATATCCCATAGGAATAATCTTGCCGCCTTTGGCAATCAGCTCAAACCCTACATGAAGCTGGTTACCAACCGCGTCCACTACAATATCAAACTTTTTGTTATTATTGATCTCGTATACTTTATCGAGAGTCAGATCCTGAGGATAGAACACGTGATCCGCGATCCCTGAAGCGAACTCTTTGCGGTATGGATCAACTTCCGTGCCTACAGTAAGCCTTGCCAATCGTTTGCTAACAAGCTGACACAGGGAACCGATTGCTCCAGAACCGAGGACCAGTACAGAGTCACTTGGCTTAGTCCCTGCTTTCATGAACGTCTGAAGTACACATCCCAGTGGTTCGATCATCATGGCCGTTTCCCAACTCATGGAATCCGGGATAGCATAGATATACTTTTCGTCCCCAACAAAATATTCAGCAAAGGTTCCGTGTGTCGTCATCCCTACTTGGTAGTCATCAAAATTCTCGCAGTAGATGAACAGACCCTCACGGCAGTATGAGCAGGTACCGCAAGATTGTGTGGGATCAACCAATACCCGATCACCGATCTTGAAACCACGAACTTCTTCGCCCACCTCAACCACTGTGCCTACGCCTTCATGACCAATGATCGTTCCTTTATTCGCCGGCACTTTGCCTTTGACAATATTCAGATCTGTACCGCAGATGCCTGAACCATAGATTTTAATTTTTACCTGGTTTGGCTTTTGAATGGTTGGCTCCTCAATCTCCTGGTAAGTCACCTGTTTGAGATCCTGATATACGAGTGCTTTCATTGAATAATTCCTCCTAGTCGATTGTCGATTATGATCTATGGATTAAGCTTCAAACGTTTTCGAAAGTTGCATCGCATGAAGATGTTCCTGCTTCTGAATCTCTTTCCAGTCTGACAGGATCTGCAACAGCGCTTCCTCGACCCACAGCAATTCTTCCCGTGTATGGGCATCTGAGAAAATCAAGTAACCTTTGGTGAAGATGCCGAAGTGAGCCATTCTCTTTACCATGAACTCGCGGAAAGGGTCCGTTTGAAAGTTATCCTCGGCCAGAGATTGAATGCAGAAGCTTGCATACGTCCCCTTCACTTCCAATTGATCTGTTAATCCGAGTAATACAAGTTCAGATTCCAGACGATCCATGATCCGGGTTGCCGGATCACGCCAAGTCGGCCACACTTTCGCATTTTTCATTAATCGTTCACAGGCAATGGCTGCCGCGAGCGCTGTTGTTTCGCTGGAATGGGCATTGCTGAATCGGACCTGTCCCGACAGAGACATCAAGTGCTCTGGCCCCAAAACCGCTGCGAGCGGTAACCCGTTTGCCATACCTTTGGAGATACAGAGCAGATCAGGCCAGATGTCATATTCTCCTGCTGTAGCCTGTTTGCCCATTCGAATACCGGAAGTGACTTCATCGAATATGATAATGATGTCCAGAGAGCGGCATAGGTTGACGACTTCCTCCAGTGCCTCCCTTTTCCACTCGTTGGGACATAAAACAATACATGCGATATCCTCGGGAGATGAGGTAATCTGGGCCTCAATTCGCTCCGCAGTAGGTTTGTTGACCCAGATCGTTGAACGCTCGATATCCACTGGAATGCCCCGTTCTTTCGTTTGGCCACCATAATAGCCGTATGCGGACCAATCATGCCACCCATGATAAGCCGTCGCAATAACCTTGCTTTTGCCACTTGCGGCACGAGCAAGTCGTACGGCCCCACTCACTGCATCGGCACCACTCTTGGTGAAGCGCAGCGACGGATAACGACCCTCGAACCGCTCCAGAATTAACTCGGCGCATTCAAGCTCGATGTCGGCCGGAACCGAGAAGCTAGTCCCTTTTTTCAGCTGGTGAATGACGGTTAATTGGACTTCATGCCTCGCATGGCCCCAAGACGCCGTACCCATGGCCATTTCGCAATCCAGCCATTCATTACCGTCGATATCTGTAAATCGGGATTTGTAAGCCTCTGCACAACATACGGGTGTATGCCCCGGAAATAAACGTTCAGGTGCTTTGGCTAAAGTGCTGCATCCGCTCGGAATTACCTTTTCGACTTGCTCCAACCACTCCAGATTACGGGTAAATCTTACGGCACGATCGAGCGTGCTCTCTTTTTCTTTCACCTTAAGTACCTCCCTGTTTATTTTCGTTGTGAGTGAATTACCGAACTTTGGTTCCAGGCCAGCATCCATCGTATATGCGATCCATCGTGATCACATTGCCATACAGATCAATGATCAGATCCTTGGCTCGATGGGCATGTCTCATCTCAATCCAGTAGCGGTTCTCTAATAAACGGGCGAAATTGTCTACCAAAAACAGTAACCGGTTCTCACTATGAATCAGTTCTTTACCCAGTACCTGTGGCAGCCAGATGGCCCCGTTGGAATTGAAGCGATTGGAATAGTCACGTACCTCGGCTACATTGGCAAAGTCAGCTTCCTCCAACTTGGTCCAGAATGTATCCGCATCACTGCGAACCTCGGCAAGGTCAATGCCAACAATCGGCAGATGCTGGTATTCAACTTGACTCTCTAGCTGTGCTTTCAGATGACTGAAAACGAAAGGCCACACATCAGCCTCGATTTGACCGCCCCACTTTTTCCAGAAGCGTGCCAGATTATTCTTGCGGTTGAAGTTCCGGTGAATGCCGCTACTGCGTTCCCAGTGATATGCTTGAATATTCGGATTAATGACCGTATCGTATCCGGCAGCTCGTGCCCGCATCTGATAATCAAAGTCCTCGTACCCGTTAAAGAATTTCTCATCGAGGTTACCGATGGTCTCGTACACCTCCCGCTTCATGCCAAACATGGCGAACACCACCAGTTGAACAGAGAAGGTTTCTTTTGGGATATCATCAGGAGATGCGTTCAGGAACAGGTGTCGGCCGATGGTGTCCGCAAAAGCAATGCCGCAATGCTGCACGCCTCCTGTTTGCGGATACAACAGAACCCCTCCAATCATGCCAATCGTAATATCGCTATCCAGTGTCTCTTTCATCATCGGTTGCCAGTTCGGTTGAAGAATGGTGTCAGAATCCAGGAAGAAAATGTACTCTCCCTTGGCTAGACTCAGTGCGCTATTAATCGACACGGCGCAACCGAGTGGAAAATCATGCTGAAGAATCTCGATGGTCACACCTTCTCTTACTTCTTGCTTCAGTTTATCCAGATGTTGAAAGACTGCTGAGCCGGAACCATCGTTGATGAAAATAATCTGGGTGGATGGACTTACCGTCCGGAGCAGCGAATCTGTGAACAAGTTCAAAATGTTATAGTCCTGGTTGACTGGCACAATAATGGTGTAAAGCATGGAATCCCTCCTGATTTGGGTTGATGGAATGAGTACATAAGCTGATTTTGAACTGCACAATTGCTGGTGTTTCTGTCCGGCCCCCCTTGTTTGAATATTTTGTCTTTATTTGGTAATGATTTGAATCTACTAGAAATTTATATCATTTTTTGTAAACTGGAAATCTTAAATTCTGAACTCTGTTAATATTTGAATATGTGAGAAAATCAAGTCTTTGCAGCTTGCGCACTGAGAAACGCTGTTGTGAACGCAAAAAAACACCCTCAAAGAGTCTGTGTATCCAACGATACGATTGACTTTTTTGGGGTGTTTTCGCTATTAAAATCTAATGTTTTTGCTTCTATTGGCGCTGACCTAGTGCTGCTTAAACCCATGATAAAACGTGTCTACTACAAGCGCGGGAGCTGCTTTTCTCGCGATGTGACCACTTACAACCTGCTGCCACGTCAGGAACATGATGGAATACAGCACATCAACAATCCAGGTTTTATCAAGATCGGAGCGAAAATAACCTTTCTGTTGTAACAGACCGACCGCATGCAGTACCGGTTGTCTCAGTTTCAGATCTGCTCCCTCAATCTCTGGATTATAGTTAATGGTGGTGTCATGAGCCAGAAAATATATTTTGTCGCCTAATGGAATCAGCGCCTCAATCAGCTCAGGTATGTACTTTTCACAGTGCTCTTCATCCAGTTGAACTTGTTGCATGGTCTCACTGACCACCTCGATTGCGCGTAATCCCAGATGAACCATGAGCTGTTCGCGGCTTTCCACATATCGATGTAAAGTCGCAATACCGATTTTTGCAGATTCTGCAATTTCATTCATGGAAGCATTCGGTTTTTCAATCAGCAACTTGGTGGCCTCGTCCAAAATGGAATTGAGCCTGGTTTGTTTGATTGTAGTCATTTCTTTTTTCATTGGTATTACACCTCTTAGCGAGTATAGTTCAACAATTGATCTGTTCATCCATCATATGATTGGATTAGACCATAAAATTATAGCATACTTCCTGACCATACCAATGTGTGCGTGTAACAAACAACTTTTATATGGTTGATCGAGATATGAGAATATGTAAAGTTTAAGAGCCGCCATATGGCGGCTCCTAACAAGGAATTGTTCTTCATTAATACTCATAGTTCAATGATTCTTGTTGCAATATTGGTACAAAATTCACGATCATGTTCTACAAAAAGCAGGGTTGGCGAGTATTCCAGCAATAAGTCTTCGATCTGCATACGTGAAATGACATCTACAAAGTTGAGTGGTTCATCCCAAATATGCAGATGAGCTTTCTCACTAAGACTTTTGGCAATGAGCACTTTCTTTTTTTGACCTGCGCTAAACGTTGAGATATCTTTCTCCAATTGCAGTCTGGAAAAATCCAACTTTCGAAGTATTGATTTAAACAGGCTTTCATCAATCTCGTGTGTGGCCGCATACTCAGATAAATGCCCTCCAAGATCGGACGTGTCCTGCGATACATACGAGATTTTAAGCTGATGATCCTTTCGGAAAAGACCTGTATAAGCAATATCTTCACCACAGATCAGTTTAAGAATGCTGGATTTGCCAGATCCATTTTTACCGTAAAGGGCAATACGATCTCCTTTTTCAACCGTGATACTGACATCCTTGCACACCGTATTGGCCCCGTACGATATCGACACATGTTCCAATTCGACAAGTTCATGCTTGTGAAAATCCAGCTGATGGATCTGCAGTCGTTCTGCACTCTCGATATTTTTGAGAAGTTTAGACTTATCTTGAATCGCAGATTGCTGCCTTTGTTCAATATTTTTGGAACGTTTCATTATTTTGGCAGCCTTATGCCCAATATATCCTTTATCCACCTTGGAACCGGAGTTTCTTGTACCATTTTTGGTCTTTTCGACTTCATGCGACCATCCGCCGGTCCGTTTGGCAGAATCGGATAAACGCTTGATATCTTTTATTAATTTCTCATTACTCGCAAGTTCAAACTGATCTTGCCTTCTTTTATTTTCCCACCAAGCGGAGAAATTGCCTTTCTGAATCTCGATGTTGCTCTTATTGATGGAAAGGATGTGGTCTACACTTTGATCCAGGAAGGATCGATCATGAGACACCAAAATAAATCCACTCTTGCTGCGGAGATAATCACCTACGATTTCTCTCGCATGAATATCAAGATGATTGGTTGGTTCATCAATGAGCAGAAACCGATTGTCCTTCAGGAACAAGGCAGCCAGCATCACCTTTGTTTGTTCTCCGTTGGATAACGTGTCGAAAGGCCGATACAATACATCTTCCGACACCTTCAACAGGTTAAACTCGCGTACAACTTGCCAGTGCAGATATTCAGGATGAATCTCGCCGATGACATCGACCGTCATGGCTCCCTTATTCTCTACCTGGAAAGGAAAGTATTCAAAGCTAACATTCGCAGAGATATGTCCGCTGTATTCATATTTACCGAGCAACAGATTGAGGAAGGTTGTTTTGCCTCTGCCGTTCCTGCCGGTAAAACCCAATTTCCAATCGGAGTCTAACTGAAAACTAACATTTTCAAATATATTATCGTAACTGCCATCATAGGCAAAGGTCAGGTTGGTAACGTTAATTAAAGACATGCAGATCATCCTTTTTATGTGAAATATAAAAGTAAACTGACGGGATTTCACCATCGAACATGGCATGGATTCCCTCACTTTAATATTTGAACATAATCAGAATGTAGATTCGCTTATACAATAAAGAAACCTGGCGATAAACTACTCAACGCCAAGTAGATCTATGCATAGGAGGACAAAGTGTCGGATTCTGATTAGTCATATTGTGAACCATGCCACTGTTCATGTTCGTTGACAGGTCCACATAAACATCCACAACCTCTAATTCAGTCATGACTCTATCCCCCCTTTGAAAGTTCAAAATTTAATACAGAAAACGTAACATGGAATACGATATGGGTCAAGGCGCCCTTCTTCAATCTTGGCGAGTAAAGATTAATATAAATATCCTAAAAAATCGAGTTCTCCTTCACTCCATGGCATGCTTCCAACTTCTTTAATCATTAACCCCTCCACCTCTTGATGCCCAACTCCAACTGTGGTTAAGGTTTCATGATCAATTTTCAACCACTTACATGTGTTGCTTACCGTTTTGAATCCATTTTTGCTATACAATTCCTCATGATCCGCAAATAAAAGGACAAAATCAACACGCCCTTTGGCCATCCTTTCCACTTCGGATATTAACAAAGAAGCGATTCCCTGAGAGCGAACAGCAGAAGAAACACACAAATCAATTATCCCTAACACTCTTATGGGTTTTCCATTTAAATTCATTATCCTGTAATCTATTCCTACATGCCCAACTAATTGGTTATCTGGGGCAAATGCCAGTACTCTGCCCTGTGGTATTTGCTTAAAAAACAATCTGTCTTTCGGATAAACTTCCGGAAAACTGGCAACAAGTAATTCTTGAAGAAGAGTTGACCATTCTTCACTTAGATCCACATCATATGTTTTAATTAATTTCAAAAAAATATCCTCCTAAATCAAGCCATTGATACACGTTACGGAGCATAAGCATCCTCTACCTCAACTTTTCGTTCATTCCCCATCGCAATGTATCTTACGTTAATGACATTCCCTTTCTGAAAGTGGGGAATATGTGTGATTGGAATATACGTCTCTACAATTGTTGGGAAGGTGCGGCCGTCAACTTGGGTTACAGTCAAATCCAGTCGTACCCCTGGCCTTCCATCCATACTGGATGAAGTCTGTACAATATCATGAATAATCGCTTCTGCTGGAATTCCGTCCATCAGAATGCTCTTTCGAAGATGCTGATTCTCTTTATTGTTACGTAGCAGTTTAAATGCCATAATTGTAGTGATTGTGCCTGTTATAAGCCCAAAGACAATAATAGCAACAATAGTAATTAATGTGACGGTCATGATAACCTCCTTTTAGTTGAAACTTATGTTAACTACTTCTTGTTTAGATCTCTTATTCCTGCCAATTTACTTGAATGGGAAAGCTTTAACGTCAAAAAAGCCGCCTTAAGGGCGGCTTGCTGCTGTGTATGTTCAACTCAATCTACTTTCGCACCATACGAGCGTACAAACAGAACGGCTTGTTCGCGATCCAAACGTACGCCTTTGATATCCAGTGATTTCAGATCGATTCCTTCCAGGTTAGCCCCTCTTAGATCGGCCCCTTGCAGCTTGGCTCTGCTTAATACAACTCGGGTAAGATCACAGTCTCTCAAATCCGCTTTGGTGAAATCCGTGTCCGTAAAGTCAGCCTCAAAGAAACGAATTCCTCGCAGATCCTGTTTCCCCAAACGTGTATGTCTCAGATTTGTATAGGACCAATCGCCGTGACTTAGTGTGATGCCATCCATTTGCGCACCTGAAAAGTCTGAGCCTGTCATCTTGCAGGAGCTGAATTTGGAAGCAAAGAGATTTGCACCACCAAAGGTGCAGTTTTCAAAAGCCGATTCCGTATGAATCGAACCATTCATGGAAGCCCCTTTGAAGTCACACTCGATAAAACGACAGTTACTCGTTTCGATTTCTTCCATAGAAGCGTTCATAAATGTACACTGCTTGAAAACACAGCTTATGAGTTCTCCATAGCGCAGATCACGTCCCTCAAAATGTACTGTTTCATATTCCTGATCCTTATATTGATACACTGGTTACACCCCACATTGTATATTTCTCCGTCTTACTTCATTAAAGAACTTTTATACTATACCACACCCCTGTCAAGTACCTGCTTAATCACCCACAAAAGTCAAGTTACTTTTTTTATGAGAAAAATCTGAAAACTAAAAAAGGGACGCATAAAGTGCCCCTCCAGCTCACACTTTTAACTGTTCAAATGTAGGCTTATATATGTGAAACTCTCCAGTTTGCTGCTTTTTTCTATTCGTATCAGAAAACATTACACCAGTTTTTTGGACAACCTGTACAGGGATAACGACGGTTTATTGATTTCCCCTACTCTCTGGTATCCCAAACGCTCGTAGAGTTTAATAGATAGTAGATTTTCCTTTTTAACCGTAAGTGAAGATTTGGACAGACCTTGTGTTATAGCTTGCTCCTCAGCAAAATGAATGAGGTGTGTCCCTACACCAAGTCCTCTGCTTTCAGGCAAGGTAGCCAATGTTCCGATGTGGTACTCGTCGTCCTCCGCTTCTTTTAATGTCACCATGGAGTAAAACTCTTTCCAGTGTTGGAGATTATACTTAATCAGGCTCCATTTACGAAGTTCAAACAGTTTGGAGAACGTTGGCAAAGCAAGTTTGTTCATTATAGTGGTCGGATAACACATGATCATGCCCAGCGTTTGGTTACCCATTTTAGCTTCATAAGCATATTGGTGACTGAATCGGTTCTGATTCGAACGCCATAACTTGTTGAATGTTTTCTCAATAATGCCTTTATCCTTGGTACCTGCAAGCGAATAGGCCATATATTCAAGTGCCATCTGATTTAGTTGCCCGCCGACTAATGATTGTGGACTGGCTTTTATTATGGAAATCTTATTCATCGCTGTCACTCCTCTATGTAGCTGAAATTGGACTAAAACCTCGCATCAGGTTGGTTGAATGATAACCCCTCAACGATCACATTCACCGTATCAATGGTTAATCCGGTCAGCTGTTCCACATGTAATCTCACATTGTGTTGCAATTCCCTGCAGACTTCATGCACTTTTGTTCCATAACAAACGACAACCTTTAAGTTTATCTCCAGTCTTGATTCTACCTTGCGGATGGCTATGCCATTTTGCAGACTTTTCCCACTCCACTTTTTGGTGATACCTTCTACAAGTCCTGTCGACATGGATGAAATCTCACTGGTAGTATTCGCGATCTTGCCGACAATTTTGGAGATCACATCATCCGATATTTGAATTTTCCCAAAAACATTTTGAATGGACATCTTAGGTCCCCCTCTTTATGCCTGCATTTTTTGATAGATAATAATATCATTTAATATAAATATAAATCATGAAGAGTCCGATTTCAACTTTTTGAATTCTGTCGTCCACATTTCTAACTGTACATACCAAAAAAAGCCGCGATCACCGCAGCTTCTGATGGTCATACTATGGGAATTTCAATTGAATAAGGACAGGAATGTGGGAGGATGACCCGGTCTCTGTTCTCCCTTCCTCTGCTGCCTCGGTTTCTTCAACTTGCACGATCCATTGCCTGCCAATTAACGATTGCAGCAATTCAATCTCATGTTCAGTCAGATGAATATGCTTCAATGACAGATCATCTTGAACATAATCCCGATCCATCTTACGGTCAAACCGGAAATCGAGCAATCTCTTCAATGCGTTAATATGCAAAAACTTAAACTCATAACCTTGACGTATCGCCATTTCCCAATCGTCTCCGATATCAGCTGCTGTCTGCAGTCTTTCATCAAAATCCATCGCGGGCTCTTTAACCAGAGGCAGCAACCGGGAAAAGTCACGACGTTGCAACCATTCAATAATGTTCTCCTTGGTTGCACCACTTGTCAGTACATTCTCTACGAGAAGCCCTACAGGAATGGACAACTGAGTTCGACTCATTGCTCGCCCTCCTCATTCCCGAGGTACTGATTGAACCAGGCATTCACCTGTTCGAAGCTATCGATACGTAATGAAGGTTTACCGCTTTTCAGCAAACTGTGGTTGGAACCCGGGTAACGAATCAGTTTGGTTTTTTTGCCGTATCGTTTTAGCGTAGTATATAATTCCTCCGCTTGTGCAATCGGTGTCCGATAATCCTGCTCTCCATGCATGATCAGAAGTGGCGTCTCAATGTGATGTGCATGGGCAAGAGGTGAGCGAGACCACAGGAATTCAGCGTTTTTCGCCGGATTACCACCAATGACTCCCTCAACATAGGAAATTCCAATATCGCTCGTTCCATACATGGACAACCAGTTGGAGATGCAACGCTGGGTTACAGCCGCCTTGAAACGGTGGGTATGCGCTACAATCCAGTTTGTCATCACTCCGCCATAACTGCCACCCGCTACACCCAGACGTGATGCATCAAGGAAATCGTATGTAGCCAGGGCATAATCAACAGCTTCCATAAGATCCCGGTAATCCCCTCCGGCAAAGTCGCCACGGCAAGCTCTGGCAAACTCCTGACCGTATCCCATACTTCCGCGAGGATTGATCCATAGCACAGCGTAACCTTGCGCAACGAGTGTCTGCATCTCATGACTATATATGCCCGTATACATTGCGTGGGGTCCACCATGAATCTGCAAAATCAGTGGCAGTCTCCCATTGGTGTCACGTATTGTCGGTGTGGCTAACCAACCTTGAAGCGGCCATCCATCGGAGGACGTAAACTCTACACGGACTGGCACATTTACAGCCAATTCAGCCATGAATTCATCATTTCGCCGGGTGAGCCTGAACATCTCACCACTGTTGATATCCACGCGATATAACTCTCCGGGTTGTTCAGCAGTTAACGCAGCGATAACCAGCGACGTACCATCTGGCGTTAAGGTATACTGATACACATCCTTTTCACCAGCACCCGTAACGGATTGACACTCTCCATTATCTTGAATACGGTACACATCCACACTCCCGTTCTGCGTCCCAAGTACATATACACCGCGTTCGGGATGATTGGCATCCGAGACAGGAGAAGGTGACGCACCTGCCGACTTCATATCTCCAAGCGCCGCGTTACCAATCTGCATATCTAATTGAGGTGCGATTGGCCTGGGTATACCTCGATGAACGGGGACAGCGTATAAGCTGTTGTGGCTCCCGCTTCCATACTCACGATCACTGGCGATCAGGATCAGCTGCTGCCCGTCGGACGAATAAGAGAATTGGCTTATCGCCAGACTGGAATCCGTCACTTTGAACAGATCACTCTCTCCCAATCGAACGCTGTATATATCCGTAAAGTACAGCAGATCCGCATCAAGCTCCTCATCCTCTACTTGCTTCGAAATGAAAGAAAGCTGCTGGCTATCTGGCGACCATACCGGGGCACTGATATTCCATAGCCCGGAAGTCACCTGTGTGATTTCCCCGCTTTTAATCTCATATACAAACAACTGGCTGTATTGACCGTCCCACCAGCCAGACCCTTCCGCCTTCGGCGTTGTGCGCTCGAAGACTTTACCTCGCAGCACAGATGCAGGCTCCTGTTGTGCGTCTGCTTTCTTCTGTTGGTCCTCCGGTTGTACTTTGCTGGTAAACGCAATGTACTGCCCGTTCGGCGACCAGATATAACTCAATATTTTACGTGCGGGAGATATCAGCATGACAGTCTCTTTTTGATCTGACTGGAGCGACCATAGTCCTTTACCCCCATCCACTGAGCGAATGAATGTGAGCTGTGTGCCATCCGGCGACCAAGCAGGTGAGGAATCTTTTGTTCCATCCGAAAGTGCAATATCTTCATCACCATCGAGCGAAATTCCTCGAATTTGTGTATTATATTCGTTTTCATCCTGATCTATGGTCTGTTCCACATAAGCCACTTGTCCGTTAGGACTGATCACCGGCTGGCTTATCCAACGGTAGTGACTCAGATCCTCCGGCATAATTGGTCTTTGATTCATATTGATGGCTCCCTTCTCCGTTTATTTATGGGTTGTCTCCGTACGTGGATCAAGCACATCACGCAGCCAATCTCCAAGGAAAATAACACCGAGTACGGTAAATGTGATGGCTAGTCCCGGGAATGTAGCGACCCACCAGCTTGTTGCAACGTATTGTCTGCCATCACTGAGCATCCCTCCCCAGGATACATCAGGTGGTTTGATACCTAGACCCAGGAAACTGAGTGAAGCTTCCATAATAATTGTCGTGCCGACATTCATACCGCAGATTACGATAAAGGATGAAAGGATATTCGGCAGAATGTGTTTCAGAATCAATCTTCCATTCTTCGCGCCAATTGATCTGGCCGCATGAACAAAATCCCGCTCTTTGATACTTAGTACTTCACTTCTTACCACACGGGTGAATGGAACCCAGTTCGTCACCCCGATGACAAAGATCAACGTTGTAATACCCGGGCCAACAATCGCCATCACAACAAGCATGAACAGAATGGTTGGAATCGCCATGAATGCATCACCTACACGCATGATGACTGCATCCAGCCATTTCCCGTAGAATCCGGATACCAGCCCCAGAATCGCGCCAATGATTCCTGATACAATCACGGCACCCATTCCTACAATCAAGGAAACTCTTGCACCATATACAATTCGGCTCCACATGTCTCTGCCCAGATTATCGGTCCCCAGCCAGTATTCGGCCGTTCCACCCTCAAGCCATGCAGGCGGTTTAAGGCGATTGAGCGGATTCACTGCCGCTGGATCATGACTCGTTAATAGAGGTGCACCTATGGCAATTAACACAACCAACAATACAAGCACAGCACCAAACATTCCGGTCTTGCTGATGATCAGTTGCTGCCAGATATAACGAAATCCCGTTGGTGCACGTCCATTGTCCTGTTCCTGTTCTGTACCCGGAATTGGCATTTCATTGCTGCCTGTCATATGATTGCACCTCCTTCTAGTCGTATTTGATGCGCGGATCGAGTAGCCTGTAAGCTACATCCGTCAAGATGTTGATGACCACAACGATAAAGGCAATGACAAACACCGCGGCTTGCACAATCGCCATATCATGTGTGTTGACTGCAACGACCAGCAACTGACCCAGTCCAGGCCAAGAGAACACCGTTTCCGTAATCAAGGTTCCCCCGATCAGACTTGTAAACTGCAAACTCATAATCGTTACCACCGGAATCAGTCCATTCCGAAAAGCATGTTTCACAATGACAACCATCCGGCCAAGCCCCTTGCTGCGGGCTGTTCGAATATAGTCCTGATTCAGAATCTCCAGCATGCTGGAGCGAATCAGCCGGGTCATCTGCGCGGCAAGTCCAACGCCAAGCGTGAATGCCGGCAAGATCAGATGTGACAACCCTCCGCGACCAGATACCGGCAATACGCCCAGCATGACGGAGAACAAGAGGATAAGCATAATCCCCATCCAGAAGTTTGGCATCGCCTTACCAATAACGGATATTCCTGAAATGATGAGATCGGTAAACGTATTGCGTTTCACAGCTGAAATGACTCCAAGTGGCACAGCCATAAGTACGGCAAAAAACATGGCGGCTACAGCCAGTTCAAAGCTGGCAGGTAATCTCTCCAGCACCAGCTCTAACGCAGGCTGATTGTAGCGAAAAGACTGACCAAAATCTCCCTGTATCGCACTGCCCAGAAACTTCGCGTATTGCGTATATAAAGGCTGGTCCAAACCAAGTGCCTGCGTCAAGACAGTACGATCTTCAGCGGTAGCCGTTTCAGGCAACATTAGCGCAACCGGATCACCGGTAACTCGAACCAAAATGAACACAATTAATGAAACAATGAACAGCACCGGAATGATCTGTAGTAATGACTTAAGAACGTATTTGCCCATTCCTTGTTCACCTCCCTTTTAAAAAAGAACGGCAGGAACATGGTTATCCAGTCCCTGCCGTTCAGGCCTATCTTTTCAATGACCGGTGTTATACCCGATGTTACTGTGCCACAGGTGTAATCTCGTCAGCATAGAACATCTCGTCACTGCGCGGCGCGAAGTTCACTTTAGCATTTGTTCCGTAGACACCTTCCATTTGGTACAGATATACGGCTGGGCGTTCTTCAGAGAAGATCTGTTGTACTTGTTGATACTCTTTCTCACGAGACGCAGGGTCCATGTTCACCAGTGCCGATTGAAGCAGTTTTTCTACTTCAGGATTGTTGTAATCCGACTCGCCTTTTGCTTCTTCCAACATATAACGATTGTAGTTATTCGAAGCATCGAACAAGGAGTTACCGATACCAATCATGAAGATTTCTTTGAATGATTTGGAGCTGTAACGTTCACTGAATGCACTTGCTTCCAGGACATCCAGGTTGATTTTGAATCCGGCTTGTTCCAGCATGGCTGCAACAACTTCAGCTTGTTCTTTGTACTGTGCAGAAACGGAGATGGTCATCTCAGCTTCACCTTCTGCATAGCCAGCTTCTTGCAGGAGCTGTTTGGCTTTTTCCTGGTCATAGAGTGACGTTTTGTACAATGAAGGATCAGCACCGAAGTTGCCTGGAGTTACAGACGTGCGGGTTACGATACCTGCTCCGCCGGCAATGCTGTCCACGATTCCTTGTTTGTCGATAGCCAGGTCAATCGCTTCACGTACTTTCGGATCAGCCGTGATGCTGCCTTCTGTCTGACGGAAGATCAACTGAAGCACACGTTGGATTGGCGCTTTGACAATCTTTTTATCTGCTTCGCCTTCGATCCGGGCAATGTCGGTGGACGGAATGGAAGACGCCACATCTACACCACCAGCAAGCAATTCGGATACGCGTGTGGAGGCTTCAGGAATAACGCGGAATACCACTTCATTCCATTTTGGTTCACCGTCGAAGTAGTTCTCGTTTTTCACTAATTCCACACGATCATCTTTGGTCCATTTACTGAACTTGTAAGGGCCTGTGCCTACCGGTTGTTTCAGGAAAGCATCGAATCCTTTATCCGCAATATATTTTGCTGGCAGAATGCCTGCTCCCATTTTGGACAGACGATTCAGGAGCAATGGATCTGGACCATCTGTGATAATGTCTACGGTATAGTCATCCACCGCTTTAACTTCTACGATATTTTTGAAATAACTGTTTTGTTTCAGTGTCTCGTCCTTGGCTACGCGCTCCAGCGTGTATTTTACATCTGCTGAAGTGAATGGATCGCCATTGTGGAAGGTAACACCTTCACGCAGCTTGAATCTCCATGTTGTATCATCAACCTGATCCCATGATGTCGCAAGTCCCGCAACTTTTTTCTGTTCACTGTCATTTTTGATCAGATAATCGAAAACGTTGACCAGAACCGCTTCACTGGAGGTGTTGTTATTGTTGTGCGGATCGAAACTCTCAATGTCTGTTGCTGCAGCAACGGTCAGTGTTGTACTTGCGCTTCCACTGCCCGTTCCTTCTGTTGCGGAACTATCATTCGTGCTTGTCGATTTTCCTCCGCAAGCGCTGAGTACCATTACGACTGCCAGTAACGTGATCCACAAGCCTGTCCATTGTCTTTTTTTCATTGTGATTGCTCCCCCTCAGAAGTTGTATTCCTTGCCAAAAATTCAAGTGCTACTGCAGACAACATGCTTACACCATAAGGCATCGCTGTCTCATCAAGATCAAACATGGGATGGTGGAGTGGATAGCGAGTACGTTCCTCATCATTCCCAGATCCTAGTCTGAAAAACACACCCGGAATCTGTTCACAATAAAAGGCAAAGTCCTCGCCCCCTGTGGAGGGTTTGATATAAGTCCATCCCTTCTCCGCATTAACCTGATCACAAGTCTCTGTTAGCAGGTCAACCATGCCGAGATCATTCACGACAACAGGGTATCCATCGCCGTAGACAACTTCGCATCCTGCTCCAAAAGAATCACAGACACCTTTAACAACCTGCTCGATCAAAGCTGGCATCCGCTCACGAATGGCAGGTGAGAGTGTACGAACCGTACCGATCATCTCCACTTCCGGGGCGATGGCTGTTCCCATATAACCTCCGGTGATTTTGCCAATCGTGACTACTGCCGGTTCAAGTGGATCAACCATCCGACTGACGATATTTTGCAATGCGGTGATGACCTGAGCGGATACCGCGATCGCGTCAATGCCCTCATGCGGACGAGCTGCGTGGCCACCCTTACCAAACACCTTGATGATCAAGGGATCAGCTGACGCAAACGCAACGCCCTGACTTACACCCAAGGTTCCCGTGTTCTGTCCAGGTGTCATGTGTAATCCTGCGATGGCATCAACCTTCGGATTCTCCAGAACACCGTCCTGGATCATGGCTCTTGCACCTGCAAGTCCCTCTTCTGCTGGCTGGAAAATAAATTTGATATTGCCTGATTTCGGTCTTCCAAGACCAGTAAGCAGCTGGGCTGCACCCATCAGGATGGAGGTATGAGCGTCATGTCCACACAGATGCGCTTTGCCTTCCACTTGCGAGCGGTATTCCACCGCTTTCTGATCCTGGATTGGTAGGGCATCCATGTCCGCGCGCAAAGCAAAGGTTGGTCCATCGGTCTCTCCGCGAAGCAGGCCTGTAACCCCGGTCTGTCCGACATTACGTGTAACTTCCAGCCCCAGGCTTTCCAGATGCTCAGCTACGATAGCGGATGTGCGATGCTCCTCGTAACCGATTTCCGGATGGCGATGTAAATCTCTGCGCCAAGCACTTAACTGGGCTTGTAGTGGCTGAGCCAGCTGTATTAGTTCTGAACGATTCATTCGCTGTCATTCCCTTCATTTTTGTCCGATTCAGAAACCAAACGGGCATAGATTGCATCCGCCGAGAATTCGATATGCCTTTTCATCGTCTCCTTAGACTTGATGCTATCATGGGCTTTCAATGCTTCAAGAATCTCCATATGTACACCGTGATTGACGGTACGTATCCGGTCATCATAAGGCATCAAGTCGAGCGCCGGATTAATTTTCGTCCGGATCTGTCTGACAGCTCTCTCGCAGTATGGATTCCCAGACGCTTTGGCGATGGCCAGATGAAATTTCACATCCAGCGCTCTGAACCATTCCCTTGTGCAGTCTGGCTCTATACTTTGTTCCATGTAGCCCTCAAGCAGCTCCAGTTCGCCTGCGGTGATCCGCTCAGCAGCGAGGAAAGCTCCCTCCGGCTCGATGATGGTTCGATATTCAAACACCTTCAGCATCTGTGACCAATCCCGTTTAATTTCTTCTCTGGTCCGTTTATGCGAATTGGCTGTCAGAGGCAATACAAATGTTCCGCCTTTGGCACCCACCCTTTTCTCAATCAAGCCTTTCTCTTCCAGTGAAGAGAGTGCCTCACGAACGGTAATGCGGCTTACGTTAAAAATTTCTGCCAGATCTCGCTCGGCTGGAAGCTGTTCTTCACTCATCAATTCTTTCAAAATAATGGCTTCTTCCAGTTGTTCCCTAATGAATTCACTAACCTTTTTGGTGGATACTTTCTCAAAACGAAATGAAAACGTACTGGACATCTAAACACTCCGATCTGTATATGGTCTAGACCTTATACCATTAATATAATTCCGACTAAACTTATATGCAATACTTTTTTTCAAGTAAATTCATATTTTTTTCTCACCACCTCCAAATTGAAGCATTTTGGCACAAAAAAGACGCATCTACACGCAGCAGATGCATCTTTGCTTTCGTTATTTACACAAGCTACTACGATGACAGAACAACCTTCCGATCGCTGTTATCCCCGGATTTCTTTGAATCCCTTTTTGAAAGGGGAAAATCCGGAGATAGCGTATGCTTCCGATGTAGCTTTCTTTCAGAAAGCTTGTAGGCGAACGCTCCGCTTCTTCAGGCTCTTTCTGTCCTCTATAGTTTCTTATTAGCATAGGGTCTGAAATCCTCTGTAACCGCAAGTTTTTTGCTTCCCTCCAGGTAAAAGTTATCATCCGCTCTCCAAGTATGACTCTTTTTGTTCTGTCTGCGGTGATAAACATAATTATAAGGAGAGGTCGCGTACGCTTTGAATCCTCTTTTCCTGCATTGTCTCAGGAAGGTCACATCTTCCCCTATGGAACGGTCCGTGAAGCGGACCTTTTTCAAGATCTCCCTTTTGAATAAAATAGTACCCCCTTGTACAAATTCAACCGGTTTATTTTTTTCAGCGGGGGATCTGACCAACAGTGTCTTGGACGCGCCCAAATAGACGAGACACGAATGTTTGCCCACAATATCACTTTTGGTCCGTCTAAGTTCTCTCACCTGTTCAGTCAAATAATATGGCGAATAGTAGTCATCATCATCAAATTTGGCAATCAACGAAAAGCGAGTCCTTGTTATTCCGGCGTTTAAACTTTGTCCTAGCGAAATACTCTCCGGAACTTGATATACATGAACATTGGCAAGATTTCGAACCCGGTTTTGGTATAATGCCAGATTCATACTGTCATGATTCAGGACAATGATTAATTCTTTGCTTTTATAACGCTGCCGACTGTAATTTTGCAGGATGTTTTCAAAAAATTGCGGCCGATTTGTACATACAACAATGGAAACACCATGACCCGTTTTGTGTTTAGTCAAGACATACCCTCTTTTCAGATCAGTTTTCTCTCATCATATGTGCTGAAATAGAGTCTGGTATGGACCAATAGCTAGTAACCAAAATACCCAAAAACCCTTTGTCGCCAATAACGGGACAAAGGGTTCTCTAATCTATTGTTTTATGTCTGTTCTATGCTTCGCTACCCTTATTCAAGTACACAGCCTTGCCTGTGCGAGAAGATTCATAGAGTGCTTCCAGGATCTGAGATACAACGAGCGCTTGTTTTGGTGTGACGACTGGCTCCTGATCGTTCTCAATCGCTTCGATCCACTTTCTCATCTCCACATCCGGTGCGCTCTCGCTCTTGCCATCATAGAATGCTACCCCGCCTGCACTCAGTTCAATCTCGTTCGTGTATAGACGGCTGAATTTCTCACCATTGATGCGCAGTCCATTCTTCATATCCGCACCCGCTTCGCTGCCACTCAAGCTGCATTTGGCTTCATCCACGTCCAGTGAGTTAAGCGCCCAGCTGGATTCCAGCATGATTGTTGCCCCATTCTCCATCACAATCATGCCGAAGGCCGAGTCTTCTACGGAAAATTGTTTAGGGTCCCAAGGGCCCCAGGCATTGGCCGCATTTTCACGTTGCGAAAGCTCATGATAGGTCGTACCCAGCACAACTTTTGGTTGATAGTTATCCATCATCCAGAGCGTCAGATCAAGTGCGTGCGTACCAATGTCAATCAATGGACCTCCACCTTGTTTCTCCTCATCCAGGAAAACACCCCAGGTCGGTACTGCTCTACGTCTAATTGCATGTGCCTTTGCAAAATAAATATTCCCCAGGTCACCCGCTTCGCACACCTTCTTCAAATATTGACTGTCTTCTCTGAAACGGTTGTTGTATCCGATGGTCAGTTTCTTGCCGGTACGCTCTGCCGCTTCCAGCATGAGCTGGGCTTCAGCAGAGGTCTTCGCCATTGGCTTCTCACACATGACATGTTTGCCGGCCTCCAGAGCAGCAATGGAAATCTCGGCATGAGAAATATTCGGCGTAAGCACATGCACAATATCCAGAGACTCATCCTTAAGCAATTCCTGATAATCCGTGTAGACTTCAGCATCGGTAGAGCCATATTTCTGCTTGGCTTCATCTGCACGTTCCTGAACAATATCGCAGAAAGCCACCAGTTCAACATTATCCAGTTTACTCAGACTCGGAAGATGTTTACCATTCGCGATTCCACCACAGCCAATAATTCCGATACGATATACTTTACTCATATATATTCACCCTCACTTAAGTATTGGTTGTTTCATTTTACGAAAAGCCGATGGGGTCATCCCCAGACGTTTACGAAATACAGCATGCAAATAGTTGGCATTATTAAAGCCTGAAGCAAGAGCAATCTGTTCAATGGATACGTTACTTTCCTCCAGATTGCGGCACACGGCGCGCAGACGAATATCCTCCAGTACGCGGCTGAACGGCATCTCCGGCTGTACTTGGTAGAAGATTCGCTGCAATTGTCTGCTGCTAATATGAAGTTTCTCAGCTACATGCTCCAGCGTGACCACTGTAGGATGATTCGCTTCCATATACTGCACTGCATACTCATAGCGATATACCGACATATCCCGGACAGGGGCTTCCGGTCGATTCCCCCCGGTGTCGTATGCGCGCACGGTTTTGAGTAATATGCTGATAACCAGCTGTTTGATCGACGTATAATAACCTAACAATTTCTGATCACATGCCTCATAGGCTTCCAAAAAACAATGCATCGCCCGATGATAATCATTCACTGGAGTAAGCGGAAGCGTTCTCAGCTTTTCAATCGTTTCCTCCGATTCAGCTGCTTCCCAGGGATCGACATGCTCTCTTGGCCTGTGAATGATATCCACATGAAGACATAGTTCATCCATGTCCTCTTTAGCATCAGCCTCCTGATAATGAACGACACCCGGTCCAGTCAAATACAGCATACCTTCCGACAGTGCATGTGTCTGATCATCCAGAATAACTTTACCTTTACCTCTCGGGATAAAATGAAACTCAAACTCCGCATGATTATGGAAATCCACAACTCGGCCCGCTGGAAAAGAAGTCAGATGAAATCGCATCACACGAATCTCATAATGCCCCCAAACCATTAGAATATCCAGTCTCTCCAGGAGATCCTGCCGTTCAAGCATTTTCTCATAAGGATACAGGCTCAAGATTGCACACCTCCTTAATAAAACCTAACCCTTCAATTCATTCAGAGTGATTCTGCGCCCTTCTTTGGCAGAGAGATTCGCTGCTTCCATCAAACGGGTCAGCTCCATAGCGATTTGCACGTTTTCAGTTGCATCCGTATCATTTTGTATATGTGCGACCCATTGATTGAATGCGCTTTCCCTTTTGTCTGCCAAAGGAAGTTCAGTCCAGTCATCATATTGTTCCTGTGCTGCTTTTGTACGAATCAACAGCTTATCATCAGGTGTCCCGTACAGAAGCGTACCTTCCGTACCATGAACCTCAATCGTAAATGGAGAATGGCTGTTCACAAAACCAGCTTCAACAACGCCAACTGCTCCGGAATCCGTAAACAAGGTTGCAACGGCATTATCTTCAACTTCTTTGCCTGTAATGTATCCGAAGTTTGCATTAACCGCTGTTACTTCCTGACCCAGAAACAGTTTGGCCAGATACATTGGATGGCAGCCCAGATCAATCAGTGCACCGCCCTGACAATCCTTCAGATCATAGAAGTGTTCAGGTAACCAGTTCGAAATCGCTCCATCATGCGATAAACGCGCTCTAACATAAGTCACTTTGCCAAGCAATCCCTGGTTAAGGACCTCCTGAATTGTTAGCGTGTATCCTGCATTCAGACGTGGTAAGGAGACTGTCATCTTGACTTTGTTTGCCTTTACCTCATGAAGGATTCTGTTGGATTCCGCTTGTGTCGCTGCAATAACTTTCTCCGTGAAGATGTGTTTCCCTGCTTTTGCAGCAGCGGTGATCACTTCTTCATGAATGCGGGTTGGCGCATCTACAATAACGGCATCGATGTCATCCTTGGCCAGCATATCTTCGAGTGAAGCATAGAAGGGTACGTTTAAACGTTCAGCCGCTTCCTGTCCCCGCTTGGCATCTTCATCCCACACCGCTGCGATGACTGTATCTTCATGTTCCTGTGCCTGCTTGATGTAATCCCATGCGTGAACATGCCACAAGCTAATTTTCCCAATTCGAATGGTCAATGTATCTTACCTCCATACTATATAATATTCTGACATTTATCTATAAGTTATCACAGACTTAATCTATTTTTAATAGAAACTCACGACAATAAATGTATAAAATCACGACATGAATTGTTATTATATATTTATACAGCATAACGCTTTAGTTTGGGTGCACATAACAGAGCACATGACAAAAACCTCCTGTCCACACTACCGTGAACAGGAGGTTCCTAAGATTAAAATTTCAAACGTCAACTTAACCTAACGTATACCCTTGCGTAACGATCTTGTATCCGGATACCGTCTGGCTGTCTCCATCCAACGTGTGCTTGACCCGTTCCAGCACATCGCTCTCATAGACATAGGCGCATTCGAATCCAGGCTGAACGTTCAACTCAGCGGCTTCGGAATTCAGATTATACCAGCGAGCAATCACATCTCCGGTTTCCTCTGCGATCTTCAATGTGGAGAAGGCCAGTGACGAACTTTGTGCATTCCACGCCAACCATTGCTTCGACAGAGGCAACTCCACCTTCTGCCCATCAGCTCCGGCATGTCCTTCCCGCTCAAAAGTGCGTGCTAATGACCCTAGCTGCGCAGTTGTCCACGGAATCGGATACACGTATGCGGATGCACAAGCACCTGACTGTGCCGCATCACCTGCAAACGGAATAATCGCATATTCCACACTCTGAGGTCCCAGACATTGGGCTTCCGGTGTTTCAAACACACCCCAATCTCCCAGCTCCGAAGAGGCACGAAGCAGCGTAACCGCAATCGTACTGCCCTCTTCATGCTGTAAAATCTCGTATTCATTCAGCCCTTTGTTTGCAATCATCAAGCCATGATCACCATCGGTCACATGTACAAATGCTTGCTGATGCTGCGCATTACTCGGATTCCCCCATTCTTTGGCCGGTGTATTGGAACGTTTGGCAATTTCAAAGATGGAATCTGCATAATGATCCTCTGTCACCAGTCGGGATGGAAAGAGTGCGCGCAACCGATGATCCTTGGCCTGATTGTTAAAGTCAGACTTTACCTTGACCATATTACTTCCTGCTTCCAGTGTATACGTTGTCGTAATCACCAACGGAACCGTGTTCTTCACCCGTTGTGCCTTCCGTTCTGTAAAAGGAACCATTTGGCGCTTCTCCCGTTCGAACAGTTCATCTGCTCCAACAGGAATTTCCCAACGTAATACACTTTCCATGACTACACGATATGGAGATTGCTCCACGATCCGCACGTCTGCCTTCAGATGCTCAGAGGTCAGCGTTGTCTCTCCCTCTGGTTGTCGGTAAACATATTCATTGCCGATATCCCCGGTATTCTCATATGAATTCAATCCCCTGTATACAGCACCGGATACCTTATCTTCAATTGTAGCCGTACCATTCTCTTCAATCGTCACCCGCAAATGACCGTTTTCCATCATCATTCCCTGAACCTGAACGAGTTCGCTCGTAGCGGACACTTCAGCAATCTCAGCACTCTCTGTTTGCTTCTGAACTGGAATGAGAGCATACGTCTTATAACCCAGCGAAGGTACATCCACTGCCTGGAAGGTCACTCTTACTTTACGAGCCATATAAGGCTGGCGGAAGCGATCCTTCGGAAGTTCATAGCCAAAATGCGCACCCAGATCCTTGATTTCTGCCGAATACGTGCGTCCATCCGAATCGACCAGTTGATACACTGGCAGTGCATCTTTTTCCACTTTCTGCGCAAGTGCCTGGGGATTAGGACCTTCCGGGAAAAATGCTTTGTCCACAATCAGATCCATTTCAATGATTCCATTTCGACTCCAACCACTCGTGTTGAACACGGTGAACAGCACCGCTTCCTCACCCCAAGCCTCAGCAGGTTGCACATGAATGGACTCAGCAATCGCCTGCGCACTCTGGGAAACAAGTTTCTCTGCAAGCTGTCTGCTCTTGGCAAAGCGGGTCACCATCTCACGGTGAACCTCATCCACACTGCATCCGCAGATGCTATCATGCGGGTGGTTCTGCATCAGCATCTTCCATGCATGCGTCAACAGATGGTGCGGATAATCTTTTACCCCGGCTATATGGGCCATGGCGGCCAGTGGTTCGGCTACTTTTTCGAGCAACGTCTGCCCCTGCTGATTCAACTGTTTCAGATAAACCCTGGCAGATGCCGTATTCACCAGTGTTCCCCAACCATCCGTGTGCTGACTGCGAAGCTCGCCCTCAATGGTCGCCAGATGCTCAGGCACATCCTTCGTAACCGCCTCAATGTAATCGTCAAAATTGGAGTTGATAAATTCTACATCAGGATACAACGCAGCCGCCGTACGTAAAGCCTCTGGCAGATCCGTCTGGATCGGCTGATGATCACAACCATTCATGAACAACAGATGTGAAGTCGATGCAAACTTCTCGGCATCTTCCAGATTTTTATCCCAATATACTCGGGCTTTCTCCGGATCAACCGGAACTTCCATCCCATTGCAGTACCAATTCGCGAACAAAATGCCGAGCACTTCCGAACCATCCGGCGAACGCCAGATCATCTCGGAATAGGGAGATTCGTAACTGTCTGCATCAACCACCGCATTATTGAATCCCGTAGGCTTTACCCCACGCCCAAAGATCGCGTTATGAATATCCGCCTGTTGCAGAATCTGCGGTGCCTGTCCCATATTTCCGAACGAGTCTGGGAAGTACCCCGTCTTGGATATCACACCCAAAGGTCGAGCATCACGATGACCGATGAGCAGATTACGCAAGTTGGCCTCGCTGCTGGTCAGAAACTCATCCTGTAACACATACCATGGACCCAAATGGATGCGTCCTTCACGAATATAACGATCGAGCCTCTCCTGTTGTTCGGGCCGAACCTGCAAATAATCTTCACGAATAATCGTCTGCCCATCCAGATGGAAATAGCGATATTCCGGGTCCTGATCAAGCGTGTCCAGCAGTTTATCCATCAGCTCAATGAGCAGTACATGATGGTGTTCATAAGGCATATACCATTCGCGGTCCCAATGGGTATGCGAGATGAGATGTGCCGTCTTTTTGGTTGTCATGTTGCGTACCTCCTGTCATTAACCTTTGGTTGCCCCGCCCATGCTGAAACCTTTGGACATGTAACGCTGGGAGAAGATGTATAACACAACCGAAGGCATCGTATAAAGTAGTGAAAATGCAGCCAATCTGCCGTATTCAACCATACCGTGGCTGCCGAAAAATTGATAAATCGTGACCGATGCCGGAAGTTTCTCCGGTGTCTGGAGCAGGATGTATGGCACGAAGAAGTTGCCCCAACTTCCCGAAAAGGTAAATATCGCTATCGTGGCAATACCCGGCAACATCAATGGCGCTACAATTCGTCTCAATCCGTTCCACACGGATGCACCGTCAATCCATGCCGATTCTTCCAGATCAATGGGCACCGAATCCATGAAGTTTTTCATCATCCAGATGCCGTAAGGAAGTGAGGATGCGGTCAGGAACAGCATCGTGGCAATGATGCTATTTTGCATTTTGAAGAACAGAAACATTTGAAATACCGGAACCATCACGGCAGTAATCGGAAGTGCTGTCATGAACAGAATAGATAACAAGAAGCTTTTTTTGAATCTCATTTCATAACGGGATAATGGATACGCAGCAAGAACAGATACCAGAACAACCAATATCGCTTGCCCTCCCGACAGAATCAGGCCCACACCGAATGAACGAAGATTGCTCGAATCCCCGAGTACATCCTTGAAATTTTGAATGGTCCAGGTACTGGGCATTTTGATACCCTGTTGCGCGTTCGGGTCAAATGAAGCCAGAATGATCCAGAGCAGCGGTAATAAAAAACAGAGCCCCAGAAAAACTAGAATCCCGTACTGGATTTTGCGTTGAAGCCCATGTTTGACCATAGGGATCGAACCTCCTTCATGGTTACACTTTCACTTTCATGGATCGCATGTAGAACAGGCTGGCGATAATACCAATGAACAGCAGGACCAGCGATATGGCTGTGCCATATCCAAATTGATAGTTCACAAAGGCCTGATTGTACATGAAGATCGGCAAGGTTTGTGTTGAAGTACCCGGGCCACCACCGGTCATCGTATAGATCAGCGTGAACACACCCAGTGTCTGTAGAGTAACCAACATCATGTTGGTCACGATGGACCCTTTTACCATTGGGATCGTAATGTGTCTAACAATCTGGAACCCGGTGGCACTGTCAATAATCGCAGCTTCTTCAACTTCCTTCGGGATATCATCCAGTGCCGACTGATAGACCATCATCGAAAAGGCTGTGCCGTGCCAGATATTCGCGATAATGACACTCACCATAGGGAAACTGAACAACCAGGAGACTGGATTCGCCCCAAACCAGCCGAGGATCTGATTCAATGAACCATTGTCACTGAAAAAGGCGACCATACAGAATGCCACAACAATCTCGGGTGTCACCCAACCGGCAATGACGATGATGCCAATGACCCGGCGGAAGGTCACATTTTTTTCCTTCATTAGTAGAGCCAGAATGAATCCAAGCAATACCTGACCAATGACTGCGGAGAAGATGAGAAAGACCAGTGTGCGCCAGACACTAATGCGGAAGTCCGGATCATGGAACATATTAATGAAATTCTGGAACCCGACAAACTCCAGACTCTTGGCTGCCGCCCCGGTCAGAGCCATATTCGTAAAGGCAAAACAGATCGTCAGAATGATGGGAACAATGAAAAACACAAGTAATAACAGTACGGAAGGCATGAGAAACAGAAATGAACCTGGTGCTTTCCTTTTCATAAGTCACTCTCCATTCGAACCGGAAAAAGGGGAGTATTATGCCTCCCCCTCCGAATATATCGATATCCTTATTTCTCTTCGATGCTGTCCGCGCCAAGGGAACGGGATACGTTATCCTTCAATTGCGTAACTCCCTCTTCCGGCGTCAGCTTGCCAGAGGCAATACTCTCAACGATGCTTTGCAATTGTGCGGATACCGCTGCATATTGATCGTTCGCTGGACGGAAATGGGCTACATTCAAGAGTTCCTGTGCTTCTTTGGTATATGGACGATCGGTATAACCTTCAACTTCTGTGGAATCATTACGTGGACTGAGGCTGCCTTCCGCTACGACGCGCGCAGTCGCATTCTCCTTATTCATCAGGAACTCGATAAATTTCCAAGCTGCTTCCTTATTCTTCGCTTGTGCAGGAACGGACCAAGCCCATCCTCCAGACATCGTCGTTGCTCCAGGTTCTTCCCCATTTTGTGTCGGGAATGGCGCAAATCCTATTTTCTCTTCGACGTTGGCAATTGGAGCCGCACCATTCTCGGCCCATGTCGAACCTGCCCAGCTACCATCTACAGCCATCGCCAGTTTGTCTTGCGGGAACTGTTGCTGGAATGCAATACTTCCAGCTTGTCCATTCAGGGCAACCTGCATGGTCGGACCTGTTTTATCCGTGTTAAACACTTGATCTATGAATTTGAATGAATCCAAAAGACCCGGGCTGTTAACGACCCATTTCTTGCTGGTGTCGTTATACAGCGTATCCGCCGTACCATAGAGCAGCATTTCCAGCGTTTGCATGGTGACACCTTCACCGTTTGCTTTGCCCACGATCATATTAAGCGGTGTCACACCCGGCAGTTTTTGCTTGATGGTACGTGCTGCTTCGAGTACCTCTGCCCAGCTTGCAGGTTTAAATGGAACTTCCAGACCTGCTTTTTGAAACAGTTCCTTGTTGTACCAGATTCCACGTGTATCCGAGGTAGCCGGAACGCCATATACCTTGCCGTCTTCACCCGTAACCCCTGCCTTCAGGTTGCCAATGATGTGTTCTTTCCAATCGGGCCAGCCCTGAACCTGTGTATCCAGCGGCTCCAGATATCCCGCAGCAGCATCGGATTTGATGATGGATGTATCTTCTGCAATAACATCAGGCGCCGTATCAGGCGATTTCATCTGCAAAACCATTTTGGACGTGTAATCACCCTCACTTGCCAATACAGGCGCAATGTTGATTTTGATATCCGGGTTTTCTTTCTCGAATTGATCCACCAAACCTGATTGGAAAAACTTCGTAAGTGTATCTTCAGATCCTGAAGAACGGAACGATACAGTTACTTCCTTCTTACCGTCACTGGTTGTGCCTGTGCTTGAGCTTCCGCCCGAACAGGCTGTAGTAAGAATGAGCAAGGATGTCATAACTGCTGCTACCGGCATTTTCAATGATATTTTTCTCATGATTCGCTCTCCTCTTGTCGGAATTCAACGAACTCCGAACGTTATGATGTACTCGCAGGTTATCTCTTGCTTCACTATCTATTTCTGTACGCGGAATCCGCAATAATCCATAATCAGTTCACTAAAGAGCATGTTGGACCATGAAAACCATGGACGTGTATATTCATGTGGATTGTTGGCCGAAAAACCTTCATGGGTCAGTCCGGTATCCGCATCCGTCTTATGGATAAGCTGAAGCAATCGTAGTTTTTCATTGCGATCCTCTGTAGTCAGCCCCTGCATCGATAAAGCGATATGCCAGATGTACCCTTCTGGTGTATGCGGACTACCGATTCCCGCTGCTGCTGTTCCCTCATAAAAATACGGGTTGTTCGTGGATAAAATGAAACGGCGTGTATTCTGATACACCTCGTCGTTCTCCTCGACATATCCGAGATAAGGTAAAGACAGCAGGCTCGGCACATTGGCATCATCCATCAGATTGTGATTGCCTTTCCCATCCGTTTCGTATGCATATATGGTTCCATATTCCGGATGTTCAACGGTGCCATAATCCTGAATTCCTTTGTTGATTTGTTCCTCCAACTGCTGTGCAGTCGCTGCCAGCATTTCATCCTCGAACACAGCTTCAGCAATTTCCTGCAGATATCGAAGCGCCACAACGGCGAACATATTGGATGGAATCAGATAACCATATTCACATCGATCATCGCTAGGACGGAATCCCGACCAAGTCATGCCGGTATAGACTGTTTCAGTACCTCGTCCCTCTCGGGTGAGCGTATCGGTTTCGGGAGCATCCAGACGTTGGAACGTGTAGGGTGATTTCGTCTCATGATGCTGTTCCACTTGCCATAACTGCATGATGATCTGGGCTGCTTTACGGAACGTATTATTGAATTGAGTTGTTCTTCCCGTGTTCTTCCACAAGAGATAACTGAGCTGAATCGGATAAGCCAGTGAGTCGATCTCATACTTCCGTTCCCAGATCCAATCATTCATCTGCGTCAGGTCTTCCTGATGTCCTTTCCCACTCTCCGTCTCATTAAAAGCGTTTGCATAAGGGTCCAGGAGAATATAATTCAGTTGACGTTCAACCAGCCCAGCGATCATGTCGGCGATATCTTCATCCTCTGAAGCGAGAACCAGATAAGGTCTGACCTGAGCGGCAGAATCACGTAACCACATGGCAGGGATATCTCCCGTAATCACAAAAGTTGTTCCATCTTCTTTGCGCTGAATTGTGGTCGCCATCGTATTGGTAAAACAATTTTTGAACATTTGATTAAGTTCCGGATGGTCTGGCATACGTTTGTTAACCTGATCAATCATGTCGTATATCGAGGGGGAAATTTCTTGATCATCTCTGGGTGTCAGCATGTTGTCCTCCTTATGTAATCCAATTTGTTAACCGCTTTCATCATCCTAAAACGAATATAATGTTATGTCAATATATTTATTTGTATATTAGCATGCTATTTTAAATTAAGGACAATAAATAGTATACCATTTAAAGTAATTCTCCCCATTTTATCCACATAAAAAAGAGACCTCGTTTACACGAAGTCCCTGATTGAACACAATGAATATTAAGTTGCTAAAATTACCCCTTTTGTTTCACCATACTTGTTGACTTACCCTTCACCAAACGGGCAGGCAAAATAACCCTATTCACTGCCATCTCGTTGTTCTGCATACTCTGAAGCACCATCTCGAACGCCTGTTTTCCCATATCAAACTGGCTTTGTCTCATATGTGTTACACGGCTTCTTTCGGCAGCGTTCGGACTGTCAAAACAAATGATGGACATATCTTCAGGTATCCTAAGACCAAGCCGATCCGCTGCCTGTTCTGCAAGTAAAGCAATATGATACTCCGCAGCAAAGAGTGCAGTAATCTGGGGGTATTTCTGTAAATGTTCCACCAGTGTCTCCACATCACGGACCTCGACTTGAGGATCAAACACACTTGGCAGTGTCGAAAGAAAAGATTCTAACCACAGTTCCCTGTTCACCAGCACTCCTTGATCATTATGAGCCTCAATGATTCCTTCAATTCGTTCTTCAATCGGTGTAGTGTTCGCCGGAGGCTGCGTCAGAAAAGCGATGTGTCGGTGACCGAGATCGAACAAATAATTCATCCCTTCTCGCGCCGCGCCTACATTATCCGTACTCACAGATGAAGCCGGAATGCCTTTCAAGTACCGGTCAATCAGGACAAACGGGAATTTGTTAACGACCAATTTAAGAATCTCATCGCTGAAATATTCACCTTGTGCCGGGAAAATAATCAATCCATCCACACCCAGTTCCAGCAGTTCCTGAATGCTCTGTTCCTCCTGCTCGGGAATCCCGAAGGAGCGTCTAAGTACGAGAAAACAATCATGCTCTCGCGAAGCTTCCTCCATACCATATAACAGTTCTGTACCATACATATCGCTGAAGTTAGTGATGACCAGACCAATGAGCAGCTTCTTCTCTGGATCTTTGATCGCAGCACGCGGAGCAGGTCTGTTAGGTCTTTCTTGTGTCATATCTGCTGTATCAGCTACAAAAGAACCCCGTCCCGGCTGACGAACAATCAATTGTTCACTCGCCAACATTTCAAGCGCTTTTTTCGTTGTAATCCGGCTCACTCCGAATTCATCACATAATTCCTTCTCCGAAGGAACACGCTCACCCACTTGATATTGATGAAGCTGTATCCGTTCGCGCAAGGATTCAAAGATCTGTTCATACATCGGCTTGGATGCCGAGTCTTTCCCCAATACAAGCACCTCCATAAATACCCATGCTTCTCATGTTCTACATCCTAATATATCATGTTATATCATTAATGTGAAGAACGGAGACAACTCACCTGCTGTCATATGAGAGCAAAAGAAAAAGCTTCCCAATGGATGCTTCATTAATCTTAGGCGTCAGATGTGAATCGAGATACAACAAAAAGCCGACAAGCCCTAATACCGCGGCTTATCGGCTCCTTGCTTAGATGGTCAAAACGTAGTTTTCATCCATGTCATACTTTGCATAATTAAGGTTGTAGACCCTCAGCGGACGGTGGACCCACTTCCGTTTCAGTCTCTTCAGGGCTCGAATCTGGTTCTGGAACGGATTGTTCTTGTGCTGCGCTGACGAACAATCGTCCAGCTGCTTCCGCCTCTACTTTGTTGCCTGCTGCATCCTGAGCTCGAATCACAATGACTCCACCATCCAGAACAAGGGATGAAGGTGTTGTGTACGTACCCGTGTAACGACCAGGTTCGGTCTCCACTAATGGAATCTCTCCTGCCCCTTGGGCATTCAGATTCAGCGGTAACTGAATCCGGAAAGATGCTTGCAAACCAGGTTTACTGTCAAATGAAACAGTAACACTCTCTCCTGATGTGATTCGAACATCCTCAGCCGGAGTAATATTCGTAAGTTCTGGCAACGCCGTTTCCACGTAGACTGTGCGGGTTACGGTAGTTTTATTGCCAGCGAGATCGGTTGCTGTAATGGTAATCGTGTTCTCGCCTTCGTTAACCAATACGCGATGACTGAAGCTTCTGTCTTTGCCCACTTGTACGGTTTGTCCGTTAACAGTCAACTTATCGAGGAATTGTTCCACGACATTACCCGTTACGTGAACAACTTCCGCATTGATGCGATCTCCTTGAGTTGGCGTAACAATGGTCAACTGCGGTTTGGTCTGATCCAGAATAATGACGACGGGGAGTGAGCGGTCGGTCGTTTTCCCGTCCACCACTGCCTCGGCAGTAATCGCATTAATCCCAGAACGGAGTTTCACACCGTAAGTGAACTTCCCATTTACCACAGTTGTCGTACCAGCCAGATCTTTGCCGTTGTAGATCTTGATCTGAGCGCCGGATGCCGGAGACGTTCCCGACACGGTGAAGGTTGATTGATTCGTATACGTGTTCGCAGGTGCTGTGAGCACAGGTGCATTTACCGGATATCTCACAACTGCACGAATCATGTAGTTACCTTCTTCATCAGGTGAAGTGCTCCACGCTCCACCTACTCGCTGCCAGCTTCGACCTGCATTTGGACCATCCTCATCGGTAGCGAGTCCCGGAGCGCTAGTTCCAGCTAAACTCTGTACGTACACGATATAGAAATCACCCGTTACAATGACCGGTTCCGGGAATTCAACAGTTGTCCATTGATCGTTACGAAGTGCAGTACCGTCAAATGGTCCAGCCAGTTGTCGTCCCGGAGCTCCGCCCGCACCCGATGCATCATATACGGCATATTGGAACGCTGTGCCTCCAGGTACAGGCCATTCGGTGTTCCAGAATCGGAACGATGCACCTGTCAGTTGAGCGGTCTCCAGCTCTGGTGTCATTCGAACTGCCCAGGCGTTATCCGCAGCGTTAAAAGCTCGTGCGTTCTCTGCTGTTCCATCATCATAAGCAATTTCCCCTGGAAAACCGATGAACGGTTTCAAGGCAACATTCGCCTCTGCCGTACCATTACCAGGTACAGTTACAGTAACGGTTTTACTGTAGTAATCAGCAGCACGGATGGACAGAGTATAACTTCCTTCCAGTACCTGAATAACGAAGCTACCATCTGAACCTGTGTGGACTTCGCCTACATTGGCATCTTCCACCACGAGAACGGAAGCATCAGCCAGAGGTTGTCCTGTCCGCTCATCCGTTACAACACCTTCAATCTGCCCATGCGGGATTGCCTCCAGATTAAAGTTGGCTTTGGCCCCACTGCCATCGGTGATCGTTACCTGCTGAGTTCGAGGATAATATCCATATGCTTCAGCTTTTAACGTGTAATCACCTGCTACGTGTGTGAAGTTATACTTGCCTGTAGCTGGATCTGTCTTCACCGAACGTCCGGTTTCCAGTACAGTAACCGTTGCACTTGCAGGCAGGCTTTGTGGATTAACCGAACCTGTTTCCGGTTTTTCAACTTCCGGTTGTTGTTGTTTCGTTTTGTTAAATTCCGCTTTGTCAGTCCGCGAAATTTTGTACCATGGATTATCATAGGACGGTTTAGGTTTGTCATTGTTAAGCACAACCGCACTGTCCTCCGTTACCGTCTCAGCAGCAACTCCCAGTACACGGAAATCATCAATGAACCAGCCTGTCTTCACAACACTGTTATCTGAGGTCAGGCGGAACCGGAATTGAACTTCATTACCGGTAAGTGCATCCAGATCATAAAATACGGGTGTCCATTGTTTACCGTTTGTACTATGTGAGAATTTGCCCAGTTCTGACCATGTGGTTCCACCATCCTTGGTGACTTCCACATACCCGTAGTCGTATCCACTCTCAATCTCGTACCAATGATTAAACGTGAGTGTTCCTTCGGACACATCCGTCAAATCAATGACCGGAGATACGAGTGAATAGTTGGAGCCACTCTCATACGTATTGTCGAGATCAGTCGCCCAGACATTCGGTGGAGAAACCGCGCTGGCAGGTCCCGTTACCGGAATGCCGCGTTCCCACTCATCTTTGGTTCCTGAATGAGTCCAGCCATTATCATCACTGCCATCGAAATGATCGATGTAGATATCCTGAGGCACCTCTACTGTAATGGAGACCTCATTCGATTTATCGCTTTCATTGCCACTATAATCAAGTGCGGCAACGGTATAGTAATACGTCGAATCTGTCACCGTAGCCGTATCTGTAAACGTTGTTCCGGTTGCAGTTCCAATGGATTCATAACCTGCACCTGCGGTTGTGGAGCGATATACGATATAGGATTCAAGATCCTCATCGTTCGGACCAGTCCAACTCAAGGCTACATTACCAAGAATATCGGCAGTCGCAGACAATCCGGCAGGTGTGCCCGGAGCAATTTCATCCAGCTCTTCTACAGCGAAATCATCAATGTACCAGCCAGCCTTTTGCAATGAATTATCACTCGTCAGATTGAACTTGATGAACACCTGCTGTCCCGCGTATTCGCGAAGATCCACATATTGTGTCTTCCAATTGCCACCTGTACCCGTGAAGGTTAACAGTTCTTGGAACACAAAATCGCTATCCTCGGAAGCGATGTATACCTTGCCAAAGTCGATGTTATTCTCCAAGTCATACCAGTGCTTGAAGGATAATAACGCACCTTCTGGACTCTCGGTGAGATCAATTGGCGGCGCAAGCAGATATGCATTGCTATTCGCTACATAAGTCCCTTGCAGATTGGTTGCAATTACCTTGTCACCGGAGTATGCACTTCCAGGACCACTGCTTGGTGTTCCCCATACCCAGGTACTTCCGGTACCACCAGTCGTGAAGCCCAGCTGATCTTCTTCAAAATCCTGAAGGTATCCTGGCTGCACACCATTGGACACAGCCACTTTATATACCTGACTTTCGAATCCGTTGTTGCCGTAATCATTCACTCGGATATAATACTCCACACCTTGCGGTTCAATAAGAAAAGCAGGGATTGTCGCTGTATACGTCCCATCTTTGTTATCTCCAGCAATTCGATTCATCGGCAGATAGACGTACTGGTTGGTACCTGTCGTTTTGGCAAAAGCCTCAACGGAGACTACCGCGACGTTATCTGTCACATGAGCGGTTAATGGTATATCAATGCCTGTAAAGGCTGAATTGACAGGGGTATGTGCCAGTACTGGCTCTTCCAGATCATCTCCGGCTGTAACCACTCTGCCGGATACTGTTCCAATCCCTTCGAGTACAGAACCCACAGCATCAAGGGCATTAATAATGCCGTGACCGTAGCCGTTATTAGGAGAGGTCGGATACTGACTATCCGTTCTCGGCGTGGCTGTATCTGTAATGATCTGCTCCAGCTGATCCACGGTAAGGGAATGATTGGCCTGAAGCAGCAGTGCAGCAAGGGCGGTTGTATGCGGACCTGCCATGGATGTTCCGTTCCAGCCTCCTTCATATACACCGCCCGGAACTGATGAACGGATATTCACACCAGGGGCAGATACTTCCGGTTTGATCTCATCATAAGGGGATGGGCCCAGTAGGGAGAACGAAGCCAGATTTCCGTTGATATCGGTTGCTCCTGTAGCAAAACTTTCAGGATAGTTAGCCGGGTTAGCAACAGAACCAGGTCCGCCCGGGTTACCCAGTCTCACATTTCCTGCTGAGAATTCCGGAAAAATCTGAGCATCACGCCAGGCTTGCACCATAGGACGGAACCATTCATCTAGTCCGGCACCTCCACCCCACGAGTTGTTTACCACATCCGGTGCAAGTTCAGGATGCAGATTGCCTTCCGCATCCACTGGAGCGATCAACCACTGTCCGCCATCCAGAATAATGGCATCCGTTGTTTCCGGATTGAATATCCGTACACCAATCCATTTCGCACCGGGAGCAACCCCGATCTGGTTGGTGCCATTCGCTTCAGAGCCAACCATCGTACCCATCGTGTGAGTACCATGTCCGTCTTCGTCCGCAGGGAGGGAAGCATTACTGTGCGGATCATACCAGCTTAGTTCGGGATCAACGATATTGCCCGAAGCATCCAGTCCCCGCCATTTGCTGCGAAGCGCCGGGTGGGTATAATCCACACCACTGTCCAGATTAGCAACAACAATCCCTGTTCCATCGATGCCCCGATCCCACACGGCTGGCGCATTGATGTAATCCAGGTTCCATTCCACGTTTTCAGTCGCAAGCTTGTCCTTGGCAGCAGGCTCCTTGTCTTTAACTCCGACTGAAGAGTCTTTAGCTGGCGTTTGTACAGCATCTTTGCCTGATGCCGCATTCGCCGGTTCTTTACTCACTTCGGCTTTCTGTAAGTATCGTGTCTCATTCGGTAGAATCTTCTCCACCTCAGGCAGCAGCGCAATCTGTTCCATGACTTCTTTGGTACTCGTCACTGCCAATGAATTGACAATAAAATAGCTTTTATATTCTTTAACCTTACCCAGGTCAACTTCCTTTTCCAGATAAGTTTCCAATGGATATTGTGTACGCGAGGCCGTTTCTCGCAGAGAGCTGACGACCGAATTACGAACGGACAGCTTTGTGGCTGAAGCCGTTTGTTTGGCTATGGTCGCCTTTTCAAGGGCCTGTTTGGAGACTGCTGCTGTATCCACCTGTTCCTTCATTTTAACCAGATAGGTAACATACTCACTACCATCAAATTCTTTGGTCAATTTGGCGTTTACTTTGGACTCCGTAACTTTGGCAAGTCCAGATTTCATATCCAATTTGGATGATGTGGAGTTTTCAGCTGAAACCGGATGAATGATCGAAAATGCAAGGAGAAGCGAGAGCCCCATGGAGATGGGCTTGCGTAACCGATTAATCTTTATCAAACTTTTCCACTCCTTTTACCCGGTTTTTTAATTTAGTCTGGTACATATGCCCTTCTCTGCAGAATAAAACGGTAAATAACCTTTATTGCGGACGAGATAGATACTCTGGATTTCACATAAAGCCTCACCTCCTTTACAGGTCTGGTTAGGGATCAATATGAGTCAGAAGAGATAACAGATTAGTCTATGTTTTTTACTTGGAAGTTTAGGAGATTGATTGAGTCGGATTAAACCATGTGAGTGAATAGTTTGGGTGTTTGAATAATGTAATGAGAGTGAATGTCTATAAGCATTCATGTGGAAGGGTAATCTGGAGCGTTAGCAGAACGCTTGCTAAGGAGTGGTGGATATGACTTTCGATCGCGATTCGAGTGAGTAGTTAAAATTTTAATTACATATAATAGTCGATTAGGGATTTAATTGGATTTTATTGGTATAGTATAAAATCATTATTCGATATATACAAGCACTTTATTGAAAAATATAGAAAATAAGTCTATTTAATGCTTTTATGTGTCTCATGTCGCTTACGTATTCATACTCTCATTTCGCATTTATGTATTTCATTTCGCTTAATGAACAAATGTAGTAGTTCTATGAAACTACGACTTGATGTTCAAGATTACTATTCAAACAATGTGGCAAAGCAGAGGCTCATCCTGCTGTGTCAATTTTCGTTTATGGCGTGTTCGAATCGTGTATAACCTCTCCGTAATCGTCTGAGCTTATAAATGTTAATTTGTGAACTATATATGAATAAAGTATATATTTAACAAAAATAGTATAGAAAATCCTGAGAATGGTATTGTATATATTTGGAATTAAATGTACGATTATCTTGTAACATACATTTGGCGCCAGATCAACCTTACTCTCATCCTAGGAAATGACTGTGAGGAAAGCTACTGCTCTATTGATCTTTTGTCTTTTTGTGAACAGTACGAACTCTAATCTAATTTAAATTTTATATACCATAAGGAGATGTTTGATTGTGAAAAAATATCAAAAAACAGCAATTGCAGCTCTTTCTTCCATGGCGATGCTTTTAGCATCTGTTCCAGCGGTATTCGCTGATGAAGCTCTTACGCTAACTAACCCTTCCTCCCAGGAAGTTCAGACACAACAACAGTCCCAAGCACAAGAAATTAATATTTTTGCCCAAAATCCCTTAAGAGAATATTTCAATGGTGGATATAGTACCGATATATACTTGAGTGGAAATGTCACCTTTATGTTTACTCCTCTTATAACAGGAGAATATGTGTTTAATGTTGAAGATATGAGTGGAAACCTGAAGAGCAGTGGAAGAGTAATTGTGTCTGATTTTGGAACGAAAAGCATCACACTTGGTAACTTGTATGGTTATCATAAAATCGTAGCTTACTCACCAAATAGTTATGGTGGAAGCTATGACATTTACTACTAATGCTTGATAGTAATAGATATCACAGCTATTTATAAAAGTTCTAACCCCATGGCTCATATGAGTCATGGGGTTTCTTTATGATTTTTAAAGAAACGATTGAGTCGACCCCAGATCAAAATTTATATCTCATCATGTAATGTTCACGCCGCCACTTGCATAGCCAACAACGGTATTCACAAGACTAAGTCCAGTTGCCGTTGCGGAGAATACAAGCAGAAGACGTGTCTGTGCAGTCACAGGTATAGCCAATCCGGTTGTTATGCCGTTGGAAATACTACCCAATGCAATAATACCGGTGAGTGGAGGTGCCAGTGTAACGACCGCCCCCGGAACTGCAGTAAATGCATTATCAGGAGTAGGTGAACTGAATAATTGCGCAGTGATGGTCACCGTTGAACCAACCAAGGCCAAGGCTGCTGTGGTACTGAAATAGGCAGCAATCGAAGTTATAACGCCATCCCGTGGAACAGAGAACGCAAAGTTTATAAGTGGTCCGACAATCGTTCCCGTTAAATCAATCGTGCCACCAAGAATACTGACTCCTGTTGCCGAGCTGCCGAAACCGATAAGGCTTGTCGTTCCAACCAGTCCACCAGCAATGGTTGTCAATATGGCAGGTCCGCCAGAAGCAAACGGTATAATAGCTCCCGAACCCGTAGCCCCAGTAACACCAGTGCTGCCAGTTGCTCCGGTAGCCCCGGTTACTCCTGCAATTCCGGCTGCACCTGTATTTCCTGTCACACCCGTCGCTCCCGCCAAACCTGGGTCACCCGTTGCCCCGGTAGCCCCGGTTACTCCGGTGGCGCCTGCTACGCCAGGATCACCTGTCGCTCCTGTTGCGCCACCTGCTGGGCCTGCCGCACCCGTTGCTCCAGTAACACCTGTCGCACCTGCTGGTCCCTGGGCACCAGCAGCTCCCGGTGTACCAGCTGGACCTACACCACCCTGAGAACCAGCAACGCCTGCCGGGCCTTGTGGACCAGGTACGCCCTGAGGACCCGCTGGTCCTGCAGGTCCTGCCGGACCTTGACTCCCTATGTTTCTAAGCCCTGTTGTGATAGCCAATTCGGTCGCCCGGATCAAAATGACCAGTTGATCTTTCTCAGCCGAATCGATATTCCCCTGTAAAATGACAGATAGGAGCACATCCAGCAATTGCTGCAAATTGGTTCCTACACTGATCGGAGAAAATGGAACGGCCTCTGCAGATACAATGGTAAGCTCCAAGACCGCTTCGAGATCTGCCTTGGTTCCCTTTTTCAAATCCGAATGATGAACCAGAGCCAGTAATTTACGCAGTACCTCAATCAGAAGTGAAACATTATGAGGCGTGGGATTGGCAAAAACCTGTACAATTGCTCCCTTCAACTCACCAATTAATTTGAGAAGCAATTCGGCTTCTTTGTCAAAACACTTATGATGGTGGTTATTGTGGTGATGATTGTGGTGGTTATGATGATGCTCGTGGTGATGTTCTTTGTGCTGCTCTTGGGGATGGTCACAGTCCTCAGCTTTTTTTTTCTTAAATCCGCTCCAACTGATGCGTTTCTTTGGTTTCATCTTTTTTGCAGATCCTCCTTAGTGAGTCTCAATCATTCCATAGGCGAACATCACTGGTTTGATGATATCAGTATATTTAACAAGCAAGAATTTCGTGATTATTATATAAGTAAATTTCCGAATTACAGTTTTCAGCTTGGAGGAACCTCCATTATCATGGAGAGGATTTTGCACGGAAGTCAGCCCTATGTATAGCCCAACCAAAAGAGCGCTATCCAATGAGAACAATACTCCTGGATGCGCCCTTTTTATAAAAACAGTATTGAAAATGATCTTTGAGATTAATCCAATTCAATTTTGAAAACAATCGGTGCATTACTCTTCACAGTTGTCGTTGTGATCGTCAGTGCGTCCGCTGTTCTCTCCCATTGCGGCTGTTCTTCATAGCCAAGTACTTGAATATCTTGAATGACCCCTTGAAAATGGTGAGAACCTTCCTTCAGCGATTTAATGTGAATCACTCCGTTATCCGGGTAGGCAAGAACCGTGGCATACAGACTGCTTTCTTTTATCGTAAACCGTATATCTTCACTCGTAAACGCCTTGGTATCCCCATCCGTAAATTGCCCTTCCTTCACCTCGGTTGGACCCTCTCCAAACGTACGCCAGAATGTCGTGTCATAGATCGCTTCTCCATTCACTTCAAGCCACTTGCCGATGCTCAGCAAAATGTCGCGATCTTCATCCGGTATACTGCCGTCTGCTTTGGGGCCAATGTTCAGCAGAAGATTTCCGTTTTTGCTTACAATATCGACGAGATCCCGAATAATCTCCTCGGCCGTTTTATAGTTATTATTTTCCGTATAACACCATGAGTTTTTAGCGACAGCCGTATCGGTTTGCCAAAAATAGGGCTTAAGCTCAGCGAATTGTCCCCGCTCCACATCCGGAACGGCACTGCCAAACATATAGGCCTCATGTTTATAATTGATCGCAACAGGCTCGCCCCATTCTTCGCCTTTGTTATAATAATAGGCCGCAAATTTCTTCAAATAGGGTTTGAATGCAACCGTTTGAATCCACCAATCGAAATAGAATACCTTAGGCTGATATTGATCTACCAGTTCACAGCAGCGAATCAACCAGTCTTCCAGATACTCCTCGGTCGGAGGCGAACCATACAGATCATGATGATCCGGTTCTGGCATGGCAGGCCAATAGAAATCACCACGTTTCAGGGGCTCTTGAATATCTGACTCGAATTCCTTCCCGTGAGACATGAAGAACCAATGCTCCGCACGGTGGGACGATACACATAAGGTTAATCCCTGCTTCTCATATGCAACCTTCATCTCGCCCAGAATATCTCGTTTGGGGCCCATTTCATATGTGTTATAGTGAGAGATAGAGCTCTTGTACATCTGAAAACCATCATGGTGCTCAGCTACAGGCATAACATATTTGGCTCCGGCCTGTTTAAATAAAGTTGCCCATTCATCGGCATCAAACTTCTCTGCACGAAACATCGGGATGAAGTCTTTATAGCCAAAGTCCTTATGAGGTCCATACACCGCAAGGTGATGTTCATAAGCCTTGGAGCCTTGAATATACATATTTCGCGAATACCATTCGCTATCATAAGCCGGGACGGAATACAGCCCCCAGTGGATGAATATACCGAATTTCGCTTTTGGGTACCATTCTGGAACTTGGAAAGCGCTGAGCGAACTCCAGTTGTCCTTAAATTTACCGTTCGCAATTGTTGCTTCGATCTGTTGCAAATATTCCTTTTTGTCCATGAACTGTTCTCATTCCCTCCGTTATCGTCTGCACTTGTATTGTAGTGTTACGGCCAAAGGTTAAACATGCAGAACACTAACTTTTAGATGGACAATACTAACCTTGTATGGAGATGAATAACATGAACCACCAAACGTTGCTTACAAACTACCTGTCCAATCTGCAAGTTGAATTATTCATGGTCAACTATAATCGTTGCGACATCGATTGGAGAGATCTGGATTATACACCTGATTACAGCAAGTTTTATTTCATATGTGAAGGTGAAGGCTGGCTCAAGATTGGGAACGAAGAGTTTTACCCTGCGCCTAATCAGCTTATTTTAATGCCGGAAGGAATCAAACAATCCTACTCTGCCATTAATGACCGTCCTTTTCTCAAATATTGGTGTCACTTTAGTGCAAAGGTTGGGGGAATCAATTTGTTCCAAATTCTGAAATTCCCGAATAGCTGCACGTTGGATCAACCTGAGTTGATTCAGGGGATTTTCAGCAGTATCCTTGCATATGCAAAATCCGACTCAGTCTATGCCCATATGATGGCCAAGAGCAAACTGACTGAGTTACTGTCCCACTATATAATGAATCTCGATCTGGATCAGATCTCTTTTATTAACGTGCCGGTTATGGAGAAGCTATCTACCATTCTGGCTTACATTGATTCCAACATTGAAGAGAATATTTCAGTTCAGGATCTGGCCCAGATTGCCTACATGCATCCGAATTATTTCATTCGATTCTTCAAGCAGCAGATTGGCCTTCCTCCGATCCTCTACATTACTGGCAAAAAAATCGATAAAGCCAAGGAATTACTGACCTGCACCCCGAACACAATCACTGCCATCGCCGAGCATCTCGGTTTCAGTGATTTGTACTATTTCTCCAGACAGTTCAAAAAGCATACAGGGCTCACACCTACGGAGTACCGTAGACAAACAACAGTACTGACTACGAAACATGGTTTATGAACAAGCACAATTAAGAGAGAGTTCCCTCATTCGGAACTCCCTCTTAATTGTGCTTGTTTCTGTTCAACAACTCTTGCTGGATTACTTTTTTGAGTTCTCTCAAATAAGTGTAACCATATTTTTGATCCGGCTCAAGATATGCCCCTTCCGCCCATTCATTCCAGGCGTTAACAAAGAGATATTCACTATTGTACACTGTCCTCGCTCTCTCCATCTGCCTCGCCAGATATATCCCAAACTTCTCTGGGGTTGACCCTAGCGTACTCTGGCCGTCAACGCCTCTTCGCGGTGTATTATCCCAATTGACAAAAGCACCTGGATAGATCATTTCTCCGTTACGATGTGGTGTTCGTTCGAGAATGGAGGACCATACCTTGTCGTAATTCACAGCAATATGCTGCCGACCCTCGATGTTCATTTCGATCCAGATTCCATTCATATGTCCATGTGCAAACGTGTAATGTGGTTCAAATTCCATACTTGCATCAAAGATCTGATGATTAAATGTAGGGAACCCGCCAATGGTCTGCACAAAATGGATCCCTTTCAGGCCATGCTCCAGAGCCAATTCACGCCAAAACTGTATCATTTCCTCACATCGAGGAATGCTGGCTGGCCGATAGATCAGAAATAGCGGCTTATCTTCGACTCGAATATATCGTTTATCCTTAAATACGTTTACCAGATAATTAAAATGCTCTTCCCAATCATCTTGATCCCCATAGTTCTGGGCCATGAGAATGTCCGATTCCTGGCCATCCCATTTTCTTGTCCATGTTTCATTGGCCCAAGACAAACAAAATGGAAAATCGGGCTCTCCACTGCTCAGTATTTCATTCACCGGTTTTTCCAGCAATCGCTTGCCTTTGAACCAGTAGTGATAATAACAAAATCCATAAATGCCATGCTGGTTGGCTGTTTCTGCTTGCCACTTTCGCACATCCGGATCGGAAAGATCATAATATTTTCCCTGAAATGGCTGGTTCGGCTGATGATGACCCGAATATAGGGGAGTGGCTTTTTTTACATTAGTCCATTCAGTAAAACCTTCCCCCCACCAACGGTCATTCTCCTCAATCCGGTGAAACTGGGGTAGATGCAGCGCAATTACCTTCACTCAGAACGCCTCCAATGGAGCAACATGATGCAGCATACACCCTGTGATTCTTGATGGTTATATAAAAATGATATCCAACAGTCGAAGTGTTTTTTGCAGATGGGATTGATTGTATTTCATGTATGCCAGAGCATGGCTAGCGGCCAGTCTTCTTGCATCAATATTCTGCCAGTAATATTCAAACTTCTGAATGAGTTCTTCACCGGAAGTGTATTGCTGAAAGATACCAAGGTCTACCATGTTACTCTGATTCAGCGATGGCCCTATGAGCTGAAACGTCCCGCATGTGGCAATTTCCATCAAATGTTTGATTGATTCTCCACTATGAATGACCAGTTTGCTTCCGTTATACAACATCTGACGAGCTTCATGTCTTTGAACGGGATAGAAATCCCCAAGCTGAGTCCACCCCTTCCCGTCCACCCGAACGTTTTTGTTATCCAGAAGACCCGATTTGGCAAAAGTTGTGATGCTGCCATCCGGTTCTGCATCCCCGATGATATAAACATCCGATTCATACTCCGGGGGAACAGCTTGCGGACAGAAAATATGGGGATCAGGGGGCATTAATAGTTCATTAAGAGCAGAGCCTGCCAGATGCTGCTGGTCGCTCATTGACCATGAATGCTGCACAAACACGTGATCAAACCATGGCAATATGGCATCGCTCTGACTTCCATTTTGATTCGGAGACAACCAAATTGCTTTTTTGGTGGTTGATTCTTTTAAAGCTGTGATATTCTCATTCGGCAATTGTTCATCACTTCCAACAATCAGAATCAGGTCAACCTCCATAGCAGACAGACTGGCTGAAACGGATTCTATATATTTAATCTCATTTACATGCCTCACGAGATGTTTAAGGCTTTGTTCAATCAGTACACAATGTGATGACATTTCCCGGTCATTACACGGTGTAATCAGAAGCACATTTAACTCCTTATAGATCACTTTGGACTTTACTCGATTAGATGCATGTTCCTCCTGCATCATTTTCAACCATTGTTGCTTGAGATCCAACTGCTGTACTGCCATATGTTTGCGCATGGATTTGAGTTTTCTGTTCAGTACTGCATGCATCTGTCTCAGAAATAACTGGTTTGCATCGTGAACTGAACGATTCTTCTTTATGGACCTAACCTGCATTTTGGACTTCTTCCGGATAGCAAACCCTCCCGTTCCGTACGAAAACATTCTCTGGCTACAATATGCACGAAATAGTGGCATGGTTTCTTCTATTAATGGCTTCACTGGCTCATCATGTAAAACGGGCTTTATCTCGTACATATAATGTGTAGTCACCCGGGTCGGTTCAAATCTTGTCCTCATAGAATATAAGAATACTATATAGGAGATGATCTCATTGCCAACATTTGATAGTATCCTTGTCACCGGTAATCAGACCATTAATCAGGATCTGCAAGTCAATGGTAATGAAACCATTGGCGTTGATCTACAAGTCAATGGTAGCCAGACCGTAGCAGGCAGCCTCCAAATCAATGCCAGCTCCTCTATCGTTAATAATCTGGGTGTAGGCGGTGTTATTGAAGCTGGAGACAGCGTCAAGGCTACTACACAATTAATGGCACTTAATCAACCAGTGCTTCCAGTAGCTCTGCCGATTGTACAGCAGCTCAGGTATTACAATCCTGGTGTTGCAGGTCAACCCGGTCTGGTCTTAACGGGGACCGCTGGCAATCAATATATTCTGTTCGTTGATGAGAGTAGTGGAACGCCCAATCTTGCCATTCAACCTTTATAAGGTGATCCATCCACAGGTAATGTCAGCAAAAGAAGCGATGTCCGTGTATTCTCCGGACGTCGCTTCTTTTGCTTTCGTTTCTGATGAAACCTATTTATAACTTCATTCATTTATCAACCTTTGATTAATACGGACAAGGCGCTCTTGCTTTCCAGCTGAAACTTCATCAATGTATCGTCCCGCAGCTTAACCTGTACGTTACCCGTCCCATCTCCATCATTGAAGAGGACTAGTGCGACGGAACCGTCTACATTTTTGAAAGCCACAGAACAAATTCCATCATCACTGGATGTTGATTCGATCCGAACAGCCTTCGGGCGGATCACAGCACTGAAATGTGCCAAGGCATAATAATCGAGTGTATACGTAAGCTCCTTGGTTTGCTGATTCACTTGCACGATGCCACGGCACGTACTGCGGCCAAATCCCGGCACGGTTGGCCCGTTGTTCTCATCAAGTGCCATATTCCAAAGTACAAAGGATTTGCTGTAATTACGAAGAATGTGGATCCCTGTTCGCATCACATTCGAGAAGGCTTGCTCAAATGGCGGAATCCACTCTCCACCCGAGCCTTCGGTGAAATGTACTTCTTTGCCTGCAAAGGCTTCATAAACCTTCGTTTGAGCAGAAGCATCGCCCCCGTACCAATGCCAAGCTACACCATCCACTTCCTCTCCCGCTTGTTCAAGTACGGTCAGGGGATAGTCCGGTTGGTCCCAGTTGTGATCGTAACAGAGAATTTTGGTTTGAATATCGTTACGAACAAAGGCTGGTTTGAGATGGTTTTTGATAAAATCCGCTTGTGCTTCCGCTGGCATCAACATACCGGGATAATGCCCTGGTTCATAAAGCGCCTCATTCTGTGGTGTGATGGCATGGATCGGTAATCCATGCTCTCTATACCCTTGAATGTATTTCACGAAATATTCGGCATAAACAGGATACCATTCCGTTTTCAATTGTCCGGTAATCATCGATCCACTCGTTTTCATCCAGCCGGGTGCACTCCATGGTGAAGCAAACAGTTTCAATTCAGGATTCAATGCCAACGCCTTTTGCGTTAACGGAATAACGTCCTCTTCATCATGCATAATACTGAACTGGGTTAATTCTGGATCTGTCTGCTGTTCTGGCATATCGTTGTAACTGTATACCGTTCTCGCATAGTCCGAAGCGCCCATCGGGTTACGAATGACCGAGAGTCCAATACCTTTCTGCGGATGGAACAAGCGGGACATGACCTCTTCCCGTTGCTCCTCATTCAAGATTTGATTGATCAGATAGGCAGAAGAGTCGGTAAAAGAAGCACCAAATCCATCCATCTCCTGATACGTTAGCTGATCATCCAGAAGAATAGTCGCGGTCTCCAGATCAGGTGCTGGAGGTTGCAATTGATCCAAGGATATGGGTACAAAACATTCATTTTCTCCTGTTGATTTGTACATTTTGAATGTAGTCATAAGATTCTCCTTCATATTTCATTTTTCTATTATTGAATGCCTAGTTTGTCTTTGTTCAATTTCATCTTTTCACTGCGTACCTTCACAATCTCTTCCCAACGGTTCTCACCTAAAAATGACTTGTAAGAAGCCAATGCATTGTCATAAGAGGCAGCATCCTTGGACCGCACCATGCTGACCAATGTCGTATTCCATTTCGTATTGATAGCTGACAACGCACGAGCTTCAGGTGTACCTTGATCTGGGCTAATATTCTCCAGAATGAAGTGTGGTTTCAGCTTGCCTTTGCCCCACTCCTGCATCTGTTTAATCGCTTCCGGAAAAGCATCTGCACTGAGTGCTTTGTGACGATCATGGCCGAAGAACATAAACTCACCCATCCGATAATCCTTTTTGAATTGATCTGCGTTATTCAGTTGCATGTCTTTCACTGCTGGCAGTAATTCTACACTACCGTCGGCTTTGGTTTGGAAGGTCTCCCCTTCGATCCCGTAATTCATAAGTGTCTGTCCTTCTTCACTTAATAAGTATGTGAATATCTGAATGGCCTTGGCCGGATCTTTACAATCCTTGGAGATGTAATTGATCATCCACCCGGTTATCCCGGATTGATTCAATGTCGGGGCATTGCCTTTGGTGCTCTGCGGACCATCAATTGCAATATATTCTTTGCCCGGGTTGGCACTCATGTAAATTTGCAGGTTTCCTCCTTGTTGAGGTGTACCGTCAAGCAGCATGGTCGCGTATTTACCAGACTTTACTTTTTCCTCAAAAGCCGTTCCATCATCAGCAAAACTGTCATCACTGATATTGCCGTCTCTATACACGGTGTTCAATGTTTTCAACCACGTGAGGTAATCTTCATCCAGATTGCGATCATAGAATTCTCCTGATTCGGTCTCCAACGGAACACCGATGAAATCTTGCAACGTATCCCCGAGTGAACCTGTTCCTTCACCAATGGAGTTGAATCCAAACGGAATTAGCGCAGGGAACTCTTGCTTAATTCGTTTCATCACACTCTGGAATTCTTCTGGCGTTCCAATGACAGGACTACCCAAAGCTTCGTACACATCTTTACGAATGATAAATGCCGTCTTGGCAGGAATTTTACCGCTATCATAATCCTCTTGCGTATTGGAATAGTTCGGGTAACCATAGGTTTTACCATCCGCCAATTGGAACCAGTTCAATGTATCGGCAGCCGCAACTTTATTGAAGTAAGGATCGTATTTCTCCGCCAGATCATTCAGCGGCATAGCCCAGGTTGCAGCCTTTTGCACCACAGGAGAATTGGAGTCAAATACGGTCAGCAAGTCAGGCATATCTCCACCTGCGAAAAAGGTGTTTAACTTGGTATCATCACCAGTGATGAATTTAATATTGATGTTCAGATCCTCTTTGATTTTCTTGGTAACAATGTCCTTGCCAAAATCAGTGTTCCACCAGTCAGCATTGACGTACCACGTCAGGTCGGTAGCTTCTTCCTTTTTATCCAACTGCCAAGCTGGCTTTTCCGGGTCAACCGTATAACGATCTTCAATGGAAACCCAGTTTCCTTCACTGGAGCCCCCCGATCCACCACTGCAACCTGTAATCATAAGTACGGTTGTGAGTAGTGTTGCGAGCAATTTAACCCCTTTTTTTCCTGATGCCTTGTTCAACTTCAACATGTTTTTGTTCCTCCTCAAAATGGGATAGTTGTTGCTCCTATTCCTTGACTGCTCCGAGCATCATTCCCGAGATAAAGTATCTCTGAACGATGGGATAGATCAGCACGATAGGGAGTGTTGTAATGACAATGGTGGCCAACTGCACGCCTTTGGTCGTTGTTTCAATGACAGCTGAACCTCCGACATTTTGCATGGATTGTGTCTGTGACTGAACGATAATCTCGTACAACATCATCTGAAGTGGATACAGTGACTGATCGGTAATGTATAACTTGGTTGTCATGAAGTCGTTCCATTGCCCCACCCCATTAAATAGCGCAATTGTAGCCATGGCAGGCATGGAGAGTGGAATGAATATTTTCAGGAAAATATGCCAATCCCCTGCACCGTCAATCTCGGCCGATTCTTCCAGCGAATCCGGAACATTCCGGAAGAAATTCATCAGAATCACGACATCATAGAAGCTGAACAACGCCGGAATAATGTACACCCAGAAGCTGTTTAACAATCCAAGTGATTTGATTAACAGGTATGTCGGGATCATGCCGCCCGAGAAGAACATTGTAATAACACCCATGGCAACGTATAATTTACGGCCTCTTATGTACTTTTTGCTCAGACCGTAACCAACCATGGCACAGAAGAACACATGTGTAACAACGCCAATCGTTGTTTTGGACACCGATATGAAGAAGGCCTGCCAGATGCCCTGATCATTGAATACAGCTCTGTAATTCTCCAGCGAGAATTCCGGTGACCAGAAGATGAATCCACCTTCCGCCAGTGCCTTGCCTGAACTAAAGGAAGAGATGATGACATTCCAGAGCGGAACCAGAATAACGATCGTACAGATGATTAGCAAAATCATATTTAACGTATCAAAGATCCGACTATCGAGATCTTCTTTTGCCACCTTTCCATTCACGCGGGATGCCTCCTTCTACAACACAGATTGATTATCGTTTAATTTGCTTGTGATTTTGTTTGCCGTGACGAGTAGAATGACAGAGATGATTGAGACACCCAAGCCAACGGCCGTTGCATATGAAAAGTCACCCTGAGACATCCCCATACGGTACACGTACGAATTAATGACTTCCGCTTTGTCACGGTTCTGGGAGTTCATGAGAACCAGCGTTTGATCCAGATTCGATCCCAATAAACCGCTTACAGTTAGAATCAGATTTAAGCTGATAATTGATTTCATGTTAGGCAATGTGATATTCCAGATCTGTCTGAGACGGCTTGCCCCATCGATTTTGGCAGCTTCATAATACGTAGGATCAATCTTTGCCATGATCGCCAGATACAGAATCGTTCCCCAACCTGCTTCTTTCCAAATATCCGATAACGTAGCAATCCACCAATACTTGCCTGCATCCAGTAAGATGTTCTGCGGTTGCGAGATCACTCCCAGGCTAAGTAACAACTGATTAAATAACCCCGTTGTCGAAAACCAGGTAATCAGCATTCCCCCAAGTACAATCCAGGACAAAAAGTGAGGTAAATATGAAACCGTTTGCACAAACTTCTTGAATCGTCCGCTGTTTAACTCGTAGATCATGATCGCGAGAATGATCGGAATGACGAACCCGATACCTAATTTCAAAAAACTGATCCCTAGCGTATTCACGACTGCATCCCAGAAGTATTTATCTGACAAAATGATTCTGAAATTATCCAGCCCTACCCAAGGAGCGGTGGCCAGCGTATCAATGACCGTGTAATTTTTGAAGGCAATCGTCAAACCGTAAATCGGGATATAACAGAAAATAATCATAAAAATAATGCCAGGGATAATCATCGATTGAATCTCCCACTGTCTCCGATAATCTACTATGAATTCTTTAATCCGTTGTCCGATGGGTTTCTTTCCATTGGGACTGATCGCATTTTTACCGGTTGATGTCTCTACGGCTAATTTATCCACGTTTTTTTACTCCCCTCCACCTTGCATGCATGTTTATAAAAACGTTTTTATTTTTCGACATAAAAACCCCCTTTGTTTATATTTATGTAAAAAAAGACCGGAGAAGAAGCTGAATCAACTTATGTACGATAGTCTTTCCGGTCGATCTTCACATGACTTGAACCTCTCACCACCAGTTCACCCGCCAATTTCTGTGCAGCCCCTTGTTCTTTCTCCTTGATCATACCCACCAGTTGATTGATTGCCAGGATACCCTGTCTTGCAATTTGATTTCTTACCGTTGTGAGCGGTGGAGAAAAATACTGTGCGATATCAATATCGTCGAAACCCACGACACTAACATCTTGAGGCACTTCAAAACCCTCAGATTTCAACGCATGCATACAACCAATAGCACTCAAGTCATTCCCTGCAAGAAATGCATCAGGCCGCTTGCCGGGGTGTAAATGAAGAAAAGATTTTATCGCACTATACGTGCTCTCCTCCTCAAAGTACCCTTGTATAATGTAATCTTCATCAATTGGAAGCAGGTATTCACGCAAGGCAGCCAAATAGCCATCTCTACGCTGCACACTGTCAAACATTGTGTCCACGCCAGAAATATAAGCAATTTTCTTGTGCCCCAGCCCAATTAAATACTTGGTAGCTTCATAAGCCGCCACATACGAGTCAAAAATGACACTTCCCATCGTATCACTCTGATAGACCCGATCCAGAAAAACCGCCTTGATCTTGTCTTTCTCCATGGCGATAATATCTTGCTCATCGATCCGAAGCTCTTCGTAGATAATGACACCATCCACCCGCCGACCCAGAATATTACTCATAATAACGTGTTTATCCTTGGTCACAAATACATTCAGCCCGTACCCAAGACGATCACATTCACGAGACATTGACTCAACCAGCTTATAGAAATACGGACCCGATACACTTGTAGTGAAAAAACCGAGCATTTTGGTTTGACCGGACTTCAACAGCTTGCCATTCAGATTGGGCACATAATTTAAACGCTCTGCCACCTTAAGAACATGTGATTTTGTCTCCGGGTTCAAGACATCCACACCATTTAAAGCGTTGGAGACTGTAGAGATGGATACGCCTGCTTCCCTTGCTACATCTTTAATCGTTATCTTTGCCATAAGTTTTGTTCCTTTACTATAAAAACGTTTTTATAATGTTTAAATTATCATAAAACCGTTTTCATGGCAACACTTTAATTTGCGAGCTCAGGCATCATGCACTTTATTTATAGCTATACGCCATTGCGGGCGCAAAAAAACGGCTCATGTATGAGCCGCCGTTCCTGTAGTTTTATCTTTCTATTCCTCATCCTGAACATACATGGAGTGAATCTGTTGCAGCTGCTCTTCCAGACGTTCCAAGCGAACAAAACGATCCGCTCGAATATATTCCTTCTGCTCCACAAGCATGATCATTGTTGGAACGGTAAAAATAAGAAACTTGGACGCAACCTCTTCCACTTCATTAGCATTAATGTGACCCAGGTATATCGATGGATAAGGTTCAAGCAACGTCCTGATCTTAGGAAGTAAAGCGTGGCACACGCTGCACTCTGGCCGAGATACATACAAAAAAACCAATTCATGTTGTTGAATATTTTCTTCAACCATTTCTATGGATGTTAACTCATGAATATCTTTCATAGAAGCTCAACCCTTTCAGTTAATCAATAGCTTGCTCATTTAAACTTTTACTTTTCAAGTATAGTCTATGTGCGTTAAAATCAAATGGGATATATCCCCATATGAAAGAGGTTATGGTATGAAAAAATCATTCTTATTTCTGTTCACTGCCCTGGTTGTTGTTACTTCCTTCTCGGCGTATGCACCTGTATCGGATGCTTCTGGCGATATTGGAGTAAGCCTGTTATCCGATCGTCAACAGGGTACAGTAAAGTAGCACTTGTACAGAAACCAGCAGGCGACAATTCGGATAACATCTGAATTAGTCGCCTGCTTTCATTTAGTCATATTGATTTTTATTTCCAATCTCTCTTCCGAAGATAAGATTCAAATACAAAAGTTCCAAACGGCAATAGACCGGCGAGACCACCCATTAACCAGCGCGTGATCTTCCACTTTTTGACCACAGCCAAATGCACTAGCGCAATAAGGTACAAAGGAAACAAAATACCATGAATCATGCCCATTATGGCTACAGCAGAAGAAATATCTGCAAAGTATTTCAGAGGCATAGCAATAAAAATCAACAGAAGTAAGGATACCCCCTCCCATATGCCCGCAATTCTAAATCGGCCTGTCACTGTCTTCATAAAGTCCATTCTCACCTTTCCCGCTGATCGTTTGTGAAATATGTAACTTGTAACATGCTACGAGAACTTCAATCACATCTCCGTACAGATATGTCGTTCTGAAGCTTATCCTCAGTATAACGTATGAGGTTAATTCGAAGATGCTTCAAATTTGAATAATTATTGAATCCATAAAACCCGATTCCCACAACAGGTCTTACGGATTCAAGTCGTCTCACGCTCAATCAGCTGGTATGTTAGCTGTTCGGTCTTCAACTCTGTTTTACCCAATACGACCCACAATTGATGGAAAGCTTGGGTGGCTTGCTCCGCAATCGGATTGTGTATGGTCGTGATTCCAAGAACACGGGAAAGCTCGATATCATCAAAACCCACAATGGCAAGTTGTTCCGGTACCTGAATATTCCGTCTGCGTGCTTCACTCAGAATGCCGATGGCTGCATAATCATTCGAACATAATACGGCCTGTGGAAGCTCTCGCTCCTCTGCCATTCTTCGCATCGCTTCTTCACCATCAGAGGAGCTAAATACGGAATACTGATATGCTTCATTCCATACAGGTAACCCTCTACTCTTCATGAAAGTTTCATAGGCTTTACGGCGGCTCTGGGTATTCAGACTCTCAGCCCTGCCAAATGCATTTGCAATTCGAGTGTATCCTCTTGATACCAGATGCTCCAGAGCTAACTTATACCCTTTTGCCTGATCCATCGCAACAGACGGAATCTCGTCGTTCCCCATTCGCTGCCAGGAAACAATCGGGCCGTATTCCATATACGCTTTTAATTTCCGAGGATCGTTAACACAGGTAACAATTAGGAGTCCATCCACCCGCTTGCTACGCAGGTCTTCAAATCCTTGTAACTCAATTTCCTTATTTCCACGGGAAGTATACACGATCGTCTGAAACCCGAAATCCATCGCTGTTTCCATAAACTGATTCATGAAGGTGAGACTGAGATCGTCAATGGTTGACGTTATGATGCCAATTTGTTTGGTCTTGCCTGTAGATAATGATACTGCATTCCGGTTCGGAATATAATTTAACTCCTTCATAATATTCGTTATGATATGTCTTGCTTCGTCACTAACATGTGGGGAATGATTGATTACTCGCGACACTGTCGCTCTTGAGTAACCAGATCGTTTCATAATTTCATCGAACTTTGACATCGGAGACTCCTTTCTTGCTAACGAACTACATAAGTTCATCCAGTACTATTTTGAATAATAGTATGCCTCATATCTGGGTCAAAAGTAAAACTTGACGTGTAACCCGTTACAACGTTTAAGCTTTTTTTATGTCATACATGAATCATCTTAAATATAAATTTGATGAATGGAGCGATACACATGAATAACTCTCAAAATCATATCTATCAATTCCCGGAAAATTTCCTGTGGGGTGGCGCAATTGCAGCCAACCAGGCTGAAGGTGCATACAATCAAGGCGGCAAAGGTCTTTCTACTCAGGATGTAGCTCCCCAAGGCATCAAGGGTCCCATCACGGAAGAGCCGACTGAAGATAATATGAAACTGATTGGTATCGATTTGTACAACCGTTACAAGGAAGATGTGAAACTGTTTGCCGAGATGGGCTTCAAAGTTTTCCGTACGTCCATTGCATGGTCCCGAATCTTCCCGAAAGGTGATGAGCTCGAACCGAATGAAGAAGGCTTGCAATTCTACGACAACCTCTTTGACGAATGCCATAAATATGGAATTGAGCCATTGGTTACATTGTCCCATTACGAGACCCCTCTTCATCTATCCAAAGAATACGACGGCTGGGTGAACCGCAAGATGATTGGATTCTATGAGCGCTACGTAACTACTGTCTTTAACCGGTATAAAAACAAGGTGAAATACTGGCTGACTTTCAATGAAATCAATTCCATTCTTGAAGAACCATTCATGAGCGGAGGTATATACACACCCAAAGAGAAACTGAGCAAGCAGGATCTGTATCAAGCTATTCACCATGAATTTGTAGCCAGTGCTTCTGCCGTTAAACTCTGTCATGAGATTATTCCCGGTGCTCAGATTGGTTGTATGATGCTCAGCATGCCAACGTATCCGCTGACGCCACATCCAGACGACATGATCCAGGTAATGGAATTCGAACATAGCAATTATTTCTTTGGTGATGTGCATGTTAGAGGCCGCTACCCAGGATACATGAAACGTTACTTCCGTGAGAACGGAATTCAGATTCATATGGAAGATGGCGACGAAGATATGCTGCTTCATACGGTAGACTTTATCTCCTTCAGCTACTATATGAGCCTGTGTCAGACTGCTGATCCAGCGAAACAGATTGCCGGTGAAGGGAACTTGCTTGGTGGTTACCCTAATCCATATCTGGATGCAAGTGAGTGGGGTTGGCAGATTGATCCGCAAGGATTGCGTTATGTACTCAATATGTTCTATGACCGTTACCAGAAGCCGCTGTTCATTGTGGAAAATGGCCTTGGAGCAGTGGATGAATTGATCACCGGTGCGGATGGCGAGAAAACGGTTGAGGATGACTACCGGATCAAGTATTTGAACGATCATTTGGTTCAGGTTGGGGAAGCCATTGAAGATGGTGTGGAGATCATGGGTTATACTTCATGGGGTTGTATTGATGTAGTCAGTGCGTCTACTGCCCAGTTGAAAAAACGTTATGGCTACATTTATGTTGATCGTCATGACGATGGTTCAGGAACACTCGAACGTTACCGCAAAAAATCCTTCCATTGGTACAAAGAAGTGATCAGCAGTAACGGAAAAAGTTTGAAACGTTAAGTTCAAGCAAAAGTTTAAGAAAATGTAACAGATATATCCTTCTATCCCCCAGCAAATCACATGAAAAAGTGTCGATTATTCGATACCTTGGCAAGTGTTCTGTGTGGGGGATTTTATTAAAAACACCCGATGATAAACATCGGGCTTTGTCATGGGCTAAAATGCTAATCCTCACTTTATGTTCTTCACCTTACTACATCCCTGCTGTACTTTGTTTTGTCTTCTTCCGTTATCTTGCGAAGGACCCTGCAAGGATTACCCGCAGCAATCACACCAGACGGTATACTCTTGGTCACTACGCTCCCTGCGCCGATGATCGTATTATCTCCAATCGTCACACCGGCAAGAACTGTCACACCGCCACCGATCCATACATTATTGCCCACCGTGATGGGTCCAACGATCTCCAGACCTTCATTGCGCTGCTCCACATCATAAGGGTGGCCTGCAGTATAGAATCCACAATTCGGAGCAACAAAAACGTTATCCCCAAAACTGATTTTTCCTCCATCCAGCATGACAATATTATGATTGCTATAGAAGTTCTCACCAATTTCAATATTATAGCCGTAATCACATACAAAGGGCTGTTCAATCAGGAAACGATCCGTCGTTTTCCCGAGCAGTTTCTTGATTAACGCTTCTCTTTCATTGATCTTCCCTGGATGGAGCTTGTTATAATCGTAACAAAGCCCTTTGGAATGTAAACGCTCTTCAATTAACTCTTGATCATAATTGGCGTTATACAAGAGCCCTAATTGGGATTTTTCTTTTTCAGTCATCATTTCGTAAGCACTTCCCATCTTCTATCTATACATATGTTAAAGCTCTATCTCTCTAATGATTCTGGCAGGATTGCCGCCAACGATCATATTATCGGGAACATCCTTTGTAACCACAGACCCGGAAGCAATGACCACGTTGTCTCCAATGGTAACCCCCGGATTAATAACGGCTCTACCACCAATCCATACATTATTGCCAATCGTGACTGGCTTGCCGTATTCTGCACCCGTATTGCGTTCATGCGGATGGAGTGGATGAGTAGCTGTATAGATATGTACATCTGGTCCCATTAAGCAATGGTCTCCAATACGAACTTCACACACATCTAATATTGTACAATTAAAGTTGGTATAAAAATGATTGCCTACATGAATGTTATATCCATAATCCACATGAATATTAGGTTCCATGCCTAGGTGTTCACCTGTAGATCCAAACAGTTCCTTCAATAACTTGGTGCGAAGCTCACCGTCCGTTTCCGTCGTTTGATTAAACGTCCGAGTCATTTTCCTTGCATACTCTCTGTCCTCAGACAATTGAAGATCCGAAGCCATGTACAGCTCGCCATCCAGCATTTTTTGTTTTTCCGTCTTCGTAGTCATGATCACCGCTCCCTCAATACACATCATGTAATTCACATTAAATAATACTTTTAAAAACTATTTTAATTATATAGATTAGTATGAATAAAGCAAGTTTTGCTTGATATGAAAATGGTTTAATCTACTGACGCGTACTCTAGTGAAACAGCAAAAAAACCTCTACACCCATTAGACTATGGGAATGCAGAGGTTCAAGCTGTTGTCTAATTTCTTTATTCTAAGCAACCGCCTGAACGGTTTTTTCCTTCACGCTAATGGCATAGATGGCAGACAGCAAACCAAGCAGAACCAGAACAGAACCAACCCATCCGGTGTTCAGAATCGATGAGTGATCAATCACCATGCCACCGATATAAGTACCCAGTGCAATACCTGCATGTGCAATACCTGAGTTGGTGCTGATTAGCGTTTCGGCTGTTTCCGGTGACGTTTTGATAATCAGACTATTTTGTACAGGCGTAACGGTCCAGCTCAGTGCACTCCAGATGCTTAACAATAACAAGAAGGCGATCAAAGGTAATCCCACACTGAACGGAATGACAGCCATACTTATGATAAAAGGAATCAGCACAATGACAATGGCTTTAGCAGGATGCAGACGATCGGATAACATGCCACCTATGCCTCCACCTGCAACAGCAGCGATCCCAAACATCATATAGATAAAGGTAACCATCGTGGCGCTGGCTCCCAGCGTTTCTTGCAGAAACGGTGTAAAATACGCATATAAAGTCAAATGACCCGCAAGCACAAGTAAAGTTGTCGCATGGATTGCCAACATTTTAGGATTCCACAGAGCCGTAAGCTGTTTCTTCAAGGATACCGCAGGAATCGGCTGCACACGATCCATCGCAATCCAGATGGCCACCATAACCACTGCGGTCAGAACAGCGATCAACATAAACACCTCACGCCAGCCTGCCAAGTTACCTACAAAGATTCCAAGAGGTACACCCAGGATAAGTGATGCACTACCTCCCATGGTAATGATCCCCACGGCGCGTCCTTTATATTGTGGTTCCACAATGCGAGCTGCAAGGGTCAGGGAGAGTACAAAAATAAGTGAGCCCGTGGCGGCTCCGAGCGCTCTGCCCGCCATCAGCATATAAAAGCTGGTACTGAATGCAGAGATCAGATTACTGATTAGAAATACAAACAGCGTACACATATATACTTTTTTACGCTCGAATCTGGCCGTCATATTTAATAAAATCGGCGCAGACAACGCATAGACAAGTGAGAAAATAGAAATTAAATACCCGGCTTTAGCCAGGGAAAGACGAAGATCCGTAGCAATCAGGTCCAGAATTCCGCCCAAGATCAGTTCAACGGTTCCGACCACAAATGCTGCGATAGCAAGCACATATACTTTCTTATTCATTTTTGAATCCTCCTCAAAAAGTTACAACTACGATAGTAACCCATAAGATTGAAAGTTTCAATAGTTATTTTCATGAATATTTTCAAACAAAGATATAACAAAAAAACTATTCTCCAAGAGAATAGTTTTAATAGATCAATCTGGTGAGCAGTTTCTCGATTTCAGCATCCTGTAACAGTTGGTCACCGTATTTTTTGGTAATTTGAGTAAGCGCAACATCATGGTAGAAATAATCAGTCATCGCTTTGACAATCGGTTTGGACATCGTCTTGATCGCTCGCCATGAATCGTGCTCCACACCCGCAAACAGCAGATATGCATGATCCACAATAAGCAGTTGTGAAGGTTCCGGCGCATCAAGCAATGGAATCAACGAGTATATCCGGTTTAAGGATGTCTCCATTCCCCCAACGGCAAGCACTTCAACGTACACGCCCTGCTTTTCCTTCTGCTCCAGCAGTGTACGATATTTCTCCATTCGCTCATTCCAGGCCAGAAAAAGAATGGATGAATCTGCTTCCTCGATAAGCTGTTCGATATTCGATGCGATGGACGACTCATCTTTTAACGTCCAAATATGCTCATCCGTAAATGTACGTTTGATTTTGTAACTTTTCAATTCCTCAATATCTTTCTCAAAATCAGCCTTGATCTTATGAATAATGGATTGAAGATCCACAGCCATATATAGTTTTTTCTTCCCATCCATCGTTGTCAGCACCGTTCCCTTGTCGATCAGGCGATTAAGCACTTCATAGATTTTGGCTTTGGGAACGTTGGAGTAATTTACGATCGATGTAGCATCAAGAGGTTCATCCTGTGCAAATATAGCCTCGTATACCTGACTTTCATATTGTGTAAACCCGAATTTCTGCAACATGGTTTAAATCTGCGCATCCCTTCTTAGTATGTCTGGTCTATCTAGTTTAGTCGGCTATACTTCCCATGTCCAGTATGTCCCAATTGACCTAGGAATGTGGAATCACAATTAAATTTAACGATGTCACCAAAATAAAATCACTTTCCAGTGGTTATATTAACAATCGGGAATACACATTTTGCTTATGGAAGGAGTTGTAATTTATAATGGAAAGCACTCAAGATTTTGTGAAAAAAGTTAACGAAAATGCCGAAAAAGCGCGTCACAATAAAAACAACGGCAAGGGAACACCAGGGGACAAGTTGCCATCCAAACAGCATTCTACGAATAAGTAGAGTCTATTTATTGAACAGCATGACTTCCGTCTAACACCCTTTCCTCTACTTTTCATCTACTATTAAGAACCTTTAATAGAAAAGAGATGATTAGTATGGCTCGTGTCAATGCTGTTCCACAACCGGATCTGGTATTAATCTATTGGTCCAGAAATCCGCTCATTCCCGGTTCTGCGCGCAGAATCCAAAGTGTACGAGTGATTGGCAACACGTCTCCGTGTACATTCACATTAGTTCCCGGCGCATTATTGATTAATGCATTAAACTGTTTGCTGGACAACGATATTGGATTCAAAGTGGTATACCGCCAAAAAACGTCAACCATCAGTGGAGTTCTGTTATTGAAACGCAAATAATTAAAAGCAAAAAAATGGTGCCTCCCTTTAAGGGGCGCACCATTTTTCATGTTCCATTCTTGGATACTATGAATCAATCATGCTATTGGTTAGCTGCGATGGTATCGTTTACTTCTTGTGTGATTTGATCCCCGCCAAGTTTCTTCCAATTGGCTACGAAATTATCAAACTCGTCAATCGACAAGTTACCATAGATGATTTTCAGAAACGTCTCGGCTCTCAGTTTATCCAGTGTAGCTTGCTTCGTATTCATTGTTCTCGTCGGTGCATAGATGAATTCATTCATGACAATGAGGTCATTATCCCGATAATATTTAATCACACCTTGTGAACTCTCTGGGCCAAAGATACGCTCCATATGCCACTTGTCGAGATTCCCATTCCGATAATCCATAATATCGTCATAGAACAGCTTCGCTTCGAGTTCCAATCCGGACGTATCTCCTGTTTCAAGCGCCTGCTCTACTTCATCCTGCGCCTTCACATTTTTGTTGGCTGGCAGGTTGGAGACCGTTGCATTATGAAAACCAAGACCGGTCAGTCCATTCAAATAAGCAGCCCGTTCTTCCTTGGCAGACTCACCGAACATTTTTTCAGCCTGGAAATTAAGCAGTTTAATCAACGCTTCTGGATGCTCGTAGCCTTTACGAACGGCAAATATACCGCCAAGACTAAGATGATTCTGTGTTTTGGCTGGCTGATCATCAATCGATTGAACCGGGTAAGCCATCCAGTCGATGTTCTTGTCTTTTTTAATCATGCTGCTAACCTGAAATGGTGCCCATTGTGGCAGGAAGAACATGCCTGACTTGCCTGCATTCACATCCTCCATCATTTTAGCAAAATCCTTCACGCCAAATTCAGGATCAAGCACACCCTTCTGATACAGAGTCTGAAGCTCACGCAATCCTTCTTTCACTTCCGGTTGGATCGTTCCATTCACGACTTGACCTGAAGCATCCTTAATCCAGGTTTCGAGATAACCATGATAACCGAGCAAGAACGCATTAATAGGCAAATCTTTGTTTAAGGCAATACCATACGTATCATCTTTGCCATTTCCATCTGGATCTTCGAAGGTAAAGGCTTCCGCAATCTGGATGACATCCTGCATGGACTTGGGCGCTTCAAGACCAACCTTTTTCAGCCAGTCCTGACGAATCCAGATCATATCCGAGGAATCCAGCGAGCCTGGGAAACTCACCATGGCGTATATTTTTCCATCCTTCGTTACTGGCTTCAGACCTGCTCCATCTTCAGCAGACATGAACTCCTTCACCAGTTCGGATGCATACTTGTCATATACTTGGGTCAGATCCTCCAGCATTCCTGCTTCATGCAGTTGTTCGAATTGAACAGCACTCACTTTCAGGACATCCGGCAGATCACCACTCGCCAATGTGACATTCATCTTATCGTTATAATTGGCATCCGGAACAATCCATTCGTACGTTACATCAATACCAAGTTCATCCTTGTACCCTCTGGTCCAGATGTTATTGGCGTGTGTATCTCCTTGGGCAAGCGATTCTTTCCCTGTTTCATTCATGGTGGAAGTCAGTTTAATGGGTGGGTCATATTTCGTAAGTGGTCCTCCCGCATCCTGCTGTGTGTTCGGTTCAGCTTCATTCTCGGCACTTCCCGCACCAGATGAACAGGCAGCAAACGTGGTGGCCAGTACCATGGTTAATGTTAATAATGAGAACTTCTTAAATGATATATTCATGCGAATCCCCCTTTTTTCTCCTCCCGTGAGGTATAATTTTATATTACAAAGAAAGCGCTATCACTTCGAGTGTATCCCGTTGACATCTGGTATCTTTGATTTACCATTTGAGATATCATTTAACTTTTCTGATCCCGAAACTCTTGAGGGGTGCAGCCTGTTGCTTTTTTGAAGAAACGATAAAAATAATGCTGATCGCTAAACCCAACTTTCGCGGATATTTCATGCATTTTGCAGGAAGAACCCAGAAGCAGCTCTTTGCTTCGCTCCACTCTGCGGTCATGGATGTAGTCGGATATGCCTTTGCCTGTAATCCGTTTGTACCAACGCGACAGATAAGAAGGATTAAGAGAGACTTCCTGTGCGATCCGTGTGAGTGAGAGGTCGTCCTCCAGATGGTGCTTGATGTAATGATGGATCGTAATTAGAATCTGTGATTGATCATTCAGGCGAGCATCGCTTCGTTTGGAGATCATCCATTCGTATGCCGATTGATAAAAGATGACCAGATCAGACCATGCGGTATGGATGTCAAAATGCAGCATTCGGGAAAGCGATATTTCTTCCATTGCCGATTCATACAACCCCAGTTCGTGCAGGACTTCAATGAGTACACTCGCTGCACCCGTATACGTTTTCATGCGGAAGAACGGATCTTGAAGCCCTTCCTTCGCAGCCTCGGTCCATTTATGGAAAGACTCCATCCATTCCCGATCCCCGGCGGTTATTCGCTGTTTGATCTGATCCAGATGCAGCGTTACAACACCCTGTTGATTCATGATGCTAGGGGTGTAAGGCAATTCATCCTGGATATTTACACGCAGCAGCTTCTCCATCCCAAGCCCGGGACTCTCATGAATCGACAGGCGTAACTGCCCGATTGCCTGATTAACCCCGCTCCATTCTACCGCCTGCTCACTGACCATGATAGATACAGACAGGTTCAGACAGTCCGCACAGGATTGCTGCACAGACTCCAGTGTTCCATAGACAAAACGAAGAGTTTGTTGCCAGTTATCCAGCTGACTCCCTCGTTCCCCTTCATTATTAGATATGTGGGACGGATGCGCCCCTTGCGATTGAATAAAGCAAGCGATGACCTGAGTGTCCAGATCAATTGCCTTCACCTTGGCCTTGTCCTGCAGCAACTCCTCCGCAACATTGGCAACGGCATACCGGATGAGACTGCGGTCCGCCTGAGACTGGTAGTTGTTCCACTCCTCCACTCTTATAATCACAGGAATAACAAGTTGATCAGATTGGAAGGGGAGCTGCACGGCATCCAGCTCTTCCTGAAGTGAAGCGATATCAGGTCTATCCGTTCGCTTCAGCACATCCAGCAGCAATTGACGCTGTAACTGGGGCAGCGCTCGTGGCAATTTACTGCGAAACCATGCAGCTTGGTAGCGAAAATCATTCTCTTCCGAGATCTGTGTTAATGCCCGTTCTACCGCAGCCCGAATGTGATTCATGCCCTCTGTCTTTAACAGGTAATCAACAACGCAAGGATTCCGAATAGCTTGGTGTGCATAATCAAATTCGTTATGACCTGTCAGCAATAGGACTTTGCATCGTGGCCACCGATCCATAATCTGCTCAATTAACTGCATGCCATCCATGCCAGGCATACAGATATCGCTGAGTACAATATCAACCTTGACCGAGTTCAGCCAATCGATAGCTTCATAGGCAGAGTATGCCTTGATTATCTCCATGTCCTGAAGATTTGCTTTTTGAAAGAACGCATACAGTCCATCTAAAATAACGGGTTCATCATCTACAATAAGCATCCTCTGCATGACATTACTCCCCCTCCCATGGAATCTTCACTATAATGCACAACCCACCAAGCTCACTTCGCTGCGCTGTAAGACCATAACCAGCCCCGAATTTGATTCTTAATCGCTGACTCACATTGATGAGCCCGGTTATCTCTTCGTTTCCATGTTTCCGCTCTGTTTCCTCAAATGCAGATTGCAGATAAATCAATGTTTCATCGCTTAACTGATCCCCATCATCCTCAATGCGAATGGATAGATTGTCCAGGCCCTTTTGGTACGAGATCTGTAGAATACCTCCTTGGCTGCGTTTGGCTAGTGCATGCTCAAACACATTCTCTACGATCGGCTGAATCATAACTCTGGGAACGGAAATGTCTCTGTATCTTGCGTCCAGATCCTCCAATTCCAATTGAATCCTCGAACCAAACCGAATTTTTTGAATCGATGCATAGACCAGCGCATGGTCAATCTCAGCCCCCAACGATACCTCCGTATGAGAATCCCGAGACATATACCTGAAATATTGACCCAGGTAGTCGGTGAATTCCTGAATGAGCTCCACATTCTCCACCTCAGCCATTTGCTTGATGCTGAACAGACTGTTGTATAAAAAGTGAGGTTGAATCTGGGATTGCAGATGTTTGAGTTCCGCCTCACTTGTTCGAATGCGTGCAACATAATTCTCATCGATCAAAATATGTAGGCGTTCTATCATATGGTTGAATCGGGAGTACAAATAGCCGAATTCATCCCTTCTGGATGAAGGAATATGTACACTTGTCTGGCCCTGTTCAGCCATTCTGAATCCTCGGATGAGCAACGCTAACGGTTGGTGAATCGATCTGTAGATCGAAAACGAGAAGACAATAATAATTACAACTGACATGAAGGTCACCATCCATAACCATACGTTGTATTGTTTCAGCGGCGCACTCAGCACATCCTGCGGTATAGTAGCTGTCAGGGTGAACGAGTGATCCTTATCATGCAACGAATAATAGAGATATGGATCAGATTGGAACTTTGTAACTTGCATGGACTCAGACGGTTCCGGCGAAACTGTTCGGATCGGTTTTACAGGTGCTGGCTGCTCGGAAGAAGAAATCACTACATGTTGCTGTTCACCAAAACTCAGTGTAATCTCACTTTCGCCCGTTTCCGATAGCTGCTGCAAACGATGTTTCAGTTCTTCAGCAGACAAGCGTATCCCTAATATGAAATTGGGTGGTTCCTCATGGTTCATGTTATATGGATTACTTTTCAGGAAATAGAGATCGTTATTGGAATGTGATAATTCGCCATTCAGATTCCCCATCGTCGCGAGCAGATTCTTCCACTCGGTATCCTCTACATCCCGAATTCCGTCCGCCGCACTGACCCGTTTATGCAGAGCGGGAACGTAATACACAACATCACTAATATAGGGACTCGTCACCATGATCTGACCCAACTTATTGTGAATGTTGTTCAGACTGGACGTGACTTCATACCTGCTCATAATTGCGGCTCGTGTACTTAGTGTGGACATGGTTTCATCAAATGAAAATTCGGTCACCAGTGCACTCATTCGCTCCAATTCGAATTGCAGATGATTATGGTAGAAGTACAATTTGGACTCATGTGCCTTCTCCACCTCCGTTTGCATTTGTTTGGAGCTGACTTGCGTAATCATAATGCTTATCCCATACAAGGGCAGAATGACCAGTACAAAAGCAATCATCAGTTTGACGACAATGGATGACTCTCTCCATCTCCCCCGGATGAATCGCAAAGTTTCCCTCCTCCTTTCCTCACGCTCTCTCATCAATAGCAAAAAAGGAGCCAGAAATCGGCTCCTTCCATCGATCGGTTTTCCTCCTATCGATCTTATCCCTTTACACTTCCGACGACAAGACCATGAACGAAATACCGTTGCAGGAACGGATACACAAGCAGGATCGGAATAACGGACAAAAAGATCTGGGAAGCTTGGGTGGTTCTATCCGATACCTGACTTAAGAGCGTTGCATCTTCCAGCGTCATCATCTCGCTCTGAATCATCGTCACCTGCTGCAACATGGACTGAAGATAGGTAGCAAGCGGATAACCTTCCGGACTCTTCATGTAGATCATGCCATCAAACCAGGCGTTCCAGTGTCCTACCATGGCGAACAGCGTAATGGTCGCAATACTGGGAAGTGAAATAGGAAGATAGATGCTGCATAGCGTGCGGAAATGTCCTGCCCCATCCATCCAGGAGGCCTCTTCAAGTTCCTTCGGCAATCCCCGGAAGAAATTAAGCATTAGAAGTACATTAAAGATCGGAACAGCACCTGGCAGAATCAGGGCCCAGATGGAATCCAACAAGCCCGCTTCCTTAACCACCAGGTAACCCGGGATCAATCCCCCACTGAATAACATGGTGAATACGAAGATCCAGGCATAGAACGTTCTTGAACGGAATTTCGTAGCCTCTTTAGAGAGTGGATAAGCCACCAGAATGGTGAATACCAAGTTGGTCGTAACCCCCAGGACTACACGGAGAAGGCTCGTGCCAAATGAGTTCAGGAACTGCTGATTTTCCAGAATGTATTGATAGGAGGACAATGTAAAATCCACAGGCCAGAATGTGACACTTCCCGCTTTGACCGCATCACTTGAACTAAATGAAATCGCTAATATATTCACAATCGGGAACAAGCATAACAAGGCAAGAATCGTCAGGATGACGTAGTTAAACCCTAGGAACCACCGATAGGCTCTTGAAGCGTGGTGCATGACTCTGCCTCCTTTCTAGAATATCCGATAATTCGCGAACCGATAGGCCAAGAAATAACCAAGTCCAATAAAAATGAACGAAACGACAGATTTGATCAGCCCCAACGCTGTGGATACAGAATACTGTGCATCCTGCAATCCAATCCGATAGATCATCGTATCGAGAATATCTCCTGATTCATACACCAAAGGATTATACAAATTGAACACTTGATCAAAACCGCCGTTGAGTACATTCCCCAGACTAAGCGTTACCATCAAAATTACGATCGGGCGAATGCCTGGCAGTGTGATATGCCATGTCTGCTTCCATCTTCCCGCTCCATCCATAACAGAGGCTTCGTAGAGTGACTTATCAATATTCGTGAGGGCAGCCAGATAGATAATCGTACCAAATCCGAATTCTTTCCATTGGTCTGTGATGACAAGTATGTATGGAAACCACTCGTTACTGGCCAGGAATTGAATTGGGTCAATTCCGAGGGCTTTGAGCAACATATTAACGATCCCCGTGCTGGGAGATAACACATCCACGATGATTCCCGCCAGAATAACCCAAGAGAAAAAGTGAGGCATATAAATTACAGTCTGAATCGTTCTTTTGAAACCTGTCTTGCGAACCTCGTTGAGTAATAAGGCTACAAGTACCGGAATGACCAAGCCGGACACAATTTTCATCGTTGATATAAACACCGTATTCCATACAACTTGCGAGAAACCGGGCAGATCGAACAGATACCTGAAATTGTCTAGGCCCACCCAGTTCATGTTTTTGAATCCGGCAATGGGAGAGAAATTCTGAAAGGCAATAGAGAGCCCCGCCATCGGAATGTAACCGAATACAATAATAATCAGCAGTCCGGGTAGAATCATAAGATGAAGCGGAACGTTTCGGATAAATTGTTTGTAGTTGGAACGCATAGCTGACTCCTCCTTCAACGTTTATTATAGGAGCAGCCAGATCACCGCAATAGTGTAGGCTATTTACTTTGGGTATCTTTTGTTGACCCTTTGCACAGTTCAACCGCCATACCAAAAAAGAATCGAATCAGTTGCAATTCTATTCTTAAGCCATTAGAATGAACTCTTTTGAGATATGCTTAGACATAGACATGACGGACAGGATTTGCTAACTACGATATGAAACCTTACATTCCAGTGTACGTAATGTAATATTTACCATTAGGGTGTAGAGGAAACTGTTATTTATTTTGATTACAATGAGGGATATTATGAAAAAACAATTTATGGTACTTGGTCTTGGACGATTCGGTTCAAGCTTGACACACACACTCATTAAAAATGGGCATGAAGTGCTCGCTGTAGACAAAAGCGAAACTCTTGTTCAGGAGATTTCAACGGTGGCAACCCATGCGGTACAAGCAGATTGCACTGACAAATCAGTCCTTATGGAGCTTGGGGCAAGCAACTTTTCACACGCTATTGTCGCGATCGGCGAAGATCTGCAAGCAAGTATACTAACCACTTTGTTATTGAAAGAACTTAATGTGCCCAAAGTAACAGCCAAAGCAAAAAATGATAACCATGGCAGTGTGCTTAGCAAGATTGGTGCGGACCAGATCGTTTATCCTGAACGTGACATGGCCACAAGGCTGGGAAATCAGCTTAGCTCAGACAACATTATTGATTCCATTGAATTGTCTTCAGATTATAATCTGGTCGAGATCAAAGCTCCCTTAAGTATGAATCAGAAGACTTTGCTAGAACTCAATATTCGGGCTGAATATGGATGTACGGTTATCGCCATCAAAACAGGGAATAACCTGAATATCTCACCCATGGCGGAAGACACAGTCCGTGCGGGAGATATGCTCTTGTTAATAGGTAGTAACGATGACATTCGAAATCTGGAGAGCGATTATGAGCCAAAGAGATAAACGCGTGATGGGAACTCCGACTCTGACAAACATTGAATCGATTGTAAACAAGTTGAAAAATAATATGAGCCCTCCACAACTCATCATGATGATCTTCTTCACTCTCATCTGGATCGGAGCCATATTGCTTGCACTGCCGATATCTTCAAGTACCGGGAATTCCATCGGTTTACTTGATGCCTTGTTCACAGCAACCTCCGCTATATGTGTAAATGGGCTGATTGTCTTGGATACAGGGAGTGTCTTTTCAACATTCGGACAGGTCATCATCATGATTTTAATTCAGGTTGGTGGACTGGGTTTCATGACACTAGGTGTAATGGTTGCCATTATTCTGGGGAAACGGATTGGTTTGAAACAGAGGCTTCTTATTCAACAAGCCACCAATACCTCCTCTGCTCAAGGTCTGGTTAAGTTATCCATGTATATTGTACTTATAGCCTTTGCTTTTGAAGCTCTGGCTACCGTGGTTCTTACATTGCGCTGGCAGAGCGATTTGGGATGGGGACAAGCTTTCTATTACGCCATATTCCATTCCATCTCTGCCTTCAATAATGCGGGTTTCTCTCTTTGGAGTGATAGCCTTACTCCATTTGTTGGTGACCCGATTGTTAATCTTACAGTAATTACGCTCTTTATCATTGGCGGCTTAGGTTATATTGTGGTTGTGGATGTATTCCGCAAACGTTCATGGAGAAAGCTCTCCCTTCATTCAAAAATTGTGTTAATCGGTAGTTTTACTCTGTACTTGTTTGGATTTATCACCATTTTTTTACTCGAGAGTTGGAATCCTTCTACGTTTGCTGATTTATCTTACAGTGAACGTATATGGGCTTCTCTATTTCAGGGTACTGCTCCTCGAAGCTCTGGATTCAATACCATTGACATTGGAAGTATGTTGGCCACATCCCAATTTTTCATTATTATCCTAATGTTCATTGGGGCTTCTTCCGGCGGAACAGGTGGAGGAATTAAAATCAATACTTTTGTGGTCCTTGTTCTTGCGACCATACAAACATTTCGGGGCGGCGGACAGATTCATGCTTTTGAGCGTAAAATTGCAGAAGAAACAGTAATGCGTGCACTCGCTGTTGTCTTAAGTTCTCTCGCCTTTGTGCTTGGGATCTCCATTCTGCTATCCATATCCGAAGGCATTCTTGAAAATCATTTTCTGGATGTTCTGTTTGAAGCCACTTCAGCATTTAGCACCACTGGACTCTCGATGGGTCTGACAAGTGAGTTGAGTGTTACCGGTAAAATTATAGTCTCTATTACGATGTTTGCAGGACGATTGGGACCCTTAACTCTGGCTTTTGCACTGGCTCAGAAGAAACGCACATCCAAAATCGGTTATGCAGAGGACCATGTCCTTATTGGTTAACATCCCGGACTACTGACATGTTAATTTTATTGCGGAAAAGTAATTCCTTTTATTTCAAAACAAGTTCAATAGCAAAACGCCCCCTTATCGCAAACAACAGATGTCTGCTTAAGGGGGCCTTTATTTTTATATTTTCTTACAGAAGATCCATAATAAGAACATTTACCGAATGAGCTGACAAACCAACGATCACTGATTCACCATTCAATTTTATCTCCTGTTCTTGGGGAATCACTTTCTCATCATTCTTCTGATTCACATTTGGAATATGCACCAAATGATCTTCTCCCGTAAGCGTGATCAGTCTGGCTGAAGCTTCCACCTTCAGATCCTGAAGGCAAATCTGGGTTGATTTATTCACATCATCTGCATTTACCAGTTTCACATACACATGACGATCATCTTTCGTAACAGAGTGGAATACTTCCCGGTTGTAGGCTTCCAGCTTGAAATCCAGAACTTTGCTGGGATGGAGCCCATCCGTATACGAGCAGATCAGATTCTTTCCTGTATCCCCACCATAGTTAACCGTGATTGTATAATCGGTCCCATTCTCGAGTGGTTCATAATTGGCCGCTCTCAGGTTACCTGCTGCCGAGCTGGATGAATAGTCTCCCAGTGTATAACCTTCAATCCCTTGTTTGTACACCTTCACGCCTGTTGCATTCCCGCCGTAACTGATTGCGTACTCAATGACTTCCTTGTTCTCAGGTGAGATATCCGTCAGACCCACGCCAATGTAAAAACCATCCTCACCCGAGATTCTCTCAGCCTCAACGTGAACTTTGTAGTTGGTCCATTCGTCATTCAGCAGATACAATCCATTCAATCCACTTGATTGTGCTTTCAAAATGAGTCCTTTCCCTTCGGTTAACGTGTATCCTTCCGATCCGGGAATCTGGTTCCATGCCTCACTAGGCTCTGTACGTTCCCTGAAATCTTCATCAAACATCAAACTGCCATCCACATTGGACGTGACTGTGACTCGTTTCACCACAATCTCTGCATTCCCTGTTGCAATTTCGATGCCGCCACGCGGAATAAGACTCAGCGGTTTACCTTTGCTATAGGTGGAGAATGAAGTTTCAAGCACCTGATCCCCTACATATTTTGCAAAAAGCTGCTGTACATAATAATTCGGTGTATACCATACTGTTTCATCATCAAACCAGATGCAGTCTGGCGTCCAGCGATAGGTACCGTCCGTTAGTACTTTGTTGAACAATGGCGCATAGGCAGCCAAACGAACAACGTCTGCATTATTTTCAAATCCGGTCATGATCGCAGCTTCTGCGACCGCTCCTGCCAGCGTGTTTTTGTCCGTGGAAGCATATTCTCCAACAAACACTTTGGATGTTTCTTTCCAATCGATACTTCCATCTTCATGATAAGCCCGGTCATAATAGTTGTATCGATCTACGTTATTCAGCAAATATTCATTGGAGCGGTAGTAGTGCTCATCTGCGATGGTGTCCATATAATTGTCCTGATTTTCATACCAGGTTACCGTCTCCTCAATCACCTCAGTACCATCGGCAAAAGCCACTTGAGCTGACCCGGTGAGGTTCCCGCTGAGGAATTTCCATCCTTCCTGGTACGCATTATCATCCGCCTGAGCACCAACTGTCGAGATAATGTGCAGTTCATGATCAGGGTAGTTCTGTTTCATGTAGTCATCTATCGAACGTTTGAATACTTCGAAGTTGGCAAAAAACTCAGTGCCCCAGTTCTCATTACCTACGCCGAGATAACGAAGATCAAACGGTTCAGGATGTCCCATCTGGCTTCGTACCCCCGCCCATTCGTTGTGTTCAAAATCTGTACTGAGCGCAAAGTCGATCAGGTCTGTGAAGTTGCGGATATAATAATCCCTTAATGCGCCACCCGCAGGATGAGCATAATCCGAACGTGCCTGACATAACACACCGCAAGCCATCACTGGAACCGGAGCAGCATTCAGATCCTCCGCCAACTGGAAGTACTCCATATAACCAAGCCCCATCGTCATCATGTAACCCCAGACATTATAATTCTCTTTGCGCAGCTCAACGGGTCCTACAGAATCCTTCCAATCATATACGTTGTCCCATATGAAGGACCCTTCCGAGATACAGCCTCCCGGAAAACGCAGGAACTTTGGATGCAGATCTGCGAGTGCCTGAATTAGATCTTTTCTCAATCGATAGTTCGGATTACCTGTGTAGTTGGCATGTGCTGTAGCAGATATCCCTTCTTCTGTCGGATCAGATCCCCATACATTCTGAGGCACTAAGGACACCATATCGACGGAGATATCACCTGCAAACGTAAGTGCCAATTGACCAAGTACAGTTTCCGTTCCGGTAAGTGACAAGCCGTATTTCTTCCATGTGTTTCCGCCTTCAACATGTAACGTTACCGAATCACTGATGGAAGTGTCTTCTCTATCCTGCAATTGAACAGTGATCGTTCCTGCCAATTCTGCTTTTGCCCATACGGTAAAGTCATATGTTTCACCCTGCTTGATGGACATGGCACAATACTGGTTAGAGTCTGAGAATCCACGATTCCGAATCGTTGCCCCATCCTGAACCGTGACATAATAAGCATTTACTTCAGGATCTTCCACGTTAAAGTGAACGTTTAGTCCATCCGTATGCTGCACGAGCATTTTATCCGTATCGCCTGACCAGGCAAACAAAGGCTCACGATTTCGACCTGTCGAACAACCACACTCTCCAGAGTCATGCGAGTATGTATCAAATGCAAAAGATTCAAATGATCGATTCTGAACAAGTTCCGCATAGATACCGCCATCTGCGGCGTTATTAATATCCTCATAGAACAAACCATACATCACTTCACTGATGTCAGCCACCTTCTGATCTCCATGGATGGTGACCGTATAAGGCGGAAGATGCGCCGGCACAACAGACACGTCAAAGCTTTGGCTCAGCTTACGATCACCTCTGTTCAGAAGCGCACGGAGCGTAACCTCTTGTGCGGATGTAATTGCCTGAACCTCTCCATTCTCAGACAGGACTTCCGGATTACTGGAACTCCACTGAACCGTCACTTTATCACCCAGCAAATGTGGGGGCAGTGACACATCTTTGGTGATAATTCGGTTGGGGAAGGACAAATACTTGTCTGCCGCAAGCTTCACAATCGCTTCATCTGTCAGTGATTCACACATCACTTCAATAACTTCATCCATGGTGAGCGCTGCCCCATAGATCCGAAAGTCGGATAACGAACCTGCAAAATCCACATCCGCTGCATACTGGGATCGTCCAATATAATTCTGGCTATAATTCTCAGGATCAGTGAACGAATCAAACCATTCGCGCAGTTTGGCATAATTGCCACTGGATGTCTGACTGATCGAGCCGTCTGCGGCCTTCTCCCCATTCACATATACAATCGGACCCGCACTGCTGAGCGTCCCCCCTTGACTGCCTGCCACGGAGAGTGCAATATGCATCCATTCACCGCTTGCAACTCCCCCACTTGGATGAACAACCAGATTATCTCCGGCATATAACGTACCCAGAAGCTGACGTGTCAAAAATAAATACGGTCCCTTCTCCCCTTTACCAAAGTCAAAAATGCGTTCCCACACATTGGACCCCTTGCCCAGAAACACCCAAGTGGCAATCGTAACTCCTGTGTTATCGCTTACATCCCGAAGCAGATTCGAGGGTAGTTGCAGATAAGAAGTTCCATTCGCTCCCCCGTTGAAAGTCACCGCGGATCTTCCTTTCAACTCGGATACCACAGGTAGGATCTCACCTTTGGCTATACCATCATGTCCCTTACCGGAGCTGTCCTTCCCGATCTGACCGGCATCTTCGAACGTGTATTGTGCGATTAATTGATTTTGATATGTGCTCATGTTCTTACCTCCTATGTAGTTGGGAATTGTCGGTTCTCGCTTTTGATTCGTATTAATATAAAATGATTGATAAATAGTTAAACACATTTCTTAAACGTAATAATATCGCATCATCGATCCCCATTTCAATCCTAAATTTGAGAAAGACAACTAGTTTATTTGAATGTAATGACCTTTATCGGCTCTTCCCGTCTCTTATTTATTTTTCAGTTTACTCTTATAAACATTACATTTATGGTTTACAAACATATAAATCAATTGATAATATAACAAATGAAAGCGCTTGATATAATGAGCTACTCAAAGGAGGTCTGCCGAACCTTTTATCGTGTGCTGCCAAGTATCGGTTGATTTTTCATTCCAGGGAATAGGAAAGGGGAAACGTATGAAACGTTATTGGGTTCGCGTACTTAACATTTCTGTACTAAGCACCACTCTACTTACTGCAACAACTTTGGCACCGGTCTCGGTGTTCGCAAATGGTTCAGCGGCAACCGTGGGTAACTCGCAGACTTCCACCACACCTCTCGCAAATCCTGCTACATCATTCAAAAATGTTTCCGTTCATGACCCATCTGTCATTAAGGTGGATGATACGTTTTATATTTTTGGTTCACACTTGCAAGTGGCCAAGTCTAAAGACTTTCTGAACTGGGATCTCGTCGCATCGGGTGTTACGGATAACAATCCTGTTGTCCCCAATGTAACCAAGGAATTCGCTGAAGCGCTGGAATGGGCGCAGACAGATACGTTATGGGCAGCAGATGTCATTCAATTGGCGGACGGCAAATTTTATATGTACTACAATGCTTGTAAAGGGGACTCTCCGCGATCAGCACTTGGCATTGCTGTCGCAGACAATATCGAAGGCCCTTATAAGGATCAAGGCATTCTGTTGAAATCCGGCATGTGGGATCAGATCAGTGAGGATGGTACCATTTACGATGCCACGATCCATCCCAATGTGGTCGATCCTGATGTCTTTTATGATAAAAACGGCAAGTTATGGATGGTGTATGGCTCGTATTCCGGAGGGATTTTCATTCTGGAGATGGATGCAACGACAGGTAAACCACTGCCAAATCAAGGTTATGGCAAGAAGCTGACCGGAGGCAATCATAGTCGTATTGAAGCCCCTTATATGCTCTACAGTCCCGAAACCGATTATTATTATCTGTACCTGTCTTACGGTGGACTAGGTGCTGATGGAGGATACAACATTCGTGTTGCTCGCTCCCAATCACCGGATGGGCCTTTCCTCGATGCGGAAGGAAACGATATGATCAACGTTAAAGCGGACAAGGATAAACCGTTGTTTGATGATCGTTCTATTGAGCCTTTTGGAGTCAAATTGATGGGGAACTTCCTGTTCGAGAGACAGATCGGTGATCCGGGCACAGGCCTGGGTAGCGGCTATGTATCGCCAGGGCATAACTCTGCTTATGTTGATCCGGAGACTGGCAAACAGTTTCTCATCTTCCATACCCGCTTTCCAGGGCGTGGCGAAGAGCATGAAGTTCGCGTACATGAGATGCATATGAATGCAGACGGTTGGCCCGTCGTTTCTCCATATCGCTATGCGGCTTTGGGAGAAGATACCACCCAGCTGACAACTCAGGAGATCGCTGGTCAGTACCAATGGGTGAATCATGGTAAGGACATCACAGCGGACATCAAGCCATCCCAGACCGTTCAGTTCACGGCAGATGGGCAGATTCAGGGTGCCGTGACAGGAACATGGAGTCTTGGTGCAGACAACAAGGTTCAGATCACTTCGAATAACGTTGTGTACAAAGGCGTCTTCACACATGAATGGAACTCGGAATCTCAAAGTACGGTTCTGACCTTTAGCGCCCTCTCCTCCTCCGGGATTGCCATCTGGGGAAGTCAAGGTGTTGAACGGAGTGATCAAGACATTGTAGATGCAGTGAAAAAGGATCTGAACATTAGCAATACGGATCACGTGTTCTTCAATCTGTCTCTGCCTACCAAAGGAACAAGTGATGCAGACATTACGTGGAAAAGCTCCAATGCTTCGGCTCTATCCACTACAGGTGTAGTGCAGCGACCACGCGCTGGTAAGGGCGATGCCAAAGTGAAATTAACCGCCACGATTCGTAAAGGAACTGCGGTAAGCTCCAAAACGTTTAACGTTATCATTCCACAGCAAGCGGTAAGCCCATTGCTCGGGGAGTATACTTTTGAACACAAGAAACTTGGCAAAGTCGCACAGGATTACAGCAAAAACGAATATCACGGGCAAGCCTTTAACGTGGTCAGTTCTGCTGCAAGTGGCAAAAATCAGGCTGCCACATTTAACGGAACCGACAGTTACATTCAGTTACCTGGACTCGTTACAGACACAACAGATTTCACGTTTAGCGCTTGGGTTAATTGGGATGGCGGCGGGCCCTGGCAGCGTATTTTCGACTTTGGAAATGGCTTGACGAGGCATATGTTCCTTACACCATCCCAGCATAATGGGGCATTACAATTCACCATTCATAATGAGGGACGGGATCAGAGCATCATTGCCGCAGATCCACTGCCTTCTAAAGAGTGGGTTCATGTCGCTGTAACCCTTCAGGGTGATGTGGGAACTCTGTATGTGAATGGTACATCGGTTGCAAGCAGCACTGAGATCACCTTTAACCCGAAAGATCTACAGGTAACCGAAGCTTATGTAGGCAAGAGTCGTTATACGGCTGATCCGTTCTACAAAGGCAGCTTGGATAATGTAAAAGTATATGATAAAGCTTTAACAGCCAAGGAAATCCAGCGTCAGGCCAAAGAAAAGCCATAAGTTAGAGTCCTATCATAGGCGTTGGACTCCATAGCGAACAAACCTATAAAGCAGCCAATGTAGAACTGCATCCATTTGTTAGAGACGACTAACAGCGGTGTTGCAGTTCATTACATCAGGCTGCTTTATGTCACTTCGAATAATGAATGACCATGTTTAATTTGTTTGTCTTAGCACCGGAGTTAACATAGGCGTGAGGCTTGTCCGCTCCAAAACGGATCGACTCCCCTGAACTCACCGTATAATCTTCCGCCCCTACTCGAATCGTAACTTCACCTTCAAAGACCGTAATAAATTCTTCCGCACCTTCGATATGCGGTTCAGCATTCAACTCAGACTTAAGATCCATCTCCATCATATATATTTCAAAACGACGCCCCTCTTCAAAAGGAAAATGCGGATAAATCCGAACCTTTCCCTCATCCTCCATCAATACTTGAATATCATCCCCCGTAACAACGGTAGTATCTGACTTCGGCTCGTGGATCAAAGCAGTGAAGGAGGTTTTCAGGCCATTAGCAATCTTCCATACAGTTGCAATGGATGGATTGGATTCACCACGTTCAATCTGACCAAGCATGGTCTTGCTAATACCAGTCATTTCGGCGACCTTGTCCAGACTAAGTTTTCTTTGTTCCCTAAGCTGTTTCAGGTTCTGAGCAAGAATACTATTAATGTTTTTCAAAATCCATCCTCCTCATTTTATATTTATGTTGTGCTTTATAACGCACATATTGTACAATTATAAAGACCGTACGCTGTAACGTACATTTCAGTTCATTATATCACACAACTAAGAAAACGTGGAGGAACCATGAACATTATACCTTTAGTGACCTATGCAATCATTGCTTCATTTACACCCGGACCCAACAATATCATTTCCATGACGCATGCAAGAAATAAGGGTTTCCGCAAGACCCTTCCGTTTATTAGTGGAGTTGCAGCCGGCTGCCTGCTTATTATGTTTCTGTCCAGTTATTTCAACCTTATTCTTCATCAATATATCCCCAAGATCACACCCGTTTTGAACCTGTTGGGATGTGGGTACATGCTTTACCTGGCAATCAAAATTATGCGAAGCAAACCTGCAGATACGGAAGAAAACACAGTGAATCATTATTCATTTCTATTTGGGTTCACCCTGCAATTCATTAATCCCAAAGTCATTCTGTATGGACTTACGGCCATATCCGTTTTTGTTCTGCCTCTTGGGCAATCCCATGTTCAACTCATCGTATTTTCCCTGCTTCTCACCTTTATCGGGATTAGCGCCAATATGACCTGGGCGTTCGGTGGCATGTTATTCCAGAGCTTTCTATTGCGATACGAACGTCCAGTTAATATCGTGATGGGTATAATGTTAATCTACAGTGCCCTATCGATCCTGATGTAAAATGCAACAAGAAAAAGCGTCCACTCATTGAATGAGCTGAACGCTTTTAATTTTACCCTAACCCCGGTCTCCACCATGGATGTGTAGGATAATCCTCCGTATGAAGTACAACCTTCTCGCCAATTTTAGGTGTTGCAATCTTAACATTCATAGTATGTGCAGCTTTGGTAATCCGCTCGACCGGTTCATTCCAAGCATGATAGGCCAGCGTAAATGCGGCCCAATGAATCGGGATGAGCAACTTACCTCCTACATCCAAATGTGCTTGTACCGTTTCTTCCGGCATCATGTGAATGTTGGACCAACGCTCGTCATATTGCCCACATTCCATCAAGGTCAGGTCAAATGGACCGTATTTACTGCCAATTTCCTTGAAATGAGGACCGTATCCGCTGTCCCCACTAAAGAACACCTTGGTATGTTGTCCAGCGATAACCCACGAACACCATAAGGTAGAATTACGGTCGAATAATCCTCTGCCCGAGAAATGTCTTGCTGGCGTGCAAGCCAATGTTAGACCTTTGAACGATAACTCATCCCACCAGTTGTGCTCGGTAATCTGTTCCGAAGGCACACCCAGTTGAATCAGCCGACGACGGACGCCAAGCGGCACGATAAATCGCTTTGTTTTATCCTTTAATCTGCGAATGGAGTCATAATCCAGATGATCATAATGGTCATGCGATATAATAATTGCATCCAGCGTTGGGAAATCCTTCGGTTGAATTGGTAGATTGGTGCTGTAACGTTTGGTACCCACCCAAGACACGGGGGATGGACGATTGCCCAGCATCGGATCAAAGAGCAACCTGTGCCCTTCAATTTCGAGTAAAAAAGCCGAATGTCCGAACCATGTAACCTGTGGATTATCGGATGCACTAAAGATTTCAGCGGGTTCACATATCTCCATAGGCATCGTGCCAGATGGCCTCCGCTCTACATTGCCACGCATGGAATCTCTCAATATACTGATCAGGGACTTGAAGTTCATGCCGGCTGATGTCGGGAGCTGATTTTCGTATTTTGTCATTATACATACCTTCTGTTCTATATAATCAATCTAGGTTCAATATTTGGATGAGAACTATTCATATCGTAGCTATATATTAATTCATTGGCCGGTGATATTCAATTTTCGGCTAATTAAGATAGAATTAAGACTCTGTTTTCTCTCCTATAAGATTGGGCATATATGATAGAGAAAATACATGGAGAGTATGTGAGAGAACATGAAGAAATGGCGTAAAAGATTAGTTAAGTTTTTGATATTTGACCTCGCGGTAATTCTGTTGCTTCTGGGTACAGGCGTGATCTACCAACAAGTGGGTTTAAGGCAAGATGCCAAAATACTCGTCCCCCCTGGAAAACTCTACAAAGTACATGGAGACAATATGCATCTATATACTGGTGGAGAAGGCGATGTAACTGTCGTACTCGCCTCTGGCTGGGGTACCGCTAATCCCTATGTAGATTATTATCCATTATATGAAAAGCTTGCTCCCAACACAAAATTCGCTGTATATGACCGATTTGGCTATGGATATAGTGATCAGACCGATAAGAAACGTGATGTCGATACCATAGCTGAAGAATTACACGAGTTGTTGCAGGTATCTGGACAGAAGCCACCTTATGTATTAGTTGGGCATTCGCTCGGCTCGCTGGAAACCATCCGTTTCGCACAAAAATACCCGGATCTCGTCAAGGGTATCGTCATGATTGATGGCGGAAGCCCCGAATATTATTCGAATGACGATGACTCTTTGGCAGACACAATTGGTGGTTTTGCGAATAAATTCCGTATCCAAACCGGACTATTCCGCCTCTCCATGCAATCTGACTTGGTTGTGGAAACATCCAATGCCAATCGTAATGAACTGAAACTTGTACCCGACGATCTGAAAAAATTGGATACAACTGCGCTGTTGCACAACTATGGCAATGCAAACACGTTGGATGAATTACGTGAAATAGCTGAAAATGGCAAAGTGGTTGTAGATCACAAGCAAACCTTACCGTTTCCACTCACCATACTGACGGCTGATTACTTTGGTGCAAGTGAGCCCGAATGGGATAAAACACAAGTAGAATTCAAATCTTGGTCAGATGATTCGAAACAGGTAACCATCAAAGATACCGACCATTACATCCATCAATATCATCCTGACCTCGTTGCCGATGAAATATTGGCCCTGGTGAAGAAGTAACGTACACTCTACTAAAGTAGGACTATGTTATATCATGAAAGAAACCCCAAAGATTCTCTAATATCTTTGGGGTTTTAAGTATGAGATTTATTGTGCTTTCGCCAGTCTTGGCCGTTGAGACCGGAAATCGCTGAAGGCTTGTTCAATTTCAGATGAGGTGAGCCGGTGACGGTAAAAGTACTGCTGCATCGCCTCCATTTCGGTTCGATCGCCATTGTAGATGTTATCAATTCTTCGTATAACTTGGTTATATAAGCTCTCACGTCTGGAGTTTACAGGCTCACACAACCAAAAGTTCGTTCTCTTCACATCACCTGTCTTGGTCCAGAGCAAATTCTCATATCGGATGACATCCCAGTCCCAATATCCAGCATGAATCTGCTGAAGTTCCGTCGTAAACATATCGTATATCAAGTTGGGAGGAATGTGTCCATATGTCACACGGTACTCTTTCAGCTTGTATGCTTCAATCCACTCTGTCAGGGTGTACTCACCTGGTGAATACGCATACAATGTAGGTGCATAAGAATTACTCTGCAATGCCCTAAGTGCTTCACTTTCCATCTCCCCATCCAATCTTGCACGTGAAGCATATACCTTGAGACAATAGTCTTGCAATCTATATACAACCGAGCTATTACTAATAAGCGAAGCCTGTAGAGTGAGATGGCCATTTTTTTCGTAGTGCAACAGCATCTTTTCAATGTTATTGCCAATGGGATTGATGATGATCATAACGATGTCTCCTTGAGTAAAAATAAAATATAAACCGTTTTCGAATTGGTTAAAAATTGTCCTAATACATTCTATATTACCCTTTTATATTAGTATGAACATATACAATTTTGCCGGAACATGAAGTATTTGCTCTGAAATTCATTCTTTGAACCGCCGTATTCCGGCTACATTTTTACTCTAAAGCCTGTAACCCGTTTCACGTCAACACCAAAAAAGATAGAATACATATGCAAAAAAGCGATGCGTCCTTAGAGTTAAGGGACACATCGCTCTTATATAATATTTAATTATTATTGTTAGTGAATGGATTAATGCATAGGACCTTGTTGTCCTGGCGTTGATCCTACTTTGACCCGTTTCACGAAGAGTGAAGTAATCAGACCGATAATCGACAGAACCAATGCGAATACAAACGCATTCTGTACACCTGACGTGAAACCTGCCAGTTGATTTTCTGGACTTTCCGGATTCGCCACTCCGCTCAAAAAGCGGGATTGTCCTGCGCTCAGTATACTTACCGCAACAGCCGTACCGATTGCTCCGGATACCTGTTGCAACGTATTCATGATGGCAGTACCGTGAGGATAATACTCACGTGGCAATTGGTTCAGACCATTCGTCTGTGCAGGCATCATAATCATCGAGATTCCGACCATCATGAACACATGCAGCGTAATAATTTTGGCCAGTGTCGTTGTTGGTGTAATCCCAGTGTACATGAAGAGTACAACCGTCACGACAGCCAGACCAATAATCACAAGCCACTTCGGACCGAATTTGTCAAACAGTCGGCCCATGACCGGAGACAGTAAACCATTTAGCAAACTACCCGGCAATAGAACCAGTCCGGCAGTTAACGCTGTAACGGCCATACCTTGTTGCAGATACATTGGCAGGATCAGCATGGATGACAGCATCATCATCATACAGATGAATATCAGGATCAAGCCAATCGTAAACATCGGATATTTGAACGCTCGCAAATCCATCATTGGCTGTTTCATTCTCAACTGACGGATACTGAATAACAGTAAGGACAACACACCAATAACGAGAGTGGCAACAACGACCGGACTCGTCCAGCCTCCGCCAGTTTCCCCGTGTCCCCCTGCACTACTGAAGCCGTATACGATACCACCAAAACCAAGGGTAGAAAGGATAATGGACAGTACGTCAATTTTGGGCTTGGTCAATTTCGAAATATTCGGCAAGAACAACAAGCCGCATACCAGTGAGATCAGGAAGAACGGCAAGGAGATCCAGAAGATCCAGTGCCAGCTCAGATTAGCCAGAATCAGACCGGAGATACTCGGACCGCTTGCTGGTGCAAACATGATAACCAAACCAATCAATCCCATGGCCGCTCCACGTTTTTCAATCGGGAAAATAACCAATATGGTGTTAAACATCAGTGGCAACAATAGCGCTGTACCTATCGCCTGTAGTACCCGTGCCACCAACAGAATTTCGAAACTAGGTGCAAGTGCAGCAACAAATGTTCCTGCAATGGAGAAAATCAGGGACGTTGTGAACAGCTGTCTGGTTGTAAACCATTGCAACAGCATACCGGATACCGGCACCAGGATTCCCAACACAAGCAAGTAACCTGTGGTTAACCATTGAATCGTTGTAGGTCCAACTTCAAGCAGACCCATAAGTGGTGTCAAAGCCACGTTTAATGCCGTTTCACCAAACAGACCTATAAAGCCGCTCAGCAGCATTGCGAACAAAATCGGAAATACCTTGTATTGCTTCGTTTCTTGTTGATCCTGTGCAGAATCAGCCTTCATGGAAACCTCCACGATCCCATCCTCCTCAAACGTATCAAACTTTCTTTTTCTCTGTCTCTTGCTATAACTTATTGAATCTGTTTGGCGTTCTTCGTCACAACCGACAAATACTCAGCAGCCGTCAGCAGAGGCTGTTTATCTTGATTTGTCAGGCTGATAATCAGTGCTCCCTCCATCAAAGAAATGATCAGAAGTGCCGTCTCCCGCGCCTTCTCTTCACCAACGCCATCCAGAATCAGATGTTTCTTAATGACATCCTGCCAATCTGCAAATACACCCTGACATGCAATACGTAACTGCTGGCTAATACACGAAGTCTCCACAGCTGCCCAGAAGCTGAATGGGAGAAATCCGGTAAACCCTGCTGCTTCTGTTTCATGAGCCAAATCATGAATAAATCTCTGAATGGCATCCCCCGTATTGTCGTGGGCTGCAAATGTTTTCTCAAATGTCTGCAAGATTTGTTCATTGGCTTTTTGAATACACTCGTGCGCGAGCTCTTCCTTGCCTTGCGGGAAATAATGATACAACGACCCTTTCGGCGTACTACTCTCTTTGATGATCTGATTCAGACCGGTCGCATGATATCCTTGTGAAAAAAACAGTCTCGCTGCTGTGCTGACAATGGACTCTCTAGCATTAGACTTTTCACTCAACGAAAGCCACTTCCTTCAAATAATTATAACAATCGGTCTATATAATTAAACCCGCTCAGATCGGTGCTGTCAATCATAATATTTCACTTTTAATTTGAAAGCATTTTCATATGAGAGGCATCATAACATCCTCTTTTTTTAATTATTACCTTTTATACATTTCATTCTGAGAAAGTAGGGAACTTTTCCCTGTCTTCGAATACACATACATCAATGCTGAATCACACTTAGTTTCGATTTTTGAGAAAAGGAGTGAGAAACTTGGCAATCCTGCTAACTGGCCCTATTGATAATAGCCCCGTGAATGGGGTAAGGCCAACTCAGATTGTTTCCATTAAAGTTGAAAATCAGAGTGTCGTAAACGCCGCAACTATACTTGTCCAGGGATATTCATTAATTACAAACAGAGCTCTATATGTAAGTGAGCAATTCACAATCTTACCCGGTGCAGTAGCTACACGAACTTATTTTGCTGATCTTAACAGTTTCGAATACGTTATTACCGTTACAGGAGCAACCCCTGAGGACATTTTGGTTTCTTTTTGGGGGAAAAACACTGCCGGCTCTTTGGTTGCTGCTCACCGACTCGTTTATTCCGAATTATTTGGCAGTGAGAATTTTAATGGAGCTACCGGGGCTACAGGAGCTACAGGCGTTACAGGAGTCACTGGCTCCACCGGAGCTACCGGGACAACAGGCGCCACGGGTCTTACAGGCGCGATAGGTGCCAGTGGCAATACGGGCACGACGGGTGCCACGGGCGTGACAGGTCCTACCGGGAGTACAGGTCCTACCGGAGCTACAGGTATTACCGGCTCTACAGGCGATACAGGAGTCACGGGCATTACAGGATTTACAGGAGCTACAGGCATCACTGGAGTAACTGGGACTACAGGTGCCACGGGTGACACTGGCGTGACAGGTCCTACAGGGGCTACAGGCATTACCGGATCCACTGGACTTACCGGAATCACAGGCGCGACAGGAACTACAGGTCCCACGGGTGACACTGGTGCGACAGGTCCTACCGGGGCAACGGGCATTACCGGATCCACTGGACTCACCGGAGCCACGGGCGCGACAGGAACTACAGGTCCCACGGGTGACACTGGACCCTCTGGCGGTCCGGAGGGCCCTACCGGAGCTACAGGTGCAACGGGGGCTACAGGCAATACAGGTGCCACTGGAGCAACTGGCCTCGCTGGAGCGACAGGTGTTACTGGCACCACGGGTGCAACGGGGGCGACGGGTACTGTACTGCCCGATCCCTTTAATGTATATGTTTTACAAGGCGCGGTGGGCGGAAATGGAACACAGGCCAGTCCTTTTGGAACGATTCAACAAGGTGTAACCGCGGTATCTCCAACAGGAACCGTTCATATTCTTGGTGGCACATACCCAATCACTGCGAACATTACCATTAATAAAGCAGGAATAACTCTAAAAGGCTATCCTAGTACAATCATCCTGTTACAAGCTGCTGTTATCCCTTTCACTATCATTGGAAGCGGAGTAACTGTAGACGGATTAACGATCACTAGTGATAACCCTTATGCTGTTGAATTTATTCAATTAGGCGGAACCAATCATACCGTAATAAATAATACGATATTCGGTCCTCCTCAAGCTGGCCCTTCTTCAGGTTGGGTTGTCAATCGTGGTCTCGTGACCCAGACTGGAAATATGACTGGCTTGCTTGTACAAAATAATATTTTTTATTCCTTACGTCAGCCAGCCTACTTTAACCCTAATACGACTGGAGAAGTTATTAGCAATGTTGTTTATAATACCCGAGGATTTGTTAATGACCGGGCCGTCATGGTCTTCTCTGGGAATTCATGGGGCAGCCCGGTCAATGCGGTGGATATTGCACTGCTCGTAGGTACAATAACAGGTCCCCCTTTCGATCCGATTTCCGCCCTGAGCGCCAACAACAGTACGGCAACGGTTCAGGATTCCAGATAAAAATCATTACTCGTTCTTACAAAGCTCCTAATCAAAACAGCCGCCGATTTGGATGTGGAACTCCAGATCGAACGGCTGTTTTTGGATGAGTAGAGCATTATTCCATTATTAATTAATAGGTTACATAACCTCCGTAGGTCACGGTCCATGTATAACCTGTCTGACCATCAACGGATTGTAGTGTGAGTTGTCCCCGATATGGATCAACTTTATAACTTGCTGTCATCGGAATATCGCAAGCGTGAAACATGCTACGACAGTCAGAAGACTACCATACGTTTCTTTTTCATCATCTTTCTTTCATATTTAAGTTTTAATAGATAGATTCTGATAACCCACACTTGTTCGTTTATTACATGCCCACACGTCTTGCACGTAGCGTCCTTCCACCTGAAGCTGAATAAGCCAGTTTTTCGCTTGCTGCATCGTTGCTCCCTGCACCTCCTGATATGATTGCTGTAAAGCCTCTTCTACCGCAGGAGCCATCTGGCTTCCATCCCCGCATACGTAGAGTTTTCCTTTGTTCATCAGCATGTGAATCAACTGTTCGGAATCCTCCTTCATCAGATGCTGTACATACGTTTTGGGCTTGCCATCCGCACGAGAAAAAGCAGTGTGTAACTTAACAATGCCTTCTCGTTCGTATTGTTCTAGCTCCTGACGATAGATGAAGTCTGAATCATTCCTGCACCCAAAGAACAAATGCGCCTCACTCAGTGGCATACCTCTCTGTTTCATGACCGCTCTCGACTGGAGGAAACCTCTGAACGGTGCAACCCCCGTCCCCGGTCCCACCATGATCATTGGAACATCAACCTCTTCGGACAGATGAAATTCGGATTCCGGCGTACGTACAAACATCAGAATACGTTCTCCGGATGGACAACCGGCAAGGTACGATGAAGCAACGCCAAGGTATATGCCCTTTCCACTCCATGCAGGCTCTCTTACTACCGATACCGTTATGCTCGCTTGCTCGGTATTCAGGCTTGGCGAGCTGGATATTGAATAATATCTGGGCTTAAGCGGAGGCAATAGTTCAAGGAACCTTTCGAATGGCAGCTCACACGCCTCATACTTTTCTAGCAGGTCCAACATCGTGATTCGATTGGCAAGAATATAATCCTTGTAGCTGTTTTCATCCAACATGCCTTCCAGTTCACGCTTATGAGGTGGACATACCGTATGATTAGCTAACTCCTGCAACTGTGTTCTGGAAACTGGTGTCTGCAATTCCACACAATGAGCGAGCAGCCTATGAATCTTGACGGGTCTGTTTAGTGGTAGGTGTGTAAGATGGCTGACGTCCGAAGTTAATTGGATCTGAATATCCCCATTTAGTCTGAACCGACTGAGTATCCGATCCACATTCTGCTTCGGGTTGCTAGGCAACACGCCGAGATGGTCGCCCTCTCTATAACTCGTACCGTCAGGCAGTAACACCTCGATGTGGCGTGTGCTTCTCCCACTTCCCGGCGCCTGAAGCTCTTTATTGACTACCACCGTGGCATAGCTGGCACCATAAGTTCGTGTAAGTGGCATATCCGTTTTCTCACGGACAATCTCCATTTGAAGTCTGCTTGTGCTTGATATGGAGGGCTTCACGACTTCCGCGTTGATCCCCAAAGCATTCAACACCTGAGGCCACAACATATGCTGCCACGCCTCGAGTTGTTTCTCCATATCACCTCCGGCATCGGCTTCACCGCGGGATAACAGTCTTTTCCCCCCCAATTCTTCAAGCTTCTCATCTATCAATCGAGGAATGCTCTGGTACGTTCCAGACCAACTCCGATCTCCACAGCCCAGAACTGCATAGTTTACATCCCTTGTTTCCTCTGACTCTGCTCCCTTCAACCAGTCTACAAATGCCGTAGCATTTTGCGGAGGTTTACCGTTATACGAAGCAGTGACGATGAGAACGACACCTTGGCGAGGTATGCGGCCAACCCACTCATTCAGAGTGGCTGCTTCACTTGGGATTCCATAAGAACGGCCTTTCTCCACGAGCTCTCGGGCAATGCCTTCTGCCGTTCCCAGATTGGAACCATATAACACCAGGAGCAAAGGGTTACCATCTGTTTCAACGGCCAGAATTTCTCCCCTCTGGCTGTCACTTGTTATATTTTTATGAACAACAGGAGCAGGTTTTTCTTCCACGGATACGGTAGACTTATTCATCTTTTGTGACACCTTGCGCTCTTTCACCTGGATCTGGAAGTCTCCCGGCTTCAACGTTAGTGTCTGTTTAACATCCAACTCATAGTTGCTATAATCGATCAGGTCAAAATGTTTGAGGACCATGCCAAGCACAAGTGTTGCTTCATATAAAGCAAACTGCATGCCGATACACGCTCTCTCCCCATTACCAAAAGGTTTATACGCATGATGAGGCACTTTCGCCGTATCTTCAAATCGCTCTGGACGGAAAAGCTCCGCATCCTCTCCCCATGCCTCTCTATCACGGTGTAGCTGAGGCAGGAGAATACTGCAGCTTTCCCCTTTCTTCAAGGGATATTTGCCACCTATGACGGTGTCTTCTTTGGCATATACGTCAAATCCCGGGGCGGTTGGCCAGAGACGTAACGATTCACTGAGAATCATGCGAATATAGGAAAGCTGAAGAATTTCCTCGTACTGTGGTGATTCACTGACCAATATCTGATCCACCTCGTCATACGCCTTTTGAAGCGATTCCGGATTTTTCAGTAGAAAGTAAAGAGCAAAAGATAATAGACCACTCGTGGTTTCATGTCCGGCAATAAGAAAAGTAATAATCTGATAACGGATGTTCTCATCATCCAGCATATCTCCAGTCTCTGGATCTTTGCCATTCAGCATACGAGCGAGCAAGTCAACCTCTTCGGGTGCTGAACTCGCTTTACGTTCCTCTATAATTTGATCTACCAGAGAGAACATCGTCTGAATATCGTCCTGGAACTGTCGTTTGGTTTTCACCATAAGCAGATTCTGAATTTTCAAACGTGAGCTCTTCTGCATCGCTTCATTTAATGCCCTAACCATACTTTCAATAAAAGGACTGTGGTCCTGTCTGTAAAAACTGTTAAACCGATAATTGAATCCACATAATCCAATGGTATCCAACGTAAGGCGTGTCATATCATCCGCAACATCAATCGTATCGTTGGAATTGAGACGTGCCCATTTGTTGATCAACTGTTCGGCAATATCAACCATCATGGGATGATAACCTTTCATGGCCTGTTTGCTGAAGGTGGGAAGCAGAATGTTATGGGCCTTTTTCCAATTGGGCTCCGATGTTCTGCTTGTAAATAAACCATCGCCTCCAAAGGCACGTACATTTTCGAGTTCATTGTATACATATTTGTCAAAACGGGACACATCACATAACTCAGCAACAAGATCTGGTCCAGATACGATTAAACCGGAATAACCGGGAACGGTAAGTCGATATATTGGTCCATGCTGTTCAGCCAGGACACCTAGCGACAGCGTTGGTTTATCTTTATCTATCAAAGGCAAATTGCCAAGTGGTCCATACATTTTGGGCTGTGGAATGTAAGTTGCATCACTCATGATGATCACCTCTTAACTGTACGCCGTGGAGCAAGGTATTCGTTAGCCATATGATAGCTGTTCTGCTTTCATTCATAAGTGATCTCTCCTTTAATGATTTTATAAATGATAGATAATTGTATCATTTGATAATACAATAAACCAATTTTAAATTAATATCAAATTTTCTTCTAGCTGTATTACTTTCATTTGAATTATTCAACATTTAGGTTGAATAACAACAAATAGAGGATTGCATATGCAATCCCCTACTGTATGAACCAATGACGCTATGATTCTATGACGCTTATTAATTTAATCTAACGATGAGTTGGCTCATCCCACTTCTCGAAATTCAATTCATTATTAATGCTTACCGCAGACAATGCCCCCAGAGACGCAGCCGTGATTGCCTGATACATCTCGGATGCTGCATCACCAGCACTGTAAACACCCGCTACGGATGTTTTGCCGGAAGCATCAACGATAACCGTCCCCGACTCTGTAATTTCACAACCGATGGCCTTTGGCAGTTCTGATCCGGTAAACAGTTTTGGTTGGAAGAAGACTCCTGTGCATGGAATCGCTATACCGTCATTTAGTACAACTTGCTGTACCATCCCTTCTTCAGAGTTAATGGATTGAATCGGTGCATCGAATACAGTAACATTATGCCGCTTCAGCTCTTCACGCTGCTCATCGGTTAAGGAATCTGATCCATTCGTACAGATCGTATATTGTGTTGTCCAGCCGGATATGACTTTTGCCATATGTAATGCCTTATCTCCACTAACGATGATGACCAGCGATTGGTCTCTTAACTCCCATCCATCACAATATGGACACACAAACGCACTTTTACCGTAAACCTCTGTTAATCCGTTAATATCCAAAGGAAGGTCTTTCTTACCTACCGCAAACAAAATCTTTCTCGTGCGATAACTTGCCCCCTGAGTAGTCTTGATTACAAAATCACCATCGTTACCTGTTATCGCTGTTGCCGTATCGGATGCAAATTGAACTGAGGGATACGCTGCAATCTGTTCTTTGGCTGCTTTGCGGAATTCACGTGGACTAGCCCCATCTCTTGTCACAAACCCATGCGTCTCCCTTGTTACCCAGTTTCGCGGTGTCTCATCATCGATGACCACAACGTTCTTACGGGCCCTGCCGAGTACTAGGGCTGCATTAAGCCCCGCTGGTCCTCCACCAATAATAAGTACATCCAAGAGTTGATTCATATTAATCACCCTTTCCAGACATTTAATATCTCTAATTAAGTTTTAAAAATAACCTCCGCTCTCTCTTAAGAAAGTAATATCGGAGATTTACAAGAACACATCAAAACAAGACTATTAAAGATATCTTATATCCACAATAAACAAAACCTAACTATTTTGCAACATACATCTTTAACTACCTTCTTCAATCCAGCCTGTGTGAGTTGAATAAAAGATTATTTACACTTACACTACAATGACAGAACAAACTTTAAATCACTTTTATACCTGGATTTTTGGATTCTCTCCTGTAACACAGAAATAATTATTTAACAATTAAAAACAACCTTGTTTTTAAATTGTTCACAATCAAATGACATTATTTTAAATACTAAAACGTTAATTAAATCACATAGTGTATTGAATGGTATAATAGCGACATAATATACAAGTATAGATATAGGAAGTGAGTTCTTGAAAACATTGAATAATGGTTCACAGACCAATATCAGCCTGGAGTATAGCTCGATTCCGAAAGTATTCTTCGATACGATTAAAATCGGAATCATCAAGTCCAACCTGATCGCCATGTTTGCGGGTTTAAGTTTGGCTTTATATGTATTTGATGCTTCAATCTTAGCTAATATTGTACCAATCATCCTTTCCTTTATTGGATCTTCTCTCATTATTGGAGCTGCAGGGGTGTTTAACAACTTGTATGATCGTGATATTGATGCGATCATGGAACGTACGAAGAAACGCCCTACCGTTACGGGTCGCGTAGATACCAAGTCGGGTCTGATTCTCGGTATTGCCATCACCATCATCGGGGGCATCATGTTGTACATCGCTTCCCCATCCGCTGCTGTATTTGGTATTTTGGGTCTGTTGCTTTACGTGTTCCCTTACACGATGTGGACCAAACGTACAACGATCTACAACACGGAAGTGGGAAGTCTTTCGGGTGCTGTGCCTCCACTCATCGGTTGGGCAGCCATTTCACCGGAACTGGGTCATTTCGAGATCTGGGCATTGGTTGTTACGATGCTCTTATGGCAAATGCCTCACTTCTACGGGATTGCGATTCGTCGTTTTGACGAATACAAAGCTGCTGGTGTTCCCATGCTACCCGTTGTTAAAGGCATCAGACGGACATACATTCAGACAAATGTGTATCTGGTACTGTTACTGATCTCCAGCTTTTTATTCTGGCCGATGAGTCCATTTGTCGCTATTGTGGCATTTCTGGTTAGCTTGGCCTGGCTCATTCTCAGTGTGGCTACCTTTGATAAGAAAGAAACAGAGAAATGGTCCAAACGGATGTTTATCTTCTCCATTAACCATATCACTATTATCTTCCTGGTCATCATTGCGTATTCCTTGATTGCTCAAATGATGAGATAAAAATATTCCATCTTACCACTCGTTATAACGATAAAAGCCTTACAGACTGTACTCTACCAAGGAGTCGTCTGTAAGGCTTTTTTGCTTTGTTATTATCTTTTCTAAATTTTTAAAGCTATCCGACTTTGGCTGGGGTTTGCTCCCCTTGCCACAGTAACTGCATCTCTTCATTGGTGGCAAGCAATTCGGCCAAACTTCCCTCGGCTTCAATGCGTCCATCTTTCATCACGATAATGTGATCTGCTTTGGAAAGTGCTGCCCTGCGGTGAGAAACTGCGATGCAGGTGACATCCGGCTCTTGGAACAGCCCTTCCCATACTTGTTGTTCTGTCTCCACATCCAGTGCACTGGACAGGTCATCAAAGATAAACAGGTCCGCCTCCGTCATTAACATGCGTCCTGTGGCCGCGCGCTGAATCTGCCCGCCTGACAGCATCACCCCTCTGGGACCAACCGGGGTCTCAAGCCCCTGATCCAGATGTTTGATATCCTTCTCCATCACAGCCAGACGAATGGCTTTTTCAAGGGCTTGCTCGGAGTTACCCTGTTTGCCCTGGACGATATTTTCTTTCAACGTATCACTAAACAGTCTTGGCACTTGCGGGGTATACGCTGCTCTAGGCGGCATCAGGAACGTTGCTGGATCAACAGCTGCTCCATTCCAGTGAATGTCCCCTTTTTGCTTGGGTAACAGTCCAAGAAGTGTGCGTACAAGCGTTGATTTACCTGACCCGATCCGTCCCGTAATAACAAGAAATTGTCCACGTTTCAGACGGAAACTGATTTCTTCTATGCCATTTACAGAATTCGGATATTGATAAGTCAGCTTATTCACCTCAAGAGATTGCAACTTCTCCTTAGGGTCCCTCTGTTCACTTACAAGCTCCGGCGGATCTTCATACAGATAGATTTCCCTCGAATCCATGATCTGATCTTCTTCCCCTGGACGGAATAGCTTACGCATACGATCATAGGATACCTTGAGCCTTTTGTGCTGAAACACCATATAACCAAACAGTGAAATGCTAAATCCGATATTGGCCAGATAGCTGGTGAATAAGGCAAAATCACCTACGGTAAAGTTCCCTGCTTTCATCTCAGCTGCACACATCAGTAGAATCAATCCGGTACAGATACTTAGAACATGCTGATTCATCGATCTCATCCACTGCTTAAACAGATTGTCCCGGAGTGCAGCCTGACGACGATCCTCATTCAACTGGTTAAAACGTGAAGAGACATTCTCTTCGGCCTGACCCAGTTTCAGGGCTTGCACTGCTCCAAACGTTTCCGCAATAAAACTGGTAATTCGCCCAGTCGCTTCACGATTAACCTGTGCATACTTTCGAGCCCGATTTCCGGACAGGTTGTTGAGTAAGGTCACGACCACCAATGGCAGCACGGCAACCATTGTGATCTGCCAATTAATGTTCGCCATAATGACGATGGACACAATAGCGAATACAAGTCGTCCCCAGAAGTCCACCCATGATTCTACATACTCGACGACTTCATCGACATCATCCCGAAAGCGACTCATCGCCTCCCCTGGTGAAGCCGGAAGATTACGTCCAGGCCAGCGCATGATCGCTGCGAGCATGTTGGTTCGTAAAATCGCCTGAACATGATACAGATACGTAACCCATGCATAGAAGGCTACAAAAAATGTACCCACCCGTGCCATTCGGACCAAAGCAATAAAGATAAGCGGCACAGCAAGCCACATGTAGTCATTTGACCCCACTGTTGTGCGATCAAAAAACCATTGCATTCCAATACCAATGGCTAGCGGCAAGGAGTGAAATATACACCATAACAATCCGTTGATTACAAATAACAAAGGCCTGAATCGAAACAAACGGCCTATAAATCCTGCTACAGTCATGCCAATTCCTCCTCTCGGCCTGTAATGAGCAGTCTGGCATAATGAGATGCCGGGTTACTAGCAAGTTCTTCTCTCGCTCCAAATTCTAGTATCTTGCCATCTCCGAGCACCATAATCCGGTCCACTTTCTCGAGTGTAGCTAATCGGTGAGCAATAATAACTCCGGTGGATTGTTTCATTAACTGGTCAATTGCAGATTGCAGCATGCTTTCAGTCGCAGCATCCAGACGTGACGAAGGCTCATCTAGAATAACCAGACTTGGTTCGGTCAGGAATACGCGGGTTAAGGCAAATAACTGTGCTTCCCCTGCCGACAATGAAGCTCCACCTGCTGCCAGATACGTATCGAGTCCTTCTGGTTGTGAATTAATCCATTGGCTAAGCCCAAGGCGATCCGTCGTTTCCTTGATCATCTGATCGGATACATCCCCATTGAACAGGGTCAGATTGTCACGCAGCGTGCCATCAAACAACTGCACATCCTGTGTCACCATGCCCACTCGGCGATAGAGCGCTTGTAATGAAAGCTTTGTGATATCCGTTCCACCTACACGGATCGTCCCCCGATCCAGATTGTACAGGCGGAGTAGAACACGACTAAGACTCGATTTGCCGCTACCTGTGCGACCGATGATTCCCAGACGTTCTCCAGGTTTAATGGCAAAATTAATGTCCTGCAATACCGGTTTATCCTGGTTATAGCTGAAATGTACCTGATTGAATTCCAATCCAAGCGGTCCTTCAGGCAATTGCTCCTCTATCCCCTCTTCAATCACACTCTGCATGGACAACAGCTCTCTGGAGCGCAGCATGCCTGATTTTGCTTTTTGGAACTCCTGCACCTGATCTCCAAGCATCTCAATCGGATCATTCAGCATCTGCGTATATTGGTAGATCAGAAATAACGTTCCGATACTAATTAGACCTTCCATATAATAATGCACACCCAGCAAAAGCACCGCAGTGACCGCCAGAGCGAACAGAACCACTGTGGTATTCCACGGAATAACCCGTAGCAGCCAGGCTTTTCTCCCCTTACGGAATACCGTGCGCATCGTGCGGTAAAAGCGGTTCATCACATACGGCACATGACCATTCGCTTGCACATCTTCAATCCCGGCGATGCGTTCTTCAATTAATCCGAACAGAGAGGCACTTGCCGCCCGTTCATTTTTGGAAGAGTCCACGCCCAGATTTCGGATGAAGACCATGAACAGGATCGATAATAATGTGAACACGGTCATCACCAAAGCAATGGGCACATTGACACTGAACATGAATCCGAGAATTCCGGCCAGCAGCACAAAACTCCCGATCACTTGCACAATGAACATCGCGAAAAAATTGGAGATGCTCGTTACGTCACCATCCACACGTTCAATCATCTCTCCAGGTGTTTTCACATTATGAAAACGCATATCAAGACGCAGGCAGTGCTTCAGCAGATCTCCGCGCAGTTGATTCGTGGCCCGCCAGGCCACGTCGTTCCCCAAATAACTGACCGCTACCGTAATGAGTTGATTAAACACGGCTACAACCAGAAATATTCCTGCAAGCTGAACAAGATTGGTGAGGACTCCCCCACTTGCTGCTGTATCAATAAATCGTTTAATAATCTGTGGATTCAAAAGCTGAAGCCCCGTTGATGTGAGCAACATGATTAAAAGTAAGGCCAGCCGTCCTTTAACGGGTTTCAGATAACGCAGCAGCCATGACATGGAGCCTTTCTCTGTTTTGGGCACAGGTCCCACCTCTTTATCGGTTTATTTAATTGTTCTTGCCTATTCATATTTATTGATGATCTTAACGATAGCAAATTTGCGATCACTAGGATGAGTCATACATAAAGACATTAAAATCGGTATTTCCCGCCCATAATTGATATGTAGAACCTATGTTGACCATTGTACATTCTCCTTTTTAACAAGTTAGTTTTTTATAAAATAACGCTCCAAACGCTCCTTTCCATGTGAACAAATTGGGTGAAATGCATGCAAAAAAGCCATAGATGAACTAATGTTCATCTACAGCTTGTAGCCAAAAGAGATCGAATGAAATGCAAAGCATTTCCCGTATCTCCTCTGCATCGCAATAATGATGAGCGTCCACGACAGAGGTGCACAAACATGACTGTCCCAACGCGATCATTGCAAAAAAATTGGATTAATGTCACTATGCTCATGCGTATTCAGTTATCGATTCGAAATCTGTATAGGCATAAACATAATCATCATCCCACCCGTTTCACATATTTGTTGTTTATTGTATTCGCTGGACTAACATCCGTCAAGATAATTTTAACTGAATTGTTATTTAATTCATGGCATTAATCTTTCAATTCCTGCTACATACTCAATGATGTGGACTCTGTTTGCTTCTCTCTAACAACAAGACGTCTATGTGCGATCAGAAGAAAAGGTACTCCCAGAGCAGTCGTCAGCGCAATCGGTAGAAAGACAGCGAGCCCATTCTCCGCTCCAAATTGACTTAACAACACCCCTCCCATGACAGGAGCAATGACACTACCGATATTATTGAAGCCGATGGTACCGAAATACGTTCCTTTCCATTCCGGCTTCGCAATCCGGTCAATGAGCATATCCATCATGGTGAACAACAGCACTTCCCCAATGGTAAATAGTATGACACTCATCATCATCATGAGTACACCTTCAGCGATTCCGACCATCATCAGACTGGTTGCGACCAGCAGGTTACCTACAATCAGAGGAACCAGCGGTGGAAAGTTTCGGAATGTTCGCACAAGAGGATACTGAATAATCAGTACCGTCACGGCATTCAGGGAAAGCATGTACGAGAACATCTGGCTTCCATTCTCAAAGATCGGACTCCTTGCCAAGTACTGTGCCAACGTAGAACTAAAGTGTCCGTAGCCCAGAACACAGAATGTGGTACCGATCAATACCGGCAGAAATACCCGGTCGCGACCGGTGGTCATAAGTGCTTCACGCAAACGTGGTGCAGTTGCCTGATGACGCTCTGGCAGATTGGCATGCTGTAACTTGAATTGCAGAAATAATACAAGTCCATAGGCTATGTATACCAATCCGGAAATCACAAACGGAAACGTTGATTCAGATGATCCCAGCTGAAATCCGATAATTGGCCCAAAGACTACACCGAGATTAATTGCAGCATATCTGAGGTTAAACACCAGCAATTTGTTCTCCGGAGAAGTAATATCCGATAACAGCGCTCTGGAGGTGGGCTCAAATACTGCGCGGCATAATCCGTTTAACGTATTGGCAACAAAGAACACCCATAGATGCTCTGCTGCTGAAAAAATGAAAAAAACACCTGCCCAGCTAAATACCGAGATTAACATCACGATTTTGCGACCGATCCGGTCCGAATTATAACCGCCATAAAAGCTGACCATTACACCTGCCAGCGAGCTAACGGCCACAGTAATACCGGTCTGGGTCGGTGTAGCCTCTAGTACACGTGTCAGATAGATGGAAAGAAACGGGATACTCATTGACGTGACAAGACGTCCAAACATGGTTCCGATAATGATGGTCCATGCCAAGGGGTGAATTTGCCTCAAATATTGCTTCATGCGAACTTCTCCTATTCATTCTAGATGCTTCCTAAGCGGACTTTTTGAACAACTTCTACTAATGTATAATTGTAAGGATAAAAGGGGGAAGTAAAAGTGTAAACATATGATCACACTTTTCACCTTTAATAGAGGAGTTATGCACATGGATACCCTACATACACACTTTATAAGGCTCGCCGGGGCCGAACAACTTTCGTTCAAGCTCCATGAACCTGTAGCGGTAACAATTGATAGCCTGTCCGCTGCCTTGTGCTGCACCCCTCGTAATGTGAAGTTCATCATTAGAAAATTGGAGGAGCAAGGCTTCATCCACTGGCAACCCGGGCGTGGTCGTGGGCACCATTCGGAGTTAACGTTACTGCGTAGCATGAATGATGCGCTGGAAGCCAGTTTTACCGAACTTCTCGCTAAAGGCAAAATGAAAGATGCCATTGAACTCATCGGAACCATTCAGATGCATGATTCACTGCGAGAACAGCTCATGCTCTCCCTCCATCAACAGATGGGATTTCACAGCCACGAGGAAACTTCCTCAGGTCAGGATATCCTGCGCATTATGAGGTCTCGCCAGTTAGGTGATCTGGACCCAGCCTTTGTTTATACTGCATTTGAAACCTATCTGCTGAGCCAGGTCTGTAATACGTTGATCACTTATAATGCCAAGATGGAATCATTCCGGCCAGCATTGGCTCATATGTGGGAGTGTAGTGAGGACCATCGATTGTGGACCTTCTATCTCAGGAAAGGTGTACGTTTTCACAACGGTCGTGTCATGACGTCCCGGGATGTCCAAGCGACGTTGCAACGATTGATAGATGTGAATAGTCCGTCCATCTGGTTGTACCGGGATATCGAACGTGCGGAAGTAGCTGGCGATTACTGTATCAAGTTTGTTCTTCGTCGTCCTAATCGGTTCTTCTTGCATCTGTTCAGTTGTATTCGAATGACAATCCTGCCCTACGATTACAATGTAGCCAATACCTTAATAGGTACCGGTCCTTTTCAGATCTCTGAGCTGAATGAAGATGTGTTGGAACTTACCGCATTTGATGCCTATTACGGCATCCGGCCACATCTGGATCAAGTTCATTTCTGGTTTGTGACTGACCTGAGTCCGAATGATCGCTATTATGAGCTACCAGGTACTGATCGATTGAGTCTCACAACAGGCTGTGAACAGACCAACAGCATCAATTATCCGGCGCTGGGTTGTCAGTATATGCTGTTTAATTTTCACAAGGAAGGCATCCATCATCATCCCCTATTTCGACAAGCCCTGCGTATCGTCTATGATCCGGTCGCGCTTGTCAGAGATCTCGGTGGCAATCGGATCACACCAGCCAGCAGCTTCCTTCCCTGGAGAAGTGCAGCCCAAGACTGGACAGCCGTTTCTCTTGACCATGCTCGTGAATTGCTGCATAGCTGTGGGTACCGGGGTGAGACGATAACTTTATCGTATAAGCATAATAAGGACGCAGACGTTGCGGAGTGGTTCCAATGTCGTGCGCAGTCCATCGGAATGAACATCAGCATGCACGCCGTTGTGGATTATTTCAACTCAGAGGAAACCACGAACGCCCAATTGATCTTGGCTGAAGAGATACTGGAGGAAGATTGGCAGTACGGCATGATTCATTTTTTCAAAAACCTGTCCAATCATTTTCATATGTGTATGTCCCCTGTATTCCAGTCTCAACTGGATGACAAACTGGATCATTTCGCAACGCTTCATCGGGCAGACCGCACAGCGCTCCTGGATGAAGCTGAAGGCTTGCTACGTGAACACTGCTGGATCTTGCATGGCTGTCACATGAACAAGCAGGCTGAACTGGATCAGAGCATCTTCGGCATGCAGATAGCAGAATTCGGATATATGGACATCTCCCAATTGTGGATCAAAAATCCTTAGGGATATATGTGCACAGACGCATCTGTGGGATACAGGGCTGAACAAAATCATGGATCGGCAAAAAAGCCGCTAGCCTATTTACGATAAGCTAACGGCTCTATTGCCGATCCATTTTGAGTGCACTTAGAGATTATATTTGGTGTAATAGGTCTCCAATACCTGCATAATGGACTCGATTTTAATCGGTTTGCTGACATACGCATCCATGCCTGCCTTCAAACAGTTCTCCATGTCTCCTCTTACGGCATTTGCAGTTACCGCAATAATGTATGGACAACTCTCGGGGGGCAAAGAATTTTTAATCAATTTTGTCGCTTCAAATCCATTAAGCCTTGGCATATGCACATCCATGAAGACAATATCATATGAATTGTGTTTGACCGCCTCGACTGCCTCAACACCATCCACCACATGATCCACGAAGTGCCCTTTTTTCTCAACAATTCTGCTAAGGACGAGCTTATTCACCTCATTGTCTTCTGCGATTAATATTCGCAAGGCTGAAGTTCTGCTCTTCTTCTGCTGTTGATCTAACCTGTTGCTCTCTTCACCGTTATTTAATTTGAATTGGGCAGTAAATATAAATATTGTACCCGGTTCATCCGACTCCTCAATCCAGATATTTCCATGCATAAGCTCTACCAGTTTCTTGCTAATGGCAAGGCCAAGACCCGTACCTTGGGGTTTGCGGGTCATAAAATTCTCCAGTTGGTAGAAAGGTTCAAATAATTGTTGTTTCCTCTCAGCGGGAATCCCAATGCCCGAATCCTTTACCTGAAAATAAAGCTGCACGGTATTGCCCTGCTGCTCCTTAACACCCACTTTAACTTCCACGCCGCCTTCTGAAGTGAATTTGACCGCGTTGCCAATGATATTGGTAAGTACCTGTTTAAGACGATAAGCATCACCATACACTGGAGTTGGAATAGCGTCTTCTACGCACATACGAACATCCAGCTTCTTTTCACGAGCCAGTGGTTTTACGATTTGCACCGTCTCGGTCACGATTTCTACGGAATCAAAAGGATCTTCGACCAGATCGGTTTTGCCTGACTCGATTTTGGAAAAATCAAGAATATCATTAATGATGGCCAGCAAGGAATCTCCACTCTTCTGAATGATTTCAATATATTCCTTTTGTTCCCCGCTAAGTCCAGGAGTATCCAAGAGCAAATCCGTCATCCCAATTACACCGTTCATAGGTGTACGGATTTCATGACTCATCATCGCCAAAAATTCACTTTTGGCCTTATTCATTCTCTCCGCTGTCTCTTTGGCTACAAGCAGTTTTTTCTGCTCTGTAATATCCTTCGCAATCAGGTAAAACCCGACATTGGATTTATTAACAATGATTGGAGCAAGTGTAGCCAAGACTTCTGTCTCAAAGCCATCCGTGTGCCGAACAACGTTGATCTCCTTCTCAGCCATCTCATAATTACTGCCCAGAATCAGACCCAGATTAACAGCTCCGATAAATCTGCTTATGCTTGTGCCGATCATTTCAGCCACGGGACAGCCCGTCATTTTCACCGCTACTGGATTCGCATTCATAATATTACCATCCATGTTAAACGAGATAATGGCGTCATGATTGTATTTCTTAAGCGAAGTGTATCGCTCCACAGATTCCTGCAATTTAAATTCGATACGTTTGCGTTCAGTAATATCCTGTAGTGTTCCGTTTAGCTGGACTGGCTGACCATTCTCATCGAGCGTAACTAACCCGCGTAAGTGAAGATACTTCTCACTTCCATTCGTGCTAATGTGCTTGTACTCGAAATCTAGCGCTTTCCCTTGTTTTACCCATTCCATTTGTTCGTATAAGGAGGCTTTATCCGCGGGATTAATCACATTAGCTATATCACTTGCACGATATGATTTTCGTGTACGTTCGAATTCAAGAATCTCAAAAATCTGATCTGAAAGAGCGATCTGGTCATTGACCATATCCCATTCCCAACTGCCAATTAAGGCGATGCGTTCAGCCTCTGCACTGATGTCTTTATGTTTTTTTCGTTCGGATACATCTCGTCCAATTGAAAAAATCTGCATTCCATGCTCAGCATCACCAAAGACCTTGTATGTGGTTTCAAACCACAGATAATGCCCATCTTTATGACGGACCCTAGTATTCAACAGATTACCCTTGGTCAAGTCCATCTGTGAAATCCGTTCCAGATCTTGTGGATGAAAATATGCATCATTATTTTGGCCAATTACTTGTTCTGGCGAATAACCCAGTAAACCTTGAACGGAGGGTGAGCAGAATCGACAAACACCCTCCTGATCGGCAATATAGATGATCTCCTGAGCATGATCTGTAATAAGTTTGAACATCTCTTCACTATGCAGAAGCTTTTGTTCAGACATTTTGCGGTCAGTAATATCAACAATATGGCAAATAAAGTAAATAGGTTCATCCGTAATTTCGCTACGAACTAATGTAACATGCAATGACGTCCATAAGATGTCACCATTTTTATTGATGTAACGCTTTTCGTATTGATTTTCTTTTATTTTACCTTCAAATAACTCGTAACTACAGATCATATCTTGCGGTGAATCATCCGGATGTGTAATATCCTGATACGTGAGATCCATTAATTCATCACTTGTATAACCTAGCAAACAGCAAAAAGCAGGATTCACTTTCATCCATTGTCCTGTTGGAGCAACGAGTGCAATTCCAATAGGTGCTTGGTTGTAGATCTGCTCGAACAATTCATGATGATCGACCTTTTGAACCTGCATTGTAAGTTCTCCTTTTGGCATAGACTCCATGTAAAGTTTGTCGAAAACTAAATTTTTACTGATATCAGATGTTCTATAAAATATAGTCAGTTTTAAAACAACAGTATCTGCTTAATACCCAAAATTTCAGGAGTTGAAACAAATATTTTCAAGAATTTTGTGTCTACAAATTCAAACAAGGCCTGGAATCCATTCATATGGAATCCTGACCTTTGTCAGTATATATCATTATAAGTCATATGCAATAATGAATCGCTAGAAAAATGGATTAGCGCTCACGACCAACAAGATAATCCAATAAATGTCTCAAAAATGAAATCGGTTTTCGCATCTCGTTCAATGCATCTGTAGCAAGACAATAATGCTCCCACATCGCTTTCTTCGCGCCTTCATCACCCAGAATAGACACAAAGGTTGAATTGTTGTTCCGCTCATCCTGACCTGCAGGTTTCCCAAGAATGAGGTAATTTCCCTCGAAATCCAGCAAGTCGTCCTTGATCTGGAAGGCGATCCCCGCATGATAAGCGAACTTTTTCAGCGTAGCCATCTCCGGTTCCTTCACTTGGGCAAGTATCGCTGGCATGACCAGGGCAGCTTCAAAGGCAATGCCTGTTTTGTAAAAACAGATCATGTTCAACTGCTCCAACGTTAATGCCTTGCCTTTGGAGTTCAGATCCATCGCCTGCCCCATACACATATCCTCTGCTTTTTCAGCCGAATACTGAATGAGTCTGAGCACGGTCGCCGCATCGAAACGATCCAATGAGGATTGCTCTCCTATCGCCTTCTGAATGAGAAACAGACCCGTAAGCTCTGCTGTGGCGCTATTGTGTACCTGATGCAGTGTGGAACGTCCACGCCTTGTCGAAGCATTATCCTGCGTAGGCAGATCATCAAAGATCAGGGAAGCGGTATGCATGTACTCCAGCGATCGTAGCAGCGGAACAATAGACGATTCGGGTAGGCCATACTCGCGCACGCCCATAACCCAGGTTAATATAGGGCGTAACCTCTTTCCGTCTCCCTGCAAGCTATAATTGGCTGCATCGATCAGCGTTTCTTTCATCTCATGAAGTCCACCGGGCTTCGCAATCTGCAACTCCACATTAATCTGTTCGCGAACTGTTCGAATGGTCTGCTTGAACTCCTCTTTCTCCTGCTTGTCATTTTTCAATTGAAGCACGACCTGATCCCGTAACAATTTATCAAGGAAATCAACGTCATCTGCTTTTCGCACCATCTGTTGAACCAGTTGATTGAATTCAGGCTGCCCAGAGGTAAAGATCGACATCACTTCATCATATTTCTGCTGCCCCAACCGTTCTTTACAACGCTTCAGACCGTTAATGGCACGATCCAGTATGACCTCGCGGGTCTTGGCGTCCGAGTTATATACATCATGGATTAGATGAGAGATGACTGCCCAATACAATTCATATGGATTAATCAAGTCGGGACGCAAATCTCGATACTTCAAATAGTACGTATACGGAGTTACTGCCCCTTCTTCCATATCGTCAAACATATCGGCAAAATCATCGGACAACTGATTATATATCCCGTAATAGAACGTCCGCAGATCAAATCCTTCATCCACTGGTGCACTGAGAACAGACCGGACGATTAATCGGGAAGACGAAGATTTGATAATAATCGGAATGTACAATTCTTCATTGGTATAATTCGCATTGGCTAATTTCTTATTGCGATCGATCTCCTGGGACTGAAAGAACACATAGGATTGCTCTAAAAACGTGCGCTGTTTCTCTGGATGCTGATAGTTCTTGATGTACTCAAATGCTTCCCGAAGCTCGGAATGCACATATTCAATCACTTCAAGGTTACTGCCTTTCCACTCTCCCAGATCAGGTACAACCCCGGTAAGAAGTGCTTCGCGTATCATCAGTGAATATTGTTCTTTTTCCTGAACAGTCAAGGCTTGAGAATCCAGCAGGTCATCCACAAATGGATACGTCAAACCGTATGAATAACCGAGTCTGATCGCCGCATCAAATCTTCGGGCCCGTTCCTCAGGTGGGGTCTGCTCGTTCATCTCATCGTCCACATGAAGAACCACGCCGAGAATAATTTTGATAAGCTTCCGCTGCGCCTGCTCTGCATCCAGCTCCTTCGGAATGTTGGATGCTACATTCTTTAATTTGTTCATCACCCAGATGACAGCCGTTTCAATGTGCTCCTTCTGTCCCCACCGGTACAACGCAGCCAGACTGATATAATCGGGCTGTCCTCTGCGCCCAGTGGCAGAGCCCATAAAGTATTTTTTGGTATTCTGGACAACGTGCTGAATTCGGGCTTGCGTATCCGGAGAATCAAGGGCTTGCCCCAGATCTCGCATATAAATATATGAGATACTCCGATCCAGGTAATCATCCAGCTTTCCAGTCGTATTCAGCCAGTGGATATATCTATGGACATCCCGGGGATCCGGTTTTCTTTTGCTAGGTGATAACAGAGAAAGCCAGGCAAAACGATGAATATGTTTTTTTTGCCATACATGAATATCTTGGGTAAGTGCTGTCGTATACGTATGATCCATAAGTTGCTGCCTAAGAGAAGTAAAATACTGAGATGCTTTCTGCTCAGCTAGCCGATATCCTGCATCAGCCTGTTCTGTAAGTACGTTATTCATAGGGTGGATACCTCAAATTCTATTAATGTTAAACATGTATCCATGAAAGGAGATGAGGTGCTCCATGGACGAAAACTGAACTCATTTGATCGTGTATCCAACGCTTCAGCTCATGTTCATAACCTTTATACGGCGATCCAACCGTTTGGTTACGAAATCGTCATTGTTCATTCCCATATATGTGATTTTACAGAATGGATGACCAGACTTTGACCGCTGTGATGGCGATAAGTACGATTAATGCATATCGAAGTACCCTCACATTGATCATCGAACTAACCCGTGAACCAAGGGATGCCCCGAGCAAACTGCCGATCACCGTATAGATGATGGGTTCCATCGGAATGTCTCCACCCGTAATTTTCCCTATAACGCCGCCAATAGCGGAGATAAATACAATCGCCAGTGAAGAAGCAATCGTCGTTCGTACGGGGATGTTGAGAATCGTCAGCATGATGGGAATAAGAATAAAGGCACCACCCGCACCAACAATTCCTGATACAATGCCTACTGCAAAAGCAGTGCCTGCTGCAATCCATCGATTAAACACCAGTGGTGCTGAGGTATCAAGCTTTCCTTTTCCGGGAATCAGCATAAGCACAATCGCCATGATCGCCAGAATGCCATAGATCAGATTAATAACCCTTCCGTCCAGATGACCGGATATGAACCCGCCGATCAGACTGCCAGCAAGAATGCTGGAGCCCATGTACAGCACCAAACCGCGGTGAACGATCGCCCCACCACTTCTACCCGTCTTTACTTTTCTGCGGAATGCAACCACACCTGCAAGTGAACCGAAAAACACTTGAAACATACTGATCGAAGATACCTGATGTGCTGAGAATGGCTCCAGTCCCATCCAGGATGGAACATATAACAGCAGCGGATAATTGATAATGGCCCCACCAATACCCAACAAACCGGAGAAGAATGAACCGACCAGACCCAGTATAAACATGATGACAAAAAGCAGAAGATCCATCGGTTATGCGCTTCCTTTCGTGCAATATAAATCTCATTTCGATACCACTCAAAAGTGCTATACAAGGCGAATATTATCCGTTATAATGAAAACCAAGTAAATTAATCCGAAATGAGTGATTAAGCATGTTTAACGTGTTGAAGACTCTTTTTGAAAATAAATGTCCACAGTGCAACGAAAAATTACAAGTTCATAACGATGCGTTATGTTCGACCAAAACCTGTTCTCAATGTCATTACAAAGAAGAGAGTTATGGGTCTCTCGGAGTTCGAATTGTATATGACACCACAAAATGATAAAAAGCTATAGCCTTGTTAATTGTATCACGATCTCTGAAATTTCGGGATGATTCGACAAACTTATTTCCATCTCACATGCTACGATTACGTTATAATGAAAATACAAAAACGGTGCAAAACGAATAAATCGTTCTGCACCGTTTTTTTCTGTTTTTTGAGATGAGTTGCCTTGATTATAAAAGGGTACTTATTTGGTTTTGAAGCTGAGGAATCCATCATCTACGGCTACGGTTGTACCGTTCACTGCGCTTGCTGCATCACTGAACAGGAATGTAACCACACTGGCTACTTTCTCCGGTTGAATAAGCTCTCCACGCATATGTTGAGTAGCAAGCGCATCCTTCATGGCTTGGTCATCACCCAGAATCGGTGTTTCGATAAAGCCAGGTGCTACACCAACTACACGAATTCCATGCTCAGCAAGTTCCAATGCACCGGATTTGGACATCATAACAACAGCAGCCTTGGCTGCGTTGTAGTTGAAGCTGCCTACTGCAGCAACACTTCCATAGATCGAAGCTGTATTTACAATAGTACCTTGTACATTTAATTCAACCATTTTTTTCGCGCCATAATACATACCGTAGTATACACTGTGCTGATCTACATCAATGACTCTGTGATAGGATTCCGGGTCCATCTCCAGAAATGGCTTCACAAGTCCAATGCCTGCGTTATTGAAAATACCGCTTAACGTACCATATTGCTCTACGGTCCAGTCGATCAGGGCTTTGATCTCGTCCCCTTTGGATACATCCACTTTGTACGCGCCCGCTGTTCCGCCTGCTGCTTCAATCTCTGCCGCAAGCTTCTTCGCTCCGTCTTCATTATAGTCAGCGACCACAATAGTCGCACCTTGATCCGAAAGTTGAAGTGCTGTCTCTTTACCAATACCACTTGCTCCACCTGTAATAATGATTACTTTTCCATTGTGCTCCGTCATGATTTAGTTCTCCTTTGGTAAAATATTTTTATAACTTATAGTAAGTAACTATACTTTATTAACTTATATGCTTATCATACGCCTCTGTCCCAACCTTGTCAAATCATAGATCATCTTCACATAAATATGAGATAAATGTCATATACATCTCCTATTTACATGATATAGTCTAGCTCCTGTGATATTAAATATGCATCCGTTTTCGGAAAATAAAAAAGCGAGCATAACGGTAATTCAATCATTCCGATATCTCGCCCTTATAAAATATGAGAATTTCAAACTGTGTTGTCTTCCATATTGAAAATTAATTCAATTTATTCACCCTGAAGTCCGCTAAGCGGATCTTTTAAATTATTAATGTTGGTGATCAGTTCAGGAATGCCTGTCTTCTCCCAATTTTCTGCCGTAAAACCTTGCTCAGCAATTGTATTCTCGAAATTGTCCACAACTTCTGTTAATTGCGTATTGTAGCTGACCAGATTTTCATGAATGCTCTCTCCTATTGCAGGAGCAGCCAGCTGAGAAAATTCGCTTGCTTCTGCTTGGATCAGATCAATTTTCTCCTGAATCTGCGTTGTTATCTCCGGATTATTCACCGCGCCCGATGCAAGCTCTTGCAGATCAGCCCCGGCGTTTGATACCTGTTCTATATAATCAGTAGCCCCACTCACATAATTTATACTTTGATTGGCTTGTTCCACGACAGAACAGGCTGAAATCAGCAGAATACTTGATGCAATAAGGCCTGTCATCATTAATGTGTGCTTTCTTTTTCTTATAAACATGATCATCTCCCCTTCTCCTAATCGGAATCCTTGTTCCAAGTCCATGATACCTGTTCAGACTGCTGCATTGCAAATGGGTCTGCAGCCAGCGTTATTAACATGTATAATAGTAAAATCACACGGTAAAGGGATGTCATGATTATGCTTCAAGCCTTGAACCAACGCTTGAACCGCATCATGCCACTGATTACCCCAATCAGTATTATTATTGGCGTGTTATGCGGGAGTTTTCTTTCTTCTTATACCTTTTTATCCCCTTGGCTTTTTGCGTTCATGACGTTCGCTGGAAGTATCAGTCTTGGGATACGGGATTTTGTGAACGTGCTTAAGAAGCCGTTCCCCTTGTTTGTATGTCTGTTTATTTTGCATTTGGCGATGCCTCTAATTGCTCTCGGTATGGGTCATCTGGTTTTCCCTACAGATGCGTACACCATAACAGGACTTGTTCTGGCAGCCGTGATTCCGACAGGAATAAGCAGCTTCATCTGGGTCAGCATCTATCGGGGCAATATCGCACTTACGCTTTCCATCATCCTGATTGATACAATGCTTGCTCCTTTCGTAGTGCCCGGGGTGTTATCCCTGTTAATCGGAACCAGTGTCACACTGGACACAGCAGCCATGATGAGCAGTCTATTCTGGATGATTGTAGTGCCATCCCTGCTCGGTATGTTGCTGAATGAGTGGACCAAAGGCGCCATTGTCCCGGTCTGGGGACCAAGGTTGAATCCATTATCCAAATTGTTCATGGCGTCTGTCGTTGCAATTAACGGATCTGTTGTTGCACCTTATTTGGCCGATTTCAACTGGAAGTTGGCTGGTCTTGCGGTCATCATTATTTTCCTGGCATCATTCGGTTATGCACTAAGTTACTTTATTGCTCGATTGTTGGGCTGGAATGAGGCAGACCAGGTCGCTCTTGTGTTCAATGGAGGCATGCGTAATATCAGCGCAGGTGCAGTACTCGCTGTATCGTATTTTCCACCACCTGTTGCCGTCCCTGTCGTGCTCGGCATGGTATTCCAACAGATGCTCGCTTCCCTGACAGGTTACCTGCTCGGTCGTCGCTCGCAGCTTCTGCAAAAGTCAGATAAGACATCTGCAGCTTAACAACATATTGGAATGTAAAAAACGCCGACATGATTGTCGGCGTTTTGCATTGGATTGCTTTTATTACTAATATCGCTACGATACTGCTCCGCTTCGTAAATCTAGTCATTCGTTTCTGTTTTTACAAATCCACTTTCATCTTACCTAGCATCTGGGCAACTTTAGGGTCGTCAATCTTCATGAATAGACTTTCCTTGGTATCCAGCGTGGCAATGGTTGCGATCTCTTCCGGACTCAGTACAAAATTGAAAATATCAAAGTTCTCAATAAGCCGCTCTTTGCGTACCGATTTGGGAATAATCACGATGTCTTGTTGCACAAGCCAGCGGAGTACAACCTGGGCGATGGATTTGTTATGTCTCTCGGCAATGGAAGCCAGCACTTCGTTGCTAAATAAATTGTTGCGACCTTCCGCAAACGGTGACCATGACTGGTGTTGTATGCCCTGTTCTTTCATAAAAGCAGCACTGTCGACCTGCTGTTGAAACGGATGTGTTTCGATCTGATTGATGGCAGGCACAATTTCATTATGAACAATAAGGTCCATCAGACGGTCTGGCAGGAAGTTGCTGACGCCAATTGCCTTGATCTTGCCCTCGCGGTACAGTTCTTCCATCGCACGCCAAGCGCCGTAGTAGTCACCAAAAGGCATATGAATGAGGTACATATCCAGATAATCGAGCTGCAGCTTACTTAGCGATTTGGCAAACGCCAGCTTGGTACTTTCATATCCGGCATCCTGAATCCATAGCTTGGTCGTGATAAACAGTTCTTCCCGCGGTATGCCACTGCGCTTGATCGCGCGTCCAACTGCTTCTTCGTTCAGGTATCCGGCGGCCGTATCAATTAAGCGGTAACCTGCCTTCAATGCTTCATATACCGTGTTCTCGCATTCATCGACATCAGGAACCTGGTAGACACCAACGCCGATGATCGGCATTTTCACTCCATTATTTAAAGTTACAGTTTGCATATTAACGCCTCCTAAGGTCATATTGTGAATCGCAAGTCTTCACGTATTGCTGAAATTCAGCAAAAAAAGCAGTTGTTCCACTTCCGTCCGACTTGCGTTACAATAACCCTAGCTCCTTCGTGTTACACGAAGTCAAGCGGTCTCCAATATATTTTTTACGAGGAGGATTACATATGTATACGGTTCAGGATGCTGCCCAGCTTACGGGACTCACAGAGCACGCGGTACGCTTTTACACGGATAAAGGTTTGGTTCCAAGCATTCAACGCAATAAAAATAACATTCGGGTGTTTGATGAGGAATCCATCAACTGGCTGCACGGCGTCAAATGCCTTAAACAGACAGGCTTACCGATTGAAAACATTAAAACATACGTCGATCTCTGTCTTGAAGGAGATTCAACCGTTGCACAACGATTCGCACTTATGATGGAGTACAAGGAAGCAGCGCTGATTCAGCTTGAAGAAGCCAAGAGCCGTGTTGCTCATTTGGAAGAGAAAGCACGTCAATATCAGGCCATTTTGGAGCAACACATCCCGGATATGACCAATCCTATTAATTGGGAAACCAAACGCGACGAAGAAGGTAGCTGTCCCGCTTCTCGGCTAAAGAGTCGTATTCTTCCTGAAACCGAAGCTTCGAGTCAGTGCCCAGCAGCTGCGCAGTAAATAACGCTGACAATCCTGTCGGCGTTTCTCACTTTACATATTTCATACCACTCCATGACTCCACTCCGTTTTCCGGATATAGTCCACAAAAAAAACCATCAACAAGTGATGGTTTTTCATTCTTTGCAGAAATCTGTTGCTGTTCATGATTCTTTGATGCTTATTTCGGTTGAATGTATCCTTCGGCTTTGAGCAATTCAGCGATCAGAACCGCACCACCTGCCGCTCCGCGGAGCGTGTTGTGGGACAATCCAACGAATTTGTAATCATAGAGTGAATCTTCGCGCAGTCGGCCAGTCGATACACCCATTCCGCGTTCGATGTCACGATCCAGTTTTGTCTGTGGTCTGTTCTCTTCTTCAAAATACGTAATGAACTGTTTTGGTGCACTTGGCAGAGCCAGTTCCTGCGGACGACCTTTGAACTGCAACCAACGCTCCAGAATTTCGTCTTTGCTTGGTTTTTTCTCAAAGTTTACAAACACGGTAGCCAGATGCCCATCCGTTACCGGCACACGAATACATTGTGTTGTAATTAATGGAGCAGAAGCTTTGACGATCTGATTGTTCTCGATGCTACCCCAGATCCGGAGTGGTTCCTGCTCACTCTTCTCTTCCTCGCCACCGATGTATGGAATGACATTATCGAGCATATCCGGCCAGTCCGTAAAGTTTTTACCTGCTCCCGAGATGGCTTGATACGTGGAAGCTACGACCTGAGTCGGATTGAACTCACGCAAGGCGTGCAGCGCTGGCACATAGCTCTGAATGGAGCAGTTTGGTTTTACGGCAATGAATCCGGTTTTCGTACCAAGACGTTTGCGTTGAGCTTCGATTACGTCCAGATGTCCCGGGTTAATCTCAGGGATTACCATGGGTACATCTGCTGTCCAGCGGTGAGCCGAGTTGTTGGATACGACAGGTGTTCCTGTTTTGGCATAAGCCTCTTCGAGCGCTTGAATCTCATTCTTTTTCATATCAACCGCGCAGAAAATAAAATCAACCTGGCTGGCAAAAGCTTCGACCTGGGAAGCATCCTGAACCACGATTTTCTTCACAGCTTCCGGAATAGGAACTGCGAGTTTCCATCTGCCTTGTACGGATTCTTCATATGTTTTACCTGCCGAATTGGCGCTTGCAGAAATAGCTGTTACTTCAAACCATGGATGTTGATCGAGCAGGTCCACAAAACGCTGCCCTACCATTCCCGTTCCTCCGACGATACCAACTTTCAATTTTGCTGACATTCAATCATCATTTCCTTTCGGTTTAAGTGATTCTTCTCATTGATCCATTTCATAACTCACAAAAAACGTATTATGAAATGGACTTCCTAATTAACACTATTCAGGCAATTCCAAAGCGTGTAGTCACAGCCCCGAAAAAACCAAAAAATCCCATCCCCAAGACAATAGTCTCAGGGACGAGATTGAATTCTCGTGGTACCACCCAGATTCGCCAATATGTCACCATATCCGCCTCTTCAAGTAAAGGTATACAACCATATTGCAAGCTGTAGACCATCCATACTCTAGCTCTGTAACAGGAGCGCCTGTCACACCATCCCTTAATGCTAAGTTCCGATGTGCTGCTCTGAGTCTTTATTCAATAAAAAGTTCTTTACTCCTTTTCAGCTACCGGAGCTCTCTTTGAAAGAATGATTTTTATCTACTCGTCTCTTCGTCGCATTTGATATTGCGATTATAATATCAAAATTACCGTGATGAAGTAAACACATTTTTTTGGATATTGAAATTTACACGTTAATTTCTTACTGTTTTTTTGGCAACAATTGCATACGTACCCAGTGGGCTCCCAGGCCCCGAGGCTCGATGTGTTCTGAGTAATTTCAGTTCGGAAAGAAGAAGTGTTTTTACTTTGTCAGGAATCGGAAGCAGTTTCAGTTCCACAGGTGCTTCTGCCAGTGTCATTTCAGTTTCCCACCGACCGTCTTGCAGCTCAGGAGAATGGATTGAAGCCTCTTCCTTGATCGTCCAGCCTGCCGAAGTGACAAGTTCTTGTATATCCTCCGGTGTAAAAAGCGTACGCACATTGGAGAAGCTGTTCTCCTTGTAACATTCGACCTGGGACTGAATGAGAACAGATAACCAGTGAGAGAGCTGGCTCACATCTGTAACGCGTGCATCCCATTCGGCAAAACATAACTGATGTCCCCATATCCTGACCTTGCTAAGAATCCGGGCGAGTTCGTCAAACGATTTCAAGTACCAGGAACAATGGGAAAGTACAATCACATCATACTCATTCTCGGCAAATTGGGCTTGATCACTTAAAATGTCAAAATCATAATCCATTCGAATTCGATCACCCAGCGGAGAACTCCGCAACTTGGCTGCCGCTTCGCCTACGGTCAGCGGTGAACCATAATCCTCTGGAGCAATATCTACACCATGAACGTACCCATGCTCCCCCACCAGATGTGCAAGCACGGCCGTTGTATCTCCCTGACCACACCCGATTTCCAGAACACGGCTTCCTTCCTTGATTCCCCAAAAGAGTCCCAGTTTCATCCGATGCTCAGTCTGAATGTACTGAATGGCGGCGTTGTCCTCCACGTCCATATACTTAATAAGGTCCCTGATGATAGATTCATTCATGATTCCTCACTCCTCAAAGAGCAACTTGAACTACTTGCTCATTGTAGCGTTACTGGAAAAATTGTACAATGCTGGATTCTATGAAAGAACCATGTACGAAGGAGAGGCTCTCTTGTACCAGCAGATGTGGACCTCTGCTACAAATTAATTCCTATGCCCACTGGGTTGCAAGCTTTTGAAGATAGGGTGTCAGCATGGGCTGTAATTCCTTGCGCATCAATCCGATCTCCAAGATCGCCTGAATATATCCGAATTGATCGCCAATATCGTAGCGACGTCCCTCCAGTTCAAGGGCCAACAGTTCCTCCACTTGACTCACTACTTTCAGGGCATCCGTTAACTGATATTCCCCTCCAGCCCCTCTCTTGATCTGATCCAAAATGGGAAAGATGGAGGGTTTCAGAATGTATCGTCCCATTACAGCTGTTCGGGATGGGGCTTCTGCAAGGGAAGGTTTTTCAACCAAATTAGTGACTCGATGAACCCGGTCCTCTGCACCGTTGGAATCAATGATGCCATATTTGCTCACATTTGCCGTGTCTACCTGACGGACACCTATAATCTGATTACCTGTCTTTTCATAGAGATGAACCATCTGGGCAAGTGCAGGCGGATCAGACACCATAATGTCATCACCGAGCAGTACTGCGAAGGCATCATCTCCTACAAACTGCCGTGCACACCCAATGGCATGCCCCAGACCCAGTGGTTCTTTTTGACGAATAAAATGAATATTGGCCATCTCGCTGATCGCTTGCACCTCTTCCAACAAAGACTGTTTGCCCTTGGCGTATAACGAATGTTCAAGTTCAACTGATTTATCAAAATGATCCTCTATGGATTTTTTGTTGCGTCCGGTCACAATGAGGATATTCTCAATGCCTGATTGCACTGCTTCTTCAACAATGTATTGGATAGCTGGTTTGTCTACAATCGGTAACATCTCTTTGGGCTGTGCTTTGGTCGCTGGCAGGAACCGAGTTCCGAGACCCGCTGCCGGAATAACTGCTTTTTTAATTCGCATTTCATCACACACTCCTTTCATATGCTTCGTATAACTAATATTTCATACTGCGCGCAGCTAAGTTGCTATACGAAACACCCAATATCTACTAGCAATATAGTTCAGGACCATTCCCATCAATGTCGCCAGGATCTTGCTCATCACGAGACTCCAACCCAACATATCGTGCAAAGTCATCAGAATGAGGGCAGATAACGCGAGAACGACGAGATTGGTGATTAGAAAACGAATAAGTTTGGCTCTATCCCCGTCCCCTCGCGCCGCATCTCGAAAAGTCCACCTGCCATTCAGCCAATAACTGTTCGCAACACCGCAGCTGTACGAGATTACCTGGGCAATCAGAACCGGCACACCGACCACTGCGAGTAAAGCAAACACCAACGCATCCACTACCGTATTCGCAACACCTACAATACCAAACTTGAAGATTGTTACCAGACGCTTAGTCATGATGAGCAACTCGGGCTGTCAATCGGGATTGCGCTTGCTGACTCTCGGCCTGAACCACATCTCTTACAATGTATAGTGGACGTGCCTTGGTCTCATCATAGATTCGGCCAACGTACTCGCCCAGAATACCCAGCATGATCAGGATGAATCCGTTAAACATCAGCATGATACTCACAATGGATGGCCATCCCTTAATCGTTGAATCCGTAAATATGGCCGAAAGAATAACCGTTAACATATAGATGAATCCGCCAACCGACAGGATCGCACCTACATAACCTGCAAGTTTGAGCGGTTTATACGAAAATGAAGTAATGCCGTCCAGGCTCAGCTTCAGCATGCGTTTCAGCGGATATTTTGTTTCGCCTGCCAGACGTTCATCACGTTCATATTCAATAGCCGTCTGACGAAATCCGACCCAACTGACCAACCCGCGCACAAATCGGTTTTTCTCCGGAAGACGTTTCATCTCATCACATACTTTGCGGTCAATCAGGCGAAAATCTCCGGTGTCCACTGGGATATCCGTATCCGTTGAGGCACGAAGTACACGATAGAACAGACTTGCCGACCATTTCTTGAAGCGAGTTTCTCCACTTCGTCTGGTGCGACGGGCATATACGACTTCATAACCCTCTTTCCATTTGGCGATCATATCCAGTATCAGTTCGGGAGGGTCCTGCAGATCCGCATCAATAATAACCACCGCATCCCCCACTGCGTAATCCATACCCGCTGTTATCGCAATCTGATGTCCGAAGTTACGAGTAAAATCAATCAGCTTCACACTCTCGTCCCAACGGGCGTAATCACGGATCATCTGTGCACTTCGATCCACGCTGCCATCATTGACAAACAACAGTTCATAGCTCTCTCCTGTGCTGCCCATAACCTTCTTCAGACGCCGATAAGTCTCCTCGATCACCGCTTCCTCGTTATACATGGGAATAATAATGCTGTATCGGTACGCTTGAGCCATGTTCGTCCCCTCCCTTTTCCAATGGACTTCGTTCGAGATTTTCACTCTATATAAATTGAACTAGAGAATATTTACACTGCACACTTCGATGACAGAACAACCTTCCAATCGCTGTTATCCCCAGATTTTTTGATTCCCTTTCTAAAGGGAAAATCCGGTGATAGCGTATGCTTCCGATGTAGCTTTCTTGCAGAAAGCTTGTAGGCGAACGCTTCGCTTTTTCAGTTTTTTTCTGTCCTCTCCGTTATTGTGTAAATGACAAGTTCAATTTATATAGCTACAATTTCACTTCGTACAAGGTGGTCTGTCCGCTAAATCCAAAGCCAGCTCTGTTTCCGGTGTCTCCGTTATCCATAGATCCGCTGTCGGTGCCTGTCTTCCATTCTGAAGTTGGAATCTCGGTTCCATGCTCTTTGATCCAATCGGTAATTTCTGAGTTTCCTCCGCGACCACCCATGCCACCAACCATGAAGTATTTCACTTGCCCGCTCTTGACGAGTTGCTCAAGTTCCTCTGTTGTGTACACCGGGTCTGATCCGGAAAAACCGCCAAGCGTGATCACTGCTTCTTTCTCATCGATGATATAAGGTGCTGCCTGATTATAGTCCGTAGTGGCGAAGAGATACGTTTCGCCTGTATTGTGCTCTTTCAGATAATTCAGTGTGGCTGTATCCAATCCTTCGTTACGGTTGCCCATTCCGCCACGGCCGCCCATTGAAGGCATTTCTGTATCTCCTGCACCGTTACCCATCGGCATGCCCATTCCGGCTCCACCAAACATGCTATTGGAACCCGTGGGTCCTGCTGCCGGAATCATACTGTTACCACCATAAGTAATTGGGGTGAATGCCCAATAGATCGGACCGATCAGCATGACCATGAATCCCGCGATAATGAAGCCCTGTTTCCATCGTTGTGTACGATGTAGCATAACGACCAGGATGACCGTAACCAGAATGCCTGCGATTAATTCACTAATCGACCAGCCTGCACCAATCGTATCGTTATACACCTGCATGATATACCAGCCGAACAGCGTCGTAAGCAGTACGGACACCGGAAGCAACCAAGCTTGCCATCCGGTGCGATCACGATATAATTTCCACATCGCTACAAACCCTGCGCCAGTCAGTGCAGCAAGTGGAGGTGCAAGCATAATCAGATAATATTGATGGAAAAAACCTGCCACACTGAAAAAGGCAGCAACGGGAAGCAGCCAAGCCAGCCAGAACAAGGCCTCCTTGTGCTTGCTGGTTATATTTCTCCGTCTTAATCCTGCAAATATGGCAATGCACCCAAGCAATACAACTGGCATAAGCCAGCTGGCTTGACCTGACAGTTCAGTCTGGAACAGACGCAGAGGACCTTTCTCCCCCGTACCAAACATGCCTCCGCCACCATTACCGCCAAAATTTCTTCCATTTGGCATTTCCATATCATTTGGCATCTGCCCATTCGGGAAATTGCCATTCGGCCTATTCATGCCGCCCATGGCGTTCAAGCCGTTCGAACCATTCATATTATCGTTATCCGGTGCATCGACATCTTGCCCAGCCTCAGTAACACCACTGCCTGTCTGATTAGGAGATGAGGTCGAATCCCCTCGATTGCCACGATTATTTCCCTGTCCGATCCCATTTGGCTTACCGGCGTTACCTGCGGTATTCTGCTGACCCGTTAGGCGAGCCAGACCATTGTATCCAAAGGCGAGTTCCATGACCGAGTTCGTTTCACTACTGCCGATATAAGGTCTTTGGTCTTCAGGGATAGAATCCACTGTGACTGCCCAGGATAAGGAAACGACCGCCAGAACTGCTGTGCTGCCGATCATCAGGATGATCTTCCTTCTCCATTTCGCCTGAAATGCAAGCAGATAGAACAAATAAAAAGCCGGGAGAATCATGTAGGCTTGAAGCATTTTCATATTAAAGGCTATGCCTATTAACCCAAAGGCAACCAGAATGCGCCAAGCACTGCCTTGTTTGCTGCCTTTGAACAAAAACCATGAACCCAGCAGTAGTGTAAACACCAGCATGCTGTCAATATTATTGGTCCGGCTGACTGCCGCCACGACAGGCACAGTCGCCATTGCAAGCGCCGAGATCCGTGCTGCTGCAAGACCGTATGTAGGTTTCACCATGAAATAGATCAGGAGCACCGAACCGATTCCCGCTAATACCTGTGGCAAAATAACACTCCATCCGTGCAATCCGAAGACATAGGCAAAAGCCGTCTGAATCCAGAAGACCACAGGTGGTTTATCTACAGTGACGGAGCCTGCCGAGTCTAGTGAAGCATAGAAAAAGTTGTGGAAGTTGCTGAGCATACTACCAACGGCAGTCGTATAGTAGGAATTGGCATATTGATCGTTCCAGATACCGTATCCATTCAGAAACGCCGCCAGTAATACAATTGGCAGAAGGACAAAATCCATCCTTCTTTTGGTGTTATTCAATGTTAATCACTCCTTCAAAGTTCTTCATGTCTACTATTCTGACATGCCAAAATAAAACTGGGATGAGTGTCCGCTGAATGTTGTCTGAGGATAATTCATAATCCTTTCAGCTAAATTTCAGTTTGGCAAGCGATAATACAACATATAGTCCCTCTCACTTGAGGGAGAACTAAGATGGAAGCAAGCAAGGAGGAACCCTGCATTATGAAGCTTAGCAGCGGAATTAAAATACTATTGGCTGATGATGAACCACATATTTTGCAATTTCTGGAGCTTGGATTAAGCAATGAAGGCTTCGATGTGCGTACGGCACCGGATGGAGCGGCTGCGCTTGAGTTGGCTCTTGAATTCAGGCCACATATGGCTATTCTGGATGTCATGATGCCAGAGATGGATGGATTCGAAGTGGTCGAGCGACTTCGTAAGACTGGAACTCAGGTTGGCGTTATTATGCTGACAGCGAAGGACGAAGTCGAAAATCGGGTTAAGGGCCTTTGGCTAGGTGCTGATGATTACATGATCAAACCCTTTGCCTTCGACGAGCTGCTCGCTCGGATTCAGGCCAGACTGCGCAATCAATTTCCTTTATTAATAGGAGCCGTCACCCATGGTCCCTTCCGAATTGATGATCAGCGCAAAGAAATCACTTATCAGAATCAGGTCCTGGAGCTTTCTCCTACCGAATACGAACTGTTAAAATTTATTGTGCTTAATCATGGGATCGTACTTAGCAAAGCAACCATTTTGAGCCGGGTATGGGGGTATGATTTTGGCGGAGAAGAAAATATTGTGGAGGTATATGTTCGCTCCTTGCGCGACAAACTCGGGGACAAAGAGCATAAACTCATACGCACGCTTCGGGGTGTTGGGTACAGGGTGGACCTCTGATGAACTCACTGCCTAAGAAAAATAAACTTCATTTAAGACGTCTTCACCAATGGATCTGGCCCCGTTCACTGCGTTCTCAATTGCTCTCACGTTCTCTGTTCGTGCTTGCTGGGCTACTATTGTTAATCGGTATCCTGCAATTCTGGATCATGGAAAGCTTTCTGTATCGAAATCAGGCAAAAACCATGCAAGAACAGCTCATGTCCATGCCCCCGGTTTGGCTTGGAATCCAGTCACGTAGTGGCTCTTCCAACAATCCTTTTGGAGGACAGGCAGGTAACGGATCTGGCAATCGGGTGCTATTTATTCCGGACCGTTCACTGGCCCTGTTTGATAATCAAGGTACGTTCGAGGATGTTTTTGGGGAAGACGGTCTGAAAGCTCCTCATCTATCAAGCGTTGAATATCAAGACATTACAGCGGAGTTGAAAGAACAAAAACATATTCCCTACCGGATCGTAACGGATAGCCAAGGGAATGAGCAATTGATTGTATTCGCCTCACCAGGTCCACGCAATCGGGGCTTACCCATGGTCCAGATGGGCACAGCTACGAAGCCACTAAAAGACTTGATTATTAAACAGCTTCTGATCTTTCTGATGTTATCACTGTTGGCCATGGTAGCCGGTCTTATTTTATACACCAAGGTACTGCGCCGGACGCTGGTTCCACTATCCAACATGGTGAATAAAGTTCAGCAGATCGATGCAGGCAGCCTCGCAGAACGCCTTCCCGTCGTTCAGGGACAAGAGGAAGTGGATCAGCTCGCCGTTTCATTTAATGGGATGCTTGAAAGGTTGGAGAACTCGTTTGAAGCGGAGCGGGAATCGAAAGAGCAGATGCAGCGTTTCTTGTCCGATGCTTCCCATGAGCTTCGTACCCCGCTTACCTCCATTCACGGCTTCATTGAAGTTCTACAGCGGGGTGCAGCGACCAATCAGGATCAATTGTATAAAGCATTGGACAGCATGCACGGCGAATCGGTACGTATTAACAAGCTGGTTGAAGATTTACTGCTCCTGACCAAGCTGGATCAGGCTCCAAAGCAGGAACTGGAGGTCATTCAGCTGGACAGTCTGCTGCTCGAAATGCAACCACAACTTGCCATGATGGCACAGTTGAGGTCCATTCATCTGGACTTGACGGCTGCGGTCCATATACTGGCTGACCCTTATAAGCTGAAGCAGGTTGTGCTGAATCTGTTCCATAATGCGGTGCAGCACACCGATCCAGAGCATGGAGCCATCTCCATTACGTTTTATGCCACGCACCATAAGGCTGAATTGTCAGTAAAGGATAACGGCACAGGCATTGAACCTGCACATCTGCCCCATATCTTTGAGCGATTTTACCGCACAAGCAGTTCTCGTTCTCGCAAACAAGGTGGTGCAGGTCTCGGTCTAGCCATTACCCGCTCAATTGTGGAGTCGTATGGTGGGAAAATTACAGTACGAAGTCAGGTAGGCTCGGGAACTGAATTTATGATCTTGATGCCTCTGTATAAGGCTGATGTCTACTGAGCGTAGATTCTACGTAAGCTATAAGTTGGCTATAAACAGCTCTACGTAAGATCTACTTGAACATTACGCATGCTCCTGGTCCAGCTCACCAAACGCTGCTTTTCTTCCAGTTTAATTCAGGCTCTTCATTGCATGAAGAATCCCCCTTTCATTTCGTTTGAGAACTGAAGGGGGGATTCTTTTTTGTATCTGATTAGTATAGTGGTAGCCTAATTTTTACAGGCTGACGAATCTGAGGCGTCTTATTCAAGCATTTGAAGCTTATAAGTGCTTTTCATAAAATACCATTGTCATTTTGTCGTTAATTGCTTTTGTTGCACCCGTTTTTTTGTAGCCTATCTTTTCATACAAATAACAGTTCCCTTTCTCTTGTAAGATGGTACCCAAATTCCATGACTTTGCATCATCATATATCTGCTCAACCATTGTTAAGACTTTTTGAGCAATTCCTTTTCCTTGATGTTCTGGCAGTATAAAAATTGGGCTAACACTGTAGATTTGATTTTCTTTTTTCACGACTCTTATTCCACCAACAGCAATTTCAAAATGATGAATTATGAAATAATCTGTAAAAGATTGATTGATTTGAGTGATTATTCTTTCTACGGTTTCATTAGCGGGGCTTGTTTCAGAATCCTGATATTTTTCCAACAAAGGCATAAATGCTTTGACTTTCATCTCATGAATATTCACTGCATCTTTTAAATCTGCTTTATATAATGAAACCCCCATTAAATATATACCTCCGATTGATACGCTGGTTAGAAATATGATTTTATAGTACGTGCTCTGTTACCTTGGTACAAGAAAGATGTTCGTCTACGTTTGGTGTTTGTTTCATTTACAACAAATAAACAAGTTACAACTAACATATTTTTCTTATTCGACGTTATATTCTCATATTCCTTGCTACCTAAATAACGAAACCACGCCAATAGCTTCATCTAATTTTCCGCATCATCCAAGGGACGAGATCAGTCAGAATGGACCTCAAACTTTTAGACCCTCATCCCCATCATCTTATGGATTACCAAGGGTATACGCCATTCTCATCAAGGAACTCCCCATTATGGCGTTTACCATCTGTCGCATAACGCACGATAATCGCAGCGCCGGCTTCTTTTGATTTACCGCCTTCGGCATTGCCGTTAAGATCTGTTGAAGTGAATCCGGGCGTGACCGCAAAGACTTGAGCTCTGCTGTTTTTGACTTCATAGGCCATGGAAAGTGTCATGGCACTGTTTGCCGTTTTGGATGAGTTATAGTCGAAGGCATTTAAAGTAAATTCCGCATTTTGCATATGGTCCAGAGAAGCCATGTCGGTCGATACATTAATAATTGTACCTTCATTATCTTTGATTAACGGGAACAAGCGCTGATTCAAACGGAACGTGCCGAAAAAGTTCACTTCGAAGGCGTTCCGCAGGTCTTCCTCTTTTGTATCCGTGAAGGAATGAGAGAACGCACCAGGCATACCCGCGTTATTGATCAGAAGGTTTATTGAGGGATAAGTCTTATGAATCGTATCGGCTGCCTGCTCAATGCTCTTCAAGTCGATCATATCAATCTGTACAAATTCTACATCTAATCCCCTGGAAGTTAACTCCGAAACAGCTGCTTCCCCTCGTTCGACACTGCGTGCGCCGAGGATAACTTTCCAACCTGCTTCACCCAACTGCTTTACGATCTCATATCCAATCCCTTTATTTGCTCCAGTTACAAAAACAGTCTTTTTCATGCGAATCCTTCTTTCCCTAATATGATTTTTATTTAACAATGTATAAGTTACTATGCTACACTTAGTGTAGGTCAAATTATTTTTATAAAAAGAGGGATTAACATGTTAACGATTGGAGAAGTAGCGAAAAAAGTTGAGATTTCAATTGGAGCGATCCGCTTTTATGAAAGAAAGGGATTGCTGAAACCTGCTGCACGAAATGAGCAGAATAACCGCCTTTATTTGGAGGATGATCTGAACTGGCTGGTTTTTATCAAATGCCTTCGTGAAACCGGGATGAGTGTGGAAGACATCAAAAAGTATTATGATCAGGTCAATGAAGGAACCTCCACGCTGAAGGAGAGAACCAAGCTGATTGAGGATCAAAAGCAAAAGTTGCTGAATGATATCGAGGAGAAAAAAGCGCAGCTTGTTCATTTGGATAACAAACTGGAACGCTATTATCGTGGAGAAAATTATTAACACTTGTCCTATAAACTAAATGACAGAAAAAATCAGGCAGCCAGCAATAACTGTCTAACCTGATCCGAAATTTTGATATTATAGCTATTTTCAATGAGGATAAAAGTTCAATCAAAAATGACCTTCGCGCTTACACAGTTGATAATGGACATAGGGTTCATTCTCGATCTCTATCAAATTTAACCGTTCAAAATTACATTTCTGTATCACCTTATTGGATGCTTGATTGGTAATCAAAGCGATGGCATTTAATATTTCAACGTTTGTATGTTCAAATAAATACTCCGTCATTCCTTTTACTGCCTGCGTTGTATAGCCACGATTCCTGAAGTGTTTCGAAATACCGTACATAATCTCCCGATTAGGCGCTGGTAACTCATCCTTAATTCCTGAGCAGCACCATCCGATAAACTTGTCAGTTTCTTTGAGTACAATACCCATACGTAAATATAACTCTCCGATATCCCCTCCCGCCATCACAGCTTGTTTAAAACGCTGATTTTCAGGGATTTCATATTCGGTGAGCCACAGGGTCCTGTCTTCAATCGTAGCGTTCCATCCCGGTAGGAATTCATACACCTCAGGTTGCCACGTAATTTCTTGCAGTTTCTCTAAATCTTCAATTCGATACTCGCGCAAATAAATATCCTTGCAGTCGATGATTAACTCATCGGTTAGTATGGGTTGGTTCATAGTTCCTCCTACTACACATTTAATTACACCTTATTAGCCTTTACTTCAAACAAGCCCCTCTTTTGCCATAAACTCATCTTTGGTTAATCCAAAGAGGATCAGATCCTGGTATTTCCCATCCGTATAAATCACCTGACGACGGACACCTTCCTGAACACATCCAAGTTTTCTCATCATGGCTGCAGAAGGTTCATTTCCTTGGAGTACATAATCATTAAATTTGTTGAGCCTGCGCTCGAAGAAGGCATACTTCAACAAGATTCGAACGGCTCTGGTTCCGTATCCTTTTCCTCGATGATCCCTATCAATTTGAATACCAATGCTAAAGGTACCGTTCCTTTCATCAATGCTATTCAGATTCACACCTCCGACATTTTCACCATCCATATTTACAATTGTAAACATGATCCGTCCTTTGGCTAAAGAAAAATCAGAGAAGTTATCCGTGAAATTCTTCGCTTCAACATGGGTTGGCGGTAACTCTACTGCACACTCCAATAACCGACGGGCAGGTGTATCAAAGCGGTTATAATAATGATCCTCCCAATCTTCCTCACGCAAAGCACGTAGTCTGACCTTATCATCCTGCCAGAAATATTGACTATAATCGATCTCTCTCATCCCAAGTCCCCCCGCATATTTAACCAGATTTTTACTTCGAGCTACAAACATAATAACCCATAATGTGGAATTGGAGGAGATTTGTTTTCATTAAATACAACGAAAAATAACCCCCGAACAGGACAAAACCTGTCGGAGGCTATACTCTAATTTATCTCAAATTGTCATTACGATTCTTCCGGGTATTGAGGTTTGGACACGTTATCCGGAACCGTTTCGTCAAAAACATCCTGACCTGGATAATCCCGTACTTCTCCCTCGTGAAGTTCATGATTTTCATAATCAAAACGATGTGCAGACCTCTGATCCACCCGCCACGGAGAACTTTTCCCGAGAGACTCGGATAACAGAGATGAACCGTAAGGACCCTCCGGGAATTCTTCAAGAGTGATATCGTTTCGCTGCGACTCCACCGTAGACACATCGGTATATTCTTGCCGTTCTTCACGCAAAAACTTATCTTTCATCGTTTATCCCTCCTGATCCACTTCAGATGATCAACGTCCACTTATTGTGAGCGAGGACAAACGCTTTTATGCATGATCTTTGGAAAACACTGCGTTTAGGTTTCGATCCATTACCGGATCCATCACGATCATTATCGCCATCACAATTGACGAATCCATATTAATAGTACAAAAACAATGAGGCCAGCGAGGCTAATCCAGGTATCACGTTTGGACCATACCAATAACGATGAACGTCCTCCGAGCTTAGAGTGCTCTCTAACTTTACGCATTTCCATCGCAATGGTCATATCCTCTGCACGTTGGAACAGTGCCATTAACAAGGGAATCACCATCGGACCCAGGTCACGAATTCGAACGGTATTTGGTCTTAAAGCTGCCTTTCCACGTGCCCGTACGATCAGTGAGAATCGCTGCCACTCACTCCAGATCATCGGGATAAACCGAAAGATTAACGAAACAGCTAGAGCGAACGAAGCTACGGGCAACCTGATCTTTTTACCGATACCGAGTACCCAGTTAAGCCCTTCTACCATTCGCCCATAAGGTGTCGTCAACGAAAACCAAAGGCTTGCCAATGTGACGATAAACAATCGATACACATTCAGCAAAGTGCCCTCCGCCTGCATCAGGGAAAAGCCAAAGTGCAGACCTCCTCCCTCTGTTGAAAGGGTTGTCCCAGATAACGCCGTTGATATGATGAAAAAGAATAACAGTGGCTTCATTAATTTCATACATCCAGCCAAAGTCTGACGCGGGAGCACGGCAAGTGCTGCTATTACCGGCACCAGTGTTAACGTCAATCCCAACCAGCGCTGTTGAAGCATCGCAGCAGTGACCAGCAAGATATACAGAATCCATTTCAGACGCGGGTCCATGACGCCATATAATCCGCCTGAATGAGTCCATGTGTTCGGAAGAAGCTTTGGATCATCTTCCGTTTTAATGGACGACAGCATCAGTGCTTCTTCTTCATATTTCATTGCAACGCTCTTGACTTCCTTCGTTACCGTCCATGATGCTTCTATCGATTCATTTTGAATCTGTACTTCAACTGGCTTGGACTGAACAATACACTCAGCCATCTCTTCTGGCGTCATCGCGGTCAAAGGCAGCTCAAGACCCGCTGCTCTAAACTGCTGTGCCAATCTCATCGATGGTGGCAGTCCGATTCCTGTCTGCTCCAACAGTTCAGGCCTTTTGTGAAGTTCTCTCGGCGTAAGATCGGCGATTAAACGGCCTTCCTGCAACAACAATACTCGATCCGCACAAGGCAAAAATGTATCCAGATCATGGGTTGCTACCACGCCCCCACCACCTGCCAGACGATGTTGCTCCAATACATCCAGCAAAAGCCCGACACTTTGCGCTTCCAACCCTGCGCTTGGCTCATCCAGCAGAAGCCAGTGTGGATTGGTCACACTTCCGAGAGCAAGACCTAACCTGCGCTTCTCTCCCCCACTTAGAGCAAATGGTGACCTGTCCAGATGAAAACGTCGGTCCAACTCTGAGGACACTGGCGGGTCCCATTGCTTCAGTGCTTTTGTGATCTGCTCTTGTTGCTGTTTCTCTGAAAGTCGATAGGGACGTAGAGAATATGTGAATTCACGCTGAATACTTCGGGCAAACAGTTGTTGTTCCGGAAATTGAAACAATAGTCCCATTTGCAATAAAATCGACTGCGGCACTTTTCCTTCTTTCCAGAAAGGTGTGCCATCCAATGTGATACTTCCTGCATCGGGCGGTCTCAGACCAGCCAACGTCTGTAGTAAAGTTGTTTTTCCTGAACCCGTACAGCCCAGCAGCAAGGTGATTTCCCCACTGTTCAACTGGACACTCACATCTTCAAGCAGTGCACGTTTGCTCGATTCCGATGCTTCTATACGTATATTGGTTAGCTCGATCTCCAACGTGCGACCTCCTTAGCCAGTTGCTCAGGTCGCAGTGGCATGGCTTCTGACATCATACCTTTTTGCTTGAGCAATAACGCAGTTTTTACAGTAAAAGGAGGATCCAACCCTAACCATTCACAGGGGGATAGCTGTACATTTTCCCGTGTAGCCTTCTCATTCAGCTCTGTTTCATAGAAAAAGGACTCCGGCTCCCCGTCGTACACACAACGTCCCCTCTCCATAGCAATGATTCGATGACACAGGGTTGCTTCCTCCAGATGGTGTGTAATCCAGATCACCGTTGTCCCTCGCTGGGTAATCTTCTGAACGATGGCCTCGATACGGTCTCTTGCTCCGGGATCAAGCATGGCTGTTGGCTCATCCAGAATCAATATATCCGGTTTGGCTGCGAGCGCTACAGCAATATTAAGCAGTTGTTTCTGTCCACCGGATAATTGTGAGACAGCCTTCTCCGGGGGGTATTGAAGTCCTACAGTATGTAATGCATCCTGCCTGCGCTCCAATTGCTCTTCTACAGAATCCATCAATGGTGACAGTGCAAAATGAAACTCCTCTTCAATCGTATCGCCTAGTACCTGTGCATCCGGTTGCTGCAATACACCCCGAACGGTAAGTTCATCCGAGATATCCCGTACCCCTCCAGATAGTGGAATGAATCCAATCAGCAGTCCAGCAAGTGTGCTTTTTCCACTGCCATTCGCTCCTACAATACTAATCCATTCTCCTTGGTGCAGCATAAGTGAGACCCCATCCAGCGCTTTCCTCACCTGACCACCTTCGGAAACATAATGCACCCGAACATCTTCTAATGTAATTATAGGCAGGTTGCCTTGCATCGTAAATTAGTCCTTTCCCTTTCTATTTTTATGTGGTACGATCCTAATCGTCAACCACATTTATATAATTGGTTAACAATCATATTACCAAAATGGAGAGGATTGTTCAAACATGAAATTATCTTTGCGAGGTATTGTATTCAGCGCACTTATGGCCGCAATTTTAGTACTTTTTGGTTACATAAGCATTCCCATTGGCTTCTCCCCTGTACCGATAACATTACAAACCTTGGCTGTCATGCTGGCCGGAGGATTACTTGGTCCACTATATGGTTTCCTTAGCGTTACCATGGTTGTTCTGCTCACCGCTCTTGGTTTCCCCTTGCTGCACGGGACCGGAGGACTTGCGGTACTTCTTGGACCTACCGGAGGATATGTGATGATGTGGCCGATCTCCGCTTTATTAATTGGACTGTTGCTTGCACGAATCAACATCAAAGGTGTCACAGGATTCATTCTCGCTTTTGTTGTATTTGAACTCTTTGGTTCACTGCTCGTGTATGTATCGGGTGTCCCTTGGCTTGCTTATGCTTACAAAATGAACCTACCTGAGGCCATGATTCAAGGGTTTTATCCTTACATTATTGGGGATCTGATTAAAGCTGTATTTGCTGCCATCATCATTGCGCCCGTGCGCATGGTTTTCCCACCTCAACGTCTCACAGGTAACATGCATTCAGCGGTTGTAAAAGCGGAGTCTTAATAGAAGCTACATAAGGCATCCGATCTGCCTATCTTTGAAAACGACAAAACCGCCAAAATCACTTTGACGGTTTTCGTTACTTCTCATCCCCTATAAATTTATATTCTATATAAATTGAAATAAACATTTACACGAAACGGAGAGGACAGAAAGAGCCTGAAGAAGCGAAGCGTTCGCCTTTATCCCCGGATTTACTCCTTTATAAAAGGAATCAAAATAATCTGGGGATAACAGCGATCGGAAGGTTGTTCTGTCATCGTAGTGTCCAGTGTAAATATTCTTTAGTTCAACTTATATATTCACCTGAATTAATTGACGCTCTATAATCTGAAATTGTTGATCCGCTGTATTTTCAATAAACCTCTGATCATGAGATACATACAGAATCGTTCCTTCATAGGCCTTGATAAAACGCTCCAACGCTTCCAATGCATGCATATCAAGAAAATTCGTCGGCTCATCCAACAATAGAATGTTATATTGGCCCAGAAACAAGTGACATAATTGAAGACGAATCGCTTCTCCTCCGCTTAATGTCCCAACATTCTTCAGCAAGTCATTACCTGTAAACTGCATCGCATGCAACGCACTTCTGAGCTCTGATTCCTCATATTGCGAACGATTTTTCAGGAATTGTAAGACGGTCTCTTTTGTCGTGAAACGATAACTCAATTGCTGAAAATAACCGAGCTTTGCTTTTGGAGACATGGTGATGTGATCCCCAGCATGGAAAACATGGTTAAGCAATGTGCTTTTCCCACTGCCATTGGCTCCGGTTATCGCTATTTTTTGTTTTAATGGAACCTGAAAACTTACATCCTCCAACAATATGTGACCTTCCACCTCAAGTGTAAGGCGATCAGCCATAATTGGAAATCGGTTGTGCAGCTCCAATGTCTTCGGCTGACGGAAGATCATTGGCCGAACCTGCTGTACCGCATTCACCTCTTGAAGTTGTTGCATTCGTTGTTCAATTGCTTTAGCAGCACGATGCACTGCTTTTTGACTGGTACCTTTGGATTTGGTTTCAACCATACGGTTTGCCTTTGCCTTGGATTCTTTTTTGGACATGCTTCCGGCCTGTGTTATTTTCTCGGCTTTCTTCATCTTTTCCCGGGCGGCCAGCTCCAATCGCCTTTTTTCCTTCGAGAACTGTTCATGGGCCTGGTATTGTTGTTCACGTTCCAGCCTCTTCTGTACCTGATAATCGCTATAGTTTCCGGAATATACGTGAACCTCACCTTGATGGATTTCCCAGATCGTGGTCACCAGTTCATCCAGAACCGCACGATCATGACTGATCAGCACAAGCGCTCCATAGTAATAACGCAATTCATCCAGTAAAAATGTAATGCCCTCTTGATCCAGGTGTGTTGTTGGTTCATCCAGTAACAGTACTTCATGATAATGAGTGAACATTTGAGCCAGTTTTAGACGGGTCTGTTCTCCGCCACTCCATGGTTGATCGTGTTGAGTTATGGCTAATTTACTGAGTAAAGCCCCATCAACTTCAATACTTTCGTTAGACTGGGGTGGTTCCACTTGTTCCAAATAACCAAAATCTGCAAAACGTTTTACCTTTCCGGCAGTTGGCTGGATCTGCCCCGTAATGAGTTTTAATAGTGTACTTTTACCCTGACCATTACCACCTACTACACCAATGCGATCCAGTTGATGCACAGCCAGTCGCTCAATGTTCAGTATTACTTTATCCATATAGGTCATCTCAACCTGTTCTAATTCAAAACATATCTTTTCCATATTCGCTACCTCCGAAATAAGATTTATTTCGTATCGATAGCGAAGCACGCTTCTATCGATACGAGCTTATCGTGCCAGCTCGTATCAATAGAACAGTAACGTCATCATAGCGGTTACCTCCAGTAGTCTGTATTGAGCGCCTTTACCTAAATTATTTACATGATTAAGTTAATTAGAAGAAAAAAACAAAGAATCACAGGCCACGGCCTGTGATTCAACGTAAACGGGAAAGCGAGTAAAACACTTATTTTAAGGTCAGGATGATTGAAAATGACAGACTGATCCCGTTTACTCTGAACCAATGGTCAGAGCCTTTGAACGTATTCAATTACCGATTCAAAGGGAGGAAACGCAGTCTCATCGCATGTGTCATGTTCAATAATCCACCTTTCATTATCATGTATAGATGTACAATCCTAATTATAATTTTCCAATTCCACCATGTCAACGGAACGATGAAAACACTTCACCATCAGATTAATACATCAATCTACTTTTATTCCTGTCCCCTTCCTCCATTCAACTTCAATAGAAGCTCCTGGCTATGAACCTGACCTGTAGCCTGTGGAATTACATCCTCGTAGTTGGCTGAGTTGGTTACTATAATCGGCGTTACCGTGTGATAACCAGCAGCCTTAATCTGTGCAATATCGAATTCAAGCAACAGATCTCCCGCTTGGACCCTGTCCCCTTCCTTGATATGGGAAACAAAATGCTGCCCATCCAATTTAACGGTATCTACTCCCACGTGAACCAATATTTCAGCACCGGTGTCTGATACTACAGCCAAGGCATGTTTTTTCTTAAATGCAACGGTAACTGTACCGTCAAAAGGCGCTACGACTCTGCCCACAGCTGGCTCAATCGCAATACCTTTACCCATGGCTCCCGATGCAAAGGCCGGATCTGGAACTTCCGATAATTCAACAATTGTTCCTTCGATTGGGCTAAATACAATTTCGTCCGAAGCATTCGCTGCACGAACAGGTTGCTCGGCAGATGCAGCAGGTTCGGTTTTTGTTTCTTCTTCTACCGGATCTTTAAAGCCCATAATGTACGTGAGTACAGCCGAAACAACAAAGGATACTACGATACCCAGAATCAATCCTGGGAAACCTTGTCCACCTGGTCCGTAGAAGATTGGCAAGGTCAGCAACCCTGGTGCACCGGATGCAAATGCCAATGTACCCGCTTGACCAATGATAGCTCCACCAACTGCACCACCGATAACTCCTGCAATGAATGGACGTTTCAGTGGTAATGTTACCCCATAGATGGCCGGTTCCGTAATACCGAACAAAGCCGTCAACGTGGATGATCCCGCCAGCGTTTTCAGTTTTTTGTTCTTGGTTTTCAACATAACCCCAAAAGCAGCACCCGTTTGAGCAAAGATTGAAGCTGTCGCAGCGGGTTTTACGCCATCCTGTCCATACACTGCAACGTTATTGATAAATACCGGAATAAGACCCCAGTGTATTCCGAAGATCACGAGCAGCTGCCAGCTTGCACCCATAACGGCTCCAGCGAGCAATGGACTGAATCCAAATGCGGCAACGAGCCCGGCTGCAATTGCATTACCAACGTACACACCAAATGGTCCGAATACCAACAGTGTCAGCGGTACCATAATCACTAACAAAAACAATGGTGTAACAAAGTTTTTCACACTATCGTGAAGTGTCTTATTAAAGAACTTCTCCAACTTGCTCATGACAATGACAGCTAAAATGATAGGAATAACCGTTGATGAATAGTTCATCAGAATGACAGGGATACCGAAGAAATCCGTTGGTGTTCCCTCTGCTTTCAACGTGATGATGGATGGATAGATAAGTGCCCCTGCAATCGTCATCGCTACAAACATATTACCCTGGAATTTACGTGCTGTTGTAACCGCTAACAACAGAGGCAGGAAGTAGAAGAGACTATCTGCTGCTGCATACAGGATCGTATAAGTTGTTTCTGTCGTTTCCAGCCATCCGATATTGCTTGCAATCAACAATAACCCTTTTAGAATACCGGCTCCCGCCATAACTCCCAGAAGTGGAGCAAAGATGCTGGAAATGATATCAATGATACCGCCAATCCCCTTGGCTTTTTTGCCCGGTTTTTCTTTATTTGACGAATCATCCAGAATGTTACTGATCTGTCCAATGGCATTATAGACTTCAGGTACCTTGTTACCAACAACAACCTGAAACTGACCTCCATTTTCTTTGACTGCAATGATACCTTCTGTTTTCTCCAGTTTGGCTTTGTCTGCCTTGGCATCGTCCTTCAATACAAACCGTAATCGTGTTGCACAATGAACCAGCGATTCCACATTTTTCTCACCGCCGACCAGTTCTACAATCTCTTTGGCCAGTTTCTCTTGACTCATGATCTGCACCCCCACTTTTTCTCAAACAGGCCCTTTACCGATTTTTTTGCACGCAAAAAACCTAAGCCTTGAGCAAGGGGACACAATGGTCCTGACCTTCTCATGACTTAGGTTTTGCCTGCATAACCAGTAACAATCCCAGTTAAATCGTATTCAATTCCTGTTAATCACATATTATTATAATTAAACCATTTTTGTCAACATTTAAATATTATCGATTAACCACTCGTTCGATATGAACCGTCAGATACAATTTTTCTTCATTGGTCAGCTCATGGTTGTATTCCTTTTTGACAAACAACTCAATTTTCTCCGTACACGCTGCGGCATCCGGATGTTTCTCCTTAATCATGTCATAGAAGTGATCATAGTTGTTGTCGTAATGCGTACCACTGAGCACACGCTGGGAGAAGAACTTCAGATGTGTGATAAAGCGAAAATAACTGAGAGAGTCCTCATCAAATTCCATTTTGAAATGATATTTCGCTATATTAATAATCTGCTGGATAAACTTCGTAATATTCATCGTTGTAATAACTTCTTCGTTCATCTCTGCGTTGACCATATGAAGGGCAATAAAAGCGGCTTCATCTGGTGGAAGCTCAATATTCATGCGGGTGTTGATCTGTTCCAGCGTCCTCAGACCCAGTTCGAATTCGGGCTTGTACAACTGTTTGATCTCCCACATTAATGCGTTCTTGATCTCCACGCCTTCCCGATAACGTTCGATGGCAAAGTTAATATGATCCGTAAGGGACACATAGATGTTCTCATTGAGCTTTCGGCCCAGATTCTCACGCGCATACGTGATGATCTCTTCCACAATTTCAATCAGTTCCATCGGAACTTCACGCAGCAGCATTTTGAAATTATCGGAAGTTTGTTTGTTTTTCAATGCAAATACTTTCTGGATGCGGGTCTCGTCTACTTTATCCCCCGGCTTTTTCTTAAAGGCAATCCCACGTCCCATCACCACAAGCTCTGCTCCATCCGCCTGATAGATGCTAATGACGTTATTGTTGATAACCTTTGCTATTTTCACATCAATCCCCCCGTCACGTTCCACTCTCTTGGCAGTTATACATCGTCTTTTGGGCATACAAAAAAAACCTGAAGCATCACAAAATAAACAAGACATGGTGGTCTGCTTTTTTTGGTGCTTAGGTTTTGCCTACTTCAAGTAGTAACAATCCCAGAAACGATATAATTGCGTCAAGTATAGCGCGAACCTGACTATATGTCAACGCTTTCAATGTGAGGACAATCGGAAGTTCCATAAATTCATGGTTCTTCCGATTGCTTATAATTAGAGCTAATCCGATTTACCTTTATGACTAAGCGTCACCCAGGTTTGATCCGTTGGATTCGATCACATTTTTGTACCAATTAAAACTCTTCTTCTTCAGTCGTGTCAGCTCACCTTGACCTTCATTATTACGATCCACGTAAATGTAGCCATAACGTTTTCTCATCTCACCTGAGGATGCACTTACAATATCAATAGGTCCCCAGCTGGTGTAACCGATAATGTTAACCCCATCCTGAATGGCCTCACCCATTTCAGCTACATGCCGTTTCAAGTAGTCAATCCGGTACGCATCATCCACTTCACCTTCCGGGGTAACCACATCATTGGCACCAAATCCATTCTCAACAACAAACAGAGGCTTCTGATAACGATCATGTAGTTGATTGGCAGTAATACGGAATCCTTTGGGATCAATCGTCCATCCCCATTCGGACTTCGCCAGATATGGATTGGCTACCGAGCCAAATACATTACCACTGGTCATATTTTTGATAACTTCCGGATCGGTGCTGGTTGTACGACTTGAATAATAGCTGAACCCGATATAATCTACGGTATGATTTTTCAAGATTTCGGCATCACCCGGCTGCATAACGATGTTCAATTCGTGATCTTTGAAGAAACGTTTGGCGTAACCCGGATATTCCCCACGTGACTGCACATCGATGAAGAAATAGGATTCTCTATCTTTTTCCATGCCCTGGAACACATCTTCCGGATTACAAGTATACGGATAGAAGCTTCCTGCGGCGAGCATACACCCAATCATGGCACCGGGAATAATCTCATGACATGCCTTGACTGCCAGTGCACTTGCAACCAGTTGGTGGTGAGCAGCCTGATATTGAATTTCCTTGATGTTATCCCCTTCATTAAACGCCAGCCCCGCTCCAAGGAACGGAAGATGTAACAGCATGTTGATCTCATTAAATGTCATCCAGTATTTCACCTTGTCTTTGTAGCGAGTGAATACCTTTGTAGCGTAAGTCTCGAAAAGAGTTACCAGTTCACGACTTCTCCAGCTGCCATACTTCTCGATCAGATGCACAGGCACATCGAAGTGAGCCAATGTAACCACAGGTTCAATGCCGTTTTTCAACAATTCATCAAACAGGTTATCGTAAAATTGTAATCCCGCTTCATTGGGCTGTGCGTCTTCTCCTGTTGGGAAAATCCGTGCCCAAGCAATGGAGACACGCAGTGCTTTGAACCCCATTTCTGCAAACAGAGCAATGTCTTCGGGGTAACGGTGATAGAAGTCGATCGCTTCATGTGAAGGATAGAACTCGGTAGCAAGCGGCGTAAAAGCCGGAACATGACCTTTCATAATGCTTCTGCGGTTCTCACCTGTTGGCAGCAAATCAACGATACTCAGCCCTTTGCCATCTTCCAGATACGCGCCCTCCGCCTGATTGGCAGCAATGGCTCCACCCCACAGAAAGTCTTTAGGAAACTTAAAATTCGTCATCATCATTCTCCTTCCAAATATGTAATTCAGCTATCCGCTCCAATCGTAAGAAACATTAAAAAGACAAAATATTTAAGTTGAACTACACAATTACACATAAACGGAGAGGACAGAAAAAATCTGGAGAAGCGAAGCGTTCGCCTTTATCACCGGATTTCCCCTTTAAAAAGGGGAACAAAAAATCTGGGGATAACAGCGATTGGAAGATTGTTCTGGCCGCGCAGTCGTCTTGTGTAAAATCGGTTGTTCAACTTAAATAGAAAAAACCCGAACCAGCCTGGGTACACGATTACGTGTAAACAAGCCAGCTCAGGTTATGCCCATATCGGTAACATTCCCAGATCATGATTATGCGGATTGGATAAAACTTTAGCAAGAATCAGAACAGTTGTCAACTTTTTGAAACCGGTTTAGCTTCGGATTGCCCGCTACGATATTTGATAGAACGCAGCACATGTGCCGCCAAAAATCATCTGTTGTTCTGGTATAGGTAGGGCATTAATGTGAGAATTAATAAGACCGTATACTTCAGAATACGTAGCTGAAACGTTGCTCACGGGCCAGTCGGACCCGAACATTAACCGTCCAGCACCAAAGGCTTCTATGGCGATATTCACATAGGCTGTAAAATCCTTTGGAGTCCAATTCGCCCAGTCTGCTTCCGTCACCATTCCTGAAAGTTTACAGTACGCATTAGGTTGTGCGGCCAATGACTCAAGTGCTTCTTTCCATGGTGAGATTATACCTGATTTTATGTCGGGTTTGGCAAGATGATCAAGTACAAATCGCTGCTCAGGAAACGCCTTAACCAATTCAACGGCATAAGGCAGTTGCTCCTTGGATACCAACAGATCATAGGCCAAATCATACTCTTTTAGCAATGAAATTCCGCGCTGAAAGTCTTCTCTCATTACATAATCCAGATCAGGTTCATCCTGTATGACATGACGTACGCCCTTCAAATACGGATTGGATGCGAATAGTTCAAGCTGATTCCGAACTTCATTTGAACAAAGATCTACCCATCCGACAACACCTTTGATACATTCATGCCGATCTGCCAGCTGCAGAAGCCACTCGGTTTCTGTCAGTGATTGTCTGGCTTGTACCGCAATACATCCAACCAGTCCTGATTGGACCAATAAAGGTTCAAGATCTTGCGGAAGAAAAGATTGACGAATGGTTTTCATCTCTTCGCCAATCCATCCGTACTCGGCGACATTGTATTCCCAGAAATGTTGATGTGCATCCAGCTTCATATTAGATCTCTCCCAGGGTATTTAAATTTATTATCATTAAAAAGCAATCACTGATTTTCACATGATTTTTATTCCAATTGTGCAGGTATTGTCCAATATTAAATCATGATATAGTAAATTACGAAAACGCTTTCAGGACATAAATCGGTGGTGATTCCAGTATTAAACAAGTGAATTTTTGTTTGCGTTGAGCTCTATTTTCACCCTGCTTAACCGCTATTCACGTTCAACCATTCTCTATTCGAAGGAGACTATATTAATGAAAAAAAACCGCAAATCAGTCCTATCTCTTACACTTGTGACTGCCCTGATTCTATCTCTATTCTCCTCCGCTATGGCTTCAGCTGCAACTGACAACAGCGAACAGGCCAGTGCCTCACCCCCTCCAAGCAAAATGCAGACCTATGTGAACGCCATGGAGCCTGGCTGGAATCTGGGTAACTCTCTGGACGCCGTTGGTGAGGATGAGACAGCCTGGGGCAACCCACGCATTACGAAGGAACTGATTCAGTCGATTGCAGCTGAGGGCTACAACAGTATCCGTATTCCTGTGACCTGGGAAGCCCACATCGGTGACGCACCCGACTACATAATTGATTCCGCTTACATGAATCGGGTTCAAGAAGTGGTAAACTGGGCCCTCGATGCGGATCTCTACGTCATGATCAATCTTCACCATGATTCCTGGCGCTGGATCAGTTACATGGAGAAAGACCATGACAACGTGCTTGCACGTTACAACGCCGCTTGGACTCAGATTGCGGACAAATTCAAAGATGCATCCGATAAACTTATGTTCGAAAGTGTTAACGAACCACGTTTCTCCGAAGGCGGCACAACAGATGCAGCGATTGGATATCGCATGCTGGACGAGTTGAATACTTCTTTTCACAAGATCGTAAGAACTTCGGGTGGAAACAACGAGACACGTCCACTTGTGCTTCCAACGATGCATACCTCTTCCGCTCAACCTGATCTGGATGAACTGAATAAGACCATTCAAAAATTGAATGACACGAATATTATTGCAACCGTTCACTACTACGGGTTCTGGCCATTCAGTGTGAACATCGCAGGTTACACCAAGTATAACGAGGAAGTACAGAAGGACGTTACCGATACATTTGATCGGGTATACAATGCTTTTACAGCGAAAGGCATTCCGGTTATCGTTGGTGAGTATGGCTTGCTTGGTTTTGACCAGCACACAGGTGTCATCGAGCAAGGCGAAAAACTGAAATTCTTCGAATTTGTTGGACAATATCTGCGCCAAAAACAGATGACAACGATGTTGTGGGACAACGGACAGCACTTCGGGCGCACAAGTTTTACTTGGTCTGATCAGGAACTATTCAATACCATGAAAGCCAGCTGGACAGGTCGCTCATCCACAGCCGAAACGGACCTCGTATATCTTAAACAAAATGAAGCTATTCAAGATAAAAAGGTAAAACTCAATCTGAATGGGAACAAATTCAATTCGTTGAAGAATGGCACTACCCCTCTTGTCAGAGGTAAAGACTATACGATCAAAAAAGATGTACTTACGTTAAAATCCAATCTGTTAACCCAATTGACAGCCTCTGGTGATTTGGGCGTAAATGCCACACTCACAGCTGGATTCAACCAAGGTGCTGAGTGGAACTTCAATATCATTAAATATGACACACCTAAGTTGAACGATGCAACTGGTACAACCAGTGCATTTGCCATTCCGACTACGTTTAACGGCAATCAGCTGGCCACGATGGAAGCAACATATGCAAACGGAGAGAACGCCGGTCCACAGAACTGGACTTCGTTCAAAGAATTCTCCTACACATTTAGCCCAGATTACGAACGTAATGTGATTGAGCTGAAACCTAACTTCTTCAATGAAACCAATGATGGCGAAGTCACGCTTAAGTTCCATTTCTGGAACGGAGATGTGCTGACGTACAAAATCACGAAAAATGGAACCAGCGTTGTTGGCGTAGCTTCATAATAGTTATAAGGATTCCCCACTTGATCTATACCTGTGGGGAATCACGAAACGTTCTGTCCAGAGCCAGCGGTTCGAACAGAACGTTTTTCCTTTTAATCAGATAATCCGTATCCCATTATGAATGACCGTTCACAATAAAAACGAAACATCTCCACTCTGGCTATGAATGACATACGTTGCACCAAGCCCTTTATATACAAGACCAACTGGAGCCTTGTTACTGGAAACGACATAGAGATGCTGCGGATACCAGCTGTGACACAACTGGATATCCTGGCAACACTGAGGCAGATTATTCTCGAACACAAATGCATTGGTGACCATATATTCGGGACGAGTCTGTTGCATCCCTTCCGTTTCTTGAATATAACGCACAGGAAATGCTCCAAGGGTTTGAAGTTGTTCCCGTTCCTCTTCACTGTGTACAAGCACAACGAAGGCTAATTCCTTTTTCAGTAATAAATCTACAAAATTCATCCCCGCTGCACTGTTCCCTGCTGATACAACAATCATTGCTTCATCCATTGCTGTCTACCTCGCCTTCACATCAGATCCTGCATATTTCATTTCAAGTACGTTATGTGCGAATCATAGTCCTCTATCTTCCTTTCCGCAATTGAGCCGTATCCGATTCTGCACCTTCCTGGGTGATTCCAGACCGTAATCCTGTTCATATCCTGTCTAATATGCCCTTTACGCTCTGGATCTCCTTATATCTCGGTCAATCATAAGTGATTCAAGAAACCTGATTAACCGAGCCATAATCGAAGATATATCTCTTTTTAATCGCTTACATGTACAGATTCAAAGCAAAATGTCTTAATACCTTGGCTGAAAGTAATGCAAAAAGGCAAAGAAAACCTGATGATACACACAGGTTCCCTTTGCCTTTTGCGATTTGTATTTTTCTACCTCCATGTTCCAGTACATTTCTATTTCAAACGATCACTTATTGTGGCTCAGTAAATTTCACTACCAGTACTGCTTCCCCATTGGCTTGAACATAGCCAGTTGACGTTGCTGTTACAGTTTCTATCGCTTCGTTTCCACTTGGGATCAAGACAGGTGTAATCAAAGGGAGACCCGCGGCCTGAATGACATCCATGTCAAATTCAATCAACAATCGACCTGCAGTTACACGATCTCCGCTATTCACATGCGCGGTAAAACCGTTCCCTTTCAGTCCAACCGTATTAATTCCGATATGAACCAACATCTGTACACCTGTTTCATGCTCCAGAATCACCGCATGTTTACTCTTGTTCATCACATGTGCGATGACACCATCAAACGGTGCATACACTTTTCCTTCTGATGGCTCAATGCCAATGCCCTCACCCATGTGTTTTTCCGAGAACGCCGGGTCAGGAACCTGATCCAGAGCAATGACGGTACCGTTCATTGGCGAAGCTATTTCGAGAAAATCTACCTTAGGACGATTGCTTGTAACAGCATCGGTAACTGAATTAATACGCGGATTAGATTCCTCTGCTATAACTTCAGTTGATGTGACTCCACTGTTTTCATGGCTCACCGATTCCTCTGCAACCGGTTGGTCCTTATATCCGAAGAACCAGGTAAGTGCAAATGCAATCGCCATGGCAACTACGTTGGACAAGATATACAACGGCAGTTGGCTGTTCAGATAGAGCAGTGTACCGGGAATAACCGTTACTGCCATGCCTGTACCTTGCAGATGGAACAGGGAAGCGATGAAACCACCTACACCACCACCAACCAGTCCCATAATAAATGGTTTCATGTAACGCAAGTTAACTCCGAAGATGGCTGGCTCAGTAATGCCTAGAAATGCGGACAAGGAAGAAGGTAATGCGAGTGCTTTGAGTTTCATATTTTTGGTCTTCAGACCGACTGCGAGACAAGCCGCTCCTTGTGCTGCCATGGCGCAGGTAATAATGGCGTTGAACGGATTAAATCCCGTTTTCTCCAGTAGTTGAATCTCCAGGAAATTAAAGATGTGATGTACACCGGTAACGACAATAATCTGATGGAAGAATCCAATGATAATACCTGCGATGCCAAACGGAAGATCCAATACGGCAGTTGTTCCATGCAATACCCACTCTTCCAGGGAATGGAACACGGGACCAATCGCGAACAGTCCAAGCGTAATCATAACCGTTAACGTAATAAAAGGAGTCAGAATCAAGTCCAATGCCTCAGGCACCCGTCTTCTTAGTACCTTCTCGAACTTGGCTCCAATCAAACCTACGAAGAACGCAGGCAGAACCGATCCCTGATAACCCACGACAGGGATAAAACCGAACATATGCAGCGGCTGGGCTGATCCATCCGCCACCGCGTAAGCATTGGGTAATGCCGGATTGACCAGCATTAGCCCGAGTACGATACCAAGTACCGGACTTCCACCGAATACGCGGAATGCGGACCACGCTACAAGTGCAGGCAGAAATGCAAACGCCGTATCCGTCAGAATCTGAGTGAACAACAGGAAATTGGAAGAGATATCATCAGGTGTTGCCCCAAACAACGCCAGAATTTCATTCTGGGTAAGTAATCCGCGCAATCCCATGAACAACCCTGTAGCTACCAGTACGGGAATGATGGGTACAAATACGTCACCAAACGTGCGGATAGCCCGTTGAAAGGCATTTCCTTCCTTTTTCCCCTGACTCTTCACATCATCCTTGGACGATCCTTCGATGCCCAGTTTCTCAACCTCTTCAAAGATTCGATTCACTGTTCCCGTACCAAAGATAATCTGATATTGACCCGAGTTGAAAAAGGCGCCTTTCACCTTCTCGATGTTCTCGACCGTTTTCTGATCAATCTTTTCTTTATCTTTCACCATGATGCGAAGGCGTGTTGCACAATGTGCAAATGATGCGATATTCTCTTTGCCCCCGATGGCATGAATGACTTCCTGGGCAATGCGTTGATTCTCCGACATGTTCTCTCATTCCTCTCACGTAATACTTAATAATGCCATTGTGTTGCTTCAAAATCAGCTTTGCCTCCGCGTGCAAAGAAACGAATATCCACGCTGTCCCGGCTTGGGAAAATCCGGCTTGTAAAGACCTCTTCCCCATCGTTCACAAAAACCTCGACTGAAGATGCATCTACGAACAGATGGAACTTAATCACTTCCGCAGTAAGTGTGCACTGTCGTACAACGCCATTCTGCTCTGCCAGCTCGGCACCAGACATCGTCCGATCCAGAATAACTTTCTGCTGAATCCGATCATACAGAAGAATCGTTTTCTCAGTTCGACTTGCACGGAATTCGATGCCCACCATCTCTGCATCTACTTGGCTTATCTCACAGATCAGCTCAAAGGAAATTCCCTTCAAACCAGTGAAAGATCGACTCTCATGGTCAATCGTTGCGCGAATATGCGTGCCTTCCTCCTGCTGACGCAATTGGATCATTTCAGCAACCGGTTGTTGAATTAACTTCCCGTCTCGTAGTGTCAACTGCCGAGGAATGGTCAGGCAATGTGCCCAACCGTTATCATCTGTCGGATACGCCAGATCGGGAAGCCCCATCCAACCAACAAGAATACGTCTTCCGTCCGGGCCCTGCATGGTTTGCGGAGCATAGAAGTCAAATCCACGATCCAACTCCTGAAATTCACCATGATTGAACTCTCTCGTCTGGAGATCGAGCGACTCACCGATCAGATAACCGGACTGAAAAATATTCTGATAATGATCTTCCGCAGCATCTAAGCCTTGTGGGGAAAAAACAAGTACACCTTTCCCGTCCATCTCCATATAATCCGGGCACTCCCACATGTAACCAAAGGAGGTTAATTGCGTGCGAATTTCACCAAGAAACTCCCAGTTGTTCAGATCAATTGAGCGATACAGTACCGCACATCCCGTATCGTCTGTTCTCTGCGCACCAATTACACAATAATACGTGTCTCCTTGTTGCCACACCTTGGGATCTCTGAAGTGTTCCGTGTATCCGGCTGGAACAGACGAGATTACGGGATAATTCAGTTTGGTTACTGAACCGCTTTCATCCATGACTGCCAAGCATTGATACGGATGTCTGACCCAAGCCTCATCCCTCGTATTGCCCGTGTACATCAAGTGCAGCTTACCGTCTTTTTCAATCGCACTGCCGGAGTAAGCTCCGTGTGAGTCATACCAGCTATCCGGTTCGATTCCAATCCCGACATTTTCCCAGTTCACCAGATTCTTCGAGCGGGTATGATACCAGTATTTCATGCCGTGTTCTGTTCCAAGTGGAAACCACTGATAGAACAGATGATAATAGCCTTTATAATATACAAAGCCGTTAGGATCATTAAGCAGACCTGTTATCGGCTGAATGTGATAACTCTGTCTCCATGGACACTTGGATATCTGTGCTTCAAGCTTCGCAATCTCTTCAGGCTCTGCTTGCTCAATTCGTCTGTAGCGTTGCTCTCTAGTCATTTTCATAGCTGTTCTCCATTCCTTACTTATATAAGTTAGACCAAGAAATTTCACACTGGGACTACGATGGCAGAACAATCCTCCGATCGCTGTTATCCCCAGATTTCCTGATCCCTTTTCTAAAGGGTGAAATCCGGTGATAGCCTATGCTTCCGAAGCAGCTTTTCTTACAGAAAGCTTTAAGCGAACACTACGTTTCTTCAGATTTTTTCTGTCCTCTCCGTAAATGTTTATTTCTTATTTAACTTATACGAAAATCAAATTATAGGAACCGGTTCCATTGATCGCAAAAAAATAATTCCATATGGCATGAATGCCTGACCGTGTTCGCATATCCGAATTGGATATCTATTGAGGAACCGGTTCGATGGAATTATCATAAAGGATGTTTTTATAATTTGTCAACGCTTTCTCGAGGAATTAGTTCTACGTCCAGTGTTGTTCGTTCCTCCACCGACTCGCCTTTCACCAGACGAATAATGTGATTCGCCGCTACTTTGCCCGCCTGCAAATAATGATATTTCACAGTCGTCAGTGTGGGGTGAATCATCTCCGTAATATCATATCCGCCAAATCCGGTAACGGACAAATCTTGCGGTATGCGGATTTTATTGGAGAACGCAATCTTCATCACACCCAGTGCGATATTATCCGTAGCCCCTACAATGATCGTTGGTGTGATTTCTTTCAGAATGGCTTCAGCGGTAACGATGGCTTCCGACATCTTAAAGCTTGTCTCATAATACTTCACTTCACATCCACCACACTCAGCGATTGCTCGCTGGAACCCTTGTTTACGATAGATCCCTACAGCCCGATCCTTCTCGCTAACTCCCATATACACGATCTTGCGGTGACCTTGTTCGACGACATATCTGCCCATCTCATAACCTGCCTGATCATCATTGTGAACCAGACTGTGCAGTTGCTCATGCTGTTGCCCCACCAATAACACCGGAATCCGTATATCCTCAACGGCCTTCAGATGTGCTTCAGTCACTTCAGCAGCCAGCAGAATAATACCCGATACCTTCTGTCGTGCAAAATCATAAATGGCGTCAATCTCGCGCTGCATGTCCTGACTCGTATTCGCGATCAGCATCTGATACTGATTACTTCGCAGTTCTTCATCAATCCCGATCAATGTCTGGGATGTCGCAAAAGAATCGAGTCGTGGCACAACCGTGCCGATAATACTGGTTTTCTTGGCCTTTAAACTCTGTGCAAATGTGTTGGGAACATAATTGTATTGTTTGATAATACGCTCAATCTTCTGGCGGGTATCTTCACTAACCGATCCGCCATTCAGGTAGCGAGAGACCGTGCTTTTCGCCACACCTGCCATCTGAGCGATATCAGAAATCGTTTTATTCATAAAGACTCCTCTTGTTTCTTTAACTAGTTTACCTTTTATTATACTTCGAATCGCAAAGCCATGGCGAATTAGATTCACCTCCGTTTATGGTATATCTATCGTACATTCTCGATGTAATAGCAAAAGCCCGATGACAATGTGACGTTCATACCGAAGTATGATCCCACATTCATCAGGCTGTTAAGCTTTCATATCCCGTTTGCACAGACCATTAGGGCAAGGATAATCCCTATCCCTGCTGACTCAGACCTCAATAATAATTGGCAAGATCATAGGTCTTCTCTTGGTTTGAGCGTAAATATAGTGACCGATCTCGTCTTTCAGCTTTCTTTTGATCACATTCCACTGATTGACCCCAGCCCCGGTCAACTCATTCATCCGGTTTAGAACAAGCTCATGAATCTCATGCATGAATTCTTCCGAATCCTTAACAAATACAAACCCTCTGGAGATAATTTCGGGTGACGTGACCATCTGTTTTTCCGTTTTGCTCAGTGTAGTCACAATCACCAGCATGCCATCGGAGGACAGTTGCCTGCGGTCGCGAAGTACAATATTGCCGACATCACCCATGATCAGACCGTCTACGAGACTATTTCCTGATGCAATTTTGGGACCTAGCGAAGCAATGCCGTCTTTGTACTGGACCATATCCCCATTATTCACGATAAACACATGATCACGCTCTATACCTACGGACTCAGCAAGCAGTCTGTGTTGATACAACATGCGAAACTCACCGTGGATCGGAATCAGATAATCCGGTTTCATCAGAGTTAACATCAATTTGAGTTCTTCCTGACTACCGTGTCCCGATACATGCATTCCTGCTGCACCACTTGAACCATATATCACACGTGCTCCGAGAACATACAGGTTGTCAATGACATGTGCAAGATTCCGTTCATTGCCCGGAATGGCTCCGGCAGCAATAATGACCGTGTCCCCGGCGTTAATTCTTACGTGAGGATGTTTACCGGATGCCAAACGCGATAATGCTGCCATCGCTTCTCCCTGGCTACCAGTACATAAGACAACAACCTGTTCGGGCGGAAACTGATCCGAATCGATAGCTTCAATCAATAATCCATCAGGAACTTGCAAATACCCCAATTCACTGGCCACCGATACCACATTCACCATACTTCTTCCCAACAGTGCCAGTTTGCGCCCCGTCTCGAATGCTGCATTCACAATCTGCTGTACCCTGCTGACATTTGACGCAAAAGTAGAGATAAATACTTTTTGTTTTGCACGGATAAAGGCATCCAGAATGTGATCTCCCACAACACGCTCGGAAGGTGTAAATCCCGGTCTTTCTGCATTCGTGCTCTCGGATAGCAAAATATGGACACCCTGTTTGCCAATCTCGGCCATGCGGTGCAGATCTGGGAAAGGTCCATGTACAGGAGACATATCAAATTTAAAATCTCCAGTATGCACGACATTGCCCGCCGGGGTCTTAAAGAAGATACCAAGACAATCGGGTATACTATGACTGGTTGCAAAAAAGGAAACCTCTATCCCTCCCAGCGTAATGCTGGAATGAGCATCGATTGTATGCAGGTCCGCCTTGCGCAGCAGGCCATGCTCTTTCAGTTTAAGCTCGATCAGTCCGCGAGTGAGCCTGGATGCATACACCGGGATGTTCATTTGTTTTAACAAATAGGGAATGCCACCAATGTGATCTTCATGTCCATGGGTAACCACAAGACCTCTTACTTTATCCAGATTCTCCAGCAGATACGTTACATCCGGAATGATCAGATCAATACCAGGCAATGTCTCATCGGGAAACTTCGAACCACAGTCAATCACGATGATGTCCTGATTGTACTGGATGAAATACATATTTTTCCCTATTTCATTCACGCCGCCAAGTGCAGCGATATACAGTTTGTTGTGGGCTAGATTCAACGCTATTATTCCTCCTCTGCGTGGCAACCTTATGCGATACGGATCTATATTCCTAGTATGGAAGCAATCGCCTCACTTATGCATTAAGTGTGATTATGCCAAAAAAACCACCACGGAATTTTCATTCCATAGTGGTTTATACGAAAAATAATACGGTTACACCAACGATTTATCACGCTGTAGCAATACGTCTTGTTCATAGGTTTTGATATCGGTAATCCACTTTTCACGGACTGGAACGCCTTGCTGAGCACAATAGTAGTCCCAGATCGCGCCAAATGGATAGGATTTGAACTCTTCCGTTAAGGCAAGGCGCAACGTGTAATCCCCTTCCAACTCGGCTTGTTTCAAGGCATTCACCGGTTCGAGCATCGCTCGGAGAAGGGCTTTGATTGTGTTGCGAGTACCCACAACCCATGCAGCTACACGATTAATGCTTGCATCAAAGAAATCCAGTCCAATATGTGTGGTCGCAAGCAGATCATGTCGAACCAGTTCACGGGCAATTTCCAGCAACTCATCGTCCATAATTACCACATGGTCACTATCCCAACGCATCGGGCGACTTACGTGAAGCAGGATGCCACTTGTAAACAATGACAAGGACGACAGTTTATTGGAAATAACCTCTGTTGGATGGAAATGACCCGCATCAAGACAGATCAACGTATCATTTTGCAAACCGTAACCCATATAAAATTCATGAGAACCCACCACATATGCTTCCGAACCCAGACCAAACAGCTTACTCTCTACCGCGTCCAGGTTGTGCTCCGGGTTAAGTGATTCAGCGAATACTTCGTCCAGCGATTCTTTGAGACGTTTGCGTGGTGTCAACCGATCAACGGGATTATCCTTGAATCCATCCGGTACCCATACATTGGTTACACAAGTCTGACCAAGCTGTTCCCCGAAGTAAGCACCAATCCGGCGGGATGCCTTGCAGTGATCAATCCAGAACTTGCGAATTTCAGGGTCTGGATGACTGAGCGTGAACCCGTCACTTGATTTTTCATGGGAAAAACATGTTGGGTTGAAGTCCAGACCGAGTCCTTGTTCTTTGGCCCACTTCACCCAGTTCTCATAATGCTTTGGCTCAATCTGATCCAGTTCAACCTGCTCGTCTGTATCCGTGTAAATCGCGTGCAGATTGACCTTGTGTTTGCCGGGAATCAGTGCAAAAGCTTGCTCCAGATCGTTACGAAGTTCTGCTGGTGTGGTCGCAGCCCCCGGATATTGACCTGTAACGGAAATACCCCCTGTTAACTCCCCATCTTTATTCAGAAAACCTTTGACATCATCGCCTTGCCAGCAGTGTACGGATACTTTGATCTCCGCGAGTTTATTCAGCACCTCGTCCGTATCAATTCCGTGCTGGGCATACAATGCCTTGGCTGCTTCATACGCTTGCTTGACTTGGTTATCCATCCGCAAGAACCCTCCTATTTTAACGTGTAAATGCTGCCGGTACACCGCCATCAATGGTCATCATGCAACCGGTTGTTTTTTCGGATTTCGAAGAAGCAAAGAATGCGATTCCTTCCGCAATATCTCTTGGATAGATATTCACGAGCAATGTCGTCCGTTTGCGATAATACTCTTCCAATTGATCCGGTTCAATTCCATATGCCGCTGCTCGTTCATTTCTCCAGGAACCGTTCCAGATCGCTGAACCCTGTAGAATGGCATCTGGAAGAATCGTGTTGACACGAATACCATACTCTCCACCTTCTGCTGCAATACAACGTGCCAGATGTGCTTCCAGCGCTTTCGCTGAGCTGTAAGCAGAAGCACTTTTACCTGCATACACCGAGTTCTTGGAACCGATAAATACCATGCTTCCCCCAATACCCTGCTGTTTCATCAGCTTGAACGCTTCACGAGCCACAAGGAAATACCCTGTACCCAGTACATTCATGTTCAGGTTCCATTCCTTCAGGGACGTTTCGTCAAATGGGCTGGATGTCGCTAGTCCCGCATTGTTCACGATGATATCCACTCCGCCATATTGCACCGCAACATCTGCATACGCAGATTGAACGGCTTCCTCATCGGTTACGTCCATTTTCAGCGCATAAGCACGATTCGCACCGTACTGATCATTGATTTCCTGTGCTACCTTCTGTGCGCCCTCCAGATTGAGATCAGCAAGCACCACATGTGCGCCTTCAGATACCAATCTCCGCGCTGTTTCACTTCCGATACCACCTGCGCCACCTGTGATAAACGCCACTTTGCGGGAGAATTCGGTTTCGGCCGGAGCCAGAGACAATTTATACAATTCCAGCGGCCAGTACTCCACATTGTAAGACTCGTTTGCGCTGAGTGATACAAATTGACCCAAGCTAGTAGCTCCACGCATAACAGCAATCGCTCTGTGATACAACGCTCCGCTTACTTGGGAAAGCGCCCAGCTCTTGCCTGTGTTAATCATGCCCACACCAGGAATGAGAATAACGCGTGGTGCCGCTTCGAACATGACATCACCTTCGTTTTTGTTGCTCTCAAAATACTGCTGATATTGCTCTTTGTAGGCAGCTACACCTTCTACCAGCTTGGCTTTTAAACCTTCAATATCTTCCGCATCCGGCGTCCAATCGATGAACAGAGGTACCACTTTGGTATGTACCAGATGATCCGGGCAAGCTGCACCCACCTGAGACAATTCCGGGGAATCTGCTCCTCCCACAAAAGCAAGTACGTCCTCTTGATCATCAAAGGATAAAATCATTTTTTTACTATCCGATACCGCTCCACGAATCGTTGGCATCACACGTGATACGATCTGACGACGAACATCAGCGGCAAGCGCCGGGTGCTTCACACCACCAAACAAACTTTCTTCGTTCACCCGTGCTTCGATGAAAGCTTCTGCTTCATTGATAATCTTGATCGTTTGAGCGTAACATTCCTCGGATGTTTCACCCCAAGTGACAAGTCCGTGTTTTTCCATCAGTACGAGTTCGGCATTGGGATTCGAGAATACGCTTTCAGCAATCATTTTAGATAACGTAAACCCTGGACGTACGTAAGGCACCCATACAAATCGATCACCGTAGATCTCTTTCGCCAATTCCTTGCCGTTATGCGCACAACACAGGCTGATAATCGCATCCGGGTGCGTATGATCCACATGTTTATATGGAAGGAACGCATGCAGCAGAGTCTCGATGGAGGCACGCGGGTGCTTGGCATCAATCATGCAATGTCCCAGATATTCAACCATCTCTTCATCCGACATGGATTCACGTTCAATTAATGGTCGAATGTCTTCAAGCCCAAGTCCGGTAAAATGTTTCGCTTCCATGGAACCCAGATCAGAGCCGCTTCCCTTCACATACATTACTTCTACATCACGACCACGAAAATCCTTCACTGTCGTTTTGGTAGACGTATTACCACCATAGATGTTACATACACTGCGATCAGATCCAATCAGATTGGATCGGTAAACCAACTGCTCAAGTCCTGTTGTTTTCTCAGATGCCTGCGATGCATTCCATAAACTCTGTACCATTTGTTTCCCTCCGATAATGTTTGTTTTATTCCTAATCTGAGTTTAACATCTTTGTTTTATTTTGAAAACAAAATATTTTAAAACAAAACGGAAATATTCAAAAACTATCAACGATTGAGCTATTTTATTAAAAAAACACCCTGACGTAACCGTCAGAGTGTTCCTGTTTCATCGGTGGATTAGAAAATCCCCGCTTTTTGGGAAGTGTTTTTAATACCATAGGTATCATTAACTACGGTGTTGCCAAAACTCGTTAAGCTTCCGTTCGGACCTGTGGCCATGTCCAGATAGTTCAGACCAGAGCTGTTTCCGTACCAGGACCAAGCAAGCCAGCCTACCCCTTTTTCCTGACCATATCTCATGATGGCATACTCGTCCACATCACCGTTTGTGTGATATCCCCCGAATTCACCAATGATCAGAGCCAATCCTTTGTTCAGCACATTCTCCATATTGGCTTTGACCGTTGCAGCATCTTTGCCAGCATACTCATACATATGAATGGAGAAGACGGTATTCTTTTGAGAATCGGCTGCAAATACACTTTGTCCATAATCCACGATGGATTGAGGGAACTGTCCCCATCCAGCTGCATCCACAATTAGCGTATTTTTGATTCCGGCATTACGGAGTTTCGGAATGGCTTTTTTGTAACCATCAGCCCACGCACTTCCATTCCACGTTCCATACCATTCATTAGCGATATTAACGATTACCCGATCTTCTTTGCCAATCAAAGCTTCCTTAATGCTAATCCAGTAGTTCACCGCCGCATCCAAAGAATTATAATCATCCTTCCCTGTGGCGTCATGTACTTCGAGTACAGCAATCATTTTATTTTGGTTAACCACATTAATAATATTTTTAACAGCGTTCAGATCATCTTTGGTGTACAGGCTACCATTCGAAAGAACAACGCGTACCGTATTGGCACCTGTTTTGGCGATTGCAGGAATAGCGGTATTCAGATCATTTTTGAACCAGGAATGTCCGTGATTAACACCTCTCATGACAAAAGCCTTGCCTGTGGAATCATACAACTTGTTACCGCTTACATAAAATCCTGTGGCAGCAGATGCTTTGGGTGCTGCACTCCCTAATACCATGAACATAAGAGCAGCAATAACCGTGAAGATGGTACACTTTTTCAGATTAACCATTCGTTTGGAACCTCCTGTATTTGTTTTTTTATTTCAATTAACCCTGCTCTAGGCAATAAGTTAACTAAAATCGTTGGTAATAGAGGTTTTTTTGTTAGTAAATAAGATAATAATAACTTCATTATATTTACGTTATTTAGTTTAAATAAACTTTATCGTTAAGGTTATGAAGTTATAATAAATTGAAAACGCTTACCAGTCAAGATCTTTTACCATGAATAGTAATCATTTGTTTTACATAACAAAGCAATAAAAAGGTTCTCTCCCCTCACAATCGTTCGGAGAAAGAACCCTCTGTATTATTAACGTCAGTTAACTCTTGCTTAAGTCTTGTTTATCTGTTGTTAAATCTCTGATTTAGACTAAGTGTCTTCCCTAACTCCCGCCAATACCAACCCAACCCGGTAATGTGGTCTTACCCGAATCTCATTAAACTTCCCAATCTCCATGCCCTCAAACCGCTCCACATAAGCCTGATTCACATAACTCTTGATCGTTCCTCTTCGAATTGGAGTTATGGAAAGACGAAGCTCGTGATCGGCCAACAAATGACGGGATTGCTTCAAACCAAGCATCCAGCTATGCCCATAGTGAATATGATCTGTTAACATCTGATGATGAATATGCGCTGCTGCAACGTCTCCTTCATAATCAATCTCAACCCATACGTCATCTACTTGTTCCGGCCAGGCTGTATCCAATCTCAATGTCGCTGCATACTCTTTCGGATAATCAACCTCTACAGCCGGCTCGTAAGGGGAAATCTGGAATGTGTACGTACCGAATATTCCCCGCTTTGACTGGGATGACACAGCATATTTAGAAGGGGAAACATGCTCTGGAGCCGGATAGAAGGATACCTCAAACTCTGTTTGCTCCAGGGAGTTGCATATGAGCATCTCATTCTGCACATACAGATGACTGCTGCTAATCACAAGTCTCTCTTCTCCGCCCACACGGAAACGGTAGGCATGCAATGCCTCTTCACGGGTCAATGTAATGATACGTATGACCGTACCGTCCGATGTTGTGATACTCAGATGATGGTCCATGCCAGCCATCGGGTGAATTATAACTTCATTACCCTGCTCGGAAACTGCACCTTCGGGCATATCCACATTTGTAACAGATGTTGCATCAATAACATACTCAGGCGCCATACCTTCATGGGCATAAAACACAGCCGTGAGCTCCTGATTTACCATAAATCGGGTCAGTGGCTGAACGGTAGCACTAATGATCTTCATTCCATTCAGATTCATATGGAAAGGCAGAATGGCTGCCATGCCGGATTTCAGCTGCATCGTGCCTTCTCTTGGATAAAAAGCAGTCCCTTTGCCGGTATGCAGCTCCAATTGTATATCTCGATCAGGCAACGCCACATGATCCTGATAATTATTCATGAACAGGAATCCTGAGCCTTCTTGTTGACGAACAGACCAGCGCAGATCCATCATGTTCTCCGGTGTTATCGAATTTTGCTCTTCCGGTATAACACTGCCCATTGGCGCAAGCAGCTCACCGTATGCTTCCAGAAACATGGACAAGGTTCGAATGCGGTCATACGATTCACCAATACGTCCAAACTCCCCGAGCGGGGCTTGGTAATCATACGTCATTTTAGGCAATGCCTGTTCGTTCATATATGTTTTTTGCCCTACCGGATTGGTTCCACCGTGATACATATAATATCCAACCAGATTACTGCCATTTGCCAGCTTCACAATGGTCATCGCCTCAACACTGTCCGCATCTACAACCGGCCGAGCATGATAACTGACCTGCATGCCACCAGCTAGTTCGCAATACGCCGCAGGATACTCCAGACTGTCATAATCCACTTCTTCAACAGGATTCATATGCAGATCCTGGAATAAATACTCTCGGCTTGGAGGCTGATTGGGAATCCATGGTGTGTACGCATACCCCGCAAGCATAGGCAGCGTTCCTTCTTCAGGCACCGCAGCATTACCCCAGGCCGTGGCAGTATAGAACATGGGGTGCATACCGACTTCTTCGGCAATACCGCGAAGCACCTTCAGATGTTCACGACCGTCCCGGCCAGAGGAAATGTATTTTTCGCGGGTATACCCCCAGGCATCCATGGGTGCGCCAGCGTGCATATACTCATTTTCCAACTGTACGGCTATTACGGGGCCACCCTCCTGATAAAAACAACCGTTGAGTTGACGGGCAATCTCCCGATATAATCGCTTGGCGTAATGCAGATATCCTTCATCGTTCGACCTGACTTCGAATGGATAACTGAACAACCAATCTGGCATCCCTCCATTACGAACTTCCCCATGACAGAATGGACCAATCCGCACGATCAGTGGCAGCTGATGTTTGCCACACAGATCCACGAAGTGCCGCAAGTTCAAGTTTCCTGACCAATTAAACTCGCCTTCCTGCTCCTCGTGAAAATTCCAGAACACATACGAAGCGACGATGTTCACCCCGCCTGCCTTCATCTTCAGTAATTCTTCTTCCCACTGTAAGTAAGCGAATCTGGAGAAATGAAATTCACCTACCACGGGAATATGAGGTTTATCATTACGAAGCATATAATAGTTGGTAAAGTCATACGACTCCCCTCGTGGATTCTTGCCGCCACTACCCGTCATACGACCCGCACGAATCTCTTTATCTTTTGCATCCAGTATAAAACGAATCTGGCTTCCTGCTATACTATCGTTCATGGATTATATAACTCCTTCGGTATATATGGGATAGGGTTGAATCGATTAGCAATTATCTATGGATGACTGCCCCTTGATGATTGGGGTTCTTCTCCAGAACCCGCTCCAACTCAAGTTCGGCTTCATTTGTCCGACCAAGGCCAAGAAGACCTAATGCTCGCATGTATCGGCAATGTTCTTCATTACGCTGGTTGAGATCATCGTCAAACACCAGGAAATCGGGCAGAGATACCGCAAAATAATCCATTCGGATGTGACCATGCATATGTCTTTCCGCATAGTCAATGAGTTTGTTAAAGCGTCGGTTGGCTTCCTTCACATTGCCAAGCTTCTGCCAGGCCAGACCCTGATAATAGATGGATTCCGGCGGTTGATCATTATAAAACATCGCGCTTGCCGGTTCATTCAAACCGATGGATGCTCTGTGGAAATTCTCCTCTGCCGCCTGATTATTCTTCAGTTGCTGGTAGGCACAGCCAAGATAAAAGTAAACGGGGTTGTCTCCGGCTCCCTCCAATTTACCTTCACCTAAGTTCTCCGGGTAAACCAAAGCCTTCTTCAACAGCTCCAATGCCAGTTCAGGTTGTTGTTTCTCCAGATTTCGCTTCGCCAGTTCCGTCAGTGCCGTAACATATTGTCCTGTTACCTTGCCTTCTCCACCCTCCCATGGATGAAACCGCCGGGACTGAAGGGCATTCCATGCTTCTTGATGGCTACCTTGCATATTCAATAAAGTTACCCACTCAATGTACAGATCGTCACGATGATGAACCAGCTCCATGTGATCTTCCAGCTGTTTGATTCGATGCTCGCAGGAATACCCCATCTTCTTGCGCAGCTGATCCAACTCGTAGAAGATCCGTGCATCTTGCGAATCCAACCGGAAAGCTTCCTCTAATGATGCCAGTGCAAGATCGGGCCGATTCGACTTGTTATAATAAGCCAGTCCCAGATTCCGATGTACAGTCGAATATGTAGCATCCACCTCGCGTGAAGTTTCCCAATGGGTGATTGCTTCCTCGTATCGTTTATGATCATATAACCAATTTCCCAGGTAATAGTGAGCACGCGCATCATTCGAATCCACTGCCAATGCATCCTGAAGCACCATGAATTCAAATAACGTATTAGGAAAACAATAATCCGTTGGAGCAGCTCTCCCTTGTCTTAGACATTCCCGGGCCTGCTCAACATCCCCCAGCTGACGATACAAGTAGGCCTGAGCATAACCAACCATAGGATACGGCCGTGAATTTTCGGATTCAACATAGGAGAGTACCGTAAGTGCTTCTTCACACAACCCACTATCCGCATAATCCGCGGCTACATTCAGATAATTATAAACGTCTCCTCGCATCAGACGATGGAAATGCTCACGTGCTTGCTCCGCTTGTTCTCTCTCTGAAGGTGCAGTTACTCCGCTGTAGATCAGGACTAATTCATGTGCGGCTCCAAATTCAACCGGGTCCAGTTCCAATGTCTCACGCGCATATTGGATCGCCTGTTTATCTTGACCCATTCTGCGTAACAGAGCCACCTTCAGATGCCGAGCCTTATAATTTCTGGTGTTGCGAATCAGCGAACGTTCGATGTGATCCAACGCTTCGATGTCCCGATGTAACGCCGTATCGATCTGAGCAAGCATGTAATAACCTGTATCCTGATACTGTGCAGACCATACGGCTTTATACAGTGCTGCGTAGGCTTCTTCCTGTTTCCCCTGTAGTTTCAAACTCAGACCGAGTTGGTAAAATGCTTCACTATCATATGGATTCGTATTTTTCCACGTCAACGATTGTACAGCATCTCTGAAATGCTTCTCTGCATCTTGTAACAGACCTCTGCGCAACAGCAATGTGCCATACGCAATGTTTAGACGGATATCCGTTGCATCACGCTTCAAACCTTCCAGATAATAAGGTTCTGGTTCATACGTGGCATGCCGATATTGCTCCAAATGAAGACCAGCCAGATATAGTTGTTCATTCGTACGAATCTCGGATGGTAGCGGGAGTGGTGTGGCCGGGTCTGGGACTTCCTGAATCTCAGAACGTTCAGGCTGATAGGCCACAATTACTTTTCCTTCCGCAGTTCGAACACTTAACTTCAATTGATGCCATTCATCTTGTCCGCTCCACGGGAATGAAGACTTATATAGTTCCGTAGGTGAGATATTACATTTCTCATGGAGATATACCGCGATTGGTCCTATCACTTCAACGGTCGCTTGTTCAAAAACCGATGTCGCATATACCATCACGGTTACCATTCCGGTCGTTTCGTCCATTTCCAGATTAACTGCTGCATCAATCGTTGCATTTTTGACCATGCCAATTCCTTTATACGGCATAAAATACTGCGAGAATGATTTCGCTTCATAGGGCTGTAACCACGTAAAATCAGGCTGATTATCGGTATAGATGCCGGTCATTAATTCAATATAAGGTCCATCCTCGTCCGTTAACTGGCGATCCCAGGCTTGCCCGAATTCCCCATTCCCCCAGGTCCATTGCTTCTTGCCCGGAGAAATATGATGATTGGCTACATGCAACAAACCTGCCTGGATCCCATGGTCATAACCCCCTACAAAATTATAATCCGACTTATACGCCATATAGGATGTTGGAACCGGTATATTTTTGTAGCGCGAGATATCCACACCTTCGGAATAATCCATCTTGTAATAGGTGCCGGTTGCGATTGGAAAGCGGGATACGTCCCGTTTTCCGTGGTCCAGCACAGCCGTTACATCAGGTGGAAAGACGGATTGCGTATGATCGTTGACAGCTACAGCCGGATTCGCCCACCATAGAAAAGTTTGAGGTGCGCTGGTGCGATTGTATACCTCGGCATGGATTTCCAGATAGGCTTTGCCGGGATGTAATGTGAAGCCAGCGGTCATTTTGGTACCATACATGCGATCAATCTCACCAACCCACACAGTAGCGCTTCCATCTTCATTACTGCCAAATGTATAATCGACTGGACCAAACGTGTTGGGCCGATGATGCTGTGGCCAGTTGAATTCGATTCCCCCGGAAATCCATGGCCCTGCCAGACCCACAAGTGCAGGTTTAATGACCCGGTTATAATATACAAAATCGTAGTTGTTGGTCCGATCCAGCGCGCGATAGATCCGTCCACCCAGTTCGGGCATCATCTCGATACGTACATATTCATTTTCGAGAATAATTAATCGATACGACTTCATTTTTGCTTCATCTTCAATGCTGTCGATCACGGGATGTGGGTACACCTTACCCGAACTTCCCTGATAGATTCGCTTTTCAAGAAACATCGGATTTTTGTCCGGTTTACCTGTACCATAGGTTGGAATATCTCTGGTTTCTTCCCATATGCGAACATTTGATTTTGCTGTCACATGATTCAATTCGCTCACTCCTCGGCCTCGTATATATTGTGATCATACGCTCCGACATGCAGGAAGAACATTGACATTAAGCGGTTCTTGATGGACGATCTTCGGATTCCCACATAACCAAAGAGAGTACCTATCCACTGAATAATGCAGTGAAAGGTACTCTCTGATCGATCTTGATTAACTTATCTGCGACGTGCAAAATCCACAAATCTGAACTTGTCCGGTCGATGCCTCGACTCCGTATACTGAAATTGACTGGCATCCTCCAGGTAGACTTGGCTCCTCACCACAACTACATTGTGGAAACCTTCAAGGTCAAGTAATTCCCTGTCCTCAGCGGTGGGTTCTTCCACCAAAATCTCTTTTTTGGCAAACGAAATGGAAAGCCCCAGCTCTTGCTCAATGTACTGATAGATGGAATCATTACAGATCTCTTTGCTGAGCCCAGGAACAAGCCGCTGGCTAATGTAATCTTTGTCCAGTATGACATGCTCTCCATCCACTTTGCGCACACGTCTGATCTCCCAGACCTGTTCATTCAGACCAAAGTTAATTTTCTTGTGCAACGCCTGATCCACTTGTTGCTCCTCGAAAACCTTCACATACGTTTGAGCGCGATGTCCCATTTTTTTGGCTAATTCCTTGAAGCTAACCAGACCTGAGATGGGAAAATCGATCTTGCGTATGTCCAGTACAATTGAGCCCTTGCCTTGAATCTTCTGAATATAACCTTCTTCGTACAACATTTTCAATGCTTTGCGAATAGTCTCTCGAGACGTTTGATAACTTTCCGATAGATCCAGTTCCGATTGAAGCAGCGTGCCTGCCTCAATCTCTCCAGTCCGAATACGATCTGCAATATCTTCATATATCCGGATAAATTTATTATTCATTATTCATCACCATTGTTCATTACCCTTTTTTATCATATTGGCAACCTATTATAACATTAAAAACCAATCAAGCGGTAATGTCGTTACTGCCGATGATTAAAGTATCACTTGTAAGAATCAATTCAATCTAGATATGATGATCGAACGCTGACGCTTTCTCCACTTGATCTGTATGCTTCTCATTCATAACTTGAATCAGCTTATTTAAACGGAAGATCAGCGCTGCAGCTTCGGATCTGCTTAAGTGCTGCATGGGACGGAAGCTGCCGTCTTCATATCCGGTAATCATGTACAAACCTGCAAGCTCCTGCACTTCTTCTTTGGCCCAATCAGATACATCAGTCTGGTCGGTAAACGCTCTTGGGGAAGTCAGCGGTTCCGGTCTGATTTTACGGACAACATTGGCTATAATCTTGGATGCCTGTTCCCGTGTCACCAGCGCATGTGGAGCGAATTTCCTATTCCCCATACCTTGGACCATCTCATGGTGAACGGCTGCCTTAATCTCAGGAGCAAACCAATCATCGTCGTTTACATCCTGAAATCTATGTTGTTGTTCATTAACCTTTGTATCCACACCCATCAGACGCACGATTAATGCGGTAAATTCTGCACGCGTGATCGGACGGCGTGGCTCGAAGCGAGTTTCACTTACACCTTGAATGATATTTTGTTCCGCAAGCCAGGTAATCTGATCTTTATTGAATGTTTGGCTGATATCAATAAATTTGATATTTTTTTTCGCAGGTAACTCAGGTTGCTCATCAGAAGGTTCAGGTTGTGAACTCACCTCATCGGCTTTTACCAAAGTATCTGCTGGATTTGAAGCTGTACCACTACCGCTCCAGGCGGATGGTGGATACGGAAAAGTCATGGCTGCGGCCCGTTTGCTTTCACTTTGCTCACCTGCTGAATTCTCCGTCCATACAACCACCTCATAATGCTGCTCGGCATTCAGTCCTGTCCATACATGACTACGCTCGGTGCCACGGTAGATCTCACGATCTTTATGGGTGATCACAATCACCTCATTCATTGAATCCAGTTCCCAAGTTAGCTTAATCGTATTAGTACCTTGCGCTATGGCTGCTACTGTCAGTTCCTCGGAAGGCAACGTCTCGAATTCCGGAACCTTTAACGCCTCACCCTCCCCTGCCTCATTAAATGGAATGATTGCAAAGTCAGTATAACGCTCTGCACTGATTAATTCAGACACATGTATTGATGTCTCCGTTGTTGTTCCCCCAAGCTCTTCATTTCGATAGATTCGATAACCCGCAGCACCAGGAATCAGTTCCCATACGATGTCTGCACCATACATGGAACGTCCCTCTACTACAGGAGGTGAAGCAGCACTACCGGGCAAAGTCATTGCATGAAGGTAATAACCACCATCACTACTGCCCGAAGCATTCATGGTCTTGACTGTATAGCTGTAGTTCACGCCCGGTTCAAGTTCCTTGTCGTCATAGAACATTTCGTCAGCAGGAACACGAGCAACCTCCACACCGTCACGCTCAATGATGAACTGCTCGGCACCTTCAACCCGGCTCTGTTCCAATAGAAGACGAATGTGGTCCTTCGCCGAATGATACTCCACTTTGACGGGAGCTGCTGGCTTGGTCAGGACAGAATACGCCAGCTTCTTCGAAGCATCTCCCTGATCATTCTCTGTGTAGATTTCAATCTGGTACTGCTTGCCTGCATCCAGTTGATCAACAATAAACTCTTTTGTTTTGCCTCTATATACTTCAGTACCATTTAGCAATACAACGAATGTTTCGTTCCCATAAGGGAAGTCCCATTCCAATTTGGCATGGTCTGTCTCCGGATATATCTTCATTTCCAGTGAATCAACATGAGGCAAGGTGTAAAAAGGAGTCACGGTCATTGGGCTTCCTGAACCAGCCGTATTATAAGGAATAATCTGTACCTGATCATATCGGGTTGCACTCTCCAGATGAGTTAATCTCACCTTGGTGATATCCCCTTCTTCAATAGTGGTGAACATCTGATCTCCGATCCATATGGTATATCCCTCAGCACCTTGTACCTTTGACCAAGAGATTAATCCCTCTTTTTCCCCAATCATACTTGCATGTAAAGGTTCAGTAATGGTCGCAGGCAACGTTCGCACGTGAACTTCGAAACCTGTGTCACTCTCACCCGTTGCATTCGATGTTTTGATGGTATACATGTAATGCTCTCCTGGTGTCAGTCCATGATCTTCAAATGAATCTTGATCTGCTGGAACCTTAGCGACTTCAACACCATCCCGCATAATAATGAATTGCTCTGCTCCCCGTGTAGAGCTTCCAGTCAGATCCAGCACCGCAGTCTGATCTGTGATGTGTGTTATGCCTGCCGTCTGAGGTGATATAGGTTTTGTTAAAACCTGAATCTGAATAGACTCTGACCGATGACCATCTTCATTAATCGCGACGAGTTCGAATTCATACGCTGTGCCATCCAGCATGCTATTGAGATGTACAGACGGTTCAGAGACGCTCTGTACATCTCCCGTTACCCGATTACGAATCTCATATGCAGCCGCTCCCTTAACAACATCCCAAGCCAGATCCACCGCATGTGTTCCGGCTTTCACTGTTATACTTTCTGCAATCAATGGCAACGTTTGAGTCATTACACTGAAAGTAAGCGGCCCACTCGTTCCACTCGCATTGACTGCCCGAATTACATAAGTGTATTTCGTTCCTGGCGACAGATGATTGTCTACAAATTGGGTTTCACTTGAATCCATCTGAGCGATCTCTCTTCCATCCCGTTCAATGACGTAATGATCCGCCCCTAGGACACCAGTATTACTGAAATCCAGACCCAGGCTGTTTTTTGCCACATCATATACGGCAACCTTAACGGGTTTCTCAGGCAAAGTCAGCAGAGATACATCCGTGGCTTCAGAACGGGTTCCCTGTCTGTTGACTGCCCATAGTTGATAATGATGCCAGGTTCCATCCTGGAGCCCTGTAATCATTGCTTCATTCTCCATTCCTCTATAGATCTCCTTGCCCTTCTGCTCAATCACGTATTCAGCGGCACCTTCCACGACAGACCAGGAAACTTTTGCATGATGTACTCCTGGATTAACAAGTACTTCGGCAGGCGACACAGGTTTGGACAATCGTATGAGCTGCGCTGTCTCACCTAGACCAGTAGCATTCGTAGCCTGAACTTCTAAAGCGTACTCTGTACCTGGCAATAATCCCTCAACCGTGTAGGCCAGTTCTGATGTTCTGCCCACTTCTGTTCCATTGATTTTCACAATATAGAGATTCGCCGTATCTACAGCTTGCCATGTAAGTCCCATACTTGTCTCATCAGTCGATGTGACATTCAGTCCTTCCGGCCTGCTAGGTAGCGTAAGGATTGTACTACTGGTGGATGCACCGTACCCGGCAGCATTGCCCGCCTGTACTTCATAGGTATACTCACGACTGCTTGACAGGTGGTGAACTGCGAGTTGTGTATCTGATATTTCATGGCTCTGTCCATCGATGTCCACCCGATATTTCGTTGCCCCACCTACAGGTTCCCAGCTCAAAATTGCTCCCTGTTCAGTTACTTGAACAACGTGAAGTCCCGACGGGCTCTCTGGTAGTGTTGTTCCTGATACTGAGCTTCGCATCCCCTGTCCACTTCCGTTCACTGCTTGTACATCCAGTTGATAAGATGTTCCTGAACTCAGTCCCGGAAAGATCCATTCCTGGGTTCCGGCAGGAACCGTTCCCGACTTCTCTCCATTCAACCATAACTCATAACGATCGGCTCCACGTACTGCTTCCCAATTCAGTCGCAGGCTCCCTGTGGAAGCATCTGATACCTGTAAGCCGGACACCTGCCCAGGTAAAGTCTTGAGCAAAGGTAATCCTGCCAACGGTCCTGTTCCTGTCTCATTTCCGGCAATTAACGTATAGCTGTACTCCGTTCCGCTATCCAGACCCGAGTCCAGATACTCCGTCTGTTCTCCTTCATATATGGCTGTTCCATCGCGTGAAAGACCATAATACGTTGCAGAAGTCACTGTCTCCCATTCTAATGAAATATCATGCTCCTGAATTTGAACGGCCATAAACTCACCGGGCATTGCCGGCAGTGTGAGGAATCCGGTTCTACTGCTTCCACCTGCTCCACTTTCATTCATTGCCGTTACCGAAATGTTATGAATGGTTCCTGGAACGAGGTTGCTGATATAGGGTAGGTTTGCAGGGTAAGATACCGTCTGATCAAACACGGTGACACCGTCCGCAGTTGCAGCAATGATGCGGTAAGCATCTGCTCCCTGTACTGAATCAAATTGGATTTCGGCCAAATGCGGCTGGGAATCTAATTTTCGAACATGCAACGTTCCGGGAGCTGCCGGGATCGTTAATACTTGAGCGCTTACTGCATCACTTACTCCGGTATGGTTTCTCACTTTAACTTCATATTCATAGACTTGACCACCGCTTAGAGAGTGATCGATTATACTGTGGTTAGGGTAGTCCAGTGTCCATGACTGTCCTGTCGTTTTATTCGTTATCTCATACTGATATCCATTGGTATACCTTCCCCCTGTTGGCAAATCCACTGTAAGTTCAGCTGATGTCTCAGCAATCTGTGTCATTCTCACATGACTCGGTTGCTCGGGCTTGCGTTGAATATGGTAAGGTGATGATGTTGTCTCATATGTATTACCTGCTCTGTCCATGGTTTTGGCATGGATGTACCATATGCCTTCCGATTCGATGGATATTTTATGCTCGTCAGAGCGAGCTTCAAGCCAATGATCCGGTGATTCTGCACTGTTCGTAACTTGATAGAATCGTTCCAGTTCTTGAATGCCTGAGTAGGCGTCGGCATACTGAATGGTAGTGGATATATCCATGTCCGTCCAGCCATGTCCGTTCGGTGCAAATGTAATCGTGGGAGCTATCTGATCCACATAGGCGATTCGACTCACTTCCTTGCTCACATTACCAACGGTATCTCTTGCTCGGGCTCGAATGGTGGTAGCGCCGTTTGTACTAACTGTACCGCTATTTCCTGTCATATACGGGGCGTCATTTATGCTGTATTCATAGGATATCGCTCGTTCATCGACACTACCAGCGATCGTGAATTGCACATGTTCTTTACTCCATCCAGAAGAACTTAAACGAATCACCGGCTCGGTTGGAGCTGTCGTGTCAATTCGAACTGTAGCCTGAGCGGACGTGCTTATATTGCCTACACGGTCAAGTGAGCGTGCATATATGATCGTTTCTCCCTCATCGGCAACCGTCACTTCGCCCTTGTAATCGATCCAAGGACCTTCTTTGTTAAGTCGATATTGGCTCTTGGCAAGCCCACTGCCTGAATCTTCGCCACTGTTTATTGCAAAAGTTACATCCTGATTCGTCCAATCCTCTTCACTTAACGTAATCGTTGGTTGCTCAGGCCCAGTCTTGTCGATTCTGGCTGTTGCTGAAGTGGAAGCACTGACATTGGCGGCCCAGTCAACACTTCGTGCGTAAATCTCGGTTATCCCTTCTTCATTCAGTGTAAAAGGAGCCTTGTAGTCGATCCATTCTCCCTCACTTCCCAGCTTATACTGTGTCAGACCAATGCCACTTGCTTCGTCCGTACCCTCCGTTAATGTCACGATTACCAGCGCTTTTGTCCATTCCGGCGGGTTCAACGATATGACGGGAGGCGTTGGTGCCGTCCGATCTACTCTGGCTGTCACAGCCGTTTCCTGTCCTGTATTACCAAACGCATCAATACTGCGTGCCATAACAGTTGTGTTGCCTTCACTGCTTACGGTAAACGGAGCGCTGTATTCACGCCATTCTCCTGCCGGACCAACTTTCACTTCAGTCTTCTGAGTTCCGCTTAAGGCATCTTTCCCCTCTTCAACCGTGACGAGAACATCTTCCTTGGTCCATGAGGATGGCGTGAGTGTAACAGAAGGAGCAGTTGGGCCCGTCGTATCTTTCATCATCTCTCCAGCGGATATAAATGGGGTCTGTATCCCTTCTCCATTCAGTGCCGCCACAAATACTTCATATTTTCCGTCCGCGAGTCCGGTCAGGGCAAACGCTGAACGTGGGGAAGTTGTTGTTCCCGTTGCGAGGACTTGCCCACCTGTGCGTATTTCGGTTTTGTAATGAGTGCCCGCAGGGTTACTATTATTATTCCAACTCGCTGTGACAGAGTTGCCTGATTGTGTCACAGCCGCAGCAGCGGGTGGATTGGCCAATGTATATTTGGTGGATGGACTGGAGTACCCCGTGAAGGTACCACTTGAATTTTTGGCACGTACAGCAAAAGAATAACTGGTATTCGGAGTGAGCCCTGTCACCTGCCGACTGTTTGACGCACCTGTATCCACGATCTGATTCGTGGTCATATTCTTCAGTTCATACGTAACGGATACATCATTCGCCTTCTTATCCCAATTTACCGTCAAGTTATTAGAATTAACCAATGAATATGTCGGCGTTCCGGGCACAACAAAACTTCTTACCGTAAAGTTAACGGTTCCTGCGGAGGACACCCCACCTTTGTCATCCATGACCCATACTTGCAATGTGTGTGTGCCATCTGGCAGGGTATCAGGCAATGTGTAATTGGTGTTGAAAGACTGATTTGAACCCGTTGCGGTCATCTGGGTAAGAATGTTCTCGGACCCACCATCAATGGACCATTTCACGGTCAACAGGTCGTCTACATCCGTATCTCGCGTTGTACCAGAGATCTGAAGTTGCTCGCCTTTGTAATAGGTTTGACCCGAAGAGGGTGCTGTTAAGGTAAATGAAGGTGGAGCATTTTTGGGGCCAATCCCCACAATGGTTGAAAATTTACGTGAAGCCTGATTCGCTGTTGTTTTGGCGTCCCACCAAAATTGTGCAGCTGTATCACTCGCCGTAACGGTCTGGCCTGGAGTGAACGCTGAAGGTGAAGACCCTCCTGTGAGTTGGGCGCTGTCTGGGCTGCTGTACTGGCCCATATATATGCGATCTGCATTCACAACATTGTACGTATTTGCATAAAAAGCCGTGACCTGAACACCCCCGCTGTAATTGCGCCATCCATTCTCAATGACTTCAAATGGAGGAGCATCATTGCCATTCACCATCGTATCCCAATAAAATGTTCCACCCAAATTCAGTGCCGTTCCACTTCGGTTAATAGCTTCGAGTTCAACCTTCATGTACCCACCTTGTGAGGTAGCATTAACGATAGAAACACGCAAAATATATTCCACATTGTCCTTTTGCCGGGACATTTCAATCACATTATTGTTAATTCGGTAATAATTCAAAGGCAATGTTTTGAAGTTCACGGGTGATCCATTATGGTCGATAATCGTAGATACATTCCCTGTATCACCACCGTAAAATACATTTGTGTTTGGTAGTAATACAATTCTGTATTTACCGTCACTGTTCATCTCCACTTTCACCTTGGAGGACTGTACAGCCTTCATGCTGGACGTATCGGATACAATCCCGATCGTTTCAACCGTTTCAGCCATTACCGTCGTTGCGCCCCATTCAAGCAACAGGGCTTGAGGTGATAATAATGCAAATGCCAGCACCACCTTGGTTAGCTGTTCCGCTTGTTTCTTCACACGTTTTCCTGATTTTTTCAACGTCTACTCTCCTTTTTGGCACACAAAAAAAGGAAGGCACCCCAACAAAGGAACGATGTCCTAAGTTGGGGTGCCTCCCCTAACAAGTGTCATTTTTTCTTGATTATAACGATTAAGCGCATGAATGTAAACACTTGATCATGATCGCCTTACTTCTCATTTCTCATCTCTGATCTTTAATAACGCTTCGTCCAATGCGCCAACGACCTTGTCACACCAACCATCAAATTCCGGATCCTCGGTCTGTAATTCAGGATGCTCCAGAATGTGCTCAATCGTACGTCGAATGCCCTGATCGGCTCTTGTCGTTGCTACAAATTCCGGAACAAGCCGCTTCAGCTTACTGTTGTCAAATACAACGGTATTGGCTTTGTCACCCAGCAATCCGCCGCGAAGATCCTGGTCACTGCATGCAGCTAAGAACTCAGAGGGTACATGTACCGCATGAAGCTTAACGCCCAACACGCCAGCTATAATCTCATGAATCTGATTCCAGGTGACGGATTCATCTGAGGTGATATGTACCGATTCACCAATGGCATGGATATTTCCCATAAGCCCGATAAACCCTTTGGCAAAATCAGTATTGTGCGTAATGGTCCACAGTGAGGTACCATCTCCATGGATGATAACGGGTTTGCCTTCACGTATGCGCTTGAGAACCTGCCAGCTGCCTTGAGCACCATGAACACCGAGAGGTACCGATTTGTCGCCATACGTATGGCTCGGACGCACGATGGTCACTGGAAATCCATGCTCGCGGTATTGTTTCATCAGATAGTCTTCACATGCAATCTTGTTGCGAGAATACTCCCAGTATGGATTCGATAATGGCGTGCCTTCCGTGATCCGGTAATCAGCCAAAGGTGTCTGATACGCAGATGCTGAGCTTATAAAAATAAACTGCTTTGTTTTATTCTTAAATAAACGGTAATCTCTCTCCAATTGAGATGGTACAAAGGCGATAAAGTCTGCAACAACATCAAATTCCAGATCAGCGATCAGTTCCGCTACACGTGTCTCGTCATTAATGTCCGCTTGAAGTACGTTGATTTCCTTAGGTAAGTCATGGTTATGATTGCCTCGATTAATCAAATACAGTTCACAGCCTTGCTGTGCAAGCATCTCCGTAATGGCCGTACTGATGGTGCCTGTCCCTCCAATAAATAGCGCTTTCATTTCGCCACCTCCTGATCGATTTTACCCACTTTCCCATGATATCACGCACCAAAAAAAGGAGCAAAGCTCGGTAACCCGAAACCATGCTCCTTCTGCTTATACGACCTTAATCGTTGCATATATCATGTACATGCCGCAATGGATCTCATATTCTCCCTTGGGCAGATCTTTGTCGACCGTATAATAATTGGGTCCCTTTTGCATGTATAGATCCATGCCAAGCTTTTGTGATCCCACTGATTTCACATGTGTCACCGACCGGGTCAGAATAAAGTTGATTTTGGTCGGTACACCAGCTTTCACCTCGATAACGTCTGGTCCAAAACCATCGTTGCTCACGTCCACATCAATGACTTCATATCCCTTCAAATCCTCCGGAGTCTCGGCTTGTGCTGTTACCGCACTTCCCGATCCGGGGGATACGTCTTTGCCCATAAAATAAACCAAAAATGATCCAAGCAATACAACAACGGTCAGACCCAGCGTTAACCAAGGCCATGTTTTTCCAAACCAGCTTTTCATTTAAACACTCCTCATTCGATGTCCCATCCATATTCAATCCACAGACGGATTTATTCTTTAAGCATACCTGATTCGCATGACAATGAAAATGACCCCTCTGGGCTATTGTGGTTCAGCCATATTACTTCAATAAAAAAAGCCTGATTTCTCAGGCTTATCTACGGGTATTCCCGTTCATACTTCACAATATCCCTTTTTGTATAACTCAGGAATAGATCGGTGTATTCCGACTTCGTCTCATACGTAATTTATACAACTCTGGCAGGGCTACACCAATGAGCACAATGATAACTCCGAACCATTGCAATCCGCTGACATGCTCATGGAGCACGATTGAGGATAACAAAACTGCAATTGGAAGCTCCACTGCACCCAAGATTCCGGCCATGTCACCACCAATATGCGGAACACCGATAGCAAACAGTACGGGTGGAATGAATGCCCCGAAGAATCCAAGTAACAATCCAAATACAAGCAACTGGCTCCAGATCAATCCGTTAAAGAGGAATGTCGGCGGGAACAAAATGCACAGTAGGATCAATCCGCCTGTAACCATCCACGCACTGCGGAAGGCTGGATGCGCTGAAGGAACCGCTTTGCCGCTGAACAAGACAAACAGGGAATAACTTACGGCTGCCATTAGTCCAAGCGCAATACCCAGACCGTTAAACTCACCCAATCCTTGTTCCAGGAAACCCGCTGCCAGCAAGGTTCCGCCAAACAGAATGATCAACGTCAGGAACGTGACTTTGTCTGGACGTTGACGTTTGCTTATTGCCTGAATCAATACGCTAATCCATGTGAACTGGAACAACAGGATAATGGCAAGTGAAGCCGGGATATAACGCAAAGACTGATAATACACGAGCCCTGTAATTACCGTTGGTGTTCCAGCAGCCATCAATAACAGACGTTGTTTCCACGACAACCGCTTGAATACCTGTGCCACGGCTCCTGATGTTTTGCCATTTGCCTGTGACTTACGTTTTGTTCTAAATCTTGTGTATAGCGCCAGCATCCAGGATAGAAGAAAACCCGTAATCAGCTGTGCTCCCACAACCTCTCCAAGTTTATATCCTTCGCCGTACGCCAGAACCACAATCGTGGATAATATGCCATAGCTCATCGCTCCCGCGAGAACGGACAGATAATATTTCATTGTGAATAAACCTCCTGATGATAAGAAAAATACGCCCGCATGTTGGTTCATGCCAAGGTCACAGACACCATCTAAATGCAAAAAATCCTAACTACGAGCAAGGAATACATGGATTCCTTGGCATCGTAGTTAGGAAGTATAGGCTTCCCGTAGAGACCCTCGCCCTGTGTACACTTTCGGCCTGCGAGGTTATACGAAATGATATATGCAATTTGATGTATTTCGTGTGTGACGACTTTTCATATATTACATGGGAGGTGAGATGGTGTCAACCCTATTCCGCATAAAAAAACGTCAGGTTCGATTAGAGCCTGAGGAGTCCCACTCCAATGTTTGCTGTAAACCTGTCTTCAATCCATCCAGATCCAGCCCATCCACGGCAAAAGCCTCACGGATCAAAGGCGGCGCGACAAATTCATCATACTTGCCCAGATAAGGAGCTTCATCTTCAGCCAGTAACGCAGATGCGTCTTCAGCCGTCCGACACTCACTCATGATCTCGGCTAATAATGTTCGTTCATCGACCTTGCCGGACACCACAAAATAATATGGCTCCATCGGCACAACGGACCGCAAGGCAAGTTTCTTGGACAGATTATGCTTCATCAGGCGCTCCAATGTACGGAATGATTTACTTCCCACCCAAGGAAGAACATACATCGAATCTCCCCCTGCCGGAATGACAACCTGCTTCAACAGTCCACTTTCACGAGCTAAGCGGCGCGCCCGTTCAAGTCGATTGACGGCTTGTGGTGACAGGTAAGGATAGATCACTGAGTCGGACAACACTTCACGCATTTTCTGTACCACCGACGTATGAATATCTCCTCCCGCTCCAAGCCATAACGTATCTACCTTACCTTTTGCAGACTTCACATACACAGCCTTGTGCTTGTGATCGACCTCTTCCACCTTCCACAGTTTGCCTGCGAGCGAGAAGCAATAGCCAGGTGGGGGCACGGTTGTAATCGAACCAATCTCTTCTGAGCCGTTTAATACTTTATGTTCCTCATCGTCTTTAAACACGGCGTAGAAGCGATAATTGTTCACGATTTTTTCACCTGTCAGACCGATAATCAATGTTCGATCCTCTGTCCATTGCAGGTGATCCGTCTCAATGAGGTAATTCAGGAAAACCTGATATTGATCAGGTCTTATCAACGCAAAGGGAGCCAGCGAAAGGATGGCTTCTGCAAGATCTCTCGGCTCCGCCTCCCCCATACTTTTCAACATGCTCATCGTCTGATGATAAAGTACACCTATGGGCATTTTGCGGGCTTCAAGCGGCTCGACCCACTTGGTTTTTACATATAGTTCGATAACAGCAATCGCACGCATCAACGTCCACGGCATACGTGCTGGCAATTGCGCTTCCTCATCCTCTTCCTCCGGACATACAAAAAGCATCTCTGATGCCATGTCCTCTCGTCTTCCTGAACGTCCCAGACGCTGTACAAAGCTGGACGCACTATACGGTGCACCAAGCTGAACCACACGTTCCAGTTCGCCCAGATCGATGCCCAGTTCAAGCGTGACCGTTGCCGCAGCAACCGCGGGCCCTGATCCAGTGCGTAGGGCAGCTTCCGTCTCTTCCCTCAGCATGGCGGAGATACTTCCATGATGAACATGGAACACATCACGTTCCTCCCTGCGAGCCGCGACCCGCCGCATCTCAAGAATGGTGACTTCTGCATCGGTACGGCTGTTGGTGAAGATCAACGCTTTTTTACGATGTGTGCTTTCATAAATGAAGTCGTAGTAGGCTTTGCGTGCGTTATGAAGCTGCTCCGCCTGCTCCTCGTCCTGCGCATCTGGAAAAGAGAAATGTTCCACCCGCAGTCGCAGCTTGCGACCGCCCGGGGAAGAGACTACATCCACCCCCTGCTGCGTTCCGGCAGCAAGCCAAGATGTAGCCGCATCATAGTCACTAAGTGTAGCGGACAAGCCCACTCTTCGCGGTGCACAGCCAGCCATACGCTCGATTCTGGCAAGTTCGCTGAGTACTTGAATGCCCCGATCCGCTCCCATGAAAGCATGCACCTCATCGATGATGACATATCGCAAGTCATGAAACAGCGCCGGGATTGCATTTGGTCGATTCATGAGCAGACCTTCCAGCGATTCTGGCGTTATCTGGAGCACACCGGACGGATTTTTCATCAGTTTTGTTTTCTCCGCCTGAGGCACATCCCCGTGCCAATGCCAAACCGGAATATTTCCTTCGGATAACAGATCCTTAAGACGTTCGAATTGGTCGTTAATCAGGGCTTTCAGCGGTCCAATGTACAAAATGCCAACCGATTTTGAAGGCCGTTCATACAGCTCGGTCAATGCAGGAAAAAAAGCCGCCTCCGTTTTGCCGGAGGCTGTGCCTGCCGCAATCAGCATATGATGCGGAGTATGAAAACAGATATTGCAGGCCTCAATCTGAGCAGGCCGAAGCGATTCCCATCTTTTTTTATATATAAATTCCTGAACGAATGGTGCCAATCGATAGAACGGATTCTCACTCATAATTCAAACTCCGCCAGGAAATCGTCCAGATCATCCGTATTTGCGGAAGCATCTGGCCCTTTATCCGTTTCCTGAGGTTTGACAGCCCGCTCGCCAAGTAATTGAGTATATGTCACTTCGGGATTCTGGTGGAGCGTATGCAGTACATCCATAAAGTCCCTTACCACTTCACGCGTGGTCAGCAATTCCTCCGCCCCCAGTCGATTCACCGCCGTTTGCATAAAATCAACCAATTGTTCATCCGTCAGACTTGCACTGTATCCAAAATGCAGGGCATGAATCTGTCGCAGCTTCTGGAGCAGAATCAGAATCTCTTCATGCGATAACATCGCCAGCTTCAGGATCGGGCCCGTATAATTTGCATACGCTTTGGCTGCATAACGACCATCAATAAGCCTGGAGCGAAGCGCTTCATAGCTGTATAGTCCACGCCGTTCATCCTCCACAAATTGCGGCGTACCGCCCACAAATATGCCTAGGTGCTCTGCCTTGCCCTGCATCGTATCATTAAACATCGTCAGCAATTTCTCATAGTTGCTTTGACGTGAGACGCTGTTTGTAATTTTGTACAGATTCACCGCTTCATCAATGAACAACAGTAATCCTTTGTAACCAATGCGCGCTGTGAATTCAGACCATAATTTGAAGTAGTCATACCAGTTGTCATCGTCAATGATTACACCAACAGCCAGTTCTTTTTTTGCTTCCGTTTTGGTTGCAAATTCTCCTCGAAGCCAGCGAAGTGCCGCCTGTTTGCGATCATCATCAGCGAGCTTGTACCCATTCCAATAGGAAGCCAGTACCTTGGCAAAATCAAAGCCGTGAACCAGATTCTGCATCTCTCCCGTCACCGCATAGATCTGCTTCTCTACTTCCAGCGGCAGAGCCGGATCATCCGGGCGCAGGTTCTGACTTTGCATCGTGGATTGTTGCAACCCGGCGATCCATTTTTGCAAAATCGGCTCCAATGCTCCCCCATCCGGGCGTGTGCGTGTAGACAGACGAGTCATCAGTTCGCGGTATGTGGCAAGTCCCTGACCTTTGGTACCCACCAATCGTCGCTCTGGTGACAGATCGGCATCTGCCACAACAAATTCGCGATCCATCGCATAATTACGAATCATCTGCAAAAGAAAGCTTTTACCGCTACCGTAACGGCCGGTAATGAGTTTGAACGCTGCGCCACCCTCCGCAATATTGTCCATATCTCGCAAAATGGCTTCCACTTCCGATTTCCGGCCAACTGCAATCTGTTCCAGTCCTATACGCGGGACAACACCCGCCGTTAATGAATTTACAAGTGCGGTGGTCAGCCGCTTCGGTATTTTAAGTTCTGTCACTGCGTATCACCTCTTCACATGTTCGAACACATCTATATAATCAGGAACAATCCGATCACCATCAATCAGAAGATCACCGATCGTTTCCATAGCTACATCATTAATTTCATCCAGCAAAAGAGTAGGCATCGTTCCATATTGCTCAGCCAGACGCATCAGCTCCGTATCTGGACTTGCGCCAAGTAGAACATGAATCGTCTGCACCTGCTGAGGGGAGAGTTCCTTGGCAAAGATCAGCCATTCTTCATCCAGATCAGCCTCAGCAGACTCGCCCCACTGCAACCTAATAGATTCTACTTGCGCTCCTGTTGCAATCTCTACTGCAGATGGAGCTGGCCCCATGGGACCTTCAGTTGAAGTGATCTCATTCCTTGTTTCCAGTGCATCTACTCGATTGCTTGTAATATCTGCGTTGTTAACCTCGTCATCCTTCACTTCAGAAGGGTGATCATTCTCAATTGTAAGCGCCAATCGCACGTACTCACTTTCCTGCTGTAACGATGCCAGTTTCTCCGTATCAATACGAATCACCGGTTGTTCCACCGTCTCGGCCTGATCAATCGCATATGCTTTGTCCAGGTAACGTTCAATCAGATTCGCAAGTTCAGGCTCTAATGTTTGTCCACGCAATCGGCCTCTGAATCCGAGCAGTTCACGAAGTTTATTTTCAGTACATCGATAGATCCGCGTAACCATCTGTACAAATTCAGCCTGTTCACCAATGGGCATATATCTGAATGATACCGATCTTCCATAGATCGAATCATCATAGACCGCTTTGCGAAACAGTATGCGCTCCACCGTGCGTTCATCATTGGGTTGAAACACTGGCAACAGTCCAACTTCTCGCGTACGTTCCAGGTACGAATGAACCAAGGCCGTGACCCGTGGAATATACTGCTCCATCACTTCTTTACCGCCATCTCTATAGAACTTACTGAGTGTAATATCGTAATCATAGTATCTTTGCAGCATATTCAGCGAAATATCCGATACCTTATCCTGCATAATACGTTGCAGCTCCCTATCCAACATCTCTGCTGGCAGATATCCGCCCGAAAGGCCCATGACCTCGGATAAAAACATGTCCAGTTGATGGACGAGCACATAATCGACCATCCACTCTTGCATATATATATTTAATTGAGGAAGCCGTTCACGGTAGTTCACCCATAGCTGCTTTAATTGATCATAACCATCCTGAGCATTCTGCCAGCCAATGCCGTTAATCAACTCATATATATGAACAAATAGATAGGAAAGATCAGTATCCGGGTACCTCCCCTGACGAACTTCCTTCCTCCAATACAAATACCACTTGCGTTGGGCTTCATTCATTACACCATACGTTGGCCAGTAGCTCATAAATGGAACCCAGGGAGACACATCTCCTTCCATCTCTGACCAATGTTTTGCTTCCTCTACAAAACGTTTCTCCGAGGACAATATGACTCCACGATGCTGCATCGTATCATGTGCAGACTGCACTATGGTTGAACGATCAGGAACCGGAACCGATGCTGTTACGGGTTCTTCGCTCAAATCTATCTCCATGAATTCCAATTGTCTAGATTCGTCTTTCATAGAACGTTAGCTCACCCTCCTCCAAGGCAGAATACGAACACGTGTATCCATAGGGATCATTATAACACTAGTGCTGTGTCTGCGGTGATGAAATTAACACATTATTAAAACCAAAAAAGAGAGCAGTTCTGCTCTCTTTTGGTTCATATTCATATGATATTGATCATACAGGTGTATTCCTTTCAGCTGTAAGGGTACCTACCCTAAAATCAGACAACGATCGCTCGATTCTTCCCTTCACTCTTCGCTTGGGCCAGCGCTTGAGTAGCTTTTTCAATCAGTTCGGATACACTTGACTGCTCATCAGGTACCAGTACTGCACCCCCGACACTAACCGTGACGATTCCACTCGGACCCGATGATTCTCGCTGGATCTGCAGAGCCAGAACATGTTGTCTAATCTCTTCCGCAAGCTGTGCTGAATCTTCAGAAGTTGTGCTCTTCATTTTCAACATGAATGTACCTCCGCGAAGACGGGAAATTAGTGCATTGTGCTGCTCACTGACCACAGTAAGTACCTCACCGATCCATTGCAGACACAGATCTCCTCCCTGAAGTCCGTATGCCGCGTTATATGAACGGAAATCATCGATATCTATAATGAGCAACCCCAGACTGCATTTCTCCTCCAAACAATCATCCCAGTCATCCTGAAGCTGAGACTTGAATACCGTTTGAATTGGCATATCTGTTAACGGATCTGTGTTCAAGTAATTTTGCAGCTGGCTAGTCGTTTCAGTGTAATTGTCCTGTTCATGATGGGACGCTCCACTGTGCAGAAGTACCATTACGGAAGGCTTACCCGCGTGCGTAACAGAAGCAAGTGTAATTTCAAGCAACAATGAGGTACCTGCTGCTGTAGTGAAATACGACTGGCTGGTAATCAAACTTGTGTTATTGTGCTTTAATTCCTCAAAATTCTGTTGTAACGTCACTCTCGTTTGCTCAGGTACAAACGCCCCGAAGTCCTTGCCCATCAGGTTTTTGGAACTCCCGAACCCGAGCAACTCGGCAGCCTTCATATTACAGTAGATAATCTGACCGTCAGTCAAAGTAAAGAATGCCACGGGCGAGTATTCCATTAACTGCAAATAACGCTGTTCATTTTGTCGCAAAATACGAGCATTCTGCAGCGCCTGTTCTTCGGCCTGAACCAACTGGTTCTCTGTCTGCCGACGTACAATGGTTTTGAGTAAAGGTAACACGCTCAGCTCTTTCGTAGCCCATGGATATGAAGTTGACTTTACAACCTCACGCCATTTCTCGAATGATTTACGAGGAGACAACCGCATGCCGTCATCCGTCTTGAGCACCGCTTTGGCAGGGTCACCCGCCCAATTGACAACCTGGACGACCTCAGGTCGGAACCAGATCATGTAGTTATGCTGTCCAGGCGAAATGGCAACATAAATAACCCCGGAAGCCTTATCCGGATAAGCTTTGGCTGTTTCATACTCTGAACTCAGTTTCGAAGTATAGTAACTGTAATCCTCAGACTTTCCTGCAAGCCAACCTGCCAGTTCCCGAATCTGGCCGCTGGTTGGCGTTTCACCATACAACAACAACTTGTCCTGGTAACAGATTGCTGCTCCGGCAGCACCCATCAGGTTTAACACCGTCTCTTCTTCTCCCTGCAATTCCTCAAGCACTCGGGCAGGACTTGTGTTACCGATAAAAATGTTGGCAATTCGTGAAGCGGCTTCACGTGATTGAATCTCTGATTGATAATCATCGAGTTGCTGACGCTGGAACAATTCATTCGAGAAGAACGCCCCCAGGAAATTGCACAGATTCCGTACGCGATGGGGTACATATCTGGCCGAATAATGATGGCATGTGATGAGTCCCCACAGCTCATTGTTATGAATGAGCGAGATCGTTACGGTCGCACCTACACCCATATTATGCAGATATTCGATGTGAAGTGGAGATACACTGCGCAGGACCGAAAGACTCAAATTCAGCGGCTTGCCAGTGAGCGGTTGTAGCGTAGGCACAATCTCGACGGGTTTATAATTTACATTTACAATAGTCCGCAGCCAATTGCGAAGATACAACTCTCGAGCCTGTTTGGGTATATCCGATGCCGGATAGTGATGTCCCAGGAATGGTTCGAGTTCTTGTTCACGCGCTTCAGCAATAACTTTACCATTCCATTGCTCGTCAAATTCATAGATCATTACCCGGTCGTAACCGAGCATTTCCTTGACCTGTTCAGCTGCAATCTGACTTGCCTCCACGCGACTGTCTGTACTTTTCATCCGGCCAAAGAAACGGGATATCCACTCAAAGTCGGTAGTCTCCATGTCCTCTTTTTCATAAAAAGGCTCAATCTCCAGAATGAGCAGACCTTCACTCTCATGAAGAACAGAAGAGAATACCCGTTCCTCACCGGATACCTTAATGGTTAGATCCATGTAATGCAGGTCAGAGGTGACATCCGCATTGAAGCTGCTACCCAACAGTTTGCTTACTTCTTTCTGGCCAATCAGGTTCTCCAAAGGCATGCCCAGAATATCTTCACAGGCAATGCCCAGATGGTCCTCCGTATTTTGGCTACACTGAACAATGGTTGGCATAATACTGGTATTGATGGCCAAAAGAACACCATGAGGTTGAATAAAGCCGGGGATATGAATCGGTTCTTTATCACAGTTATTCAGATCTATCGGATCATTTGTGTATGTTCCCTGATGAAGCAATGTGCGGTTCAACAAATTTTGTTCTTTCTTGGTCTTCGGTTCGGCCATAGCCAGGAAAATCCCCTCTCATGATGTTATATAAGTTGAGATGTATGATTTCAACTTATATAGATACCTTTTAAAATAATGAAAAAAAGTTCGCCCTGCAGGCGTTTGGGTTGATGAAAAGGGATGTTACTTGTCCGTATTAATCCACTGGTCCAGTAATCGGAATGTCTCTGATGCACTGTGTACCATGTTGTCATGATCTTCTGGCGTGCTGATGGACTGCTGCAGCAAACCTGTAAACTCGCTCCATCTTGTTCTTGTCTCTGAGCCATAGGCGTTGAAATATTCCAATCCACGATCAGCTTCAATAGGCAGGAACTGCGACAAACGTTTGGTCATGATCTGTCCACCGTTCGTGGACCCCTCAATGACATACAGGTATCCAAACAAACGGGCAGGTGTCGAAATATCCGGCAGTTCTTTACAGCGCGGAAGTTGGCTAACTTCCTCTTCACTTGCACCAAGATTGTGCAGATCTTTCTCCAGCAGTCCAGCCTTGCCTCTAATCTCGATATCCAATCCCGTACTTCCCCAGAAAGGCTGCTGTACAGCCTGGTCTTCCAGCGGTTTGAGGAATCCATAAAACTTTTCTAGATATGTTCTATATTCTTCTATAGTCACAGTTTGATTCATAATGGCTTTTGCATAAGGGTTCTGTTCTACTTGTCTGTGGTAATGAGCTGTCTCGCTCTTCAGACGTTCCATAATAGTTGTTGCTGTCATCGTAGTAATCCCCTTTCACAATCTGTTCTGTTGTTGCCAATGAGTGCTTATCCTCAACTGAATCTCAGTATATATTGAAATAAAAACTGTGTTCGTTGCAAACAGCTCATTTCATGCAATAAAGACTCTATGTAAGTATACTTATTCTTGTTTGAGAAAACTATACGAATCCAAGATCAGTACCAAGTTAACACTTTTCTCCGTTGTTATCTTAACTCGCTGTAATCTGTATGTTTAGTATTAACCGAAAACCATAAAAGTGACCCCATAATCTGGATGGCAGTAGATTTCAGTTGTGAACATGTTACACTATTTTTATATCTTGTCATTGGAGGAATGCAATCTATGGATCTTACTGTTCAAGACGTTGTACTTCATCTCACAGATAACATTGAATTGCCGGAAAACACGGTGGATCAGCTCATTACCGGCTCACTTGATTGTAAGGTCACAGGTATTGTCATCGCTTTTATGCCCACACAATATGTGATTGAACAAGCCATACAGCAAGGTGCTAACTTAATCATTGCGCATGAATCTCCATTTTATAATCATCACAGTCATACGGATTGGCTTGCAACTGATTTGGTTTATACGGACAAAAGGAAGTTGATCGACGAAGCAGGCATCTCCATCTATCGATGTCATGATATCATCCACCGCTTCCAACCGGATGGCATTACCGAAGGACTGATTCAGGCCTTGGGATGGTCCTCTTATGTGGAGCAACGAATACCGGAAGCAGACATCCTTTCTTTTCCGGAAGGAAGCACTGCCCAAGCTATTGCTCACCATGTGAAACGTTGCCTAGGGATCGATTATGTCCGCGTTGCAGGCAATCCGGAAATAGTCTGTAGACGCGCAGCGGTATTGGTAGGTTTTCGTGGTAATGGACATGTGACGATTCCCTTGATTCAGAATGAGCAATTGGACCTCATCATTGCTGGGGAAGGATTCGAGTGGGAGACACCGGAATATATCCGTGATGCCGTACAACAAGGCAAGTCCAAGGCACTGATCATGTTGGGGCATGCTGAGAGCGAGGCTCCGGGAATGAATCTATTGGCAGACAGGTTGGCAGAACGGTTTCCCGAATTGTCTGTTCGTTTTGTAGGCGAGAAGCCTGTGTACACTGTGATCTAATAGGATCATTGATTTGTACGGAGTGGATTTTCTAGCTGATTACATTGCATCTAATCTCATTGCCTGTCCTACCCTGGTGCTTTGGATACTTACTATGCTCCGGGGACGCTGGGCAGACTCTCGTTTCATTTCCTGGATAGCTAACGAACCTGACACACTCTATTGAGCTAAGATTTGCCGATTCTCAAAAGTAACGAATCGTAGACACCCTATTCCTTCATCCCCCCCTGTTTTACCGCCCATTTCTAACCGACATAACCCATTTAACGTCGCTTAGGTCCCCTAGATTTCTCAATTCAATCGAATCAATACAATAAGGTGTCACTGGTTCATTAGAGATCATGCTCACCAAAAATGAGTGCTCCCGCGCATTACCGCGCATCTCTTCATGCCCCAACTGGATTTCCCGGGTTCTTTATTGTACTCTAGATGCTGTGACTTCAAAGCTCAGGACATTTGTCCTTGGCGTTCAGAGTCAATTTATCATTTAATAATAGAAGTCGAAGTGATTGAATAAGGAGCGTACATATGAGAGGAATTATTTTTGCATTACTGGGCGGCGCGTGTATCACGCTCCAAGGTGTTGCCAATACTCGGATTAGCACCGACATGGGCACATGGCAGGCCGCTACGATTACACAACTGACAGGATTCATATTAGCAGCGCTGATCCTAATGTTTGTTAGAGACACCAACCTTCAAGGACTCAAACAAGTAAAACCCATGTACTTGGCTGGAGGTGCTTTTGGCGCCGTCATTATTTTCAGTGAAGTGACGGCCATTCAGCAAATCGGGGTTACATTCACGATCTCGGCCCTGCTCATTGCTCAGCTATTCCTGACTTTTTTGGTGGATAGCAACGGATGGTTCGGCGTGGTGAAACAAAAGATGAAACTGCCGCAATTTCTGGGCATTGCCTTAATGGTGACTGGTGTCATTATTATGAAACTATAGTTTTTGGAGAAGAATTGAAACATATCGTCGGGGGTGAACAACAGCGTGGAAGAGATCCATAACGAGCAACAATTAATACATTATCTGAAGCAATATCAACTCGAAAAGGTATTTCACGAGCCCCTGCGTCCCCATATGACGTTATGCCACTTCGAGAAGTGTGAACTGATCTGTCGTGAAGGGGAAGCCTCCGAATATTTATACGTGTTGGTCGAGGGTAAAATCAAGATTTTCACCACCTCCGCTCAGGATAAAACGCTGGTGCTTTGCTTCAAGTCACCGCTTGAAGTCGTCGGTGACATAGAATATGTCCGTGAAAGCGATATTGTCAATACAGTTCAGGCCGTGTCACCTGTGGTGATGCTTCGCATTCATTATCAATGGCTCGCTGAGCTTGCCGGCGATTATGCACCTTTACTTAAATTTTTGCTCAAAATCATCTCACACAAGTTCTATATTGACTCGAACTTCTCCAACTTCAACCTGATGTATCCCGTTGAGGTTCGGCTAGCCAGCTACCTTCTCTCCATCTCGACAGAAGAAGCTGGTAGTGTCGTTCACGAAGATCTGGACGCGTTCAATCTGACCGACATTGCGAATCTGATCGGTACCAGTTACAGACACCTGAACCGGGTCATCCAGAAGCTCTGTGCAGACGGGTTAATTGAACGACATCAAGGATTGATTATGATCAAAGATCGATCGGGTCTACGTGAAATAGCAGGTCACAACATTTATGAATAAGGAGTTCGACAACCATGTTAATTACAGGGATTTCGCTTGCGCTCTTGGCAGGTGCACTTGTCAGTCTGCAAACGATTTTTAATAGCAAAGTCAATGAACGCACCGGCTCATGGTCCACAACAACGTTGGTGCTTTTCACCGGATTCATTGCTTCGTTCCTCATCTCTCTGCTCGTGGAGGGCAAGAATACATTCAGCTTTCAGCATATGCAACTCTGGTACTGGCTCAGTGGAGCCATTGGTGTTGGTGTGGTCTTCTGTCTCGTGCAAGGTATGAAGCTGCTTGGCCCCACATATGCCATCTCGATCGTACTGACATCCCAACTGAGCTTTGCGCTACTATTTGATTCCATGGGATGGCTCGGTCTGGAGCAAATTCCTTTTTCGTGGAATCAGCTGCTGGGTGTACTTGTCATTGTTGGGGGAATTGTATTGTTCAAGTTCGGTGGGGGGAAATCGGAAAAATCAGAGCAGTCCCCTGGAACACTTCAGTCTGACTCATAAACGAACAAAAAAAGAGTGTCCCTCCAATCCCGTAGATTGGTCAGACACTCTTTTTATACAATCAAACCACGTATCGCCTCGTTCTCTTAAACGAACTCTACGTTATGGTAGACCTGCTGAACATCTTCAAGGTCTTCGAGCGCATCGATCAGTTTCTCGAACTGAGCTTGTGCATCCTCTGGAAGTTCAATATGATTTTGCGCAAGCATGGTCAGCTCGGCTACTGTGAACTCCGTAATACCGGCTGCTTTGAATGCTTCCTGTACAGCGTGGAATTGATCCGGTTCTGCATATACGATCACCGCTTCGTCTTCATCCACGATATCACGTACATCTACGTCTGCTTCAAGCAGAAGTTCAAGTACTTCCTCGGAATTCTTGCCTTCTACACCGATTACCGCTGTAGGATCAAACATGTAAGCAACAGAACCGCTGACACCCATGTTTCCAGCGTTTTTGTTAAACGCAGAGCGTACTTCCGGCGCTGTACGATTTACGTTGTTGGTAAGTGCATCCACGATGACCATCGCACCATTCGGTCCGAAGCCTTCATAACGCAACTCTTCATAGTTCTCATCCCCGCTGCCTTTTGCTTTTTCCATCGCACGATCAATGATGGCTTTGGGTACATTATACGTTTTGGCACGTTCCAGCACGACTTTCAGTGCACGGTTCGCTTCCGGGTCCGGTTCGCCCTTCTTGGCAGCTACATAGATCTCAACGCCGAATTTAGCGTAGACCCGGCTCGTATTTGCATCTTTTGAAGCTTTTTTTTCCTTGATATTATTCCACTTACGACCCATATCGTTTCCGCTCACTTTCAACATGTAATCTGCTTTCTACTATGCCATTATATCTTGTTGAGCGTACTTCAACAAGTTAATACCTACGAAAAACTGGGAGTAACTGCGGTGATTATCCATCTCCATTTGAAGATTAGCCTCAGTTTATCCTCTCATAATCTCTCAGCAACAACTAACATTACCTCTACTCACTCCATATATAACAAACAAGAAGCACCCCATAAGGAATGCTTCCGCCCTAAATCAGTCCTAATTTCAGTTCATCTTACCCGGTCCATTAAGCGTGAAATTGTCGACCATCCAACACTTCAGGAACATAACCCGCACGAATGACAAAGTCTCCGAAATGTTCCCCTTCATTGCGCTCTTTGGCATACTGGTTCACCATTGGAGTTAACGTGTCCAGAATCTCGGTTTCGCCAATGTTTTCTTTATACAGCTTATTCAAGCGATGTCCGGTGAAGCTGCCACCGAGATACATATTGTATTTCCCAGGTGCTTTACCGATAAATGAAATCTCCGCCAGCATCGGTCTTGCACATCCGTTCGGGCAACCCGTCATACGAATGACAATCTCTTCGTCTCTCAGCCCGGCTTCGTCGAGTACAGGCTCCAGTTTGTCGATCAGAGACGGCAAGTAACGTTCGGACTCAGCCATCGCAAGGCCGCAGGTTGGAAGCGCAACACAAGCCATCGAACTTCTGCGCAGCGCTGAGTAATGTGCACCATCGGTCAGGTTGTACTGTTGAATGAGTGCTTCAATCTTTTTCTTCTTCTGGCTGCTAACATTACCGATGATTAGATTTTGGTTCGCAGTCAGACGGAAATCACCCGTATGCACTTTGGCAATTTCACGTAGACCCGTCATGAGCGGATAGCCGTCTACATCTTTTACACGACCATTCTGAATGAACAGCGTGTAATGCCATCTGCCATTATTACCTTTTACCCAACCGTATCGATCTCCGTTCGTCTCAAAATGATACGGACGTGCCGCATCCAGTTTCCATCCCAGACGGCTGGTCAGCTCTTCGACAAACCATTCCACACCACGATCATCCAGCGTATATTTGAAACGAGCATGTTTACGAACTGCACGATCTCCATAATCACGCTGGATCATAACTGTTTTCTCAGCGACATCAATCATTTGCTCCGGAGTACAGAAACCAATGACTTTGGACACCTGAGGATAGGTTTTGGCGTCACCATGAGACATCCCCATGCCACCGCCAACGGAAACGTTGAAGCCTTGCAGCTTGCCGTTCTCCACAATAGCAATAAAGCCAAGATCCTGTGAATAGACATCCACATCATTGGATGGTGGTACAGCAATACCAATCTTGAACTTCCGTGGCAAATACACTTTGCCATAGATTGGTTCAACTTCTTCGTCGGAGTCCTGGGAATCAATCACTTTCTCTCCGTCCAGCCACAGCTCATGATAAGCCCGCGTGCGAGGGTCCAAATGATTACTCACCTGACATGCCCACTCATACACTTCAGCATGCACATCAGATTGATTTGGATTCGGGTTACACATCACGTTACGGTTTACGTCCCCACATGCAGCCAGTGTGCTTAGCAACGAATCGTTCACTTCGCGAATGGTGTTCTTAAGATCCCACTTCAGTACGCCATGCAGTTGGAAAGACTGACGTGTGGTCAGACGAATCGTCTCATTCGCATATTTATGTGCCACTCTGTCCATCATCAACCACTGCTCCGGGGTTACAATCCCACCGGAAGCACGCACACGCAACATGAATTGGTATGCAGGCTCCAGCTTGGATTTGTGACGCTCGTTACGCAGGTCGCGATCGTCCTGCATATAACTGCCGTGGTGTTTCATCAGACGGTTGTCGTCCTCTGGAATTGCACCCGTGATGCGATCAGCCAACGTTTCGGTCAGACTTCCGCGCAAGTAATCACTTTTGATCTTTATATCTTCCACATCGCTATTCGTGCGCTGTGGGTTAAGTAAGTTATTATAAACCATGCTGCTTTCTCCTCTCGTCTCTGCGGGATGGTGCAGTCCGGCTGGGCCGGTAATTAATAGACGTCCCGCTGATAACGTTTCTCCTGCTGTAACCGTGTCAAATATTCCGATGCCTGCTCAGGCGATAAACCGCCTTCTTGTTCAAGAATCGTGGTGAGCGCAGCATGCACATCATGTGCCATTTTTTTCTCGTCACCACAGATATATATGCTTGCACCTTCCTGAAGCCACTGGTACAACTCTTTGCTGTGTTCCAACATACGATGTTGTACATACACCTTCTGTTCCGTATCACGTGAGAAGGCTACATCCATTTTCGTGAGCACACCATCTTTGAGCCAACGTTGCCATTCCGTCTGGTACAAGAAGTCAGTGGCGAAATGCTGATCTCCGTAGAACAGCCATGTCTTGCCCTCTGCTCCTGTTTCTTCACGCTCACCAAGGAAAGATCTGAACGGCGCTACACCTGTACCTGGACCAACCATGATGATCGGTGTATCCGGGTTCTCAGGCAGCTTGAAATTCGGGTTATGCTGTATATATACAGGCAGGGTGTCGCCAGCTTCGATTCGTTCAGCCAGATGTACCGAGCACACACCGTAACGTTCTCTGCCACGCGCTTCATAACGTACCGAGCGAACGGTAAGATGAACTTCATCCGGGAAAGACTTCGAACTACTCGCTATGGAGTACAGACGTGCCGGAATTTTGCGAAGAGCAGCGACGAATTCTGCAGCAGGAATCCCTTTCAGATTATAATCATGAACCAGATCCAGCAGATCACAGCTATTCATGACTGTACGGAATTCGGAATCATCTGCGAGTAACGCCGTCAGGCCACTCCCAGGATTCAGTTTCGCAAGTTGTTCCACGACCGGTTTCGTCACAGCTGTAATTTCAAAATAACGCAGCAACGCTTCGTGCACAGATGCCTGATCCCCGTTTTTATTCACGGTCACGCGTTCATCGGCATTCCATCCCATGGCTGCAATCAATTCCTCCACTAGGCGTGGATGATTCTCAGGGAATACGCCAAGGCTGTCACCTGGCTCGTAGTCCAGGCTGGAGCCTTCCAAAGACAACTCAATGTGGCGTGTTTCACGGTCCGATCCTCTGCCATTCAGATTGAGATTCTCCAATACTTCAGCCTTGAACGGATTCGTGCGATCATATTCGGATTCCCCGCCGCTCACGGCAGCTGTAACAGCCTCAGTAGTTACCTTGCTCGCAGCAGCAGATGTACTGCTTAAGGATGCCAGAACTTCATTCATCCACTCCGCAGCTGCTTCATCAAAATCAACATCACAGTCCACACGCGGTACAAGGGCTGTACCACCCAACTCCTGCAATCGTCTATCGAAGTCCTTACCTGTCTGACAAAAGAACTCATAGGAGGTATCTCCCAGAGCCAACACCGAGTAACGAAGTCCTTCAAGCTTCGGAGCCCGTTTGCTGTTCAGGAATTCATGCAGCGGAATCGCATTATCCGGTGGTTCGCCTTCGCCATGCGTACTGACGATGAGGAGGAGATTTTCAATTTTCTTGAGTCCGTTCGGTTTGAAATCTCCCATCGATGACAACGTTACCTGAAGACCTTGCTCTTCAAGTTTCTTGGCCAGCTTCTTCGATAGGCCACTGGAATTCCCGGTTTGTGAACCGAAGAGCACGGTAACTTCCCGGGATACTGGCGGAGCACTGACAGGTGCAATACCTGTAGTTGGTGCAGCCTGTACCAGGTTAGCTGGAGCCGCTATTGTCGCGCTTGCCTGAATTGCTGCAATATATCCGCTCAACCAAGCCCGTTGTCCATCGGTCAATGTAGGAATAAGACGATTAAGCAGTTCAACTTGTTCTTGATTAAAAGGGCTATTTGTCACTTGAAGTTCCACTGTTTGCCACCTCGCGCATTGCTTCGATTTTAATTCCGACTAAAATCATCACATTAATTTAATTTCTTCTCTCTAAAACCTAACACACCGGGTGTTGAGGGTCAATTTCAATGATTTTATAGCATTTATCAGTTTCGCTGATAAAGGACAAAAAACAACAAAAACCCTCCTTTTCAATTCAAGGACGGTTTTGTTTTATTTTTAATTGCACGGCCAGCTCAAGTTGAAGTTGAGAGTGGAATATAGTCACTAAAATGATCTCCCAGCACACTGCTTTTATCTCCGTATACTCTGTCCAAATGATTTTCTCCCCACAGACATATGCGATCAATGATGTCCTGTAGTGTCAAGCCGTACTCTGTCAGCTCATACTCTACCTTGGGCGGAATCTGGGGATGGATGATTCGATGGATGATTTCATTCTTTTCCAGTTCACGAAGCTGCTGGGTTAAGACCTTCTGGGTAATGCCAGGAATGGCTCTGCGAAGTTCGCTGGTTCGTTTTTTACCTGATATCAGTTGATGCAGGATAAGAATCCTCCATTTTCCACCGACCAGTTCCAGCATCGCCTGCACACCGCTCTCATATTTTTTCATTTCTTGTTCCACTTGTACTCCCCCATAATTCACATATATGTATACCCGTTATTAAAAGTAACCGAAGAACCCCAAGGTATCTACAGCACTCTCAGGTGCGTACTTCTCAATACGATGTCATGAATCTTATAATAACATTGGTCAGAATGTTTAACCAAAAAAAAGAAAAAAGGATGGTTACTCCTACATGAAAGTTAAACTGGTCGTTACTCACCCAAGACAGGATTCCCTAACATTTGCCGTGATGAATCGTTTTATAGAAGGTATGCAGGAGAATTCCCATGAAATCGATATCCTCGATCTATATCATGACGGATTTGATCCACTATATGGCGTAGAAGATGAACGAGACTGGCAAAATCCCGATAAACAGCATGCCCCTGTGATTCGCAAAGAGCTGGATCGTGTGCTTGCGGCTGATACCATTGTATTTGTTTTCCCGATCTGGTGGTACAATGTTCCCTCCATGCTCAAAGCTTATCTGGACAAGGTATGGAACATGGGGCTGCTGAACAAGGCAAACTCCAAAAAGGCTCTGTGGATTGCACTAGCTGGAGGAACGGAGGCTTCATTCCATAAATACGACTATTACAACATGATTTCCAATTATCTGAATAATGGGATCGCAGGTTATGCAAGAATGCAGGAATCCCGAGTCGAATTTCTCTATGAAACGATCTCAGAATCCAAAGAACATATCGAAGGCTTGCTGGAACAAGCCTATCAAATCGGAAAAAACTACAATTAACAATGCACTAACATTACAATTAACTACTGCAAAAGCATAGGAAGTTACTCGTTCGTTGAGTAGCCTACTTTTCACCCATTGGGGGCGTACAATCAAGAAGGCTTACTCCAACCTAAGTTCCAGGTCAGAGTAAGCCTTCTTTTTCATACACTACGATTCTGGTGTAACATTAGTTATTCCATACCAGTTTGCTCATCATCGCATACAGCAACGTAGCCGATTCAGCTCTGGTCGCTTCGGCAAGAGGCTTCACCTCACCGTTGTACCCGTTGGCGATGCCCAGATCCACAAGTAAGGCCACACTATCCCGTGCATAGGAGCGAATCTCGGAAGCGTCGCTGAAACGAGTAAGTTTATCTGTTGCAGCCGTCTCGGAGTTAACCAGTCCAGCCGCTGCAAGTGCTCTGACTGTCAACGTCATCATCTCCTGACGAGTGATCGTGGACTCTGGCAGGAAGCGCCCGTCACCAGTACCACTGGTGATACCTAGTGAGCGCGCAGCTGTAACTGCTTCGTAGTACGGAGCCTTTTCGTTTACATCAGTGAACGCATTCCCGGAAGAAGCATTCAAGCCGAGCGCAGTCATCAACCATTGCATGTATAGACCGCGAGTCATCTCCTGTTTTGGATACAACTCTGTGGAATCACCACTTGCCTCGGCATCAATCACGCCTCGGACTGCCAATGCCTCCATCGCTTTCTTGGCCCACTGCACTTCTGCAAGATCTGCGAATGTCTGCTCCACAGACACAACAGCATAATTTTCGGTGAGTGACGTTACGGAAAATACAAGCTGCCCGCTGTTTGGATCGTAGTAACTTTGCGGCAAGGGGCTTGCCACACCGTTCGCGCCAATGACAAATGCTACAATCCGATCCTGCTGAGCATTTTGTGTTGATGGGAAAGGCAGATGAAGGTTCAATCCGCTTTTCAATGGCCATGGTTGACCATCCAGTTGAAGTTCGAGCTGGACTCCATATTGCGTGCCAAGCTGATCTGCAACTGTTTTTGGTAACTCGGTTCTGACCAATCGGATGGATGCCATCCCATCACCAACGATGTCCTTCGTTAACAGTGACGCGGGAAATTCCAACATGCCCAGCTCTGTAACAATGTTGAACACATGGGACTCACCCTGATCTATCAACGCAGAGGCAGGCAGAGACACTTCATATGCTGTTGCTCCCGAAACCGGCTTCAACCGAAGTTCGACCAAGCGCTGACCCGCATCAGTTACGGGCGCAACTCTAAAAGCCTCTTTAATCGTTGAAGCATCTACGTTGGACTGCACTACACCCTTCTGGTCAGGCTGTGCCTGCAACTCCAGAACGGAACGATCTTTCTCAAGTTTAGGCCGAGGTACCGTATTCTCTGCACTTGGGCTGCCACTTCCTGATTGTCCACCATTGTTGTTTGAACCAGAACCGTTACCTGAATTTCCACCGGAATTGCCGCCTGGGTTGCTACCCGAACCAGGGTCCGATCCTCCGGGGGAAGAAACAGACGCAGGCACCTTCACTGTCAAAGGTACAGTCAAGGCTCTTGTGTCGTCAGAAGTTCGAGTGATTTCCAACTCCAGTGTTACTGTTGTTTCCTTAGATGGTGGGACAATCGTTCCATCGGTTTGAATGACGGACGGTATCGAACTGGAAGCAATCTTCACCGTGAAACCTTGCGGCACGGATGGTAACTTCAGTTTTTTCGCACCTGCGGAAGGCTGTTCCAACGCTGTAATACTTGTAGCTACATCAACAGCGCTCTGCTGAGCCGTGTGCACCTGATAAGCGGAAGATACACCTCTCACGGATTGCCCCGTCGCGGCAAAAGCTTCCACTTTGTAATAATATTCGGTGTCGGGATTCAGTTCACTGTCCGTGTACTCCCGTCCATTGCCGTTATAGACCACCTTGTACTCACCTTGCTCACGATCTGAGCGGTAGAGCTTGTAGCTTGCTGCACCAAGATGAGCATCCCAGTGAAGCGTTGCACTCGTTGAATCCACCGCATCTGCATTAAGACCAGCACTGTCATTAACAGGTGGCGTAGCATCAGGCTTAACGATCATAATCCAACTAATCATCGGGTCCTGTGATGCCGTATTGCGCACGGTCAGTTCCAACTTGTTATCAGACACGTTAATACCTTGGTGTGCTCTCACACTGGAAGGTGTAAACGTGACAGCACCGGTATTCGTGCCATTGATGATAAAATCTGCTCTGCGCGATGCATTGGTCCACGGATCGTTGAATCCGGCGTACACATCGTATGTCCCGTTCGGCATATCAAATCTATAGGTTAAGTCCGTGCCTTTAGGTGAATTGCTGACATTGCCACCGTTCAGATAACGTACGGTCGAGAATATATCTCCGCCATTCGAACCGGATGCTAGTGCATCTACGCTGGCATACCCCCATTGGCGACCCTCTGCCGGAGCGTACATCTGGTCAGCCGTTCCCGGGTTGGCCAGTGTTCCTTTCATATAGGCACCCATAAGATTGTAATCAGCCGTTTCGTAACCTCCACTATTCACAAAATAAAGTGCGTTCTCTGGAATGACGTTTACACGAACCGCCTGTTTTTTGTTGTTATATTCCGGTGTCGTTACCTGTAATGTGAGTGGTCCTGGCTTAGCAAAATCTTCTGCCGTCATGGCCCGGTTATCAATGGTCCATACTGCTGGCGTTGACACCAGTTCACCACCATCGCGCACATTCAATGTGGTTGGCAGAGATGGCACTTTGCCAAGCGCTACCGCTTCTGGCAACGGATCAGCGATATCCACCTTGCCCATCGAATTCAGCAGATCCGGTGTCCAACTGTTATACCACTTGATCGCAATGTCGGAGCCTATTCCAAACTCAATGGGCAAGAACACGTATTTTGCAGCGTCATTCGAGAAATTGCCACCATTCCACGTATCCCCCACGTAAATGAACTTGCCTTTTTCCGGATCGACCGGAATGACGGATGTGGTCTGTGTGCCAAATGCCTTGCCTGGATCGGGATCACTTGGCAACGTGCGCACGAACGGATTGGTCTGCGTTGACCACGGGCCAAAAATGTTATCCGCCACCGTCACTTTGTTTTCGTTAGGGGCCCAGCCGGAAGCTCCGGAAGTCAAAATATAATATTTCCCCTGATACTTGAACATCGCCGGTGCTTCGCGTTGCCCTCCCGGGAATACACGCACGTAATCTACGCCATACTCGGCCTGATAGGTCGAATCACGTACCGGATTGCCTTTTTCATCCGTTCGTCCTTCCTTATGCCACCCTGTTACGTCACTATAGTCTTCATTCAGTTTGGAGATATAGAGCGTCAGGTTTTCTTCGCTGGAGTAGATCAGATAACCGGTACCGTCATCATCCTTGAACAACGTCATGTCACGTGCCATGCCCTTATCGCTTGGGAAGTAATCTTTCTCCCCTTCCGGAGCTCTGTCCATCCGGTAACTCTTCTGATACACAAAAGGCCCTGTCGGAGAGTCACTGATCGCATAACCGGCGCGCGCCTTACCGTAGTTCGCATTATCGTTATAAGGGTCCTTATCACCATCCATGTGAGCCCACATCACGTATTTCTTTGTTTTGTCGTTGTAGATGACCTTTGGTCGTTCAATGATCCGTCCTTTGCGAATATCTGCCCAGATATCCACGCGGTCTTCACGCCCCGCATACAATTTGGAGATCAACGGATCATTGTCAAAATCATCCATGGATTGAAGTGTCGATAGAGCCATGCCCTTATCTGTCCAGTTCACCAGATCCTTGGAAGAATACACACGCACACCAACCGCTGGCCAGCCGCCCTTATGATATTCGCCATACCAGTAATAGGTCTCCGTCTGTTCATCGTAGAAAAAGCCAGCACCATGCGCATCAATCGGCTTCCCATCCAGATCTGGCCACAATTGCCCTGGTGTAATGCTTGTGCGAACTGTGGCAACACCCAACGGTGCGGATGCTGGAGAAGTTACGCCGTCTACGGTCGCCTGAATGATGTAAAAATATCCTGTGCCCATCGTCAGACCACTATCGTTAAAGGTACTTTCATTCCCACTGTAGACCTGCTGATACGTACCCGTAGCACCGGTAGACCTGGTGAGCGTATACGTTACATCAGATCCAGTAAGGGCATTCCACCCCAGAGAGATGGATGTATCCGTCACAGCTGTGACAGCGAACTCTGTGGGAGAATCAATGGAGTACGTAGTGGCTTCTGCAAAGGTGGCGGCAGACTCGCCAGCCGCATTGAAGGCTATTACGCGATAGCTGTAGCTGGTACCCGGCTCAAGCTCCTGATCTGTATAAGTGAGCCCCTTCCCTTCATAGATCTGCTCGTATTGCTCACTGCCAGCTTCGGCCCGAACCACACGATAACCAATTGACTTGTCCACGGCGGACCAAGATAACTTCACGCTCGTTGCATTGAGTGCTTCGGCCTTTAATTCGCCAGGAGCCTGTGGTGCCGACGCAGTCGTCCGAACTTCCAGCGGAGCAGTCCATAATGATTCGGTTAGCCCCCCGTATTCATAGGCAAGCTTGTAATAGTAGATCGTGTCCCCGCTTAATCCTTCATCCGTGTGTCCCAAAGTTCCGGTGTTGGTTACCAGGGAATAGCCCCCTTCAGGTGAGTTTGAACGGTACAGGCGATAGGCTGATGCACCCACGATTTCAGACCATTGCAGGGAAACCGAAGACGCTGTCTGCTCAGCAATGGTGAGCAAAGCATCGTTCACTGGTGGCTGCTCGGCAATAATAACGTCATCCATATGTACCGACTGCCACTTATTTCGAATGCCAACAACACCTGACCCAATGGAAGAATCGTTTAAATCAAATACCAACCGATCGGAGCCATTTTCGGCGATATATCCTCGAATGGTGTTACCTGATAGCACTATCTTAAGTGTGTACCACGTATCTTTGGCAAACGCATAGTCCACCGTTTTCAACGTTGTATCGCCGTTATTTACCTTTTTGCTGAAGACCAATTTGTTGTTAGGCACCTGCATTTGAAAATAATAATAGTTGCTCTTATCTTGGAACCGCGGCAAAATGCCCGGAAATCCTTTACCTTCTCCTGTATAAAAGCGCATGGACACGGTCATGTCCGACATGGAGTCTCCAGTAGAGATGATGCCTTCATTGGTATCGCTCTGGAAAAGTGTGAAGTTGGACGCATCTGTCGGGTCCGTGATCACTTCCCAGTTGCCTGAGCTTACGTTCCACGCGGGTGATTCCGTGTAATCCCCATCCGAAAAATCGTCCTGCAGCAACGTGGCGGGTATACTCCCCAGATCGGCATACGCCTTACTTGGTAGCATCAACGGTCCGGAAGACAGCGCAAGTGTTGCAGATAACATGAATATCATGGGTTTCCTGAGTTTATCCAATGTTCATTCTCTCCTTTGGCGTGAAAGATGAAATCATGGTTCTCGATGCCGCGGTGTTGTTGTTCAACCTATCTTCAGCAGCCGGCGGTCAGTACAAAAGCGGGGTCCACCTCCTTATTTTAATGAAACCGGTTTCATTAAAGAGTAAAAAAAGACCCGTCTTCCCTTCTAAGTGCAAACTGGTACCCATACGGAATACCGTGTCTTCTTCGCCCCTATGCAGTGAAACAGGTTTCTAACATATAAATGTAATCGCTTTCTTGAATTATATTATTGCCTTATTCAAGCTGTCAACTGTGAATTGGACTCCAACATTTTTCGTTAAAACCACGCAAAAAAGGCGCGAGTTCTGCCTGTTTTGCAAGCAAAATTCGCGCCTTTTCTCATGCTTCGAGCTTGTTCCCAAGCTCGCACGTATTATTAGTCCGTGACTTTTGAACAACCTCTATTTAGAATACTTTCGTGGTCCACGACTCACAATTCCACGTCTCTGTAACTACATCACGGTAGAATTCCGGTTCGTGGGAGATTAGAAGAATACTGCCTTTGTAAGCCTTGAGCGCACGTTTTAACTCTTCCTTGGCATCAACGTCCAGATGGTTCGTCGGCTCATCGAGTACAAGCAGGTTGGTTTCGTTATTGATCAGCTTACAGAGACGCACTTTGGCTTTCTCCCCACCACTTAGTACAGCTACCTTGCTCTCAATGTGTTTTGTAGTCAAACCACATTTTGCAAGTGCAGCACGCACTTCGAATTGGGTATAGGAAGGGAACTCCTGCCAGATCTCTTCAATACATGTATTGTAGTTGGCATCCTTCATCTCTTGCTGGAAGTAACCAATCTCCAGATGTTCACCACGTTGAACGGTTCCTTCCAGAGCTTGAATTTCACCCAGAATACTGCGCATCAGAGTTGTTTTACCAATTCCGTTCGCACCAACAAGGGCGATCTTCTGTCCACGCTCCATACGCAGATCCAGTGGTCTGGACAACGGTTCGTTGTAACCAATTACAAGACCTTTGGTTTCGAAAATGAGCTTGCCGGATGTTCTTGCATCACGGAAGTTGAACTGCGGTTTCGGTTTCTCCTTGGCGATCTCGATGACATCCATCTTGTCGAGTTTCTTCTGTCTGGACATCGCCATATTACGTGTAGCTACACTTGCTTTGTTCCGCGCTACAAAGTCCTTGAGGTCAGCGATCTCTTGTTGTTGGCGCTTGTAAGCCGACTCCAACTGCTGTTTTCTCATCTCATGCACTTCCTGGAAGTGATCATAATCGCCCACATAACGAGTTAGATTCTGGTTCTCCATGTGATAGATCAAGTTGATAACACTGTTCAGGAACGGAATATCGTGAGAGATCAGAATAAAAGCATTCTCATATTCTTGCAAATAACGTTTTAGCCATTCAATATGCAATTCATCCAGATAGTTCGTAGGCTCATCAAGGAGCAGAATATCCGGTTTTTCCAGCAGCAATTTGGCAAGCAGTACTTTGGTACGCTGTCCACCACTCAGGTCATTGACGTCTTTATCCAGACCGATATCCGTCAGACCCAGACCACGTGCGGTTTCATCCACTTTGGCATCAATCATGTAGAAATCCTGGTTCGTCAGTGTATCCTGGATCGTACCCACGTCTTCAAGAAGTTGTTCAAGCTCCTCAGGAGTCACATCGCCCATTTTGCCATACATATCATTCATTTCCTGTTCCATGTCGAACAAATACTGGAACGCGCCGCGAAGTACGTCACGGATCGATTGGCCTTTGTTCAATACAGCATGCTGGTCCAGATAACCAACACGCATCCGTTTGGACCACTCCACCTTGCCTTCATCCGGCTGAAGCTTGCCTGTAATAATGTTCATGAAGGTGGATTTACCTTCACCATTGGCCCCAATCAGACCAATATGTTCGCCTTTCAACAGGCGGAATGATACGTCGTTAAAGATAGCACGGTCACCAAAACCGTGACTTAATTTTTCTACATTTAATATGCTCATTCATGACACCTTTTCTATATAGACTTAATTCTTTGTATATTATAAGCGTTATCTCCTGCACAACTCAACGCCATATTTGAAATTGTTGCACCTTTTTGGCTGAAATTTGCCTTATATGAAAGTATGGGTTAAAATTTTGCCTTAACGAATTACTACTATATAGAACGGAGCTCTTCAAAGAGCATCAGGTGAAAAATATGATTGAAGTGAAACAATCCAAGTTGGGTGATGGTGGTGAGTTTAACCGCGGGGTGTTTGCTACTGTTGATATTGCCAAAGGAACGCTTATTCATCAGGCACCCGTTGTGCCTTACCCAAATGAAGATCATGAGCATGTCGAAAAAACGATTCTGGAAGATTACGTGTTCGAATACGGGGCGAATCATACCGCCATTCTGCTCGGTTACGGCAGTCTGATCAACCACTCCTATGAACCTAACGCTACCTATGATATCAATTTTGATAACCACACCTTTGACTTCTACGCGTATACAGACATCAAGGCTGGCGAAGAAATCGTCATCAATTACAACGGTGAGGAAGACAGTATGGACCCATTATGGTTTCTGGACGATTACGAGGAGCGTATGCTGGAGTTCAATAAATCCAATGATGATGAGGGTGAAACTGAACCCCAGTCCCTGGATACGGACACGAGTAAATAAACGTTAAACTCAAGAAGTTTTGCAAGCACTCTATTGTATGTGCGAAAGAACTCGCTGAACCCGGTGAATGATGAAATGAGTAACTGAAGACTCTTCATAGTCCAAAGTTTAAACACAAAAAATAAGCAAGTCCTCCGTTAATGGAAGACTCGCTTATTTGTGTTGTCTTGCTTTCTAAGCCAGATTCACCTGTTCATGTTTCATTGTTTAGCGTGCATCTTAACTTGTTTTAATCCGTAATCGGTGGATCTGTGTGCAAGTCTTGATCGGGTGTCGTGGATCTCCACTTGGTAAAGGCTACTTCGAACCCTGCACGCTTCGGTGAACACAAAAATGGACCTGCGTGTTTGTTCGTCGGATAGGCAAACCGTGCAACCCGAATCGTACGCCAAGGATGCTCATCTGTGCGAGCACGAATGACAACAGCCTCATTACTGTAGGAAGCTCTGATCGTCACAATTCGTCCACCCCACTCAGGTACAGGAGATAGGGACCAATCCGAATATGTATCCGTCACGACAGCTCCAACATGAGCAACACCGTCATTAACCTCAACTCCGGCCTTGATCCATTGATCCTCTCCGTGCCATAACATCAACCCCGCCTGATCATATAATTCGGTGAATGAGCTTAGATCAAACGATACCTCAATCGCTTCCGTTCCGTCCCATGGAGCAAGCATGGCGTGTCCATCCCGATGACAGAACCCGTAGAATGTGTTCTCCCAGAAGTCACTGCCTTCCCGAGCTTCCACAACGAAACGATCCCCATCCATCCGTGCAGCAACGGGTTCCTTCGTCCACTTGCCTTCATGAAGCCCAATAAAATCCGATGACATTGTTGTTTTCATCCTTCCTTCCGTCCCTAAAGGGAGTTCATCATCACTTCTAAATTAAAGAACCCAGGTCCGATGCAGCAGTAGGATATGCAAAATTCATGGTGTTTAACTGATCGATAGTCAAATCGAACTGAATCGCCATTGCAAAAAGGTTAATCAATTCTTCTGTTTTGCTCCCGAGCACATGCGCACCCAGAATACGTCCGCTTGATTTGTCGATCACCACTTTGGCCATGGCAAATTTTTCATGAGTTCGCTTGTAAGTATACCATTTCGACATATCATTTACCTGCACCTCGTAGCCCTCTTTCTTGGCTTGCTCCGTGCTCATACCTACAGCTCCAAGGGCAGGGACAGTAAACACAATGGAAGGCATCACTTTATAATTAGGTTTATGTTGATTTCCCTCCAACAAATTGAACGATACAGCCCGGGATTCCTGACCTGCTAACGGGGTCAAAGGCAACCCTTTCGTATCGGTTACATCGCCAGCAGCATACACTCTCGGATTACTTTCACTTTGCAAATACTCGTTCACCGCAATACCCTTTTTGCTGTAGCTGACGTTGCCTTTCTCCAATTCCAGCCCATCCACATTGGGAACACGCCCGGCTCCATGAACGACAAGTCCGCACTGCCACTGGTGATCTGCACCATTGCGTGTGCCATGAACGACATAGGCGTTCCCCTCTTGCCGTATGGACTTCACCTCCGCGTTCAAGTGAACATGAATGCCGATCTCTTTCGATTTTTGCAACAAAGATTCTACCAGCTCCGCATCAAACGATTTCAGAGGCTGTTCACTCCGATGCAGGATATGGACTTCCGTCCCGGCTCTGGCCGCAATATGCGCAAACTCAAATGCAATGTATCCACCGCCTACCAGAACTAATCGATCCGGCAGCCGTTCCAGATCCAGAAAGTCATCACTATATATCAGATGCTCTGATCCCTCAATCTCAAGTGGCGCAGGTCTTGCACCAGTAGCAATCAGAATGTGTTTGCCATGGAGCACTTCTTCTCCCACTTGAATATGGTTTTCATCGACAAATGAAGCTTTACCATGGAACGTATCCATTCCGGCCTGTTTGAATTGATCTTCACTTGCTCTAGGTATGCTTTCGGTAAAGGTGCGTTTAAAGGCCATAAGTTCAGACCAGTTGATGGTCGCCTGTCCCTGAATACCTTTCCCTTGCATCCGTTCATTCCAGTCAATCAGCTCAGCCGCTCCAGCCAGCACTTTCTTGGGATCACAGCCACGCAGTGCACACGTTCCGCCGAACTCACGTTCATCAATTACAGCAACTCTCCAGCCAGCTTCAGCGCAACGGGTGATTACAGAGCTTGCCGCGCTTCCTGTTCCAATTGCAATCAAGTCATACGTTTCTTGTGTCATCATTGTTCCTCCTCATCCTTTTGGTACATCTATTGCAGGGATGCCTGAAGTTACAGCAATCCAGCCTGTTTAAGGTACTCTGCTGCAACCTGTTCAGGATTCGCTCCCTCTACGTTCACGTCATAGTTCATCTGACGCATCTCATCATCCGTAATTTTGCCAGCAAGCTGATTCAACACCTCAACCAGTTGTGGATATTGATCTGCCGTTTCTTGACGAAGCATCGGCGCGCCTTGATACGGTGGGAATAACTCCTGATCATCCTCCAGCACAACGAGTTCATATTGTCTCAACTCACTATCTGTGGAGTAGGCATCTACCAGATTGATATCGCCACGTTGAACAGCACCATAGCGAAGCTTCGGTTCCATTGTTGCAACGTTCGGGAATTCAATCCCATACTTCTTCTGAATGCCAAGGTAACCGTCTTCCCGATCCGAGAATTCCAGCGTGAATCCTGCCTTCATTTGCTGTTCTACCGGTTTGAGATCCGAAATGGTCTTGAGATTGTATTGATCTGCGATGCTCTTTGGAACGGCCAACGTATACGTATTGTTGTAATCCATAGGGTTCAGCAGCACCATGTTGAACTGGCTCAGCATTCCATCTCTTGCCTGTTCGTACACCTCAGTCCGATCGGTGCTGACTGCTGTTTCCTTCATGAATTCGGAGATCGCTGTCCCGGTAAATTCGGGATAGATGTCAATATCACCCGACTTGAGTGCATTGAAAAGGAATGGCGTTTTGCCTAATCCGGGTTTTAGTTCAACGGTCAGGTCTGTGTCTTTTTCAATCAACAATTTGTACATGTTAATCAGAATCTCCGGTTCCGCCCCCAATTTCCCGGAAATGACGAGATCCTTCTGTCCACCACGTGCCACGAAGGGAATGGTAATCACAAGTATCGCGATCAGAGCTAGCGAACCCAAGGTAACCAATGTTTTCTTGAAGGATAACCGCTGGAATTGACGCAATAGTACATCAAACAAAATAGCCAACAAGGCTGCCGGAATGGCTCCAAGGATAATCAGTGCCGTATCATTCCGATCAATGCCCAGCAAGATTAATGCACCCAAACCTCCTGCGCCAATTAAAGCAGCAAGTGTTGCCGTTCCTACAATAAGTACCATAGCAGTCCGAATTCCGGCCATAATAACAGGCATCGCCAGTGGCAGTTCCACTTTGATTAGGCGTTGCCAACTATTCATGCCCATCGCATTCGCCGCTTCCACCATGGAAGGATCAACTTCGGATATGCCTGTGTACGTGTTGCGGAGTACCGGAAGCAGCGCATACACCACCAGTGCAATGATTGCAGGAAGGGTACCAATGCCGAATAACGGGATTAGCAATCCGAGAAGCGCCAAGGAAGGTATCGTCTGCAACACAGCTGTGACCCCGATAATTGGTTCAGCCACTCTGGGTTTGCGAGTAAGGTATATACCCAGCGGAATAGCAATGAGGACAGCAAAGAACAATGCGATAAATGAGATCTGAATATGTTCCAGCAGAGCAGACAACAACTGACCTTTGCGCTCACTGAACACCTCCGTGAATCTACTCATGTCCTTCACCTCGTTCCTGTAACTGACCAGACCAGTATTTCATCAGATCAACTCGACTGATCTCGCCAATAATCTGGCGGTTACGTTCAACCAGCAGATGGTCATGGGAAGCCATGATATCAACTAACTCCGTCAACGTAATGGATGCAGGAACAGCAGTTTTAGCTGATTTTGGCACATGACCCGGTGAGAGTGGTGACATGATGGATTCGAGATCAAATTCAGATTGTGAACTCGTATCGGTGTTAGGACTTCCAACAAATTCACGTACGAAATCATTAGCTGGCTGTCGGATCAGTTCTTCCGGAGTGCCTACCTGCAAAACCTGTCCATCCTTCATAATGCAGATGCGATCCCCCAGCTTCATCGCTTCCTGAATATCATGGGTGACAAATACAATTGTTTTTTTCATCTGACGCTGGATATCCAGAATATCGTCCTGTAATTTCTCCCGACTCATCGGATCGAGTGCACTGAATGGTTCATCCATCAATACAATCTCAGGATCGGCAGCGAGTGCACGCAACACACCTATTCTCTGCTGTTGTCCTCCAGATAACTCGGACGGTTTGCGCTCACTGTACGTATCTCCGTGCAAACCAACCATGTCCAGCAACGTATGTACGCGCTCCTTGATTTGATCTGACTTCCATTTTCGCAGTTCAGGAACAACCGCAATATTTTCGGCAATTGTCATATGCGGGAATAGTGCAATCTGTTGCAGTACATATCCGATATTCCAGCGCAATTCGTGAATGTTGTATTCATCGATTGGGCGTTTATTAATGCGCACTATTCCATCTGTTCGCTCAATCAGGCGATTGATCATTTTGAGCATGGTGGTTTTGCCACATCCACTCGGACCAATCATGACGAACAGTTCTCCCTTGTTAATGTTGAGGTTAACCTGGCGCAAAGCCGTTGTTCCATCAGGATATTGTTTTGATACATTTTCGAACTGAATCATTCGCTCTATTCGCCCCTTTACCTAACATTCATCCTCATCTATTTCCCCAAAAGTGTGTTCGTATAATCACTGCTTTCCGAAGTGTCCCAGGTTAGGGAGAGATCCATATTTGAATCAACGATGTCAACATGCTGGTAGACATGCAAAAAGACGGGCACTAGGCACCGTCTTCTCATAATATGAAAATATTTCTTCCATTATTTCCATACTTCCATATGATTTTGAATAAATTTCTCGAATGAAATTGGGTTATTCCCCGTTATTTTTGTCACCGTATCCGTCGTTTGGTCTTCTCTCCCCTCCTCCCGGATAGGCACATCCAGTCCTGCCAGGGCAGCAGCGTATTCTACTGACATTCCTGCGCGAATCATGCTGTTTTTCAATTCATCATCGGACAAAGATTCATGCTGGATAGACTGACCCAGTACACGGCTCAAGACGTCTGCAACCTGTCCATAGGACAACGAATCCGGCCCTGTAATGATATGCTCCGTATTATGAGAAACTACATCTGTCAGAGCATGGAAGGCCACCACCGCGATATCATCTGCACTAACAAATCCAATTTTCCCTTCACCCGTAGCACTGTAAATTTTCCCGAGTTGTTTCGTCGTCTCCCGATGCGGCCCCTCCGTAAAGTTCTCCATAAAATAGGAAGGCTGTAATACGGCCCACTCAGGAGCATGCGCTTTTAAATACTGATGTACTTTGCCAAATATAGGACCATTCTCATCGATCGAAGCACTGCCAAGTAAAACGAATCGCTTAACTCCGTTCCACAATGCTTCCTTGATGAACGGGATCATGACGTCTTCTGGGGTCATGTCCATGACTGGCACGACAAGGTACACCTGATTCACATTTTTCAGCGCTAGCGCATATGTCTCGGAATCATACCAATCAAAATAGACATAATTATCGGCAGAACCAGAAGGAGATGGTTTAGTTCTCCCTGCCAAACGCACCGGATAATGATGCTTTTGAAGCATGGCCGCAACACGGCTTCCCGTTTTTCCATTAGCCCCTATAATAAGTGTCAACGGTTTATCATTGATCATGCTTGTTACCTCCTAAGTCCGATTCGAGTACGACCATTGGATTCCAATAGTCTTTATAATGTGTAATTTTCCCATCAGAGTGGCTCACTACAGAGATGTAAGTTTGGTTGTATGGCTTGCCTGTAACTAATGAACGCCCTTTACAAGTAAATTCAGCCACAAACTGTTGTTTCGTGGAATCAGCTAAGATCACCGGTTCAGAAAACTGCTGGATTTCAATCATCCCCAGTAGATTATGAAGATGATTTGTAATTGCGGCTTTGCCTTCCAGTTTCTGAGGATATCCTGCTGGTGCATATGGGAATTCGAAGATAGCTTCAGATGTATATAGCTCCAACCACTGTTCCAGTTTTCCATCCAGTAGCAAATTAGTGAATCCATGCATGATCCGATGCGGTATACTATTGCCCGCTTCCATCTGCTGAGATTGTGTCATCCTTATTTCCTCCTTCAGTTTGTTTGGTGTTCTTTTTCCAGACCAATCGGTCTATAATAGTCAAAAAATAAACGCCCTAAGCGTTCATTTTCAAAAAACCATAAAGAATCTTACTCAAACCATGTAAAACGTTAATCCATAGCCCTTAGGGTCATCTGTACAAAATCTCGCAGCGCTTCTGCGCTTGCACCGCTCTTCGCCGTAAAGGTCAATGAGAGTCGGGAATAATTCAGAAAACGGGCAAGCCCGGGCAATTCTTCCTCTGCGTGCCTCAATTCGCCACTCCTCTGGCCCCGTAACAGCGCAGTATGAAAAACATCTTCCATTTGTTGATTAGTGGTTTGAATAAAAGCTGCGATTTCGTGATTTTGTGGTGCCTGTTCAACCGCGCTATTAATGATGAAACATTCATTACGACGTTCGTTGTCTGTCAACACGTTAACCGCTTCGTTGAACAACTCGGTCACGCCTTGCCTCACACTTGTGCATTCGTTTAATAGTCTGATCCCCGCCTCTGTCTTCTGCTGAATATAGAATTTAAGAGCAGAGACAAATAAATCATGTTTAGTTCCGTAGGTATCATACAGGCTTTGCCGCGCAATACCAAGTTCACTTAGCAGTAAGCTCAAAGATGTACCTTCATAACCGTACGCTCCAAATACAGACGTTGCTTTTCTTAGAACGGTCTCCGTGTCAAACTCCTTGGCTCTTCCCAATTTCAGACCTCACCTCCCTATTCATTAAATAAAGAATACCCTTTCCAGACTGATCAGTCAAGAAAATAAATGCTTTGATTATTGACAAAGTGGTATAATGTGAATAGAAGCTGAATGAATTCTTTTACCATTTACCAACCATGACAACATATAAAGGAGTGTACCTATATGTATATTCAAATTACAGATTTGGCTGCAAAACGATTGACGGAAAGCCTGAATGACCAACCTGGATATTTCAAAGTGATCTATGACTTGGAAGGTTGCGGATGTAACGGAGTTATCGCTATTATCATTGTTGATGAACTTGCGGCTCTCGACGCGCAGATTGAAACCAATCTGGTTCCGTTCTATGTTGATCCGAAGCAGCAGCTGAACCTAGAACAACACATGAAGCTAGATACAGAAGAGAATTATCCTTCTTTCAAATTAAGCAGTGATTCTGGTGTGCTCAGCGCCAACGTTCGCGTTCGTGACACCCGTGCCGTAACTGCGGGAAGCTCCGGTGGATCCGACGCCTGCATGTTGTAACACAGTCTCCAGCATACTTGAAGTAATCTAGTATTATCTCTCTTTATATGCCTCTATCAGCGTTGCAAAAAAGACTCTATAAAAGATGAACTAAACATTTACACGAAACGGAGAGGACAGAAAGAACCTGAAGAAGCGAAGGGTTCGCCTAAAAGCTTTCTGCAAGAAAGCTGCATCGGAAGCATACGCTATCACAAGATTTTCACCATTATAAAATTGAATCAAAAAAATCAGGGGATAACAGCGATCGGAAGGTTGTTCTGTCATCGTAGTGTCCAGTGTAATACTCTTTAGTTCAACTTATATAACAAACTTTGTTTACAACTCGGAAACAATTGGAGAACCTATGGATATAATCCTCTAGTATACTCGGTATATAGATTCATATATTCCGAGGAGGAACACACATCATGAAATCTTTTACTCGTAAATCCATCATATCTATAATTCTCGTAGGCTCTGTTGTAGCAGGTTCTACTTTTAGTACGCTCCCTATCACTTCAAGCCTGAATCCCGTCGCGTCTGCGGCAAGCTCCAGCTTCACTCAATTTCTGCATGATAATGCACCTGGTCGTACGATCAAAACGATTAAAAATGTGGCAACTGTGACCAATGTGTCCAGTACGGTTGTACTTGTCAATAAAAAGAGAAATCTGCCTTCAACTTATGCACCACAAGATTTGGTTGTACCTAATATTCCTTTTAGCTTCTCAGGTTCCAGTCCGAAGAAACAAATGCGTAAAGTAGCTGCAACCGCTATTGAAAAATTATTTGCGGCTGCCAAAAAAGACGGCATTGATATCAAAGCGGTGTCTGGCTATCGCTCTTATGCGACCCAGAAATCGATCTTTGACCGTAATGCCAGCATCAAAGGTGAAGCTGTTGCCAATAAAACAAGTGCTCGGCCAGGACAAAGCGAACATCAAACGGGACTTGCAATGGATATCTCCAGTGCTTCGGCGGGTTATGATCTTCAGCAAAGCTTTGGCAACACCAAAGAAGGCAAATGGCTAAAAGCCAATGCCCACAAGTACGGCTTCATCATCCGTTATGGCAAAGATCAGGAGAAATTAACTGGTTACTCCTATGAGCCATGGCATGTACGTTATGTCGGAGTATATATTGCTGGTGAGATTACCAACCAGAAACTTACGCTCGAGCAGTATTTGGAACGTGCCAAATAAGGCAGGTTGAAACCCAAAGCGTAGACAGTTATCTGATTAGATAAAAAGAAGCGTGACCATAGATAACATGGCTGAAAGAGAAAATGGGGCCGCAACTGGCCCTCTTCTGCTTCAATCTTTCATTTACACACTTCATCATGTCCCAACGATTTTTCTAAAGACGAGTGGCAGTCTCTTCAGACCTTCTGTTCCAGCCCAAGAGCCTACTCCAGCAAGTATTGCATTATGGCACAAGTAAAGTGCGACATTGTACACGATAGGGCCTAGAATAATCTCCACTACTACAAAACGTTTTAACGTCGAAGATTGAATCACATATACCCTAAATTCATGAGGGTCATGTCCTCCCATAAACCTTGCGATCAATGCTTTCATGAATCACCTCTAGTGTTTTATTTTAGCGTATGGCAGACAATCCTTGTCTTATTCTAAAATAATACTTACATAAAGTAACTAAGTGTGTTATAGTCAGTTTATAAATCATACATAAGCGAGGGAAACTACCATGAGTGAGTTCGAGAATCTAGTCAAAAACCGTAGATCGGCCGTTATTTTTGAAGAAGGAATTGAAATTTCGGATTCGGAACTGCAAGAAATGTTTGCCCTGAACAAATTTGCACCATCTGCCTTTAACCTGCAGCACACGCACTATCTTGTGATTAAAGACGAAGAACAGAAAGAGAAAGTCTATGAAGCTTCCCAGCAATATAAGGTAAAAACAGCTTCTGCGGTCATCGTGGTATTGGGCGACGTCAATGCGCATCATCATATCCGCACTATTAACGAAGGCTTGCTAAACCTGGGCGCACTCACTCCGTTTCAATACGAGCAGGAATCCCAAAGTGTCACTGAATTTTACGAATCTCGCGGCAGATTCTTCCAACGTGAGGATGCGATTCGCAATGCCAGCCTGTCTGCCATGCAATTGATGCTGATCGCTCAGGATCGCGGTTGGGATACTTGTCCAATGATTGGCTTTGACTCGGAAGAACTGCAACGGAGTTTGGAAATCCCTAACCATTACGTACCGGTTATGCTGATCACCATCGGCAAAAAGTCGGAAGCCAAACAACGCCCACGCGGTTACCGTAAACCAATTAACGAATATGTTAGCTTCAACATAATGCACGCTGAATAACATAAAAGCAGTTAAATGACACAGCAAAAAAGCCACGTTCTCGTGGCTTTAATACGTTTCATAGATCAATGTATCCAACATGTGAAATTCATCGTCAAACTCCGCATATATGTACAGTCGGCCAGCAGGTGTATCCCCCGCATCATAACCCAATCGGAAATATTGATCTCCCTGAAATTCTACATCAGCCAAAATCAATGCACTGATATCTTCGTCCGGATGAGCCTCGGCAATGGTTTTAAGCGCCTGCTCACCAAGCATGTCCCATCGTTTCCACGTCGCTTCCATATATGGGGATAAGGCTTCCATCTCTGTCTTGGTTGAAACCTGTGCAGTGACTACCAGTTCTTTATCCTGAATATGTAAGCGCATCTGATAGTTGGACATCGAGACGTCATACTGAAACACCCCCATACCCGGAACTTCATGATTGGATTCAAAAATCAGATTGTCTGCATATTGCAGTCTCTCCAGCTTGGGATTAGCGCTATAGTCCAACTCGGTTAATTTGTTCTCGGAACAGTACAACTCTCTTAGTTGTACGTTATGGCGAATATCCAGCTTGCTAATATGGTTGTTAAAACAACGGACATTCTCTAAAACCATATTTGAACGAAAGTCCATCTGTTTGATATGGTTGTGGTTACAACGAAGTTCAATCAAGTTTGGACAACCGGTTACATCAAGTTCCAACATGTAATTGTTGGCGCAATCAAGTCGCCGCAGTTGCTTATTGTGTTCAAGTTCAAGTGAAAAAAGAGCATTATAACTGCAACTAAGTTCCTCCAACTGCTGTAGGTGCTCCGAAGCCAGCTCCGACAACATATTCCAATGACACTCCACCGTTATAAGTTTGGAATTATGAGAAAGATCCAATTTGCGAAGTCGATTAAAACTGCAATCCAGCACTTGCAATTCCGAATTGGAACGGAGGTCCAGTGTAAGAAGCTGATTCTCTCTGCAACGTAATATCATCAGCTTGTGATTCTGAGTAAGATCCAGACCGGTCAATTGATTATGGGCACAATCCAGCTCTTGAAGACCCCTGAAATACTCGATTCCATTAAGATTGCTAATATTGTGATTGGAAAGTTGCAATATCTCAACCTCACAAACGTCACTCTCCTGAATGAAATCCCGCTGATCACAAAAACGATCCAACACAACTTGCCTGAAACGTTCATCCGTGAAGGCATAAGTAATATCCATGTCTAACGCCTCCCCCTCTCGTTTTGCTCTATTGGAACAGTCTTCCAACATATTATCACTATTCTATGAGTTTCGTCGCCGGGATTCAACAATTACCTAAGCAAATTCTTTTATACCATGTTAACATCCAACATGTAAGAGAAATCGTACAGAGAGGATGATTTTCATGGAAATGTATATCGAAAACCTCCCGTCATATCGTATCGCCTATGTTCGACAAGTCGGTCCTTACGGTCCAGCCAATGCTCAAGCGATGAATACGCTGAAACAATGGGCAGACAAAAACCAACTGCTTCATGAAGCAGCAATTTTATTCGGTATTCCCCAGGATGACCCGGCGAGCACACCTCCTCAGAACTGCAGATATGATGCCTCTATTGTTGTTACTGAATCTGAACGTCTGGAAGATGAGTTGGTTGAGATTGGTGAGTTATTAGGCGGAGATTATCTCATCTGCAAGGTGAGACATACGGCAGAAGCTATTCAGCAGGCATGGAATGTGATCATCCCTCATTTACAAACAAGTGGTTATCGGATGGACAACAAGCCAGTTATAGAACGATATCGTTGGGAACTGCTCAATCAGCATTATTGCGAGATATGTGTGCCTGTAAGACCCGTGTAATTCGCGATACGAGCAAACAAAAAAAGTGACTTCAGGTTGAAGTCACTTTCTCGTTAAGCACTATTACTGCTACTATATAAATTGAACTAATCATTTACACGATAACGGAGAGGACAGAAAAAACCTGAAAAAGCGAAGCGTTCGCCTAAAAGCTATCTGAAAGAAAGCTGCATCGGAAGCATACGCTATTCCCGGATTTTCCCCTTCAGAAAGGAATCAAAAAAATCTGGGGATAACAGCGATTGGAAGGTTATTCTGTCATCGTAGTGTCTGTGTAAATAACCTTTAGTTCAACTTATAAAACTAGATTAAAATGCCCAGTTGCCTTTACGGAATACCGGCTCGATTGTACCATCCTGTAACTCACCATCGATATCCAGCTCAGCGGAACCGATCATGAAATCAACGTGAGTCAAGCTCACATTGCACTCATGCTTCAGTAACTCTTCATTCGACATGGTTGTGCCATCTTTCATGTTGAATGGATACGCACTTCCCACAGCCAAGTGGCAAGATGCATTTTCATCAATACCCGTATTGTAGAAAATTCGATTCAGGTTGGAGATCGGAGAGTCATGTGGTACAAGTGCCACTTCACCCAGATAACGTGCTCCTTCATCCGTGGCAAAGAGGTTCTTCAGATGCTCTTCACCAGATGCTGCCGTAAAGGCAACAACTTGTCCGTCCTTGAAGGTGATTCTCATCTGGTCAACCAGTTGCCCGTTCAGGTTCAGAGGCATGGTGCTGCTAACATAACCGTTCACCCCACTGCGCTTAGGCATGGTGAATACTTCTTCAGTCGGCATATTGGCAACCGTGTATACGCCTTGTTTATTTTCGCTGCCACCACCGCCCCAGATATGATTGTTAACCAATTCAATTTCCAGGTCTGTACCTGGCGCACGGTAGTGCAGGCTCTTATAGTTCTTTTTGTTCAGGAGATCACTCATGGTATTCAGGGTATCCAGATGTTCTCTCCAATTTTGTACGGCGTCTCCGCCATCTACACGGTTCATTTTGAAGATGGTTTCCCACATCACGTTGATTCGGTCTTCTTCCGGGATGTCGGCAAATACTTTTTTCGCCCAAGCCTTGGTCGGGGCCTTGATCAGACACCAGCTAATTTCATGGTTGCGTGTGTATTTGGCATATCCGCGACGTGCGTGTGCAGCTGCCTTGGTAGCACGGGAAACGCTGTCGGAGTCAATTCCGTTATACAGTTCAGGATCTGGAACTTTGATCGTCAGGGTAGCGCCGCCTGCTTCTGCAAACTTCTCCATCATATCCGCTTTCCAGGCTGGATAGTAGTCAAAGCTGTCATTGGAACCATGTTCAAAACGACTGCGGGTAATGTTGTCGTCATCAAAGTCCACTTGTACATAGTTTGCACCAGCCGCATAGGCTTTTTGCACAATCAGACGTGTGAATTCAAGCGTTTCGATCGGTGCAGTGACGAGCAGATCCTGTCCTTTTTGAATATTCACGCCAACTTTAACAACCAGTTCTGCGTATTGTTCCAATGACTTTTCAAAGGTTTGTTCAAATTGACTCATGGTTGTGTTCACTCCTGTTTCATATATTGTACGACCGCTTTCGCTTCTGCAGAATCGATTCCTTCTCTTTCACTACGCAGGTTCAATTCCCAAAATTTCATCTATACAAAATGATCTAACTATTACGTTTTTCTTGTTCGCGCAGTTCGATCCGGCGGATTTTACCAGAGTTGGTCTTTGGCAGATCCGTAACAAATTCGATCTTGCGTGGATATTTATAAGGTGCTGTGATTTCCTTGACGTGGTGTTGCAATTCACGCATTAATTCCGGTGAAGCCAGTGAATCATCTCTCAGCACAACAAAAGCTTTGACAATATTGCCACGGATCTCATCCGGACTCGCAACCACCGCGCATTCCTTCACACTGGCGTGTTTCATGAGTGCTTCTTCCACTTCAAATGGTCCAATCGTGTAACCCGAACTGATAATGATGTCGTCACTGCGCCCTTCAAACCAGAAGTAACCTTCTTCGTCTTTACGTGCACGGTCTCCTGTTACAAAATAATCGCCACGCTGACTCGCTTCCTTCCGTCCCTCATCCTGATAATAGGACCGGAACAAAGCTGGCATCTCTTTGTGTACCGCGATATCTCCTACTTCACCGGCAGGAACAGGCTGTCCGTCTTCGTCAATAATTTCAATCAATCCAGGTGTAATCGACTGACCCATGGAACCAATGCGTACAGGCGCATCTTTGAGACTGCCGATCAACAACGTGCTCTCGGTCTGTCCATATCCGTCTCGAATAGTGAGGTCGAAATGCCGTTGGAAGATTTCAATGACTTCCTGATTGAGCGGTTCACCCGCTGAAACAGCACTGCGCAGATGGGACAGATCATAATGTCCAAGATCATCGGCTTTGGCCATCAACCGATATTCGGTTGGTGTACAGCATAGAACATTAATTTGATGTTCCTGCATCAGTTCCAGATAACGCTTGGGTTGGAATGATCCATTGTAGACCAAGCCAGTCGCGCCTCTTCCGAGTACCGACAGGAACGGACTCCAGATCCATTTTTGCCAGCCAGGTGCAGCCGTTGCCCATACCGTATCCGAAGGTTGAATATCCAGCCATAATGAAGAAGCGATCCGCAGGTGGGCATATCCCCAACCGTGGCTATGTATAACGCCTTTGGGATTACCTGTTGTGCCCGAAGTATAGGCAAGAATAGCTGTATCATCACGGTGAGTTTCCACCGCAGCCATCTCTTCGGGTTGATTTTGCATTAACTCATGCACATTGACCCAACCTTCAGTAGGTACGCTAGCTTCACCATTAGGTGATGCCACGATACGATGTGCCAGTGACGGCAGATCCGCGTCCATCTTTTCCACTTCCGAGGTTGTCTCGGACCATACGATAAGAGCCCGCGCCTCAGAGTGACGCAGACGATATTCCAGATCTTTAGCCCGTAACATCTCGGAGGAAGGAATAACGGCAATCCCCAATTTAAGACAAGCAATATAAATGACGTAGGCAATAATACGGCGTGGTACCATGACCAACACCCGATCACCCTTCTCCAGTCCAAGTTCACGCAAACCTCCAGCAAGACGATTCGCCTGCTTGAACAAATCACCATACGTGATCTCTTCCAATTCACGTTGATCGCTGAGCCATCTAAGTGCAATCCGGTCTGATGGATGATTCTCCATCTCGGATGTCAGGTTATAGCTTTCAGGCGAAATCCACTGTTCAAAGTTCAAATGGAGCCTCTCCTTCGTAGTTCAAATGTAAAGCTTCTATATATTATACCCTAAATCCTAGGACCAGGTGCTATGAACTAGGCTTATCTCGAAAAAATAAACATAGGTCAATTAATGTTAACTATTATAATAGATCTTTTCCTATAAAGAAAATGACATATAAAAAAATGGCACCACCTTGGATATCAGGAAGGAGCCATTTCGTGTTTAATTTTTATATTACCATAAACTTTGTCTAACTATAATTTTTCGGTTACCACGGATAATTACCCATACCTTCCAAAATGCTTTCGATCTCATTCAACTCTTCCGTTGTCAGGTCCGGTGCACTGAGCGCAGCCACGTTTTCTTCAATCTGGGACACACGGCTTGCACCAATCAGTGCGGAGGTGACACGGTTACCACGCAAGATCCAGTTCAGAGCCAGTTGGGAGATCGTCTGCCCTCTTCGCTCGGCAACTGCCTGAAGCGCATCGAACTTGGCAATCCGTTCGTCTGTGTATGCTTCTTTTTTCAAATTGCCTGTTGGATTGGCGCGTTCTTCCTTGATCTTGTCGACATATTTATTGGTCAACTGACCGCGGCCGAGTGGACAGAACGCAATGGAACCTACGCCCTGCTCATCCAGTACGTCCTGCAAACCGTCTTCAATCCAGCGATTCAGCATCGAGTAGTTTGGTTGATGAACCAGACATGGCGTACCCAGACGACGAAGAATGGTTACCGCTTCTTGTGTCTGTTCTGCATTATAATTGGATAAGCCCACATACAGAGCTTTACCTTGCCGCACGATATGATCCAGCGCCGTCATCGTTTCTTCCAACGGCGTGTCCGGATCTGGACGGTGATGATAGAAAATGTCTACATAGTCCAGTCCCATCCGGCCAAGGCTTTGATCCAGGCTTGCAATGAGGTTTTTGCGGGAACCCCATTCGCCGTAAGGTCCACTCCACATATGGTAACCTGCCTTCGATGAGATAAGCAATTCATCCCGGTAAGGACGCAGATGTTTTTTGTAAATCACACCAAAGTTCTCTTCCGCTGATCCTGGAGGGGGACCATAGTTATTCGCCAGATCGAAGTGGTTAATTCCGAGGTTAAAGGCACGTAAAATCATTTCTTCCTGAATATCCAATGTGCGGTTGCCACCAAAGTTCTGCCATAAACCCAGCGCAATTTGCGGCAATCTGATTCCGGATTTGCCGGAACGTACATATTTCATCTCATCATATCGTTGTTCACTCGCAGTATAGGGCATCGTTATTCTCACTTTCCTGTATGGTTTGCCTTGCTGCTTCTAATCTTAGACATTTCTCGGGCAAAACGATATGGCATTCCACTTTGAACATATGGAATAATGATTGTTATCTATATATACTAATGTTAAATATTTAATCTTTTCAACTATTTAATATGTTAAAATGCAAGATGAGACGAAATCACACAGGAGTGAATACCCTTGATTACGTATATGTTTAAAAACAATCATTTTCAGGAGCTCCAGCTCCTTCATTATGGCACGGAAGCCTGTACACCAGGTCATCACTTTGGCCCTGCCATGAGAGACTATTACAAAATTCATTATATTTTGAATGGCAAAGGCACCTTCGAAGTGGGTGGCAAAACGTACACCCTGCACAAAGGTCAAGGTTTTCTGATCGTTCCGCATTCTGTTGTTCATTACGAAGCAGATCAGGATGATCCCTGGGAATACAGCTGGGTTGCTTTTCAAGGCAGCAATAGCCAAACCTTTTTACAGCAAGCTTGTCTGTCGGAGCATCACCCGATCTTTGAGCTGGGCAATGGGGATGACGAGATGCGATCCTGTCTGCATCGAATGATTAATTCGCGCCATACCCACAGAGGCTGGGAGATTAGCATGACTGGTTTGCTGTATCAATTCTTCTCCATTTTGATTGATCAGGCCAACTCAGAGCATCTTCAACTCATGCCGGATTATTCGAAGGAAACGTACGTAACGCAGGTAATGGACTTCATTGAAATGAACTACGCCAATGCCATTACCGTTCAGTCCATCGCGGCCCATGTGGGCTTGCAGCGCAGTTACCTGTGTTCTCTCTTCAAAGATCAGATGGGAAGCAGCATCCAATCGTATCTGGTCCATTACCGAATGCGAAGGGCAGCCGAATTGACGCTTGATCCCGGTCTGACCATTGGTGATATTGCCCGTTCTGTGGGCTATACGGATCAATTGCTTTTCTCCAAAATGTTCAAAAAAGTGATGGGCGAAGCGCCCACCTATTATCGCAAACATAAAACAGCACCCTCCCAGTTGAGTTGTTAATTGGGAAGGTGCTGTTTGTGCCAATCGTTTATCCTTACAATTGTTATTCCTTACATTCTTTTCATTGGTTTATACGGTCTCCGGCATGGATATGCCAACAACTTGCACTTTGATTTCATCGACCATGACGCCTGCTAATTGCTCTACAGCCTGTTGAACATTATGTTGAAGTTCACGGCAGACCTCGTGCATCTTGTTGCCATATTGAATGTTGATGCGCAGCTGGATGGTTGCCTGATCGTCTTTGACGTGTACGTCAATCCCTTTTTGCAGACTCTTGCCGCTGATGCTCTTGGCAATGCCTTCAGTCAGTCCAACGGACATGGAGGAAACACCAGCCGTTGATTGAGCGGCCATTCCCACGATCTTGGATAACACATCATTCGAGATGTGAATGGTACCCATTTGAACAGATTGAGGTGCGATATATTCAGGTTCATTGTATTGTTTTTCGATAATTTCAGACATGTGCTCCACTCCTTCGAATAATTAAATTCTATGCATTCTGCCATTTGTCCTTAAAGAACATGTTATAGATTCGAACCAAAAGAATCTTAACGATCATATAAACCGGGATAATAATCAGGATGGCAATAATTCCACCCAGGTCGCCTGCACCCAACACCAGAATGATGGTCGTGAGCGGGTGAATATCCAGCTTTTTGCCGAATACGTACGGTGCTACCAGGTTGTCCTGAATCTGCTGAGCGACAAGAATAATAATCAGAGACCAGATGGCAACCGATGGAGATACCACGAGACCCATGATCACAATAGGTACGGACGACACAATCGCTCCGATAAACGGAACAAAGTTCATGATGACCGCGATTACCGTGAGCAGTAATGCGTACGGCAGTCCAATGATCAAGAAACCGATATACATCAGTACACCCAATGCCAGATTGACCAAAACTCTTCCCACAATAAAACCACTCAACGCCTGATCAATCTCAATTACGACTTCACGGCTGTCATTCTGGAAACGTTTTGGAGCGATATGTGCCAATTTACGACCAAATTTCTCGCCTTGTAACAGCATATAGAACAAAAGAATCGGTAGTGTAAACAAGATGATCGCAAAACTGGAAACGAGTGAGAAAAATCCACTTACGTAGTTGGTCACAAAGTTAAATCCTTTGTTGATATACTCCGTGATCTGAGAGAAAGGTGTTGAGCCCTCCGGGAACAAGGCCTGAATGGCACCATTTTGCTCCAGCTCTCTCAGCTGGTCACTTAATGAATTAATTAAACTTGGTGCGTTATCGACCAGATTGAACAGTTGCTCACGTAACGATGGCCATAAACCAATGATGAAGAACACTCCCAGAATAGCAATAACCAGATAGATTAGCAAAATACTTAGCGTGCGATTTATTTTCTTTTTCTCCATATAATTCACAAGCGGCCTTAGCAGATAATAAAAGAACACCGACAACATCATCGGCACGGTAATGACCGTGATCATGGTGACGAGCGGCTGAAAGATGAAGCTCACACGTGATAATAAATAGATATTAACCAATATCAGCGCCAGTGCAATACTGAACCGGACAAACGTATTTACTTTGAACAAAATATTTCCCTCCACATGGACATTTCTTCTCTTATTTAATTTGGAATCTCAATGGTAAACACGGTGGTCTCTCGCCCACGTCGGGAAAGGATCAGCCGTCCGCCCATTTTCTCCGTATTACGTCGTGCGATGGATAAACCAAGTCCGGTGCCTCCGGTCGCTGTCCGCGCCTCATCCCCTCGTACAAACGGGTCAAAGATCGTTGACCATAGTTCTTGAGGTATGCCCACTCCGGTATCTGCCACTTCAATCACCACATGGGTATCCAGCGGAATGAGTTCTACGCGCAGTTCGGTCCCGATTGGATTATAAGACAGAGCATTGGTAATCAGATTCTGGATGACTCTGGATAACAGTTCCGGATCATACCTTGCATAGATCTCCTCATCAGGAACAAGCACATGAAGGACAAACTGTTTCTGCTCAATCTCCCCATACGTATCTGCCATAATCTCGCGCACGAATTCTCCAATCTCTCTTCTCTGAATATGCATGCGAAAATCGGGCGAATCCACCTTGAGCAGCTCCAGCATATTCTGTATCATGCGTGCAACTTGAACAGACTTGTTATAGATGTATCCCAGATATCTTTGCTGCCTGTCCTTGTCCTCTCCACGTCCTTCCACCAATGCCTGCGCATATCCCTGTATGGATGTTATCGGTGTCTTCAGATCATGTGATAAATCTACAATCAGTCGCTGTTTGCTCTCTTCGGCGTAACGTTTCTCCGCAGATGTGTTCTCAATGACGTCCGCCATGTAGTTGAATGTCTCACCTATCTGGACAAATTCCCTCTCGGCCGAGATCGACATCCGTGTACTATAATTCCCTTGTATCATCTGCGTAAGACCCGAGGAGAGGATGCTGAGTGGTTTTTTGATTCTCCGTGCGACCCAATAGCTATAGACAAAGATCAATAATAAAACCAAACCGATGCCAATCATAATGTAAAAGGATAGTGGATGCTTCAGATTGGTAATCAACTGATTATCATTAATTCGCACGCTGACCAGATCACGCGGGATTTTGAGCAATACATACGCTGCCGCTCCTTCAGTCGAGAGAGGAGTGATCGAATAATAGTATTCCTGGTCACTCCGATTTTCCAGTCCATCATACAGATCAGCTTCACTGTATTGCGTGAACGCATCTTGCTTGTCTCCCACATGACGAATGACATTGCGATTGGCATCCAGAATTTCAATCCAGCCACCGCTGTCCTTGAGACGTTGAATCTCTGTGTCTTTGCCTTTCGACACCGAACCTCCACCGGAATAAAATTCGTTCTCCAGCTCTGCTACATACACGTGGGCTTCAACATTCAGACCTGGATCAACCACCTGATCCGAAATGCGAAAATCCACGACATCCAGTGAAACCATAAGGTACACGATCAATACCAGTAACAGCAAAAAGAAGTTGAACAGCAAGAAGTCCAGTGTCAGAGATGTCTGCAACAGTCGCTTTTCTCTAGCTTTCCATGGGCGCTTCAATTTTGTATCCCAGTCCCCTTATCGTTTTGAGATATTCCGGTTGTCTGGAGTCACGCTCGATCTTCTCCCGAATGTTGCTGATATGTACCATAATTGTGCTGTCCTCGTGCGCATAATAATCGCCCCAGACCGCTTCGTATATTTTTTTACGGGTGAACACTCGGCCAGGTTGATCAAGCAACAATTCCATAATTTTATACTCTGTAGAGGTTAATGTTACAGGTGTTCCTGAACGAAAAAGCGTACATTGGGATCGATCCAGCGTCAGATCACCCAATACCAGATTCTCTTCTTTGGCAACGGGGAACTCCGCTGCATCAAATTGATTGACTCTTCTAAGCAACGCCTCTACTCTGGCAACAATCTCAAGCGGGTTGAACGGCTTCGCTATATAATCGTCTGCCCCAAGTCCAAGTCCAAGGATTTTATCGTGATCCTGACTTTTGGCGGATAGGAACAGTACAGGCATGTGATATGTGGCCCTGATCTGTTTGATCAACTGCAATCCATCCATTACAGGCATCATGATGTCCAGTATGACCAGATCGATCTGTGTTGAACGTATGCATTGTAATGCCTCGGCTCCATTCACCGCAGTCTTAATGGTATAGTCCTTCTCCAGATATAGTTGAAGCAGTTCAACAATCTCTGGTTCGTCATCTGCAATTAATACGGTGTATCTCATGTTTTTCCTCTCATTTCCTATACTCTATGCCTATCTCTACATTATTACTATATACTACGTCTCTTAATTCAACCTAAATCATTTCTAAAGATAATCTAAATAAATAGAAATAGAGCCCTGGCTTAGGCCAAGGCATTAAATAAAATAGGGCTGTTTTCAGCCTTCATTCAAGCTTTTCGTTCTTCATTCAGGCTTTTCAATCTTCATTCGGACCATTTGTATTAGATCATCAGATTAGTCCTTAAGCAAACGAAGCCACGGCTCAACTTTCCCAAATAAACGTTCCTTGTCATACTGCACATATTGGTTCGCCCGATTGCGCACGGGATCACCCGCGTAGAAACGTTCATATAGATCATGCCTTGCTCCGAGTGGACTTCCGGTCAGCTCCCATGCGAGTTGAAAGAGTCGAATCTTCTCCGGGGCTTGCATCGTTACTCCACCAAGATATTTGCCAACCATGGAACCCATCATTTCATTCATCTCAAACGTACCTGAAGGAATCTGAATTAGACCACCCGCAGCAATGGTCTTCAAAATCTCCACCGCGCGGGGATAATAGTGATTGCCCAGATTACGTGCGGTTTCAATATATTTGAATTCCGGCAGCCAGTTGCCAAATGCGTCCGGCTTGGACTGTGCTTCAGCAGCAATAATCAGTCCCTCGATAGTCTGCATCTGACTGATCAGCTCTCCGAGTTGTTCCTGTACATTCAGGAAGGAGTCCACCCCAATCTCCTTGGCAATGGCTGAGGTCACAGCTGTAATGAATTCCAATTTCGAGTGTAATCGAATGACACTCTGATGGTAGGCCAAACTGGCCGATGCTGTATTGCAGCGAATCTGCCATACGGCTTCAGGGTTATTGTGCAGTAATACACGTTCCCAGGGCACAAATACATCGTCAAAAAATAATACAGCATCCATCTCATCATACTGCGCACTGAGTGGATGTGATTTATCTGTATCTTTTGTGGCAAAAGATTCACGACACATCATGTGCAAGCCCGGACTGTCCGCGGCTACAATGACCATATGGGCCAGCTCTGGCAGGTGGCCTGGAATTCGTTGAACGGGATAAGCAATGATATCATCCGCATAAGGCGCTGCTGTTGCAACCATTTTGGCCCCGCGGATCACCACACCCTCCGTATTGCTTTGGACAATTCGCAGCATGGCATCCTCATCTTCTCCAACAGGCAAGGAACGATTAATCTGTGGGTCCCGCTGGACAATTGTCAGGAATGCATCTTTTCGTTTGGCTTGTTCATAATAAGTCGATATTTTGTCTGCAAATGCCGGGTCATGTGATGTCATCTCATGTCGTGTTGCATACCAACCGGTCAGCCGGGATCGAGCATAATCAGACAATCGGCTCATCACCCCATACGTCCGATCGGCCCACAGCCGAAAAGCATCCGCCCTGCTCTTCACGTCAGGAAGTGAACGGGGTACTAGAAAAGAGCGATGCACGTAACTTCCCGTCTGTTCGTCCCAATAGGCCACGGTTTCCCTTGTCTCCGGGTCATCCACCAGATTGAACAAACCTTCTATGGTTTGAAGTGTTCCCTGAAAGGCCTGATGCCCAGTTACCTGGATACGCTCTCCGTCCAGCCATACATTCCGCTCATCATTCAAACGTTGAATGTATGCTTGTCCACGAGACATCGTGATACTCATGATATGTCCTCCCTCTCAGGCACCGGCCTGACATTTCTGTAACTCCATCCTTCTAACTGCTTGAGAAACTATGTAATGATACATTCTGTATCTAATGAAATAGTACTGTGCCTTAGCCAGAAAAGTCAACAGACACCGAGCGATGAGTCCGGTGTCTGTTGGGCCATGCTATGTTAGACTAATTTGGAATACATGTGACGCAGGTACCGCCAGCGCACAAGTGCAAAATACAGGATCTGCATGGAAGCAAAGACCAGGAAGATGCGTAGACTGTATCCGAAGACCGAGAAATCAACCAGCTGCTGCAACGCTACAAAAGCGACCGAGCTGTGGATGACCGCCACCAGAATCGGCAGGAAGAACATAAGCAATAGCTGCCTTGTTACGATCTTACGGAGTTCGGGACGACTCAGTCCCATTTTGCCAATCATGCGATACTGCGCTTCATCCCGTTCTAGATCTGCGTAAAGTCTGAAATACGTGAAACTTGCTGCAAAGGTGAAGAAAACAATGCCAATCAGACCGCTCAAGATCAGAATGATCCCGTTTGTTTGTTTGGAATTAAGCCAGTCCACCACAAGCGCGCTGACCTCGTAATAACCTTTGTCCGAATGATCATCTTGAATGGATTTGATCAATTCAGGAGCAAAGCTGCGTGTACTCATCCAATCTTTTACGACAAATTGCGTCGTTCGCATGGAATAGAAATCTTCAGGCATCCCCACTTCCTCGTTATACGCCGGTCTCAACTTCTCAAACAATTCGTTGGTTACAACGTAGAGATTAATTTCATTTTGATAAGGAATCACAATATCGGTACCAGGTGTCACTAGCCGAATCTGTTCCGACCGATTATCAATCTCCAGCTTGACCTCCGCCCCTGAGAATCCTTGTTCAGCCTGTTCACGGTACTTCTTACGAACCGCCAAATTACTTGGTGTCATAAATGACTCATCAACCTGTTTCAACGTACGTTCTTCGTACCCAAGTGCCTTCGCCAGACGGTTATAATCACTCAGTTTGATAATCCTTCCATTATTATTTTCAGATATATGAACATAACTGCCCTTTACGTAGGGAACTTGATGATCAATCAACGTTTCTTCAATCTGCCGAATATGTCGCTCGGAGTTGGGAGTATCCCAGTTATTCATATAACTGAATGCGTACGGATTCGACATGGACGACAACCCCGGGTCAGCAATAGCAAGCATGGTGCCAATTCCCGTAAATGAAGAAGCTGAAATGATACTTACCATGAAAAACATGATGGCGTTATCTTTCATTCGATAGGTAAGTTCAGATAGGAAGAGCAGATTGGTTTTACGAAAAAACAACCTTGGATTTCTTTTCAGTGTCCGAATGATGTATACACTGAGCTGTGTGAACAGAAAGTACGTACCTGCAATAACAACCACGACACTTGCGAGTAATAACGGAAAGGAGAAGCTTATCCATACAAAAGTGAATACTCCTGCATAACCCCCACCAATTAACAATACGGATAACAAGGCGAGCAGACGTGAGGCTTTGGGTTCCGGTTTCGGTTTTTCCTCTGATTTCACAAGGTCAATTAGCGAACCTTTCCGTATGAGCAAGGATGACGACATCGCAATGATAACAAACAGCAGCAGAAATGCACCAGCCGTCAGGGCAATGCCTTTTAGCGGAAAATAGAATCGAAGGCTGTTCTCAACAGCCAGCATGGAGCCACAGATCAGCAGGATCAATTTGCCGAAAATAATTCCGAGTCCAATCCCGGTAATGATGGAAGCTAATCCGATACACATGTTCTCCATAAACAGAAGTCTGTTCATCTGTTTACGTGTCATGCCAATGATCAGGAAGATACCAAATTCCTTTTTGCGCGTCTTCAGAAATGAACCAACGGAGTAGAGCAGGAACAGGAATGAAAAGATGAATATAATGATCTCCGCAATCACAAACCCCTGATTCGCAAGCAACGTAACCGTCCCACTTGATCCCTTTAACCCCGCTTTCAAATCGGGATGGAACAGAAGCAATGCGTAAGTAAAAAAGATCATAACGGAAAATGTACTGCTCAGAAAATGAGCCAGATAAATTCGTTTGTTGCGAACAACGTTATTAATGGCGAACTGGCGAAAATTCATGTCCTGAACCTCCCATTAGGGATAATACATTAATAATCTTCTGGTAAAAGGCTGCGCGATTATCGCCGTAGTGAATTTCATTATACAGTTTGCCATCCTTGATAAAGACAACCCGACTGCAATAACTTGCAGCTACTGCATCATGAGTGACCAATAGCATCGTAGCCCGATCCTCCTGATTGCGAGTTTCGAGAATCTCCATGACATCTCTTGCCGCCTTCGAATCCAGGTTGCCTGTTGGCTCATCGGCCAGAATCAGCTTCGGGGAATGGATAAGCGCTCTGGCAATGGCCGTACGCTGTGCCTGTCCTCCTGATATCTCATATGTCCGTTTGTTCAGAATACCCTCGATCCCCAGCTTGCTTGCCAGCTGTTCCACACGTGTGTTCATCTCTGCTAGCGAAACACCGTCAAGAGTCAGTGGCAGAACAATGTTTTCCTTGACTGTCAGGGTATTTAACAGATTGAACGATTGAAAAACGAATCCAAGCTCTTTGCGGCGGAACAGAGCGAGTTCATCCTGATTCAATTCAAACGGATTCTTCCCTGCAATCCGCAGTTCGCCTGATGTTGGATGATCAATGGTTGAGATCATGTTCAGCAGCGTTGTTTTGCCACTACCCGATGGTCCCATGATGCCAACAAACTCACCTTCCTGAATACTGAGGTCAATACCTGATAACGCTTCATAAGATACGATGCCTTTGTAGATTTTACTGATCTGTTTCACAGAACAAATCTCCATGGTTACAACTCCTTAGTGATGTATGAATTCAAAATCAAGTTACTTTTCATGCTATGTGCATGCGTATTATGCGTGGCCTTTCCTGTACTCTTATGACTACAGTCTATCGAAGTTTCGGCCATTCTCCTATGGTTTAACCTTTCATCAACATGACAATGTTGTAAGGTTGCATCATGAACATCAAAAAGACGCCTTCGCCCCGATCAGGCAATAGACGTCTATACATACACTTACACTGTAATTCATACTCACACTCATACTTCTTTAATAAAATAAACACCTCATGTCCCAATCTTACCTCAATCTGTCACTTCAGGAGCTGAATGTGATTCGGACGGTCGTTCCTTCGCCGTACACAGATTCAAGATCAATCCGATGATTCATCCGCGTTAACACTTCTTTGGCAATATACAGCCCCATGCCTGTGGACTCTTTGAAATGCCGCCCGTTCTCCCCGGTGAAGAAAGGTTGGAATACCCGGTTTAGATCAGACTTCGGAATTCCGATGCCCTGATCCTGCACTTCCAGCGTGATAGAGCGTTCCTCTTCATATGCACGCACATAGATCTTTTGCCCGCTGCCTGCGGAGTACTTTATTGCGTTCGACAGTAACTGTACCAAGACAAAACGAAGCCACTTGGCATCGGATTGCACAACCAGCGAAGGTTCTATATGCATCTCTGGATAGACGTGATTGCGAATAAAGAATCGCTTGAGCTCATGGATCGCTTCTTCCCCAGCGGTCTTCAGTATCACAGGTTCCACAATGAAATCCTGTTCGAAGGTATCCAACCGCGCCACATACAGCACAGTCTCCAATCCCCGTCTCATCTGGTCCGCTTCCTCCCGAATGCTTATGAACCGAGGATCATCATCTTCCTGACCTTCCACGGTCAACTCAATGACGGATAACGGTGTCTTCATCTGATGGACCCACTGGTTCATGAATGTCAGATATTCTTGCTGCCGTTGTTCCAGCCGATGGAGATGAGCATGGTACTGTCCGTATTGTGAATCCAGCAGCTTTTCCAGCGCCAGTGATAAAGGACTTGTTTCGTTCAATGGTACAAATTCCTTCAGCGAATCCATCGATCGTGACATCCGGGTATAAAAGGAGCGATGTGAAAAATAACGATACACCAAATATCCGATGTATAAAAATAATCCCAACGTTACGGCATAAGCAGCCGTGATCCAATCGTTGTAACCGTCATACCAGAATACTGCAACAACGGTGAACAAGATGGCAACAACCCAGCACGTTAAAGCGAGATGTTCTCGTATAAACAATCTCATGATGGTGAAGAGGCCTTCCAGGTATTGTTCAATCGGTAACCAGAACCTCTGACCGTTTCCAGTGCGTCCGTAATACCAAGTTCGGCTAAGCGTTTACGCACCCGAGTAACGTTAACGCTGAGTGTATTGTCATCCACAAAAGAGTCATCCCACAGCTTCTCCAGGATTGTCTCTCTGCTCACAAGCTTTGGACTGCGGCGCAGTAACGTTTCCAGCAGGATCGTTTCCTTCTTCGTCAGCTGCACTTTGCGATCACCAAGCTGAATCTCCAGTCTTTCCAAGTACACGACCAAGCCGTCCAGTTCCACCTTGCGTTCTTCATCACGTGCAGCATAGTCCCCATATACCCGGCGCAGCTGACTGCGAATTTTCGCTATAACAATCTCATGCTCAAATGGCTTCGTGATATAATCATCCGCCCCGTTCTCCAGTGCCATGACCTGATCCATCTTCCCACTCCGCGCGGAGATAAACAAAATGGGGCATGTGGACAGCGTACGAATCTGGCGGCACCAATAGAAACCATCGTAACTGGGCAAGTTGATATCCAGAAGTACCACATGTGGCTGTACCTGCTCAAACTGTTGCACAATCATCTCAAAATCCTCGACCAGAACGGCCCGGTCCCCGTAGCGTTCAATATGTGATTTCAATAATCCCGCAATCTTGGGATCGTCCTCTATTATCATAATGGTATACATTATTGGATCTCACCTCTGGCAAAATCATAACACAGGATTTATTATCTAGCATCGATTTGCTTACGCCAATCCACAATATCTGCATTCAATTGCTTCAGGTCTCCAGAAGCTTTCTGATCATCGGATAACTTGTATTGTTGCTTCAGCGCCAGGATACGATATACACTTTCATCAATTCGAGACTCAGAGATCTCACCTGACTTCACCGCACTTATTAGCGTATCAAAAATCGTCTTGGCACTCTCATAACTGTGAGCTACCAACAGAATGTCACTTCCTGCTTTAACCGTTGCCAGGGCTGCCTGGTCCAACTTGAAGTTCTTCGCGATTGCACCCATGCTCAGGTCATCTGTGATGACCACACCATCATACTTGAACTTCCCACGCAAATGTTCACCAATAATGACATCCGATAAGGAGGCTGGATGATCCGGATCCAGTTTCGGGAACAAAATGTGTGCAACCATGACCGCCTCTACCTGCTCCTTCACTGCGGCCTGGAACGGGATCCATTCAAGCTCGGCCAATTGTTTTTCCGTTTTATTCACGACAGGCAGATCGAGATGGGAGTCCACGGACGTATCACCATGACCCGGAAAATGTTTCACTACCGGAATAATGCCTTCTTTACGTAGTCCCTTCATCTCTGCAATCCCCATACGTGACACCAGTTCTGCCGAGCTGCCGAATGAACGATCTCCAATCACCGGGTTCTTCGGGTTACTGTTCACATCCAGCACAGGAGCAAAGTCCACATTAAAACCCGCAAGCTGAACTTGTCTGGCCAGCAATTCGCCCATTTTTTCAGCAAGCGCGCTGTCTTTCGTCTCCCCTACCTTTCTACTGGAAGGAATGGATTCCACCGTCTCCGGCATACGACTCACTTTGCCGCCCTCCTGATCCACACTCATGAAGATTGGTACCGGGTTGGACTGATTCGCTTCCTTGATGGATTGTACAAACTTGGCTGTTCCCTCTAGTGTTGATACATTGTTGGCATAGAAAATAATGCCCCCTACCTTTTGATTCGTAATCATCTGTTTGGCTTGATCATCCAACGTCGTCCCTTGAACACCAGCTAGTATCATCTGTCCAATCTTCTCTTCTAACGTTAATGAACTGAGCTGCTCCTGCACCGGATCGACTTCCTCTTGCGGTTCCTCTTGCACTTCTTCCTGCGGTGGAGCGGTATTCTGCTCCGGCGATGAGGAAGATTGCCCTGAGTTGGAGCCAGCATTGGAGCCGGTATTCGAGTCCGTTGCGGAGGAAGGTTTCTGTGCTTGGCCACATGCCGATAAAAGCAGAATGATCCCCAGCAGAAGACATATCATATGCAGTGGTTTTCTCCATTTTTTGTTCGAGTTGTACCTATAGTTGTGCAAGGATATTCATCCTCCTTATGTAATGTCATCTTGGCAACCCTTAGGTTCAGGCCTAACCTTATCACAAGGTGAATGATTTTCAAAATAAGCGCTTCTGAGGATTGAATCGTTGTGCTGACATATATGCAGCGAAAAAAATGGTTGCTATAGAACCTGAAATATGGAACTAAATGGTGTTGTGACCAAGCGCGTGCGGGACTTGTGGGGATAATCAATAGGAGCAACGGTGCAGGAAATGATTTTCTATTGTGAATTTTTCATATGTTGAAATTATTAGTATAGGAAGCTCAAAAAGCCGCCCAAAGGCGGCCTATTTGTTCGTTTTTGTTTTACTTTTCGTTGTAAATCGTTGCCGTTCAGTGTTAGTTCACCTTTCACCAAACGTTCTTAGGTTTCTATTAATGGAGTGTTTGCAACACTTCCGTTGTAAATGGAATGATTTCGGATATGCGACCTTCACGAACTTTGGCAGGCCATTCGGGATCACTAAGCAGAACACGACCCAAGGCGATCAAGTCAAATTCATTGTTCTCCAATTTCTCATTTAATAGATCCAAATGGGCATCTCCTGTTCCCTGGTTCTCGGTTGCTCTATCTACAAATTCAGCTTCAAGTCCTACCGATCCAACTGAAATAGCTGGTTTGCCAGTGATTTTCTGTGTCCAACCCGCGAGATTCAGCTCAGATCCTTCGAATTCAGGTAACCAGAACCGCCGTGTAGAGCAATGGAATATATCCACGCCAGCAGCACTGAGTGGTGCCAGGAATTGCTCCAATTGTTCTGGCGTTTCCACCAGACGTGCTTCATAATTCCCCATCTTCCATTGGGAGAACCGGAGCACAATTGGGAAGTCAGGGCCAACCGCCGCACGACAAGCTTCTATCACTTCAACCGCAAATTGGGTTCGACGTACCAAATCACCACCATAATTGTCGGTCCGTCGATTCGTCTGCTCCCAGAAGAATTGGTCAATCAGGTATCCATGGGCTCCGTGCAGTTCAATGCCGTCAAACCCGATTCGCTGTGCATCCGCTGCCGCTTGGGCAAATGCCTGTACAAGACCTTGAATCTCCTCTTCCGTTAATGGTTCATGTGATGGTTCACCTGCCATGCTAACCCCTGACGGACTTACTGGCTCAGCTTCTGCGTTAGGCAAGTCACCGGAACGACGTGCTGTACCCACATGCCACAATTGTGGCATGATTTTGCCACCCGCTTCATGTACTGCTTTCACTACATTAACCCATCCTTGCAACGAATCTTCACCATGGAATAATGGAATACTGGCTCCACTAACCGAAGATGGATGATTAATGCCTGTACCTTCCGTTATGATGAGCCCCACTCCACCTGCTGCTCTGCGACGATAGTATTCAGCAACTTCTGGTCCAGGTACACCCTCTGGTGAGAAACCGCGAGTCATGGGTGCCATAACGATTCGATTAGACAATGTTAGCTTGTCCGAGGTGAAAGGTTTGAATAATGCTGAAGGTACGTTCATAGTACATTGCTCCTTTGCAATTGGAAGTGTGGAACTCCGCATCTACATGAAATGCGACATGCTTTTGTATATTGTAACACGTGTAATCCAGTTGACTGATTTAGGATTATTTCTCTATCCATTTTAGAGTTTCTTAATTTTATTTTCAAATTTTTGAAGTGAGTCGTTCGAACTAATCTTTTAGATAAAAAAAGAAAGCTACCTTAACGGCAGCCTCTGTTTGATCACACCATCGAAGCAGTCTGACATTCACTCTACTACATCTTAACGAATTTTCCCGGTCACCAATAATGTGGATGCAGCATAGTATATAATCCATAATCTTCCTTCCAATTTAATTAGCATTCACGGGGATATCACTGCGATTCACTCGAAGCAATTTCCCTGATGAAGTCGATAACACATCCGGATCGGTACCGAGACCAAAGTAGAAGTCACCCTCGTTCTCTTCAAAAGACTTGGCATAGGTGTCCTGGGTAAAACGTAAAATCTCATTCCATGTGGTCAGATCCGTGGATTGGTAGACCCGATTGATATACAGATTGGCACTTTGGCGAGTATACGTAAGCACATACACCTTGCCATCACGCAACAGCACATCGGTTGGGAGCGCCTTGGCATCTGGCAGATTAACTCGTTTGGCCTGGTTAATATCTGTCATAACATTCAAGGATTTGGGCAGCAGTTGTCCATCATTGAACACCCCTCCCGCTATATAGAGCAACTTATTATTAAAGTTAACATTTTTGCCTATTTTATTATAAGGAATCGTGCCCGTTTGATAGGTTAGTCCAGGTAACATTTTGCTACCATAGATGACAACATCCCGTTTCTCAAGCTTTTCGTTAATCTCCAGAATATTAGTTTTGTCATTCCATATTTTATTGGCAGGATACATCATACCAGATGCATATAACTTGCCATTAAGATGGAACATGGTATAAGCCCGGAAACCAAACGTATTAATGGTAGCATATTTCTGCCAAGTTTCACCTTCATTATGAGAGATTAATATCGTTGGTTTGGAGTCTGTCCCCAGAGCGGCAAACATCTTACCCTGATAAGATGCCAAATCGTATACGTGTACACCCAGCGGCAGATTGCGATATTTGGTCCACACCTCTCCATCCAGACGATAGAAGTTACCCAGTTCCCACTGTTCACTATCAGAATCATTGCCAGGAATATACAACATATCGTTTAGTACTCTGTAGATATCAATCTGTTCCTCATCCACATACATCTTCGTTAGTGGCAAGATGCCCGGGTTGCTGTTAGTCACCGACTGGGTCTTAAATTTCGCATTCGCTGTATCATAATAAATGACTGGAATAGGGCCTGAATTTGGAGCTACGCCCAGATTGCTGCTATTTCCGTGGCCCAAATATATTTTGCTGTTGTACAGTTGCATGTCCCAGACGTTATTAGCATATGGTGTTTTGGTAAAAGGTCTGCCTAGCAGTTCGATCTTCGATGTTACATCCGCTGAACTGATCGGTGCATTCGACACCTTGGCAAGCCCACGTTCCGTCGCAGGGGGTTGACTCGTTGACGTGGTATTTTTCGGCTTGGAGTTTCCCATAAGCATCCAGCTCATTCCTGCGACAATGGTCAAAATTACGGCTGTCCATTTTGTATGTCTCTGCATGTCCGCTTCCTCCTTCATTTTTTCATCATCATTACCTTCACACCAAGATGATACAATTTGTATCTTTTTATACTATGTAAAACCACCCGCACATGCAACAAATTTCGCCCTATTTATACAAAAAAAGTAGACAATCACATCTGCTGATGTGCTGTCTACTTGTTCTTACTCTATGTGATTTCTATTCAGCTTTTACCAAAATCTTAACCTGATTTTTCTCTTTCAACAGTGCTTCAAATCCATGCTCTACCACTTCATCCAACGAAATCCGTTTGGTCACCAGCTTGTCAGCCGGGAAGAAACCTTTATCCATCAGACTGATAACCGCCGGGAAAACATCGCGATAACCAATAATGCCGTTGACCGTCCGCTCTTTCATAACAATAGAGTTCGGGTGAATCGGTGCTTCCTGTTCAAAAATGCTGACGATCATCAACTCTCCACCAATACGTGTTGAATCGATGGCTTGTTGCAGAACACGTGGAACACCGGTTACTTCATAGGCTACGTTAACGCCACCTTGTGTACGCTGATGGATCTCTTCCACGACATTAAACTGCATTGGATCAATCACAATGGCACCGAGTTCTTCGGCTTTTGCTTTCCGTTCATCCGATAACTCCACCACATAAATATCCGACGCTCCCGAAGCTTTCAGCGCTTCGATGACCAGTAGTCCGATTGGGCCTGCACCAAACACGGCTGCCGTATCTCCCACTTTTAGCTTGCTTTGGCGCACAGCGTGAAGTGCTACAGCTGAAGGTTCAACCAATGCACCTTGCTCATACGAGATTGAATCCGGAATGGCATGTACCATGTTTTCTGCAGCAGTTACATACTCGGAGAATCCTCCTCCGCCTCCAGCGAGTCCAAGGAAACCCATTTTATCACACAGATTGTATTTGCCTTGTTTACAAGCTTCGCAGTGTCCACATGCATAGATCGGTTCTACAACTACACGATCGCCTGCCTTGAAACGTGTAACGCCTTCGCCTACCTCAACCACCTGTCCTGAGAATTCATGCCCCATGACTACAGGCGCTTGTTCCCCTGTTAGCGGATGTGGTGCTTGAGCCGGAATGAAAATCGGACCCGCTGTGTACTCATGCAAGTCACTGCCGCAGATGCCGCACCATTCCACTTTTATTTTGACCTTCCCTTCTTCAGGGTGAGGTTCATTAATATTCTCCAGACGTAAATCTTTGACTCCATGCCAACGTAATGCTTTCATTCATTTCATCTCCCAGATCATAATATATGATATAATCGGAAACGTTTCCGTAAATTAAATATGTCACATTTTAGATACGCTGTCAAACATATTTCTCCACTAATATGTCTATTTCGTGATCATATCGGGTTTAATTAAGAACGCTTACACTTTTATTAAAGTTAATTTAGCGGTATTGTTTAACCGGTGTAATCCAAGTTATTAAGATATATCCTGACAAATAATATTGCAGACGGAATGAAATATAATCATACTTCGGCATAAATGTGGTCCAATCACGGGATACTTCATGGCTCAAATGTTATAATTAAGTTATATACTTATCGTGAAGTGCATACATATCCCTAAATATTCGGAATCGTTTCCGATAAAGTGAGGTACCGTACATTGAGGAAAGAACAGAAACTGACGATCAAAGATGTGGCTGAGCGTGCCGGCGTGGGCATCGCTACCGTATCCCGGGCCATCAACAATTCAGAAGGCATAAGCATTAAAACACGAGATAAGGTGATGAAGGCCATTGAAGAACTGGGTTTTGTACCCAACACCTCCGCACAGAGTCTGAAAATCCGGCAAACGCACCAGATCGCGCTCGTTGTGCCCGACATACGTAACGCCATTATTCCGGATATTTCCTGGTCTGTTGAGCAAACGGCGAAGCAGCACGGGTACCATGTCGTTCAGATTAACACGGCAGGCAATGCCCGAACCGAGTTGGAAACGATACGTAATGTAAAAAAATTGCATGTAGATGGATTGATCTTCATGCCTCTGGCCTATCCCAAAACGTTACCGGGACTGATTGATAAAGCCCCGCTCCCCATCTCTATGATTAACTACGGCAAGAAACTGGAACCCGGAATGAGGGCAGATATCGTCTCTCTGTCTCAACCTGAAGGCAAACTGGTGATGGAACATCTGTTCAAAATCGGCCGGACTCGAATCGCTTATGCAGGAGCACCGAAGGACATTATTGAAGAGCGCTTCCGTGCTTATGAGCAAGCTGTAGGCCATGTGGACATTTCTCTCGTCTACTTTGGTGAGGACTTTTCATTGAATACTGGTGCCAATGCTGCAGATTATTTCTACGGACTTACGCATATGCCAGATGCAGTCTATGCCATTAATGATATGGTTGCCATCGGATTGGTTAATCGGTTCAAGGAGTTAGGGGTTCGTGTACCTGAAGATGTGGCTGTTGTGGGTGTGGATAATAATCAATGGACGACCATCACGTCTCCTCAGATTAGTTCCGTGTCCATTATGGGCGAAGAAGTCGCCAGACTTGCTACCGAGCTGTTGTTAAAACGAATTCGGGAGATGAATACGACCGATTACGAACACATCCAATTTGAACCACGCTTAATCGTTCGTGAATCAAGCGTTGCCATGATTCATTCCTCCCAGCGAGGACAACACAATTAAATTTGTTTTGGTGAGGGGATGGGTCGGTAGGAAAGAATATATTTTACGAATATCCCTTTATGCGGTGTCCTGCTACATAGATATACTAAAAAGGTGTTGCTCAGGTCTAACTCTCTCCTGGCAGCACCTTATTTGTCGTTGATTCTATATAACTGTAGCAGAGTCATACTCCGCATACGTTTATTCTAAGAAAGCAGTTGCCTGATCGGTGTTCCCTTCAGGAACATCTCTATATTTCCCACGACATGATTATAATAGATCTCATAATTGCCGCGAGTCACATAACCCAGATGCGGTGTGGCCAGAACGTTGGGCAATGTGCGCATCACATGGTTAACCGGCAGCGGTTCCTGCTCATATACATCCAGACCTGCACCAGCAATCACACCACTCTGCAATGCCTCTACCATAGCTTCCTGATCGACAATGCCCGCTCGCGACGTATTGATGAGTAGCGCACTCGATTTCATTTGTTGAAATTCGGCTTGTCCGATCAGATTCCGCGTACGATCACTTAATACCAGATGAATGGATACGATGTCACTCTGTGCAAGCAATTGCTCCTTGGTCTCGGACCAGATGACACCATGTTTTTCGGCTTTCTCTTGTGTTAGATTCTCACTCCAGGCCATCACATTCATGCCAAATGCTTGTGCAATCTCAGCCATGCGAGTGCCTATCTTGCCCAAACCCAGCAATCCAAGTGTTCTCCCATACAAATCCAACCCTACAGTGCTCTGCCAGTTTCGGTTAGAGCGAAGTGCATTATTTTCCGTAACCAGTTGTCTGGACAGCCCCAGAATTAGTGCCCATGTAAGCTCCGTCGGCGGATTAGAGCTTCCCTCGGTTCCACACACTATGATCCCTTTTTGCTCCGCAGCCTTAAGGTCTATGGATGCATTGCGCATACCACTTGTAATCAGAAGTTTTAGCTTAGGGAGCTGCGAAATAACCCTCTCCGGAAATGGTGTACGTTCCCGCATCAGGACCACAATATCGAAATCTTGCAATTCCTGAATGACTTTTTCTTCCGAGCCCATATAGTTGTTGAATGTCTGAATCTCCACCCGATCCATCAACGAACTCCAGTCTGCCGACGTCAACGCAACGTTCTGATAGTCATCCAAAACGGCACAGCGCAACTTCGTATTCATTCCTGATCTCCTCCTATACCTGCTCAAGTCTTAACTGTATTGTAGCAACTTCGGCCTGATCTGCCCAATGCCCTCAGACACAGATAAGAGAAGGGAAACAACTTCCATCATCCTTGTAAAATGAGGTACTTCGCATCACTTTCATAAATATCATTCCGATTATTGTAACAAAGACAGCGTAACCTGGATACTCTGCTCTACAAACAAGCGGTCCGGTCCTGATTTCATCAGTACAGTCAGTCCAATCATGGATACTACCAGAGACTGTGCGACCGCATTTGTGTTCATGTCAGTAGACAACTCCCCGCTCTGTTGCCCTCGTTCTATCGTTTCTTTGAAAAGAACACCCAGGTACATCTGATGCTCCCGTGTAAGGACAGCGAATTTGGGATCATGTGGAGCCAGCTCAACCATCGTATTAATGCAAAAACAGCCGTGACTAGGCTCGGTTACACTCCCCTCGGCTCCAATATGTTCAAACAGCCCTCGAAAGGCCTCTCGCACCGTGGAGCCCTGTTGAAGTCTGGCTCTGACTTGAGCCGCATGCTGAGTGGTATACCTGCGAAGTGCTGTTTCAAATAATTCCTTTTTATCGCCAAAAGCCGCGTAAAGACTGGGACGTTGTATGCCCATTGCGGTCGTCAAGTCATTTAAAGATGCCGCTTCGAACCCTTTGTCCCAAAACGTATGCATCGCTGCATCAAGTGCTTTATCCGTATCAAATTCCCGTTGTCTAACCATACAATTCACCTCTTTATGTATCGATCAGTATGTTTATATTGTAATCTCACTCTTATTACAAAGTCAAAACCTAATAACAGAAAAGGAGTTTTCAGCTCTAAATTAAATCGAAAAAAATCAGTAATACAAGCGATCTCATGGTTATTTTATCGTCGTATTCTATGGGTAAATAATCTTCAGTTTAACCCTCACCCAATTCTCTGTTGACAGAATTCACGCAAATAAAGTATGGTTATCCCGAAACATAACATACCGATCAGTACATAACAGAAAGGTGACAACTACTCATGCAAACTTCTTCTCCAGATGCACAATTATCCAATAAGGATCGTCCTGCCATGTCACGGTTAGTTGCTCTTCTTTTTGCCTTGTGCAGCGGACTTGCGGTCGCCAATATTTATTACGCTCAGCCTCTGCTGGACTCCATCGCTCAAGAATTCAGCCTCTCTCCATCATCCATAGGGATTGTCATCACAGTGACTCAAATATGTTATGCCTTGGGGCTGTTCCTTCTTGTTCCGCTTGGTGACCTCTTAAATCGCCGCAAGCTGATCATCATTCAAATGCTCTTATCCGTGCTTGCACTGGTTCTCGTAGGAACCGCACAATCCAGCTCACTTTTATTCACGGGCATGGCTGTCGTTGGTTTATTAGCCGTCATTACGCAAACGCTCGTTGCCTTTGCTGCACACTTGGCAGCCCCTTCCGAACGTGGTCGCATTGTCGGGTTGGTAACCAGCGGAATCGTCATTGGCATTTTACTTGCACGAACGGTTGCAGGTACGCTGAACGATTGGCTCGGGTGGAGATCGGTGTATCTCTTCTCCGCCAGCCTTACATTACTCGGAATTGTCGCCTTATTTTTTGTTCTCCCAAGGCAGCAATCCCCGCAAGTGAAACAAAGCTATATCCAATTACTCGGTTCCGTCTTGCAACTGTACCGTGAGTTGCGTGTGTTACGAGTACGAGGTGTGCTGGCCATGCTGATTTTTACAGCCTTCAGCATCTTGTGGACTTCCATGGTTCTGCCACTAAGTAGCCCTCCACTGTCCCTGTCTCATACGGTCATAGGTGTATTCGGTCTGGCTGGAGCGGCTGGAGCACTGGCTGCCGCCCGTGCAGGTAAACTCGCCGATCGGGGCCTTGGGCAGAAAACAACCGGTGTTGCGCTTGTCATTCTACTCTTGTCCTGGCTGCCCATCGGTTATGTCCATCATTCCCTCTGGTTTCTGATCCTGGGTGTTATCCTGCTTGATCTCGCCGTACAGGCCGTACATGTTACCAACCAGAGTCTGATCTACGAAGTTCGTCCCGAAGCGCAGAGCCGCCTGACGGCAGCCTATATGATCTTTTATTCCATCGGCAGTGCAACCGGCTCCATCGTTTCTACCCAAGTGTATGCATGGGCGGGCTGGACAGCCGTATGCTGGTTAGGTGCTGGCGTTAGTGCAGCAGCCCTTGTATTCTGGATGATCGATCGTTATATGCATCGGAATCTCGATCATTGAATTAGTCCAGTTTGTTCCACACCACAATAAAAAGAGTTGCCAACGGACCAAATAACAGGGAAATCAGAAACCAGTTCCGACCACTTCTGTTTTTTCCCTGAGCCAGTCCGGCATTAATCAAGGCAAGTGTGCCCCAACCTACAAAATATTCATTATCCATCAAATGTCTTCTCTCCTTTATCCCTTCAATTCTGGCTACTGCTCAAGTATCACTTTGAGTTTACGATTGCGACTCTCCAGGAATGCCAGCATACAAAATGAGTAGCCTGAAATGTAACTGTATCCCCTGCTCCAATTCTTCCTGTGGTTACTCCTGCGACTGCTCGCTCTCGCGTATGTTGCCAGACGGTCTGAGTATGTATATTAATATCCCGGGCATAGTCAAAGCACCGTTCAATCGAGGCATGTATCGTAATCTCGGTAGTCACTTCAATCATGGCGATCGCTCCTTGGCAGGAAAAATAAGGTCTTTGCAAAGTATACGCTTGCTTTCTTGGTCGAACAACACATTTAGGATGATATAACAAAAAACGGGTCCCCTGTCTTCGTACAGGAGGCCCGTTCTCAATATAAGTAAGGAATACAGATCATATTTAGATTAAATAAGCAATTCATCAATGGCAAGCGTACGCTCTTTGGAGAGATCGCGATATTCTTCAGACTCCACTTTGATGAGTGGTTTGAAAATATCAGATGTATTGTTCATGACAATAACTCCTTTTTCTCCATTGCTGAGCAATACCTGTTTCCCGATGAAATTAGGAAGCAAATGTTGCATCAATGCCTGAACCGGTTTTTCATTCAATTTACCAAATCCCATTCCATAGATATCTCTAAGGTTGTTGATCAGATTTGGATTGCTGCCTCCGTGGTTCCCGGATCTCATGCCTATATAGATATCCGCTACAGATACAATCTGGGTATATGGATGAATTTCACTTTTCTCAAGTTGCATCGGATAACCCGACCCATCTTCCCGTTCGTGATGCTGCAGAGCAACCAGTGCTGTCGCTTCATCCGTCATCGAATTTTTAATAATTTCATGGCCATATATCGTGTGACGCCGCATTTCAAGCTGCTCATCATTCGTCAACGGTTCTGTTTTGTTCCGAATCCGGTGGGAAACTTTGCACTTTCCAATGTCATGCAGATAACCACCGCGACTAATCTGATAACTCTCCTTCTGAGAATATCCAAGCCAATTCGCAAGGTAGAAGGACAACAATCCTACCTGGATTGAATGTGTATAGTTATTGACGTCATCCCGCTCCAGCATCATCAGGAGATGAACGACATCTTTCTGCTCATCCAGTCCTTCAACCATCGGTTGCAGTGCATCATCCACCATGGTGGCGTTGAACTTGCCAACGGTCAGAGCTTCGAGAAAAGCATTTTGATAATTATGTACAGTCTGAATAAATTGGGACTTCAGCTCTTCTTCAGGCGGTTCTTCCTTCGTAGTTATCCCGGAAGCGTGCTTGGCGGCTGCAGCAAAAAATTCTGCTTCAGTGATTTCCTCTTCGCGTGATTCAATATCTACATAATCTACACGGTGCTGCATAAGCAAGGTGATATCCTCACCTTTGATCACAGTTCCCTTCCCGAGAACGTGTAATCCTGCATCGCTGAATGTATCCGCAGTTAGACGGTCTCCGTCTTGCAGGTTCATAATATGGATTCTCAAATCGGTATTCCCCCTGAACAATTCATTATAGTAACAGCACCCAACGGAACGGGGCCACAAAAATACCTATACTTCTTTATATCGTTATAATTCTTCATTTCATACATAGTTCAAACGACCTTAATCACAATGGTAAATACGAACGTCTAAGACTTTATCCTCACTCCAATATCCATATTAGTCCCGGTTTTAAACTTTCACACACTTTTATGCCTCATTGCCGTATCAGAGTAAGCCAAAGAAGTTCAAACGCTCCGTTTGAACTTCTTCAAATCATCTCAAATTAGATTTTGATCGAACCCAGACTAGCACCTTTAACAAAAAATCGTTCAATGCTCTTCTCGACCGAAGCATCGGGAATCAGCGGCGGTGCCTGATGGGGTTTGGTACGTGCATCAATAATCACCTGATCACAACCCCAATGCTTGTGGTCATACCCGCTGTTAACCCCATACATATCATGTGAAGGGTTGCTGCGAGTAAAGGTTGCCCATAAGAAGTTGCTGAGGTTAGCACTCAGGAACGAACTGTCGTCACATAGAATGATCATCGGACACGAGTCCAGGCCTCCCTGTTCTTTCAATAGAGATGTGAATGCTTGCATCTCCTGTGCTGTATTCGCATAACTCGTAAAGGCCGATGTCTGGATCGAAACAATACCCGGCATGATGAGCTGTGGATTCTCATAACCACGAATGTTTTTCAAAGATCCCGGCACTTCCGTGCACAACTCTCGAACCTTGTCGCCATATGCTGCAAAAACAACTTTGCTGCCGCTGTTCAGTCCTGTACCCGAGTAATCCAAAGTATCAATCGTCGTATGGGTATGGAAATGAATATCCCGCTGCATATCCATACGCTCCAAGATATAGGTTAGGAATTCAACTTCCTTGTGGGTATCCAGAGGTTGCTGATCCTCAGCAGTAATAAACAGGTACTTCGCCAGACTGAGCTGACCCGTACCCAAAATGCGATTAGCAATCGTGAGCAACTCTGTCGGCTGCTTCACCGCCTGATACGGCGTGTAACGTTCACTGCCGATTGCAAACAGCAATGGATGGACCCCTGCCGCATCGACCGCATGCACTTCTTTGACACCAGGAATCTCCTGTTTAATCGCGTCTCCAGTAATCTCATGAATCAAATCACCAAAAGCCGTATCCTCTTGCGGTGGTCGACCAACAACCGTAAACGGCCAGATAGCATTAGGTTTGGCATAGACTTTATGCACACGCATTAGCGGGAATTCATGTGTCAGACTGTAATAACCCAGATGATCCCCGAACGGACCTTCGGGTTTTGTCTCTCCTGGATAGATATCACCCGTGATGACAAAATCAGCATCGTTACTGATGCAATACCCGTCCTTGTAACTGTACCGGAAGCGACGTCCGGCGAGCAAACCGGCAAATGTCATCTCACTGAGTCCTTCAGGCAGAGGCATAACCGCTGAGAGTGTATGTGCTGGTGGACCCCCAATGAAAATGCTGACTTTCAGTGGTTCTCCTTTTTTGACCGCTTTGGCTTGATGTATACCAATTCCGCGATGAATCTGATAGTGTAATCCAATTTCTTTGTTCATTTCAAAATCATTGCCATTCAGTTGAACCCGGTACATCCCCAAGTTTGAATTCATGATGCCTGGTTTGTCCGGATCTTCCGAATAAACCTGTGGTAACGTCACAAATGCCCCACCGTCCATAGGCCAGTGTTTGATGAGCGGCAGATCCGAGATTTGAATCTCTTGCGCGGACACCGGCAGGCTAATAGATTTCTGTTTTGGCAGCGCCTGCCACGCAGCAAGACCTGTTTGGACATGCTGAAATGGCGTCTTAAGCGCCTTCATGGGATCGTCACGAACTGCCATGACCCGTTGTACGCCTTCCAGCGTACCGCGGAACATGAACTTGCTTCGTTCCACCGTGCCGAACAGATTGGATACGGCCTGGAACTTTGAGCCTTTTACATTTTCGAATAACAACGCCGGGCCTTTAGCCTCGTGCACTTTCATGTGGATCGCTGCCATCTCCAGATGAGGATCAACCTCTTCTTTGACCCGAATCAAATGACCGTGCTGCTCCAGATCGTTAATACAATCTTCCATATTGCGATATTTCATTGGATGGCTCCATTCTGTGTATGATAAATTGATTAAGTTCATAGATTCACATAACGTCTCTTCTATTTTATCAAATGATTCCCTGCTAAACAAAACTATATATGAAATTTTGTCGAGTATCCTAATATCAAAAAAGCAATATGAAGCAATCTGAATCCTGAACGCACAGGAACCGATTGTTTTCATATTGCTGCTTTCTATTCTGGCTTGCCTTAAGTTGTAATGCTCGATCTTGGGATCGTGACCATAAACTGGGTGCCTTTACCTATTTCACTCTCTACATCAATTGTACATTGATGCAATTTCAAAATTTTAATTACAATGGACAACCCTAATCCATTGCCTCGAAGCGAGCTGCTTCGCGCTTTGTCCACCATGTAGAATCGATCAAAGATATACGGAAGTGCTTCCTCAGGTATACCTTGTCCAGAATCTCTAATCACTACCTTCACGAATGAAGATGTCGTCTCAATCTCGACATGAATGGTACCCTTAGGGCCGGTGTATTTGATCGCATTGTTTATTAAATTCTGCCAGACCTGATCGAACAAATCTTTGTCCACCGTGATCTCACAGGGCAACAAGTCCAGTTCGATCTCGATGTCCTTCTGCGCCCACTGCGGCTCTGCCAGTAAAATCGCCCTTCTTAATTGTTCATCTACCTGGAATGTGGTGAAATGAACCGGATGATGCTCTGAATCCAGCGAGGCTAGCCGAAGCAGATTATCGCTGAGCCTCGATAAGCGCAGCGTTTCCTCATATATAATATCCAAATGCTCTTTCTGCTCATCTAATGGAATAACACCATCTTGTAAGGCTCTGGTGAATCCTCTAATTGATGTGAGCGGAGACTGCATTTCATGAGAGACGTTGCTGACAAAGTCATCACGAACCGAATCGATTTTTTGCAACTCACTGGCCATATGATTAAAGCTCTCCATCAGTTCCCCGAACTCATCCTGATTATTATGTTTCAAGCGAACCGACAGGTCACCTGACGACATCTCCTTCGCTGCAACCGTTAATCTCTTAATTGGTTTCACAATGTACCCGGACATGAACAGGATCAGTAGGCTACCAATGACCAGTACTGTTAATAGTGAAGTTAAGAGCGTGTTTCGCAGTGTATGAAAAAGAGAGGAGAAATCACTTTGAATCAGAAATGTGCCGATCCCCTCGTTTGTTCCGGGAACACCTATGGTCGCAATTCCATCTTTACTGGACATGAACATTGCATCGGTTGTCCCCGCCTCAAATAACGAATGAACTTTATCCTCTGGCAAGGAAGACAACACTTCACTTTGTTGATTCACGGGAGTAATATTCAAGCCGTAGCGGGCAAAAATACCCAAGCTAGATTTCACTTTTTCCGGATCATCAATCAGGTTAATCATTGTAGCGATGTCTTCAGCAAAGGTAACCATAAAACGATTCGGCGCCTTTTCGCGGGACCCGTTATTGATCATAAAGGAGAGAATTAAACTCACCAGAACAATCCCGATAAACGTAGCTACAATTCGAAGTCGCAGGCTCTTCCTCAACATGTTCATGTCCGCTCCAGACGATATCCAAGTCCTCTTATCGTTGAGATCACTAGCTCAGGTACAGGTTCAAGCCGTTCCCTTAACCGTTTGATATGCACGTCGACCGTACGCTCATCGCCTTCATAATCGATGCCCCATAGATCATCTATAAGCTGTGTACGTGTGAATATTTTCCCTGGCGAACTCGCCAGAGAAAATAACAATTCACATTCCTTCTTTTTCAATTCGATGGTTTGTCCGTCCGCAACGACCATCAGATTGCCCAAATCAATCGTTACACCGCTGATCTGAATGATATTTGATGAACTTTTGTTATATCGTTTCAATAACGATTTCACACGCAGGATTAACTCCACAGGATCAAAAGGTTTAACCAGGTAATCGTCTGACCCGGCATTAAATCCTCTGACTTTGTCCTTGGATTCTCCCTTGGCTGTCACCATCAGGATCGGAATATCCAGATAAGACCGGATATCTTCCGTCAGTTCAATGCCGTCGATTCTCGGCATCATTACATCCACAATTGCCAGGTCAACTTTCGTATGAGAGAGAAGATCTAACGCCTCTTGACCGTCTGCTGCTTCCAGCACGGAAAATTGATTCTTTTCAAGATAGATTCGGATTAATTTGCGGATATGGGAATCATCGTCAACCACCAGAATCGTGTTCATGTAACCCTATCCTTTCCGCCATTGGTTTTATTCGTATCGCAAGGATTCCATCGGGTCCAGCTTCGCCGCTTTTGATGATGGCATCAAACCGGCCACGATACTAATCGCCGTACTTACCACGAGACCAAACAAGATGTAATATCCAGAGAGATTAATCAGTTTTGCTCCAAACGCATTGTCCAGAAGTATATTTAACACATAACTTATGATCACTGCAAAGATTACCGCAATAATACCACTAAATATGCCTAATAAGGCAGATTCGGAGAAGAATATTCGTTTGATATCCTTCTTTCTTGCTCCAATCGCCCGCAGTATCCCGATCTCTTTCGTCCGTTCCACGACACTAATATAGAGTACAACCAGTATCATAATACCGGATACGATCAACGAAATGCCTGCAATACCCGCGAGTACAATGGAAGCCATACTTACATATGTGGTGATATTCTCCATGACCTTGGCCATTTGAGAGCCTGCGAAACCAGCATCCACAGCAGCTTCATTGATATCATTTACATATTTCATATCGGTTGCATAGGCGTTAACTTGAATTGGCCCGATTGTTATTCCTTTGTCCGCATACATTTGCTCCAACGTCTCTGATGAAATGTATCCCGGGGATTGTTGCATTGGAGATCGTTGATCTGCCGCTTCATAGATCCCTGAGATCGTTACTTCTTTCTCCAAGGTCACTGGTTTATTATTACTATCCATCTCATTGATATATAGAAACACAGACTTGCCGATCATGGTTTCAGCTTGATCATTTCCGCTTAATTGTTTCGCTGTATCGAGAGGTAACAACATCTGATTTTCTACCGGCAGAACACCAGTTGTCATCAGTGCTGGATCAAAAGCATCCGTTAACGTCGTTAACTGTGTGAGTCCTACACTTTGTTTTTCATTCACCATAGTGGATTTGCCTGTAATAGTTGTAATTGTCTCTACATGATCCACATTAGGAAAATTGCGAATCGTCTCAACATCAGCTTCGGTAAAAGGTTCACCTGGTGCCATCAAGGCCTCAGGACCTTGCATGTCTTTGGCTTCTTCACTCGGCTTGGTTATATCCACAAGCAAAGGGTCCATACTTGAATTGATTTCGTCATTCATATATGTCGTTATTCCATTCCCCAAGGAGAGCATCAGGAGTACACTTAATATACCTATAGATCCACCCAATGCTACCAGTACATTACGCTTGCCGTTGAGTTTCATATTTTTAAGTGCCATCTTGAATGAAGCAAGCAAGCTCAGGCTCCGGGAAGAATCCTGACCACTCTCGTAAACAGCCGTAGAAGGATCTTTCAGGTGAATATCGTCACTAATGCGCCCCTCTTCAACCTTCACAATCCGTGTACCGGAGTCAGCGACCTTCTGCGAGTGAGTTACGGCAATCACCAGCATTCCTTTTTTGGCTATACTGTCGAGCAGAGCGAGGATTTGATCTCCGTTTTCCCTATCCAGAGCACCCGTTGGTTCATCTGCAAGAATAATATCCGGATTGTTGGATAACGCCCGTGCGATGGAAACCCGTTGCTTCTGACCGCCAGATAACTGGTTGGGACGTTTGTTCAGATGATCCTTCAGCCCGACCTCTGTCAAAATATCAACAGCACGTTGGTTGCGATCCTTCTCATTGGTATCCGTCATTTGCATCGCAATCGTCACATTTTCGAGGACAGACAGATGCGGGATCAGATTGAAATTTTGAAAGACAAAGCCGATGTTATTCTTCCGATAATCATCCATTTCTTTCTCGGTCATGGAACTTAAGTTCTTGCCACGAACAACAACGTCCCCTTCATAATCGGAGTCCATGCCACCAATGATATTCATCAGCGTTGACTTACCGCAGCCAGATTCGCCAAGGATGGAGACAAATTCCCCTGTCTCAAAACTTAAGTTCAAACCGTGGAGTACCGGAACTCTTTCTTTTCCATATAAGGTGTAGGATTTCTTCACATTTTTAACTTCTAGTATTTTCATATGGATCTCTTCCTCTCCTGATCAAGCACAATATCTATCTATTTGATGTTCATATCGTAACAAATCAGTATGAACTGATAATGAACTGGACCATTGCACCTATAAGAGGTTGTTCAAAAGAACTATATACAAAAAAACACCTACAACTTCCTTGAAATAAATCATTTCAAGGAAGTGTAGGTGTCCAAAATTTGATTAGATTAGTCCAGCTTTTGCAAGTAACCTTTTCACAATCGCGGCTGACTGTGCACGACTAATGTCTGCATCTGACATCAGTTTGCCATCAGCACCTTGTACCAGCTCTTGTTTAATCGCCGATGCAACCGGCTCTGCTGCCCATGCTTGTACTTTAGCGCTATCGCTGTATGTGCTCAGCAGACTTGTTGTCTCTGAAGCATCGGCCTGTGCCAGACCGACCAGTTTCATCGCACGTGACACAATGGTCAGCGCTTCAGCACGAGAAATTTCGCTGTTCGGACGGAAGCTGTCATCAGCATAACCTGAGATCAGGCCGTAGGACACTGCCGTCTGAACCTCACCCTCATACCAGCTGCCAGTCTTCACATCTGTGAACGATGCCGCTTCTGTGCTAATCGGGGAGTGCAGACCCAAACCTCTTAACAGAACAGCCGTGAACTCCGCTCGCGTAATACTCCGGTCTGGCGCAAACACGTTCTCACCAGTACCTTGTACGATCAGACGGGATGCCAGATCCTGTACGTCATCCCGACTCCAGTGACTTGATACATCGCTGAATGTTGCCGGATGATAGATCAGCGCATAGGTACTGTTCGTCAAGCTGTTAATAATAGCAGAATCTTGTTTATTGCCTTTGATAACCTTAGTCGGCACATGCAGAAGGCTGCCATCGGGCTGAAGCACAACGCCTGTCGTGATCTTTGAACCATCCACTCCCTCTGGCAATGTAATGGAGCGCTCTACATAAGAGTTGAAACGATCCACATTAACTTGTTGTCCATTCCAGATGGCTTTTACTTCAAAATCAACTGGAGCTGCAACGACCGAAGTGTTCTGCATCTTATCCACTGCGGCCTGAATGGCTGATTGCTTGGATGTGGCACTAGGTGTAATAGCGATTTGAATGGTGATATCTTCCATTGGAACAGTGCTTCCAAATTGGTTCAGAACCTGATCAATCTGAATCTGATTTGCCGGGAGAGTGTACGTACCACTGTCTGTCTGAATGACAACTTCGGCATTACTTCCTTCCATCGTTTTAACCAATTTTCCGTTCAGTTCACCAACGACCGCACCCTTGCCAGTACCTGTAATCGGCAGTAGAAGCGTTTTTAGTCCACTTCCAATCTGATTAATGACTTTGTCATTATCCACGTGAACAGTGGTGGTAACCAGATTGTTTACCGTTGATGTGGTAGCCGATGCAGATTGTTCCTGTTTCTGTCCGTTGACATAGATGTCTACACCTTTGTTTACCGCCGGAGTCGATGGAACAGGGGTAATGACAGGGGAGGTTGGCGATACACTTCCTCCTCCACCCGAAGAGTTACCAGGATTCGGTGTGGGTGTCGAACCAGAATTGTCACCACCTGAGTTTGCTGTAATTGTGATGGTTCCACCGGACAATTCAGTGTAGCTCTGATGTTCCACATTCGTAAAATGCCAATGTTCTGAATCCGTTTGATCTACGGATAGCTGTTTCGTTCCAGGCGTCGCGTTGCTTTTGGCTTTGATCTCCATATCAAATAATTGGGTTTCATCTACAATTGAATGGTCACCCCCGGTAAAATCGACCCATATGATTCGAACCCAGCCTTCCGCACTGTTAATTTCGTACTGAAAATCTGCTACACCATCTTCATTTGGGGATGTGGTGATGGCGTTGATCGATTTAGGAGTGATCCGAACAATTTCCAGTGCAGACGTATCATAATCAATCTGCATATTATAAGCTTTCACCCCGAAATATGACTTCTTCAATGCAACGGGTACATGAACGGTCTGCCCTGCCTGTACGCTTACATTTGCAAATTGTACTTGTGCTGGTTCTACCGGTTCTGCTCCAGCTGCATTTGGCAATATGAGCGAAGAGAGTAATGTCAGTGCGATCAGACCTGACATTGTTTTTCTGATTCTAGGACGTTTCTTTTTCGGTTGAAACATGTGATAGCCTCCATGTCTGTATCAATTGATAGATCGTATGGTAAAGATAGAAAATGTATTGTTATTCGTTATCTAAAATAAAAATATGAATTAATCAAGGCGTTGTATTTTTTCTTTTCCAACAATGTATACTTTTCTAGGCTCCGTATTCGAGTCCCAAGTGGACTGAGTAATAACTTCGAGCACAAGATAATAACCTTCGTCCTCATCTTTAACGGTATACTTTGCTCCTGTTTCCCCCTCGATTGGCACCATATCTTCTCTCGAAGCTTCCGTTGCGCGGTACCACTGGTAAGAAGGAGTATTAATGTAATCATTGTAATCAATATCCATTATATAATGACTAACGCCAATTTCATTTCCAATTAACATGGCATTCTTCAATTCACCATTTAGTACATACGGCGCATCATCTACTTGTTTAAAGGTCAACACATAGTCATTGTTTTTTCCACCAAGTGTTTTGCCTTTGTATCCTATTAACAAAGCATCCATGTCCCCCAGAGTGGGTTCCATATTACGATCCACATCCATTCGGTTCATCTCTACATAAGAAAAGCTGCGGCGAGTCATCATGTTACGAAGATAATTGAAAAGGTCAGCTGCATCCAAAGAATTCACTTTCCCGTCTGCATTTACATCCCCTTTTTTACTAATGTAAAGTTCAATGTTATCCGTAACCGTTTCTGGTGCACCAGAGATCATATAATTTGCTTTCAATTCGATGTTGATTATGCCGCTTTGGCGAGGAATAACCACCAATGTACTGATAGGCGTTTGCGTATTCTCATCTTGTCTCGTTTCTACATAAGTCTCAGCTATATTGCTATCACTTGAGATAGCTGTGAGCGTACTATACTCATCGGATCGAAAATGTGTACTTAGATTGATTCTGACGATATTATTGATGGTTACCTCGATAGGCACATCGGACACAAAAGAAGGATTATTTTCTTCCGATGAATAACTAAACCAGTTGATGCCATCGTTAAGAACTGGTCGTGAAATGTTTATTACCGGACCAATTGCACCTGCGTCAGCCTGCGGGAGCGTTCCACCTATAGGCAGTGCAATACCCAATCCGAGCGCAGTCAACATGCTTTTTTTCAATATTGGCTTAAGCCGTTTTTTGTTTTGTTTCCCCTTCAATTCATGTTCCTCCTCGTATACATTTCTAATTTGAACAACTACACGCTCAGTATAACGAGTCATTCTGAACCAATTCTGAACAGGACCATGGAACTATTTCCAGCTATAATTCGACAAAAAACGCCATGGAGTAAGCCTCCATAGCGTTTTGAGCACAGATATTTTTCCAGTTTGGATTAAATTCACTAAAAATTAAATTCCCTCAACAATCCGTTTGGCTCTAACCTTCACCTCACGGTAAAGTTCATCCTCATCAATCGTTAACAACTTCCTGCCTTGCATGAGGATCTGACCGTTCACAATCGTTGTGTCCACATCCGCCCCATTTACACTGTAAGCCAGTAACGATTCTACTTCATGTACAGGTTGAAGATGTGGTTTCACCAGATCGATCAGGATCAGATCAGCTTTACACCCCACCTCAAGCATACCCACTTCATCCTGTAGACCAAGCAGACTAGCACTTCCACGTGTAGCCATGCTTAGTACATCCTTGGCTGGCAAGCAAGTGGGATCGCCATAGTCCAGCTTTTGCAGCCAGGTCGCGGCTTTGATCTCTTCGAACATATCCACGGTTGTGGCACTTCCCGCTCCGTCGGTTCCGATCCCCACGTTAATCCCCTGGGCCAACATCTCGGTAATCGGAGCAATTCCACATCCCAGCTTCAGATTGCTGACCGGATTATGTGCTACACCACCGCGCATACCCTTCAATCTGCTGATATCCCTTCGATTGAGGTGTACACCATGCGCTAGCAACACATGTGCCTGTTCGAACATACCCGCCTCTTCCAAATACTCTGTCGGTGTCATGCCATAACGTTCACGAATCTTCACAACTTCTTCTTTCGTCTCAGCCAGATGAATATGTAGCGGAATATCCTCAGCGACAGCCAGAGCAATGACTTCACGTAACGGCTCCATGGGACAAGTGTAGGGAGAGTGCGGTCCATACATGGTTGTAATCCGCCCCTCGGCCGCTCCAGACCAGCGCTGTACAAGATCGATCGCCTCTTGCAACCTGCGTCCCCCATCATCCTCCATGAATACCATTCCACGTGTAAGCGATGCCCGCATACCCGTTTGCTTCACCGCTTCTGCAATCTCGTTCATATGGATATACATATCCGCAAAAGCAGTGGTACCCGAACGGATCATCTCGGCAATGGATAACTTGGCCCCCCAATAGATATCTTCCGGGTTCATCCGCGCTTCGGCAGGCAACATTTTGCGTTCGAGCCAGTCCATCAGCTTCAGATCATCCGAGAATCCCCGGAGCAGGCTCATTGGTGTATGTTGGTGGGCATTAATCAGTCCTGGCATGGCAACCTTATTGCGACCATCGATAATCTCATCTTGCGGTTGAGGCACAATGTGATCAGCAATCTGCGTAATGCGATCTCCCTCAACACGAATATCCCCCGTGAAGGCGGCATCGGCATCTTTCATCGTCAGGATCGTAGCTTGCTGAATCAGTATACTCATTACATTCACGGCTCCTCTGAATTGGTTATGGTTCATTCCATATCCGAGGGTAAGCCTTCACGTAACGGAAAGGTCAAGTCATTTTAATTTTTGTATCGTCATCTTTCTGAAAGTTTGTATAAAGGGTTTGGGGTCAATCTCGACCATATATGGATATACTCCTGTGCTTGTGTGCAGATAGAAAAATCCACCTTCATCACCCATACGGCGAAATGACATATCAAACACTTCCGTAATGTTGAACTCGCGGTATTTGGTCACGATTTTATCTGAATACAGAATCATGGAGCGGGCATTCATCTCAATCTCTTGGGCGAGACCCGTCACTTCTCTCTGTACTTTGTAATAAGGTAATACAGCAACGCAGTTCATGATCTCCCTCCCTCCATTCATGCCATGATTATTGTTCCATCATAGCAGATCGGAGGTTCCCAGCAAAAGAACATGAAACTAGGTGATCTGGGTGGTCACCTCTAGTGGCGTATGAAGTGCATCCTGAATGTCCTGTAAAGAGAGACACTGTTCAATGTGAAACACACCATGAGGCAACGCTGACTCCGTTCTATATACGCGTTCCGCCACGGCTGTTGCTACGGCTGCTGTTGCATCTGCTTCCTTATCGCCAACAAGCAATTGTTCGACGCGGACTTGTTCCCCATTTTCCCATCCAATGGCATCGACCTTGACCGCATACATCGGCTCTCCTCCAGGAATAAGACCAAAGGCCTTCACCGTTCCATTCCGAATAGACGGGATACGCAACAACGAAAACAACCCTGCACGTTTGGAGATTGCCATGGATCCTGTGATCCAGCGGGAGTCCAGGCATAGTCGGGTGGATACAGTTGGAATTCGTAACGTCCGAGCAACCACGTGTTGATCTGAAAAGTTAAATCGATAGGCCTTCCGGTTCCCCAATACCGCTCCAAAATCGATCCTTTTGCCATCTCCGAAACTTTGCACTTCCGTAGGCTTGCCCTTTTGCATCACCTGGTAGGTGGCATTCATCTGATCAACGGTCCACTCAACGGCAGCTTTTCCGTGTTTCTCTCCAAGTCCCAGCATCACGGTAATATCTGCTTCCTCTACCCGATCCATATGCATGGTCGCTTCGCGTACAAGCAAGTTCGTTACTCCCGGTGACAATCCAACGCTGAGGATCGTGGTCGATTGGGAACGTTGCATTTTGGTATGCAGCTGTTCAACCTGAGCGAGAAAATCATATTTTGCAGAAATATCAATATAATCGGTTCCGGCTTGTGCGCAGGCTTCAACGAACCGGGTATCGCTCTGATCAACACACATGATGACCAGCTTCACAGGCCTTAACATGGATGGCTCTACAGGTCGTGTTACATCCAGTTGAAGCGGTAGCACAGCACCACCTGTAGACCTACTGAACTCTTCCGCACGGTTCATGCGTGTACCCGCAGCCCATACTTTACCTGGGAACAATTTCCCCAGTTGACTACATATCATCTGCCCCACTTGACCATAACCACCAACCACCCAGATCTGATCTTTCATAGGCTTCACGTTAGTTTCGAATTGCATAATACCCCTCCACCCAGAACGCCCCGAAGTAACGTGTGATTTGTGAGAAACCGCATTCGGTCAGTAGCTGAGTCATCTCTTCAGAGCATATTGGATCGGATTCACGGCCTAAGGAAGCAGCAAAACGCTCCCACTCTTCAGGAAGCACGCCCACACTCAACATGTGATCCTGCCAAGCTTGCATCATGATTGGAAGTGCAGGTGATCGAAGATCGGCGTTTATAGCCGCAATGATCAGGGGTGCACCCGGTTTAAGTCTCGTTGCGAGGCTGGTCAGAAACGTTCTCTTGGCCTCCATCCCTTGAAGGAAATGCAACATGAGCATGCTTGTCGCCCCATCATATAAAATATCCTCCGGCAACTCTTCAACCGTGACAGGTTGCAGCGTCACTCTGGAACCGATGCCTGCTTCCGTGACTCGTTTCTCAGCAAGTTGCAGCATGGGCTGTGATGGATCTACTCCAGTCAATGTCCAACCGGCATGACGTGATCCGAGCAGAGCAATCTCTTTTCCCCCTCCCGCACCGGCAACAAGGATATGAATATCGTTGTTATCTGCAAAAGATGCTGAAAGCAGCCGTTCCATTAGATCATGCATATGAGAATAACCCGGAATTTTCAGGGCTATCGATTGTTCGTAACGATGAACATCTGCTGTTTCCCAGCTCATCGGTGATGAATTGTGATTCATGGATATCGCACTCCTCTTGAATTGAAGTTAGACTTGACTCGTTGTTCGTCTAATTTCATTATAGAAGGATACGCCGAGCCTACAATCCCAGAACATTGGGATATGCGCACAGAGAGAGGAGATATCTTGTTGACATCACGTATTGATCAGAATTACATACTTATCACTTCTCTTGAAAAAGGAACGTGGACCTCACGTACCTACCGGGAAGCTGTTCTCAAGCAGATCCATTCGGTTATCCCTTACGACGCATACTGTTTCACTACCGTTGATCCTCTGACTCTTCTCTCCACAGGAGCCGTGACAGAAGATGGCATTGAGGCCATTCATGATCGGTTATTCATCAATGAATACATGGAAGAAGATATACATAAATACGCTGAATTAATTCGCAGTGGTGAGTATACAGCTACACTTCATATGTCCAACTTACAGCTTGAACAAAGCCCTCGATATATCAACATTCTTCAGCCAGCGGGGTTCGGTGATGAACTACGTGCTGTATTGGTCAGTGGAGACGCTTGCTGGGGATATCTGACCCTATATCGTAAGACAGAAAGTGCTGTCTTTACAGAAGAGGAGCGGTGGATGATCCAGTCCTGGACCGCTTCTATTGCATCGATGCTGCGGTCCACGAGCCTGACACTGATCGATGAGATCACAAGTGAAAGTCCCGAGGAACCCGGAATTTTGATCACTTCGGATACGTTCCAGCTCTTATCCCTGAACGCCTCCGCGCAATATTGGCTGTCCCAATTGCGTACGCTGGAACATGTAGGGCCAGACATTCTGCCCCGTCCGGTACGTGCAGTGAGTTCCCACTTGCAGCGCAAGAATCGGGCTGAACGGGCTGAAGATACTCAACTTGCTCCCGACTCACCATCCAAAGTTTGCATTCAACTTCCGGATGGGCGTTACCTCATACTTCATGCCAGTCTCATGCAACAGCTTAAAGGACCGGATCAGATTGCTATCCGTTTGGAGCAGGCGATGCCGCAGGATTTGCTGCCCTTGCTTGCCGAAAGCCATGGATTATCCAGTCGAGAGCGGGAACTGCTCGGATATGTGCTGCGCAGCTATTCATCCAAAGAAATTGCTGCTGCGATGCATATTTCCGTCTACACGGTTCAGGATCATTTAAAATCCATTTTCGCCAAAACCAAGATATCCTCGCGTCGCGAGCTCATCTGGTATTTTGTTTCCCGTTTTCAGCTGTCAGATGAGCCTGCCATATAAATCCTGATGTAATTTCCCGATAATCAACTTGGCTATCAAACAATGAGTACAATCAAAAGATGCCAATACGACATCCTCGTAATGGCATCTTTTTCTATATGCTATTTATTAAGAAGCCTAGCGGTAATGCAGGCTAGCTTCGATCGTTGAACTTTTGATATCGTGCATTCTGCTTTAATAAGCAACGCACAATCCTGCCAAGCCGTTTTCCACAAAATATTCAGACCATATCATTGATTGTGTTATTTGGCTTTTGCTAGTAAATAAAGAAAATATGGAACACTAATAACTGTAATAACGATTCCTGTCGGCACATCTCCTACGAGTCTAACCGTGCGCGTAATCGTGTCAGCCAACACCACGATTAGTCCCCCGGCCAAGCTGGCAGCCGGAATGAGCAATTTGTGATCGGGACCGACCAGTTTTCTGGCCATATGCGGAGCGATCAAGCCAACGAAAAAGAAGCTTCCCCCCACGGCTACACTGCCAGAGGATAAAGCAACAGCCGCGATTGACAACCCAAAAAACTGCCGTTTCACGGAAACACCAAGCCCCTGTGCTGTCTGATTGCCCAGATGGAGGACATTCAGTATGCGAGCCTTGTAAAAAATATAGCCGAGTAAGATCAAGACCCATGGTGTCAGTATGGAAATATAACCCCAATCATCGCCCCATAGGCTCCCCGCCAGCCAATACAGCATGAAGTTCATCTGCGAATCATCCAGCTTGAGTGTCAAGAAGGTCGTCAGCGCCCCGTACCCGCTTCCTAACGCGACCCCGGTCAGGATCAAACCGATTGGCGAGATGTCTCGTCCGCGGCGATACGATAATAAGAAGATCAAACCCGCTGCCAATAGTCCGCCAACAAAAGCCAACAGAGGCAGAGCAATAAAGGAACTCTTGCCTGTGGATTCAATGAATACAACGAAGAACAGGACAAACAAACCCGATCCCGAACTAATTCCCAGTGTACCCGGGCTAGCCATGTCATTACGCAGCAAACTCTGCATCACGACCCCCGCCGCTCCCATTCCCAGACCTACCAAAATCGAAAGTACAATTCGTGGCAGACGAAAATCAAACACAATCAGATTTTGCTTATCGGTACCGTTTCCTATGAGAACGTTCAGCAATTCTAGCGGTGAAAGATTCATCTTGCCAGAATTCATGCTAATGATCGCAAACACAAGGATGAGCACCATAAGCACTACATTGATGATAATGTCTCGTTTCACCGTATAACGCCGCTTGGTCATTCATATTCCCTCCTTTGTCTTCGCGCCAAGAAGAGAAAATACGGCACACCAATGATAGAAAATATAATGGCAATCGGCGTTTCGAACGGTTTATTGATCAAACGTCCAGCCAAATCGGCCGATACGGTCAGCAACGCACCATATAACGCCGCTGCCGGAATAATATATCGATAGTCGACACCTACCATATATCGCACAATATGCGGGGTAATCAGACCCACAAAACCAACCGGGCCAACCACAACAACAGCCAATCCAGTCAGTACAAGTACAATAATTGTCGACAAAATCTTGACCAGTCCGCTACGAATGCCGAGTCCACTTGCTACATCATCTCCCAAACTGAGCAATGTAACCGAAGGGGAAAGCGCCAGTGCCAGCAGTATACCACCAACAAAAAGCGGTGAGATAATCAACAGTTCACCCCATTTGACACCCGCTGTACTACCCGCCGTCCAGAATGTCAATGCTCGCCCCAAATCATAATTAATTGCCAAATACTGACTGAGTGCACCAAACAACATTGAAATAGACAGACCTGCCAGTACAAGCCGCTGAGGCGTCATTCCGCGATTGCCCAGTGACGCGGTAAAGTACGTCATACCGGTGGCGATCGCTGCTCCCAGACAAGCGAACAACATCATCTGCCAATACGAATAACCCGGCAGAAAGGCCAGGCAAAGTGCAATTGCAAATGCTGCCCCAGAGCTAATCCCCATGAGCCCGGAGTCGGCCAGCGGATTACGCGTTGTCCCCTGCATGATCGCGCCACATACTGCAAGGCTGCACCCGACGATCAGATCAGCTACGGTACGCGGAAGACGCATGGTTTGAATAATTTGATGTTCAGTGAGCATTGGATCAAATCGGAAAATAGCCTCCCATACCGTTGCTAACCTCATATCAGCAGCACCAAACATAATTGATGCCGCCGACATGAGAACCGTTAATCCAAGCCCTACTACCATGTACATGGTGAAGTTCATCGCCCCACGGCGTTTTTGTTCAGGCTTGCTTTTCATTTCGTTTCCCTTTCATCACCTATTTACAATCCAAACGAATATGGTTATTGACGTCCATAAATTCGACTGGTCATGTTTGAAAATTTGGAGTGCTCAATTAAAATTTCGTTCTAACTCTTATTTAGCTAATGCCAGCAATTGACTAACAATATAATCAATCAATGCACTGGAAGTCATTACGTCGGTGGACCAAGATAGCGAAGAATCCACCTTTACGATCCGATTATGTTGCACAGCAGGTATGGCATTCCACACTGCATTATTAGCAGCAACGTTTCCATCTCCTAAGAAGATCATATAATCCCCAGAGTAAGCGGGTAATACTTCCATGGAGACATCGCCCCAATATTTATTTGCATCAATAATATCCGTTTGGACTTTTGAAGGTGCCTGCAATTGAAGTTCATCGTAAACAAGCTCACCAACGGCATGCTTGGCTCCAGCTATGTAGTTACTTTTATCACTGAATTCTCCAACCGTAATCGTCACATCGGATAGGCCCGCATTCTGAAAGGCTAGCTTTGCTTCTTCGATTTTTCCGGTATAAGCATTCAAAACATCCTTAGCCTCTTCCTGTTTGTTCAAAACATCGCTAATAAATTGTATCCGCTCTTCTGTAGTCATATCACCATAGGGAACATAAATGGTCGGGGCAATTTTGGATAAATCATCATACGACTCATCACTCCATGCCAAAATGATAAGATCAGGCTCAAGCGTCATGATATCTTCCGGCTCCATGGCTACTTTTATGGAGTCTGTAATCTGGTTAGCATAAACAGGCTCTGTCTCCCCCCGTGCAGCTCTAGCCACACCTAAAGGAGTTACACCTAGGGCCACCACATCACCAACCAAATAATCAACTACAACTCGCTGAGGGTTGTTAGGTACCTCAACATCACCCTTAACTGTGGATATCGTTCTGGTCTGCGAGACTGCTTCTGAAGCTTTTGTCTCCGACCCTTCCTGTTGTGTCGTCTGCTGTGTCTGCGCAGGTGTTGTATTTGCCGTTCCCCCATTATTCGCTGGCGTCCCTGACGTACATGCCGTCAATAACAGCATCATGCTTATCGCCGCCGCCAAAATCATTTCTTTACTTCTTAATGTTCCAAACATCGTTGATTCCCCATCTCTATAAGACTTGACTAGACTTGCTAGTTCCCTCTCATCGTAAGGTAGATGAGAATCATTATCAATACCATCAACCTGCATGGATAGTGCGTTTATTTTCCGATAATCACTTGGTGTCATCTTGTAAAGCTTCTTAAACATTCGGAACAGGTTTTTCTCATCTGCGAAACCAGCTCCTGTCGCGATTTCTTTAACCGTCGCTTCTGTATGTTTCAGGTCATGGCAGGCAGCTTCAATCCTTCTCTGAATGAGATACTCCTGTAAGTTCATCCCTTCCCTTTTTTTGAACAACCGCGTTAATTGTCCACCACTGATCCCAAACATATCGGCAATTTGTTGAAACATAATCGGCTCCCTGTAATGTTTATCGAGATATATCTTGGCAGAACCGGCTGGATCTGGCTGGAGATACCGAATCTCACCACCCTCCAAATCCCTGTAGACCTCATGAATCAATTGATATAAAAAACTTTTGGCCTGTAGCTGATCCATCGCTTTGCCACGTTTCCAGCCATTCATCATCCGTTGGAACCAATCGCGTAGCAAGATGGGATCACTTGGCGTATAACCAAACTGTTGAACAAATGGATTTACTTGCTCCAGTAATTGTTGCAGATGTTTCTTGAAAAAAAGAGGTGATTCTGCTCTATAAAACACCATAAAGGTCTTCACCATCTCCTCTTTAGGCGTAATACTGAGCATGCTCCCCTTCCCGCCGTGAACTAAACCGAAGCGTTCCATTGCAAATGTGGTTTCATTCAGTTGGATTTGCGCTTCTCCCCCATATGCATAGATAAACATGCTACTAGGCATTTTATATTGCTCCAACGGGTATTGTGACGCTATATTCTGAAAGCGTACATCTATTAATGTAATGATCGAACGTGTCCAGATACTGGCCATCATATCAATCATCTCCGGTGTAAATCCCTGTCTTGCTTCTTCCTCTTGCATCTATCCGCACTCCTCGTTTCACTTTTTCCAATGTATACATCACTCAATAATTGATATTGATTATCAATATCACATTTGATCAGGTAAGTATATATCATTAAGTGATATTGGGGAACAGGCAGTGGACGTTAAGCTTTTCATCCCAGCTTCCCCCATCGGAAAACGAGCACAAAAAAGGCCAACCCGTAATTACGGGTTGACCTGATCATTGAAAAAGAAGCCCTCATCCATACTAATCAGGTCTTCTCCGTTATGTTTTTCGCAGTCATATGCGACCAACTTGATTAGGATTTTGCATGTTTCCGAGAAGGTTTCGATAAGTTTGAAGACAAGACTAATGAATATCTATTTTCTTAAAATAACCAATGGCCAGTCCAAGACAAATGATGGATGTAGCAGCGATCGAAATATATGAATACTCTGGAGGATATTTGGCTTCCAGTGTTCCATTCGCGATATCCAGTGCTGCGGTCCATGGAAATAGTCCGCGATGTTCACTTGTAGCCAGCATCACATTCACCAGTGTAATAATAATGGTTACGATAATCGCCGGCACAAAACTTTTTAATACGAGCGTAATCAGAATGATCGGGGTCGACAACAGAAACAACAGCAGACCTGCCACTACATAATTGCTGAACGAGTTAAGCACAAACTGTGGAGTAAGACCTGCAAATTGACCCAGCGAACCAAAAATGATCGCCAGCGCCCACGCAGATAATGTAAGCAGCATAATCCATCCCAGCAACAAAATCCATTTGGACATTAGCAGAGCGACTCTGGAAACCGGAATGGTCAGCAGATTCTTCATTGTATCCTCCGCATATTCCCTGTTATACAGATAAGCGGTAATGACACCATACAACGGAACTCCAATGACCAGTACAGCATATATGCTTGTGTTGGACATTAGCACACTGAATTGTGCAACAAGATAAGGCTCCTTTGTTTTCATTTGCACAAACATGGCAGCAGCTACCATCAAAGGGGCAACGGCCGCTCCGATGATACTAAGCAGAAACATTTTGGAGCGTTTCAGCTTGAGAAGTTCAGTGTAGAGCAAATTAACCAATGGTTCCACCTCCAACCAGCTTGGTGAAATAATCTTCCAAACGATCCTCACTCACCATAATTTTGGTTACGTTGATATCATTTTCCATAAAGATTCTGTTTAGCTTCCCTTGTTGTCCAAGATGGGAATACACCCGGATATTGCGTTCATCATGAATTTCATATTCAGCCTGATCCAAACCGTCGAGAATGACCGCAGCCTTATTATCATCTGAAACTTGAAATTCGGTGTATTTACGGTTCCTCTTCCGAAGCTGCTCAAATGAAATTTCCTCTAGCAGGTTCCCTTCATGAATAATGCCCATGTAATCAACCAGTTGTTCAATTTCCGATAAAATATGGCTTGAAATCAAGATGGTAATATTTCTCTCCGTGGCCAAATTTTTAATCAGCCTGCGAATTTCTTTGATCCCAATCGGATCAAGTCCATTGGTAGGTTCATCAAGAATCAGCAATTCTGGATAGTGCAACAGGGCTCGGGCAATGCCTAACCTTTGTTTCATTCCCAAAGAATATTTGCCAACCAATTTTTTGGTTTCATTTTGCAGACCTACGATTTCGAGCGCGTCCTCGATTGCATTCTTTTTGTATATTCCCATAATTCGAGCGTTGATGGATAAATTTTCGCGGGCAGTCAGGTTCTCATAAAACCCGGGTACCTCTACAATCGAGCCGGTTCTTCTTAATATTTCTTTTTGATTGGTAAATAGGTTCTCTCCAAATATCTCAATCTCACCATGCGTTGGTTTGATTAGACCGAGCAGCATACGGATTGTCGTCGTTTTCCCTGCCCCGTTGCGTCCAAGAAAGCCGTATATCCCACCTTGTTGAACGGTCATGTTCAGTGAATTAACTGATTTTTGAGTCCCGTATTGTTTGGTAAGATTTGTTGTTTTGATAATTACACTCACGTCTAGCGCACCTTCCTTCCAAGAACTGATAATTTCATTCTAGGTTTCAGATTTTAAATAGCGCTTATCCAAATCTTAACTATCTCTTAATTGTGCTGTGACTTTGACAGCAGCTTATACTTGGGGATTGTGAATATAAAGGATGTTTTCACGCCAGGTGTGCTCTCTGCCTGCAAATGCCCCTCATTTTTCTCAGCCAGTGTCCGGGCAATTGAAAGCCCAAGCCCGCTTGCCCCAAAGACAGGGCTACGTGAGTGGTCACTGCGATACATACGTTCAAACACCAGATTTAGCTCTTTCTCCGATATCCCTGGTCCCTGATCCCATACGGTTAATTGGAAATTAAGATGATAACATGCTATTTCAATTCCCAGAACGCCCCCTTCATGCCCATACTGGATAGAATTTTGAATCAGATTACTGATGAGACGATGGATACTCAGCCTGTCTGCCATAACGAAACAAGGGTAATCCGGAATCTGAATGTTTAGATCCATCTCTGCTTTTTTGAGACTGGGTATAAATTCAATCAAAATCTCCCTAGTCAATTCGGCCAGATCCAACGGTTCAGCCTGCATGGGCATCTCGTCTGCATCCAGTTTGGCCATGGTGAACATCTCATCTATCATTTTTTTCAAATCCTTCGATTTTCGCGACAAAATATCCATATAGTCTCTTCTCTCTTCTTCTGTCGAAGCAATGTCATCCTTGAGCGCATCCACATAACCAATCATCGAAGTTAGAGGTGTGCGAATATCATGAGAAATGCTGGAAAACAGACTCTTTCTTACTGCCTGAGAGCGCTGGGCATCGATCTTTATGCTTTCAAGCTGCTCCATCAGGTCATTTGCTGCAAAAACGATCTCATCCAGCAGTACATTCCCTTTGCTTAATATTCTTCTTTTTCCTTCTCCATTGACCGCCCGATGCAGTTCAGAAGCAATCGATTGCTGCTTGCTTCGATTCTGATATTGATTAACGAGTACCATGATGCTGGTGAAAACGAAAGCTGCAAACAACCACATTCGTGAACCATGCGTCAAGCTCGTGTAGTATTCCATGGCAAGTGCCCCAGCTCCGATGATCAACTGTAGACCGGATAACATCAAGACGGCATCTCTACTCATCCCGTTCACCTACAAATTTATAACCGATGCCCCAAACGGTTTTTATGAATTGTGGATTCGAAGGATCGGATTCAATCTTCATTCGCAGCTTTCGGATATGTACCATGATGGTATTGTCATCATCCAAGTACCCGTTATCCCATACATTTCTGAATAATTGGGCTTTGGTAAATACCTGGCCAGGATTGGACATCATAAATTTGAGCAATTCCGTTTCTTTGCCAGTCAGATCGGTCTCTTTTCCCTGAACATCAACTGTGTATGTTTTCAAATTCATCATCAATCCTTTGAAACGAATGACCTCACTGTGGTCAGGAACCTCCGTCCCAAGAACCATAAATCTGCGCATAAGTGCCTTAATTCTGGCAACCAGCTCATGAATGCTAAATGGTTTGGTAATGTAATCATCTGCACCTATGCCAAGACCTATAATTTTGTCTGTTTCGTGGTCTTTGGCTGTTACCATCATGATGGGTACATTACTGATACTGCGAATTCTTCGACAAGCTTCCATACCGTCCATCTGAGGCATCATCAGGTCAAGAATGACCATATTATATTTGTGCTGTTGGAACAGCTGCAGCGCTTGTTCACCATCTGCGGCAGTATCCACGGTGTACATCTCTCGCTCCAGGTATTTTCGGATCAGGTCTCGAATCTCCTTATCGTCATCCGCAATGAGTACACGAATATTCTGCATGATTTCAACCTACTTTCATGTTAAAAAAAGGTTGGCGTTTCTGACTCACGAAACGCCAACCTTATAATGTTATTTAGTGCTTGTCAGCAAGAGTTCGTTGATGAGCATTGCATTCTGTTCCACAATTTCTGGATAGTTTTTGTCGATCATCTCCATATGTTTGCCGTAACCTTTCACTTGTCTGAATTGTCCTGTGGTGGATTGGGCCCACAAGGCAATCGAAGCATTGGCATTCAAAAGTCCTGAAGTCACATAACTGATGTTACCATCAATCGTACCAAAGGTTATGGCTTCATGAACATACAGGTAAGACTTCGTAATCAGCTCCAGCAAATAGTCATTCGCCAATTTTTCAAGGTCTTGATATTGACTCATGTTGAACTTTTGCTGAATCTCCTGCCTGATTTGTTCTTCAGTCAGACGATGCTCTTCCACCTCTGTTCGGTATTTTGAGTCCAGTATAATCAGGTCACGCACTTCATATCCTCTGCGATTAAGCTCTTTGGCTACATCGAAGGCCAGCACTCCACCCGAGGAGTAACCCATCAGTGTGAACGGGCCCTCCTTTTCAATATCAATCATCATTTGGGCGTAACGAGCAATCCGATCTTCTGAAGTGATGAAATTAAAGCTGTAAACTCCGAACGAGTCCAGATGCTGAGCAAGCGTCATGTAGGCAATCCCCATGGAAGCAGCGGGAGGAAAACAGAAAATAATCCGATTTTTTTCGCTCGTCCGGGTTAGCTGCATGTAATCTTCGGTGTAGTCCTCCAGCAGATCTATGGCTTTCTCAACAAAGGCCGCCAGATCAGCAATGGTCGGTTTTTCAAAAATGTCCTTAAACGGGATTCTAAAATTCAACAGACTGTACAAACGGGATACAAAAGACATCACGTTTAACGAATTCGCACCCAGCTCAAACAGATTTGCATGTATGCTAATTGGCTTCACTGGAAGAATGTCCTCCCAAATATCTGTCATATGGCGTTCCAGTTCCGTTTCCGGTGGTGTATAGGAATGTAGAGCTGTCACACTGCCCTTGGGCTCAGGCAATGCCTTCAAGTCCACTTTTCCGTTCACCGTCAATTGGAGTTGATCCATCACAATAAAGAATGCAGGTATCATATATGCGGGAAGCTCGTCAAGCAATCCCTGTTTCAGTTGAACGATGTCCATCTTTTTACTCGGGTCCACAGGTACGATGTACGCACAGAGATAGCTCTGCTGAGCATCATCTTGCCGCGGGGTCACAATTACATCTTTGACTTCCGGTTGTTGCAGCAAACGATGTTCAATTTCTCCCGGCTCAATACGGTATCCCCTAATTTTCACCTGATGATCGATTCGTCCGAGGAATTCCATGTCGCCATTAGGCAGCCATTGCACCAAATCACCTGTCCGGTATAGGGTAGTCCCTTCTTTGAACGGATTGGGTACAAACTTCTGCACCGTTAGTTCTGGACGTCCGAAGTATCCTCGGGATACTCCATCACCTCCAATGTAAAGTTCCCCTGGTGAACCAGCCGGAAGCAGTTGCTGCTGTTGATTCAGCACATATAACTGCACATTTGCAGCAGGTTTCCCAATAGGTACTGAGATTCTCGTGTCCGTCTCGGGATTGTACGGATGGATCATACAGCCTACAACCGTTTCCGTTGGCCCATATTCATTAAAGATCTGAACCTTGCCTCCGAAACTTTCGTACACTTCCCGAGCCAATTCCGATTTCAGGTCCTCACCACCTACAATCAGGCACTTGATACTGGAACGGGTATTGTCCATATCCTTAATCAGATTCAGATGTGATGGTGTCAATTTAACCACGCCTGCTTGCCGATCCCTGAATACATTCAGGATCACCGGTTCATCTCCGCTGGTTGGATATACCACTATTTTATTTCCAGTAACCAGCGGTGTAAAGATCGAAGTGATCGTCAAATCAAACGCAAAGGAAGAGTACAGGGCAAAATCAAGCTCCTGATTCTGCAAATAAACGTCCTTCGCCCAGAAAATATAGTTGATCAGACCGCTGTGCGGAATCATTGTGCCTTTTGGTTTCCCGGTCGATCCTGAGGTATAAATCATATACGCTATATCCTCCGGTCCAGCTTGCAGTTCCAATGGTTCTGCTGAATAATGGCTATAATCCGCATCAATCGCTACGGATGTTCTGCCTGACACGGTATGGCCTTCTCCCATTTCCAATATAATCGGTGAACCGCTATCCTCCAAAATAAATGCAATTCGTTCTGCGGGATATTCCGGGTCAATGGGCACATACGCTCCGCCCGCCTTCATAATAGCCAGAATGCCAACAATCATCTCGGGTGAGCGCTCAACCATAATACCCACCATGGAACCTGGACCAACATGGATAGCCTTTAAATGTCTTGCCAATTGATTCGATTTTATGTCGAGCTGATTGTAAGTCAGCGCATTATCGCCCAACGCTACGGCAATATGTTCAGGAGTCTTGGCGGCCTGTTCACTGACCAACTGATGCATCATTTTGCCCTTTGGATAGGCTGATGCGGTATCGTTGTACTGATCCAACAGGATGACCTGCTCTTGTTTGGTCATGATTTGGATATCATCAACCCGCAAGTTTTCATCTGTCACAATTTGTTTCAACAGCGTAAGCATATGGTCTTCCATGACTTTCATCAGGGCTTCATCATATTTGCCCGAATCATAAGCAAACTTGATTACAAGCTCTTCACCAGGTATTGCAATGAGATTGAATCCATAATTCGTCTGTTCCTGACTATGGACATCCTCAATGACAAACCCAATATCACTCGCGCCCTGTTCCACGAGACTTGAATCCACCGAGTAATTTTCAAAAACCATAATATGATCGATCAAATCTCTTTTCAGACTGCTCAAAGACGCAATTTCAGCCAGACCCAGATGGTGATGCTGACTCCCTTCAATCGATAAGGCCTGCATATCTCCAACCAGTTGTTTGAAGGTATGTCCCTCATCCCATTGAATCCGTGCAGGAATGGTGTTGATAAATAAACCAACCATGTTTTCGATCCCTCTTACCTGCGCTTCTCTCCCGGATACCACCGTTCCAAAGACGACATCCGAAGTATCGTTGTACTTCGCAAGCATGATTCCCCAGACACACTGCATAACCGTATAAAATGTGACATGGTTCCGGTTGGCAAGGTCATTCATTTGCTTCGTGAGCTGTCTGGAAATGCGGAATTGATGCTCCTGTGGAGTGACCCCATCGTTCAATGAACGAGAAGCTCCTGCTGGCAACTGAACCTTGTTCTCATATCCGCCCAGATAATTCCTCCAGTACGAGATGGCTTCATCCTTGTTCAACGCCTGCAACCATTCCACATATTCACTGTAAGGTACAGGCTCGTGGAGCTGAATGTTTTTCCCAGTACGTTTGCATTCATAGAGATGGACCAGCTCTGCAAGAATGATGCCTCTTGCCCAGCCATCAAGCAAGATATGATGGTTACTCCAGATTAACGAGTATTGCTCCTCATTGGTCTGCAACAATTCAAATCGAACCAGTGTATCTTTTCCAAGGTCAAAGCCTTTTCTTTTGTCCTCCATAGCAATTGACAATACACGAGTGCCTCTGTCCTGTTCTGGCAATCCTCGAAGATCCCGGTATACAAAAGCAGCCCCGCGGTTTTGACAAATAATATTCCGCGGCTCTTCCGTAACTTGGTATTCAATGGAAGCACGAAGCATTTCGTGACGTTGCATCAACAGGGTCAGACTCTCCTGAAACCGATCAATGTCAAGATTTCCTCTGATATTCATGATCAGCTGCTCAAAATAAACCCTGTCTCCGCGATTCTCAAGTGCATGGTACAGCATCCCGCGCTGCATGTTGGCCAAAGGATATATTTTCTCAATTCGCTCTGGGCCGAACTTTTGCGTAATCACTTTCAAATTTTGCAGCGTTACATATGGATCTCCATAATCGGATGGCGTTTTTTCGGCCTGCTGTTGCTGCGCGCAATGTTCAATGACCTGTTGAAGCATTTTTTGGTAGGTTGTTGCAAAGTTCACTACAATGGATTCATCAAACAACTTGTGATTGTAAGTGATGTTAATCATCAATTGACCATCAGCCACATAGGCAATAACTTCCATTGGATTGGCACGAATCACATCATCACCAACCGGATTGCCTGCTGACAACCAGGAAGAACGAAACAGACCACTATTGATGTCCTGATCCATCTGTCCCAAATAGTTAAACAACAGGGGCGGTGTCTGCTCTTTCAACATTGGCAACTCATTGGACATATACTTCAATATGCCGTAACCGATTCCTTTGGCTGGAACTCTTCTTAGCTGCTCTTTAACATCCTTGATCGTTGTGCCAAGCCCTTCCTCATTCCCGAGATCGATACATACCGGATATTTGCTTGTAAACCAGCCAACTGTACGACTGATATCCAATTCGTCTCCCATAAGCTCGCGACCGTGACCTTCCATCGTTACCTTAATTTTGCTCGCTCCTGCACATTTCCTGATGGAGAGAGCGAGAGCAGCCAGTAGAATGTCATTAATTTCGGTATAGTAGGCCTGGTTTGTCTCTCGTAAAAGTTGAGTGGTCATCTCCCGGTCCAGCGACACACTGCTCATTCGATTATCACCGTAACGGTATTCATCCAGATGAACTTCATGCCTTGGAAGAAAACCGGTCTCTTCCTGATCCGTCTTGATCCAATACGCCCGCTCTTTCGCGAGACGCCCTCCCTTCGCATAGTCGTTCAGGAAAGAGGCATAGTACGGGTAAGAATCCGTAATCGGATAAAAAGAAAGATCTTGTCCTTCCAGAAGCTGCTGGTATCCTATCGCCAAATCTTCCAATAAAATTTTCCAGGATACACCATCAATTATCATATGATGGATTACAAGGAGCAAGTGATCTCCCTGATCGGTTCTGAAAATGACAGCTCGCACCAGCGGCCCCTCGAAAATGTCTATGGATTCCTGTATACGGGAGGCTGCCTGCTGCACCTTGATGAACAATTCCTGCTCATCAAGACCGTTCATGTCCTGTACCTCCATTTGGAAAAGACCTGCTTCATAATCGAGCTGGGTCTGCACCACCTTGCCTTGTTCCTCATGATAGGACATCCGCAAGACATCGTGATGCATCATTAACCCTTCCATGATCTGCCGGACTGTCTCTGGATTGAATCCCTCCTCGCGGTACAACATCAGGGACTGATTAAAGTGGTTCATTCCTGTACGTTGATGCTGCAAGAAATAAGACTTCTGGATGGGTGTAAGATCAACTGGACCCGTCACAGGCTGCTTCATCCGATTTATAAGGGAATCTTCTCTCATGTAACGTCCCAGCAACTTGATCTGTGGATGGGCAAATAGCTCTTTCATGGTGAGCTTTTTGCCAGCTCTGGACAGTCTGGATATAATTTGCAATGCTTTGATGGAATCACCACCGGAAGCAAAGAAGTGATGGTTAATGCCCATTGGCTTGAAGCCAAGCACCTCTTCCCAGATCGAAACGAGCAACCTCTCCGCCTCGTTTCTTGGGGCCTCATAGACCGTCTCTCCACCCATGCTTGCATCCGGTTCGGGAAGTGCACGTACATCCAATTTCCCATTGCCGTTCAGAGGCAGGGTATCCAATTGCATACAATGCGTAGGAATCATATATTCAGGCAATTCGACACCCAGATGAATGCGAATTTCGTCCAATGGTATCGATCTGTTTGCGGTGAAATAGGCACAGAGTACGGCAGCCTGTTCCTGGGCTCCAGGTACGATAACGGCCTCGCGTATACCTTCCAGAAGCAGCATTTGTTTTTTGATTTCATCCAATTCAATCCGATAACCACGCACTTTCACCTGGTTATCCTTCCGACCTGCCAGTTCCAGCTCACCATCATGTGTCCAACGGGCAAGATCTCCTGTTTTGTACATGATCTGCCCCGGCTGAAATGGATCTTCAACAAATTTCTCTCGGGTCAGTTCTGCTTGATTGAAATAGCCGGTGGATACTGCTTCACCCGTAACACAAATTTCACCGAAAACACCCCGGGGCACCAGATGATTATGGTTATCCAGCACGTATACCGCTGTGTTATCGATCGGTCTGCCAATAACCGGATAATCCATAAAGGAATGAACATTTACAGACGATATGTGATGAAAAACGACACCAATCGTCGTTTCAGTTGGACCATAATGATTCATGATCCGGCTGTTTGGATATTCTTGAAGATACTTTTCCACATCCGTTGTATTCGTCTTCTCTCCACCAAGCACAACCAGCCTCAGCACAGGCTGCCATTCTGTAAATGCAGGATCATGGAGCAGCAGATTGAATAATGAAGGTGTCAGTTTGATGAATGTGATACGCTGTGAAGCCATCATTTGTAATACTCTAGCCGGATTGGTGTAGTCTTCCTTGCTTGGAACGTGAAGCTCTCCGCCCTGCAACAAGGATGAAAATACACCTGTGTATCCCAGATCAAAAGCACTGGAAGACATCAGCATCGTTCGATCTGCCGTAGAAATTCCCGCCTCGCGGATGAACCATTGTGTGTAATTAACAATATTTCGGTTGCGAACCAAGACACCTTTCGGAGTACCTGTTGAACCTGATGTATAGATCATATAGACCTGCTGTTCAGGCGAAGTCGGCAGAGATAGATCCGTGTAGTCAAAGCTCTCGATACTGCCATCGTTAACCTGACACACATCGCCACTGAAAGATAACTCCTTGGACAACGGATGATCCGTCAACAGAAGGATAGCCTGACTGTCTTTCAAAATAACATTTGTCCTGTTCACAGTCTGCTCAGGATCAATCGGTAAATAGATGGCTCCCGTTTTAAGAACGGCCAGCATGCTTATAATCAAGTCCACAGATGGATTAATGCTTACTGCGATAACCGAATTCGGTACAGCCCCTCTTGCTCTCAACGAGCGAGCCAGTTGATTAGCGCTGCGATTCAACTCTTCATAAGATAATTCGTTTTCTCCTGACACAACTGCCCGTTGCCCGAATGACTTCCTCACTTGCTCCTCGAACAGTTCGATCAGGGCTGCATCTGTTCTGTATTGCACAGGTTGACCACAGGATAGCTGCATAATAGATTTTGTCTCTTCTGACGTGATGAATTGAATATCCTGCAACCGCGACGTGGCATCGTTACTGATATTATCCAGCAACTCAGTCAGGTGGCCTGCCATACGCTCTATTGTTTCAGGCTTAAACAACTCCGTAGAGTACGTAAATACACATTTGATCCGGCCCTCAGCTTCCATTGCGGTTAAAGTGATATCAAATTTGGATCGGATGTTACTTGGAGGAAGTGAGCTGAATTGCACACCCTCTATCGCAAGCTCCTCACTGTCATAATTCTGGAATACCAGCATCGTATCAAACAAGGCACTTCGGCTCATATCTCTTGCCAAGGCAAGCTGTTCAACCAGTTCATCAAATGCATAATCCTGGTTTTCATAGGCCTGAAGTGTGTTCTCCTTGATCTCGTTCAGATACTCCTTGAACGTAAACGTGCCTACGGGACGATTCCGAAGTGCCAGCGTATTAATGAACAAACCGATTACATTTTCCAGCTCCGGCTGTGAATTACCTGCTATTGGTGTCCCCACGATGATATCCTCTTGCCCAGTGTATCGATGTAACAGTGTTGTATAACCAGCAAGCAGAAGCATAAATAAGGTTACGCCCTCTTGATGAGCCAATTGAGACAGCCGTTGCGACACACCCTCAGATAACTCGAACGGAAACAGTTCGCCTTCATAATTGCGGTGTTGTGGTCTTGCAAAATCGATAGGCAGATCCAGGAGCGGGACTTCCTCTTGATAGGCACTGAGCCAGTAGTCCTTCTGTGCCTGCATCACTTCCGTTGTTCTGGATAGTGCCTGCCACTCGGCATAATCCCTGTATTGCAATTGTAGTGGTTCAAACGTTTGTCCTTCATACAGGGCGATCAGCTCCCTGGTCAAAACGCCCATAGAAACACCGTCCGCAATAATGTGATGCATATCCATAATCAGACTGTATTCAGCCGGCCCCATCTGCACAAGTTCGACCCGCAGCAACGGAGCCTGAGTCAGATTGAATGGACGTACAAATCTCGCCTGCCACGCTTCTAAAGTCTGGTCACCCAGCTCGAGAGATGTGATCCTGAATTCCACCTGTTGATCAATTCGTTGAACTGGCTGTCCATCAACCATATGGAAGGAAGTCCTGAATGATTCATGACGCTTGATCAGATCCTGAAAGGCTCTTTCCAATTGGCGTACATCCAGATTTCCAGATATTTTCATAGCATAAGGCATATTGTAGGCCAGGCTCGAATCTTCCAGCTGATGCATAATAAAAAGCCTTTTTTGTGCGGACGAAAGCGGATAGAACTCCTTGGTTTCCGCTTTGGTTATGGTCACATATTTGCTGGAACGAGCAGAATCAATCCACTGGGACAAGGCTCTAACCGTAGGCGTTGCAAATACTTGTCTCAAGGGTATGGCCACACCGAATGCCTTATGGACACGAGATACGAGAGCCGAAGCCTTCAGCGAGTGTCCTCCAACTTCAAAGAAATTGTGGCTTACGCCAATACGGTCATTCTTTAGAAGCTGATGCCAGAGTGCAAGCAATTCCGCTTCCACCCTGCTTCCCGGAGCTTCATAACCCCCAAGTGCAGACATGCCCGCTTCCGGGGCTGGCAGCGCTTTACGATCCACTTTCCCGTTGGAGGTCAATGGCAATTGATCCATCTTTACAATGTAGGCTGGCATCATATAATCCGGCAATTGAAGAGATAACTGTTGTCTGATCTGTTGCGTAACTGCGTCATCTGCTACCTCGTTTAGGGTGATATATGCGCAGATATATTGTGTATGCTCTTCATCCGCCCTGGCTACAACGAATGCATCCTTGACGACAGGAAGCTGAAGTAATTGATGTTCGATTTCACCCAATTCAATTCGATATCCCCGAATTTTGACCTGATGGTCCATGCGGCCCAAGTACTCCATGTTGCCATCTGCACGCCATCTGGCCAAGTCGCCTGAACGATACATTTTCTCACCAGGATAGAACGGATCTTCGACAAATCGTTCTTCCGTAAGACTGGATCGGTTGAGGTATCCTCTGGCAAGCCCTTCTCCTGCAACGTATAGCTCACCTGCACATCCTACAGGCTGTAATTGGAGATACTGGTTCAGAATATATGCCCGGAGTGTAGGGATGGGCTGACCTATATTACTTCTGCCCATTTGCATATCAGACAGGGTAATCTCCTTATAGGTAACATGAACCGTAGTCTCCGTAATGCCGTACATATTAATTAATTTTGTAGATGGATAACGCTTATGCCATGCTGTCAATAATGACGGACTTAGCGCTTCTCCGCCAAAAATGACTTTTCGCAAACTCAATTCCTTCCTCGGACGTTTTGCCTCCTCATGCATCAATCGATAGAAGTAAGATGGCGTCTGATTCAGAATGGTTACCTTTTCACGGATTAATAATTGCAGGAATTCTCCAGGCTGTTGGGCGACCAGATGTGGAACGATAAGTAAGGTTCCTCCGTACAACAGTGCTCCATACATCTCCCACACCGAAAAATCAAAACAGAAGGAATGGAACATCGTCCATACATCGTTCTCGCTGAAATTAAATCGATTACGGCCATTGATCAACAAACGCACGACATTTTTATGCTCAATCAGTGTTCCCTTCGGATTCCCAGTCGTACCTGAGGTATAAATGACATAGGCGAGATCATGTGACTGAACGGATGTCTCCAGATTTCCTGCATCCAGGTGATACGAGTTCTCTTCCTCCAAGACAACGCATGAACCCCGGTGAAGTCCACGATCCATTCCTTTTTCAGAAACTACCAGCAGGCGGATGCCCGAATCCTCCAGCATATAGCTAATACGATCATCCGGATAAGTGGGATCAATAGGTATATATGCGGCTCCCGCTTTTAACACTGCCATAATGCCAACGATCATATCGATTGACCGATCCGCCATAATCCCAATGAATTGCTCTGTTCCTCCTGTAAGCGAAAACAACGTACGGGCCAGTTGATTGGAACGCTCATTCAGCTCCATGTACGTCATATGACGATGCTCATCCCGGACAGCAATTCGATCAGGCGTACGTCGAACTTGCTGCTGGAATAGCTCATGAATGGTCATATTTCGCGGGTAATCCGCATCAGAGTTATTGAAAGAATTCAGGAGCACCTCACACTCTTGACCACTCACAAGTTGAATGTCAGCAAGCTGATGATGATCAGCTGAAGTAACTTGTTCTGCCACACTCCTAAAATGTTGATCCATACGCTCGATGATGGATGAATCATATTTATTACCATCATACGTAATCACAAGGGTCAGGCTGTCGCCAGGTGTTGCCGAAATCAGGAATCCGTAGTTGCTCTGTTCCTCCGCATGCAGTCCGGTAATTTCAAAACCAACCCCAGTGCTGGATTGTTGAACGGCTCCATGATCCAGGGCATAGTTCTCAAATACAAAGACGTGATCCATTAATTCCTTATTGAGATCACTCAATGCCTGAACCTCAGCCAGATTCAAATAATTAAATCGCTGACTTTCAACGGCTTGTTTCTGAACGGCCTGGAGTACGTCGCCAAAATGCTTTTGATGCGGGTAACCAATCCGAACGGGAATCGTATTGATGAACAACCCTATCATCTCTTCTATGCCTTCAACTGGCGCTTCTCTGCCAGAGACTACGGTTCCAAATATGACGTCCTCCGTATCATTATATCTGGCCAGCACCAGACCCCAGATACATTGAATGACGGTATTCAACGTCACCCCATAATGAGCACCTATTTCATTTAATTGGCGGGTTAACTCCTGACCCAAAGATATCGTCTGTTCTTTTCGCAAATACGGAACATCATGCTCTGTAAGAAGCAAACCTGGAACACTCGACTGTGTGTCATAATTCTCCAGATAACGTCTCCAATACGCTTGGGCCTCATCCTTGTCCTGACGAATGAGCCATTCAATATATTGATGATATCGTTTCGGCTCCTTCAGGTTGTGCGCCTTATTCTCAAGCTTGGCCTTATAGATCTGGAACAGCTCGGATAATATAATTCCCAGACACCATCCATCCAGCAAAATATGATGATGGCTCCATACAAGGGTATAGGATTCATCTGTGGTGCGAAACAGAGCTGCACGCATAAGCGGCTGTGTATCCAGACGGAAACTGCGAGCCTTATCCTGCTGTGAAAAAGTTTCCAACTGTGCTGCTGATTGATTTGCTTCCAAAGCTGTCCAGTCTTGAAATTCAAATTCAATGGTGAGATTTTGCATAATGACCTGTCTCGGTTCTTCCAAATCTCGATGTATAAATGAAGCTCTCAACGCTTCATGTCTGTTCATGAGCTCATTGAAACTGGATTGCAGATCATCCGGGTTCACTTCCCCGCGAATCTCCATGACCGTTTGCTGGAAATACGCAGTTGATGACGGATCTTCCATCGCGTGAAAGAGCATGCCTTGCTGCATATTGGTTAATGGATAAATCCGTTCAATGATCACGCCCGGACAGGCTGACTTAATAAGATCTAACTCCTCCAGTGCCAGGTTTGGATCACCATAGTCGGAAGGCGTATATGTCGTTTCACGCTGAGACAAGCAATGGTCCACAATTTCCGTTAATCGTTCGAAAAACGTCTCTGCAAATCGGCTTACAAGCGGCATGTCCACCGCAGTTTGGTTTGCTGTTACGTTGAGATGTAACTTCCCACCGGAAACGAAGGCGTTCAGTTCAATCGGGTTATTTCGGGCGATATGGCCACCAATCGTTTGCCCCGTAGAGAAACGAGACTCCCGGAACATGGCTTCCCCAATCATGCCTCCGTCCATCTCACCGAGATAGTTAAACGAAATGGATGCTGGACGCTCCGTCTGCAACTCCGGCATCCGGGCCACATATTTCAGCGCTCCATAGCTGAAGCCTTTATGAGGTACCTTGCGCAATCCTTCTTTCACCCGTTTGATGGTGA